>DATKME010000023.1:0-39770 GCA_035542035.1 Vicinamibacteria bacterium | reverse complement strand
GCTACGAGCGCGCTGCCGCGTGATGCGCTGACGGAGGCGAAGGGGGGCGTCCGCCCTTTTGCTCGCGCACTCCCATGTGCGGAGCACTCGACCGCGAGCAAGGCACGGGGCGCCGACTGCGCAACCTCGTCGTCGACGACTTCACCCCACTGCAGGCCGCCGCTCCGAGCACCCAGACGGGGTTTTCGGTAGCCACAGCCGCGTGGGCCGACGCGTCGCCAACCAGTGGGCCCTCGACCCGCGACAGCCCGGGGAGAGCCGAAAGGCTTGCCTGCCGCCGGACTCGAACCGTCCCGAGCCTACGCCCGGCTGCTACCAGCAGAATGCGACAGGCGACGATTTCTTAGCGCGCGACGCACCGGTCGGCAACGTCCCATTCCGGTCGGCCCGTCAGCCGATGTTCAGGTCTCCGGTCTGGACTCCATTCTCCGGGACCACCGTCACCGAGGCGTGGCTGCACGCGTTGCGCGACACCAGCCAGAGCGCGTGAGGGGCGTCGGCGGGGTTCAATGGGTGAACCCAGATGGAACGGGTGAACTGATCGATGAAGTTGTTCTCCACCACCACCCGCGGGCCGAGCAGGCCGTAGATGCGGATGCCATCGATGGCGTCGTTTATGCCGAGGCGCTGGAGCGAGAGATGGTTCCCCTGGATGACCAGGCTCTGGAAGTTCCCCACGAAGATGCCGTGCCGCTCGCCCTTGAAGTCTTGGGGCTGGATCACCTGGATGGTGTTGTCCTCGATCCACAGATTCCCGCCCTGCAGCCGCTGGGTGCCGGGCTGGCTCACGGCCACGTGGATGCCCTGCAGCACGCCGGAGATGGTGTTGTCCTTTAGCCGCACCTCGTCGGCCTGCGTCCCGACCACCGTGATCCCCTGGTAGGCGGAGGCCGGAGATCCGGCCACCAGCGAGCCGAACCAGTTCTTGAAGTTGGCCCCGCCCGAGGCGAGCAGCACCTCCTTGGCGATCTGGTGGATGCGCTGGCGGATGACGCGCGAGGTCACCACGTTGCGCATCGCCTTCAGCACGTTGTCGGCGGGCATGCGTGCGCCAGCGAAGGACTCGAGCGACTTCAGCACCGCGGGATCGAGCCTCGTGACGCCGCCGGGCGGGACGGCGACTCCCGTTCCGGGGGCGGGAGCGCCGCCCGTGGGTGATGGGGCCGCTGGGCCGGCGGGTGGGACGGCCACGCCGGGGGCCGGCGCGGCCCCGCCGGGCGGTGCAGGCGCCACGTGAGGCGCCGGTGCAGCGCCGGGCGCGGCCCGCAGCACCCGGATCTGGGTGGCGATGGCGCCCAGGTCGACGATCTCGGTCGGTGCGCCCAGCTTGGTGGCCACGCTGGTGATCGTGTCCCGCAGTGCCCCGAGCACCGGCCCCTGCGTCTGCAGCGTGACCAGGTGGCCGCCCAGCGACAGCGCCAGCGTGCCCGCGCCAGCGCGCTGCGCGGCCTTGACCCGCGCCGCGGCGCTATCCGCCGCCACCGTCACGCCGGAGAAGAGGCGCTTGCGCAGCATGGCCCGGTACGCCTTGTTCTGCCTGAGCCCGTTCAGCACCCCGAGGTTCCCCGGCCGCGGCAGCACCGAGATGGCGTTGTCCTCAACCTGCGCGCGGGAGGCGTTCACGAGCAGGATCCCGACCTGCCGGTGACCGACGGAGAGGTCGCAGCTGCGCAGCCGCACTCGGGTCGGGGCCGGCCTGGCCGGATCGGGCCGGACCGCGATGCAGGCGGCGGCCCGCTCGATGCCGGCCCCGCACTGCGCCCCCACCCGCTCCACCGTCACCGCGCCGCAGCCCTGGAACTGCAGGGAACCATTGAGGTGCTGCGAAGCTGGGTCGATCGCCTTGGTGCCGGTGACGCCGGTCTGGACGAAGAGGTCGCTCACGGCGGCGCTCGAGCACCCCAAAAACTCGAGCGCGGTCTCGGACTTTGCCGCCACCAGGCGGGTGGCCGGTCCGCTCCCTTTCACCACCACGTCGCCGCTGAGCTTCACCAGCACCGCCTTGTCCAGGTTCCAGGTGCCGACGGTGAGACACACGGCCACGCTGGTCAGGTTCTGCTGTGCCAGCCCGTCGAAGAAGGCCTGGAGATCGGTCCCGGCCGCGACCACCAGGTGGCAGCCACCCCCGCTGCGGCGGCACAGGTCGTCGATCGCCTCCTGGACGGTGGTGGCCGCGGGCGAGAACGAGCAGCTGGTGTTGTCGAAGGAGACGTCCGAGGCGGCGATGTCGGTGAGCGGCGGGAACTGCGGGTAGCAGGAGGTGACGTTGAGGTTCGCGCCGGCCTTGCGGATCACGGCCAGCCGGGCGTAGTGGTGCTCGACGCCGAGAGGCGGCTCCGGCACCGGCAACTTGGTGACCGGGTCCACCGGCCAGATCACGTCCCCGAGCACGGTCCGGGCCGGCACCACCCAATAGTCGCCGGTGCGGTAGTCGCCGTCCTCGAACTTCACCTGTACGCCGTCCTCGAGATCGATGAAGCCGTCGCCGGCCGGGTTGGGGAGAAGCGGTCGCGCCGCCGACGCGGCGCTGGGCAGGTCCGCTTCCCATCGGCGCACCTTGGGGTTGGACCTGAAGTCGCCGTAGCTCAGGACCGTGCCGGGGGGATCGAAGGTGGTGGGATCGATCGTGAGCGCGGTGTCCGCCACCTGGCTGAGCTTGACCAGCACCCCCGGTTTCTGGGTCCGCTCGCGGTCGTCGTCGGTCAGCTCCACCCAGTCACCCACCGCGAACCCCAGGACGCGGTCGCGACCGGGGCTCGAGACGCCCAGCACGTCCCCGGTGAGCTGGGTCCAGGAGGCGACCACCGAGCCGTTCTCGCGGCTCCACTTGAAGGTGGCGCCCGAGGCGCGTGTGCCGCCGGCGTGGATCTCCACCCGGTAAAGCTGGTTCTCGAGCCGCCGGTACCCACCAGTGGCCTCGACCGTGCACCGATCGGTGCCGGTGGACGGAACCGTGGCGCGGGCGCTGACCTTGCCGGCCGGCGCCGCGGGCGGCCACTCTGGGAAGGCGGTGTCGCAGGTGCCGGTGCCGTTCGGATCGGCGACCGGCAGGAGCTTGAGTTGCCAGACCACCTGGGTCCGCGTGGTGGTGTCCGCGCCCCGCAGCGCCGGCTCGCGGATGTCCGGGTCCTCCAGCACCGTCACCAGGCGCTCCCACACGTCGAGGTAGGCCAGGTAGGTCCCGTCCGGGAGCGTCAGCGCCCCGGAGGTGACGAAGGGCGGGGCGGGCAGGTCGGGCTGGTCGAGATAGCTGGCGCCGCCCGAGAGCTCGCAGAGCAGGCCGTCTGCCCAGAAGCGGCCGGGGGAGATGGTGAGGTCCTTCCCGTCCGGCGTCCTGTCGATCCGGAAGCCCCCGTCCGGCCCCTTGGGGCCGCCGGCCGAGCCGATCACGTCCACCGTCTCGCTGCGGTCGAGGTGGTTCTGCAGCTCCACCTGATCGTTCCAGTCGGTGTCGAGCTGGACGCGCCCTTGCTGCATGCGGACGCTGGTGTAGTGCTTAAAGGGCCAGCGGCGGATTGCGGTGAAGTCGCCCTTCATCGTGTCCCCTCAGGTGACGAAGATGAGCCCCGCCTCGAGTCCGAAGCGGAGGTACTCGTCCAGGCTGGTGCGCAGGTTGTCCTCGCGCTGCGGCTCCTGCAGGAAGCTAAAGGCCCCCATGGCCCCCTCGTCGCTGGCTCCGCGGCGCACCTCGGGTGCGCAGGTCGGGGTGAGCTGCGCGTACCCCGGCGCGCCATATCGCACCGAGGTGAAAGACGGCACGATGCGCGAGAGGAGCACCTCGCGCTCGGGCTTCGGCTCTGGCGTCGCCGCCCAAGTCTCTAGCGCCAGGGCGGGCTGGCAGCGGTAGGGCTGGGGTGCGCGGGAGCCGTCGGGGAGGAAGCTGAACCGGACGCATCCCTCCTGCACCCGCTGCACGGTCAAGAGGTCGGTGAAGATCGCGTCGCTGGCGAGATCCATCACCTCGACGCCGGCCGCGCCCAGCACGGTGGTCCGCGCCAGCGAGGCGTGCGCGGCGGACAGCGCGGGCAGGGCACCGTCGGCGGCGTCGAGGATCGCCTCCTCGAGGAAGAGGTAGCCATCGGTGCCTGACACCGCCACCGGACCGGAGAGGGACCGGTAGAGCAAGAGGTCGAAGCGCCCCGGGCCGGCCGGGCCCTGCACCGACGGCGATGCGGGCGACGCCGGGGTGCCGTCGGGGCCCAACGCCAGGCCGGGCACGAGGGTAGTGTGCTCGAGCACCAGCGCCGCTTCCGGTGCCGAGGCGACGGCCAGGGTCTTCCCCGAGACCACCAGTCCGTTCAGGATCAGCACCGCCTGCTGGCCGAGCGTGATCGAGGCCGGGTCCTGCAGGGCCAAAAGCGGCCGCTGCCCGTCGGCGGCGCGGATCTCGAGGACGCAGCCGGCCGGAACGCTCAGGGCGGAGAGCGAGTAGGTGCGGCTGTCACCGATCTCAACGATGCAGCTCTGGCCCGCCAGCGCGAGCAGTTCCGCCAGCCGGTCCACCATCGGCGTCTGCGTGCCCCCCTCCGGCTCCCGCCCGGTGCGGACGCGGAGCGGATCGATGCGTTTCTGCTGGTTGTCGGCGGAGATAGCCGCGAAGGGGAGCGAACCGCCCAGCGCCGCCGCCAGCGCGCCGCCGCCGCCGGTCACCGGCGCGGCCGAGGCAGGCAGCGGGGCCGGGCGCGGATAGCCGCCGCCGCCCAGCGCGCCGGGCCAGCCCCGGTGGTGGCTCGCCTGCGGTGGTGCGGTCGGGGCGACGCTCTTCGCGAAGGCGATCCGCCCCAGCAGCGGATCGACGGCCACCGATCCGGCCGGCCAGGTCCCGGCCAGCGGAGTGACGTCGGGCGGGCGGTTCCAGCCGGCCAGGTCGCAGATGCACAGCGCCTCGACCGGCAGGTCGGTGCCGTTCACCGACAGCGAGAGCACCGGGCGGGTCCCGAAGTACAGGCTGTCGGGCGGCGCCTTGGGGCCGAGCCGGGCGCGGATGGCCTGGAACGCGGTCAGGTCGTCGAGGAGCGCGCGGCGCCGGAGCGGGCCGGGGACCTGGTCCTCGGTGGAGAGGCTCGACACGTCCTCCTCCACGCGGCGGCGGTTGAAGAGCGGCTGGTCCTGGCCGAGCGGGCTGAACCGGAAGAACCCCGGCTCGCCCGGCTTCTCGGCGGCGGGCGCGGCGTCCGTGCCCGACAGAGGATCGGCGTCCAGGCGCCAGAGGAACAGCCCCACGTTCTGTATGCCGTAGCGGCCGCGGTCGCTGGCGATGCGGCGGACCTCGCCGGTGTGGGCCGCGGCCTCGAACGGCCCGCCCAGGAGCCCGAGTAGCGCGTCCTGGCGGAAGTCGGGCGTGCGCAGGTTCTGGGGCCGCGGGTGGTTCAAATGCTGCGTGGTGGAGAGGAGCTGGAAGAACTCGGTCGCGTGCGCGGCCCAGTCGGTCAGGTCCTGAGCCAGCTGCTCCAGCATGGCCGCGGTGCCCTTGCGCCGGCGGTAGGAGAGCACGTTGGCGACATAGGCGCGCTGGCTGTTGGTGCGCGCCGCCACCGGGTTCAGCCCGTGGACGCCGAGCAGGTCGGCCAGATACGGCACCACCCACTCGTCGCAGGTCTCGATGAACCAGTTCTCGTAGAGCAGCGCGATGTCCGCCTCGAGCGCGTCGGCGGTGCCCTCTAGCACGGCCAGCAGGGCCCGGAGCGGCGAGCCGATGGCGGCGTCGCGGCGGCGGTAGATGGCGGGCAGCAGCCCGTAGAGCCGTTCGCCGCTCATGTCCGTCCTCCGGCGGAGAGCTTCACGCCCGTGGGGTGGAGGAGCAGTTGCTCGGCCAGCGCCACGGCGCCGTTCTCCCAGTGGGCGCCGGCCGCCGGGAGGATGCTCTGCACGCCGCTCCCCTGATCGGCGCCGGACGCGTCCAGCGCCACCAGGGTGGTGAGGTTGGAGGCCAAAACCCCCGGCACCGACTGGAGGACGGTTACCACCTCGGCGCTGGTGACGCGCTGCCCGAAGCTGCGGCGCGCGAAGCTGAAGGCGTCTTGCAACGCGGCGGTGGCCGCGGCCAGTACCGGCGCCGCCTCCAGGGTCGGATCGATGGTGAGCGTGCCCTCCACCCGGAACTTGCGCGGCTGGAACCCGTCCACCCGGACGCGCTCGATCCCGTCCGAGGCCTCGAGGATCGCCTGCGTGAGGCTCTGGTAGAGCATGCTGGTAGGGTCGAGCGGGGTGCCGTCGGCGGCGGCGACAGTCAGGTGCACCACCTGTGACTGGCCGTCCCACAGCGCCACCGCCTGGGCCTTGCCCACCCCGGCGAAGGCGCGGGCGAAGTCCTGGTAGTCCTCCAGCGACACGATCCGGCCCAGGGTCAGCACCGTCACCGGGGCGTTGAGGCGCGCGCCGTCGAGGGTCTCGGGATCGGCTGCCCCGTTGGCCGGGAGCGGGTTGGTGACGCCCTTCACCCCGAGCGGGCGGCTCATCAGGACCGAGAGGCTCGCGGCGCCAACCTGCCCGGCCAGTCCGATGCCGCTCCGGTAGGTGGCCACCACGTTGCTCTGCCCGGTGGGGAGGCGAGCCCCGGAGTTGCCGTCGCCGAACACCACCGTGGATGAGCCGTCGTTGCCGGTGCGGATGGCGTAGGCCCGGGCGTCGGGCATAAGCCCGTAGAGCGAGGGCACCTCCTCCCAGGCGGTGTCGTTCACCCTCACCGTGAGCGTGCTCTTCCGGCCGGTGTCGGTGGGGGCGGAGACCCAGGTGAGGGGCGGCTTCTGCAGCGTGAACCGCTGGTTCCCGGCGCTTCCGTCGCCGCTGCCCAGGATGTCGCGCGCCACCGTCTGGCCATGGGTGGCGGGCGCCACGTTGGCGGTGAGCGTGAGGGTGGACCGCACGTACCGGTTGGCGAGCCGGCTGGCGAAGTAGAGGGTCGTGTACCCGCCGGCGTGGATTGCGGCGGCGAGCTGGGCCACCTCGCTCTTCACCAGGCCGGGGGTGCCCTGGTCGTCAAGGGTGGTGCCGGTGAGCAGGATGGCTTGGCCGAGGGAGAGGCCGAGGACCATCCGGTCCAGCTGGATCGCGAACGCACCCTCCGGCGCGCCGCCGCTCCGGTCCTCGATGGGATCGAGCACCGGCAAGGGCGCGAGCGGCAGCGCCTCGCTCTGGACGTAGGCGGTGGTCTCGCGCACCTTCAGCGAGCGGTCCCTGCCGAGCGCGCCGGTGACGAGGTCCAAACCGGTGGCACGGCCGGTGAGCGAGAAGTCGGTGAGGGTCTGCTCGCCCACGTCGCCGACCCGGTAGGCCTCCTGGCTCGAGGCACCCTCGAAGAGCGCCCACCCGCCGGGAACTACCTTCTGGACGGCGCGCTCCAAAAACACGTCAAACGCGGTGCGATCATTGCCTTTCGAGTCCTCCCAGACGGAGCGGGGGTTCGCATCCCAGTCGTTCAAATCGGGCGAGGGCTGGGCGGTGAGCCAGTAGGCGATGTCGGCGGTCATCGAGTCCTCGTCGGCACGGTAGTCGTCGAGCGACCCGGGGTTGAACTCGTCCAGCACGCCCTTGATCACTCTCGGATCGGGCACCGGTTGCAGCCGCACCTGAGCGTAGGGGGGGGCGTTGTGGCCGAAGCAGGCCAACCTCTGGCGGAAGGCGACGAGCTGCGAGGAGGCGGCCTGGCCGGCGAGGACGCCGGCGACCAGGCGCGTCACCTCGGCCGGATCCCACCGCTGGATCGAGCAGAAGGCCGCCAGGCTCTGCTCGTCCCAGATCTTGCCCACGATCCTGTCCGACACGGTGGCGGCATCGAGCGTCAGCGGCGCGAGATCGATTCGGCCGGTGGTGGCGGGGGGTGGATAGGGGGGCGGCGGCAGCTTCGGGAGGAAGGGGTCCGTCCCGGGGTTGATCTGTATCCCGGTCTGCTGGGCGAGGTCGTCCACCCGCACCGACAGGATCCGCACCGGCAGCATCTTCGTGCCCATCACCGCCAGCACCAAGTCGCCGGCCTGGAGCTGGGTGCTCGTTCCGGTCAGGTAGATCCAGTTCGCGAGCACGGAGTCGCCGTCGGCGCCCACCAGTTCGAGCATCTTTCCGGCCGGGGCGTGGCCTTTCCCCCCTCCGCCGCCCGGCCCGCCTCCTCCGCCCAAACCGCCGCCGCCGAGGCCGCCGCCTCCCCCACCGATGGCGACGCCGCCCCCGCCGCCCGCCTTGGGTTGCGCCGCCCGGAGGGCCCGCGCGCGGAGCGCCTCGGGCACGCTCATGTCGGCGACGTCGAGAAGCTGCGGCTGCGTGAGCCGCGGTCGCAGCTCGTTCAGGTCGGCGCGGGCCACCAGGTCCTCGAGGGTCTCGAAGGTCTGGGCCTGTTGCCCCGGTCCGGGCACGCTCTGCACCTGCGAGCCGCTAGGGATGAGCGCCGTGCGCGGGGGCGGCGGCGCGGTGGGGGCCGTTCCGGGCGAGAGCGGCGCGGCGGGGGTGTCGTCGGCCGTGAACGCCAGGTAGGAGGCGGCGGCGACTCCCGGGCTCAGCTCGTACCCGATGGCGCGCGCCAGCTCCAGCACCGAGCCCCGCTCGGCCGCGGTCCGCAGGAACCCTTCGTTGGCGATCCGCTCCTGGTAGAAGGTGAGGACGTCGGCCGCCAACGCCCAGGCGTCGACGATCGCCACCGAGGGATCGTCGGCGGCCCGGGCGTTGATGCCGGCCAGGGGGGTGAGCGTCTGGGTGCCGTCCTGAACCTGCTGCCGTGGGAGCTGGGCGAGCATCCGCGCCAAAAAACTTCCCCAGGTCCCGATGCGATACTTGAGCGCGCTCAGCCCGGGGCGGTTGTCCAGGCCGGGCTCAGGCGGCTCCGCAGCGCAGCCGTCGCATCCGCGCACCGGGGCGCGCTGGTCGGGTCCGTCGCTCACAGGCCACCCTCGAGGAGGAAGTCCACCCGGCCGTTCTCGGGGAAGTCGGGGGAGCTGTCGGCGCGCGCGATCTCCAGCGGCCCCATGCCGATGAAGCCCTGGGCCACCTCGCCCGCGGGGGGACGCCCGAAGCGCTGGAAGCGTTGGCCACGCGAGGGATCCGAGAGATCGACCCAGGAGACGCCGGGGATCGCCATCGCTGCAGCGATCACCTGGCTCAGGTACACCGGCTCACCGAACGTGTATCGATCGGGATGGAAGAACCCGGGCTGGCCGTCGGCGCGCACGCCGCTCGTGAAGGTATCGGCCAGCGCGCCCTTCACGTCGCTCCGGTAGTAGCCGGGCGCGACGCAGACCTCGATGACCACGTCGAGGGGGACGTAGGCCGGGCCCTCTACCTCGAGGTCCTCGCCGGCCAGCCGGAAGCGCTCGAGGGCGTCGCGCACCTGGCCGGCGAAGGCGGGATCGACGACGGCCCCTCCGTCCCGGTCGATGCTGAGGAACACGGTGTACCAGCTGCCCGTCCAGCGCCGGCGGGCCACCGCCTTCCGCACGCCCACTAGCGCCTGCGCCGCCGCCGCGTAGTCGGCCTCGGTGACGGCGCGCTCCTGGGTGCGGAACGCCTGTGGCGCGTACTGGCGCACCTCCTCCATGGTCTCCGGGTCGGTCCCGCCCGCCGCCGGCAGGGGGTTGCGAACACCCTTCACCGGGGTGAGGTCGGCCGGACCGCCGGCGAGCAGGTGGGCGATGGCCTCCGCCCCCACGTTGCCGGCGGGACCGTTTCCGATCCGGTAGCTTGGGGACAGCGCCGCCCCGGGCGGCGGCGGCTTGCCATGGACGCCGTCGCCGAAGCGGAGCTGCGCCGTCCCGTCCTCCTCCTGCTCGACCACGAAGGACGGGTCGAGCGGACCGCTCCCCAGCAGGTCGGGCACGATCTGCCAGGGGCCGCCAGGCCCGGACAGCGCCACCACCGGCAACGCCTGGCGCGGGTCCTGGAGCAGCGCCTGCGCGGCGGGTTGCGCCCGCGCCGCCGGGTCGTCGTAGGGCACGCGGCAGGTGATCCCCACCTGTTGCAGGGTGGGGCGGTAGGGGAGATCGCCGGCGGGCGGGGGTAGCGGCGGATCCCCGGTGACCTGCTGGCCAGCGTCGACCAGCACCACGTTGCCGCGGGCGACCGACATGTCCGGGGTCTTCTGCTCGTTCACCACGTCGCGGACGCAGAGCGGGAACTGCAGCGCGTCGCGCGGGTCCCAGGCCACCTCGACGAAGTCCGCGCCGGTGAGCGCGTCGTGGCCGGGGTCGCTCACCGAGGTGAGCCGCACCGCCTGCCGGCGGCGGACGTCGGCGCTGTTGGCCGTGCCGTCCGGCCCAAGAAGCTCCTCCAGGATCAAGACGTCGCCCGGCTCTAGCGAGAGAGGCACGCCAGTGGCGTCCAGGGTCGCCCCGGTCGCGCCCCGGGGAAGGAACCAGTGCCAGCTGCCCCAGGTATAGAACGAGATGCGGTCATGCGCCTCGTGCAACGTCAGGTCGTGCAGCGTCTCGAAGACCTGGGTCCCGTCCTGCAGGCGGGCGGGATCGAGCAGGAGCCCGGCCCGGTCCTGCCGGGTACAGAGCCCGGTCCCGGCGGGCAGCACCACGCTGTCGGGCAACCCGGACTCGATCGCCACCCAGGCCCGCGCGTTGCACCCATCGTGCATGTGGTAATCGAGCAGGCGGGCGTGGCGCCGGACCGAGACGCGCCGCCGCGCCGTGCCCAGGTACGCCTCGGTGGCGACGGCGTCCTGGTAGTAGCTGAGCGCGTCGCCGACGTAGGCCAGCGTCTCCACCAGCATCACCCCGACGTCGGCGGCGTGGCGCTCCTCCCAGGTCGGCATGACCACCGCCAGACGGTCGAGCATGAGCCGGCGAAAGCTCTGGTAGTCCTTGGCCAGGTAGTCGATATGCGGCGCGGTGGCCGGCTCGAGCGGGCAGGGCGCCTGGGTGGCGCAGTCGTAGTCGCGCGGGCACTCGACCTTGAACCGGAAGTCGATGCCGGAGAACTTCAGGTCGAAGCCCGGCGGGACGCTCTCGTCGGCCGCGGCGGCCACGACCTCTAAGTGGTAGGTGGAGAGGTCGCCCTCCCAGTCGTGGGTTCCCGTGCCGGTGCGGACCACCAGCACCTTGGCCCGATCGGCGGGGGCGGGGTAGCGGGCCTTTAGGAAGGCGACCAGCGCCGCCTGCTCGGCCGCGGGCACGATCGCGGTGGGGACCTGGCCCGAGGTCTCCAGCGCGATGGCGCCGTAGGCCCAGGCGACCGCGACCCCCGTGATCCGCACCCCGCCCGAGAGCCGGACGTTGTCGGCGGTGAAGGCGGCCGGCACCGCCCGGAACAGCTCCACCACGAGCGTGCGCTGGCGCGGCGTGCCCGCCGGCGCATCGCTGTCGAGCACTTCCAGTGCGTCGATCCCGTTGAGAGCCGACAGGAGCAGCAGCTCGCGCCGCTCGTCGTTGCGGTCGATGGGAACCCTGAGCCCCATCTCTAGTGCTCCCCCGTGCCGCGCATCACTGGCCTCCGCGCCGGAACACCGCCGTCTGGCGCTGCTGGTCCAGCCGGACCTGGTAGGTGACGCTGACCTGGATGGTGCCCTCCGCCGGGACCTCGACCGACACGCCCTCCACCTGGATCAGGTCCCCCAGCCACTCCTGGAGCGAAGACTGCACCAGCAGCTGCGCGGTGGCGGTCTGCTCCACGCCGGTGGGGCTGAACACCAGGGTGAGCAGCCCGCTGCCGAAGGTGGGGCGGTTGACGCGCTCGCCCGGGGTGGTGAAGAGAACCTGCTCGATGAGATCGCGCAGGTGATCCTCGTCGGTGGTGGAGGCGGTCCGGCCGCCGCGGTCAAGCCGCCAGGGGTGGTCGATCTGCATGCTCAGGTCCCCGTCACCCGCGCCTGGACGTTGACGACGTTGGGCGGCCCGGCCGGGATCTGCTCGACGCTCTGGCACAGCCCGGGCTCGGGCACCAGGATGGCCGGCATGCCCAGGACGGTGACCCGGGTGGCGGGGGCCAGCCACTGCACCCTCACGCACGGTTGCGGCTTGGTGCCGATCGTGAAGACGCAGCCCGCCACCAAGAACTGGTCCGCCATGCTGGCCACGGGCATGCCCAGCACCGTCACCCGGGGCGATCCGGGGACGGTGGTCACCTGCCCGCCGTGGGGGCAGAGGGCGACGGCACCGACGTGGAAGAGCGCGCCGGGCACGGGGGCCTCCTTCAGGTGACCACCAGCGCCCCGCCATTGATGGTGACGGTGGGGGCGGTGATGTTGATGGCGGTGGACCCGGTGATGTTGATGGTAGGGGCGCTGATCGTGACCGGCACCGGGCTCACCACGCTCACGCCGGTGTCGAGCAGGGTGATCTGGGCGCCGCTGCGCGACTTGATAGTGATGCCACCGGGCGGCGTGGGGGAGTCGGAGAGCAGGATCGAGTTCTGCTGCACCGTCTGCAGGCAGATGTTGGCGCCGGGGGGCGCCGCCGGCGGCGCCAACGCCAGCCCGGGCGGATCGCTCTGCAACCCCCAGAAGCCGCCCACCCAGATCGGGAAGTCGAGGTCGCCCTGCTCGAACTCGATCCACACCGACGAGCCGATGGGGGGAACGCAGTAGATGCCGGACTGGGTCCCGGCGATGGGGACGCAGGGCATGGCCCAGCTGGTGGGGACCATGCCATGGACGTCCGGGCTCAAGACCTGGATCCGCCCCAGCTGCATGGGATCGACGTTGTCGATCACCGTGGCCCGGTACTTCCCGTAGTAGCGCCTCTCCTCCGGAACGCTCATGGGGTCACCCTCGACTGGAGCGGCAGGACGCCCTCCCGCGCCAGCGTGAAGCTCTGCTTGTACTCACCGCGCTTGATGCTGTGCGTGACGCTCTTCACGTAGTACACGCCGTCGTAACTGCGGCCCCCGCCGCGGACCCCCACCAGCTTGCGGGCCTGCAGCACGCGGCCGTAGCGGGCCACGTCCAGCGATCCACTCCCCGTAACGA
Organism: Vicinamibacteria bacterium; assembly: GCA_035542035.1. Lineage (GTDB taxonomy): Bacteria > Acidobacteriota > Vicinamibacteria > Fen-336 > Fen-336 > DATBSL01. Next base: position 26,875 of record DATKME010000023.1, on the reverse strand, counting down.
CGTCCCCGCTCTGCGAGGCGCGCGCCAGGCCCACCGCCGCGGCCTGGACCGGGTTCATCTTGCCCGTGCCCTCCTTGGGATCGATGGGCTCGAACTTGAGCGGCAGCGCCTCCTTGGCGGCCAGCGGGGGCCTGAGCAGGCCGACGTCGGGGATGGGGATGGGAATGGGGACCTTGGTCTCCTTCACGTAGACGATGAGCACGTAGACTGTGCGGGAGACGCCGTCGAAGGAGAAGGAGAGCGCGTCCAGGTTGGTCCCGGCGTCGAGGTCGATGCTGAGCGCGGGCTGGACCTCGCCGTAGCGGATCTCCGGGCCCCAGTAGGCGATGCTGGTTCCGACCTTCGGGCCGGGCTCGACATAGAAGGTGTAGCCGACGCGGCTGGCCAGCCGGCGCACGTAGTCGAGGTCGGTGCCCAACTGCTTGGGGATCTGGTCGGTGGGCAGCGGGACGAAGAGCAGCGGGCTCGGGACGACGAGCGGGATCACGCCCAGGATGGCGTACTTGGCCAGGATCAGCGCCACGATCGCCTCGGCCGGCATCGCCGGGTACGGGATGAGGCCGGTGAGGTTGGTGAGCTCCATCGCCGCGCTCATGTCCGAGCCGGTGATGGTGAAGGTGGACATCCCCGGCTGGTCCGAGGGGGCCATGTCCTGGCGCGTGATGAGCCCGTCGATGAGCACCTCGGCCGTGCCGTTGACGGTCACCACCAGGATGAGGCGCACCAACGGGTCGAAGAAGCCGGACTGGAGGTCGGCGTCGATGGGCGAGCCCTTCGACCAGGTGAACACCAGCTGGAACCCGCAGCGCCCAGCGGTGCTGGTCACCTGGGCGCTGACCAGCGACTCGATGATGCGCCGTGGAACCGGCCGGGCCACGCCCACGCCCATCATCAGCGTCAGGTGAAACCCCCTAATCATCGGTCGGCCCCGGGACGCCCTCGGGCAGGGTGATGAGGATGCGGCGTCCCACCGCCTCGGTCAGTTCCTCAGGCCGCAGCACGCGGTTGGCGTCGCACAGCCGCCAGAACTGCTCCGGGTCGCCCAGGTACTGGTTGGCGACGGCGTCGAGGCGATCCCCCTGCACCACCACGTGCACCTGGAGGGTGGCGAAGAGCGCCGGATCCGGGACGAAGCGCCGGCGCAGGTAGGAGATCACCGTCCCGTCGCCGAGCGTCCACTGCGCCACCGGCGTCCGGGCGTAGCGGCTGGTGGCCGGGAAGCGGCTGGGCGTGGGCAGGGAGAAAGGCGCCAGCGCCGGGTTGGGAGGGAAGCTCATGGGATCTCCGTGATGCCCAGCACCCCGAGCCCGCCGGCGGGGTGATCGAGCGCGGCCAGCGTCTCCTTCTGCTGGTGGTAGACCATGAAGATGCCGCTAGCCTTGGAGTCGAAACCGAGGTCGTTCACGCTGAGCACGCGCAGGCCGAGGCTCACCCGGGCCCGGATGGGGTTGAGGGCCGGGTCGAAGGCCTCCTCGGTGATGGAGAAGTCGGTGATGCGCACCGGCATCACCCGGTTCCTGCTCCACACGAAGACGGTGAGCGGCGCCTCCACCGGCAGGATCTCCAGCATGCCGCCGTCCGCCAGGATGCGGTTGGACTGGACCTGGGCCAGGCTCGGGTAGACCAACACCTCGAGCGCGGCCAGCTGCGGCTCGAGCCCGTACTGGACCGCGTCCGGGTTGTCGTCGGGGGCCTCCAGCTGATCGGTTGCGTCCAGTTCGGCCTCGAGCCGGATTGTCTCGACCGGCGGCCCCTTGAGCCGCAGCACCTCGGCATGGGCCGCGCCCTCGCCCGCGCCCTGCACCTGCAGGGTGCGCGTGAGGGTGTCCGGGTTGTACTGCAGCGCGATGAAGCGCTGCACCGCGGCGGTGTCGGGGTCGATGATCACGAGCCCGCCGCGGACCAGGCGGGGGGAGCCGGGGAAGCCGCTCATCGACCACCTCCGCGCGTGAAGGAGCGGTAGACCGAGGCGGCGACGCGCTCGCCCAGCCGCTCCGGGACGGTCGGGGTGCGTCGCAGGGGCGGCGCGCGCAGGCGCTCGAGGGAGCCATCGCCCCGCCAGCCGTCCGGAACCGCGCCGGAGAGCAGGCGCCGCAGTTCCCGCTCGAGCCCGTCGGCGACGCGGGAGGCGCTGCCCAACGATCCCCGCGGGAAGCCGTCCAGCAAGAGCCGCTCGATGTGGAGGTGCACCACCGGAGGGGTCAAGCCCAGCCTCCAATCTCGGCCTCGGAGACCGGCTTCTCCATCTTGGCCAGCTCGCTGCGCGCGGCGCGGAGCAGGTGCGCCATCCGCACCGGCTCCCCGGCGTCGGCGGCGAGGAAGGCGGCCGCCAGGGCAATGTTGCGGATGTTGGCCCCGGGCACACCCAGGCGGGCCAGCCGCTCGGGTTCGAGCCCATCGGTGGGCGTGTCGCGCGGGAAGACGCGGCGCCAGATCTCGGCCCGCTGAGCGGCGTCGGGGAAGGGGAAGGAGACGACGAAGCGCAGCCGGCGGACGAAGGCGCCGTCCAGGGAGGCCTTGTTGTTGGTGGTGAGGATGGCGAGGCCACGGTACGACTCCATCCGCTGCAACAGGTAGCTCACCTCGATGTTGGCGTAGCGGTCGTGGCTGTCCTTCACCTCGGCGCGCTTGCCGAAGAGGGCGTCGGCCTCGTCGAAGAGGAGCACCGCGCCGCTCGCCTCGGCGGCGTCGAAGATGCGGCGCAGGTTCTTCTCGGTCTCGCCGATGTACTTGCTCACCACCTGGCTCAGGTCGATGCGGTAGAGGTCCAGGCGCAGCGCGTCGGCGATCACCTCGGCGGCCATGGTCTTCCCGGTGCCGCTCAGGCCCGCGAACAGCGCTCCGATCCCGAGGCCGCGGCCGCCGCGCCGGGCGAAGCCCCAGGTTTCGTACACCTTGGTGCGCTGCCGCACGTGGGTGACGATCTCGCGCAGGGTGGCGAGCTGCGCCGCAGGCAGGACCAGGTCGTCCCAGGTGGCGGTGGCGACGATCCGCTGGGCCAGGTCGTCGAGCCGGACCCGCGCGTGGGCGCGGCACGCGTCCCAGACCACCGCCTCGACGGCGCGGGCCGGCGACTCCCCCAGCGCCTCCGCCACCGCCTGGCCCACCGCCCGGATGGCGAGCGGGCCCAGCTGGAACTGCGAGATGATCCGGTCCACCGCCCCGTTCGCGTCGCGGGCGCGCGCGCCCAGCGCCCGTTGCCACAGCGCGCGCTGCTCGGCGACGGCGGGCAGGCGCACCTCGAGCGCGGCGGTCGCCGCGGCGAGCCGGACCGGATCCCGGGCCGAGGCCGCCAGCCGGCCGGCCGCGTGCGCGCAAAAGTGGGCGGCGGCGCGGGGCTGCTCGCCGTCGTCGTCGCACTCGACCAGCAGCGCCCCCACCCCGCCCAGCGCCACCTCACGCGCCCACAGCCGCGCCAGCAGCTGGCGATCGGCCGGGGCGGCGGGGAGGTCCGCGGCGCGCAGCAGGTGGAGCGGCAGCTCGAGCCGCCGGCAGGCGGTGGCGAGCACCAGCCGCCGCGTGGAGGGGTCCTCACCCGAGAGCACCACCGGCAGAGGCTCCGACCTCCCGTTCCACAGGCCCGCCACCCGGTCGGCGAGCGCCTGGAGCGAGGGTGGCAGCGGCTCGTCGGGCAGCGGCACGGGCACCGCCAGCTCCTGGAGGCGCTCGTCGAGCCCCAAGAGCCCGGCCAGGTGATGCAGGGCGCGCTCGTCGATGCGAAGCGCCCCCTGGGTCAACCCGTCAGCGGCGTCCACCTCGACGAGGCGCCAACGACGCAGCGGACCTCCGGGGGCGAGCGCGCTCCAGTGCGGCTCGGGGAGGAGCGCCAGCGCCAGCGCGAAGGTCGCGCCGGGCCGTCCGTTCTCGCCGCGTGCCGCGGCCACCAGCGCGGCCAGGTCCGAGCTCATCTCCACCCCGGCGCAGAGGAGCAGCAGATCGCGCTCGAACGGGGTCAGCCCGAAGGCCGCGCACAACGCGTCGAGGGCGGAGCGCCCGGGCACCGGCGTGGCGGCCGCGATCTGGTCGCGCGCCAAAACGGGCTGCCCCTCGCCGCGGCCCAGCTGCTGCGCCACCAGCCCGCGCACCCGCGCCAGTTCGGCGGTGAGCCGCCTCTGGTTGGCTTCCAACCAGCCGGCGGGCGCGCGGGTCACGGCACCACCTCCACCGACTGCGCGAGGTCGAAGGCAGGAGGCGTGGCGGCGTAGTCGACGACCAGGCTGTCGACGCCATCCACCCGCAGGCGCACGAACTGACGGCCGAGCGGCGCGGCCGGCACCAGGAACGACTGCTGCGCGACCGGGGCGCTGCGAGGGCCGGCGTCCACCGCGATCGCGCCGAGGAGCAACGTCAGCCGCTGCTCCGGCCGAACCTGCGGGCTGAACTGAACCGTGAGCCCGAGCCCGCCCTGCGGGTCCAGCTTGGCCTTGCCGCCCACGGCGATGGCCGGCGTGATCTGCACGATCCGCGGCGCCAGCGTGAGCGGCACGGCGCCGGTCGCCGGAGCGTCGGGACCGCCCGGGGTGAGCGTCACCGAGTATAGGCCCGCCGGCCAGGCGGCCTGATCGGCCGGTCCGTTCGGCAGCGCGACCACCGCGTGGGTGCCGACGGTCACCGTGGCGGCGAGGGTGCGCGGAGTGGCGAGGAGCGGGTGCGAGAAGGAGGCGGCTGGGGAGGGGCCATCGAGGTGGTCGCCGTCGAACGCCACCGACTCGCCCAGGCGGACCGCCGGCTGATCGTTGGGGAGGGTGACCGAGGCGATGTCGGGAAAGGGCGGCGGGGGAGGCTCGGTGCTGCCCTGGGCGGCCACGCTCCGGTCCAGCACCGGCAGTTGGGCGCGCGAGGCGCGGGTGCTGTCGATGAGCACCACCGAGACCTGGTAGGCGATCGAGGTCCGGTAGTTGGTGGAGAATGTCGTCCAGAGCCGTGACATCTCCTCGGTGGTGATGGGGTGCGGGGTCACCCGGACCCGCTCGACCTGGCGACTGAGATCGCTCGGCGGCAGTGCCGCTTGGATGTCGCCGGGGAGCAGCACGGCGTGGTCGTGGAGCATGCTCATGGCCCAGCCCAGCAGCCGGTGCGCCAGGATCTCGTCCTGGCCGGTCCCGTAGGCGGTGAGCAGGTAGTGGAGATCGAGGGCCAGCGGCGGGAACCCCACCTCGCCCGGGTGCGTCTGCGTGGGCAGGTCCATATTGCGCAGCTGGGCGTTGTAGGTGGTGTGGTAGAGGAACAGGTTGAGCTGGTTGTTGCTCTCGTCTTTGCGCGCGAGGTGCAGCGGCTCGGTCGTCACGTCGGCGCCGACCAGCGCCGGGTCCTTGGGCGGATCGCCGGGCTGAGGGTTTTTCACCCGCAGCAGCAGGTGCTGCAAGGTGGAGGTGACGGCGGCGATGGCGAGCGCGTTGCTCAACCGCCGCCTCCGTTCCGCCGCCGCAGGTAGTCCTCGAGCGCGAGGTGGGCCGCGGGGCGGCGCGGCGCGCGAGCGGGCGGCGCCACGGCGGGAGGCTCCGCGCGGACCTCGACGCGGCCGATGGTGACGTGGACGACGGGCGGCGGCTCGGGGGCGGGCGCCCGCGGCGCCGGTGCCTGGCGGGCCGCGGTCCGGCCCGGGACGTGGAGCGGGGGTGGCGCGGTCGGCGCGCGCGGCGCGAGCGGATGGTCCGGGCGCGGCGCCGCGGCCAGCTCCGCGGGGCGGCGCGGCTCGAGCGCGATCGCCTTCGGGGCGGAGACGGCCGGCGCGGGCCGGGGCTCGGCAGCCGGGATCTCGCGGCCTGCACCCGTCCGCTCCCGGCGCGCCTCGACGAGGAGCCGCTCCGCGGCCTCGGCCGCGCCGCGCAGGCGGGCGTGGATCTCCTCCCCTGCCTCACCCGCCCGCTGTGCCGGCCCGGGAGGGGAGGCGGGCGGCGGCCTGGAGGCGAGCGGCTCTCGCGCCCCCGGTGCCTCGCGGTTCGCCCGCCCCTCCGCGGCCGGGGCCGAGCGATCGGCGGGTGCACCAGCGGTGCTCCCCGGTCCGGGGGAGGCAGGCCCGGGAGCGGCCTGCGGCGCCCGTACCGCGAGCTCGGCGAAGGCCTCGATCTCGGCTGCCCAGGGCTGCTCCGGCGAAGGCGAGGGGCGGATCCGCCCCGGGTCGAACCGCGACGGCAGCCTCGGCTCCAGGACCGCGGCGCGCCCAACGGCGCGGTCGACGAGGCGGCCGAGATAGCCCGTCATGCCGTCACCATCTCGAGATAGAGCGCGCGCCGCTTGGGCGGCAGCGCCAGCACGTCGGCCTCGCGCCAGCCGTAGGCGCGCGCCAGCGCGTCGACCTCCTGCAAAAGCCGGCGCGCCTGACCCGCCACCTCGGACCAGAGGACGGACAGGATGTCGAAGAGGCCGCTCCAGCCGCGCCCGCAGGCGGGGCAGGAGAGAGCCACCGTCACCTCGGCGTCCGGGTCGGCCTCGGCGATGGCGCTGGCCAGCGCCTCCCGGACCGTCGCGGAGAGCTCGCCGGCCTGGACCGACACCCCGGCCACCCTGGCCTCCAGCACGCAGCGCTCGAAGATCGCCTCCTCCGCGCGCTCGGGGGGGGCCGCACCGGCGGCGGCGAGGTCGCGGCTGTCGGGGAGCCGGAATAGGACCCAGGCCTCGCCTGCGCGGAGCTCGCGCGGTTCCGGGACGCCGCGCTCCGGCGGGCCGCCCGCCAGGAGCTGGTTCGCGCCCATGGTGAACTCGACCTCCCCGGCGCAGGCGGGGCAGCGCGCGAAGAAGGGCAGCTCGGCGCCGAAGGTCGCGGCGCGGAGCTCGACCAGGAGCCGGTCGCGCCGCCCCAGCGGCAAGCGCGCCAGCTCCCCCGGGGCCTGGTCCGGGAGCGCGGCGCGGAGGAGGAGGAGGGCCCGCTCCAGCGGAGGGAGGGCCGACCCGAGCTCCCACAGGGAGAGGACCTCGGCGGGTGAGAGCGGGCGCATGGTTTACCCGGGATTGAGCGTCGGCTCCTTGGGCTCGACCACGGTCGAGTCGCGCTGCCAGCCCTCGTTCTCCAGCTTAATGTGCTGGATGGCTACCGCGTTGGCGTTGGCGTCCAGGTCCGGGAAGGCCTGGTACTCGGAGACCCAGCAGCGGAAGATCTGGTAGGCGATCACCAGCTGGCCGGCCTCGTTGTAGAGCTCGAGGATGATGTCCTTGCGGAAGTCCGCCAGTGAGCTCTCGGCGCCCAGGCCGGCGCCGAAGTTCCACACCTTGCGGGCCCAGGCCTCGAACTCGGGGTCGTGGGTCACGCCGCGGTCGAGGGTGATAGCCTCGTACTCGGTGCGCCCCGGAGACTTGCGGGAGGTGGACGGGTCGCCGCCGTCGCGGTGCTTCACCACCTCGGTCGTGCGCTTGAGCACGCTCACCTTGCTCACGCCGGCGACGTACTTGCCGTCCCACTTCACCCGGAACTTGAAGTTCTTGTAGGGATCGAGTCGCTGCGGGTTGACGCTGAACTGGGCCACGACGATCTCCTCAGGCCGCGATCTGGCCGGCCAGCTGCTGCACCTGGATGACCACGAACTCGGCCGGCTTGAGCGGCGCGAAGCCGACGAGGATGTTGACCACCCCGCGGTTGATGTCGTCCTGGGTGGTGGTCTCCCGGTCGCACTTCACAAGGTAGGCGTCCTGGGGCGTCGCGCCCTGGAATGCGCCCTGGCGGAAGAGGCCCTGCATGAAGGCGCTGACGTTGAGCCGGATCTGGGCCCACAGCGGCTCGTCGTTCGGCTCGAACACGACCCAGGTCGTGCCGCGGTAGAGGCTCTCCTCGATGAAGAGCGCGGTCCGGCGGACCGGGATGTAACGGTACTCGTCCCCCAGCCGGTCGGCTCCTCGCAGCGTGCGCGAGCCCCACACCACCGGTCCGGCCCCGGGGAGCACGCGCAGGCAGTTGATACCCTGGACGTTGAGCAGCCCGTTCTCCAGGTCGTTGAGCCGGACCGAGAGCGCGGACACGCCCTGGAGGGAGGCGTCCAGCCCGGCCGGCGCCTTCCACACCCCGCGCCGCGCGTCGGTGGCGGCGAAGATCCCCGCCATCGCCCCGCAGGGGACGAACTCGTCGAGCTGTCCCTTGCGCAGCGGGTCCGGCTCGATCAACCGAGGGTAGAACACCGCCGCGTTGCGCGCCTGCAGGCCGAAGAGCCCGACGTCCGAGATCTGGGGCGTTGGCTGCGGCAGGCTCTGCGTGTCGGGGTTGTCCCACAGACTCGGGGGATCGACCAGCAGCAGGGCGCGGTGCGCCACGCAGTAGGCCAGCGCGGTGGTGTACACCGAGGTCGGGACGTCGTCGTTGCTCTGGTTGGAGCGCTGGTCGGGTGGGATGCACAGCAGGTTGAAGATGTCCGCGTTGTCGAGGGCGTACATCCCGGTCTTCTTCCCGTCCGACGATCCGTCGCTGCCGAGGACGTCCGGGGCCGTCCAGTCGAGGAGCTGGCCGTCGCTGCCGCCCGAGGCGGTGGCCCACTGGACCGCGCCCGAGGGCGCCACCGGCGTGGCCGCGGGGCGGCCGTTGGTGGTCATGGGCGAGTCCGTGCGCACCCGGACCAGCTGCGAGCTCGTCGCCAGGACGCGATCGACCCTCCGCACCCCCTCGGCCATCGACACGTTCGGGAATCGCTCCGGCGTTCCGTCGGGGAGGAGCTGGACGGTCAGGTTGAAGAGGTCGGTCGGGGTGACGCCGAGCGACGCGGCCAGCTCGGCCACCTCGTCCTTCTGTGCCTGCGTCGCGGTCGAGGGCAGGTCGATCCCAGCGTAGTCGACCCATCCCACGAGTTCGTTTCCCCAGTCGCCGGGGCTGGACGCCTCGAGAAGGAGGTTGCCCGCGCCCGACGGGCCCGACGAGGAGGAAGACGAGGAGGACCCCGACGAGGAGCTGGACGAGGACGAGCCCGAGCTGGACGAGGAGGAGCTGGAACTGGAGGACGAGCTCGAGGACGAGGAGGAGGAGGAGCTCGAGGACGACGAGCCTGACGACGAGGAGGACGACGACGGCAGCACCGCCGGCAGCGAGAGCTGCGCGCACCCGTTGGTGCTCACGCCCGGTCCGGGGGCGGGATCGCGGTATAGGCGGACTACGACCGCCCGGCTCCCTCCATTGGCATAGAAGTCTCGCACTGCATAGCTCAATGGATAGTCAACGTTCAGTCCACCGAAATTGCGCACGAAATCTGCGAAGCTGAGGATCTCGACCGGCTCGTCGAGCTGGCCCTGCGGTGCGCGCCCGAGGAAGGCGGTGACCGAGGTCGGGACCCCCGTGATGGTGCGGACCCCGCTGGGAATCTCCTCGATGTAAACGCCTGGATAGCTCAGCTCAGCCGGCATGGGGCCCCCTGGAGGACTTCAGGCAATCTCGGCAGCAACTGAAAGTCTGGCTCACGCTTGCTTGTACGGATAAGGAATTGGCAATTCGCAGATCAACTAGTAGTCAGGGATGGGGTCCTCCTTGGAAATATGGGTCGCAGGCTTCCCGTCCAGCTATGGCGGGGCCGACACCGAGCTCGATCACCTCGTCGACCTCCTGCGTGGGCGGGAGGTTGAAGTCCACCTGGTCCCGATGTTCGGCGCGGACGAGGCGATGAAGACTAGCGTCCTCTCCCGCGGCTGCGCCATCCACGAGTACCGCCCCGACGTCTTCCGCAGCCGGACCGTGATCAGCTTCTGCAACGGAAACTTTCTCGAGCGGTTGCAGGAGATCATCGAGCGCGGGCGCCCGGCGCAGGTGGTCTGGTTCAACTGCATGACCCAGGCGTTCGAGGCCGAGCGGCGCGCGCACCGCAACGGCTGGATCGATCGTTTCGGGTTCGTCAGCGCCTACCAGGAGCGCCTGCTCCGGCCGGTGCTGGAGCAGCTCCGCCCTGTCCCCATCTTGCGGTACCGGGCGTACTTCAACCCGGCGCGCGTCACCTTCCGATATCGCGAGTGGGCCGGCGAATACCGCGTCGGAAGGATCTCACGCGACGACGGGGCCAAGTTCGCGCCCGACACCTGGCGGATCTTCGATCGCGTGCTGGTCCCGCCCTCGCTTCGCAAGAAGACCTACGTGCTCGGCTACGGGCCCAACGCGGCGGCACGGATCGGGCCGGCCCCGCCCTCGCTCGACTGGCGTACCTGGGCGGGCAACGAGATCCCGGCCACCCAGTTCTTCCGCACCGTTGACACGATGATCCACAAGACCGGCGGCTCGCGAGAGTCGTACTGCCGGGTGCTGATCGAGGCCTACGCGCACGGGGTGGTCCCCATCGTGGAGCGCGACTACGCCTTCCCGGAGCTGGTGGTGGACGGTGAGACGGGCTTCATGTGCGCCGACTCGGATGAAATGAGCTATCGCGCGAGCTGGCTGGCCTTCCACCCTGAGGCGCACCGGCGGATGGCGGAGGCCGGCCGGCGACACCTCGAGGGGGTGCTCATGGACGAGGAGGCATGCTGGGTGGTGTGGGGCGAGTTGCTCGGCGTGAGGCCGATGGCGCGGGCCGGGTGAACGAGCGGCGCCGAGGAGCGAGATTGGGAAGCACTCATGCCGACGCAGCGTCCGCCCCAGAAGGTCGCCGATCGCGTGCGCGAGGTCGTTTCCGCGCCGCCCCGGCGCGGGGCGGCAGTGCTCGCGCAGGCCCGGGCTCAGCCCGAGCGACACGCGCCTGCTGCGCCGGCCCGGCGCGGCGCCGCCGGCGGGCCTGGCCCCGGCCCTGTGTCCTTCGAGTTCGGGACACTCTCGGTGGAGGCTGGGGCGGAGCGCGGAACGGGAGCTGCTGGGGCGCAGGCGGTGGCCGGACCAGGAAAGCAGGTGCAGGCGAAGGCGCCGGGCGCGCCGGTCGCCGGTCGGCAGCGCGCGGGCACCCCGGCGGCGCGGACGCTTCCACCCGCCGCGCCGGCCGTGGCCGCGGAGCGAGCGGCGGCCCCCGCGGCCGGTGCCGTCGAGCCCGCCGCAGCGGCTGCGACCGCAGCTGTTGCCATCGCCGCAGGTGCTGCACCCACCGTCGCCGCCACCGCGGCCACCGCCGCAGTGCCGGGCGTCGCGGCGCCGGAAGCGAACGAGCAGCCGGCCGCGGCCGAGCTCGCAGATCCGGCCGCCGCTGCTGCGCGTGCTGCGGCGGCCTCGCGGAGACCGGCCTCCGGATCGGGGGCAGGCGGCTGGGGTCCGGTGTTCGACGGGCTCGGTGCCGTGGCCGAGGCGATCCTGGCGAGCCTCGAGGCGAGCCGCGCGCGGCCCGGGGTGCCGCGGCACCAGGCCGTGGCCGATGCCGCCGCCTCTGCCGCGCGGGAGCGCGCCGAGGTCGAGTGGGGCGGCCGGCTCGAGAGGTTGCGGCGGGTTGTGGCCGAGCTCTCGGCCTGGTCCGGGGATGCCCGCCAGGCGGCGAACGGCGCCGAGCGCCGCCCGGACGCGGCGGCCGCGGCGCCGTTCGGGGCAGAGGCGGCGCGCCTCGGCGAGGCCGCGCAGGTGATCGCGGCGGCGCTGGCCGCGGTCCGGAGCGTGCGTGAGGCGCTGGGCGGCCAGCCCGCTGTTTCGGCGCAGGCGCACGCCGAGCGGATGGCGCCGCGCTGGGCCGAACTCGAGGCGCTGCTGGCGGGGTTGGAGGCGGGGAGCCCCGTTCCAGCCTCGGCCGTCGATGCCGCCCTCGCCGCGGTGCGAGCGGAGGGCGGTGCCGCCGCCGCAGTGCACGGTGGCGCCCTGCTCGCCGCCGCAGCCGAGGTCCGGAGCGCCTTGGGCGACGTCAGCGCAGCGCCGGGTGCGCCGGCGCCCGGGGCGAACGCCCGGCTCGAGCGCGCGGCCTCGTTCGCAGCCGGGGCCGGGGGCGAGGCCGCGGCGGACGAGGCGGGACCTGCGGCGCCGCTGGCCGCGCGGCCGGCACCGGCGCCCGCAGCGCGGCCGGCGACCGCGGTTCCGAAGCAGCCGGCCGGCACGGCCCGCGCCCTCCGCGACGAGGGGCACGAGCCCGGGCCGGCGGAGGGCCGGCGCGGGCGCGCGGAGGGAAGGCCCAGGCCGGAGCGGCCTGCCACGTGGGAACTGCGCGTGCCGCGGAGCTCGACCGAAGTGAGGCTTTTGGACGTTGCGCGGGTGCTGGGCGTGGCGCGCCTCGTGGACGTGCGCGACGTGCTCCGCGAGGGGCTCGCCGCGCGACACCAATTCGTCCTGTGGACGCGGGTCGGGACGACGCTCGACGACGCGCTGCGGGCGGCGGTGAACGAAGGGTTGGTGGAGACCCGAACGCAGGGTCCGGAGGAGCGCTAGCCTTGGTCGAGCCACTTCCCCGGAGGTGCGGGGTTCCACCACCGGCCCTGGTTGTCGGTGTACAGGACGGCGTCGATGCCGGCTCGACGTGCGCGTGGGAGCAGCTCCAGCGCCAGCCCCCGCCTGGGGACGATGAGGCACAGGCGTTCGAGGGGAGTCCCGTCAGGGAGGCGGCGGTTCCGCGCCCAGCCCTCCATCTCCGCCCACTGCCCAGGATCGAGCGTGGGCGGGACCACCGCCTTGTAGCCAACCTGGCCGGATGGACCGTAGAAGGTGACCAAGGGATGCTCCTCGACGCCCTCAGCGTCTTCGAGGAGGTCGCCCTCCTCGGAGTAGCTGGGATCGCGATCCAGGCCGACCTCGGCGATCAGCCATCGTTCCTGGGCGATGCGGGCCGCTTCCAGGGAGGCGAGATCGGCCACGTCGCGAGCCCACCGGATAAGGATCAGCCGTCGGTCCTGCGTTCGCGTGGCGCCGGGCGGCAGGGGGGCGCGGGCGACCGCCTCCGCCTGCCGGTCCGCGCCCTGTTGCCGGATGTAGTCGAGATCGAAGAGATCGAGCAGCGAGCCGGGCGTGAAGGACAGCGTCTGGATGCGCGGCGGGCGAGGCCGCGGCCACGGCTCGTCGAGGGTCGTGAAGCCCTGGGAGCACGTGGCGATCCCAGAGAGCGCGCCGAACAGCCGGCGGCCGAAGCCGGCGAACGATTCGAGCAGGGTGGCCCACCGTTTCTTCAGCTCCTCGCCCGCGGCCGCCAGGTTCAGATCGAAGTATCCCTCCCGCACGTTCACGGACAGCGCAGGCGAGCCGTACGGATCCCGGCCGTCCTGCAGGAGGCTGTAGCCGCCCGGCTTCCACCGCCGGAAAAGCGTCTCCAGGTCCTCCGGTCGCTGTATCCTGGTCAGGCGGCCACCCGACCGACCGTAGAATTTGAAATTGAGCCACAGGCCGGTGTCGGCCAGGCCCTCCACCAGTGCGCTCCCCACCCGGCCGTCCTTCCACCAGGCGGACGTCGGCCGGACATCGAAGACGAGGTCGAGCGAGACGCGATCCGGCGCGGTCACGGAGGTCTCCATAGCAGCCGTTGCCCGTGGCGGCCACCGTCGGGGTGGCGCAGCCGGGGATCCTCATGATCGGCATCCTCCCGTTTCGGGGCGGTCAGGAAGGGCGGCTCGAGGCGGCGCGTCACGTCGTTCTCGCCCTGAAACCGCTCTGCCGCCGAATGGTGGTGGTCGAGCAGGACGCGACGCACACCGAGATGGGCGCTGACGCGGTGGTGTCCCTGCCCGACCCGGGACCGTTCAACCGCTCGGCCTGCTTCGATGCGGGCGTCCGGGCGCAGAGGGACCTGGCACCGCGCGAGCCGATCCTCTTCACGGACTGCGACGTGCTCTGCTCGCCCGAGAGCCTGCGCGCTTCGCTCGCCGCGCTGGACCGGCACGATGCGGTGAGCCCTTACAAGACGCTCATCGAGCTCTCGCGGGAGGCGAGCCAGGCGGTCTACCTCGGAACGGCACCGGGGGAAGGGGTGCCGCGCACCGGCCTCAATCTCACCGGGGGCGCGGTCCTCATGACCCACTGGGCCTTCCGCGAGTGTGGGGGCTGGGACGAGGAGATGGAAGGGTGGGGAGGCGAAGACGATCTCATGTCGAACAAGATCGTCAAGCTCGGCATCCGCCACCTCTTCCTTTCCTTCACGGCGCACCACCTCTGGCACGACCGCGGGGCATGGGGTCCCGACGCGGACGCGCAATACCGGCGCAACCTCGCCCGGCTGGACCACGTATTCCACATGCCCAGCGACGTGCTGCGGCGCGAGATGAGCCTCAACCAGTCGTCGGCGGGGCGGTGGGACGCGCTCCACCAGGGGGTCCGCGAGCCGTGGCCCTACGGGGACCCGACCACGTACCTGCGCGGGGCGGCCTTCCTCCAGGGCCTGGCGGTGGAGGACTGGGGGTGCGGGCCGGGCTGGTTCCGGGGCTGCGTGGACGGACCATTCCGGGGGGTGGACGGGTCACGGACGCCGGCCGTCGACGCCGTGGTCGACCTGTGCGAGTACACCTCGTGCACCCCCGGGCTGTTCATGCGCCACGTGCTGGAGCACAACCAGGACTGGCAGCGCATTCTACGCAACGCGGTCTCCTCGTTCACCGGGCGTATGGTGCTGGTGATCTTCACCCCCTTCGCGCCCCACACGCGCGTCCTCTGCAACCGCGAATACCGGCCGGGGCTGTTCATCCCCGAGATCTCCTTTGCGCGCCGGGATCTCCTGCGGGAGATTGAGCCGTTTCTGGTCGGGGAGGAGTCGCTCCGGACCGAGACGCAGTACGGGATCGAGCACGTCTTTTACCTCGAGCGAACCTCGTCCATTGGCGGCAACGGCGCAGGGGTGTTGCGTCCATGTTCACTTACCGGGACCTTGCTTGCCGGAGGTGCAGGTTGAGCAAGGTGGGGTCGCCGCTCTCGGCTCGCCCGGCGCAGGCGGCGGCCCCCGCCCGCCTGACGGCGCCCTCGCTCCGGCGCGGTGATGCCCCGCGCACGCAGAGCGACCCCCGCGCCTCCGCCTCGCCGTTGCTGCGCCGCGACCCATCGCAGGCCGCGCCGCTCGAGTTCGGGCGCATCGCCGTCGAGCACCGGCCCGCCGGGTCGCGCCGGTCGCCACCCCCGGTCCGGCGGCGCGCGGATCGCCCTGCGCCCGCACCGCCCTCTCGCAGGGCTCGGCTGCGGCCGCGTACCCTCGCGGCCCGTCCCGTCCTGGACCTCGGGTCAAGGAGCAGGGCCGGCGTCCCGGGCGGCCCTGCCCCGCCGGCGAGCGCGCGAGACCCCGCGACGCTCATCGAATCTGTGCGTGCCGCGGGAGCGCGATCCTCGCTCCCCATTCTCGAGGCCCTGGGACGGGCGCTGCGCGTTCCCCTCGGCCGGGTCGAGGTCTATAGTGGCGGCGCGGCCCGGCGGGTCTGCGAGCTTTTGGGTGCGCGGGCCCTGGCCGCCAACCACGTCCTGCTCTTCGCCGAGGATTCCCCCTCTCCCGCGAGGGTGGCGCACGAGCTGGCGCACGTCCTTCAGCAACGCGGGCATCGCTCGCCGGTGGCCCGCTTCGAGCCGGGCTCGCTCGCGGTCGTGGCGCGCGACGCCTCGCCCGAGCGCGAGGCGGAGGACTTCGCTCGCTCGGGAGGTCCGGCATGGCGGCTCTCCCGGGCGCCGGCGGCCGTCTACCGCGCGTCCGGCCCGCCGGGCCTCGACGTGGACGAGGACGATCTCGACGACGAGAGGGAACGGCGGTTCCAGCGCTTCCTCAGGAAGGTGGAGGGCAAGGAGCTCGGGCTTGACGATCGCGACCCGCCCGTCTTCTGTCGAAAGAAGGACGAGACCGATCCGGACGCCGAGCCGGAGGGCAAGTACAAGCGGAGCTCGGGCAAGAAGTTCGCGCATGCCGACTACGCAGGCGCCCTGGGCGGCTCGTCGGGCGTGCTGGACGGCGAGCTGCCGGCGATCTGGAAGCTGGGCTCGAAGTGGCGCCTCTCCAAGGTGGGTTTCAAGGAGGAGGAGGCCCGCAAGTACGCCGTCACTGGCTCCGGTCCGTACCAGGAGTTCATCTACGAGATCGCGACTCCGGACCGGAAAGAGCCGACGCCGGAAGACAACGCCCAGTCCCTGCGCGACTACCGGAAGGCGTGCCAGGCCATCAATAACAAGAAGATTCGCACCTGGGAGCGGAGTTGGAAGCCGCCGGTCGCGAACACGTCCAGGGTCACGGGCGACGAGCTGGGCAAGGCTCGCGACGAGATGGAGGAGCGGATCGTCTGGGCGTATGAGGACGACGTCGACGGTCTGTTTGATCAGGTCATCAAGCCAGCGGTGTTCGCGCCGCCGTACACGCGCATCCAGGGCAACATCTTTGAGAAGTGGGTCAAGAAGAACCGGCCGGGTTACGAGAAGGGGACCGGCCAGCCCCTGTTCCAGGACAAGCGGTTGACGAAGGACCGCTTCGGCGATCTCGTCATCAGGAAGGGAACCAACCTCATTATCGGCGAGGTGAAGGCGGTCGCCAGCAAGCCGGGCAAGGAGCAGATCCAGCAGATCGCCGACTACTACATCATCCTCACACGAAAGCCTCCCATCCAGGGGCGCTACCTGGAGGATCCGGAGGACTCGAAGACGGAGAAGACGGTGGTCTTCTCCGGAGTGAAGTACTTCTTCCCGAACAAGGAGGTCGCGAAGGCCTGGATGCCGGCCCTCTTCAACGGCTTCAAGAAGCGGACCGATCTCTTCGACGTCGATCCCTCCGTCCCCAAGGGGCTTCCCAAGAAGAAGGGCAAGCTCGGGACCAGGACGAACCCGTTCATCGATGTGGTCATCGACGACCTCGACGACGCCACCAACCTCACCCACCGGCTCGAGAACCCGCCCGTCAAGAACGCCGGGTTGAAGGTAAGGTTCTTCGAGGTCACGCTCGAGGAACCGGGCTATCCGGCCATCTCCTCCGGCCAGGTCTCGATCGAGCTGGACGTGAAGGGCGGAGCGCTCGCCAGCGAGAAGCCGACTCTGAAAAAGCTCACGCCGGTCAAGCCTGGGGAACAGCCGGCTGCCGCGAGCTCCGAGCTCGACCGGGAGCTCGTTGCCACCACCGAGAACGGGGTCGCCGACGTCAAGCCCAGCGGCCTGGACAGGTTCCTGAAGCGCGTCCACGCCGAGGCGAAGCTCACCGACGACGGCCTGACGGGGAGGATGTGGGCAGACCCGGGCGAGAGCTTCATCCCCAAGATCCACCTCGACAGGGCGGAGATCGCCGCCAGCTACATCCTCTCCGCGGGCTTCGCGGCCAGCGGGACCGTGGAGGTCTCCTACGCGCCCGCCCCCGCCAAGTTCCGGGGGAGCGTCTCCGTCTCGTACCAGCACGGCAAGTGGAGCTTGGAGGGCAAGGCCACGGTGGCCGACCTCATCCAGGGGCTCGAGCCCTTCACCGTCTCCATCAAGCACGCGGACGACGTCACCACCATTGGCGCCGCCGACCTCTCCATCGGCCGGAAGGTGCGAGGCATCGACATCCACGGGAAGGTCAAGAGCCTCAGCTACGACGTGGACAAGGGGAGCTTCAGCGCCGACGGGGTCCACCTCGACGTCGACCTGGGCGTGTTCGGCAAGGCCAGCGCCGACGCCACCATCCGCGACAACGAGCTCGACAAGGCCCACTTCGGCTACGAGTCGATGGTCTTCGCCTACCCGGGCAAGGCGCCCATCCTCTCCGGCCAGCTGACCGGCGGGCTCGACTACGACAAGGGGAAGTACTCGGGGAGGATCGGCGGCACCGCCAACCTCAAGATCCCGGCGCTGCAGCGGATCTCGAAGAGCCTGGGCGACCTGGGCTTCGTCATCGACGTCGGCTTCAAGGACGACGGAAAGTACAGCGGCAGCATCGCCCTGGCCGACGACAAGCCCATCCTGCTGGGCGAGTACCTGCGCATCCCCACCCTCAAGCTGCAGCTGGGCGAGGACGGCAGCATCACCTCGACCTTCGGCCTGGAGGCGACCGAGAAGCTCAAGTACGTCAAGGACGCCAAGGTCCTATGCCGGATCAACGCGGACGGCACGTTCGAGGTGCTGTCCGCAAGCGCCCGGGCCAAGGTCGGTGACGAGACCAAGGACCGGGTGGCGGCCGAGCTCGGCCTTTCGTACCAGAAGGGGAAGGACGGCCAGCCGGCCTTCATCCTTTCCGGCAAGCTGTGGGTGCGCATCAAGGAGGGGATGGTAGCGGTCGGAACGCTGACCTACAACACCGCCACCGGCATCATCGACGCCTCGCTCTCCGTCGAGCGCATCACCCTGCTCGGCTGGCACGGGCACAAGCCGCTTCTGGGCATCAAGAAGCAGATCATCCTGGTCAGCATCTACGGGCTGGGCATCTACCTCGACGCCCGGTTCGAGCTCGGCTTCGACTACTCGTTCGACCTGGGGGTGACGCCGCAGATCAAGCTCGAGGGGCTGAAGATCGACGACTTCAGCTTCACGCTGGCGGTCGCCACCGTCCGGCTCGACGGCATGCTGGTGGCGGGCCTGGTCGGGAAGCCGGGGATCGGCCTGGGGCTGTTCGCGCTCCACCCCAAGCTGCTGCGCGGCGGCGGCGGGCTGGCCCTGCCCGTCTCCGCCAAGGCAGTGGTCAACCCCGCCGGCACGGTGGAGATCCGCTACAACCCGCGGGGCGAGGTGGAGGGCGGGGCCCGGGTCGGCTTGGTGCTGACCTTCGGCATCACCGCGTCGCTCAAGCCCTACGCCGAGTTCTCGGTGCTGGACGGCCTCTACGAGCCGACCTGGGAGGGCGATGCCCTGGCCGAGTTCGTGATCATGGAGCCGCGCGAGCTCTTCACCTACTGGATCGACTTCGGCGCCGGGCTCAAGAAGACCGAGGGCGAGCCGGAGATGCCGCCCCCCGGCGGCGACGGCAAGCCGCCGGCCAAGGGGGCCGACGAGAAGAAGCGCATCGGGACCGACCAGCCGCCGGGCAAGGCGGAGGAGCCACCGCACGGCAAGCGCAATGAGGAGCTGCCGGAGAAGCCGAAAGAGGAGCCGGAGAAGGGGAAGAAGGGCGGCGGGTTCGACTTCGGCACGATGGTCGACAAGCTCCTCGACTCGCCCAGGTTCCAGCCCATCAAGAAGGTGCTCGACGCGGCGGCCGCGACCTTCGGCGCGATCAGGGACTTCTTCAAGGCGATCTACAACTTCTTCAAGAAGTGGTTCGGCGCCATCCAGGAGGCGATCGACTCGTTCATCGAGGCCATCAAGACCATCGCCGAGAAGGGGCTGATCTTCTACTTCAAGCAACTCCTGCAGCGGAAGCTGGGCCCACTCTACGACATCATCGCTCCGCTCTTCGACGCGCTGGAGAAGGTGGCCGGGAAGTTCGAGGACCTGATCGCCAAGCTGATGGACAACCCCATCCCGCTCACGCCCATCGCCTTCCTGAAGTGGGTGCTGGGGGTGCTAGCCGACGTGTTCCAGATCGCGGTGAGCGGGATCGTCGAATTCGTGCAGGCGCTGCGCAAGGTCCTCGCTAACGCCGCCGACGCGTTCCTCAAATTCGTGAACTATCTGGTCCAGGAGGGCAAGATCGGGGTTAAGCGGTACGTCTATTACATCCCCGGCATCATCCACAATACGTACTTCTACGCGCCCACCGAGTACAAGCTGAAGATTTGGGGGCTGGACATCGGGCCGGTGAAGATTGACGGCGATCTGGTCGGCCTCAGCGACGTGCTCCACCCGTCGCGCGTCATCCACAAGGCGGTGGCGTTCGTGCTGTGGGAGTTCCTGGACGCGTTCTCCCAGATCAAGTCGACGGGCGGCTACAACGACCCGGACGTCGACGACGACACGCGCCGGAACTACTGGGTGGATAAGAACGACTGACCGCCGATGGCTGCAGCCATTGATTTGGCCCGCCCGCGACAATGATCTTGTCGGACGGGAGTCGTGAGCCGACCCGTTGGGCCGCGCTCCACCCCGGCGGCCACCGTCAAAGCCTGCGCCGAGTCGGCGGTCTACACCACCGGTGCTGCTGGCGGCGCCTCCTCTGGGCGTGGCTGTCCAAGACTTGGGCCGGTTGGCGAAATGCTCTCGTCTCCGTGAAGCGGAGTACCGTCATCGCCTGGCAGCGTCGTAGACTTCGCGACAATTCGGTTCGCCTTTCCCGAATAAGGCCCGGCAGACCCAAGATAGCCAAGGCGGTTCAGGACCTCATCGACCCTCCTTGCGACATCGGCCTCGAGTCGGCGCTGGCCCAGGGGCCCGGTAGTACGTGCCGGCGCGGTTTATGGGACGGACAGGCTGGCCCTGGCGCGGCCGGCCTACGGGCGCACCGTCCTGGCCCGGGCGGAACTCCAGGCTTGCCTGGCAGGATCCACCCTCGCAGTGCAAAGCAACAGCCGAGCACCAACTCTCGAGAATTTGAACCTACAGTGAAATCGACATCTCGGGCGGCTACGCTGACCCGGACGCTAACGCATGCGAGACCACGCGCCTGACGGACGCGTCGAACGACGTCTCGGTGGAAGCCGACGGGCATGACGGGAACGGAGGCCGCTTACCGCGGCTGGCGCCTGCCCTGACGCAGCCGTCCGCGTCATCCACCATTTGGCCGGCCGCGTCATCCCGGATCGGATCCCGCCAAGGAGGCGTCCCGCTGGTTCGATTGACTTAGCGTCACAACGGGCGGAGCGTCCGGTCCGAACGGGAGGTAGAGGTGCAGGTCCGCCACTACAACACGACCCGTGGTACCGGGAAGTACCGGATTGCCGTGACCGGGTGATCCCGCCCCGCGCCGCGGCTCGACGCTCGGGGAGGCGAGATGAACTGGCTCATCGACGAGGCGCGCGCCCCCGCGGTCGCGGACGTCGAGCGGGCGCTGCAGTTACCGCTCGGGACGCGCGCGGTGAGGGGCGCCCGGACGTCGCTCGCCGTGCGGCTGAACGACGTCGTCGTCCACGACACTAAAAAGTGGTTCGGCGGCGCGAACATTCGGCTAGACGCCATGGTGGTGCACGGGCCGGGCGACGACGGCTCCGCGGCCGCCGAGGGGCTCTACCGACCGGGGACATGGCGCTTCTCGAACGTCCGCGACGGGGAACGCCTCTCGATCGACGCGCCTGGCTTGCTCATCTTCTACGGCCGCCCCGCCCACTTCCTGGACATCTCGATCCTGGTCTCCCGGGACCGGAAGGACAGCGAAGAGCTCGGGGCGCTCGTCGCGAAGCACCTCGGCTCCGACGAGTGGAAGTCCGCCGCGGCGAGCTTGCTCGGCCTGGCCGTGGCGGCGCCGCAGGCGGCGGCGGTCTTCACCGCGATGGCGAGCGCGGCGGCGATCGCCAACTTCGCCGGCGAGATCCTGCGAAAGGCCACCAGCGACACCATCGCCCTCTATCGCACATCTTGGCTGCAGCACCGTGACCGCTTCGGGCTCGGTCGCCACCCGGAGGCGGGCGTCTTCACGAAGCAGGCGCTCTCGTTCTGGTACGAGATAGTCCCCGACCGGCGCGAGCGCCCACCATAGCCGCTCCGCCTCCCGAGGGACGAACACGCGGGAGGACGTCATGAAGCTGCGCTCCCCGAAGCGGCCCGAGGGTCGCGCATGGCTCGACCGCTTCAACGAGCGGTATCGGGACTGGACGCTCGGCCGGTTCGAGGATGCAGCCGCACTCGAGGACGCGATCGCCGCACTCCGGTCGCTGCTCGAGCGCGAGCCGGAGATGGCCGAAACGGTCATGCGCCTCGCGACGACGATCGCCTGGCAACACGGCGACGTGCTCGTGTCCGAGCAGGCGTCGAGCGTCGCCGAGATCGGGCTCCTCGCCGACACGGCCGCCACCCAGGACGTGGCGGAGCGCGGGGTGCTCCGGGGACTTCTCCTCACCGCGCGCGGCGGCGCGCACCTTCGCCTCGGCGAGCCGCTCGACGCATCGCGCGACGCGGCCGACGCGGAGGCGGCGCTCGCGGCGGTCCCCGCCGAGGTGCTCGCGAGTGGTGTCGCGCTGCTGCGCTGCGGTGCCCTCGCGCTGCACGGCCTCGCGCTCGACGCGCTGCACGACCACAGTCGCGCGCGGGCGGCGTACGCGGACGCGGCCTCGGGCGCCGGCGCGATCGCGGAGGCCAGGGAGGCGCTCTCGCGCTCGCTCCGGGACGTCGTCGTGTTGCTCTTCGGCGAGGCGCCGCTTCCCGACGCCGCCGTGCGCGCCCAGCGGCAGCTCCTGTGGAGACACCTCGCCGGCATCTGGGTCGGGTCGGCCGTCGGGGCGGCGCGCTGCGCCGCCATGCTGAAGGGCGAGATCGACTTGGACGCGAACGGCGCGGCTCGCGCGATCGAGCGATGCGGCCTCGGGACGGTCGGCCCGATCGACGTCGCCCCAGTGGTGCGCGAGGCGAGCCCGAAGGCGGCCGATCGGCTCTTGGCGGCGGCGGTCGAGCAGGCGCGTCAGCTGGACCTCGACGCCGCGGGGATGGAGTCGCTCCTCTGCGCATTCGCGGCCCGCGGCAGCAAGGAGGGCTCCCCTCGCCGCCGGCGCCTCCTCGAGCGCGCCCTCGCCGCCGGCCGGGAAGTCGTCGACCCGACCCTGGACGCCGCCCTGTGGGGCGCGCGGCTCGCCTGCGCGGACGATGACGGCCGTCCTGACGACGACCTCGTATCTGGCTTCCTCGACCGGCTGCACGGCCTCGAGACGCGCGGCGACGGCCGCCTTGACCTGCCGCGGGTCCGCGCGGTCTTCGACGAGCCGATGGCCGTCGCGCTGCGAACCCTCGCGCGGGCGAGCGACGCCGTCAGCACGCCGGACCGGCGGGTCCGGCTCGCGATGCTCGTCGACGGCGGCGTCGGCCGACGCACGCCCGTCGATCGGTGGCTCTCCGTCCCCGCCGTCTCCGCTGAGGACGCGCCCGAGCTCGCGGCGGCGCAGCGGCTGGCGGCCGACCGGTTTGGGCGGCTCGCGTTCGCGCTCGGCCGCTGGAGCGACACGTGCGCCGTCGTCGCGCGCGCCGCGGAAGAGCGGACGATCTTCCTCGCGCAGGAGCCCGGGAAGCCGCTCCAGCTCGTGGAGGACGACGGCCGGTTCTCCGAGGCGGCCGCCGAGCTGACGCGCGTCGCCCGGGAGGCCACGGAGAGCCTGGACCTCGTCCCTCCACCGTCAACCGCGACCTTCGAGGAGGTGGGGAAACGCGCCTTCGCGGCGCTGCCGGGCCACATACGCGAGGCGATCGGACGGGCGCGCGTCCTCCTCTGGTGTCCGGACCATCGCACGGGCGGCGACGCGATCCCGCTCGAGCTGTTCCACGACGGGGCGGGCTGGCTCGGCACGACGCGCCAAGTCGCGCGCCTCCCGTCGCTCGAGGCGCTGGTTCGCTGCGTGGAGGGCACGGCCCGCCGCATCCCGCACCCGCGGCTCCTCGCGGTCTCGGTGCCGGAGGCGCCGTCGCATCCGTACGCGGACCGGCTGCGCCACGCGGATGACGAGGTGCGGGCGGTGCGGTCGCGCCTTAGGGACCGGGGCTGGGACGCTCCCGACATCGCGACGGAGCGCGTCTCGGCCGCGTTCCTGCTCGAGCGGCTGCCGTGGGTCGCGCACCTCCACGTCGCGGCGCACGGGATCGTGACGGAGGAGGGAGAGTCGCTGCTCCCGTGGAAGGGCCCTCCCCTCCGCGCGGCCGAGCTCGCGGCGACGTTCCTTCCCCTCGCGCCGACGGCCTACGTGAACGCTTGCCAGCTCGCCGCGACGCGATGGGTGGGCGGCGGCGCCAGCCGGGGCTTCGCGCCTGCGCTCCTTGCCGCCGGCTCGGCCGCGGTCGTGGCGAACCTCCTGCCAGTCGAGGACGCGGGCGCGTCCGAGCTGGCGCGCCGCTTCGTCGATCACGCGGCGGCGCAGGGCTTCGGCGAGGCGCTCCGCCGCGCGCGCGCGGAGCTCGCGCTGGAGCTGTCGCCGATCATCTGGGGGACGACAGTGCTCTTCGGCGACCCGCGCACCCTGCTGAGCCCGGGGCCGCGGGCGCGGCTCCTCAGCGAGGAGCTTCTCGAGGTGATGATCTCGGGCCGCGGCGGCGCCGAGCAGGACGCGGTGAGGCTGAAGGCCCGGCTTCAGCTCGCGCGCGGGGACGAAGACCCGAGGCTCGCCGCAGCGGCGGCGCTGCTGCGCGAGATCGCGGCGTGGGGCGTCTCGCCCGACGCCTCGATGCGTGGGAGGGTGGCGGCCGCCTGCCGCGTGGCATTCGAGCTTGACCACCTGCCCTCCGCCGCACTCCTCGCCTTCACGCTCGCGGAGACGACGCCCGACGAGGACGCCGAGGCGGCGAACGTCCTCGCGGGAGCGCTACGGCTGCTCGAGTCGCTGGAGCACGAGGGAGCGCCCTGGGACCGGCTCCTCGACGCGACGCGGGCGCGCTGGATGCGCCAGCAGCGTCGCGGGCGCGTGCCGGAGTTCACCGTCAGCGGAGCGACGTCGGCGGCGGAGCGGGACGAGCTGGCGGAGCTCGGCACCACGCTGGCCAACATCAACCTCGCGCTGGAGGCTCGCAGCGTGCGGAGCGGTTACGGGCTCTCGTCGAAGGCCGGCGAGGGCGGGCTGGAGGAACTGCTGCGCAACGCCGTCCTGGCGAGGAGGGATCTCGCGATGGAGTCGATGCCGGAGTGCTTCGCGTACGCCCGGCAGCTGGCGGTGAAGCTCGAGCAGGTGGGCGAGCTGCCCTCCGGGAAGGTCGAGCAGGCGAGCACCGCGCTGGCGGGGCTCCTGCGGTGGCTATGGCGATCGCAGAACGTGGCGTCGATCGGGCCCGACTTCGTCGCGGGCCAGGTCGGCGTCCTCTCGGAGCTGCTCTCGAGCCTGCGCACGAGCTGGCTGCCCGCGGAGGCGACGTGGTTCGAGGAGGTCTGGCCGTATCGGGACGAGATCCCGAAGTGGCTCGCCGAGCTCGACCCACTTCCCTACGACGAGAAGCTCTACCAGGCGATGGACCAGGTGATCGCCCGCATCGAGCGGCGGGGGAAGGATCTCCTCGGGTCCATCAAGAAGCGTGACCCGAGCCACATCCCCGACGCGGCCGCATGGATCTTTGGTTGCCTCATCGAGCGGAACACCTACTCGCCCCTGGAGGGCTCCGTCCCGGAGGACATCGGCGAACGGCTGGGTGCGGTCGCCGACCGGCTCGGCGCGGACGGCGAGTCCTGCTTCTGGCCGTGGCTCGTCCGCGGCTTCGAAGCGATGCGCGAGCACGTGCCCGACGAGTTGGAGCGCTGGAGGTACGGCCTGGGAAAGAATCTCGCCGCGCGCGCAGAGAAGCCCGCGGCGCGCCCCCGGTCGAAGGCGCCTCCCGCAAGGCGCCGTCGCTCGGCCGAGACCGGCAAGAAGAAGCGCAAGTGAGCGGCAGTGAGGACTTCCTTGTGGTTCCCACCGCCACATTCCGCCCGCTCTACGTTCGGTTCACCATTGGACGCGCACGCCGCCAGGTCTTCCACTGGAGCGTTATCGAATCCCTCTCCGCCTCGTGGGTTGTCCAGCAGCTCCGGGAGGCCTCCTCCTTCGACGTCGTGTCCAGACGCTTCACGTACCTTCTCTTCGATCGCGATCCCGCCTTCTCCGCCGAGGTGTTCCGCGCCCTGACTTCCATGGCGCTTACCCCCAAACGAACCAGCTACCGGAGCCCCTGGCAAAACGGGGTCGCCAGGGGCTCTGATGCTCGCCCAGGCCCCGAGCGAAGGCCCGAGCCGTCCCAGCAAGGAGCGGGTACCTGCGCCGGCTCAGATACTGCCAAGCCTCGTTTCAATCGAGCCGGCGAATCCTCAACACGGCGACTAGGATCGCCGTGCCGGTCGCTCAGCTCGCCAAGACGCTTCTGCCGGGTGGACCTCTCGGCATACACAGGTTGCGCTCCGTCGACACCAGAGTCATAGTACTTGTATGGCACTTGCGCATAAGCGGGCGACCACCATCGCCCTCGACCCCGGGATGGACGAACTCCTCGACCAGGCCGCCGCGGATCGCGGCGTTTCGCGCTCGGAGTTCATCCGCCAACACCTCGCGCTGGTCCTCGAGCAGTACCGCCGGCATCCCCGTCCAAAGGCGGCGGGCATCATTCGCCACCGCCTGGCTGAGAATGGGGACGAAGCGGAGCTCTTCGCCCATCGGCATCGATGACCACCGCCGCGCTCATCTGCGACACGGGTGCGCTCCTCGATTACCTAGTGAAAGCAGCCCCCGACCATGACGCCTTCCGCGAGGCCATCGATGAATCCCGCGCCAGGTTCGTGCCCGGCCTCGTACTCTCGGAGGTGGACTACTTCCTCCGCCACGAACGCGAGGCCATGGCAGTCCTCATGGAGGACCTGTCGCGTGGTGCGTTCACGTATGCCGCCCCGACGCTGGCGATGCTCGGCCGAGCCATGCGCATCGACCGACAGTATGCTGACCTCGAGCTCGGGCTCGTCGATGCCTCGGTCGTCGCGCTTGCCGAGGAACTCGGTGTGTACCGCCTGGTAACCCGCGATGTACGTCACTTCAGCGCGGTTCGGCTCTGCGGAGGGAAGTCGTTCGATCTTGTCGTTCAGCCCAGCCGGCCTGAACGAGCCAAGCGTTGATCCAAGCCCTGTGCCGCCGCACGTCCCGGTACAAGACCATGCCTGTGCCTCGCCAAGACCCGATCGCGGGCTGACGGGGGCTTGAGTGGGGCCTGGACTGGGCGAGGCGACGATCGTTCTCGGGCATGGAGCCAGGGGGAGTCGCGAGTCGCCTGCGGCGGCGACGGGCGAGGCGTTCGGTGCGGTTGAGTCCGTGGCGCTACGCCGCTCGGCGCCACGCGTAGCGGCGATGAAGCCCGCCCACCCGTGGAAAAGCGATCACGGTGGCAGTCTCACCGGGCTGCGGTTCGACAGGACGGCCGACGGGCGAGTCTTTGCCGAGCGCGAGGTGGGTTCGGTCGACCTGGTAGTAGGCGACGAACTCCGAGAGCAGATGCCGCAGGTGCCGTTCGTTCAGAACGATGACGTGATCGGTGCGACCAGGAAAGGCTGGTCCGGAGGGAGGAAGTGATGCGATGAACTTCTGAAATTCGGTTTGTCGTCCAGCGGGGGCAGTTCCCGCCCGAGAAGGCGCAGCCCGGCCACTCGGAAGCGAGCCTTGCGACGTTTCT
>DATKME010000022.1:0-8225 GCA_035542035.1 Vicinamibacteria bacterium | reverse complement strand
GGTGGAGTGGGAGAAGGTGCGCGGGGAAGAGCCTCGCCGTCGCCTCCGCCTGCCCACCTACCCCTTCGAGCGCCAACGCTACTGGGTCGAGCCCGGCACCAGACGCGCTGACGCCCCCGTGGCGAAAACGACGGACGTCGCCGCCTGGTTCTACGTTCCCGCCTGGACCTCCGCGGTGTCGCCGCGCCTCGAAGAGCGCGACTCGGCACCCGCCGGCCGCTGGCTCGTGCTGGGGGATCAGGAGGGACCGGGGCGCGACGTCGCGGACCGCCTCCAGCTCGCCGGAGCCGAGGTCGTCCTCGCCCGGCCGGGCGAACGCCTGCAGAAAGAGCGGGACGACGCCTTCACCCTGCGCCCTGGAGCGCCCGAGGACTACCGCGCGCTCCTCGACCAACTCGAGGCGAGCGGGCGGACCCCCAGCGGTGTGCTGCACGCCTGGACGGCCGCGCCCGCGGATGGTGGGCTCCCGTCCGCAGAGCGCCTGGCGCGCGAGCACGAGCATGGCTTCCTGAGCGCGCTCTTCCTCGTGCAGGCGCTCGGACGCCGGCACACCGCCCAGGGCGTGCGGCTGATGCTCCTCTCGCGCGATCTGCACGAGGTGACGGGGGGCGAGGCGACGTGCCCGGAGCGTCGCGGCCTCCTTGCCCTCGCGAAAGTGGCGGCACAGGAACGGCCGTCGCTCACCACCTGCGCGCTGGACCTCAGCTCCTCCGAGACGGGCGCGGTGGCGAAGGCGACGCTCGACCTCGTCGTCGCGGAGTGCCTTGCCCCGCAGGCGGGGGCGGTGATCGCGCTCCGCGGCGGCCGGCGTTGGCTGCAGACGTTTCAGCAGGTGCGCCTGCCGCCGCCTTCGCCCGGGCGGCTCCGGATCCGGGAGCGCGGTACCTACGTCATCACCGGAGGACTCGGCGAGATCGGCCTCGCCCTCGCCGAGTACCTCTCGCGCACGCACCAAGCGAGGCTCGTTCTCGTCTCCCGAAGCGCGCTGCCGCCGCGAGCGGAGTGGGACGCCTGGGTCCACGGGCACGGTGAGGAGGACCCGACCCGACGTCGCATCCTCGGCGTGCGCACGGTCGAGGCGGCCGGCGGCGAAGTGCTCGTCGCCGCCGCAGACGTCGCCGACCTCGACCGGATGCGCGAGGTGTGGGTCGAGGCCGAGGCGCGCTTCGGCCAGGTCCACGGCGTCATCCACGCGGCGGGGACTACCCGCGGCCGCACCTTCGCTCCGCTCCTCGATCTCGACCGCGAGGCCTGCCTCGAGCAGCTCCAAGGCAAGGCCGTCGGGGCGATCGTGATCGAGGAGCTGCTCCGCGGGCGACGTCCCGACTTCGTCGTCCTCATGTCCTCGTTGTCGGCGGTGTTGGGCGGCTTCGGGATGGGCGCCTACGCCGCGGCCAACCTGTTCCTGGATGGCCTCGCGCAGCAGAAGCGGCGCGATGGCGACGACGCGTGGACGAGCATCGACTGGGACGCCTGGCAGCCGGCCTCGCCAGCCACTCGCTCTGCGGCCGGCCGAGGG
Source organism: Vicinamibacteria bacterium (assembly GCA_035542035.1). Lineage (GTDB taxonomy): Bacteria > Acidobacteriota > Vicinamibacteria > Fen-336 > Fen-336 > DATBSL01. The sequence goes on along the minus strand of DATKME010000022.1, from coordinate 6,706 downwards.
CTGGCTGCCCTCGCCCTGTCGTCGGCCGAGGGCGTGACGGCCCTCGAGCGGGTCCTGGGCGCCGCAGTCGCTCCCCAGGTGGTGGTCTCGACAGCCGACCTGCAGGCACGGATCGACCGGTCGTCGATCCGTGACGTCCCGGCGGACCAGCCGGTTCCCGCGACGGGCCGTGCGGCGTCGCATCCGCGGCCCGCGCTGGCAACTCCCTACGCGGCGCCTCGGGACGCGCTGGAAGCGGCGCTGGCGGACGCCTGGGCGGCGCTTCTGGGCGTCGAGGCGGTCGGGATCCACGACGACTTCTTCGAGCTCGGCGGCCACTCCCTGCTGGCGACGCAGATCGTCTCCCGCGTGCGCGACAGGTACGACGTCGAGGTGTCGCTGCGGGCCTTCTTCGAAGCGCCGACGGTTTCCGGCCTCGCGGCCACGGCGAGTCGCCAGATCCAGGCCCGGGAGACGCCGCGCGAGGCCGCGATCGCGCGTGCTCCCTCCTCGGAGAGGGGCGAGCTGTCGTTCGCCCAGCAGCGGCTGTGGTTCTTCGACCAGTTGCAGCCGCAGAGCGCGGCCTACAACCTCTTCCTGCCGCTTCGTCACCGCGGTGCGCTCGACCCGGACGCGCTCGGCCGGGCCCTGCGCGAGGTGGTGCGCCGGCACGAGGTGCTGCGCACGCGCTTCCACGCCGTCGGTGGCCGGCCGGTGGCCGAGGTGGACGCGGAGCCGTCCGTGGCGCTGCCGCTCGTGGATCTCTCCGATCTCGCGGGTGCCGACGGCGAGGCGGCGGCGCGCCGCCTGGCGCGCGAGGAGAACGCCCGGCCCTTCGACCTCGCACGAGGGCCGCTGCTGCGAGCGAAGCTGCTCCGTCTGCGCGCCGACGATCACCTGCTGTTGCTGACGATGCACCACATCGTCTCGGACGGCTGGTCCATGGGCGTGCTGGTGCGGGAGCTGGGTCGACTCTACGAGGCCTTCCGCGCGGGATGTCCATCGCCGCTGCCGGAGCTGGCCATTCAGTACGCCGACTTCGCGGCCTGGCAGCGTCGCTGGCTGGAGGGAGGCGCCCTCGCCGAACAGCTCGCCTATTGGCGCCGGCGGCTGCAGGGCAGCCCGCCGGTGCTGGAGCTGCCGACGGACCGCCCGCGGCCCGCAGTGCAGAGCTTCCGGGGCGCTGTGACCCGCCGGGCGCTCGGCCGGGCGCTCTCGGAAGAGGTCCGGGCGCTCGGCAGCGGCGAAGGGGCGAGCCTCTTCATGACCCTGCTGGCCGCGTTCCAGGTCCTGCTCGCCCGGCTCTGCGGCGAGGACGACGTGGTCGTCGGCACCCCCATCGCCGGGCGCAACCGCGCCGAGACGGAGGGCCTGATCGGCTTCTTCATCAACACGCTCGTCCTGCGGACCGACCTCTCGGGGCAGCCGAGCTTCCGCGAGGCCCTGCGCCGGGTGCGCGACGTCAGCCTCGGCGCCTACGCCCACCAGGACCTGCCGTTCGAGAAGCTGGTGGAGGAGCTGCAGCCGGCCCGCGATCTCGGCCGAACGCCTCTGTTCCAGGTCGTGTTCAACCTCCTGAACCTGGAGGTGAGCGCCGCAGCAGCGGCCGGGATGGCGTTCGAGCCTCTGCTGGAGGCGGGCGGCGACGACCACGCACCCCCCGAGGTGCCGGCGAAGTTCGACTTGACGCTCTACGCGGGCGACCGCCCGACGGGAATCCAGCTCACGGCCGCCTACAACGCGGACCTGTTCGACCGTGCCCGGATCGACGAGATCCTCGCGCAACTTGAGGAGCTGCTGCGGCAGGCCGTTGAGCGCCCCGACGAGGCGGTGAGCCGCCTCTCGCTGGTGACGCCGGCGGCGCGGCCGCGTCTCCCCGACCCGTCGCTGGCGCTGTCCAGGGCGGGCACGGAGACGATCCCGCAGCGGCTGGAGAGATGGGCCCTCGACGACGCAGCACGCGTGGCGGTGCGCGAGGGGCGGCGGAGCTGGACCTACGGGGAGTTGGAGAGTGCGGCGCGGCGGCTCGGCGGCGCTCTGCGCGCGCAGGGCATCGGTGCCGGCCACGTGGTGGCGATCTGGGGCCGCCGCAGCGCGTCCCTCGTCTGGGCACTGCTCGGGGTCGTGGAATCGGGCGCCGCCTTCGCCGTGCTCGACCCTGCATATCCGGCGAGCCGTCTCCTCGCCTGTGCGCGCCAGGCGGGGGTGCGGGCTTGGATCGGCCTGGCCGGCACCGCTGAGCCGACCGGAGAGCTCGCCGGGTTCCGCGACCGCATTGGCTGCCGCCTCGAGCTGCCGGACGGGATTGGCGGCGCGCCCTGGTCCGACGATCCCGAGCGAGGTGTCGATCCCGGTCCAGCCGTCGTGCCCGATGCCCACGCCTACGTCGCGTTCACGTCGGGTTCGACCGGCACGCCCAAGGCGATCGTGGGCACCCACCGGCCGCTGTCCCACTTCCTCGAATGGCAGGCCGCGACCTTCGGCCTCCGCGGGGACGACCGCTTCGCCCTGCTCTCGGGCCTGTCGCACGACCCGCTGCTCCGCGACGTGTTCGCCCCGTTGTGGGTCGGCGCGACGCTCTGTGTCCCCGCCGGCGACGAGATCGCCGAGGGCCGACTGCTCGAGTGGATGGCGGGCGAGGAGGTCACGGCGGTGCACCTGACGCCCGCCATGGCCCGCCTGCTCGCGCCGGCAGGCCACAGCGTCGCCGGCCGCCCGGGTCGAGGCACGACCGGCCTGCGGTCGCCTCTCCCGCACCTGCGCTACGCCTTCTTCGGCGGGGACGTGCTGCAAAGGGGCGACGTCCGCCGGCTGCGTGCGCTGGCCCCGCAGGTCCGGTGCGTGAACTTCTATGGCGCGACGGAGACGCCCCAGGCCATGGGCTGGTTCGAGGTGCCCGCGGACGACGCGGACAACGCGGGCGAGGACCGCGAGGCGATTCCGGTCGGCCGCGGCATCGAGGGCGTGCAGCTCCTGGTGCGCAACCCGGCCGGAGGGCTGGCGGGCGTGGGAGAGAAGGGCGAGATCCATGTGCGCACGGCGTACCTCGCCCAGGGCTATCTCGGTGACGAAGCTCTCACCCGCGCGCGCTTCCTGCCCAGTGGGCCGGGTGAGGAGCGTGCCTACCGCACTGGCGACATCGGCCGCTACCGTCCCGACGGCGCGGTTGAGTACGCGGGGCGGGACGACGGGCAGGTGAAGCTGCGCGGGTTCCGCATCGAGCTCGGCGAGATCGAGGCGGTGCTGCGAGAGCACGCGTCCGTCCGGCAGTGCGCGGTCGTCACCAGCGATGCCGGTGGCGAGAGACGGCTGGTCGCCTACGTGGTCGCGGAAGGCGGGACGGAGGCGGCCGCCTGGAGCGAGCACCTCGCGCAGCGCCTGCCCGCGCACATGATCCCCTCGGCCTTCGTGCGCCTCGACCAGCTGCCGATGACGCCGAACGGGAAGCTGGACCGGGCTGCGCTGCCGGGCGCGGAGGCGACCCGCGAGTCGACGGCCGGGCGCGTCGCTCCGAGGACGTCCGTCGAGGAGGTCGTCTCCCGGCTGTGGTCGGAGCTGCTCGAAGGCCGCGACCCCGGCGTCCACGATCGCTTCTTCGAGGTCGGAGGGCACTCGCTCCTGGCCACGCAGCTCGTCTCCCGGCTGCGCGACGTGCTCGGCGTCGATCTCCCGCTGGCCACCGTCTTCCAGCGACCCACGATCGCCGGGATGGCGGAGGCCCTGGTGGCCGATGCGGCCACCCGCCGGGACGTCGAGAGGACCGCGGATGCGGTGCTGGAGCTCGCCGAGCTCTCGGATGCGGAAGTGGAGGCCAGGCTGGACGCGGCAGGGGCGGAGGGAGAGGCATGAGCACGCCGGCGCGCCCCCGCGGCCTCGGGCTCGATGCCAGGAAGCGTGCCCTGCTCGAGCGGGTGCTCGGACGAGAGGGCGTCCCCCCGCCCGCAGTGTCGCCGATCCCACGGTCGTCCGACGCGACGGCGGTGCCAGCGTCGTTCGCCCAGGAGAGGCTCTGGTTCCTGGAGCAGCTCGCCCCGGGCAGCGGCCGCTACAACCTGTGGCGCGCGATCCGCCTGCAGGGGCCGCTGCACGTCGAGGCCCTGGAGCGTGCGCTCGGCGAGGTCCTTCGCCGGCACGAGGCGCTGCGCACGCGCTTCGTGGAGTCGGGCGGACGTCCCTTCCAGGAGGTGCTCGAGCCGGGGCACTTCCCGCTCGCCGTGGTCGCGCTCGAAGGGTTCGAGGCGGCAGAGCGTCTCTCCCAGGCCAGGCGGCTGGCGCAGCAGGAGGCGGCGCGTCCCTTCGACCTCGGCCGCGGGCCTCTCATCCGGGGCGTCCTTCTTCGCCTCGATCCCGAGGATCACGTCCTCGTGTTGACGGTCCACCACGTCGCCGCCGATGCCTGGTCGATGGGCATCGTGCTCGGCGAGCTCGGCGCGTTGTACGGGGCGTTCCGCGAGGGTCTGCCCTCGCCGCTTCCGGAGCCGGGCGTGCAGTACCGCGACTTCGCGGCCTGGCAGCGGCGGCACCTCGACGGCGAGCGGCTGGAGCAGCAGCTCAGCTATTGGAAGGACCGCCTGGCCGGCCGCTCGGCCGTCCTGGAGCTGGCCGCCGATCGTGCCCGGCCGGCGATGCCGAGCTTCCGCGGGGAGGAGCAGGAGTCGAGGCTGGGCCTGCGGCTGCTGGAGCGGCTCCGGCGGCTGGCGCAGGCCGAAGAGGCGACGCTGTTCGTGGTGGTGCTGGCCGCCTTCCAGGTGCTGCTACATCGGTACACCGGCCGCCTGGACGTCATCGTGGGCTCTCCGGTCGCCGGCCGGACGCGGTCGGAGCTGGAGGGGCTGGTCGGGTTCTTCGTGAACATGCTCGCGCTGCGCGTCGACCTCTCCGGCGACCCCAGCTTCCGCGAGGTCGTGCGGCGGGTGCGCGAGAGCGTCCTCGGCGCGCAGGCGCACCAGGAGCTGCCGTTCGAGCGGCTAGTCGAGGAGCTGGAACCCGGCCGCGATCCGAATCGCAGCCCGCTCTTCGAGGTGGTGTTCGCGTTCCAGAACACGCCGCGCCGGTCCCTCGCGCTGGCGGGGCTGGTCCCCAGCGCGCTCGGCGCCCGCGTCGAGACGACGCGGTTCGACCTCGAGTGCCACGTGGCCGAGAGCGCGGCCGGGCTGGGTGTGACGATCCGCTACAGCACCGACCTCTTCGAGGCGGCGTCGGTCGAGCGGATGCTGGAGCACTACGGAACGCTGCTGGAGAGCGTGGCAGGGGATCCGGATCAGGCGATCTCCCGGCTCTCGATGCTGAGCGGAGAGGAACGCCGCCGCCTCGTCCGCGACTGGAATCAGACCTCCACCGACTGCCCGCAGCGCAGCCTGGGCGAGGTGTTCAGCGAGGCGGCACGCGCACACCCGCGGGCGATCGCGGTCTCATGCGGCGCGGAGCGCGTCACGTACGCCGAGCTCGACGCCCGCTCGAACAGGCTGGCGGCGTACCTGCGCCGGCGCGGCGTCGCCCTGGAGAGCCGCGTCGGGATCTGCATGGAGCGCTCGCCGCTGATGGTGGCGGGATTGCTCGGGATCATCAAGGCCGGGGGGGCCTACGTCCCCCTCGACCCCGACTACCCCGCGGAACGCCTCGCCCTGCTGGCCGCCGACTCGGGGGTTTCGGTGGTCCTCACCGACGCGCTTCTGCGCGATCGCGTGGAGGGCTGCGGGCCAGCGGCGATCCTGTGCCTCGACGCGGAGTGGTCGGAGATCGAGCGAGAGCCGGCCGACGCCGTGACGAGCGGCGCCGGCCTCGGGAACCTCGCGTACGTCATCTACACCTCCGGATCGACCGGGGTTCCGAAGGGCGTGGAGGCGACCCATCGCGGCGTGCTGCGGCTGGTGTTCGGAGCGGACTACGCCGAGTTCGGCCCCGACCAGGTGTTCCTGCAGCTGGCGCCGGTGAGCTTCGATGCCTCGACGTTGGAGCTGTGGGGCCCGCTGCTCCACGGCGGGGGCTGCGTGCTCTTCCCCGGGCGGATCCCGAGCTGGCACGAGCTGGGCGAGGTGGTGGCGCGGGAGGGCGTGACCACGCTGTGGCTGACGTCGTCTCTCTACAACGCCGCGGTGGACGAGGCGCCCGAGGCCCTGCGCGGCGTGCGACAGCTCCTGGTCGGCGGCGAGGCGCTGTCGGTGCCGCACGTGAGGAAGGGCCGCGAGCGCCTCCCGGGGACGCGGATCATCAACGGATACGGCCCGACCGAAGGGACGACGTTCACCTGCTGCTACACGATTCCCGGCGACCTGGGCGGACGGCCGTCGATCCCCATCGGTCGCCCGATCTCCAACACGCGCGTGTACGTGCTCGACGCCGCCCTGGAACCGGTGCCGGTGGGGGTACCGGGGGAGCTGTGCGTCGGCGGCGACGGGCTCGCCCGCGGCTATCTCAGGCGGCCCGACCTGACGGCGGAGAAGTTCGTTCCGGACCCGTTCGGCGCGGAGCCTGGGGGCCGTCTCTACCGGACGGGCGACACCGTCCGATACCTCGATGACGGCCGCCTCGAGTACCTCGGCCGTCGAGACGAGCAGGTGAAGCTGCGTGGGTACCGGATCGAGCTGGGTGAGATCGAAGCGGCGCTGTCTGGGCTGGGAGGGGTGAAGCAGGCGGTGGTGGCGGTGAAGGAGGACGCCACCGGGGAGAAGCGGCTGGTGGCGTACGTGGTTCGGCAGGGGGCCGGCGGGGCTGGAGCGGGGGGCGG
>DATKME010000021.1:0-57975 GCA_035542035.1 Vicinamibacteria bacterium | reverse complement strand
TGACCGGCACATCTGGCTCGACCGCTATCTTCTTCGGAAGGGATCCGTAGGTTGTCTCGACCGCGTGCTGGTGCGAGTCCCATGCCCAGTCCTCAAGGTTGATGCCGCCCTGCTGCCAACGAGGGAACGAGTCGGCATAGTTCGCTTCGAGTGTCGCTGCGTACTCCGCCGGGTCGGCACCTTCCATCTGGCGTTCGGGGATCTCCGTGTCCCAGACGTGGTGGAGGTTGGGTGTGTACGAGGTGCCGGTAAGGTGCGGGGAGCGCCTGAAGAACTTGACCGGCACGCAGTTTCCACCCCGGTCCGAGTTGGTCGTGGCGTGGAGCGGCTGGTGGAGGTCGCCGACGAAGTGGATGATGAATCGCAGCGCGTCGGCCCGCTTCGCTCCGGCGGTCGCGTCCTTCAACACGGCGAGCTGGTCCTGGATTGCCTGGGTGACACAGCCGCCCGCACCGCAAGAAGCGTGGACTTGGTCGCGGGTGGCCCCAAGCGGGATGTCGATGAAGTGCCAGGGGGCGGTGGCAGAGTTCATTGACCGGTAGTCGTCCGCCCACGTCGCGGCATCGGCGAAGGCGTCGAGACCGGCGTGGCCGCAGAATCGCTTGAGCTGCGGGTCGATTGGATTTCCGTCGAGGAGTGCAAAGGCCGCCTGCTTTGCGTTCGCAGTGAGGTGCTTCTCGGCGAGAAGTGCAATCGTCTGGTGGGCTTTGCAGCCCCAAGCGTGGGTGGCCGACGGCGAGGCGAGGCCAGCGATCATGCAGAGAACGAAGAGCAGCGTCGTTCGGCTGGTCATGGACCTCCTCCTGGAACGAGGGATCGTACGCTTCTCATCGACCCTTGCCTTCGGGTTCGCATGTTCTCCCATCAAGGTGATCGTGGACCACGGCGTGGCCCTGGGGCCGCTGCTCGGCTCTCACTCCGGAGACGGGCGCTCCGCAGTGCGGGCATGGGAGCTTGCCCTTCCACGGTGCCGCCACCTCCTCCTGGGCCTTGAGGGCGAGCCCATCAAGATAGTCAGCCGCTTGCTTCAGCCGTTGGCGTAGATGGGCGAGGCGGCGAGCCTGGGCCTGGAGGATGCCGCTACGGGCTCTGCGGTCGTCCAACAGCTCCTTCACCCACCTGACGAGCGTTGGCTTGTCGGCGCGCACCAGCTCGAACTCGATACGGTTGGCGTCGTCGTCGGCCAGCATGGGCGAAGAATAGGCGAAACTGGCCCGCTTCCGCATCCCCATCCCCAGGCAGGGCTCTTTCGAAGGAGTTGTCCCCGATTTGTCCCCGGGGAGATCCAGGGAGACGGCTCACGCTAAGTTGTTTCTCTGAAGCGGCTTCCCCTGTCAAGACGAGGTCGTTCGTAATCGCGATCCACGGTCGTCCCGGTCAACAGCCTCCGCGAGCTTCCTCACCCTTCTCTTCGCGCTTATGGGCGCTGGCTTCGTCGCCGGCGCATGGTCAGGCATTCGGAGGGTGTGGCGCCATCTGAGTGGCGGCTCTCAACGTCGGCCAAACAACTTATCGCGCAACACGGCACCGCACCCGATGAGGCCTCTTCTCCAGGGTCAGGCAGTGGCCTACGTGAAAGACGATCTGGGACCCTACGATCTGGGCGCGCAGGCGTTGATGGCGCTCGCCGGACCAGTCCAAGAGGCGTTCTTCGGAGCCCCTGGGATGACGCCATCGGGTCCTGCCGCCTTCGATGTCTGCTGCAACGTCCTCCCAGCCGGCCAGCGTCTGCCCCAGGCTGGCCGGCGTCTCGCCGTGTCTCACCAGCCACAGCTCCCGCTGTCCGCTCCACGAGGTCATGGCGGCGAGTCTACCCGGAAGCGCCGCCAACGGAATGGATGCTCGGGAGGCGGGGAGGTGGGCACGGGCAGGGCCCGTGAAAGCGATAGGCGCTTCGATGTGCAGCGTTCGTGGTGTGGCCTGCCGCTGGCCGGCAGGAGGAGCGCCCTGCCTGCCGAAGGGGGGCGCGGTAGGCTGCGGCAGCCGCCGGACGAGATCGGCTGACGAGGACCCGTACTTCAACTTGGTCGAGGATCTGGCCGATCGCCATCTGGTCGGTACGAACGCGATCGTCCTTATGAGCTGGCCACAGCGGGCGCAGACGAGCGGATCGACGTGGTAGACCTTCTCTGCCACACCTTCCCGGTATTCGTAGCCCGCCTGAGGCTCTCTTGATGACCCATCTCGGAAAACACGCACCGAAGTCCGTCTAACGGTGTGATTCCGGGAGGGGACAGGGAGACGAGGTCAACCGTGGAAAGGACGAAGGTGTGGCGAACACCGCGGCAGTCGTAGCTGGGGCGCTAGCCTCGTACGACGACGTGCGATGGCGTCCCCAGGAATTGCCGGCCCTAGAGGACACGTGCTGCGATGTCTTGTTGGTCAACCCGCGATGGGACGTATGCCTGTGCAGCACGATACAAGATCTTGTGGATTGGAGACAAGAATATGGTGTCAACGACAAAGTCGCTTCTGGTGAGCGTTTGCTCTGCTTGCGTGTTGGGGCTTGGCGTCTCGAGCGCACACGCGGCATTGGGTCTCGTTTCGGGGTGCACGGTCATCAGTACGCCTGGTTCATACTCGGTCGTCAACAACATTACTGCAAGGCCGACGGATCTGAAGAGCGTCGGAGGTAGCTTTCCTGCCTGTATCCTGATCACCGCGGACTCCGTGACCCTGGATCTGGGCGGCTTTACCATCTCTCCGCCCCAGGGCACATTTGTAACTGCCTACGGTGTGTATGCCCACAATGGCAACGATGAAACTCATGGGGTGCTGACAAAGAACGGCTCGATTACGGATTTCAGGTCGATATTGGGTATCAGCCGAGGAGTGTCAATAGAAGGGTCCGCCGATGCTGTCGAGAACCTGAACGTGCTCCGCAACGATGATGGTGTTCTCTTCGACGGCGGGCTTAACAGCGCAACCCACGTGCGGGCCAGCAGCAGTGGCGGTCGCGGGTTTCTGTGCTTCGGTGGTGGTGTTTCCGTCCGAGACAGTGTGGCCTTTAACAATGGTGGCAATGGAATTGACCTGCTCGCCTGCTCAGGCAATAGCGTAGTTGGCAACACGGCCGGGCAGAATGGAGGAACAGGCATTACTGTCGCGTGCCCGAGCCTTGTCATTGAAAACACTGCCTCACAGAATGGGGCCGGCGATATCGTAACGGACCCGTCTGCTTCCTGCACCCAGGCGAACAACAATCCGGCTCCGTAAAGTGTCGTGGCCCACTCAGGCGTTTGTTGCCACTTGAGTGGGCCACCTGTTTGGTCTTGCCGCCGTCAGGGTGAGCATGTGGATGTGGGGATGCCACCGGACGAGATCGCCGGCGGCGGCGATGGGGACGACGAGACCGGGGCGGACCTCCTCGCCGAGACCCCTGCGGACGAGCTCGGTCACGGCCTTCGCGGCGGAAGCGGCCGAGTTCGATGGCAGCTCCCGCCGTCGGCGGAACAGCGGACGCAGCAGGCGCGGGATGGTCAGGACGATGTGGCGGTGGGCGGTCGGGACTAGCACCACCCTGGACAGCCACTCGGCCCAGAGGATCTGCCTCTTCTTATCGCACGAGGGGCAGAAGGAGCGGCCGCGGCAGGAGAAGGCCACCGGCACGCTTCTCCGGCACTGCGAGCACCACAGCCGCGCGAAGCCATGCTCGAGCAGGCCGCAGCGCTGACCACACCCATGTTTGGAACCAAGGGAAACTAGTCGCTCCGGTGAATGAGCCTCTCCGCTAAGCAGCCGCGACGTTCCTGGACGACCTCGCTCGCGCCTCAAGCCTGAGAGCATCGTAGTCGGTGCCGTCGCGTCAGACGGCGTACAGGATGCCTGCGAGACGGCGTGCCAGCGCAACGGCGGCGATGCTTCTACCGCGTCTTTGAGCGATCCGCTCCGCCCAGCTTCGCAGGGGAGACGCCGCCAGGCCTTTCTGACCAGCGAGCACGCGCCAGGCAGCTTCGACCAGCAGCCACCGCATGCGGCCGTTGCCTGCTTTCGTGATGTGACCTCTACGTTGGGTTTCGCTGGAACTCCACTCCATGGGCACCAGCCCGAGGTAGCTCTCTACCTGGTGCGCACCTTGGAAGCGGCTCGCTTCGTCCAGGGTGACCAAGAAGGCGACGGCGGTCACGCCCCGACCCCGGGTACCGTCGTCAGCCGCCGAGCCGTCTCGTTCGTGCAGGCAATCTGGGCCAGCTGCTGATCCAGGCACTTGATCTGCTCGTTGAGTGGCGCCAGTAGCGAGAGGAGTGGAGCGACTTCTGCGAGGAGATGAACGGGCAGGTCCGAGGTCGTGGACGCGTCGAGCGAAGACCTCTCCTCCCGCGCTGGGCACCCGGATCCCTTCCCGTCGCAGCAGTGACCGGATGAGGACCATCCAGCGGGTCCGCGTTCGGACCAGGCTATCTCGAATGGCCAGGATCCTCTTCAATTGATGGCGTGCGGATGGGATCCGTGCCGCAGGTCGCTGCGCGGACGCCAACCGGGCTCGGTTGCGGCACCGCGAGTTGCCTCGACGCCCGGCGCAGGAAACGCCATCTGCAATCCCAGCTGCAATCCCGGGCCATTTTGGGGTGTTTGGAGGGTTCCGACTCTGCCGCCAAATCATTGACTCACTTGGTGCGCCCGCTGGGATTCGAACCCAGAACCTCGAGCTTAAAAGGCTCTTGCTCTACCGTTGAGCTACGGGCGCCGGGGCACGGCAGGAGCGGATCGTAGCACGGTGCGAAATGGGCCCGGCGGGCGCGAGGAGGTAGACTGGCCTCGGCCCCAGGACTCGGGAGGTCCCATGCCGCCCTTCCGCTACCACGTGTTCGCCTGCGAGCAGCGCAAGCCCGAAGGGCTCCCCTGCTGTGCCGCGCGCGGCTCTCTCGCGGTGATCGAGGCGCTGCGGCGCGAGGTCGCGGCGCAGGGGCTCCTCGAGACGGTGCAGGTGACCACCTGCGGGTCGATCGGCCTGTGCGAGCGCGGGCCGAACCTCGTCGTCTACCCGGAGGGCGTCTTCTACTCGGGGCTGACCGCGGCGGACGTGCCCGAGCTCGTCCGCGAGCACCTCGCCGGCGGGCGGCCGCTCGCGCGCCTCGTCCGCAACGACGAGGCGGTGCTCAAGGCCGAGATCACCGAGAACCGCCGCCGCATGGTCGAGTGGATGAAGGCCCGCGAGGCGGCCGGCGCGGTGCCGGACGAGCTGATGCGGACGGTCCGCGGCTACCAGGAGAGCCGGGTGGTGCTGACCGCGCTGGAGCTGGACCTCTTCAGCGCCGTGGGCGGCGGCGCCATTGCGGAGGCGGTGGCCGGGGCCCGCCAGCTCGACCACCGCGGCGCCACCGTGCTGCTGAACGCGCTGGTGGCGCTGGGCCTGCTGACCAAGGACCACGGCGTGTACGCGAACACGCCCGTTGCCGCCCGCTTCCTCGCCGCCGGCTCGCAGGACGACGCCCGCGACGCCCTCAAGCACAACCTCAGCCTGTGGTCGCGCTGGTCGACCCTGACGGACGCGGTGCGCGCGGGGCACACGGTCGTCTCCAGGGCGCCCGGCACCGGCGGTCCCGACTGGACCGTGCCCTTCATCGCCGCCATGCACCGCAACGCCGTCCTCCGCGCGCCGGCGGTCGTGCAGGCGGTCGGCACCGCGGGGGTGAAGCGGCTGCTGGACGTCGGCGGCGGCTCCGGCGCCTACTCGATCGCGTTCGCGCAGGCCAACCCCGAGCTGCACGCCGAGATCCTCGACCTGCCGTCGGTCGCGCCGATCGCGCAAGCGCACGTCGCCGAGGCCGGCCTGCAGGACCGCGTTCACGCCCGCGTCGGCGACCTGCGGTCCGACGCCTTCCCGCAGGGCTTCGACCTCGCCCTGCTGTCGGCCATCTGCCACATGCTCGGGCCCGACGAGAACCTCGACCTGCTGCGCCGGCTGCGCCGCGCGCTGACCAGCGGCGGGCGGCTGGTCATCCAGGACTTCGTGCTGGACCCGGACGGGACCTCGCCGGCGCACGCCGCGCTCTTCGCCCTCAACATGCTGGTCGGCACGCCCTCGGGCGGCACCTACACGGAGGCTGAGTACACGGCGTGGCTGCGCGAGGCGGGCTACTCGGACGTGCGGCGGATCCCGCTTCCCGGGCCCAGCGGGCTGATGGTGGGCCGGGCCTGAGTCCGGTCGGAGAGGCGCGCGCTCACTCGAACCAGGAGGCGAGGGCGCTGCGGCTGCGGACGATCGTCTGCTCGCGGTCGGGGCCGGTGGACACCACGCCGATCTCGACCCCCACCAGCTCGGCCACGCGCTCGACGTAGCGGCGGGCGTTCGCCGGCAGCTCGCTCCACTCGCGGACCCCGGCCGCCTTCGACTTCCAGCCCGGCATCACCTCGTACACGGGCTCGCAGCGCTCGAGCACCCAGGTGTCGGCCGGCATCTCCTCGAGCGTCTCGACCCCGCAACGGTAGCCGGTGGCGATGCGGACCTCGTCCATCTCGTCGAGCACGTCCAGCTTGGTCATGGCCAGCGTGTCGAAGCCGTTCAGCCGGACCGCGTAGCGCACCGACACGGCGTCGAACCAGCCGCAGCGCCGCGGACGTCCGGTGGTCGCCCCGAACTCGCCGCCGCGCTCGCGCATGGCATCCGCCTCCTTGCCCTGCAACTCGGTCGGGAAGGGGCCGGTGCCGACGCGGGTGCAGTACGCCTTGGCCACGCCGAGCACCCCGTCGATGCGCGTCGGCGGCACGCCGCACCCGGTCGCGGCCCCGCCGGCGGTGGCGGAGGAGCAGGTCACGAAGGGATAGCTGCCGTGGTCGAGGTCGAGCAGGGTGGCCTGGGCGCCCTCGAACAGGACCGAGTAGCCGCGCGCCATCTCGCGCTGCAGGAGCAGCGAGACGTCCTTGATCTGCGGGCGGTGGCGCTCGCCGAAGGCCGCCAGGTCGCGGACCAGGGCATCCCAGTCCACCTCCGGCGTGCGCGAGGCCCCGCGCAGGACCTCCTCGTAGTGGCGCCGTGCCTCCGCCAGCTTGGCCGGCAGCGCCTCGGCACGCAGCAGGTCGCCGGCGGTGACGCCGCGGCGGCCGGCCTTGTCCTCGTATGCCGGGCCGATGCCGCGCAGCGTGGTGCCGATCTTGCGCGCACCGCGCTGCTCCTCGGAGAGGGCCTCCAGGGCGCGGTGGTGCGGCAGGATGAGGTGCGCCCGGTCCGAGATCAGCAGGTTGTCTCCGACCTCGACGCCCGCCGCGCGCAGCTCGGCCGTCTCCCGCTCGAAGGCGACGGGGTCGATCACCACCCCGTTGCCGATGACGCACAGGATGCCGGGGTGGAGGATGCCGGAGGGCACCAGGTGCAGCACGAACTTGCGCCCGCCGGCGATCACGGTGTGGCCCGCGTTGTGGCCGCCGTTGTAGCGGGCGACCACCTGCACCCTCTCGGCCAGCAGGTCGACGATCTTCCCCTTGCCCTCGTCGCCCCACTGGGCCCCGGCGATCACGATGTTGGGCATGGCCTGGCGGTGGCTCCGCGCTTCCCCGCTGCGCCGCCGACTCGTCTCAGTCGAGCGCCGGCTCCGGCAGGGGCCGGATGCCGGCGACCGACGGCTCGCCCTCGAAGCTGTAGCTGCACTGCCCGCGCAGCTCCACCAGGTCCTTGGCGTGCAGCGGGTACAGCCGGCACTGGGCGAAGCGCTTGTCGTAGATGCGGCACGTGTACTGGCCCTCGGCGTCGGTGCCCAGGAAAGGGCACTTGAACAGGATCTTGCAGCAGGCGCCGCAGCGGTTGCACTCACCGCGGCGGCGAGCGAGCAGCGCCTCCGTGTCCTGACGGACGAGGCTCGCCTGGATGAACCGCCTCGCCTTTCCGCGCAGCTGAAGCGTCACCAGCGTCCAGTCCGCCATCGATGCTCCTCGGGAGCGGGCCGGCCCGCACCAGCGGGCGTTCCGGCCTGCACAAAGCCGCGATTTTAGCCGTAGCGGACACCGCGGGCAAGGCGGGGCCGGTGCTAGACTGCGGACGCCCCGGGATGAGCGACCGCGATACCCACGACACGCTGGTCCTCGACGGCGCCTCTCTCGACCTCGACGGGCTGGAGTCGGTGGCCGACGGGCGGCCGGTGGGTCTGGCCGAGAGCGCGCGCCAGGCGGTGCTCGCCTCCCGCCGGGTGGTCGACGAAGCCGTCGCCCGCGGGGACGTGGTGTACGGTGTCACCACCGGCTTCGGCAACTTCGCCGAGGTGCGTATCCCCCTCGACCGCCTGCGCGAGCTGCAGGTCAACCTGCTGCGCTCGCACGCCGCCGGAGTGGGCGCCGCGCTGGGCGAGCGCGAGACCCGCGCCCTCATGGTCCTGCGCGCCAACGTGCTGGCCCGCGGCTTCTCCGGCGTCCGCCTTCCGACACTGGAGCTGCTGCTGGAGCTGCTGAACCGCCGGGTGCACCCGGTGGTCCCCTCCCAGGGATCGGTGGGGGCCAGCGGCGACCTGGCCCCGCTCGCCCATCTGGCGCTGCCCCTGATCGGCGAGGGCGAGTGCCTGGTCGACGGCCGCCGGCTGCCGGGAGCCCAGGCCCTGCGCGCCGTCGGCCTGCAGCCGGTGACGCTGGAGCCTAAGGAGGGCCTGGCGCTGATCAACGGCACCCAGCTCACCACCGCCCTGGGGGCGCTGGCGGTGGCGGGCGCGCGGCGGCTGGCGCGCGCGGCCGACGTGGTGGGCGCGCTCACCCTGGACGCGCTGCTGGGCACGGACGTGGCCTTCGACCCGCGCATCCACGCGGCGCGCCCCCACCCCGGGCAGCAGGCCGCGGCCCGCAACCTGCGCCGGCTGCTCGCCGGCAGCGGGCTGCGCGAGTCGCACCGCAACTGCGGCCGGGTGCAGGACGCCTACAGCCTGCGCTGCATGCCCCAGGTCCACGGTGCCGCCCGCGACGCGCTGGACTATGCTGGAAGGACGCACCTCGTCGAGATGAACGCCGCCACCGACAACCCCATGGTCTTCGCCGACACCGGCGAGATCCTCTCGGGCGGGAACTTCCACGCCCAGCCGGTGGCGCTGGCCTGCGACGTGGTGGCGATCGCCGCGGCCCAGCTGGGGACGATCAGCGAACGCCGCATCGAGCGCCTGGTCAACCCGGCGCTCTCCGGCCTCCCCGCGTTCCTGGCCCGGGAGGGCGGATTGCACTCGGGGCTGATGATGGCGCACGTCACCGCCGCCGCCCTGGCTTCCGAGACGAAGGCGCTCGCCCACCCCGGCAGCGTCGACTCCATCCCGACCTCCGCCGGCAAGGAGGACCACGTCTCCATGGGGCCGACGGCGGCCTGGAAGGCGGCCCGGGCGGTCGCCAACACCTCCCGGGTGCTGGCGGTGGAGCTGCTCGCCGCCTGCGAGGCCGTGGAGTTCCACCGCCCGGTGCGCTCCTCCCCCGCGCTCGAGGCGGTGGTGGCGGCCGTCCGCCGGCAGGTGCCGGACCACGGCCAGGACCGCGTGCTGGGGCCGGAGATCGAGGCCCTTGCCGACAGCCTGGGCTGCGGGGCGGTCGCCGCGGCCGTTGCCGCGGAGTGCGGGGCGCTGGAGTAGGCGCGATGCCTCTGCTGCAGCGCCCGCGCCGTACGCCCTGGCTGGCCGGGCTGCTGCTGCTCGCGCTGGCGCTGGCGGCGGTCGCCCCGGCGGGCTACGCGTTCGGCTGGCGGCGGTGGCCGCTCCACGCCGGCCTGCTGGCGGCGGTGGTGCTGCTGTTCGGCTGGATCGAGAGGCGCTGGCAGGGCCGCCCGCTGCCTCGGCGCTACCGCGCGCTCGACCGCAGCCGGTTCCGGGTGTTCCCGGGCGGCAAGGGCAAGGGCAACGGGCAGGCGCGAGACCTGCCGGACGACGCGCCCGAAGGCGACGGCGACAAGCCAAGGTGGGTGATGTGACGACCACGGCCACGGCTCCTGCACGCACCATCCGCGCCCCACGAGGCACGACTCTCTCCTGCCGCTCGTGGCAGCAGGAGGCCGCGCTGCGCATGCTGATGAACAACCTCGACCCCGAGGTCGGCGAGCGGCCGCAGGACCTCGTGGTCTACGGCGGCATCGGCAAGGCCGCCCGCAACTGGGAGTGCTACGAGGCGATCGTCCGCGAGCTGCGCGCCCTCGGCGACGAGGAGACGCTGCTCGTCCAATCGGGCAAGCCGGTCGGCGTCTTCCGCACGCACGCGGACGCGCCGCGGGTGCTGATCTCGAACTCCATGCTGGTCCCCGCCTGGGCCACCTGGGAGCACTTCTACGAGCTCGACCGCAAGGGCCTGATGATGTACGGGCAGATGACGGCGGGCTCCTGGATCTACATCGGCACCCAGGGCATCCTGCAAGGCACCTACGAAACCTTCGCCGAGGCGGCGCGCCAGCACTTCGGCGGATCGCTGGAGGGACGGCTGGTGCTCACGGCCGGGCTGGGCGGCATGGGCGGCGCGCAGCCGCTCGCCGCCACCATGAACGGCGGGGTGATCCTGGCGGTCGAGGTCGACCGCCAGCGCATCCAGCGCCGGCTGGAGACGCGCTACCTCGACGTGATGGCGCAGACGCTCGACGAGGCGCTCGGCCGCGCGCGCGAGGCCGTCTCCGCCCGCCGGCCGCTCTCGATCGGCCTCCTCGGCAACGCCGCGGACGTGCTGCCCGACGTCGTCCGCCGCGGCCTGGTGCCCGACCTGGTCACCGACCAGACGAGCGCCCACGACCCGCTGAACGGCTACGTCCCCAACCGGATGAGCTACGAGGCGGCGCTGGCGCTGCGCCAGTCCGACCCGGCGCGCTACATGGCGGAGGCGGGCCGCTCGATGGCCGAGCACGTGCGGGCGATGCTCGACCTGCGAACGCGCGGCGCGGTCGTCTTCGACTACGGCAACAACATCCGCGCCCAGGCGCAGAAGGCCGGCGTCGCCAACGCCTTCGACTTCGCCGGCTTCGTCCCCGCCTACATCCGGCCGCTCTTCTGCGAGGGCAAGGGCCCCTTCCGCTGGGCCTGCCTCTCGGGGGAGCTCGACGACCTCGCCGCCACCGACGACGCCGTGCTCTCGACCTTCCCCGAGAACCGCGCCCTCGCCCGCTGGATCACCCTCGCCCGCGAGCGGGTCGCGCCGCAGGGGCTGCCGGCGCGCATCTGCTGGCTCGGCTACGGCGAACGGGCGAAGCTGGGCCTCGTCTTCAACGAGCTGGTGAGGAGCGGCCGCGTCAAGGCGCCGATCGTGATCGGCCGCGACCACCTCGACGCCGGGTCCGTGGCCTCGCCGAACCGCGAGACCGAGGGCATGCGCGACGGCTCGGACGCCGTCGCCGACTGGCCGATCCTCAACGCCCTGCTGAACGCCGTCTCCGGCGCGACCTGGGTCTCGGTGCACCACGGAGGCGGCGTCGGCATGGGCTACTCCATCCACGCCGGCATGGTGGTGGTCGCCGAGGGCACGGAGGCGGCGGCGGTGCGGCTGCAGCGTGTCCTCACCACCGACCCCGGCACGGGCGTCATGCGCCACGTCGACGCCGGCTACGAGCGCGCCCTCGAGGTCGCACGCGAGCGCGGCGTGAAGGTGCCGATGCTGCGGTAGCGCCTGGCGCCCGCGGCCGCCAGCATGGACCCGTTGCAGGACGGAGCCGCCAAGCGACGTGGATGCGGGCGGCGGCATGGCTATATCAACAAATGATATAGCTACAGGTGGCTCTCCAGGAGCTTCACCAGCGCGTCGCGGCTCATCTTACCGACCCGCTGCTCCGCCACCTTCCCGCCCTTGAACACGATCAGCGTGGGCATGGCCGTGATGCCGTACTGGAACGGCACCTGGTCGTTCTCCTCCACGTTCAGCTTGCCGACCCGCACCCGGCCGGCGTACTGCGTCGCCACCGCCTCCAGGTCGGGGACCATGGCCTTGCAGGGCGCGCACCACTCGGCCCAGAAGTCCACCAGCACCGGCCTGTCCGAGCCCAGCACCTCCTGCTGCCAGTTCTGATCGGTGAACACGTCGATGTTGGCGGCCATTCGCCTCCTCGCCAAGCTGCCCTGCTGCCCGGCTAGGCCTTGCCCATCGCCCGCCGGTACAGCTCCACGTACTCTCGCGCCGAGCGGTCCCAGGAGAAGTCCCGCGACATCCCCCGCCGCCTCAGCCCGTCCCAGGCCCCGCGGTCGCGCGCGGCGGACAGCGCCCGGTCGAGCGCCCAGACCAGCCCGGTGCCGTCCGGGGTGTCGAAGCGGAAGCCGGTGCCCGTCCCCGCGCCGGCGTCGAACGGCTCGACCGTGTCGACCAGGCCGCCGGTCGAGCGCACGACCGGCACCGTCCCGTAGCGCAGCGCGTACATCTGGGTGAGGCCGCAGGGCTCGCTGCGCGAGGGCATCAGGAAGATGTCCGAGCCCGCCATCACCTTGTGGGCCAGCGCCTCGTCGTAGGCGAAGCGCACCGCGAAGCGGTCGGGGTCGCGCAGCTGCAGGTGGCGCAGCCCTTCCTGGATGCCGTGCTCGCCGGTGCCCAGCACCACCATGCGCAGCGGCCGCTCGACGAAGTCCCACCAGGCGCGGGCCACGATGTCGAAGCCCTTCAGCCAGACCAGGCGCGAGATGACCCCGACCAGCGGCAGGTCGGGGAACTCCGGCAGGCCGAAGGTGCGCAGCAGGTCGGCCTTGCAGGCCGTCTTGCCGGCGGCGTCCCGGACGTCGTAGCAGCGGGCGAGGTGCCGGTCGCGCGCCGGGTCCCACTCGTCGTAGTCGACGCCGTTGAGGATGCCGACCAGGTCGTCCGCTCGCGAGCGGACCACCCCCTCGAAGCCGTAGCCGTGCTCGGCCCCCTGGATTTCCCGGGCGTAGGTGGGCGAGACGGTGTTCACCATCTCGGCGAAGACGGTCCCGCCCTTCAGGTAGCTGAGGCCCCCGTGGAACTCGAGAGCGTAGGGCTGGCCCAGGTTCCGGGGCAGACCGAGCACGCCCAGCGTGTCGAGGCCGAAGTGACCCTGGTAGGCGATGTTGTGGATGGTGAAGACGCTCGGCAGGCGCCGCAGGGTGGGGTCGTCCCAGTAGAAGGCCTTGAGGTAGACGGGAACCAGCCCCGTCTGCCAGTCGTGGGCGTGGAAGAGGCTCGGCCGCTCACCACGCACGCGGAAGTACTCGATCGCCGCGCGCGCCAGGAAGGCGAAGCGGAGGCGGTCGTCCCCCTCGCCGTAGTAGCGGGAGCGGCTGCCGAAGAAGGGGCCGTGCTCGACGAAGACGACCTCGACCCCGCAGTCCGTGCGCTGGCGGAAGAAGTCGGCCTGGCGGTGGACCGGGTCGACCCAGACGGCCGCCTGTCCCGCGTGCTCCCCCGGCGGGAACGGCACCGACGCGTAGCGCGGCAGCAGCACTGTCACCCGGTGGCCCAGCCGCACCAGCGCCTTCGGCAGCGCGGCGGAGATGTCGGCGAGGCCGCCCGTCTTGACGAACGGCGCCATCTCCGGCGTGACGAACGCGACGTGCAGGCTCTCGGCCACGGGCTCCTCCGTGGCAATGCTACCCTGCCGCATGCCTCGACGCCTCGGGCAGCACTTCCTCCGTCCGGCCTCGGTGGAGAGGCTCGTCCGGGCGATCGCGCCGGCGGCGGACGACGTGTTCCTCGAGATCGGCCCCGGCCGTGGCGCGCTGACGCTGCCGCTCGCCGCCTCCTGCTGCCGCGTGGTGGCGGTGGAGATCGACCCGGCGCTCGCCGCCGCCCTGCGCGAGCGGTCCCCGGCGAACGTCGAGATCGTCCAGGGCGACGCGCTCACGGTCGACCTCGCGACTCTCGTCCCGGCCGGCGCCCGACTGGTGGGGAACCTGCCGTACTACGTCTCGAGCCCGCTCCTCCGCCGCTTCCTCGACCTTCACCACCGGCTGCGGGACCTGCACGTGATGCTGCAGGAGGAAGTGGCCCGGCGCGTCGCCTCCCCGCCCGGCTCGAAGGAGTACGGGATCCTCTCGGTCCTCTACGCCCTCTGGGCGGACTTGGACATCCCCGCGCGCTTCACGCCGGGCGCCTTCTCGCCTCCCCCGAAGGTCCACTCGGCGCTCCTGCGAGCCCGCTTCCTCCCCCGGCCCCGGGCCGAGGCCGACCTTCGTGAGTTGGAAGTGCTTCTGCAGAAAGCCTTTCGCCGCCGTCGGCGGACTCTTGAAAACAACCTCGAAGATGGCTATCCTCACCTCAAGGAATACTTTAGGTTCCTCAACGTCGAGGGGTCACGCAGAGCAGAGACGCTATCCGTAGTGGAGTTCGCGGCGGTGCTGAGGGTGCTGCAGCAGGGAACTCGTGGGCGCAGGTTTGACACCAGGTGAAAGCGACGAGGCGCGGCCGCTCCGTCTGATACCGCTCGGCGGTCTCGGTGAGTTCGGCCTCAACGCCCTGGTCCTCGACTGGGACGGTCACCTCCTCCTGGTGGATGCCGGGATGCTCTTCCCCACCGCAGAGATGCCCGGGGTGGACTACATCGTTCCGGATTTCGAGTACCTCGCCGTCAGGCGCGAGAAGCTCCACGGCATCGTGCTCACCCACGGCCACGAGGACCACATCGGGGCGCTCTCGTACGCCCTCGCCGCGGCAGAAGCCCCGGTCTACGGCAGCCCGCTCACGCTCGGGTTCGCCCGCCAGAGGCTCCGGGAGCGGGGGGTGAGCGCCGAGATGCGGACGCTCGCGCCGGGCGTGCCCGTCGAGATCGGCCCCTTCCGCGTGCACCCGATCCGCGTGGCCCACAGCGTGCCCGACAGCTTCGCGCTCGCGATCGAGACCCCCGCCGGCGTCGTGCTCACCAGCGGCGATTTCAAGATCGACCCCGAGGCGCCGGAGGGGGAGCGCACGGACCTCGACGCCCTGACCCGCTGGGGGGACCGCGGCGTGCTGGTGCTGCTCTGCGACAGCACGAACGTCGAGATCACCGGCTTCACGCCGGGAGAGGACACCGTGGTGCCGGCCTTCGAGGAGATCATGCGGCGCACCCGCGGCCGGGTGCTGGTCTCCTGCTTCGCCACCTCCATCCCCCGCATGCAGCGGGTGGCCGACGTGGCCGCGCGGCACGGCCGCCCGGTTGCGTTCCTCGGCCGGCGCATGGCCGACAACGCGCAGGTGGCGCTCGACCTCGGCCTGCTGCGGATCCCCGAGGGACTGCGCCTGGCCCCCGGCCTCGGCTCCGACGGCGGCGAGCGAGCGCTGGTGTTCGTGTCGGGCAGCCAAGGCGAGCCGCTGTCGGCGATGTCGATGGTGAGCCTCGGGGAGCACCGCGAGCTCTCCGCCGGCCCCGGCGACACGGCTGTGCTCTCGTCCCGGACCATCCCCGGCAACGAGCGGGCGGTCTCCCGGCTGATCGGCAACCTGTTCCGCCTGGGCTGCGAGGTCGTCCACGGCGGGACCGCGCACGTCCACGTCTCCGGCCACGGCAGCCAGGCCGACCTGGTGGAGCTGCTGCGCCGGGTGCGCCCCCGCTTCCTGGTGCCGATCCACGGCGAGTACCGGATGCTGGCGCAGCTCGCCCGGGTGGCGGCGGCGGCCGGCATGCCGGCGGACGACGTGCTGCTGGCCGAGGACGGCGACGTGCTGCGCGTGTCCCCCGCCGGCGCGCGGCGCGAGGCGCGGGTGGCCGCCCGCCGCGTGCTGCTCGACCGCGGCGCGGCCGAGATCGAGGACCTGGTGGTCCGTGACCGCAGGCACCTCTCCTCGGAGGGGATCGTGGTGCCGATCCTGCTCGTGGACCGGCAGACCGGCCACCTCGAGTCCCCGCCCGAGATCGTCACCCGGGGCATCGTGGACACCGGCTTCGCCGCCGAGCTGGTGGAGGAGGCGGCGCGCCTGCTGGAACGCGTCATGGAGGAGCGGCCGGTCGAGGAGCGGCTGGACAGCGAGCTCACGCGCGAGCGGATGCGCGAGGAGCTGCGCCGCTTCTTCCGCAAGCGGACCCAGCGGCGCCCCATGGTGATCCCTGTGGTCATGGAGGTATAGGCCGAGATGGCCGCGCTCAGGACGTCGACCCGCCACGCGGAGCTGCTGGGCCTGGTCGCCTTCGCGCTCGCGCTGATGCTGCTGATCGCGCTCGCCACCTTCGACCCGCGCGATCCCGCCCCCTTCTTCCGGGCGGGCGTGCCGGGGCCGGCTCGCAACTTCATCGGCCCCTTCGGGGCCTTCCTGGCCGAGCTGCTGGTGGCGCAGCTGTTCGGTATCGCCTCACTGGTGCTGCCGCTGCTGCTGGGCCTGCTGGGCTGGAAGCTGTTCTGGTGCCGGCCCGTCGACGCCCCCTACACGAAGGCGATCGGCAACCTGGCGCTGCTGCTCTCCCTGTCCGGCTTCCTGGCGCTGGCCCTGGGCACCGTCGCCTACGCGGGTGAGCCGGTGCGGGCCGGCGGCGCCGTGGGCGCGCTGGTCGCGGGCCTGCTGGTCTCGAACTTCAGCCGGACCGGCGCGTTCATCGTGGTCTCGACCGCCGTCTTCGTGGCGCTCATCCTCTCCACCCAGTTCTCCTTCGCCCGGGTGCTGAGCGGCATCACCAGCCGCGTCGGCAGCCGGGTGCGCGCGCTGCGCACCGCCTGGGCACACTACCGCGAGAGCCGCCGCAAGGAGGCGCTGCGCCGGGAGGTCATCCGCAAGCACGCCCAGTCGCGCGAGCCCGAGGCCGAGCTCCGCATCCGCCGGGTGCGGGCCGGAGAGCCCGAGGAGGCGGCGGAGGCGGAGCCCGCCGTCGACGTGTTCCGGCCTGCCGGGTCACCGAAGGCCGTCGCCGAGGGACCAGCCCAGAAGCCGCTGCCGTTCCCGCCGCTCGCAGCGCCCACCGTCCGCACCGCGGAGCCCGGGCCGGAGGAGGCGGCGGCCGCCGCCCGCACGGCCGCCCGCCGTCGACGGGCCGCTGCGGACGAGAGCGGCGGCACGACTCGCGGCGGGTTCACCCTGCCGCCGATAACGATCCTGGACGAGCCCAGGGCCACCGCCGCCATCGACAACGACCGGCTGCTGGAGAAGGGCCGCATCCTGCAGGCGAAGTGCGGCGAGTTCGGGGTGCTGGGGGCCATCAAGGAGATCCACCCCGGCCCGGTGGTGACCACCTACGAGTTCAAGCCCGACGCCGGCATCAAGTACTCGAAGATCGTGGGCCTCGCCGACGACTTGGCGCTCGCGCTGGAGGCCGAGTCGATCCGCGTCGACCGCATCAGCGGCAAGGGCAACGTGGGGATCGAGATCCCCAACGAGGCGCGGGACACCATCTACCTGCGCGAGATCCTGGAGTCCGACACCTTCCGCCGCGCCTCCGGCCGCCTCACCCTCGGCCTGGGCAAGGCGGTAAACGGCGAGGTGTGGGCCACCGACCTCACGGCCATGCCCCACCTGCTGATCGCCGGCTCCACCGGAACCGGCAAGAGCGTCGGCCTCAACTGCATGATCTCGAGCATCCTCTTCCGCTCGACGCCGGACGAGGTGCGCCTCATCCTGATCGACCCCAAGCGGCTCGAGCTCGGCGTCTACGAGGACATCCCCCACCTGCTGACCCCGGTCGTCACCGACGCCAAGGTCGCCTCCAACGTGCTCAAGTGGGCGGTCACGGAGATGGAGCGGCGCATCCGCATGCTGGCCTCGGAGGGCGTGCGGAACATCGAGCAGTTCAACAACATCATCCGCGCCGAGCGTGGCGCGCGCAGCGACGAGTCGGGCGAGGAGCTGCGGCCGCTGCACTACGTGGTGATCGTCATCGACGAGCTGGCCGACCTGATGATGGTCTCCTCGCACGAGGTCGAGGAGTCGATCACCCGCCTCGCCCAGATGGCCCGGGCGGTGGGCATCCACCTGATCCTGGCCACCCAACGGCCCTCGGTGGACGTCATCACCGGCCTGATCAAGGCGAACTTCCCCTCGCGCATCTCCTTCCGGGTGGCGGCGCGGGTGGACAGTCGCACCATCCTCGACTCGATCGGGGCCGAGCAGCTGCTCGGGCGCGGCGACATGCTGTTCCTGCCCCCCGGCAGCGCGCGGCTCATCCGCGTTCACGGCGCCTACGTCACCGAGCACGAGATCGCCCGACTCACCTCCTTCCTGCGCAAGCAGGGCCAGCCCGTCTACGACGAGAACGTGGGCAAGCCCGAGAAGGCCGCGGAGGCGGCGGAGGTGACGGACCGCGACGAGCTGTTCGACGAGGCCGCGCGCCTGGTGGTGCAGAGCGGGCAGGCCTCCACCAGCATGCTGCAGCGGCGTTTCCGCATCGGCTTCTCCCGCGCCGGGCGGCTGATCGACATGATGGAGCGCGACGGCATCATCGGGCCGGCGGACGGCTCGAAGCCGCGCGAGATCCTGGTCGCCAAGGACTACTACGAGACGGTGGACAGCTGGCCGCGATGAGTGGCGCAGTCCGCGTGCGCGCGCTGGTGCTGGGCCTGGCGGTCGCCCTTGCCGCGCCGGCCGCGCTCGCGGCCCGTCACGCCGGCGCCGCCCAGCCGTCCGTCCGGCCGGTGGCCCGCGCCGCCAGCCCGTCGCGGCCGGACGCGGCGCTCTACCACGACGCCCAGGCCGCCGAAGCGGCCCTGCGCGCCTCGGCGAAGCGCAGCGCCCGGCACGGCGAGTGGGAAGCGGTCGTCCTCCGCTACCGCAAGGTCATCGCGCGCTACCCGCGCAGCGGCTACTGCGACAACGCCCTCCAGGCGACCGGCAACCTCTACCGCGACATGGCGAAGCGCTTCCAGTCGGACACCTACGCCGAGGACGCGGTCGCCGCCTACCGGGCGGTCGTCGACGAGTACCCGTCGAGCAGCCTCGGCGACGACGCCCTGTGGGCCGCTCTGCAGATGGCGCAGGAGCAGCACGACCGCCGCGAGGTGTCGGAGATCGCCCGCGAGTACCTCGACACCTACCCGGAGGGACGCCGGGCCCGGCAGGTGAAGAAGCTGCTGCGGCAGCGGGAGCCCGCCGCCCCGCTACCGTCCCCGCCTCCGCCCGGCCTGGCCAGCGTCTTCGACCTCAAGAGCTGGAGCGGCGACTCCTCGACCCGGGTGGTGGTCGAGCTGGAGCGCAAGGTCCCGATCCAGTCCGACCTCGCCAAGAACCCGGACCGCCTGTGGATCGACCTGATCGGCGCCCGCCTCCACCCGAACCTGGCCAGGCGCGTGTTCCCGGTCGGCGACGGCCTGCTGGAGCAGGTGCGCATCGGCAAGAACCGGGAGGACGTGGTCCGCATCGTCCTCGACTTCAAGGACGTCTGGGAGCACCAGGTCTTCTACCTCGAGGACCCGACCCGCCTCGTCATCGACGTCCGCGGCCAGAGCCCGGCCGCCGCGTCGGGGGCGCCACCGGCGCAGGCGTCGGCACAGGCGGCGCCGGCCCGCGCCCCGGCCGGGACGCCGCCCACCGCAGCCGCGCCAACCAGCCGACCTGCCGCGGCTGCGGCGCCGCCACCCGCGCCGCTGCCGGCGCGCCGGCTGAACGGCATGGTGCCGTCCGACGCCGCCGGCCGCAGCCCCGCTGCACCGATCGACCTGGGCGGCGACGCGCCCGAGGCGCGGCGGGCCGCCGCGGCCGCGCCCGAGCCGCCGGCCACGAACCGGGCCGGCTCCTACAGCCTCGCCCGCCAGCTGGGCCTGGGCGCCCGCCGGATCGTCATCGACGCCGGCCACGGCGGCCACGACCCCGGCACCATCGGCCACGGCGGGCTGCAGGAGAAGGAGCTGGTGCTCGACGTCGCGCTACGCCTCGCGCGGCTGGTGCGCCAGGAGCTGGCGACCGACGTGGTGATGACGCGCGACAGCGACGTGTTCATCCCGCTGGAGGAGCGCACCGCCATCGCCAACTCCCGCGGCGCCGACCTCTTCCTTTCCATCCACGCCAACTCCTCCCGCAACCCGCAGGCGCGCGGGATCGAGACCTACTTCCTCAACTTCGCCAGGAACCCCCACGCCGAGGCGGTGGCGGCGCGCGAGAACGCCATCTCCCCCGCCACCCTCAAGGACCTGCAGACGCTGGTGAAGGCGATCACGCTCAACAGCAAGATCGCGGAGAGCCGAGACTTCGCCGCCGCCGTGCAGGAGGCGATGGTGGCCGGGGTGAAGACGCGACAGGCGGTGCTCGACCGCGGCGTGCACACCGCCCCCTTCTACGTCCTCATCGGAGCCAACATGCCGGCGGTGCTGGCCGAGATCGCCTTCGTCTCCAACCCCGAGGACGAGAAGCAGCTCAAGGCCCCCGAGTACCGCGAGCTCCTCGCCCGCAGCCTGCTGCGCGGCGTGCGCAGCTACCTCGAGACCCTCAACCGCCCCCAGCCGCGGCAATTGACCGACGCCGGCACGCGCTCTACAGTGACCGAGGGGCGCGCCGCGCGCTGATCCGATGGGCGTCATGATGTCGCTCGCACCCGCTGTCACCTGGATCAAGGTCGAGAAGCCGACCTTCGACCTGGTCGGGGTGGTCCTCGGCTCGTTCCGGCTGGCCGGCGTGCTGCTGGTGGTGGCCTTCGTCCTGGGAGTGGTGTTCGGGGCCGCCCTCATCCTCTCCCGCCGTCGCCCGGCCGCCGCGCCGCCGCTCGACGACGTCTCCCTGCACCTGGACAGCCGGGTTCCCTGAAGCCGGCCCCCCGTCCCTTGCTGACGCCCCGCGTTATGGGCTTGCGCTGTCTGACGCAGCGCGCTAGATTGTCCGCCGTGGGCGCCGAGAGCCAGCCGACCACCGTCCACCGCCAGATCCGCCGCTACGGCAACCGCAAGCTCTACGACCCGCAGGCGCGGCGCTACGTGACCCTCGACGACCTTTCGGCGCTCATCGCCAAGGGGCAGGAGATCTGCGTCGTCGACCAGAGGACCGGCGAGGACCTCACCAACCCCACCCTGGCCCAGGTGCTGGTCGAGGAGATGAAGCGCGGGGCGAGTCGCATCCCCCGGCAGGTGCTCACCCGCCTCATCCGCCTGGCGAGCGGTCCGCTCTCGGCCTGGAGCCGCTGGCCCGAGCCGCAGGACGCGGCCGGCCGGGCGCGCCAGGAAGCGGAGCGCATCGTTTCCCGCCTGCTGGGCCGGGGGCGCCTCAACCTGGACGAAGCGGTCGCGCTGCGCCATGAGCTGGGCCAGGTGGTCCACCGGATGGTGAGCGAGGCGCAGGCGGGGGTCGAGGGGCGGCTGCGGGCGCTGGTGGAGAAGGGGGAGGACGTGGCCGGCCGCTCGCTGGAGGCGCTGCGCGGGCGCATCGAGGCCTTCGGCGGCTACCTGGAGCCGACCGAGAAGGCGCCGGCACGGCGGGCGCGCAGGGATTCGAGGACGAAGCGCAGGAAGCGGTGAGGAGGCGAACCATGCCAGCGAGGAGAAGGACCGTGCGCCGGCGCAGGCGCCCGGTGTCGAAGGCCGGCGGCGGCCCGGCGATCACCTGGGACGGCACCCGCGGGGCGCTCGGCCAGGCCGAGGCCGCGCTGCATCGGCAGCTGCGGGTGCTGATGAAGCGCGGGACGGCGCGCACGCAGCAGGCGGCCGGTGCGCTCCTCGCCTGGCAGGGGCGGCTGGAGCGCGAGCGGCGCCGGGTGGTGCGGCAGATGGAGGAGCGGCTGGCCCTGCTGCAGACCCGGGCCCGCAAGGAGCGCCGGGCCATGGGCCGCTACGCCGACGAGGCGGTCCAGGGTGCCCTGGCCGCGCTCAACATCCCCAGCCGCCGCGAGGTGCACGAGCTGACACGCCGGGTGGAGGAGCTGTCGCGCAAGATCGACGGGTTCCGCCGCGCCGGCGCGCCGCGGCGCACGCCACGAGCCAAGCCGGCGGCACGGGTGCAGGCGCCGCCGCAGGCCTGATCACCTGCTCGCCACCGCCACAGCCACCGACTCGGCGGGGGCCCGCTCACCGCGGGAGACCCGCGCTCCCCTGGACTCTCGCCGCAGCTCCCGCAAGAAGAGGAAGGTCGCCCTGGTGTGCGCCGGCGGCGGCGTCACCGGGGCGGTGTACGAGATCGGCTGCCTGCGGGCGCTCGACGAGCTGCTGGGCCGCAGCGTCCTCGACCTCGACCTCTATGTGGGCGTCTCCGGCGGGGCGTTCGTGGCCTCCCTGATGGCGGCCGGCATCTCGCCGCGGGAGATGTACGACCAGGTGACGGCGCCGGCGCGCCGGCCCTTCGGCGTGCCGGCCTCCCCGGTGTACCACTTCGACCCGCTGGAGTTCCTGCGCCGCTCCGCGCGCGCGCCGGCCGTCATCCGCCAGGCGATCGCCTCGGCCCTGCAGGGCGAGGGCCGCGCCCTGTCCGACGTGGTGATGGCCGCGTTCGAGCTGCTGCCCTCGGGCCTGATGGACACCTCGGGCATCCGCCGCTTCCTGCACGAGCTGCTCGTCTCCCGGCTGGGGGGCGACAGCTTCGACCTCCTCCCCCACCCGCTGTTCGTGGTGGCCGTGGACCTCGACAGCGGCGAGGCGGTTGCCTTCGGCAGGGAAGGCTGGCGCGACGTGCCGGTCTCGCAGGCGGTGGAGGCCTCGACGGCGCTGCCCGCCCTCTACCGCCCCGTGCGCATCGGCCGTCGCGAGTACGTGGACGGCGGGGTCAGGAAGACGGCCCACATCAACCTGGCCATCCAGTCGGGAGCCGACCTGGTGATCTGCATCAACCCCATCGTGCCCTTCTTCAACGACACCGCGCACGGCCCGCTCCACGGCCACCTGAGCAACCGCGGGGTCACCTGGGTTCTCGACCAGGCCATGCGGATCATGCTCCACGGGCGCATGCAGTACGGCCTCGAGCGCTACCGGCGCGAGCACCCCGAGGTCGACATCCTGCTGATCGAGCCGACCCGCGACGACCTGCGCATGTTCGGCTACCACATCATGCGCTACGGGGCTCGGCGCATCGTGGCCCAGCACGGCTACCGCACCGCGCTCGAGTTCTTCCGCCGCCACCAGGCGCGCTGCCGCCGCCTGTTCGCCCGCCACGGCATCCCCATGGGCGACCCCCGCCGCGTCCCCGAGGTGCCCCGCCCGCACCCGCACCTCTCCCCCGTGGCCCGCGCCCTCGACGCGACGCTGGACCGCCTGGAGTCGCGGCTGGGCGCGCGGCGCCCGGGGGGGCCGCGCTAGCCGAACCAGACCGAGCGCCGGCGGGCCAGCCGGCCGTCGACCATCCGCTGGATGGTCTGCCGCGCCTCCTCCGAGATGCGGTTGACCAGGATGGGGTCGTCGGCGTCCTCGGGCCCGTAGGCCTCGAGGCTGTTCGGCTCGCCGAAGTCGATCGACCACTTGGTCGGCAGCGGCACCATGCCGAGCGGGCCCAGCCAGGGGAAGGTCGGGGTGAGCGGGAAGTAGGGCAGGCCGAACGGCCTCCCCAACCAGTCGGCCTTCGCGACCACCGGGTGGATCTCCTCCGCGCCCACCACCGCGCAGGGGATCATGGGCGAGCCGGTGCGCAGCGCAATGCGAACGAAGCCGCCCCGGCCGAAGCGGGCGAGGCGGTAGCGTTCCCGGTAGTACTTGCCGACGCCCTTCACCCCCTCGGGAAAGACGCCCAGCAGCTCGCCCCGTCGCAGCAGCCGCTCCGCGTTGTCGGGGTTGGCGCGCACGGAGCCCGACTTGGCCAGCAGCGGCGCCAGCACCGGGAGCAGCGCGAACATGTCGAGGGCCAGCATCCGGCACATGCGGCGGGCGGGGTGCTCCTGCCGCACCGCCAGCTGGACCATCAGGCCGTCGTAGGGCAGCACGCCGGAGTGGTTGGCCACGATCAACCCCGGCCCCTGGGAGGGGATGTGCTCGGTGCCGGTCGCCTCCACCCGCCACCACACCGTGTAGAGGAACTGCAGCACCGGCTCGATGGTCTCGGCGAAGCGGAGGTCCCAGCCGAACTCGTCGGCGTCCTCCGAGTGCCAGGCGAAGTAGAGCGCCCGCTGCAGTCGCCCCAGGCTGGTCCAGTCGAGACCGTGCACGCCGGCCTGGGCCACCCGGGCCAGCGTCACGAGCAGCCCCTCCTTCTCGCGCTCCGCGCGCGCCGCCGCCAGCTCGCGCTCCAGCTCGGCCAGCCGCTCGCGCAGCGCCTCCTGCCCGACGGCGGCCGGCCGCCGCCGTCGCAGCCGCTCTCCGATGGGCACCACCTTGCTGCTGCGGGTCTGGCTCATGCGGGCGTCTCCCGGGCGCGTGGCCCGCGGCGGACCCGGCTCGCCCGCGCACGGCGCGCCCTCTCGGGATAGCGGTAGTCGAGGTAGGCGTCGAGGGCCTCGCGGCTCGAGTAGCGAGGCTCGAAGCCCAGCTCCCGCCGCGCCTTCTCGCCGTCCGCCACGAACGGGAACCGCGCGTAGTCCACGAACCCGCCCGGAGCCTGGCCCAGCCCCGCGCCCCACCAGGCCTCGGCCAGGGGGTAGGCGAGCGGGTGCGGCACGGCCACGGTCAGCTTCTCGGCCACGTGGAGCGCCGCGAGCAGCGAGAGGGTGGAGCGCGGGACCACGTTGACCACCCCGCACGGCCCCTTGGCCAGGGCGAGCGTCGTGGCAAGGAGCGCGTCGTCGGGGTGGAGGAACTGCAGCAGCGGGTCGTAGCCGAGCACCACCGGCGCCACTCGCCGGCTGAACAGCCGCGTGTAGAAGGTGTGGACGCCCGGGCCGAGCAGCGTGGCGAAGCGCAGCACCGTCACGGACAGCGTCGGGTAGCGGCGAGAGAAGGAGAAGGCGTGCTCCTCGGCCTCGACCTTGTCGCGCACCCAGGCGAGGCGCGCGTGCGCGTCGGGCCGGCGATCCTCGGCCAGGAAGTTCGGGTTCTGGCCGCGGGCGCCGTAGACCGCGGTGAACGAGCGCAGCACCAGGTGCCGCACGCCGCCGGCGGCCGCCGCGGCCGAGAGGTGGAGCGTGCCGATCGACTCCAGCTCGTGGGCGTAGGCCGCGTCGCGCCGCGGGGTGGTGAAGAACGCCGCATGCACGACGGTGTCCACCTGCTCCTCGCGGAACACCTCCACCAGCCGGCGGTCCGCTCCGGGGAGGGTGAGGTCCACCATCCGGTAGTGGACGCCCTGCAGCGTGGTCGGCGGCGCCGTGATGTCCACCGCCACCACCGAGTCGCGGCCGTGCGCCTCCACCAGGCGCCGCAGGATGCGGCTGCCGAGGCAGGAGGCGGTGCCGGTGACGGCGAAGCGCGACACGATCGCGCTCGCGGCCTACCCGGGCCGCCTGCGGCCGGTCTTCGCCCGCGCCCGGCGCGACCCGCTGCCCCCGGCGGGCCGGCGGGCGCCGGCGCCGACTCGCGCGCGCAGCTCCGCCACCTCGCGCTCGAGCGCCTCGATACGCGAGTTGGCGCGCTTGAGGTCGCCCCGGGTGGAGACGCTGATCTCGTGCAGCGCCCGGGCCGCGGCCTGCTCCAGCACCTCGCGGCCACGGCTCGCCTTCTCCATCGCGCTCTCCATCGCCCTAGTGAAGCGCGGGTTGGAGGCCAGCTCGGCCGAGAGCTGGGTCAGCACCTCCTCGCCCCGCGTGCGCAGCCTGTCCAGGATGCCGCGGTCGACCGCCATGCCGCACTCCCTTCGCAAACGGGCCCTCACCCAGTGAAGACGAGCATACGCCGGGCGGCGCGAGGCCAGCAATGTCAGCGCGGCCGGAAGCTCGACAGGTCGAGTCGCTCGCCCATCAGCCGCCGGAACTCCTGCGGACGCATGGAGGCGACCTGCCGACCGGTCTCGAACTCCAGCTCGTCGATGGCGTTCTCCCACAGCCGCTCCCGCCGGGCGACCTCGTCCGCGTCGCGCACCCGGCCGAACTGCTGCACGTACCTGTTATGGCGGCAGAGCATGCGGAAGCTCCGGGCGGTGTCCGGGCGGCGGATGGGCAGCCCCAGCAGGCGCACGTCGTTGCCCACGTCGTGGATGGGCTGGCCCCATTCGCCGTAGACGCCGAAGATGGCCCCCAGCCGCTCCAGCACGCGGGCCAGCTTGGGCTCGCCCAGGGCCGAGAGGAGCGCCTTCACCAGCGGAAGCGTGAGGTTGCGCGTCAGCGTGGGGTCCGCCATCCGCACGTCGACCTCCAGCTCCTCCTCCGTGATGCGGGCGATCTCCTCCGAGCGGATGCGGTTGTCGGTGGCGAGGTGGACGCGAGCCCCGATCGCCTCCGGCGCGTCGAGCGCGGCCATGATGCCCGCCACCACCCGGTCGACCGGGACCAGGTTCAGCTCGGCCGAGCGGTCGGCGGGGAAGGTGGTGGCGATGAAGCTCAGGAGCCAGGCCCGCGCGCGGTCGGCCCGGCTGCCGCCCAGCGACTCCAGCGCCTCCTTGGCGCGCCCGAAGGCGTTGACGGGCGCGTTCACCACCTTGGTGTCGCCCCGGTTGTTGCCGGTGCGGGAGTGGCCGATCACGATCGAAGGCAGCAGCTGCGTCACCCGCAGGGCGTCCTCGATCAGCGCCCGGTCGGTCTCCAGCGAGGCCATCGCCTTCGTCAGCTCGTAGTAGTTGTTGTAGAAGTGCCGGGGGAAGACGAGCGCGTCCTCCTGGGCGATCGAGCGCTTGCGCCGGCCGTGGATGTAGGAGGTCTCGATCGCCACGTGCCCGACGAAGGACGAGCCCGGCCGTGCCTGCAGCGCCTTCGAGAACGACAGCGCGTTGCGGCAGCCGAGCACGTTGGAGCGGAAGGAGCTCTCGTAGCTGTCGTCGAAGGAAACGCTGGCGGCGCAGTGCACCACGTGAGTGAGCCGGGCCAGCAGGCGCTTCCGCTCCCCGGCCGCGATGCCGAGTCCGGGCTTCTCGATGTCACCGCCTATGAACCGGAAGCGTGCCGCCGCCCCCGGCGGAACGTTCAGACGTCGCAGCAGCGCCTCCCCGCGCTCGGCCGGGGAGAGCACCTTCACCACCTCGCCCGTCCGGCGGTTGCGCACCGTTTCCGGCCGGACCACGCAGACGACCTCCTCGATTCGAGGGTGCTCGGCGGCCTGCGCCAGCAGCTCCTTGCCGAGGAACCCCGTGGCGCCGGTGAGCAGCACGCGGAAGCGCGGATGCCGTCCCAGGGCCGAGAGCTGCGCGCGGGCGCCAGCCTGCAGCTCGCGGATGCGCGCCCTCACCTCCTGCTCGCTGAGGTGGGTCGGCTCCCGGAAGCGGAACATCACGTCGCGGGCCGTGACGCCGAGCAGGGCCCTCACCCGCCGCTCGTCGTCCCGGTTGCCGCTGACCTCGGACGCCAGGCGCGCCAGCCGCGCGCCCGTGCGCTCCAGCGCGCGCAGGCCGGCCTTCACCAGCCTCTCGTTGCCGGTGACCTGCAGCAGGCGGCTGGCCAGGAACTGGGCGGCGATCTCCACCGGGTGGTGGTCGCGGTGGGCGTGGACGAGCAGCTCCTCGGGCTCGATGGGGTCGGGCAGCGGCTCGCCGCTGCGGCGGTCGACCTTGACGATGTACTGCGAAGGGGACGTGTCGGCCGCCGGCGGGGTCGTTTCGCGGGGCCGTCTGCGGGTCGCGCTGGTGGCCACGGCATCCCTCGCTGGCAAGACCCGTCAAGGCTACTTGGGGGTGTGGAAAGCCTACCCCGTGGGTCCCGGTTGCACAACGCCTCTCCGGGCTCTCGGGCTCTCCGGGCCACAGCGGTTGCCGGGGCCGGCCGAGGCCTCTGCGGGCTGGCAGGATTTTCTGCAATACTCCGCGGTACCAGAAGCGGACGCCGGAACCGCCACACGTTCGCGCGGAGGCGCGAGAGAGGAGACCGAGAAAAGATGGACCGAAAGGGGCTCATCCCGGCCGCCGTGCTGGCCGTGGTCGTGGCTTGGCCGCTGGCCGCGCTGGCACAGCGGCCCGAGGGCAGCCGAGGCAACATCATCTCGATCGACCAGAACAACCACACGATCCAGCTGAAGGACGCGAAGGGCCGGGTCGCCACCTGGAAGTTCGACGCGGTGGCGACGGTTAAGTTCACGGACCAGACGGAGTTCTGGCCGCACCCCTCGGTGAAGGACCTGCAGCCACCGATGTATGTCCACTACACCTTCACCAACGACACCATCCACAGCTTCGACGTGGTCGAGGTGGGGTTCAGGCCGGGGACCCAGCCTCCCGCGGCCACCAGGACGCCGGGGGTGTCGCGGACGGTGACCGGGACCGTCACCGCCTACGACCCGAACGTCCGGCAGGTCGAGATCGACGTCAACGGCCGGCGCGAGACCTTCCAGCTGACGCCCCGGTCCGACCGCCGCCTGAACCCTGGCGACCGGGTGGAGCTGCGGACGAGCTGGTCCGGCCCGCAGGAGCTGGTGACGGAGGTGCGCACGCTCGGGACCAGCGGCGGCACGACCGGCGGGGGCAACCGGGGCGGCGGCCAGTCCGGCTCGGCCCAGGGTCAGGTGGTGAGCATCTCCCAGAACGGCGTGGTGATGCAGCTGGCGGGCGGCCAGCAGGCCTTCACGGTGAACAGCCGGCAGATGCTCCAGCAGCTGCGCATCGGCGACACCGTCCGCTTCGATTGGACGAGGGACAACAACGGGCAGACGTACATCACCCGGATCCACTGACGACGCGAGGGCGTGACAGGCTCAGCGGAACTGACGCGCGGGTGGGGCCGGCACCGGGGCGAGCGCCGGGCGCACCGCGTACGCCCGCACCGACAGCCCGGCGTTCGCCTGCAGCACCCCGTCCACCTCGAGGATCGGCTCCGCCACCAGCACCGCCCGCTCGCGGGCGAAGAGGTCGGGGCGCACGATCACGTTGGCGAGCCCGCTCTCGTCCTCCAGGGTCAGGAACATGAAGCCGGCGGCCGTCCCCGGCCGCTGGCGGCAGATGACGGCCCCGGCGACGCGCACCTGCTCGCCGTCCTGCCGCCGGCCGAGGTCGCAGGCCCGCAGCACGCCGCGTTCGGCGAACGCCTGCCGGTACAGGTGGATCGGGTGCGGGCCGGCGGTCACGCCGGTGGTGGCTAGGTCGCTCGACAGCCGCTCGGCCAGGTCCATCTCCGGCACCGGCGACGGCTCCGTCTCCGGCTCGGCGTCGCGGAAGAGCGGCCCTCGCGGCCGCCCCGCCTTCTCCACCTGCCACAGGGCGGCGCGGCGGGTCAGCCCGAAGGCGTTGAGCGCCCCCGCCTCCGCCAGCACCCGCTGCTCGTCGCGTCGCAGTCCCGTGCGGTCGACGAAGTCCTGCAGCGCGGCGAAGGGCGTGCGCTCCCGCTCCGCCGCGATCTGCCGGCCGGCCTCGGCCCGCAGGCCGCTCACGTAGCGCAGGCCCAGGCGGACCTCGCCCGCCTCCAGCGAGCAGTCGACGTCGCTCGCCGTCACGTCCACCGGCCGGAAGCGCACGCCGTGCCGCTGCGCGTCCTTCACCAGCGTGAACGGGTGGTAGAAGCCCATCGGCTGGTTGTTGAGCAGGGCGCAGACGAATGCCGCCCCGTGGTGGGCCTTGAGGTAGGCGCTGGCATAGGCGAGAAGGGCGAAGCTGGCGGCGTGTGACTCGGGAAAGCCGTAGAGGGCGAAGGAGCTGATCGAGCGGACGATCGCTTCCTGGGTGCGCTCGTCGATGCCGCGCGCGCTCATCCCGGCGCGCAGCCTTTCCTCGATCGCCTTCATCCGCTTCGCGGAGCGCTTCATGCCCATGGCCCGCCGCAGCTCCTCGCCTTCGCCGCCGGTGAAGCCGGCCACCGTCATGGCGATGCGCAGCAGCTGCTCCTGGAAGAGCGGCACGCCCAGCGTGCGGGCCAGGATAGGCTCCAGCAGCGGGTGCAGGTACTCGACCGGCGCGCGGCCGTTCCGCCGCTCGAGGTAGGGGTTCACCATCTTGCCCACGATCGGCCCGGGCCGGATGATCGCCACCTCCACCACCAGGTCGTAGAAGCGCTCCGGCTTCATCCGCGGCAGCGTGGCCATCTGCGCCCGGCTCTCCACCTGGAAGACGCCGACGGTGTCGGCGGCGCGCAGCATGCGGTAGACCGTGGGGTCGTCGGGCGGCAGGTGCGCGAGGTCGACCTCGACCCCGGTCCTGCGCAGCATGGCGAGCGCGTCCTCCAGCGCCGCCATCATCCCCAGGCCGAGCAGGTCCACCTTGATGATGCCGAGGTCGGCGCAGTCCTCCTTGTCCCACTGCACGACGATGCGGCCCGGCATGGAGGCGGGCTCGAGCGGGACCACCTCGTCGAGCCGCCCCTGCGCCATCACCATCCCGCCCGAGTGCTGGCCCAGGTGGCGCGGCAGGTCCTGGATCTCCTCGAACAGCCGGGCGAAGAGCTGGATGCGCCGGTCCTCGCGGTCGAGGCCAGCGCGCTGCAGACGGACGGCGAGCGTGTCGTCGGGGTCTTTGTACTCGAAGCGCCGCATGTGGTGCGAGAGCCGGTCGATGTCGTCGAGCGGGAGGCCGAGCACCTTGCCGATCTCGCGGGAGGCGCTGCGGTCGCGGTAGGTGATGACGTTCGCCGTCATGGCCGCGCCGGCCGCGCCGTAGCGCTCGTAGACGTACTGGATGACGCGCTCGCGCCGGTCGCCGCTCGGCAGGTCGAGGTCGATGTCCGGCCACTCGCCGCGCTCCTCGGAGAGGAAGCGCTCGAACAGCAGCTCCATGCCCACCGGGTCGACGGCGGTGATGCCGAGGCTGTAGCAGACGGCGCTGTTGGCGGCCGAGCCGCGGCCCTGCACCAGGATGCCCTCGCGGCGGCAGAAGTTGACGAGGTCCCAGACGATCAGGAAGTAGCCGGCCAGCCCGAGCTTGCCGATGAGCAGAAGCTCGCGCTCGATCTGGCGCCGGGCCTTCTCGTGGTAGGGCCGGTAGCGCTGCCGCGCGCCCTCCTCGGTGACGCGGCAGAGGAAGGACTGCTGCGTCTCGCCCGCCGGCACCGGGTAGAGCGGGAAGCGGTAGCCGAGGTCCTGCAGCGTGAAGCCGAGGCGCTCGGCGAAGGCGCAGGCGTTGCGCAGCAGGTCGGGGCGGTCGGCGAACAGCGCGGCCATGGCCGCCGGGGGCCTGAGGTGGCGCTCTGCGTTCTGCGCGAGCAGGCGGCCGGCGGTAGCCAGCGTCCGCTTCTCGCGGATGCACGTCAGCACGTCGAGGAGCGCGCGCCCGCGGGGGGTCGCGTGGCGGACCCCGTTGGTGGCGACGGCCGGCAGGGCGAGCGCGTCCGCCATCTCGAGCAGGGCCTGGTTCGCCGCCTCGGCGTCGCGCCGGCGGTGGCGCTGGACGTCGAGGACGACGGCACGCCGGCCGAACGCGTCGACGAGTGCCGCGAGCCGGTCGGCATCGAGGCTCCCGCCGGCCGCAGCCAGGGTCGCGACACCGGGCATCGCCACCAGCCCCTCGGTGAGGCCCTCGAGCATCCACGGCAGGAGCCGGCCCTCGCCCTTGGGCACGTCGGCCTTCGCCCGCGTGATCAGCCGGCAGAGGTTGCGGTAACCGCGCTGCGTCTCGACGAGCAGCGGCAGCACGGCCCCGTTCTCCAGCGTCAGCTCGGCTCCCACGATCGGCCGTATCCCCCGCGCCCGTGCCGCCTTGAAGAAGCGCGGCGCCCCGCTGAGGCTGTCGCGATCGACGAGCGCGAGCGCGGAGTAGCCCAGCTCGGCGGCCCGTTCGACGAGGTCCTCCGGCAGCGAGGACGCGCGCAGGAACGAGAAGGCGGAAGCGGCGTGCAGCTCGACGGCCATGGCAGGAAGCGGTTTCGTCTTCTCTTCGCCTCCATGTTTGCGCCGACAGCGGGCGCCGTCAAGTCAGCCGGCGAGCACTCTTCGCCCGCTTTCCGGCACCGTCCGGATGGTGATCGCGCACGCCGTCGTGCGGGATGCGGATGTGCTACACACCCGCGGTCGTCGAGCCTGCGAGGGAAGACATGGCCGAATGGTTGGTCTGCCCGTCGTGCAACCTGCGACACAGCCGTCGCGCGGACGGACGGTGCCCGCGCTGCAAGGAGAGCGTCGAGCGCGCCTCGGCCCAGCCCGTCACGGCCCCGGCGATCGAGCCGGGCCGCTCGGCGCCGCCACCGTCGCCAGCCGCGGCGGCACCGCCGTCTCGTCCCGCCCCTTTGCTTCGCCCGGTCGCCGCTGCGCGGCCGGCGACGCCCGTGGGCCCGGCCGCGGATTCCTGGCTGCTACGCGCCTGTCGCACCCGCGCCGTACGGCAGCTCGTCACCTGCGGCCTCGTCGCCGGTGGCGCCCTGCTGCTCGCCGTGGCGAACGCTCGCTACATCCGCAACTTCGCCGGCGGCCCGTACGCGACCTCCGAGGCCGACCTCGCGGCCATCAGCGACCCGGAGCAGGCGCCGCGCTACTTCGTCCAGGTCGCGGGCACGCGCACGGTCGACACCGGGGTGGAGCTCTACGAGGTGCGCGAGGAGCACGGCAGGGAAACCGGCCGCACTCTGAAGGCCCGCTACTACGCGCTGCTCGCCGGCTCACGCTACCTCATCGTCAAGAGCGCGGGCGAGCCGCCCAACCGGGCCGAGGGCTCGCTGCAGAGGATCCCACCGGAGCTGGACCAGCACCTGTTCCGCACGCCCAAGATGCAGGCCAACCGCGGGCGCTTCTACCCCTACTACCTGGAGACCGATTCCTTCCGCACCCCGGGGTACTGGTCGATCGCCGTCGGGCTGGTCGCATTGATCGTGATCGCGCTCGTCTCCAGGTCGGCCTGGCGCAAGCTCGGCGAGCCCAGCTCAGACCCGCTGGTCCGGCGCGCCTCCACCTGGGGCGAGCTGGCGGCGGTCTCGGCCGAGATCGAGCGCGAGCTGGCCCAGAGGTGGCGGCGCCAGGGCGGCACCTCGATCACCGACCACTACCTGGTGAACGAGGCGTTCTACAGCCTGCAGGTGCTGCGCCTCGACGACCTGCTCTGGGCGTACAAGAAGGTGATCAAGAAGAGCGTCAACCTCATCCCCGTCGGCAAGGACTACGTCGCCGTCCTCAACTGCAAAGGCGGCGCGGTCGAGATCAAGGCCAAGGACCCCGAGGTGGACGACATCCTGCGCTACGCCGCCGGCCGGGCCCCCTGGGCGGTCTTCGGGCACACCAAGGACGTCGAGACCCTCTTCCGCAAGGACGCCGCCGCGTTCGCGGCGATCGTGGCGGACCGCAAGCGGCAGCACGAGGCCGCCGCCTAGCCGTCAGTCCTCGTCGACGCGCCAGTGGCGCCGCTCCTCCGCCCACCGCTCCCGGATCTCCTCCGGCGGGCGGGCCAGCAGCGCCGAGGCGCGGGCGGCCACCGTGCCATCCGGCAGCCGCAGCTCCGCCTCCGCTTCGGCCCGCGTCTCGCTGCGCCGCAGCAGCCGGCCGGTGACCAGCAGCGGCACGCCCGTCGGCGTGGGTCGCCGGTAGGTGACCTCGAGCTTCGCCGTCACCATGAGCGCGTCGAAGTCACCCTCCGCCAGCACCGTCCGCCCGGCGGTCTCGTCGAGGACGGCGGCCAGGATGCCGCCGTGTGCGACGCCCGGGTAGCCGTTGAAGTGCTCGGGCAGCGTCACCGTCCCGCGGATCTCGCGGGCCTCCGTGTCCTGCTCCCAGCGGATTCTGAGACCCACCGGGTTCTCGCGCCCGCAGACGAAGCAGGTCCGGGAGCTGGGCTGCCGCCTGGTCGTCGCCGCTCGCTGTTTGTCCATGGCCTTGGAAGGGCGATGGTAGCAGGGAGCGGTCTCATCGCCACGCTGCTGCCACCGGCCGATACGATCGAAAGATAGGGTCGCCCCCGGGCGGGGTTGGGCCCAGGATCCCGGGCATGGTCCCTGGGCGCATCACCGAGGTCGAGCTCAAGTACGTCGAGAGCGTGGCAGCGGCGCTGACCGCAGGAATGCCGGGCGTGAGCGAGGGCGAGACCAGCCTGGCCTGGGATCTCCTCCGGCACGTCGCCGAGGTCCGCCGCTTGCGCGAGCTGGTCCTCCTGGCTGCCGCCTCTGCCGAGTCGAAGCTGCCGCTGCACGCCGACCTCGTCGCCGAGGCCGAAGCGATCCGTTCCGAGCCCAGCTAACCCCTATCTCACGGCCTTCGCCACGTTGGCCCCTTCGCCCACCGACCAGGTCACCTGGTCCGCGCGGCCGTCCGGACCCGTCCCGAACTCCAGCTGGACGTCCGTGGTCTTGGCGAAGAACCTCGTCTTCGACTCGGCGAACAGCGCGAACCTCACCCCCGCCAGCGTCGCCGTCAGGTGGTCGCCCTCGCGCGCGACGTCGATCGTCGGGCCCGCCGGTGACTGGTACCTGCCCACGTAGGCAGCGAGCAGCTGCGGGCCGAACGTGAACTCCTTCCTGCCCGGCCTGCCCAGCTCGCGAACCCAGATGTTGCGGTAGCGGACCGGGTTGCCGTGGTCCTGGAGCGAGATCGGCTGCTTCTCCGGATGCGGTGCGTAGGGCGCCCGCTCCAGCCAGCTTGTCGGTCCGGTCAGCTCCACGTCGTTCTGGATCAGCACTCCGTTGTGGAACACCGTCAGGCGCGTCTTCGACCGCACCTTGCCGTCGGCGTCGAAACGCGGCGCGGTGTAGACGATGTCGTAGGTCTGCCACTCCCCCGGCTGGCGGCTGGCGTTCACCAGCGGCGGATACTGGCCGTAGACCGACCCGGCCGAGCCATCGGCGTACGTCGCGTTGCCGAAGGAGTCGAGCACCTGCACCTCGTACCGATCCAGTCCGAAGAAGACGCCGCTGTTGCCTCTCCCCTGTCCCTCGCCTCTGGCTGGCACCGGCGTCGCCCACTCCACGTGGACCTGGGCGTCGCCGAAGTTCTGGAGCGTGCGGATGTAGCCGCTGCCCCTCACGCACTCCATGTAGCCGTCCCGGACGATCCACCTCGTGGGACTGCCGTCGCTGCTCGCCCACTGCGAGAGGTCCCTGCCGTCGAACAGGACGACCGCGTCCGACGGCGCCTTGCCCGCCTGCTCCTGCGTGCTCGGCGTCGCCGGGGTGACGACAGGCGGCTGCGGCCGCGCACGGTCGTGCTCGATCCAGCTCGGGTCCGGCTCGCCGGCCAGGCCGATCGCCGCGCCGGCGGCCACGCAGACCACGAACGCGGCACCGAGAGGGGCCGGGTTTCTCATGGGGGGTCCTTTCTCAGGGACCTGCGAGCCGTGGGCTCCCTGCGGGCTCACGCACTGGCGCACGAGGTCCTGGACGATTCGAGTTCTCCGACGTGCCTGGCGCCCTGCTTCGTGAATGCGGTCTATTCGTCCTCGTCCGGCCCGCCGAAGCCCTCGTTCTCCTTGTACATGTACTTGATGACGTCCTTGAACAGCAGGATGTTCGGAGCGTCGGGGCGATGGACCTTGAGGGCGACACGGTCGTACCACTCGATGGTGCCGCGGATCTCCTCGCCGTCCTTCAGCAGGATGACCATGCGGGTGTGGTTGGCCATCTGCTTCAGGTAGTAGTTGCCCTCGGCGTTCGTCTGATCGGGCGGGATCGCGCGCCGCTGGCGGAAGTACTTCGGTGTGGTGACCGTGGTGTGCCGGTGCTCCTTCATCTCCGTCAGGTCGGGACGGATCAGCTTCCGATTCATCGACCTCTCCAGTCGGCGCTCGCCCGGCCCGGTGCAGGCCCGGGCTTCGGGTCGCAGCTTGGGCGGCCCTTCGAAGCGGCGGGTTTTGCGTATCTAGTAGCACAGCGGCTCTCGTAGGCGCAAGGATTCTATGAGCCCCCTCTCAGTCGCCGGCGAGCGCGTCCACCAGCACGTCGAAGGTCAGCAGCCTGTTGGCGAAACCGCGCACCGCGCCGCGTGCCTGAGCGGCCCGCTCCGCCAGCTCGGAGGCGCGCGCCGCCACCGGCTTCAGGGCGAGAGCGGTCAGCCGGGGGGCGACGTCCGCGTGGACGAGGCTCGCCGGGTCGGCGCCGGCGCGGGCGGCCGCCACGTCGCGCAGCAGCGAGCGCAGCGTCGTGAGCAACAGGGCCGGCGCCTCCGACTGCTCCAGGTCCTGCGCGGCCCGCATCCGATCGAGCGGCGACATCCCGTCCAGCGACTCGAGCAGGCTCAGCAGGCGCTCGCGCGCGTCGCGGTAGGCCTCGGACTCGAGCTGGAGCGCCGCGCCCACGCTGCCCCCGGCGAGGCCGGCCCGCAGCCGCGCCTCGTCCTCGGCGAGGCCGGCGCGCTGGTGCAGCAGCCCTGCCACCACCGAGCGCGGCAGCGGGCCGAAGCGCAGGAGCTGGCACCGCGAGCGGATGGTGTGCAGCAGGCCCAGCGGCGCCGAGCTGACCAGCACCACGTGCGACCGCGGCGCCGGCTCCTCCAGGCTCTTGAGCAGCGCGTTCTGCGCCGCCTCGTTCATCGTGTGCGCATCGTCGATGACGAAGAACCGGCGGCGGGCCTCGAACGGTGCGCCCGCGATCTCGGAGATCAGGTCACGAACCTGGTCGACGCGGATCTCCGGCTCTGGCCGTGGCCGCCCGGTCCTGGTCAGCCACCAGCCCTCCGCCAGCACCAGGTCCGGGTGGACGCGGAAGTTGCGCCAGGTGTCCTCGTCCGGCCTCCGGTCCGCCCGCTGGCGGAGGTCGTCGAGCGAGTGAAGCCCCGACTCGATCCTCCGGCACATGCGGCAGCCGCCGCACGGCTCGGCCACCGGGGCCTGCTCGCACAGGAGCGCCTGCCCCACGGCCAGCGCCAGCGTCTTCTTGCCGACGCCGTCGGGCCCGGCGAGCAGCAGCGAGGGCGGCAGGCGGTCGCGCTCGAGCGCCCGTCCCAGGATGCGCTTCAGCCGATCGTGGCCGTGGACCTGGTCGAGCCTCACGGCCGGTCGATCCCCAGGCCGTGCTGGCGGAGCCCGGCCAGCAGGCCTTCGAAGACCGCGTCCTCCGGCTGGGTACCGTCGAGGCGCAACCAGCGCTCCGGCTCCTCGGCCGCCAGCGACCCGAACCCCGCGCGCACGCGCTCGTGGAACGCCGCGGCCTCGCACTCCAGCCGGTCCTGCGCGCCG
This sequence comes from Vicinamibacteria bacterium, assembly GCA_035542035.1. Classification (GTDB taxonomy): domain Bacteria; phylum Acidobacteriota; class Vicinamibacteria; order Fen-336; family Fen-336; genus DATBSL01. Next base: position 21,297 of record DATKME010000021.1, on the reverse strand, counting down.
CGCCGCCCGACCCGGGCCAGCCCGACCGCGACGGGAACGTCGATGAGGACGATGAGGTCCGGCTGCAGCCTGCCGGTAGCGAGCGCCGCCAGACTGCGGATCGCGTCGAGCGGCAACCCTCGGCCGTAGCCCTGGTACGCGAGGCTGGACTCGACGTAGCGGTCGCACAGCACGACCCTGCCCGCCGACAGCCCCGGCCGGATCACCTCGGCCACGTTCTGCGCCCGGTCGGCGAAGTACAGCAGCAGCTCGGCCACGGGCGCCATGCCGCGGCTCGCCGGATCCAGCAGCACGTCCCTCACGCGGCGACCGACCGCGGTGCCGCCCGGCTCCCGGGTGACCACCGCCCGCCCGCCCAGCCGCTGCGCCAGACGCACGAGCTGCGTGCTCTTCCCGCAGCCCTCGATTCCCTCGAAGGTGATGAACGGCATCCCTCGCGGATTCTAGCAGCCGTGGATCGGCCAACCCGCTGCGTCCTCCTGGCCAGGCTGCCACCCGGAGGTCCTTGACGGCGTGTCGGCCGCCGGCTACGGTCGCCCGCATGCTGCTCCGCCTCGCGGACCACAACACGCGTCAACGGCGGCGCGTGATGGCGGAGTGACGGCGTGCGCGTGCTGGTGACCGGCGCCGGAGGCCTCCTCGGCGGGCGCTTGACGGCGCTCCTGCACGAGGCCGGCCTCGAGGTGACCGCGGTTCACCGGCGGAGTCCCCCGCCGCCCGGGCCGCGCTCCGTCCAGGCCGATCTCACCGAGGACGGAGCGGTCGAGCGCCTGCTCGACGCGACCCGGCCGGAGGCCGTGCTCCACGCGGCGGTGCTCGGCCGGGCGGAGGCTTGCGAGCGCCATCCGCAGGAGGCCGAGCGCACGAATGCCGAGCTGCCCGGCCGCCTCGGCCGCCTCTGCCGCGAGCGGGGCATCCGGCTGGTCGCGCTCTCGACCGACCTGGTGTTCGACGGGACGAAGGCGCCCGCAGACGAGACGGTCCCGCCGGCGCCGCTCGGCGTCTACGGCCGGACGAAGCGCGCCGGCGAGGAGGCGGTCTTCGCCGCCTGCCCGGGGGCAGCGGTCGCCCGGGTGGCGCTCGTCGTCGGCCGTGGCCACGGCCCCCGCGGCACGGCCAGCGAGTCGATCGCCTGGGCGCTGCAGGCTGGCCGACCGGTCCGCTTGTTCACCGACGAGTACCGCACGCCGGTCGACGCCGCGTCGGTCGCGGACGGCTGTCGACGGCTGCTCGTCGGGCGTGCTGCGGGCCTCTTCCACCTCGGCGGGCCCGAGCGGCTGTCGCGCTACGAGCTCGGCCTGCGGGTGACGCTCGCGATGGGACTCCCGGAGACGGTCCTCACGCCCGCCCGCCAGGCCGACCACGCGGGGCCCGACCCGAGGCCCGGGGACGTGTCGCTCGACTCCGGACGGGCCTGGCGCGAGCTGGGCTGGCGGCCGAGGCCCCTCGAGGCCGCCCTGCGGGAGAGCCGGCGGGCGCCGGACTGAGGCCGTCTAGGGAGTCCGCTCCGGCAGGCGGAAGGTCAGCGTCAGCCGACACAACGTCAGCTGGTCGCCGTCGTTGATCACGGTCAGGACGCCGGTCGGCAGCTTGTGGCCGTTGAGATAGGTCCCGTTCATGGTGCCGATCTCCTCGGCCACGTAGGGGCGGCCGTCTTTGATCAGCAACCGGGCGTGCCGCCGCGAGATGTTGCGGGAGGCGTCCTCGTGCGTGAGGTCCACGTCGGGGGCCATGCCGGTCACCGAGTCGTAGCGGCCGATCAGCGAGTCGGGTTTCAGCACCGGGAAGACGTTGCCGCTGGCGTTGGAGACGAAGAAGGCGAGCGGGCTGGCCCCCGGCTGCGCCCCGGCCTTCACCGGGATGGGCGCCGCCTGTGGCGCCGTCACCACCCGGGCCGCGGGGACCGGCTCCACCGGCCGGCCGGCCGGCGTCGCCGTCGACCCCACCCGGGCCGGCTCGGGGATGCGCTCGATCGTCATCCCCGCCGCAGGCGGGGCCGCGAAGGCCTCGACCCGCTTGAGCGTCTCCAACTGCTTGGTGGTTTCGCGCAGCCGCACGGAGTACTTGCGCAGCATGCGCACGGCGATCTCGGGGTTGTTCTTCACCATGTCCCCGAAGACGTCGCTGCCGATGACGATCAGGTCGCCGTCCTCGGCCATCTCGGCCCCGGCGGTGCGCGGGATGCGCTCGAGCACGGCCATCTCGCCGAAGAAGTCGCCCTTCTCCAGCACGGCCACCGTGATGTCGCCGTCCGCCACCCGCTTCTTGATGGCCACCCGGCCGGTGCGGATGATGTACATGTCCTCGCCCTCGTCCCCCTCGTTGAAGAGGACGGTCCCCTTCGGGAAGTGCTTCAGGAAGCGGGCGAAGGGGTCGCGTTCGGCGGCGCTCATCGTGCCGGCGGCGAGTGTAGCAGATGAGCGCAGAGGTCGGTCAGGGCCCGCACCCGCGGGCAGTCGGCCTCCGGGTAGAGCCCCTCGGCGTCCAGCAGCACCGGCCGCACCCCTGCCCGCCGGGCCCCCACCACGTCGATCTCGTACATGTCCCCGACGTGAAGGGCGGTGTCCCGGTCGGCGCCCAGACGCCGGAGCGCGATCTCGAAGATCCGGGGGTCCGGCTTCTCCACACCCTCGAGCGCCGAGTCCACGACGGCCTGGAAGTACGCGGCCAGGCGCAGCCGTTCCAGCAGTGCCGCTACCGTACCGTTCGCGTTCGAGACGACGGCCATCCGCAGCCCCAGCCGCCGGAAGCAGGCGAGCCCCTCCCGCACGCCGGGCAGGACGTCGTCCCAGGCGTTGTGGCGGTCGTGCCAGGCCTTGAGCTCGAGCAGGGCGGCGCGGGTGGCAGCGGAGGGCCGCACCCCCACCCGCTCCAGGATCGCGTCGAAGTACTCCCAGCCCCGCTCCTCGTCGGTCGCCCGGCCCGCGGTCGGCGGGCGGTCGAGCTGCCTCTTGACCGGGTTCTCGGCGGCGGCGAGTGCCTCGGCGCCGGCCTCGACCCCGTGGGCCCGCAGCGCCTCCGCCACCCGGCCGAAGCCCGGCCGGACCAGCACGCCGCCCACGTCGAGGAGCAGGGTCCGCACGGTGGCCGGGTCCGGCAGCTCGACGGTCACGGGCCGATCAGGTCGCGGATGTCCTCGCGGTCGGGGGCGCCCTGCAGCAGCGAGCGCTTCTGCACCTCCCGCAGCAGCGTCACCAGGAAGGTGTCGAAGCGGTGGGCGATGTGCGCCAGCGCCGAGACGCTGCCGCACTTGAGGATCTCGATGTAGAAGAGCTCGAACCCGGACCAGTCACGGTACATCAGGTACTTGATGTGGTGGTCGTAGAAGGCCGAGATGGCGTCCTTCATGCGGCTGGCCGAGCCGTCGTCCTTGGCCGCCTGGAAGGCGCGCAGGGCCCGGATCACCTGCACCAGCGCGTCGCGCAGCCGCAGCGACTGCTCGCGGCGGGCGATGAAGTCGGGGAAGATGCGCGCCCCCTCGATGTTCGGGTCGAAGGCCTGCGCCAGCTGCACCACCGACTGCTGGAAGCAGTCCTTGAGGATGCCGTGGCTGTTCTCCACCCGGGTACGCACGTTCTCGGACTGGCGCGCGACCGAGATGTCGCTCAGCTCCGTGTTCACCACCTTGCGCAGCTCGAGGGGGATGCAGTAGACGAAGGCGTCGTAGACCTGGTCCACGATGCGCACGATCTCCCGGCCGCGCAGCACCTTCTTCTCGATGTAGCTGAGCAGCAGGCGGCTCTCGGAGGTGACGAGCGCGAAGGGCAGCACGGTGTCGCGCAGCTGGCTGTCCGCCAGCCGGGAGGGGTCGGTGTACTCGAGGTAGTGCAGCAGCCGGAACAGCTCCAGGAACACCTTGGCCGCCTGGCGACGGTCGGTGGGGTCGGGGATGGCGCGGATCAGCCGGCTGATGCGGCGGTTGCGGACGCGGTCGTGGACCGGCTTGAACTTCTTGTCGATGATCATCGCCACCAGGTCGCTGCGCCGCACCTCCCGGTAGACGATCTTCCCCACCGCCTGGAAGGTGGTGTAAGGCAGCCGCGAGAGCCGCACCAGATCGACCAGCAGGAGGTGCAGGTCCTCGAAGGCCTCGCGCAGCAGCGTGAGCGCCGCCTCGGGCGTGGCATGCCGGACCAGCTTCTCCAGGTAGGGGTCGAGCCCCTCGTCGCGGGCGAAGCTCGCCTCGACGTAGCGGTCGAACCGCGTCAGGTCGACGTGCTCCTCGCTCAGGATGGTGGTCGCCAGCTGGACCACCCGCATCAGCGCGTGGTCGACGAGGCGCAGCTCCTCCGACCAGTTGCGCAGGGCGAAGGCGTGGGTCTCCCGATCCGACAGAGGCTGGCCGCCGATGCGGAAGAAGCGCTCGAAGCTGCGCAGCCACATCTCCAGCTCGAAGAGCGCCGGGGCCTTCCCCGCGGCCGCCACCTGGTCGGTGAAGCGGCGGAGGCGGGCGCGCAGCAGGTCGGACCGCGGCTCGGCCGCCTTCGTCTCAGGCGGCTTCGTGTCGGACGGCTTCGGCCCATCGTTGCGGCCGTCCTTCCTCATGCGGCGCGATTATAGGCCCGCTTTCCGTCACCCCCCTGCGTTGACGGTCACAGCCGCGGGCCGTATCATGTACGGCCTTTATCCGGAGGTCGATCAGACACTTGAGCCCGCACGATGTCCTCGCCCGGTTGGCCGGGCTGCCCTGGCGCCTCAAGATCCTGGCCCTGGCAGTTGTCGTGGTGCTGGCGGAGCTCCTGCTCCGGCGGTATGCCCCGAAGTCGCGGGTGTACCGCGGCTGGACGGCGCTCTTCGACGCGATCGGCGCCGCCTGGACCGCCGTGCTGCTGGCGGTCGTCTACGCCCTCTCCGTCGGTCCGGTGGGGCTGGTGCAGCGGCTGGTCGGAAAGGACCCCCTGGACCGTCGCCTCCTGCCGGAGCGCTCGTTCTGGCGGACCCACCAGCCCAATCCCCTCGGCCCCGAGCAGGCCGCACGCCACCAGTTCTGATCCGATGACCGCCCGCTCCACGCACGTTCTCGGGATCTCCTGCTTCTACCATGACTCCGCCGCCGCCCTGCTGAGGGACGGCGTGGTGGTCGCCGCCGGCCAGGAGGAGCGCTTCTCCCGCAAGAAGCACGACTCCGACTTCCCCGTCCACGCCATCCGCTACGTGCTCAAGGAGGCGGGCGTGCGGCCGGAGGAGCTCGACGCGGTCGGCTTCTACGACAAGCCGCTGCTGAAGTTCGAGCGCATGCTGTCCACCTACACCGCGACCTTCCCGCGCTCGTTCGGCTCCTTCCGCAGGGCCATGCCGGTCTGGCTGAAGGAGAAGCTGTGGGTGCCCTCGATCATCCGCAGGGAGCTCAGGCCCTACAGGGGGCCGATCTACTTCGCCGAGCACCACATGAGCCACGCGGCCTCCTGCTTCCTGCCCTCCCCCTTCGAGGAGGCCGCCATCCTCACCATCGACGGCGTCGGCGAGTGGGCGACGGCTTCCTACGGCGTCGGCCGCGGCGCCGACATCACGATGCTGAAGGAGATCCGCTTTCCCCACAGCCTGGGGCTGCTCTACAGCGCCTTCACCTATTACCTCGGCTTCAAGGTGAACAGCGCCGAGTACAAGGTGATGGGCCTCGCCCCCTACGGGAAGCCCGTGCACTTCGACCGCATCATGCGCGACATGGTCCAGGTGAACGAGGACGGCTCGTTCAAGCTGGACATGAAGTACTTCTCCTACGACCACGGCCTGCGCATGACCAACCAGGCCTTCGACCAGTTCTTCGGCGGACCGCCGCGCAAGCCCGAGACCTGGATGAACGAGCGCGAGTTCGACATCGCCGCCTCCATCCAGAAGGTCTGCGAGGAGATCGTGCTGCGCATGGCCCGGCACCTGCACGGTGAGACCGGCCTCACCAGGCTGTGCATGGCCGGCGGCGTGGCCCTCAACTGCGTGGCCAACGGCCGGGTGATCCGGGAGACGCCCTTCAAGGAGCTTTGGGTGCAGCCGGCGGCCGGGGATGCGGGCGGCGCCGTGGGCGTCGCCCACTACCTCTACAACACCATCCACAAGCAGCCGCGGGCGGCGGGCTGGACCCACGCCTACCTGGGCCCGGAGTTCTCGGACGCGGAGATCGCCCGCTACCTGGAGGGGGCCGGCGCCAAGTACACGACCCTGGCCGACGCCGATCTCGTGGCGCGCACGGCGAAGCTCATCTCCGAGGGCGAGGTGGTCGGCTGGTTCCAGGGACGGATGGAGTTCGGGCCGCGGGCGCTCGGTGGCCGCAGCATACTGGCCGACCCCCGCGATCCGAAGATGCGCGACACCCTGAACATGAAGATCAAGTTCCGGGAGGGCTTCCGGCCCTTCGCGCCCTCGGTGCTGGTGGACAGGGCCTCGGACTGGTTCGAGATCGACTGCGACAGCCCCTACATGCTGCTGGTCGCCCAGGTGCGGGAGGGCCGGCGCTGCATCCCCTCGGTCACCCACGTGGACAACTCCGCCCGGCTGCAGACCGTCAGCCGCGAGCAGGCGCCGCTCTACTACGACCTCATCGCGGAGTTCGGCCGGCTGACCGGCGTGCCGGTCATCATCAACACCTCCTTCAACGTGCGCGGCGAGCCCATCGTCTGCACGCCGCACGACGCCTACCTGTGCTTCATGCGGACCAACATGGACCGGCTGGTCATGGGGCACCATCTGCTCGACAAGAAGGAGCAGCCGCCGCTGCGCGAGGACGTGGACTGGCGCTCGCTCTACGAGCTGGACTGACGCGACACGGCAGCAGGGCGGCTGCGGTAGACTTGCCGCCCGGGAGACCAGACGGATGGCATTCGAGGGTTCGAGGGAGAAGATCGGGATCCTGGGCGAGCTGTGGGCCTTCATGAAGGTCCGCAAGAAGTGGTGGCTGGGCCCGATCGTGCTGATGTTGGCGCTCCTGGGGCTGCTGGTCGTCTTCACCCAGGGCTCCGCGGTGGCGCCCTTCATCTACACGCTGTTCTGACGCGGTGCGGCCGATGAGCCGGCGCTGGCCGCTGCTGCTCGCGGGCGCCCTGGCCCTGACGGCCGGTCGCTCGGCCGTCACCCGTGCCGAGCGGCTGCCGCAGCTCACCGTCGAGCGGCTTTCGGCCCAGCCGCCGCTCTCCGGCTCGCTGCCGAGCGCCCTCGCCTGGCACCCCGACGGCCGACGGCTGACCTACCAGCGCCGCGCCGGCGAGCAGGCGACGAGCCTGTACGCGCTCGACACGGTCGGCCGGGGCGGCGAGACGCTGCTGCTCGACGGACAGAAGCTGGTCACCCCCGGCGAGAAGCCCTCGCCCCTCCGGCTGCGGGACGCCAGCTGGCTGCCGGACGGCCGCACGCTGCTGGTGCCCTCGGGAGGCGACCTCTTCACCGTGGACACAGCCTCCGCCGCCGTGCGGCCGCTGGTGCGCACGCCCGGCGTCGAGGAGGAGTACGCGGAGGCCTCTCCCGACGGCAGGCGCGTCGCCTTCGTCCGCGGCAGCGACCTCTACGTGGTGGAGGTGGTGAGCGGACGCGAAACGCGGCTCACGCACGACGGCTCCGAGACCCTGCTGAACGGCCGGCTGGACTGGGTGTACGAGGAGGAGCTGGCCTCGCGTTCGGGCCAGGCCTTCGCCTGGGCCCCCGACTCGCGGGCGATCGCCTACCTGCAGCTCGACCAGTCGAAGGTGCCGACCTTCCCGATCGTGGACTTCCTGCCGGTGCGCAACGAGGTCTTCTGGCAGCGCTACCCGAAGGCCGGCGCCACCAACGCCAGCGTCCGCGTCGGCGTGGTCGGCCTGGAGAGGGACGGCTCCGCCGGCCCCGAGCGGCTGCTCCCGCCGGTCTCCTCCGAGGACGGTTACCTGCTGCCCCAGCTGGCGTTCTCCCAGGACTCGCGCCAGCTCGCCTTTCAGCGGCTGAACCGCGCCCAGAACGAGCTGGAGCTGCGGCTGCTGCCGGTCCCCTCCTCGCCCCGTGAGCCGCTGGCCTCGCCGCGCACCGTGCTCACCGAGCGCTCGAAGACCTGGCTCAACACCTTCGGCGAGCCCCGCTTCCTCAAGGACGACAAGCGCTTCGTCTGGATCTCCGAGCGCGACGGCTTCGCCCACCTGTACCTGTGCGACCTCTCCGGCTCCTGCCGCGCGATGACACAGGGGCGGTGGATGGTGGACGCCGAGATCTCGTTCGCCTCTCGTCGATCGCCGCTGGTGCTCGACGAGCGCAGCGGGTTCGTCTACTTCACCGCCACCGAGAAGGACCCGCGCGAGCGGCACCTCTACCGCGTGCGCCTCGACGGGACGGGGCGCACCCGGCTCACCCGCGAGGACGGCACCCACCGCACGGTCGTCTCTCCCGACGGCCGCTTCTACGCCGACACCTGGTCGGACACGAAGACGCCGCCGAAGCTCTGGGTGAGCAGCCAGGACGGGACACGGCGGCTGACCATCGAGGAGAACGCCCACCCGCCCATCCTCGACTTCGAGCACGCCAGCATCGAGCTGGTCGAGCTGGCCGCCAAGGACGGGACGACCCTGTACGGCTCGCTGCTCAAGCCCTCGGACTTCGACCCGGCGGCGAAGTACCCGGTGATCGTCAACGTCTACGGCGGCCCCCACGCGCAAGTGGTGACGAACTCCTGGAACGCGGTGTCGCCCTTCGAGCAGCTGCTGGCGAGTCACGGCTTCCTGGTCTGGTCGCTGGACAACCGCGGCTCCGCGGGACGGGGCACCGCCTTCGAGTCGGCGATCTTCCACGACCTCGGCCGGGTGGAGCTGGCGGACCAGCTCGCCGGGATCGAGTACCTCGAGTCGCTGCCCTTCGTGGACGGCGGCCGCATCGGCATCACCGGCTGGTCCTACGGCGGCTACCTGACTCTCTATGCCGTCACCCACGCGCCCTCGGTCTTCCGCTCCGCCGTGGCCGGCGCGCCGGTGACCGACTGGCACAACTACGACACGATCTACACCGAGCGCTACCTGGGGACGCCGGAGTCCAACCCGAGAGGCTACGAGACGAGCTCCACCCTGAACCAGGCGGGCGCGCTGACCGCGGACCTGCTGATCGTGCACGGGACGGCCGACGACAACGTCCACCTCGCCAACAGCGTCGAGTTCGTGGCGGCGCTCGTCAAGGCCGGCCGGCACTGCGCTCTCGACCTGCACCCCGGCCAGAAGCACGGCTTCGGCGCGAAGGAGGACCGCCTGGCGCGCGACCGCGCGTTCCTCGCGCACTTCGAGCGCACGCTCGCGCCGGCCGCCGCCGCGCGCTAGTCAGGCACGACGAACCCGGGCACCACCCGCAGTCGCCTGCCGTACGCCGTCTGGAAGCGTTCGTCGATCCGTCGCGGCCCCCAGGAGGCGAGTGCCGCCACCCGCACCACCACGGTGTCTCCCCTGACCCGGCAGGTGACGGCCGGCTCGGAGGCCGGCGGACAGCGTTCCGTGATCTCGTCGGCCAGGGCCAGCAGCACCGCAGTGCGCGCGACCAGCGGCTCGTCGGCCTGTCGCACCAGGGGAGCGAGCGACCGCGCCGGCGCGTCCTCGTCGCCAGCCCTGCGGACGACGGCGGACAGCAGCGCCACCAGGCGGTGCGAGAACCCCGCCAGGTCGGTGGCCAGCACCAGGTCGGCCACGTGCTCGTGGCGGTCGAAGAAATCGACCGTACGGCCGATATCCAGCAGGCAGGCCGCGTGGGCGAGCGCCTCCGCCTGCTCGGCCAGGGCGTCAGGCTCGACTCCGCGCAGCAGGGCCCCGGCCGTGGCGACGCGGCGAAGGGCGCGGTCCTTCGACCAGCCGGCGAAGCGCCCGGCGAGCGCCTCGACCGCCCGCTGTCGGACGCGGTCCGCCGGCTCCAGGCCCGGTCCGTCTCCCAGGCTGAGGGCCAGCCCTTCCCGCACGCCCTGGCCGGACACCAGCAGCTCGTCCGCTCCCAGGATCTCGAGCAGCACGTCGAGGACGACCGCGCCGCCCGCGACAGAGTCGCGGCGATCGGCGTTCATCCCGGGCACGCGGGCACGCTTCTTCAGCCGAAGCGCGGTCAAGCGGCCTGCGATGTCGTGGAGCCGGCGGCGTGACAGCACGTAGCCGTGCAGCCTCGGGATCGGGTAGCCCGAGGCGCGCTCGTCCACCCGAGCCAGGTTGCGCACGGTGCCGCCGGTGCCCACCACCTCCCCGCCCTCGGCCAGCCGCCCGACGCCGGCCGCCTCCAGCGCGAGGCGGACGTGCTCACGCAACCGCCGCAGCTCACGCGCCGTTGGGGGGTCGGACCGCAGGAAGCGGTCCGAGACGCGCAGTGCGCCCAGCGGGAGGCTGAGGGCGGACTGCAGCCGCCGCTGCCGGAAGCCCGAGAGCTGCAGGCTGCCGCCGCCCAGGTCGAAGAAGACCCCGTGGTCCACCGGCAGCCCGCCAACCGCGCCCACGAACCCGTAGCGGGCCTCCTCGTCGCCCGAGAGCACCCGGATCTCGATCCCCAGCTCCCGGCGCACGCGAGCCACGAAGGGCGGCCCGTTCGCGGCGTCGCGCAGGGCCGAGGTGCCGGCGGCCAGGATGCCGCGCGCGCCCGACCCGCGAGCGATCGAGCGGAAGTCGCGCAGCGCCTCGAACGCCCGTTCCAGCGCCGCTTCCGGGACGAGCCCGCTCGCGTCCAGGCCCCGGGCCAGGCGCAACGAGGCGCGGCTGCCGGCCAGGATCCGCAGCTGGCCGGCCCCCTCCTGCAGGTACACCATCACCCGCCCGGAGTTGGAGCCGATGTCGACGACCGCCACCGGCTCCGGCCGCGGTGCCATCTCCCCCTCGAGCCCGGCCAGCAGCGGGCTACTTCGCGAAGTACCGCAGCTCCGCCACCACCGAGCGGCGGATGAGGTCGCCGTAGATGTGCTGCTGGATGTCCTGGTTCAGCAGGTTCGTCCCGCGCAGGCTCAACCCCACCCTGCCGTCGGCCAGCTTCACGCCGAAGGTGGCGTTCAGCATGGTGTAGGAGTCGGTGTAGCCCCAGTACGGCTCGTTCAGCACGTCGTTCCAGAAGGCCTTGTCGGAGTAGCTGAGGTTCAGGTCGCCGAGGAAGCGGCGCCCGTTGTAGGAGACGCCGGCGTTGAAGCGGTTCTTCGCCGGGACCGTCACCTCGTCGATCGGATAGCTGATCTGACCGGTGGCGGCCGTGAGCACCTTCGGCGTGCCCTGCCACGAGTAGTTGCCGAACAGGCTCCACTCGCCGTTGACCCGGTGCTGCACCGAGGCCTCGAAGCCGCGGTAGCGGATCGGTCCCAGGTTGAGGTAGGTCGCCACCTTGTAGGGCAGCTCGACCGGGCCGTACGGCGCCGGCAGGTGGGCCAGTGCGAACATCAGCACCGGGCTGAGCGTGACCGGAGTGCCGGTGACGACGCCCACGCCCTGGGCGGGGTTCGTCGGCGAGTAGTACTCGAGGCCGGGCAGCCCCTGCGGGTTCTCCGGAGTCGGCAGCAGGTAGGTGAAGTTGAGGTCGTTGTCGAGGTCGTTCTGGTAGACGGCCGCGCCCACCGTGGTCTTACCCCCCAGCGTCCCCGTGTACGCGAGCTCGAAGGCGTCGACGTGCTCCTCCTTCAGGTTCGGGTTGCCGAAGGTGTTGAGCGTGAGCAGGAAGGGCTCGCTCGGGATCAGCGGCGCCAGCGCCGGCGCCGCCGCGGCCAGCGGCCGCAGGTCGATCGGCGTGGGACCGAAGATGTCCTGGTTCAGGTAGTTGTTGATGACGGACGGCGAGCGGAAGGCGCGGTTGTAGGAGGCGCGGATCGACTGCTCGGGCGTGGGCTTGAACATGACGCTGACGCGGGGCGAGAAGACCCAGTGGTCGATGTTGCTGTACTTGTCCGTGCGGGCGCCGAGCGCCAGCCGGAACTTCTGGACGAAGAACTCCTCCTGCAGGTAGGCGCCGAACTCGTTGCGGTCCTGGGCGTCGGGGGCCAGCGTGATGTCGAAGTTGTTGCGGCGGAAGTTCCCGCCGTAGGTGAGCACGTGCTTGCCGCCCAGCACCGTGGAGTTCCCGGCCTCCAGGTCGTAGGTCTGCGTCTTGAAGCCCAGCACCACGGCCTTGAGGGTCGCCGGGTCCGTCTCCAGCAGGTTCGGCGCGTTGGCGTCGACGAAGTTCCCGAAGGCGGAGAGGCGCAGCGCGCCCCTCGTGTACAGCGCGCGGCCGTAGGCCATGTACGACCCGCTCTGGATGTCGAAGGGCCCGATGCCGCTGTGGATGATCCCCTCGGTGCCCGCGTACCCGCCCTCGTAGGTGATGCGTCCGCCGCCCTTCAGGTCCTGGTCGATGCGCAGGTCGGCCCGGGGCTGGCTGGTGCCGCTGTTGGCGAAGTTGCCGCCGCCGTTCTGGTCCTTCGGGTAGGGGGCGCCGCCCGTGGGAAAGCCTCCCGGCAGCGCGTTGCCGTTGGCGTCGCGGCAGGGGTTCGCGCCGAGCGGGTGGCAGCCCAGCGGGACCGCGCCGGTCGGCCGAGAGTAGGGGTCGACGTTGAGGTAGCCCGCCGACAGCTTGAAGGACCAGGTGTCGTCGGCGACGGCCGAGTAGATGAAGTTGCCGCTGTACTGGGTGCCGTTGCCCTCGCCCTCGCGGGAGCCGCCCTGCCGTCCGAACAGGCCCGCCGCCAGGTTGAGGCCGAATCCCGGGTTTTCGCGGGGCGGCTTGGTGATGATGTTGACGACGCCCGAGAGCGCGTTCGCACCCCACACCACGGAGGCGGGTCCACGCACCACCTCGATCTGCTTGATGTCGTTGGAGCCGGGAGGCGGCACGAAGTCCCAGAGCACCAGGCCGAAGAAGTCCAGGTACACCGAGCGGCCGTCCACCAGCACCAGCTGCGAGTTGCTGAGCGTCGCCGTGGGCTGCCGGGTGCTGAGGTTCACGTCCCGGGCGGACATCTGGATCACGTTCATGCCAGGCACCGACCGCAACAGGTCGGCGTAGTTCCGGGCCGGGGAGGCGGCGAGCTGCTCGCTGGTCACCACGCTGAGAGTGGCCGGTGCGTTGACGATCGTGGTCTCGACCTTGGAGGCGCTCTCGACCACGACCTCCTCCGTGCGCCGTATCGGCTCCTCCTTCTTCGCCTCCTTCTGCGTGTCGTCCGTCTTCCCGGTGGCCGCCTGCGCCGCATCCTGCGCCCGCAGCGGGACGGCCAGCACCAGGACGCCCAGCACCGTCAGCAGCACACGCTTCATCGGCGGTCCTCCCCCACTCCAGCGACACCACGATGGCGTCTTCCTCGTGGACGCGGAAACGACGCCCCTTCCGGTACGGATGAGAGCGGCTGAATGGAGAACGGCGCTATCTATAGCACAGCTGAACCGGCGACCAAAGGCCGGCGCCGGACGCCGCGGTCAGCGGCCGGGGGCCTCGTCCCGGTCGAGGGCTCGCAGGAGCTTCTGGTGGATGCCCCCGAAGCCGCCGTTCGAGAGGATCGCCACCCGGTCGCCGGGGTGCAGGGTGGCCGCCAGGCGGGCGACGATCGCATCCACCTCCCGGACGAAGGCGGCACGGCCGCCCCGCGCCCGGATGCCGTCCACCAGTCCGGCTTCGGAGAGCCGCTGCCCCTCCGGTACCTTGCCCGGCAGGTGGGCGGCCGCCACCACCACCTCGTCGGCCAGCGTGAACGCCTGGGCGAACTCGTCCTGGAAGACACGGGTGCGCGAGGTGAAGGAGCGCGGCTCGAACACCGCCACCAGGCGGCCCCCGCCGGCGCTCGCACGCAGGGCGGAGAGCGTCGCCGCCACCGCCGTCGGGTGGTGAGCGAAGTCGTCGTAGACGGTGACCCCGCCGGCCACGCCCGCGACCTCGAGCCGCCGCTTCACCCCGCGGAACGCCAGGAGGGCCGCGCGCGCCTCCGCCGGCTCCACACCCTCGGCCGCAGCCACCGCCAGCGCCGCCAGCGCGTTGCGGACGTTGTGCTCGCCGGCGAGCGCCAGCCGCATCTCGCCTTCGTCCCGGCCGTGGCGGAGGAGGCGGAAGCTCGAGCCGTCGGCATCGGTCCGCACATCCACCGCCCGCCAGTCGGCCTCCGGGTGCAGTCCGAACGTCTCCACCGGGCAGCGCGCCTGGGCGAGCACCTCGCGCAGGGCCGGGCTCTCGGCGCCCGCGACCAGCAGACCGTTGCGCGGGACGACCTGCATCAGCCGCACGAAGGCGAGCTGCACCGAGGCCAGGTCGGGATAGATGTCCGCGTGGTCGTACTCGAGGTTGCCGATCACCGCGACCTGCGGCAGGTAGTGCACGAACTTCGGCCGCTTGTCGAAGAAGGCGCAGTCGTACTCGTCGCCCTCCACCACGAAATGGCGGCCCGGGCCCAGCCGGTAGCTGCGCTCGAAGTCGAGCGGGACTCCTCCGATCAGGAACGAGGGTTCGAGACCGGCCCGCTGCAGCAGGTACGCCAGCAGGCTGCTGGTGGTCGTCTTGCCGTGCGTGCCCGCGACCACCAGGGACCGCCGCGGCCGCAGGAACTCCTCGGCCAGCAGGGCGGGCAGGCTGGTGTAGGGCTGGCGGCGCTCCAGGACGACCTCGACTTCCGGGTTGCCGCGCGAGAGCGCGTTGCCGATCACCACCAGGTCGGCGTCTCCGGGCACGTTCGCCTCGGCGTAGGGCGAGCGGATGGGGATGCCGAGCGCCCCGAGCTGCGTCGACATGGGCGGGTAGACGTCCTGGTCGGAGCCCGTCACCTCGTGGCCGAGCTGGCGCAGGAGACCGGCGAGCGACGCCATCGCCGTGCCGCAGACCGCGGAGAGGTGGACCTTCATCGCACCGCCGCCTCGCAGGCCGCCAGACGCACCTCGCCGTCTCCGCACACGAGCCGGGCCGCCACGCCGAGGGGGACGGTCGCGTTCGCAGACGACACGTGGCCGCTGGGCAGCCCGGAGGCGACGGGCCCGTCCAGGCCGGCCAGTGCCTCCAGCACGACCTCCTCGAGCGTGTAGCCCGCGTCCGGGGCGGGCCGGCAGCCGCGCATCTCCCCCAGCACGACCCCGCGCACTCCGACGAGGGCGCCCGAGAGCCGGAGCTGGCGCAGCATGCGGTCGACGCGGTACGGCGGCTCGTCGACGTCCTCCAGGAACAGGATCGTCGGTTCGTCGACGGTGCGCAGCGCCCACGGCGTCCCGGCGGCAGCGGCCAGCAGCGACAGGCAGCCCCCCCGCAGGACGCCCTCCGCCGAACCGTCGCGCAGAGGCTGCAGCCCCGGCCCGCTCGCCCACAACCCGCCCTCCCCCGTCAGCCCCTGCAGCAGGCTCTGCCGGTCGTAGGCAGCCTCCCCGTCGGCCAGCTCTCGGGCCACCATCGGCCCGTGCAGGCTGGTGAGACCGAGCTGCCCGACCAGCAGGTGGAGAAGGGTGATGTCGCTGTAGCCGAGGACCAGCTTCGGGTGCGACCGCAGCAGCTCGCGGTCGAGGTGCGGCAGCAGGTGAAGCAGGCCCGCCCCGCCGCGAGCGCAGGCGATCGCGCCCACCTCCTCGTCCGCGAACAGCGCGTGCAGCTGGCGCAGCCGCGCCTCGCTGCCGCCGGCGGTGAAGCCGGTGCGCTGCAGGACACCGTCCGCGACGGTCACCACGAACCCGAGCCTCGAAAGCTCGGCCACGCCGCGCGCGAGGCGCTCGGCATCGACCCCGCCGGCCGGCGCGGCGACGCCGATCCGGTCGCCGGGCCGCAGGCCACGGGGTCGCTGGGTCACGTCAGGCCCGCAACCCGGAACGGGCCAGGACCTCTTCGGCGAGCGCGCGGTGCTCGACCCGACCGGCGGCCTCCCGCGCCTGCTTGGGGTCCGGGTCTCGGTAGCCGAGCAGGAAGCGCTCCTTCAGCCTCCGCAGCCGCTTCTCCGACACCTCGGCCTGCCTGAAGGGGATCTCGCCGGCTTCGAGCGCCCGGATCAGGCCCTCGATCGCCGCCACCTGCGCGTCGTGGTTGCGGCAGCAGCACAGCAGGTCGCAGCCCGCCTGCGCCGCCAGCACCCCGACCTGCGCGGCAGGCCAGTGCTTCGCCACCGCCTGCATGTCCAGGTCGTCGGTGGCCACCACCCCGTCGAAGCCCAGCTCCTTCCGCAGCAGCCCGCCGACCATCGGCTCGGAGAGCGTGGCCGGCCGGCTGTCGTCGATCTCACGCACGAGCACGTGGGCGGTCATCACCATGGCCACCCCGGCTTCGATCACCCCGCGGAACGGGCGCAGCTCGACGTCCGCGAGCCGCGCCCGCGAGTGGTCGACAGCCGGCAGCTCCAGGTGCGAGTCGACCGCGGTGTCGCCGTGCCCCGGGAAATGCTTGGCGCAGGCGGCGACCCCGGCTTCCTGCAGCCCCTTCACCATCGCCGCGCCCAGACGGCCGACCAGGTCCGGGTCGTCGCCGAAGGAGCGGTCGCCGATCACCGGGTTGTCGGGGTTGGTGTCGACGTCCACCACCGGTGCGAAGTCCACTGCGATGCCGCAGGCCCGCAGCTCGGCCGCGATCGCGGCACCCACCTTCTGCGCCGTCTCCGCGGAGCGGGTCCGGCCGACGGCCCGGGCGCTCGGCCACACCGTCCAAGGCTCGCGCAGCCGGGCCACCCGACCGCCCTCCTGGTCGACGGCTACCAGCAGCGGCTGCTGCTGACCTGCGTCGCGGGCGGCCTCCTGCAGCTCGCGCACCAGCTCCGCCACCTGCTCCGGGCCGTCCACGTTGCGGGCGAACAGGATCACCGACCCGACCCCGAACTCGCGCAGCAGCGTCCGCGCGTCCGCCGACACCGTGTGCCCCTCGAAGCCGATGGCGAAGCGCTGGCCAACCCGCCGGACCACGTCCCTCATCGCGCCGGCCTCAGCCGCCCAGCTTCCGCCGCACGGCCTCGTTGAGGCGCCGGCCGTCGACGGGCCTGCCCCCGGCCGCCAGCGCGGCGAGCGCCGCCTTCATCACCCGCCCCATGTCCTTCGGCGAGCTGGCGCCGGTCTCGGCGACGGCTGCTTCCACCGCCGCCGCGATCTCCGCCTCGCCCACCTCGGCCGGCAGGTAGGCGCGGAGCACCGCCATCTCGGCCCGCTCCTTCTCGGCCAGCTCCGGGCGGTTGCCCTTGAGGAACTGCTCGACCGAGTCCTCGCGCTGCTTCACCAGAGCCTGCAGGACGCGCAGGGACTCGGCGTCCTCGAGCGTCCCGCGCTTCTCGATCTCGCGGTTCTTGAGCGCCGCCTTGGCCATCCGCAGGGTGCTGGTGCGGGCGGCGTCCTGGGCCTTCATCGAGGCCGTCAGGTCCTGAGTGATCCTCTCCACCAGGGTCATGGCTGTAGAGGATACCGCGGGGCGCCGCTACGCGGCGTGCGCCGCCCGGTCCGGCGGCGGCACCTTCCGCACCCCGTCCCAGGCGCGAGCGCGAGGACGCCGCCGCGCCGGCTCACGACCTCGCGTGCCCCCGCTCGAGCGCCCCGCCCGCGCGGCGGTCGGCCCCCTTCAACAGCAGAGCGAACACCAGGCCGGCGACACCCAGGCCGGCGAACATCAGCATGCTCGCGGTGTAGTCGTGGGTGGCCACCCGCAGGCGCCCGTTGAGCCAGGGGAAGAGCGCCAGCCCCATGTTCTGGACCATCGTCATCAGGCCGTAGGCGGTGCCCGTGCGCTTGGGGTCGACGATGAGGGCCACCGAGGGCCAGATGGCGGCGGGCACCAGCACGAAGGCGGCGCCCAGCAGGATCATCGGCCACCGCGGCGCCACCGCGGTGAAGGCGAGCACGAGGTAGCAGGGGACCATGAGGAAGGCGCCCAGCGCCATCAGCGTGGTCCGCCGCCCGACCCGGTCGACCAGCCCGCCGGCGAACGGCGCCAGGCACATGGAGGCGAAGATGATGATGCTGGTCGTCCCCGGCGCGGTGCTGAACATGTGCAGGAAGTCGCTGAAGACCTGAGCCAGGAAGCTGCCGCCCCCGCCCACCGTGAGGGGCAGGCGCCACTTCTCGTGGAAGAAGTCGGTGGAGAGGGCGGTGAACGGGAAGATGGCCGAGTAGAAGGTGACGCAGAGCATCACCACGTACCAGAAGGAGGCCGGGAACTGGCGGACGTCGGCGAGCACGATCCGCTCGCCCGCTCCGGCCTCCTGCAGCTGCAGCGGCTTCTCCGCGCGACGGTCCATCACCCAGTAGACCAGCGCGCACAGCAGGC
Source organism: Vicinamibacteria bacterium (assembly GCA_035542035.1). Taxonomy (GTDB): domain Bacteria; phylum Acidobacteriota; class Vicinamibacteria; order Fen-336; family Fen-336; genus DATBSL01. Next base: position 3,183 of record DATKME010000021.1, on the reverse strand, counting down.
TCAGCACGCACAGCAGCACCGCCGCCCACAGCGCCGCCTGCCAGCCGAAGAGGCTGGCCGTCGCCGAGGCGGAGTTGAAGCTGAACAGGGTTCCCAGGCGGGAGAGCGTGAGCGTCACCCCGAAGCTGAAGGCCAGCTCCTTGCCGCGGAACCAGCGGGCCAGCATCGCGCTCTGCGCCACGATCAGCGACTCCGAGCCGGCCCCGAAGAGGAAGCGCCCCGCCATCGCCAGGGGCAGACCGGGGGCCAGGGCCACGATGGCCGCGCCGAGGGCCACCAGCGCCGCGAGCAGTATGCCGGCCAGCCGGGTGCCCAGACGGTCGGCCAGGTAGCCGCCCAGCGCGACCGTGAAGATGGCCGCCACCGAGTAGGCGGTGTACAGCGAGCCGATGCCTTCCTGGCTCGTGTGCCAGGCGCGCATCAGGGTGGGGGCCAGCGCGCCCACCACGTCGTAGGCGAAGTAGCTGCCGTAGGTCAGCAGTCCCACGAACACCAGCAGGGTCATCCGGAACGCCCGCGTGGAAGGATGGAACCCGTGCGCCGCCTGCTCGTTCATTCCGTTCCCGTTCTCCTCTGTCGCCGCCCGCCGATCAGAACAGTCGCTCCGCGAAGGCCGGCAGCTGCGCCACCCGCTCGCGCACCAGCTCCGCCCACTGGTCCCGCCGTCCCACCGGCAGGCGCTCGCAAGGCAGGTGGCGCTCCTCCACCAGCTCGTCGACCAGCCGGTCGATCTGCCGCATGAAGAACTCGTCCGTGTCCCGCACCCCGTCCGCGGAGGCGCTGCCGGAGATGGGCACCTTGAACAGCAGGTCGTAGCCCTTCATCCAGCGGTTCACCAGCGGCTCCAGCCAGCGCTGCCGGCCGGCCGCGAACACCAGGTAGGCGTAGTTGTCGAGCACGCTGCGATCGCAGATCACCGCCTCGTGGTGGGCGGCCGAGCGGATCTCCTCGGCGATCTGGGTGGTGAGGATCCACATCTGCGCCTCCAGCGAGGTCTGGCGGTTGATGGGCAGCGGCGACAGCCGCGCCACCTCCTTCACCAGGTCGACGTGGACCCCCTTCTTCTTGAGCGCCGCGCCCACGTCGTAGCAGAGTGTCGTCTTGCCCACCCCGTGGCTGCCGATGAACGCGATCTTCAGAATGAGCTCCGCTCCACGCCGAGCCTCCGGCCGGCAGGAGCGATTCTAGCAGCGGCGGCTGCGTCGACAGGCCGCGGCCTGCGTGCTCTAATCGCGGGCTGGAGGTCTCCGGCGTGTCCGACCCGTACGAGCCGTGGCAGAAGCTGGTGCGCCTGGTGGTGCTGGGCCGGGTGTTCCACGTGCCGGAGAACAACACCCTGCTGCGCCAGCTGCAGTACGCCTGCGAGGACGTCGGCAGCGGCCGCTACTGCTGGAACGCCGAGTGCCGCGACTGCGAGGTGCGCTACCGGCGCCCGGGAGAGGCGGCCGAGCACTCGGGCCTCGCCTGCCAGCTGCGCGGGACCGACGGCATGCGGCTCACCCGGGTCGCTCCCGAGCTCCGCTACAACCTGAAGGACGCCCTCGCCCGGGCCCCCCGGGAGGAGGATTCTCCCGACTAGGGCCGGCTCAGGCGGGCCAGCCGCGCGTGCACCTGCCGGTACGCGGTCACCAGACTGTTGCGGGTCATCTCCAGGTGACGGTTCGCGAACTCGGTGCCGTGGCGCTGCGTGAGGCTCTCCCGGGCGCGGGCGACCAGCTTGGCGACGGTCGACTGCAGGATGTCGTCGGCCGCGCCCCGCGCCCTGAGCCCCTCGATGTCCCGCTGGAGTTCGCCGGCGATCCTCTCGATCTCCAGGACCAGGTCGCGCAGCGCCGCGTCCAGCGGGTAGTGGATGTCGTCCGGCTCCGGGGCCGGGGCCAGGCCAGCCGCGGGCGGGCGCACGGCTGCGGCGGCCTCGGCCGTCCGCGTGCGCTCCGCTTTCAGCTCCTGGAAGGCGCGCGCGAACACCAGCGGGAACACCGCGTTCTCCTGCTCGAACTCCTGCTTGGCTGCCTCGTCCCGGGTCTCGTAGTACCGCCGAAGGAGGCTCTGGATGCGCGCGACCTGACGCTGCTCGCGCTCCTCGAGCGTCCCCACCACCTCCGCCGCCAGCTCCTGGACCCGGCGCCCGACCTCGCGGTTGTGCGAGTGCGTGCGTACGTCGGGCAGGTCGTGGTCCCGCCCGTAGACGATCCGCGCGGTGGGCTCGCCATAGTTCGCGTAGGCGATGACGTTGACCCTGCGGACCCAGGACTCGCTCGCGTCGTCGAACACCGGCCCACGGTCCTCGACCTGCACGTGGTACGTCGTGCCCGACCGGGAGGTGTAGTTCTGGTTGAGCCCCATCACCCGGCACAGGTGCCGCGGCAGCAGCGAGGGCGAGGGCGGCGCGGAGGGATCGTCCGAGCTCGTCAAGGGTTCGTCCTGCGGGCGGCACTCTAGCAGAGCGACAGCACCCCCGCAACGCGTGTCGCCGATCTGCCCGCTAACCCTAGAAGTTCCAATGCAATCTAATATGAGCGTAATGGACTCAGCTTTCCTGCTTGACAACAACTAATCAGATGCCTATTATCCAGGCGTCGGTGGGGACCCGGGTTGACGGGGAGCCCACCGACGAGTCCGCAAACGGAGGCGAAATCGAGATGAGCAAGGTGATCGGGATCGACCTGGGGACGACGAACTCGGTTGTGGCCGTCCTGGAGGGCGGCGATCCGAAGGTGATCCCCAACTCCGAGGGAGGTCGGACGACCCCCTCCGTCGTCGCCTTCGGCAAGGACGGCGAGCGCCTGGTCGGCCAGGTGGCGAAGCGCCAGGCGGTGACGAACCCGGAGAACACCGTCTTCTCCATCAAGCGCTTCATGGGCCGCAAGTACGGCGAGGTCTCCGAAGAGCAGAAGATGGTGCCCTTCAAGGTCGTCGAGGCGCCGAACGGCGACGCACGGGTCTCGATCGAGGGCAAGCTCTACTCGCCCCCCGAGATCTCGGCCATGATCCTGCAGAAGCTCAAGCAGGCGGCGGAGGACTACCTCGGCGAGAAGGTGGCCAAGGCGGTCATCACCGTTCCCGCCTACTTCAACGACTCGCAGCGGCAGGCCACCAAGGACGCCGGCCAGATCGCGGGCATGGAGGTCCTGCGCATCGTCAACGAGCCGACGGCGGCGGCCCTCGCCTACGGGCTGGACA
>DATKME010000020.1:0-81219 GCA_035542035.1 Vicinamibacteria bacterium | reverse complement strand
AGTCGAACTCGCGGCGCGGCTCCGCCTGCTCCGGCCCCACGCGCCCGGCCACGATCTCCGCCTTCGCGTAGTTCTCGCCGCGCACCGGCGAGCCGGACATCCGGCGCAGCATCGCGATCTGGCCGACGTGGGTGAGGGCGTCGGCGATCGGGCCCTGGAACAGGCGCTCGACCGTGGTGCCGAGCGGCTGCTCGCCCGAGAGCACCGCGTCGACCTTCCCCAGCGCCGCGTGGAAGCGCGCCACCTCCTGGGGCCAGGGCAGCGGCGTCGAGTCGTGCCAGACGTGCTCGCCGCGGGCCAGGCTCACCGTCCAGTCCAGCAGGTCGGAGATGTGCGCGAGGATCTCCGCGGGCGTGCGGGTGGTGGGCGCCGGCTTGAAGCCGGCGAAGTCCTGGGGCGCTCCGTGCACCGCCTTGCCGCCCCGGTAGGCGAGCGTCGCCAGGGTGTGGCGCAGCATCTCCCTCGCGGTGGTCATCTCTGCTTCTCCCCTCCTGACGGCGCTGCCGACGTCAGCTCGCGGTCGAGCGCCGCCATCGTCTCGTCGGCGGCCGAGCGCACCGCGGGCGTCGGCAGCACGTCGGCTTCCTCCACCAGGCCCAGCAGCCGCGTCAGCTGCCGGTGCAGCGTCGCCAGCCGGCCCTGGCGCCCGGCCCTCGCCGGCACCGCCTCCTCGTCCTCCTCCTCCTCGACCGCGGCCGGCTTCTCCGTGCCGGCCCGCGCCCCGGCCGCGCGGGCCATGGCCTCGCACAGCCGCATCGCCAGCGCGTGCTGCGCCTCCAGGTCCTCGGTCGAGGTCCGCACCCGCGGGTCCATGCGCACCGTGAGCGCCTGCTCCGAGGCCTGCCCGCCGGCCTCCAGTCGGATCGTGTACGCGCCGGGGACCACCCAGGGGCCGCGCGGCTCGCGCGGCGTGTCGTGGGCGACCGCGGCCATCGGGTACGAGAAGGATGCGGCGGCGGGCGTCGCCTCGCGCAGGTCCCAGACGAACCGGTGCAGGCCGCGAGCGGCCGAGAGCACCTGCGGCGGCCGGATCCAGTAGTCGGGGAGGTTGCGGCCGGGGACGGGCGGCTCCCTTGCGTCCTCGCTGGAGAAGCGGCGCACCAGCCGGCCCGCTGCGTCGCGGACCTCCAGCAGCACCGGCGCCGCCGCCTGCGACAGGTGGTAGTGCAGGATGACGCCGTCCGGCGGGTTGGCCGCGGCCGGCTCGTCCGGCGGCAGCGGGGTGTCGGTGTTCGTGCTCCAGCGCCAGCGCAGCGCCGTCTGCGGCGCGAACAGGTACAGCGGCTCCGCCAGCACCGCCGGCTGCAGCTGCCGCAGCGGCGTGATGTCGTCGAGGACGAAGAAGCCGCGGCCGTGGGTGCCGGCCAGCAGGTCGTCGCCCTTCACCGCCAGGTCGCGCACGGAGGTGGCCGGCATGTCGAGGCGCAGCGACTGCCAGCGGTCGCCGCCGTCGAAGGAAACCCACACCTGCCGCTCGCTGCCGGCGAAGAGCAGGTCCCGCCGCCGGGGGTCCTCGCGCACGGCGTTGACCACCCCCTCGTCGGCAGGGATCCCGGCGGTCGTCTCGGTCCAGGTCCGCCCGCCGTCGCGCGTCCGCAGGACGTGCGGCCGCGTGTCGTCGAGGCGGAAGGTGTTGATCGCGGCCCAGGCGGTCTCCCGGTCGAAGTGGGAGGCCTCGATCACCGAGACCTTCGCCCAGGGGACGAGCTGCGGCGGCGTGACGTCGCGCCAGCTCTTGCCGCCGTCGCGGGTGAGGTGGACGAGGCCGTCGTCCGTCCCGGCCCAGATGAGCTGGCCGTCGAGCGGCGAGGGCGCGACGGCGTAGATCACCCCGCGCTGGCTGGGCGCGGCCTCGGGGGTGTCCCGGTACTTGCCCACGCTCGCCGGCACCGCCCAGGTCTTGCGCGTCAGGTCGGGGCTGATCGCCTGCCACTCGCGGCCGCCGTCGCTCGTGCGCCAGAGGACGTTCGAGGCGAAGTAGAGGATTTTCGGGTCGGTCGGCGAGAAGAGCACCGGCTCGGTGCGCAGGGCCCGGTACCCCGGCCCGCGCAGCGGCCGGGGCGACACGTCCTGCACCTGGCCGGTGCGGCGGTCGTAGCGGCTGACCTTGCCTCCGTAAACGAGATCGGGGTCGAGCGGGTCGGGGGCCACGTAGCCGTACTCCTCGACGCCCACCGGGTGCCAGTCGCGGGAGGTGATCGCCCCGTCCTCGCCGCGGCTGCGCACGCAGGCCGAGCCGCTCTCCTGCTGGCCGCCGCAGACGCGGTAGGGGAAGGCCTCATCCGCGCTGACGTGGTAGAACTGCGCCGTCGGCTGGTTGTACCAGCTGCTCCAGGTCTCGCCCCCGTTGACGGTGACCACCGCGCCCTGGTCGGCGGTGAGGATCATCACCTCGGGGCGGCCGGGGTCGATCCAGATCCGCTGGTAGTCGTCCCCGCCCGGCGCCCCGCGGAACCCGCTGAAGGTGCGGGCGCCGTCCGTCGACTTCCAGGTGACGATGGTGGGCACGAAGACGACGTCGGGGTTCTGCGGGTGGACGCGGATCTCCGCCATGTCGTCGGGCCGCGCCACCACCCGAGGGTCCGCGTTGACGCGGCTCCAGCTCAGGCCGGCGTCGTCGGACCGGTAGACGCCGGAGAGATCGCGAGCCTGCACGGTCGCGTACAGGCGGTTGCGGTCGCTGGGTGCCACCGTGACGCCGATGCGGCCGAGCCCCTGGGCGAACGTCGGCAGCCCGCGCTCGAGCCGCTGCCAGGTGGTGCCGCCGTCCCTCGACTTGTAGAGCCCGCTGCCGGGGCCGGTGAACTCGCCGTTCTCCCAGGGCCCCTGCCGCTCCTCCCACAGAACGGCGTAGACCGTGTCCGGGTCGACGGGGTCGAGCGCGAGGTCGGCGGCGCCCGTGTTCTCGTCGAGGTACAGCACCTTCTCGAACGACTCGCCGCCGTCCTTCGAGCGGAAGACACCGCGCTGCGGGTGGGGGCCGTACGGGTGGCCGAGCGCCGCCACCATCAGCCGGCCCGGGTCGTGGGGGTGGACCACGATCTGCGCGATCTGCTGCGCGTCGCGCAGGCCCAGGTGCCGCCAGCTGCGCCCACCGTCCGTCGACCGATAGACGCCGTCGCCGATCGAGAGGTCCGGCCGCGGCATCCCCTCGCCGCTGCCGACGTAGATCACGTCGGGGTCCGACGGCGCGACCGCGATCGCGCCGATGGATCCGGTGGGCTGGTCGTCGAAGATCGGCTGCCAGGTGCGCCCGTAGTCCGTCGACCTCCAGACGCCGCCGTTCACCGCGCCGACGTAGAACAGCCCCGGGCGGCCGGGCACGCCGGTGGCGGCCTTGGTCCGCCCGCCACGGAAGGGGCCGATCGGGCGCCAGCGCAGCTCGCGGAACAGCGCCGGGTCGAACGGCGGCGCCGTCGGCCCGCGCGGCCGCTCCTGCGCCGGCAGCGCCGTGGCCACCAGCGCCAGCGCGGCGGCCTGGAACCATCGCCTGGCGGTCATCGGGGACTCCGCGATGCGAGTGTATGTCATTTGCCGGCCGCGCGCGGGATTGCAGACAATGGCTGCTATGAGCGACTCGCCGGCGGCGACGACTCCGTCTGCGCCGCCCACGGCCTTGCCGCCCGAGGAGCTGCGTCGGCTCTACCGCTCGCTGCTGCTGCCCCGCGTCATCGAGGAGAAGATGCTGGTGCTGCTGCGCCAGGGGCGGCTCTCGAAGTGGTTCTCCGGGATCGGACAGGAGGCGATCGCGGCCGGCGTCGTCACCGCCCTCGAGCGCGGCGACTTCGTCCTGCCCATGCACCGCAACCTCGGGGTGTTCACTGGGCGCGATCTGGACCTGCCGCGCCTCTTCCGGCAGCTGCTGGGGAAGGAGGGCGGCTTCACCGGCGGCCGCGACCGCACCTTCCACTTCGGCCACCTGGAGAGCGGCATCGTCGGCATGATCAGCCACCTCGGCGCCATGCTGCCGGTGGCCTGCGGCCTGGGGCTCGCCGCCCAGCTCAAGGGCGAGCGCCGGGTGGCCGCCGCCTTCACCGGAGACGGCGCCACCAGCGAGGGCGACTTCCACGAGGCGCTCAACCTGGCGGCGGTGTGGAAGCTGCCGGTGCTGTTCGTGGTGGAGAACAACCAGTGGGGCCTCTCCACGCCCGCCCGCGAGCAGTACGCCTGCCGCGACCTCGCCGACCGCGGAGCGGGCTACGGCATGCCGGGAGAGGTGGTGGACGGCAACGACGTCCTCGCCGTCTATCAGGCGGTACGCGCCGCCGCCTCTCGGGCGCGCTGCGGAGAGGGACCGACGCTCCTCGAGTTCAAGACCTTCCGCATGCGTGGACACGAGGAGGCCTCGGGCACCGACTACGTCCCGCAGGAGCAGCTCGCCGAGTGGGAGAGGAAGGACCCGCTGCGCCGGTTCGAGTCGTACCTCCTCCAGCACACCCTGCTGGGCGAAACGGAGATGGCGGCCACCCGCGCCGCCTACAAGGCGCGCGTCGATGCGCTCGCCGAGGAGGCGCTCGCCGCGCCGGAGCCGCGGCCGCAGACGGAGCGAGCCGTCTCCGGCGTGTTCGCTCCGAGCCTGCTGGTGCCGCAGCCACCGCCGGCCGGCGCCGCGACGCGCGAGCGGCGCTACCTGGACGCGATCTCCGAGGCCCTGCGCCTCGCCCTCCAACGCGACCAGCGGACGCTGCTGCTGGGCCAGGACATCGCCGAGTACGGCGGCGTCTTCAAGGTCACCGCCGGGCTGGTCGAGGAGTTCGGGAAGGCGCGCGTGCGCAACACGCCGATCATCGAGTCGGGCGCCATCGGCTGCGCCCTGGGCCTGGCCCTGGGCGGCTACCGGCCGCTGGTCGAGCTGCAGTTCGGCGACTTCATCAGCTGCGGCTTCAACCAGGTGGTCAACAACCTGGCCAAGACGCACTGGCGTTGGGGCGCCCGGGTGCCGGTCGTCCTGCGCGCGCCGATCGGCGGCGGCACCGGCGCCGGGCCGTTCCACTCGCAGAACGTGGAGGCCTGGTTCACCAGCGTGGCCGGCATCAAGGTGGTGGCGCCCGCCACGCCGTACGACGCCAAGGGCCTGCTGCTGGCGGCGTTCGAGGACGGCAACCCGGTCCTCTACCTGGAGCACAAGCTGCTCTACCGCTCGCTGCGCGGGCCGGTGCCCGAGGGCCACTACACGGTGCCGATCGGCGAGGCGCGCCTGGCGCGCGAGGGCCGGCAGGCGACGGTGGTGACCTACGGCGTCGGCGTGAGCTGGGCGCTGGCCGCGGCCGGCGTGCTGTCCAGCGAGGGCCTGCAGATCGAGGTCCTCGACCTTCGCTCGCTGATGCCGTGGGACAGGGAGGCCGTCGTCCGCTCGGTGCGCAAGACCGGCCGCTGCCTGGTGCTGCACGAGGCGCCGCTCACCGGCGGCTTCGGCGGCGAGATCGCGGCCACCGTCGGCAGGGACGCCTTCGAGTGGCTCGACGCACCGGTCGCCCGCGTCGGCGCCCTCGACACGCCGGTGCCCTTCGCGAAGGCCCTGGAGGCCGCATACTCTCCGGAGGGCCGGCTGCTGCCGGCGCTGCGCGAGCTGCTGGCCTACTAGCCCGGTGAGCCTCCGCCCTCCCGGTGGCGCCGGCTATCGCGCCGCGCCGGCAGCCCCGGTGGCCGTGACCACCACGTCCGTGCCCTCGCCGGGCGGCGTCGGCAGCACCGCGCCGCTGCGGCCGCCGACCCAGATGGCACGCAGGTAGCTCTCCGAGCCGACCCGGTCGAACACGAACGACGGCACGGCGAGGCCCGAGCCGTCGGTCCCGTCTGCCGCCATGAACAGCGCGACGTGGCGCGAGTCCCGGGAACGGATCTCCAGCACGTCGGGGCTGAGGTCGCTGACCTGCTGCACGACGTAGTCGCCCGGCGGCAGCGTGACCTGGCCGACGTGGAAGGAGAACGGGACGCGGGCCTCGACGGTCCCGTGCTGGATCGTGGACGCCAGCACGGGCACGGCCAGCATCGCCGCGAATGCGGTCCCGATACCCATCAGCGCGAGCCGCTTCATGTGACCCCCCTCTCCCGGGCCTTCCTCCCCGCGAGGAACCCTCAATTGGGTGAGAGCGGGAGCAAGGCCCCGGAGTTGGACCGCAGCCGGCGGCTTGACGAACGTTGACGAGGAGACGACGGCGGTGACGGAGCGGTCACTTCGCCTTGTTCGCCGCCTCCGCCGCCAGCTTGAGCTCGGCGTTGACCTGGTCCAGCAGCTCCTTGGCCTTCTGCGCGTGGCCCTGCATGTCCCACTCGTTGGCCTGCTGCGCGGCGATGATCTTCTCGTAGGCGTTGTGGCACATCCGCTGGGCTGCCGCCAGGTTGGGATGCTTCTGGTGGCTGACGTTCTGGGCCGGCGGCGTGGTCTTCTGCGCGAGCGCGCTACCGGCCAGCATGAGGGTGGCGACGGCGAGCAGCATCGTTCTCTTCATCGTCCTCGTCCTCCAGTCCCGGCGTCACTGGGACGGCCAGGTCCTCCCGACGGCGTCGACGGCGTGTGCGTGAAAGAGTCGACAGCGAGGTTCGTCGCGAGCGCGCCCGGCGTCAACGGGCGAGCTCGTGGCCGGCAGGTGGCGGGCCAAGTGCCTGTAGCCATGCCCGTTGTCGCCCGGTGTGGCCTGGGCTAGGCTTCTGGTTCCGGCTTCCCGGTCACCGATGGAGACTCCCCGCGATTGGCGTATGCCGACAAGGGTGTACCGTTTCGGGGTCTTCGAGCTGAACACGGCGACGCAGCAGCTGCTGAAGCAGGGGCGACGTGTCCGCCTGCAGCAGCAACCCCGGCAGGCGCTGGAGCTGCTGCTCGAGGCGCAGGGTCGGCTGGTGACCCGACAGGAGCTGCGGCAGCGGCTCTGGCCGAGCGGCGTCCACGTCGACTACGAGCTGGGACTGACCGGCGCCATCAAGCGGCTGCGCCTGGCCCTCGACGACTCGGCGGAGACCCCGCGCTTCGTCGAAACCGTCCCGAAGTGCGGGTACCGCTTCGTCGCGCCGGTCCAGGTCGTCACGCCCCCCGACCGGACCGTGGTCACACCTCCCCCCGTCGCGCCGGCGCAGCCGGTTCCGACGACGGCCGTGGCGCGGCCCCGGCGACGAACCGTGGCGGGCATCCTGGTGGCCGTCGCGGTCGTCGGCGTCGCCGCCGGGGTGGGTCTCCTGGCCCTGCGCGCGCCGCTGCCGCCACCGTCGATCACCAGGGTGGTGAAGCTGACCCGCTCCGGCCGCGCCTGGCCGCAGGAGAGCCTGCTGTCGGACGGCGCCCGCCTCTACTACACGGAGTTCGTCGTGGGCACCGGCTACCGCCTGCGCCAGATCCTCCTGAACGGCAACGAGGACACGGTCGCCCCCGGGCTCCCCTCGCACACTCTGTTTCGGGCCTTGTCCCCGGACCACACCACCTTCATCGCCATCTCGCAGGACGACGCGGCGCGGGGGAACCCCTCTCCCCTGTGGACGGTGCCGGTCGTGGGCGGCGTGCCGCGGCGCCTCGGCAGCGTCCGCACCAACGACTTCGCCTGGTCGCCGGACGGCGGCTCGCTCGCCTACGCCGAAGAGGGTCGGCTGCTGCTGGCGACCGCGGACGCCGACAACCCGCGCCTCCTCGCCACGGCTCCCGGCCATGTCATCTGCCCGCGCTGGTCACCCGATGGACGCCGGCTGCGGTTCACCGTCCTCGGCGGTGCCGGCGAGCTCGCGCTGTGGGAGGTCGGCGCCGACGGAAGCGGAGCCCGCGCGCTGCGGTTCGACTGGCCCGGGCCGCCGATGGAGGGCTTCGGGGACTGGACGCCCGACGGCCGCCACTTCGTCTTCGTGTCGCGGCGCGACGGCGTCTCGAACCTCTGGGCGCTGGAGGAGGGCTCCGACTGGAGGCACCGCCGCCGCCGCGAGCCGGTCCAGCTCACCGCCGGACCGGTGAGCTACGGGCGCCCCCTGCCCAGCCTCGACGGCAAGCGCGTATTCGCCCTCGGCACGGAGCCCGGCGGCGAGCTGGTCCGCTACGACGGGGCGCAGCGCGAGTTCGTGCGGTACCTCGGAGGCCGGGCCGCCGAGCACCTCGACTGGAGCCGCGACGGCCGCTGGGTCGCCTACGCCGCCTATCCCGAAGGCACGCTGTGGCGGGCGCACGCCGACGGCAGCGATGCGCTGCAGCTCACGACCCCGCCACTGCGGGCCGCGCAGCCGCGCTGGTCTCCCGACGGGACGCGGATCCTCTTCACCGGCACCGTCGCGGGGACGCCCGCCCGCATCCTGGTCGTCTCGGCGGACGGCGGCACACCCGAGCCGCTGGTGGCCGAGCCGCACGCGCAGGCGGACCCGTGTTGGTCACCGGCGGGCGACTCCGTCGTCTACGGCGGCGACCGGGACAGCGGGGGCAGGCTCGCCCTCTATCGCCTCGACCTGGGCAGCGGCCGTCGCCAGCGGATTCCCGGGACCGAAGGCCTGCACGCGCCGCTGTGGTCTCCCGACGGACGACGCCTCGCCGCGCGCGACGCGGCCAGCGGACGCCTCGTGCTCTGCGACCTGCGCAGCGGGCGCCGGCTGACCCTCACCCGACGGACGGCCGACTACGCGGCCTGGTCGGCCGACTCCCAGTTCCTCCAGTTCAACAGCCCGGTCGGCGAGCAGATGGTGCTGTTCCGGGTGCACGTGCCGGATGGAGCGGAGGAGAAGGTGGCTGAGGTCCCCTTCAAGCCCGCCGGCTCGTGGGGCTCCTGGAGCGGCCTCGCCCCGGACGGATCGCCGCTGGTGCTGCGCGACCGCGGCCAGACGGACGTGTACGCGCTGTCGGTCTCGTTCGCCGAGGGCCGCTGAGAGGCCCGAGCGTCAGGCGGGTGTCGCCGGCGTCGGCGATGACAGAGGTGGCGTGCCGATCGACGACGCCGGTCGCGGCGACCCGGTCCCGGAGGGGTCGACCGCGGGCGGCTGGAGCGGCGCGGGCAGCGCCACCGCCGCGGCGGTCAGCAGCAGACCGACGGCGAGGCTCAGCGCCACCGCCAGCCCCACCAGCCGCCCGAAATCGGCCGCCACCGCCCTCCACGTCGCCGCCTCTGCCCGCGCCATCGCTGCCTCCCTTCGCTCGGGAATGTCGGTCCGGAAGCCGGTGGCGCGGGGGTGGAAAAGAGGCGGGCCGGTGACGAATTCGGGCAGAAGGAGGGCAGGACGGACCGCCGGACGGAGGCGCGCTATAGTCCGTCACGGAGAGACCCCGCCGCCATGAGCCGGCGCATCGCGATCGTGGAGGACGAGGCGGCCTTGCGCGCCAACTACGCGGACGTGCTGCGTCGCCAGGGGTACGAGGTCGCCGCCTACGCCGACCGGCGCAGCGCCCTGGAGGCGTTCCGCGCCCGCCTGCCGGACCTGGCCATCGTGGACATCGGCCTCGGCGAGGAGATCGACGGCGGCTTCACCCTGTGCCGGGAGCTGCGCGCGCTCTCGGCCACGCTGCCCATCGTCTTCCTCACCGCCCGTGACAGCGAGTTCGACACCGTGGCCGGCCTGCGGCTGGGAGCCGACGACTACCTGACCAAGGACGTCGGGCTGCCGCAGCTGCTGGCCCGCATCGCCGCCCTCTTCCGGCGGGTGGACGCGCTCTCCGCCGCTCCCGCCTCCGAGGAGGTGATCGAGCGCGGCCCCTTGCGACTGGATCTCGACCGGCTGACCGCCAGCTGGGCGGGCCGCCGTGTCGACCTCACCGTCACCGAGCTGTGGATGGTGCACGCCCTCGCCCGCCACCCCGGCCACGTCAAGAGCCGCGAGCAGCTGATGGGCGAGGCGCGGATGGTGGTGGACGACAGCACGGTCACCTCGCACGTGAAGCGCATCCGCCGGAAGTTCGCCGCCGTCGACCCCGGCTTCGACCGCATCGAGAGCGTCTACGGCATGGGCTACCGCTGGAACGAAGGCTGACCCTGAAGCCCCTGCGCCTGCCCATCCCGCTCAAGCTGCTGCTGGTCGGCAGCCCGCTGGCGCTCGTCCCCTGGCTGGCGCTGCAGGCGGTGCGCGAGCTGGACGCGCTGCTGCGGCAGGTCCAGCAGCAGGAGCTGGTGGCCACGGCCCGGGCCGTGGCCACGGCGCTGCACGACCGTCCCCGCCTGCTGCTCTCGGGCGAGCCGTACCCGGTGACCGCGTCGGCCGGCGGGGACGTCCGGGTGCCGAGCCTGGAGAAGCCGATCGTGCTCGACGGCGTGACCGGCGACTGGGACCAGCCGGAGGTCGAGATGCGGCCCGGCGGCGCCTCGGTCACGGAAGAGGAGTCGCCGTACGCGTTCCGCTACTCCCTCGGCCGCGCCGGCGCGGCGGTGTACCTGCTGGTCGTGGTGCAGGACCTGCACGTGGTGACCCGCGACCCCGATCGCCCGCAGGCCGCTTGCGACCAGGTCGTGGTGGCGGTGGTGACCCCGGACGACGAGCTGCTGCGCTTCGCGATCGACGCGCCCGGCGACGGCCCCGTCTCGACGTGGCTGGTCAGGGACGACGGCACCCGCGTCCCCGACAGCCGCATCACCGGCGTGTGGCGCGGCAGAGCGGACGGCTACCTCGTCGAGCTGCGCCTGCCGCGCTCGCTGATCGGACCGCGGCTGGCGCTGGGCCTGGTGGACGTCGACGACCCGGCCGGACGCGCCGTGGTCGGCCGCCTCGGCAACGCGGAGACGGGCTCCCGCCAGGAGCTGGGCACCGTTCTCGTGCCCTCGCCCGAGGTGAGCGCGCTGGTCCGCGGCCTGGGGCGGGCGCGGTCGCGCATCTGGGTGGTCGACCGCGGCCGGCGCGTGCTCGCTCACGCGGGCTCGCTGCACCGGTCCACGACGGCGGCCGAGAGCTCCCGCTGGGATCGCCTGGCCCGGGCGTCGCTGCGGGCGCTGACCGCGCGGCTGCTGGGCGAGCCGCGCGAGGACTTCCAGGACGTGGAGCCCGGGACCTACCGCCTGGACTGGCCTGCCGTCGAGCGCGCGCTCGGGGGCGAGGAGGCGAGCGGCGAGCGGCCGACCGCCGACGGCCGCGCGGTCGTCCTCTCGGCCGCGCACCCGGTCTGGGTGGAGGACCAGGTGCGCGGCGCGGTGCTGGTGGAGGAGACGACGAACGACATCCTGGCCCTGCGCAACCGCGCCTTCGAGCGCGTCTTCGCCGCCATCCTGGGCATCACGGTCCTCGGAGCCGCCGGCCTGGTGCTGCTCGCCTCCCGCCTGTCCTGGCGCATCCGCCGGCTGCGGGACCAGCTGGAGCAGGCGATCGATCCCCAGGGGCGGGTGAGCGGCGGCGTCTCTGGCACCGCCACCGGCGACGAGGTCGGCGACCTCGCCCGCGCCGTCTCCTCGATCCTGGAGCGGCAGCGCCAGTACACGGCGTACCTGGAGCAGGTGGGCCAGCGCCTGTCGCACGAGATCCGCACCCCCGTCGGCGTCGTGCGCTCCTCGCTCGACAACCTGCGCCTGCAGCGGTTGCCGGAGGAGGCCCGCGTCTACATCGAGCGCGCCGACCAGGGCCTGCGCCGGCTGGCCACCATGCTGGCGCGGCTCAGCGAGGCGGCGCGGCTGGAGCAGGCGCTGGCGGCGACCGACAAGGAGGTCTTCGACGCCGTCGCCGTCGTCCAGGGCTGCGTGGAGGGGTACCGGGCCGCGAACCCCGGCCGGGCTCTCGACCTGCGCCTCCCCTCGGAGACGCTGCCGGTCAGCGGCGCGCCCGACCTGCTCGCGCAGATGCTGGACAAGCTGGTCGACAACGCCCTCTCCTTCGCCCTCCCGGGAACGCCGGTGCTGGTCGCCCTGGCCCGCCACGGCCACGCCGCCGCGTTGTCGGTCTCGAACCAGGGCCCGCCCCTGCCCGAGGAGATGGCAGGACGGCTCTTCGAGTCGATGGTCTCGATACGCGCCCCGCGCACCGGCACCACCGCCAGCGAGCCGCACCTGGGCCTGGGGCTCTACATCGTCCGCCTGATCGCGGCGTTCCACGGCGGCAGCGCGGCC
Organism: Vicinamibacteria bacterium; assembly: GCA_035542035.1. Classification (GTDB taxonomy): domain Bacteria; phylum Acidobacteriota; class Vicinamibacteria; order Fen-336; family Fen-336; genus DATBSL01. The sequence continues at coordinate 69,241 of DATKME010000020.1, read as the reverse complement.
GCGCACGACCGGCCGGGCCGCGACGGCGTGATCGTCACCATCTGGCTGCCCCTCGCCGGCCCGGTCGAAAGCCGGAGTTGAGGTGCTCATCGACCTCTCTCTGGTCGGTTCAGTCGCTTCGGGCCATTCGGTCCCGTCTGCTGGCAAGATTCGTGCTGATTCGTCCGCTTCGGGCGCTCGAGGCGGAAAATCGTGCGCGCGGAGGGGACACGCATGAGCAAGTACCGCATCGCCTGGCTGCCGGGTGACGGGATCGGGATCGAGGTCATGGAGGCGACCCGCGTCGTGCTCGACGCGCTCGAGCTGGACGCCGAGTACGTCCACGGCGACATCGGCTGGGAGTTCTGGCGCCGCGAGGGCGACGCCTTCCCGCAGCGCACGGTCGACCTGCTGAAGAAAGTCGACGCCGCCATGTTCGGGGCGATCACCTCGAAGCCGGTGAAGGCTGCGGAGGCCGAGCTGGTCCCCGAGCTCAAGGGCAAAGGCCTGGTCTACCGCTCGCCGATCGTGCGCATGCGGCAGCTGTTCGACCTGTACGTCTGCCTGCGCCCCTGCAAGGCCTACCCGGGCAACCCGCTCAACCACAAGGACGGCATCGACCTCGTGGTCTTTCGCGAGAACACCGAGGACCTCTACGCGGGCGTCGAGTTCAACCCCGTCCCGAAGGAGCTGGCGGACACGCTGGCGAGGCTCTCGAAGCCGTTCGCCCCCTTCGCCGCGCTCGACGGCGACCAGTACGCGGTCTCCTGCAAGATCAACACCAAGAAGGGGTCCGAGCGGATCGTGCGGGCCGCCTTCGAGTTCGCGAAGACGCACGGGCGCAAGAAGGTGACCCTCGTCCACAAGGCGAACGTGGTCCGCGCCAGCGACGGCCTGTTCCTGGAGGAGGCGAAGAAGGTCGCCGCCGATTACCCGCAGATCGCCTGCGACGACGCCAACGTCGACGCCATCGGCATGTGGCTGCTCAAGAACCCGTTCAGCTACGACGTGCTGGTGGCCCCGAACCTCTACGGCGACATCATCTCGGACCTCTGCGCCCAGATGGTGGGCGGCCTCGGCTTCGGCTGCTCCGGCAACATCGGCGAGAGGCTGGCCGTCTTCGAGCCGACGCACGGCTCGGCCCCCAAGCACGCCGGCAAGCAGAAGGCCAACCCGGTCGCCACCATCCTGGCGGCCAAGATGATGCTCGACTGGCTGGGGGAGACGGAGAAGGCGCGCGTCCTGGAGGCGGCGACCGCGGCGGTGATCGAGGAAGGCCGCGTGCGCACCTACGACATGGGCGGCGCCTCGACCACCATGGAGATGGGCCAGGCGATCGCGGCCCTGGCGCGGCAGCCGCTGGCCGCGGGCCGGCGCTAGCGCATGTCGCGGATCGTCGTCCACGAGGTCGCCCTGCGCGACGGCCTGCAGATGGAGAAGCAGGTCGTCCCCACCGAGCAGAAGATCGCCTGGGCCGAGGCGCTGCTGGCTTGCGGTGTCGACGTCGTCCAGCTCGGCTCCTTCGTCCACCCGGAGAAGGTGCCGCAGATGGCGGACACCGACCGGCTCTTCGCCCACTTCTCCGCCCCGGGGCGCAAGCCGGCGGGCGTCACCCTCTCCGGCCTGGTGCTGAACGAGAAGGGGCTGGAGCGTGGCCTTCTCTGCGGCGTGGAGCTCTTCTGCATGGGGGTCTCGGCCAGCGAGACCCACAGCCGCAAGAACACCGGCATGTCGATCGAGGACGCCAACCGCCGGATCATCGCCATCGCGAAGAGCGCCCTGGCGGCGGGCCGGCGGGCCCAGGTGTCGGTGCAGTCGGCCTTCGGCTGCGGCTACGAGGGCCGGGTGCCGAAGGAGCGCGTGGTCGGGATCGTGAAGACGTTCCTCGACGCCGGCCTGCGCAGCCTCAGCCTGGCGGATACCGCCGGCCACGCGACACCCGACGACGTGGCGGAGCTGTACGGCCTGGTGCGCGCGCTCGAGCCGGACGTCGAGTGGGCCTGCCACTTCCACGACACCTACGGCCTCGCCCTGGCCAACTGCTACGCGGCGCGGCAGGCCGGCGTCACCTCCTTCGAAACCGCGGTGGCCGGCCTGGGCGGCTGCCCCTTCACCAAGGTCGCCGGCGGCAACACCTGCACCGAGGACCTGGTGCACGCGCTGCAGCGCCGCGGGGTCCGTACCGACATCGACCTCGCGAAGCTGGTCGCCGTGGCCCGCGAGCTCTCCGGCCACTTCGGCCGCGAGATGCACGGCTCCGTCCACAAGTCGGGCCCGATCATCGAGCCCGCGGCCGCGCAGGTGCCGCGATGAGCGTCCTCGCCGGCGTGCGCGTCCTCGACCTCACCAACGTGCTCTCCGGGCCCTTCTGCACCCTGCACCTGGCGCTGCTCGGCGCGGACGTGGTCAAGATCGAGAACCCCAGGGCGGGCGACCTGGCGCGCGTCCTGGGCAACGTGCCGAAGTACAACAAGATGCTGATGGGCACCAGCTTCCTGGCCCAGAACGCGAACAAGAAGTCGCTCACCCTGAACCTGAAGGCGCCCGAGGGCCGGGAGATCTTCAAGAAGCTGGTGGCGACCGCGGACGTGGTGGTCGAGAATTTCCGGCCGGGGGTGATGGCCCGGCTCGGCCTCGGCTACCCGGCGCTGGCGGACATCAACCCCCGCCTCGTCTACTGCGCGATCTCCGGCTTCGGCCAGAGCGGGCCCGACGCGGACAAGCCGGCCTACGACCAGATCATCCAGGGGCTCTCGGGCGCCATGGACGTGAACGGCGACGAGCGGCTCCACCCGCTGCGCGCGGGCTTCCCGGTGTGCGACACCGTCGGCGGGCTGAACGCCGCCTTCGCCATCCTGGCCGCGCTCTACCACCGCGAGCGCACCGGCGAGGGGCAGATGATCGACGTGGCGCTGCTCGACTCCATCATGCCGCTGATGGGCTGGGTGGCCGCCAACCTGCTGATCGGCGGCCAGGCCCCGGTGCCGATGGGCAACGACAACTTCACCGCGGCGCCCTCCGGCAGCTTCGCCACCCGGGACGGGTACGTGAACATCGCCGCCAACAAGCAGGAGCAGTGGGAGGCGATGGCGGAGGTGATCGGGGCCCCGGAGCTGGTGTCCGACCCGCGCTTCAAGGAGCGCGACGAGCGCAAGAAGAACCGCAAGGCGCTCACCCCGCTGGTCGAGGAGAAGCTCAGGCAGAAGCCGACCGCGTACTGGGTGGAGGCCCTGAACGCCCGCGACGTCCCCTCGGGTGACATCCTCTCGCTGGGGGCGGCGCTCGCGCAGCCGCAGGTGCGCCACCGCGGGACGCTGCAGTCGGTGGAGGTCCCGGAGATCGGGCCGGTGCCGGTGTTCGGACTCAGCGCCGCGCTCGAGAAGACGCCCGGCGCGGTGCGGACGCCGCCGCCGCTGCTCGGCCAGCACACGGCCGAGATCCTGGGCGGACTCGGCTACGCCAGCGGGGACGTGGCCGCGCTGAAGGAGAAAGGGATCGTCTAGGGGGGGAACGGACAAGTGGAAAAAGTGACCAGCGGGATTCGCGGGCTGACAGTGGTCGAAAAGATCCTGGCCCGGGCTTCCGGAAAGCAGGCCGTGCGCGCCGGCGAGGTGGTGGAGCCCGACGTCGACCTGGCGATGTCGCACGAGAACGCGGCCCTGGTGATCAACCAGTTCGCCGAGGTCTACCAGGGCACGGGGCTCGAGCCTCTACCCTGGGACCCGTCGAAGATCGCGATCGTCTTCGACCACCGGGTGCCGGCCGAGTCCTCCAAGACCGCGACCAACCAGAAGAAGATCCGCGAGTTCGTGGCCCGGCACGGCATCACCCGCTTCCACGACATCCGCGGGGACGAGGGCGGCATCTGCCACCAGATCCTGCCGGAGAACGGCTACGTGCTCCCCGGGTCGGTGGTGGTCGGCACCGACTCGCACACCACCAGCCACGGAGCGCTGAACGCGTTCGCCTTCGGCATCGGCGCCACCGAGATGGCCTCGGTGTGGGCGCTCGGCAAGGCCCTCAACGTCGAGGTCCCGCGGACCATCCGGGTGGTGGTGAACGGCCAGTTCTCGCCCTACGTCGGGCCCAAGGACCTCATCCTGCACCTGGTCGGCCAGCTCACCGCCGAGGGCGCGAACTTCCGCGTCATCGAGTTCCAGGGCGAGACGATCCGCGCCATGTCCACCTCCGGCCGGCTGACGCTGTGCAACATGAGCGTCGAGGCGGGCGCCACCTCCGGCGTGGTGCCCGGCGACGAGGAGACGGTCCGCTACCTGCGCGAGGAGGCGGGCTGCCGCGGCCCCTTCACGCTGGTGACGCCGGACCCCGACGCCGCCTACGAGCGCACGCTGCAGGTCGACGCCTCCGCCCTGGCGCCGCAGGTCGCCTGCCCGCACACGGTGGACAACGTCAAGCCGGTGGATGCCGTGGTCGGCAGGAAGGTGCAGCAGGTGGTCATCGGCTCCTGCACCAACGGCCGGCTGGACGACATCGCGGCGGCGGCGGCCCTGCTGCGCGGGCGCCAGGTCGCCCGCGGCACCCGCATGCTGGTCTTCCCCGCCTCCTCCCGCATCTTCCAGCAGGCGTTGGAGAGGGGCTACGTGGCCGACCTGATGCGGGCCGGGGCGGTGGTGATGAACTCCGGGTGCGGCCCCTGCCTGGGCGTGCACCAGGGGGCGCTCGGCGACGGCGAGGTCGCCCTCTCCACCACCAACCGCAACTTCAAGGGCCGGATGGGCAACCCCACCGGCGAGGTCTACCTCTGCTCGCCGGAGACGGCCGCCGCTTCGGCCCTCACCGGCGTGATCAGCGATCCGCGGAAGGGAGCCTGACCATGGCCAGGGTCATCGCGACGCTCGGCGACGACGTCTCCACGGACGTCATCTACCCCGGCCGCTACATGGCGACCGTCCTCCCCACCGAGACCCCCCAGTTCGCCTTCGCCGACATGGCGGAGCTGAACGCGAAGCTGAAGGCCAGGCAGGTGCCGCCAGGCAGCGTGATCGTGGCCGGGAAGAACTTCGGCTGCGGCTCCTCGCGCGAGCAGGCCTGCTCCTGCCTCAAGGGCTGGGAGCTGACCGTGGTGGCGAAGGGCTTCGCCCGCATCTTCCTGCAGAACTCGGTCAACCTCGGCCTGAACCTGGTCACCGCTCCCGAGGTCGAGGCGAAGGAGGGCGACGAGCTGGAGATGACGGCCACGGCCGTGGTCGACAAGACCTCCGGGCGGAGCTTCGCGGTGGTGCCGCTGCCGAAGGCGCGCCAGGCGATCGTGGACGCGGGCGGGCTGATCCCGTACACCCGCCGGCGCGTCCTGGAGGCGGCAGGCCGGCGTTGATCCCGCGGGCCGTGCGCCGAGACCGGTGATAGCCTCTGCCAGGATGAAGACGACGGTCCTTCGCGCTGCAGTGCTGACTGTCCTGGTGGTGGTGCCGCTGCGGGTGATCGCCCAGGGCTACCTGCCGGTGGACGATGCGCTCCGGCACGTCGGCAAGGCCGTCTCCGGCCGGCCCTGGGCGGACGTGCTGCTGCTGCGCCCGGAGATCACGCTCGACAGCAACCCCGGCTGGCACGTGGTCCTCCGCGTCCTGCACACCGTGCTGGGGCTGGGCGCGGTCGACCTGCTCGTGGTGTCGGTGGTCGGCCTGTTCCTGCTGCTGTCGCTGGGACCGGTCCTGCTGCTGCGGCGCCCGGAGGCGTGGCTGCTCGCTCTGGTGATGGTGGGCATCTGCGACCCCTGGCTGATCTACCGCTGGCTCTGCGGCAGGCCCTTCCTGCTGACCTCCGCGATCGTCCCGCTGTTCTGCCTGGCGTGGACGCGGCTCGAGGGGCCACGCGCCCGGGCCGGATGGACGGCGTTCGCCGTGTCCGCGGCGCTCGCCACCTGGATCCACGGCAGCTACTACCTGCTGGCGCTGCCCGTGCTCGCGCTGCTTCTGGCGCAGCGCTGGCGCGTCGCCCTGCGCCTGGGTGGCGCTTTCGCCGTCGGCATCCTCGCGGGTGCGCTGCTGACCGGCCATCCTCTCGGGCACCTGTGGCAGATGCTGCTGCACGGCTACCTGGCCGTCGGGGTACCCCGGCCGACGGCGAACCTGGTGAGCGAGTTCCGGCCGTTCGAGGGCCACGCCGAGGCGGTGATCGCCTTCGTCGCGCTGCTCGTGTGGCGGACGCGGCAGCGCCCGGAGGCGCCCCCGCCCTGGCGCGATCCGGCGGTGATGCTGACCGCCGCCACCTGGGCGCTCGGCTTCGTGGCGGCCCGCTTCTGGACCGACTGGGCGGCGCCCGCCCTCGCCTCGGTGGCAGCGGTCGAGCTGGAGGCCGCGCTGGAACGGCACGCCTCCAGCTCCCGGGCGACCGCCGCCGCCCTGCTGGCGGGGGCGGCCGTGCTGCTGCTCAGCACGAGCGCCGACCTGCAGGGGCGCTGGAGCGACCAGACGCAGCGGGTCTTCCTCTCCCGCCGCAACCCGACCCATGTCCCCTGGCTCCCGCAGCCCGGCGGGATCGCCTACAGCGCGGAGATGGACGTCTTCTACGGCCTGTTCTTCACCAACCCGGACGCCCCCTGGAAGTACGTGCTCGGCTTCGAGCCCGCGATCATGCGGCCCGAAGACTACCGGGTCTATTGCGACATCAAGAGGACGAAGGGGGCGACCGAGGCCTACCTGCCCTGGGTGGAACGGATGCGGCCGCAGGACCGGCTGTACGTGGTTCAGCGCTCGAACGTCCCGCCGAGCATCCCGGGGCTCGAGTGGTTCCAGCCCGTGTACGCGATCTGGGTGGGACGGCGACCCTAGCGGCCCTTCGCCTTCGCGCGCTCCACGTACCGGCCGCTCTCGACGTCCACCCGGATCAGCTCACCGACATCGATGAAGGGCGGCACCATCACGCTGACGCCGTTCTCCAGCTTGGCCTCCTTCCACACGCTGTCGGTGCCCGGGGTGTGGTACGGGGCCGCCGTGTCGGCCACCCGCCCCTCGGCGATCGCCGGGAAGTCGACGCCCAGCGGCTCGCCGTCGACGATCTCGACCGGCACGCTGGCGCCCTCCGTCAGCCAGGCGGCGGCCTTGCCCAGCCGCTCGTCGGGGATCTCCACCTGCTCGAAGGTGTCCGGGTTCATGAAGACGGCGACACCGCCCTCGGCATACAGGAACTGCAGCGACGGGCGGTCGGGCTGGAGGTCCTCGACCGCCTCCTCGGCCCGGAAGCGCCGCTCGCGCTCCTTGCCGCTGCGCAGGTCGTGGAGCTTGGCGTGCATGACACCGCCCATCTTCCCCTGGCCGCCGTGGTACTCGGCGGAGATCACCCGGCAGGGCGACCCGTCGATCCGCAGGATCATCCGCGGCCGCAGCTCGGATCCCGTTCGCATGGCGCGCTCCTCGGATCGGGACCCGGCGATCGTGCGCCCCGGCCCGCGCGGGTGTCAAGGTGATGGGGTCAGGCCTGGAGCGTCAGCTCACCAGCACGCCACGCCTGACCCCTCTGCTGCGGAGAGGTCCGGCGGGAACGCCGCCAGCAGCTCGTCGGCGAGGGACTGCAGGCGGTCCCAGGTGCCGTCCTCCCGCTGCGCCCGGTCGAAGCCTGCAAACGCCGCCGCCATCTCCTCCAGCTCCGGTCCGCTCAGGACGCGCAACGCCGTCGGGTACAGGATGCGGTCCTCCTTCAGGATGTGCGCCCGCAGCAGCGGCACGAAGCTCGCAGCCTCGTGCACCACCTGCTGCGCCTCGACGGCGCTCAGGGTCCCGCTGCCCTCCGACACGCGGCGCAGCGCCGCGACGTGCGCACGGCCGACCTCGTGCTCGTAGAGCATCACCGCCACCGGCCCGGTCTCGCGCGAGAAGCCGCGCTCGACCAGGCGCTGGAACAGCACGTCCTCCTCCTTCGCGTGGTGGCAGGCGTCGGCGAACCCGCGGAAGAAGGCGGCGTAGCGGCCAACCCGCGCGCGGTCCGAGTCCAGCCCCCCCGCCACCGCCGCCGCGAAGCCCTCGAGCGAGCCCAGCACCTGCTCGATCCGGCGGTGTTCGTCCATCAGCATCGCGATCGCCTTCTGCACGGCCCCTCCTCAGTCCGGTACGTTCCCAGTGTCGGGCCGGGCGCCGCCCGGCGCCATGACGGACGTCAGCCCCGGCTTGCCGCTCCCTCGCCGCCGGACGTAGGCTTCGCAGGGGTCAGGACCTGCCTTTGGGCATTCACGCGCGCCATCGCAACCCGACCCCGGATCTCAGGAAGACGATGCGCGCCTCAGCCAACGGGAGCGAGCGATGACCAAGGTCGCACGTCGTCGGGGATCCGCACTGGGTCTGGTGCTGGCGCTGGCAGCCTCGGCTGCCTTCGCCGAGCCGGTGAAGACGAGCGCCGGCCTGGTGGACGGCAGGGCCGTGGACGGCGGCGTGCGCGCGTTCCTCGGCATCCCGTACGCCGCCCCGCCGGTCGGCGAGCTGCGCTGGCGTGAGCCGCAGCCGGCGGCCCCCTGGCAGGGAGTGCGCCAGGCGACGGCCTTCGCCTCGCGCTGCCTGCAGGGCCGGATCTTCGACGACATGATCTTCGACGACACGCCCAGCGAGGACTGCCTCTACCTGAACGTGTGGACCCCGGCCCGCGACGCCGGCGCGCGCCTGCCGGTGATGGTCTGGATCTACGGCGGCGGCTTCCAGGCCGGCTCCACCTCCGAGCCGCGCCAGAACGGCGCCCGTCTCGCCACCAAGGGCGTGGTGGTCGTCTCCATGAACTACCGGCTGGGCGTCTTCGGCTTCCTGGCCCACCCCGAGCTGACGAAGGAGTCCGGCCGCAACGCCTCCGGCAACTACGGGCTGATGGACCAGCTCGCCGCGCTGCGCTGGGTCCGCGACAACATCGCCGCCTTCGGCGGCGACCCGGCGAACCTCACCATCTTCGGCGAGTCCGCCGGCTCCTTCTCGGTGAGCGCTCTGGTCGCCTCGCCGCTGGCCCGGGGCCTCGTCCACCGCGCGATCGGCGAGAGCGGCGCGTTCGTCGGCCGCAACGCGCTGCCCGCGGCGGGGCTCGCCGACAGCGAGAAGCAGGGCGCCGGTTTCGGCGCCAGCGTGGGCGCCGGGTCGCTGGCCGCCCTGCGCGCGAAGGGCGGAGAGGAGCTGCTGCAGGCGGCGCTCAAGGCGAAGGCCTGGTTCGCGCCCAACGTGGACGGCTACGTGATACCGAAGGACCCGGACCAGATCTACGCGGCCGGCGAGCAGAACAAGGTCGCCCTCCTCGGCGGCTGGAACCACGACGAGGTGCGCGCGGGCGTGGTGCTGGGCCCGGAGCGTCCGACCGCGGCCAGCTTCACCACGCAGATGCAGAAGCGCTTCGGGCCCGCAGCCGGCGCGCTGCTCAAGGTGTACCCGGCCGGCACCGACGCCGAGGCGGTCGAGTCCGCGGCCGCGCTCGCCGGCGACACCTTCCTGGGCTTCGCCACCTGGAAATGGCTGGAGCTCCAGCAGAAGGCCGGCGTCCCCGTCTACCGCTACTCGTTCGACCGCCAGATCCCGGTGGCGCCCGACACCAAGGTGAACGGCGTGCCCGCGACCGCGGCAGACGTGGGCGCCCGCCACGCCGGCGAGATCGAGTACGTGTTCGGCACGCTCGACTCGGTGCCGAAGGTCACCTGGGAGGGGGCGGACCGCCAGCTCTCGGAGCTGATGATGACGTACTGGAGCAACTTCGCCCGCAGCGGAGACCCGAACGGCGCCGGGCTGCCGGGCTGGCCGCGGTACACGGGAGGGACGGGACCGCAGGTGATGCACCTCGACGTGAAGAGCCAGGCGCAGCCGGACGCGCTGCGCGCCCGCTACCAGGCGCTCGACGCGGTCCTCGGCAAGGCGCCCGCGCCTGACGCGCCCACCTCGTCGTCCAAGTGACGGCCGCCCGGAGGAACCGCCCATGACCGAACGACACGACAGCCCCGCCCTCGACCGCCGCGGCTTCATCCGCCGCTCCGGCCTGGGCGCGGTCGCCGCCCTCACCGTCCCCGGCGCGCTGGTCTCCGCGGCCGACGAGGCGCAGGCGGCGAAGGCCGCTCCCGCCGCCTCGCGGATCGCCTTCAACACCGCCAACCTCGTCGCCCAGGTGAGCGGCTGGCACTACAAGCTGAGCGGCTGGATGGACCAGCACAACAAGACGATCGCCGCCACCGACGAAGCGGCCTGGCGGGCGATCTGCAAGCAGATCGCGGCAGCGGGATTCAAGGCGGTCGAGGTCTGGGAGGCTCACGCGGCGCCGGAGTCGCTCGACGAGGCCAAGGCGAAGGCCTGGAAGCAGGCGCTCGTCGAGAACGGCCTCCAGCCGATCGGCTACGCCGGCGGCCTGCGCCGGCAGACGCTGCAGGTCTGCCGCTGGCTGGGCATCCCCCGCATCAACGGCGGCCTGCGCGACCACCAGCCCGACGCCGCCACCGCGCTCTGCCGGGAGTTCGGCGTCGGCTTCAACATCGAGAACCATCCCCAGAAGAGCGCGCAGGAGCTGCTCGCCGAGATCGGCGGCGGCGACGACTGGCTGGGCGTCTGCATCGACATGGGCTGGCTCGGCACCCAGGGCGTCTCGGCGCCGGACGTCATCCGCGCCTGCGGCCCCTTCGTGCGCCACACGCACGTGAAGGACGTCAGGGCCGCCGGCGGCCACGAGACGGTCATGCTGGGCGAGGGTGTGGTGAACGTGCCGGCCTGCCTGAAGACGCTGCGCGCGATGAGGTACGCGGGCTGGTACTCCTGGGAGGACGAGCCGGAGGACCGCAACCCCCTCGATTCGGCCGTGCGCAACCGGAAGTGGCTGGAGGAGCAGCTCGGGCAGGCCTGATCGCCAGTCCACCCGCAGCGGGCGTGGTGGATGTGCGCCGCGGTCGGCGTCTGCCGAACCGGCCGCACCCGCTCCGACGTGATGGGCGGGGCGGCGGTCCTCTTCTCCGTCACGGCTATATCAATCGTTGATATAGTCGATGGCCCGGACCCCGTCAAGCGTGGTACTCTGCTGGAATCACTCCACCGATCAGAGGAACTCGAGGCGCACGGCTGCGACCGCAGCGGTGGTGGCACTCTACCAGCGCGGAGCTGACCGCTGCACCGGGAGGAATTGCATGAAGATCAAGGTGACCAGCGTCTACGTGGACGACCAGGACGAGGCCCTGCGCTTCTACACGGAAGTACTGGGCTTCGCCAAGAAGGCCGACTTCACCCAGGGCCCCTTTCGCTGGCTGACCGTGACCTCACCCGAAGAGCCGGAGGGCACCGAGCTGCAGCTGGCGCCCAACGACAACCCCGCAGCCCGGGCCTTTCAGCGGGCGATGTTCCAGCAGAGCCAGCCCGCGGCCATGTTCTTCACCGATGACGTCAGGGGCGACTACCAGCGCATGAAGGCCCGCGGCGCCGAGTTCACCATGCCGCCCACGGACGTGACCGCCTCGACCATCGCGATGCTGAACGACGGCTGCGGCAACCTGATCCAGCTCACGCAGCTGGCGCGCCACTAGCCCTGCAGGACGTTCAGGCCGGAGGCAGGTCGCGGCCGCAGTAGCGGCACACCTTCGCCGCCGCCTTGATGGTCTCGGCGCAGAACGGGCAGACGCGCGTCGGCCCGGTCGCGGCCGGCAGGCCGGCTCCCGGGTCGCGCAGCTGCTCGCCCTGGTAGCGCTCGATCAGCTCCTTCATGGCCCGGGCGTCGCCCTTCCTGTGGCCGTGGCAGAGGATCGGCTCGGAGCCGCCGGTCGTCTCGATGATGACGTCCGAGAAGAAGAGGTGGGTGTCCATGGTGACCGAGGCGACCTGGCGGATGTGGATCGACTGCTCTTCGCGCCCCAGCCAGTGCGCCTTCGACTGCACCACCGCGGTGGGTGTCACCGCGACCTGCGTCGGGAAAAGCCGGTTGCCGCGGGTCAGTCGGCTGGCCACGAACACCTCGCCCTCGGCGAAGCGGCGGCCCTTGAGGGCGATGACCGCCAACACCAGGACCACCAGCGCCCCCAGCCCGACGAGCGCCCAGAACAGCCACGGCGTCCCCGCCTGCATCTACTTCGTGACCCCCACCTGGCTGAGCATCCAGGCCGTCTCGAAGGCCTTGTCGTGCAGGGCGTCGTAGCGGCCGCTGGCGCCGCCGTGGCCGGCCGGCTGCATCTTGATCTTCAGCAGCAGCGGGTTGCCGTCGGTCTTCAGCGTGCGCAGCCTGGCCACGTACTTGGCCGGCTCCCAGTACATGACCTGGCTGTCGTTGTAGCTGGTGGTCACCAGGATCGCGGGGTAGGCCTTGCGGGCGAGGTTGTCGTAGGGGCTGTACGACATCATGTAGTCGAAGGCCGGCTTCTCGTTGGGGTCGCCCCACTCCAGGTACTCGCCGACCGTGAGCGGCAGGCTGGCGTCCATCATGGTGTTCATCACGTCGACGAACGGCACGGCCGCGTGCACGGCTCGAAAGAGGTCGGGCCGCTCGTTGGTGACCGCGCCCATCAGCAGGCCGCCGGCGCTGCCACCCTCGATCATCAGGCGGTCGGGCGAGGTCCACTTCCGGTCGACCAGGTGCTGCGCGCAGTCGATGAAGTCGAAGAAGGTGTTCTTCTTCCTCATCAGCATGCCGTCGTCGTGCCACGGCTCGCCCATCTCGTTGCCGCCGCGGATGTGGGCGATGGCGAAGGGGATGCCGCGGTCGAGCAGGCTGATGCGCCTGCTGTCGAAGCCGGCCGAGGTGCCGTAGCCGTAGGAGCCGTAGGCGTAGAGCCACAGCGGCGCCTTGCCGTCGCGGGCGAGGCCCTTCGGGTAGACGATGCTGATCGGCACCTTCACGCCGTCGCGGGCGGTGGCCCACAGCCGCTCGGAGGCGTAGCGCGAGGGGTCGTAGCCGCCCAGCACCTCGTCGCGCTTCAGCAGCACCGACTGGCCCGTCGCCATGTCGTAGTCGTAGACGCTCGGGGGCGTGATCAGGCTCTCGTACCGGTAGCGCAGCCGCGTCGACTCGAACTCCGGCGTGCCCGGAGCGAACGCGGTGTAGACGGGCTCGGGGAAGCTGACCTCCTTCCAGGAGCCGGTCGCGAAGTCCATCACCCGCAGCCGCTCGAGGGCCGCCGTCTTCTCCTGGACCACCAGGTAGTCGCGGAAGAGCTCCACGTCCTCGAGCAGCACGTCCGCCCTCGCGTCCACCAGCGGCTTCCAGTTGGCCGGGCTCGGGTCCGCCACCGGCGCCGTCACCAGGCGGAAGTTCCGCGCGTCCTGGTTGGTGCGGATGTAGAGGACGCCGTCGCGGTGCTCGACGTCGTACTTGTGGCCCTTGGTCCGCGGCAGCACCAGGCGGAACTCGCCCTCCGGGTTCGCGGAGGAGAGCAGGCTGCGGTCCCAGGTGTCGGTCGCGTGGCTGCCGAGCACCAGGAACTTCCGGTCCTTGGTGCGGGCGACGTGGATGTTGAACAGCTCGTCCTTCTCTTCGCGCAGCTTCACCGGCTGGCCGCCCAGCTTCAGCCGGAACAGCGTGTCGGAGCGCTTGGTCACCGGGTGCTCGGTCACGTAGAAGACGGTGGCGTCGTCGGCGGCCCAGGCCGCGCTGGTGACGCGCTCGGCGAGCGGGCCCTGCACCGCCCCCGTCTTCAGGTCCTTCACGAACAGCTGGTACTGCCGGAACCCGGTGCTGTCGGTCGCGTAGAGCAGGCGCTGGTCGTCGTCGCTCACCTCGACGAGGGCGATCGAGAGGAAGGGCAGGCCCTTGGCCATCTCGTTCTGGTCCAGCAGCACCTCCTCCACCGCGTCCGCGTGGAGGGTGCCGTCTGCGGCGGCGGCCTTGCGGCAGCGGATCGGGTACTGCTGCCCCTCGACCGTGCGCTGGTAGTAGTAGAAGCGGCCCCGGCGCACGGGGACCGAGAGGTCGGTCTGCTTGATGCGGCCCAGCATCTCGGCATAGAGCGCGTCGGCAAAGGGCTTGAGCTCCGCCGTCATCGCCTCGGTGTAGGCGTTCTCCGCCTCCAGGTACTTCACGACGTCGGGCGAGCCCTTCTCCCGCAGCCAGAAGTACGGGTCGACGTAGGTCTTCCCGTGCCACACCTGGGCGTGGTCCTTCCGGGGGGCGACCGGGGGCACCGGCGCGGCGTTGATCGTCGCGGCAGTCGACATCAGCAGCAGACCTCCGAGGAGGGCTTGGGGGATGACGGAAGCTCGTGTCACGCGTGGACCTCCGCCGAGCTATATATCTCACCTCCGCCGGCGGCGCATGCTTGACGCGCCGGCGCCGGAGGGTATCTCCTTCCTCCCATGAAGGCCCTGGTCTACACCCAGCCCTACACCTTCGAGTACCGCGACGTGCCCGACCCCGCCCCCGCCCCGGACGAGGTGCTGGTGCGCGTGCGCGACTGCGGGATCTGCGGCTCGGACGTGCAGGGCGCGACCGGTTCCACCGGCCGCCGGCTGCCGCCGCTGATCATGGGGCACGAGGCGGCCGGCGTCGTGGAGGCGGTCGGCGAGATGGTGACCGGGTTCCGCACCGGCGACCGCGTGGCCTTCGACTCGACCGTCTACTGCAACCAGTGCGAGCCCTGCCGGCAGGGGCTCTTCAACCGCTGCGTGCGCCGGCAGGTGCTCGGCGTCTCCACCCCGGCCTTCAAGCGCAACGGCGCCTTCGCCGAGTACGTGGCGGTGCCGTCCTGGATCGTCGCCGCGGTGCCCGAGTCGGTGTCGCTCCGGCAGGCGGCTCTCCTGGAGCCGGCCTCGATCGCGCTCCATGCCGCCAACCGCGCCCAGGTGGCGGCTGGCGAGACGGTCGTCGTGGTCGGCGCGGGAACCATCGGCCTTTTCGTCATCCAGGCCGCCCGGCTGCGCGGGGCGGCCCGGGTGATCGTCACCGACCTCAGCGACTACCGCCTGGAGCTGGCCCGCAAGCTGGGCGCCGACGTGCGGGTCAATCCCCAGCGCGAGGACCTGCGCGAGGCCGTGCTGCGGGAAACCGGCGGCCGGGGGGCACCGGTCGTGTTCGAGGCGGTCGGCTTTGCGCGGACGCTGCGCGACGCGGTCTCCGCGGTCGCCATGGGCGGGCGGGTGGCGATGATCGGCAACCTGGAGAAGACGGCGGAGCTCGACGTGCAGGAGATCGTCGCCCGCGAGCTGACGCTGGTCGGCTCCTACGCGAGCGCCGGCGAGTTCCGCGCCTGCCTCGAGGCGATGGCCGAGGGCCGGCTGGACACCGCACCGGTGATCAGCGAGGTGCTGCCGCTCAGCGAGGGCAAGCGCGCCTTCGAGCGGCTGCTGCGACGCGAGGAAAAGCTGCTGAAGGTCCTGCTGGAACCATGAGCAACCTGTTCGACCTGTCCGGACGCGTGGCGATCGTCACCGGCGCCAGCCGCGGGCTGGGCCAGCAGCTCGCCCGGGCGCTGGCGCGGGCCGGCGCCGACCTGGTCATCACCAGCCGGGACCTGGACCGCCTGACCGACTTCCGCCGGGAGCTGGAAGCGCTGGGCCGGCGCGCGGTGCCCGTCCGGCTCGACGTCCGTGAGGAGGCGAGCATCGAGGCGATGGCCCGCGCCGCGGTCGGGGCCTACGGCCGCATCGACGTGCTGGTCAACAACGCGGGCCTCAACATCCGCAAGCCCGCGCTCGACTACACCTGGGACGAGTACGACACGGTGCTCGACACCATCCTGAAGGGAAGCTTCTTCTGCGCCCGGGCGATCGCCCGGGTGATGGCGCCGGCGGGACGGGGCCGCATCGTCAACATCGGCTCCGCCACCTGCGCCTTCGGCATGGACGGGATCGTGCCCTACACCGCCAGCCGCGGCGGCATCGCCCAGATGACCCGCGGGCTGGCGGTGGAATGGGGCCGCTACGGGATCACGGTGAACTGCCTGGCCCCCGGCTGGTTCCGCACGGCGCAGAACGCCGTCCTCTACGAGGACGCGGCCTGGGTGGCCTCGATCACCGACCGCATCCCGCTCGGCCGGCCGGGCCAGCCGCCGGACCTCGACGGCGCCGTGGTGTTCCTCTCCTCGGACGCCTCGGCCTACGTGACCGGCCAGGTGCTCTTCGTCGACGGCGGTTTCACCACCGGGGCCACGAAGGCGATCGTGACCGGCACGCGCCCGCCCTCGTAGCCGCGGCCGCTGCCGAGGCCACGGCTCCGCTCGCGGCGCCGACCCCTGTGCGCCGGCCGGCGGCTCGCGCTATAGTTGCGGTTTTCGAACAGCCGTGGCGGGGCGCTCCGCAGGAGGGACCGATGAGCGAAGGCCGTACCCTCTTCCAGAAGATCTGGGACGCGCACGTCGTGGCGCAGGAGCCCGCCTCGCCGGCAGTCCTCTACATCGACCGGCACCTGATCCACGAGGTGACGTCGCCGCAGGCGTTCAGCGGGCTGCGGCAGCGGGGGCTGCGGGTGCGCAGGCCGGACCGGACGGTGGCCACCGCCGACCACAGCATCCCCACCCGGGGGCCGGTGGTCGACGAGCTGGCGCGCCGCCAGCTGGCGCAGCTGGCGGAGAACTGCCGCGAGTTCGGCATCACCCTGTACGGCCAGGGCAGCGAGCACCAGGGCATCGTCCACGTGATCGGCCCCGAGCTGGGCTACACGCAGCCGGGCATGACCATCGTCTGCGGCGACAGCCACACGGCCACCCACGGCGCCTTCGGCGCCCTCGCCTTCGGCATCGGGACGAGCGAGGTGGAGCACGTGCTGGCCACCCAGTGCCTGTTGCAGAACCGGCCGAGAACCTGCGAGGTGCAGCTCACGGGCCGGCTGGCGCCCGGCGTCTCGGGCAAGGACGTCATCCTCGCCCTCATCGCGAAGATCGGCATCGGCGGCGGCACCGGCCACGTCTTCGAGTACCGCGGCGAGGCCGTGCGCACGATGGGCATGGAAGAGCGCATGACCGTCTGCAACATGTCGATCGAGGGCGGCGCTCGCGCCGGCCTGGTCGCCCCGGACGACACCACATACCAGTACCTCTCCGGCCGTCCCCAGGCCCCGAACGGCGCCGAGTGGGACCGTGCGCTCGCCTCCTGGCGCGCTCTGCCCACCGACGAGGGCGCCGAGTTCGACAAGTCGGTCACCCTCGACGTGGCCGCGCTCGCCCCCATGATCACCTGGGGGACGAACCCCGGAATGGGCGCGCAGGTGACCGAGCGGGTGCCCGACCCGGCCCGTATCGGCGACCCCGCCCAGCGGGCGGCCGCGGAGAAGGCCCTCGCCTACATGGGCCTGCGGCCGGGGGCGCCGCTGCTCGGCCAGCCGATCGACGTCGTCTTCATCGGCAGCTGCACGAACGGCCGGCTGTCCGACCTGCGCGCGGCCGCCTCGGTCTTCGACGGCCGGAAGGTGGCGCCGAAGGTCCGGGTGCTGGTCGTCCCGGGCTCGCAGGCGGTGAAGGCCGACGCCGAGCGCGAGGGGCTCGACGCCGTGTTCAAGAAGGCGGGAGCGGAGTGGCGCGATCCGGGCTGCTCGATGTGCATCGCCATGAACGGCGACCAGGTCGAGCCCGGGCAGTACGCCGTCTCCACCTCGAACCGCAACTTCGAGGGCCGGCAGGGCAAGGGGGCGCGGACGCTGCTCGCCTCGCCGCTCACCGCGGCAGCGGCCGCCGTGGAGGGCCGGGTGGCGGACGCGCGCGCCCTGCTCGCGCGCTAGACCGGGAGGAGACACGACGATGGCCCAGTTCACGACGCTTCGCTCGCGGGCGGTCCTCCTGCCGGTGAACGACATCGACACCGACCAGATCATCCCGGCCCGCTTCCTCAAGGTCACCGACAAGGCCGGCCTGGGCCAGGCGCTGTTCTCGGACTGGCGCTACCAGGGCGACGGCAAGCCGCGCCCGGAGTTCGTCCTCAACCAGCCCGCCGCGCAGGGCGCCGCCGTCCTGGTGGCTGGCGACAACTTCGGCTGCGGCTCCTCGCGCGAGCACGCCCCCTGGGCGCTCGCCGGCTTCGGCTTCCGGGCCGTGATCGCCACCTCGTTCGCCGACATCTTCAGGAACAACGCCCTCAAGAACGGCCTGCTGCCGGTGGTCGTCACCCCCGAGGTGCACGCGGAGATCCTTCGTCGGCTCGAGAAGGAGCCGGAGGCCGAGCTGGCGATCGACCTCGCCGCGCAGACCCTGACCCTGCCCGACGGGCGCGCGGTCTCCTTCCCCGTCGACCCCTTCTCCCGGACCTGCCTGCTCCAGGGCGTGGACGAGCTGGGCTACCTCCTGCGCTTCGAGTCGCAGATCGCCGGCTTCGAGCGGCGGACGGGGAGGGCGGCGCTTTGATCCAGATCTACGACACCACGCTGCGCGACGGCACCCAGCGCGAGGGCATCTCGCTCTCCTGCGAGGACAAGCTGCGCCTGGCGCGGCGGCTGGACGAGCTGGGCATCGCCTTCATCGAGGGCGGCTGGCCGGGATCGAACCCGAAGGACGCCTTGTTCTTCGAGCGCGCCCGCGACCTGCCCTGGTCGACAGCCAAGGTCGCCGCCTTCGGCGCCACCTGCCGCGTGGGGGCGGAGGCCGAAGAGGACGCCAACGTCCAGGCCCTGCTGGCGGCCGGCACGCCCGTCTGCACCGTGGTGGGCAAGACCTGGGGGCTGCACGTGGAGGCGGTCCTGCGCACCACCCGGGACGAGAACCTGCGCCTGATCGAGCAGACGCTGGCCTGCCTGCACCGGCACGGCCGGCGGGTGATCTACGACGCCGAGCACTTCTTCGATGGCTGGCGCGACGACCGCGAGTACGCTCTCGAGACGCTGCGGGCCGCCGTCCGCGGCGGGGCCGAGACGCTGGTCCTGTGCGACACCAACGGCGGCTCGCTGCCGTGGCAGGTCGGCGAGACGGTGGAGGCGGTTGCCGCGGCGCTCCAGCATCCTCTCGGCGTCCACTGCCACGACGACACCGGGACCGCGGTGGCCAACTCCCTGGCCGCGGTGCGGGCGGGTGCCGTGCAGGTGCAGGGCACGCTCAACGGCTACGGCGAGCGCTGCGGCAACGCGAACCTCTGCACCCTCATCCCGGCGCTGGAGCTGAAGATGGGCCGCCGCTGCCTCCCCGCCGGGAAGCTGTGCACGCTCTTCGAGGTCTCGCACCTCGCGGCCGAGGTGGCGAACCTGGCGCCCGACGAGCACCTGCCCTACGTCGGCAGCTCGGCCTTCGCCCACAAGGGCGGGATCCACGTGGCCGCCATGCGCCGCAGCGAGCAGTCCTACCAGCACGTCGACCCGGCGCTGGTCGGCAACCGCATGCGGGTGGTGGTGAGCGAGCTGTCCGGCCGCGGCAACGTGCTGTCCAAGGCGGAGGAGCACGGGCTCAGCGTCGGCGAGGGCGTCGACGTCGGCGGCGTGCTCGAGGACATCAAGGCCCTCGAGGCCAAGGGCTTCTCCTTCGAGGCGGCCGAGGCCTCGGTGGCGATGATGCTCAAGCGCCAGGACCCTGGCCACCGCCCGCCCTTCGAGCTGATCGACTTCCTGGTGAACGTCGAGCACCGCAGCGGCCGCGGCCTCTTCGCGGAGGCGATGGTGAAGGTCAGGGTGGACGGCGAGGTGCTGCACACCGCGGCCGAGGGCGACGGGCCGGTCGACGCGCTCGACCTCGCCCTGCGCAAGGCGCTGGGCGCCCACTACCCGCAGATCGCCGAGATGCACCTGTCGGACTACAAGGTGCGCATCCTCGACGGCCAGAACGGGACCGCCGCGATCACCCGCGTGCTCATCGACATGCAGCGCGGCGGCCGCCACTGGAGCACCGTGGGAGCCAGCACCAACATCATCGAGGCGAGCTGGGTGGCGCTGGTGGACGCCATCGAGTACGGCCTCACGGTGGCGTCGTGAAGGCGCGGCTGGTCGTCCTGCCCGGCGACGGCATCGGCCCCGAGGTGACGGCGGAGGCCGTGCGCGTCCTGCAGGCGGTGGCCGACCGCGGCCGGCACGAGTTCCAGTTCAGCGAGCGGTCGATGGGCGGCTGCTCCATCGACGCGAACGGCACGGCGCTCACCGACGAGGTCCTGGCCGAGTGCCGCGCCGCCGATGCCGTCCTGCTCGGCGCCGTCGGCGGCCCGAAGTGGGACGACCCCACTGCCCCCGTCCGCCCGGAGCAGGGCCTGCTGGCGCTGCGCAAGGGGCTGGCGGTCTTCGCCAACCTGCGCCCGGTCTCGGTCCACCCCAGCCTGGTGGACGCCTCGCCGGTGAAGCCGGACCGCGTGCGCGGTGTCGACATCCTGGTCATCCGCGAGCTGACGGGCGGCCTCTACTTCGGCCTGCCCAAGGGCCGCGAGACCACCGACGACGGGGTGGTGCGCGCGGTCGACACCATGGCGTACTGCGACTACGAGATCCGGCGGGTGGTGAAGCTGGCTTTCCGGCTGGCGAGGGACCGCCGCCGCAAGGTGACCTCGGTCGACAAGGCCAACGTGCTCGAGTCCTCGCGCCTGTGGCGGCAGGTGGCGACCGAAATCGGCCGGGCCCACCCCGACATCGCCCTCGACCACATGCTGGTCGACACCGCCTCCATGCGCCTGGTGACGAGCCCGGCGTCGTTCGACGTCATCGTCACCGAGAACACCTTCGGCGACATCCTCACCGACGAGGCCTCCATCCTGGCCGGCTCCATGGGCATGCTGCCCTCGGCCTCCATCGGCGACGGCGGCCCCGGCCTGTACGAGCCGATCCACGGCTCGGCCCCGGACATCGCCGGCAAGGGCATCGCCAACCCCCTGGGGACGATCCTGTCGGCGGCCATGTGCCTGCGGCTCTCGCTGAGCCTGCCGGCGGAAGCGGCGCTGGTGGAGACGGCCGTCGCCTCCGCGCTGACCGACGGCTGCCGCACGGCCGACCTGGGCGGGACGCTGTCGACGCGGGCCATGGCCGACGAGGTGATCCGGCGGATGTGAGAGGATGCGCTCGCCGCGATGCACCTCTTCGACACCGTCCTCGTCACCGCCTCCTCCGAGCCGCAGGCCGAGGCCTTCCGCGCCCTGATCCGCCGCCGGCTCGAGCACGGCCTCTACCCGCGCGAGCTGCAGTTCGAGGTGGTGGCGGACCCGCCGGGCGGCCGCGTCGGCACCGGCGGCGGCACGCTGTGGGCGCTGCACGCGCTGCTCGAGCGCCGCGGCGGCACGGCGGACGCGCTCTTCGCCCGCGAGCGGCTGCTCCTGATCCACGCCGGCGGCGAGAGCCGCCGCCTGCCCTGCTACGCGCCCGAGGGCAAGCTCTTCTCCCCGCTGCCGCTCGCCTCGAGCGCGCTGCTGCCCCCAGTGGTGCTGGACGCGCAGCTCTCGCTCTTCTGCAGGTACCCCTGGCGGCGGGGCGAGGTGGTGGTCGCCTCGGGCGACGCGGTGATCGACTTCGACACCGGCGGCGTCCCCCAGCCGCGGTCGTCGGTGTTCGGGTTCGCGACGCCGGCGCCTCCCGAGCAGGGCTCGCGGCACGGGGTCTTCCGCTTCGACCAGCGCCGCGAGCGCGTCGTCGACTACTTCCAGAAGGCCCCGGTCGAGCGGCTGGTCCGGGAGGCGCTGCTCGAGGGCACGGCCGACTGCGCGCTCGACATCGGCCTCGTCTCGCTGTCGCCCGAGGCCGTCGCCGCCTTTCTCGCGCTGGGCGGTGCCGCCGTCGACGGCGGCACCGTGCTGCAGTCGCTCGCCGGCGGCCGCCTCCGCTTCGACCTCTACCTCGAGGTGCTGACCGCCTGCCTCGCCGGCCTCTCGTTCGAGGGGTTCTGGGAGCGTGTCCGCGGCACGAGCGCGCTGCCGCGCGCGCTGGCCCTGCGGCTTCACCAGGTGTTCCAGCCGCTCGGCCTGGGCGGCACCGTCACCCGCTCGACGGTGTTCGAGCACGTCGGCAGTCTGGGCGAGCTGCCGGCCGCCGCCCTCGCCCTGGTGGCGCAGCGGGTGGCCCCCTTCTACGAGTCGGACGGCGGCGAGCTGCGGCCGCAGGTGTCGGGGGAGGGTGTCGTCGAGAACTGCCTGGACGTCCGCGTCGTCGGCTCCGGCTCCGGCCAGCCGTCGCTCGTCGAAGGCTGCGACGGCTGCACGCTGAGCCTCGCCGGCGACAACGTGGTGGTGGGTCTCGACGGCGTGTCGCTCCCCTTCACGCTGCCCAGGGGGTTCGCCCTGGACGGACGGCGGCTGCCGGAAGGCCAGGTGGTGGTGGTGCTGGCAGCCGGCGACAGCCTGAAGCCCGAGCCCGACCCCGGCTGCGTCGTCTTCTGCGGCCAGCCGCTCGACCGCTGGCTCGCCGAGCGTGGCCTCGCTCGCGGCGACGTCTTCGCCGCCACCGATTCGGGCCGAGACCTCTTCGCGGCGCGGCTCTTCGCCGTCGACCCGGAGCCCTCGTTCCTGCGCGGCTACCTGGAGCCGGACCCCGCCTGGGGCGCCCGCTTCCGCGCGGCACGGCGGCTGTCCCTGGCCGAGGTCAACGCGCGTGACGACGCGGTCCGCCGCGAGGACCGGCGGGTGCGCCTGCGCCAGCGGCGGCTGCGCGAGAGCTTCCGCACGGGCCGGGGCTGGCGCGAGGTCAGCGTGGACGACTTCGCCGCGACCTTCGGCGGCGCCGAATGGCGGGAGCCGCTGCACGCCTGGCTGGCCCGGACCGACGATGCGTTGCTGCGCGCCTACCGCGAGCGGCTGTACCGCGCCCTCGCCGGCGGAGCGGCTCCTCCCCCGGCCCCTGCCGCGATCGACTACGTCCCGCGCCCGGTCCAGCCGGCGCCGCTCGCGCCCGCTCTCAAGGAGGACCAGATCGTCTGGGCGCGCGCCCCGGTGAGGCTGGACCTGGCCGGCGGCTGGACCGACACCCCGCCTTACACCCTGCGCGAGGGCGGGCGGGTGGTGAACCTCGCGGTCGACCTGAACGGGCAGCCCCCGATCCAGGTCTTCTGCCGGAGGACGGCCGAGCGGCACGTCCGCGTCCACTCGATCGACCTCGGCCACACCGAGACTTTCGACGCCTTCCGACAGCTGCTCGACTACCGCGATCCCGTCTCGCCGTTCGCGCTGCCGAAGGCCGCGCTGTGCCTGATCGGCCTCGACGGCGCGCGCGCCGAGCGCTTCACCCTGCCCGAGGTGCTCGAGGACCTCGGCTGCGGCCTGGAGATCACGCTGCTGTGCGCGGTCCCCAAGGGCTCGGGGCTGGGCACCTCGTCGGTCCTGGGCGGGGTCATCCTGGCGGCGCTCTCGCGCTTCTTCGGGCGGCCCCTGGTGATGGACCTCCTCTTCCGGCAGGTGCTGCAGCTCGAGCAGATGCTGACGACCGGCGGCGGCTGGCAGGACCAGATCGGCGGCCTGGCGGGCGGCGTCAAGTGCATCGAGAGCCGGCCCGGCCTGCGACCGAGCCCCGTCGTCCACCAGCTCGACCCGTTCCTGTTCCAGGACCGCGAGAGCCTCTCCTGCTTCACGCTCTTCTACACGGGCATCACCCGTCTGGCGAAGAACATCCTGGCGGACGTGGTGGACCGGGTGAACGGAGCCGAGAAGGCGTACCTGTTCACGCTGCGCCACATGGCCCGGCTGGCGCTCGACGCGAAGGACGCGATCGAGCTGCGCGACCGCGCGGCCCTGGCCGAGGTGCTGAGCCTGTCCTGGGCCGCCAACAAGCGCATCCACCCGAGCACCAGCAACGAGGAGGTCGACGCCATGCTGGAGGCCACCTTGGCCCACGTCGGCGGCGTGAAGCTCCTCGGCGCCGGCGGCGGCGGCTACGCCCTCTTCCTCTCGCCCACCCCCGGGGACGCCGAGGCCGTCCGCGAGATCCTCTGCCGCCGTTTCGAGAACGCCCGCGCCCGCCTGGTCGACTTCGGCCTGAGCACGTGCGGCCTCGAGGTGTCGGTCTCGTAGCCCCAGCAGTCGAAGCCGACGCTCACCCGCAGCGCCCGCCCGGGCGGCGCGACCAGCAACACCCCGAGGAGCGGCTGGCGCCGGAGCTACGCTCGCATCTCCCCGAGCGCCTGCTCCACCAGCACCCGTCGCAGGACCTTGCCCACCATCGTCTTGGGCAGGTCCGGGACGAAGCGGATACGCCTCGGCACCTTGAACGGCGCCAGCTTCTCCCGGCAGAAGGCCCGCAGCTCGTCCTCGCTCACGGTGGCACCGGCGCGGAGCACCACCCAGGCCTGGATCGCCTCGCCCTTGCGCTCGTCGGGGACGCCGGCGACGCCCACCTCCGCCACCCCCGGGTGGCCGGCGATGACCTCCTCGATCTCCCGAGGCCAGACCTGGAACCCGCTGGCCTTGATGAGGTCCTTCTTGCGGTCGACCACGAAGAGGTAGCCGTCCTCGTCCATGTAGCCGAGGTCGCCGGTGTGCAGCCAGGGGCCGTCCGCCGCCGGCTCCAGCACCAGCGCCGTCTCGGCGGGGTTCCCCCAGTAGCCCTTCATCAGCTGCGGGGCGCCGATCAGGATCTCGCCGATCTCGCCGGCCGGCAGCTCCCCCTTCCCCCGCTCGGCGTCGACCACCTTGGCCCGTACGTCGCAGATCGGAACGCCGATCGAGCCCGGCTTGTTCACCCCGCCGAACGGGTTGACGCAGCACGCCATCGTGGCCTCGGTGAGCGAGTAGCCCTCGACGATGCGCCCCCCGGTGAGCGCCTCGAAGCGGCGCTTGGTCTCGGCCATCAGCGCCGCCGCGCCCGAGAAGCAGCCGCTGATCGAGCTGAGGTCCACCCGGCCGGCTGCCACCCTCGGGTGGTTGAGGATGGCGCTGAACAGCGTGGGGACGCCGCAGAGGATGGCGGGCCGCTCGCGCTCGATGGTCTTCAGCAGGTCGGAGACGTCGCGCGGGTTGGGGACGAGCTGCAGCGGGATGCCGGCGATCACGGTCATCGGCTGGGCGCCCGCGCAGCCGTAGGTGTGGAAGAGAGGCAGCGGCAGCATGATCGACGGGTTCTTTCCGGCCAGCGGCTCCCGCAGCCAGGCCAGCAGCTGCGTCCCCGACTGCACCAGGCCCCGGTGGTCGCTCACCACGCCCTTCGGCGTACCGGTGGTCCCGCCGCTCATCAGGATCACCGCCGGGTCGGAGGGCGCCGCGGCCGGCGACGGCGCCGTTGCGGACTCCCCCTGGTGGATCAGCGGCTGCAGCCAGGCGTCGCCCGGCCGGAGCGTGACGCGGTGGCCCTCCCTGCGCTCCTTCAGCAGCGTGAACAGGAGCCGCAGCAGCGGCGGCAGGTACTCCTTGATCGAGGTGGCGACCACGAGGCGGTAGCCGCCCTTCGCCTGCGCCTGCTTCACCCTCTCGTAGAAGGCGGTGAGGGTCACGACGATGTCGGGGCGGCTGGCGGCGAACGAATCCTCGAGCTCGCGCGCCGTGTACAGCGGGTTCTGGGGCGCGACGATGGCGCCGAGCTTCCAGGCGGCCAGCTCCGCGATCAGGAACTGCGGCGCGTTCGGCAGCACCAGTCCCAGCCGGTCGCCCTTCTTCAGTCCCAGGCCGGCGAGCGCCACCGCCAGCGCGTCGCTCAGGCCGTCGAGCTGCGCGAAGGTCAGCCGGGTGGTCTTGAAGGTGACCGCCACGGCGCGGGGGCGCCGGCGGGCGTGCTCCCGGACGAAGTCGACCAGCGTCTTGTCGGGGTAGCTGGCGATCGTCGCGGGGACGCCTTTGTCGTAGTGGGCGAGCCAGGGATCCTGCATGCCGGGAGGCATAGATATCACTCCGGCGCGCGGGAGCGAAGCCGGGCGGAGGTCTGTCCCCGATCACAGCAGCCCCGGGGTCGTCGGGTTACGCTTCGGCTCGCCTCGCGGCCGGCCGGTGAGTGCCGCGACGGCTGGGAGGCCGAGATGCTGCTCGCACTCGCGTTGCTCGCGCTCGCGCCCGGCGCCGCGCTCCAGGCCCCGGTGGCGGACCCGGCGATGCTCAAGAAGTCCTGCGACAAGGGGACGGCCACCGACTGCCTGCAGCTCGCCGGGCTCCACGCCCGCGGCGAGCGCGTCCCGCACGACCCGGGCAAGGCGGCCTCGCTGCTGAAGAAGGCCTGCGAGCTGAACCTGGCCCCGGCCTGCGCCGAGCTGGCGGCCGCCTACCGCCGCGGCGAGGGAGTCAAGCCGGACGCCGAGCGCGCGGCGCAGCTGTACCAGAAGGCCTGCGACGGCGGGGTGGCGGCCGCCTGCGCCGAGCTCGGCGCGATCCTCCAGGACGGCCACGAGCTGCAGAAGAACCTGGGGCGCGCCTCCGAGCTCCTGGGCCGGGCCTGCGAGGGAGGGGTGACCGCCTCCTGCGGGCGCCTCGGCTCCATGTACGCGGACGGCTCGCCGATGGCGAAGGACGAGGCCAAGGCGGCGACGCTCTTCGACCGCGCCTGCACCGGCGGCGACGGCCCGAGCTGCGGCCGTCTGGCCGCGGCGCTGTCCGAGGGATCCGCGGGCCCCCGCCAGGCCGTGCGCGCTGCGGTGGCCGCCGCCAGGGGCTGCGAGCTGGGAGACGTCCCGGCCTGCGTCGTCCAGGCCGTGGCGCTGGCGAAGGGAGACGGCACCGACCGCGACGCCGCGCACGCGGCCGCGCTGTTCACCCGCGCCTGCGACGCGGGCAACGCCCGAGGCTGCCTCGGCCTCGGCGGGCTGGCGCGTGACGGCGCCGGGACGGCGCGGGACCTCCCCCGCGCCGCCGAGCTGTTCCGCCGCGCCTGCGACGGGCACCTGGGGATCGGCTGCCAGGAGCTGGCCCTGCTCGCGGCCCGCGGCCAGGGCGTGGCGCGCGACCCCGCGCGGGCGGCGAACCTCTACGGCCAGGCCTGCTCCTACGGCGATCCCCGCGGCTGCCTGTCGCTCGCCCGCCTCTACATCGACGGACCCGGCGTGGTCCACGAGCCGGCGAGGGCGGTGACCTTCCTGGAGCAGGGGTGCTCCCTGCAGCTGCTGGCGGCGTGCAGCGTGCTGGCCGGGATCCTGGAGCGCGGCGATCACGTGAGCCGCGACGTCGAGCGCGCCCGGTCCCTGTACCAGAAGACCTGCGACGGCGGCGTCTCCGCCGACTGCTACAGCCTCGCCCTGCTGCTGCAGCGCGCGCAGGCGCCTCGCGCCGCGGTCCTCGACAGCCTGGGCAAGGCCTGCGACGGCGGCTCCGGGCCGGCCTGCCGCGACCTCGGCGCCGCCTACGAACGGCAGCCGGACAAGGCGCTGGTCTACTACCGCAAGGCGTGCACGGCCGGCGACACGGCCTCCTGCGCCCGCGTGCGCCGCGGCCACCCTTGAGCCGTCCGTTGGCGGTCCTTCCCCTGGCCCTCGAGGATGCGGAAGTGTGGAAGCTGCTTGACCTGCTCCCGCTGCACGGGTAGCGTCCAGGGCGACCCGATCACAAAGGAGGCTGCCGGTGCCGGTATCTCGACCGAGCCAGGTCGCCCTGTGTGCCGTCGTCGTCGCCCTGGTCGCCCTTCCCGCGGCGGCCCGGGCCGAGGTCACTGGCCAGCTGGTGGTGGACGGGAAGCCGATCAAGATCACCCACGCATACGCCTACGCCGCCAAGGGGTTCTTCGACCCGAAGAAGCAGGACGTGGTGGTCGTGCTCTGCGACGCCGAGGTGGCGCCAGCTGCCGTCCACGACGCGATGGCCCGGGCCGACCTGGCCAAGGCCGGCAAGCTGCACTGCATCGAGCAGACGATCGACGCCGACAAGCAGGTGGTCAACTACAAGGTGCAGCACCAGCGCTTCAAGATTCCCGAGAGCGGCGGATCCAGCACCCACGTCTTCGAGGCCAGGAAGCTCGACGGCAAGACCATCGCCGGTCACAGCCGGACCACGGCGTCCCAGACGTCCTTCGACGACGTGCCCTACAGCTACGACGTGACCTTCGAGGTCCCGATCGAGCCGCTCAAGTAGCGCCCCGCATCAGTAGCGCCGGCTGGCGCGTCAGTAGCGCCAGCTGGCGAGGTCGGCGCCGGGCGGCGCGGTCTTCTCGATGCGCTCGACCATCCGGGGGGCGAACATCTGCACGTACCGCAGCCGCGAGAGCGCATTGGGACGGGTGTGGTCGCCGTTCCAGCAGTGCTCGGCCCGCGGGCCGTAGTCCACCTCGCCGCCGTACGGGGGGTCCTTCAGCGCCTTCAGCGAGTCCTCCACCAGGTAGACGGCGTCGTTGAGGTAGTAGTTGTCCGCCTCGCCCACGTAGATGTGGATCTTGCCCTCGAGCTGCCGGCCCAGGCCCTTCGACCAGCGCCGGCGGAGGATGTCACCGAGGTCGTAGCGCTCGCGCCAGTACGCCGCGACCGCGCGGTCGATCACGCCGGTGCGCTTGTCGAAGATGCGCTTGGGGTAGCCGTCCGGGCCCGCTGGCGAGTAGACCGCCTCCCAGATGTCGAACTGACCGCCGGACCGGCTCCTCGTGCCCAGCACCAACTCGACGCGGTTCGACTGCTCGAGCGTCGCCGAGACGCGACCCAGCCAGTCACGGTGGCCGGGACGCGCGACCCGACCGAACGGTCCCTCCGCCCAGAACGCGTTCGCGTCCTCGTACAGGTTGGTGGTGGTGTACGCGCGGAAGTCGATGGGGTCCGGGCACGCCGCCCAGCAGCCGTTCCACTGGTCGGGGTACAGAACCTGCACCGCCAGCGACTCCCAGCCGCCGGTGGAGCCGCCGTAGAGGAAGCGGGCCCAGGGCTGGGCCAGGCCGCGGAAACGCTTCTCGACCTCGGGGACCAGCTCGTACTGGATGGCGTCGCCGTACGGCCCGAGGTTCTCCGAGTTCACCGCGTACGAGTCGTCGTAGTACGGGTTCGCGTGCTGGACCTGGACCACGAGGAACCGGGGAAAGCCGGGGCTGGTCCAGTCCTTGAAGAGCTGGTACGCCTGCTCCTGCTCGATGCGGTTGTAGCAGTCGAGACGGAAGCGCTCGGAGTACTCGCATCTCAGGTTGGGGTCGGGCGGCGTCTCGCGAAAGTCCGCGAACGTCGCCGGGAAATGGCCGTGGAAGACGGCCAGCGGGTAGCGCGCGTCCGGGTGGTCGTCGAACCCGAACGGGAGCAGCACCACCGCGCCGAGCTCCATCGGCCGTCCCCAGAAGCGGGTGAGCCGCTCGCTCGTGATGCGGACGTGCTTGACGTAGCGGGTGTCTCGGGGCGGCGCGATGGGCGGGATGGTCGAGTCGAGCTGCACGCGCAGCTCCTCGGGCTTCGCCGGGTCGACGGCCATCTCCCGAGGCCGGCTGAGCAGGTTCCCAGGCGCGCGGTTCCACTGCTGGCCCTCGCCACGGTCCATCGGCAGCTTCAGCACGTGCCCGTCGGCGCGGTGGAAGGTCTCGTACCGGTGCAGGAGCGCCTGCACGTGGTACGTGCCCGGCTTCACCTGGCCCAGGCTCTCGGCCGGGTACCCGAGGACGGTCGCGTCGAAGACGGCCGGCTGTCCGGCTTTCCAGCCCTCCACGTCGATGCCGAAGACCTGCTGGCTCTTCGCCACGTCGGTGTCGCGGACCTGGAACCGCGGCTCCGCGGACGGGTCGGTCGAGAGCAGCAGCAGCAGACGGCCGTCGAGAGGGCCGGCGGCGAGCGAGGCCGGGAAGGTGACCACGATCCGCAGACCGGCCGTCACCGCGGCCGCGTGCGCCGGCCGAGCGGCGAGCGCCAGGACGGAGACCGCCGCCACGACGGAGGCGGCGCCGGGCTTCAGTGACATCGTGACCTCCGCGGGCCGACCATCGCTTCACTGACCGCGGATGGCCGCCGCAGCCGACTGCGCCGCGGCGATCAGCTTCACCTCGCGATCGTGGCGGTCCTTCTCCACGGGCGACTGCACCGCCGCAGGCGCGGGACCGCCGGCCTTGATCAGACGCTCGAGCTGCGGCAAGGCGTCGCGTGCCGCCGGCCCCATCCGGCCCAGGCCGTCGACGATCGCCTCGCGCGCGGGCAGGCTGGTCGTCCTGCGCTCGAGGGCGCGGGCCAGGGCGGGAACCGCGGGGCGGCCCAGGCGCAGCAGCTCCCGCACGGCGCGCACCTGGTCGCCGGCGACCCGGGAGTCCAGGCCCAGGGCCCGCTCCGCCGCCTCGTCTGCCGCGCCTCCGCCGGCGGGGCCGGAGAGTGCCGCTCGCAGGGCGCGCACGTCGGCGCCCGCCCGGGCGGCGAGCCCGGTGTAGAAGCGCGCCTTGTAGTCGTCGCCGCTGCGGACGAAGCACCAGGCCGCTCCCAGCATGGCCTCGCCCTCGAGACGGCGGTTCACGGAGGTCACCCGCTCGTAGGCGTCGACCGCCTTCTCCCACTGCCTGCCCGCGCGGTAGCTGCGTGCGATACCGAGCGCCGCCTCACCGCTCTTCGGGTCGAGCTTCAAGGCCCGCTGGTACGCGGCTACCGCCTCCGTGACGCGCGGCGGCTCGTAGCTGCGGTACACCCCGCCCAGCTCCACGAAGGCCGCGGCCGACTGGCCCTCCGGACGCGCCGCCAGCTCCTTCAGCTCGGCCAGGCTGTCGTCGAGGCGGCCGTCGGCGGCGAGGTACGCCGCGTGGCGTCGACGGTACTCGACGTTCCCGGGCTCCAGGCCCACGGCACGACCGAGCGCGTCCGCGGCCTGCGCGAGCTCCCCGGCGTCGTACGCCGCGGTCCCCAGCGCCGCCTGGACGTCCGCCCGACCCGGCAGCGCGCCCGCCGCCCGGGCGAGAGCATCCCGCGCAGCCGCCGGGTCCCCTTCCTGCGTCAGCAGCTCACCGAGCAGCAGGTCCGCGTCCGCGGAGCGCCTGAGATCGTCGGGCAGGCCGCGCAGGCCCGACAGCGCGCCGCTGGCGTCTCCCTGACGGAAGCGCACGCGGAGCGCGCCGATCCGCGGCGCCCCCCACGTGGGGTCCACGGCGGCCGCCTGGTCGTAGGCGGCCGCGGCCTGCTCGAGCTGACCGCGGCTCTCGAAGACGCGCGCCACCACCAGCTTGGCGAACGCGCTCTTCGGCTCCAGGAAGCTCGCCTGCTGGGCGGCGGCGACCGCCTGGCCCGACCTGTCGGCGGGGTCCTGCGCGAGCAGGGCCAGCGCGACCGCCGCCTGCGCCTCGGCCGAGCCGGGATCCGCCTGGACGGCGCTGCGCGCCGCCTCGACCGCTGCCGGGCTGCCGACGACGGCCAGCGAAAGGGCGAGCCCCGTCTGCGCGGCGGCGGAGCGCGGCGACAGCTCGAGCGCGTGGCGGCAGGCCGCCTCGCTCTCCTTGCCCAGCCAGGCCTGCCGCAGAGCGTCGCAGAGCGCCAGGTGGGGGGCGGCGGACGCCGCGCCGCCCGAGACCGCGCGCGCGGCCGTCTCGCGCGCCGCCGGGTCTCCCGCTCGCGCCTGCGCCCTCGCCAGGGCAGCGAGGCTCTCGGCCGCAGGAGCCGCCTCGACGGCCGCGCGCGCGAGCTCGAGGGCCTCCCGCACGGTGCCGGCGCGCAGCGCGAACGCCGATCGCTCGCGCAGGACGCGGGCCCGCACCGCCGGCGGCGAGGAGGCCGCCAGCTCGCCGGCCTTCGCCAGCGCGGCCCCGGCCTCGTCCAGCCTGCCCAGCCGCGCCAGCAGGCTGGCCAGCGCGAGCTGCGCCTCCGGGTCTCGCTTGGCCCTGGCCGCCGCCTTCTGCAGCGTGGCGACGGCCTCCTCCGGCCTGCCCTGGGACACCTGCTGCTCGGCCTTCGTCACCGCGGCGTCGAGCTGCTTGTCGGCCCTGGCCGGCACGGCCGCCCACAGGACCAGCAGCGGAGCGATCGGGAGGAGCCGCGTGGGGCGAAGCCGCATCGGCCCGCACGCTACCACACCCGGGGCGTCAGCGAGGTTCCGCGCCGGACGGCAGGGGGCAGGCCTCGGCCATCGCCCGCCAGGCGAGGGCCGCCAGGGCGAAGCCGGCGACGAGGTCGACGAGGTAGTGGAAGCGCAGGTACAGCGTCGAGAACCACAGCCCCGCCACCGGCAGCGCGAACAGCCGGAAGCGCGTCGGGGAGTGACGGCGGTCGAAGGCCAGGACGAAGGCGGACGCTCCGCAGTGGAGGCTCGGGAAGACGTCCACGTGGTTGCTGCCGATGGCGACGAAGTCGGCGTTGGCGCGGGTGATGGCGGCACCGACGAGGGGGACGGTGAACAGCTCCGGAAAGGCCAGGTACGGCCCGCGGGCGGGAAGGAGCAGGTAGCCGAGCAGGCCGACCGAGTAGAGGGTCAGCAGCCCTACGAAGAAGCGCCGCGCCAGCGGCAGCTCGCCGAGGAGGTACCAGATCAGGCTGGTGGCGAAGTACGGGATGAAGAGAGCGTAGCAGAGGCTCAGCAGGTCGGTGAGGCGCGGCTGGACCAGCGACTGCAGGAGGAGGCTGGGCGTCGTCCCCGTCAGGTGCCGGTCCAGGCGGAGCAGCTCGGCGTCCCAGAGCCGTGCGCCGGCGCGGGCGAGCGCCGGACCCAGGTTCAGGTACGAGACCGTGATCGCGGCGGGGTAGACGGCGAGCCGCAGCTTGGCGCCGGCCTCGCCGGACAGCACGGAACCCGAGGCGGCGAGCGCCGCGCTGCCGGCCAGGAGGCCGAGGTAGAGGAGCGCGTCCGGGCTGCCTGGACCGAGGGCGCCGGCGAAGCGCAGCCAGGCGGCCACCGCGAAGAGGGCGAAGCACGCCTCGTGGAGCAGGACGCAACGGTGGGCTGCCATCCTAGCCTGTCTGCCGGGGCGGATCTTGGCACGAGGAGCGGGAGGTGGCGACCCCCCCCCTGTGCTGCGGCCGCGGGTTGCGGCAGAATCTGCGGGGTCTTGCGCATGAGCGCCCGTCGCCTCTGGCCTCGCCTCCTGCTCGTCGCCGGCTTGGTCGCGCTGGCCGTCGTCCTGCGCCTGACCGTCCTCGCGCCCACGCCGGTGATCGTGCGCGCCGTGGCCGCGGAGAAGGGCCGCGTCGAGGAGACGGTCACCAACTCCCGCGCCGGGACGGTGAAGGCCCGCCGCCGCGCCAAGCTGGCGCCGGAGACGGGGGGTCGCGTGCTCGAGCTGCCACGCCGACGCGGCGCCCGCGTGCACAAGGGCGACCTCCTCCTCCGCGTGGACGACGTGCTCCAGGGCGCGCAGCTCCGGCTCGCCGAGGACGACCGGAAGACCACCCTCGCCCAGCGGGATCAGGCCTGTCTCGCCGCCGAGCGCGCCGGGCGGGAGCGGGACCGCACGCGGGGCCTGGCCGCGCAGGGCATCGTGTCCACGGACCAAGCCGACGAGGTCGAGAGCCAGGCCCGGACGGCGGCGGCCGCCTGTCGCGCCGCGCGGGCCACCTCCGAACGTGCGGAGTCGGCGGTCGTCCTCGCCCGGGACACGCTGGAGAAGACCGTGCTCCGTGCCCCCTTCGACGGCGTGGTGGCGGACACCTTCATCGAGGTCGGCGAGTGGACGACCCCCTCGCCTCCCGCCATCCCCGTGCCGCCCGTCCTCGACCTCATCGACACGCGGTCGATCTACATCAGCGCGCCCATGGACGAGGTGGACTCGGCCCGGATCCGCAAGGGGCTGCCGGCACGCGTCACCGTCGACTCCCGCCCCGGCCGGCACTTCGCGGCGCACGTGGTCGAGGTGGCCCCCTACGTTCAGGACCGCCTGGAGCAGAACCGGACCGTCGAGATCGAGCTGGAGCTGGACGACACCGCGGTCGCGGCCGCCCTGCTCCCCGGCACCTCGGCCGACGCCGAGGTGATCTTGAGCGCCCGCGACGGCGTCCTGCGGGTCCCCACCTCGGCCCTGCTCGAGGGCGGCAAGGTGCTCGTCCTCGAGGGCGGCCGGCTGGTCGAGAAAGCGCTGCAGCTCGGGCTGCACAACTGGGACTTCACCGAGGTGACCGGCGGCCTGGAGCCGGGGGCGCGCGTGGTGGTGTCGCTCGACCGCCCCGAGGTCAAGGCAGGGGCGAAGGCTCGCGAGTGATCCGCCTCCAGGGCATCTGCCGGACCTTCGAAGTGGGCGGCGAGCCCGTCCACGCGCTGGTCGACGTGGAGGAGACGGTCGCTGCCGGCGAGCACCTGGCGATCATGGGGCCGTCCGGCTCCGGCAAGTCGACCCTGCTCCACATCCTGGGCTGCCTCGATCGCCCGGACCGCGGCATCTACGAGCTGCTGGGCCGGGACGTGGCACGCCTCGACGAGGCGGAGCTGACCCTGGTGCGCCGCCACACGATCGGCTTCGTGTTCCAGTTCTTCCACCTGGTGCCCCGGCTCACCGCGCTCGAGAACGTCGAGCTGCCGATGGTGTTCGCCGGCGTCCCGGCCGGCGAGCGGCGCGAGCGGGCCCTCGGCCGGCTGCGAACGGTCGGCCTCGAGGCGCGGGCCACCCACCGCCCCGACCAGCTCTCGGGCGGCGAGCGGCAGCGGGCGGCCATCGCCCGCGCCACCGTCCTCGAGCCGAAGCTGCTCCTCGCCGACGAGCCCACCGGCAACCTCGACACCGCCTCCGGCCGCCACGTGCTCGAGATCCTCGAGCGGATGAACGCCGCCGGGCTCACCCTGGTGGTGGTCACCCACGACCCGGCGGTGGCCCGGCGCGCGCAGCGGGTGCTGGTGCTGAAGGACGGGCGGGTCGTCCACCGCGGCGACGGGGCGCACATCCACGAGGCCGTGGCGCTGCTCGCCTCCGCGGAGGACGGCCGGTGAGCCTGCGTGACGTCCTCGGCTTCGCGACGCGCGCCCTGCGCGGGCACCGGCTGCGGACGGGGATGAGCCTGCTGGGCGTGGCGATCGGCGTGGCCGCAGTCGTCGCCCTCACCGCCCTCGGCGAGGGCGCCCGGCGCTACGTGGTCGGCCAGTTCGCCAGCATCGGCACCAACCTCGTCATCATGGTCCCCGGCAAGACCGAGACCACCGGCGGCATGCCCGGCCTGGGCGGCGCCCCGAACGACCTCACCCTGGAGGACGCACGCGCGATCCTGCGCGGCGTTCCCGAGATCGACAAGGCCGCTCCCACCGTGATGGGCACCGAGACCGTCGCCTTCGGGGAGCGGCGGCGGCAGACGGCCCTGATCGGCGCGACCCAGGAAGCGCTCGAGGTCCGCCGCCTGAGCGTGGCCAGCGGGCGCTTCCTGCCGGCCGCGGACTGGGAGCGTGGCTCCCCCCTCGCCGTGCTCGGCCAGAAGGCCGCGCGGGAGCTGTTCCCCGGCCGCGACCCCGTCGGCCAGATCGTGCGGGTGGGCGACTGGCGCATGCGGGTGATCGGCGTGCTCGCCTCTCGCGGCCACCAGCTCGGCGTGGACATGGACGACGTGGTGATCGTGCCGGTGGCCACCGCCATGAAGATGCTCGACCGGCGCTCGCTGTTCCGCCTGGTCCTCCAGGTGCGCACCCACGCCGACCTGGAACGGGCCCGGGCGCGGGCCGTGCGCGTGGTCGCCGAGCGCCACCGCGAGGAGGACGTCACCGCCATCACCCAGGACGCCGTGCTCGGGGCCTTCACCTCGATCCTGGGCGCCCTCACCCTCGCCCTCGCCGGCATCGCCAGCGTCTCGCTGGCCGTGGCCGGCGTCGGGATCATGAACGTCATGCTGGTCTCCGTGTCCGAGCGCACGCGCGAGATCGGGCTGCTGAAGGCCCTCGGCGCGGCGCGGCCGCAGATCCTGGCCGCCTTCCTGGCCGAGGCGGTGCTCATCTCCTCGGCCGGCGGCCTGCTGGGCCTGGCGGCGGGGTGGCTGGCGGTCCGCGCGCTCGTCCTCGTCTACCCCGCCCTGCCCGCCTCGCCGCCGGTGTGGGCGGTCCTCGCCGCCTTCTCGCTGTCGGTGGCGGTGGGCGCCGTGTTCGGCGTCCTGCCCGCTCGCCGGGCGACGCGCCTGGAGCCGGTGGCGGCGCTCGCCGGGAGGTGAGGCGTGCGCGACCTCCTCCACCTCGCCACCGCCGCGCTGCGCGCCCACCGCCTGCGCTCGTTCCTCTCGATGCTGGGGATCGCCATCGGCGTGGCCGCGGTCATCCTCCTCACCTCGATCGGCGAGGGCACGAGGGTCTACCTGGTGTCGCAGTTCACGCAGTTCGGAACCAACATCCTGGCCGTCAACCCGGGCAAGGCGAAGACGATCGGCATCCCCGGCGTGCTCGGGGGCACCACCCGCAAGCTCACCATCGACGACGCGGAGGCGCTCGAGAGGATCTCCGGGGTGGAGACGGTGGTGCCGGTGACCATGGGCGAGGCGCGGGTGCAGGCCGACGAGCGCGGGCGCAGCGTCAGCGTGCTGGGGGCGACACCCGACCTGCCCACCCTCTGGCGCTTCGGCGCGCGCCAGGGCACGTTCTGGCCGAAGGGCGACCCCCGCCGCGGAGCGCCGCTGGCGGTCCTCGGGCCCAAGCTCGCTCACGAGATCTTCGGCGAGCGGAGCCCGCTGGGCCAGTTCGTCCACATCGCCGGCAGCCGCTTCCGGGTGATCGGGGTGATGCAGCCGAAGGGCGAGATGATGGGGTTCGACATCGACGACATGGCCTACGTCCCCGTCGCCTCGGCCCTGCAGCTCTTCGACCAGGACGAGCTGATGGAGATCGACCTCATCTACGCCAACGTCCGCGAGACGGCCCGGGTGGAGGCGGAGGTGAAGCGCCTGCTGAGCCTGCGCCACGGGGGCAGCGAGGACTTCACGGTCACCTCCCAGGAGGCGATGCTGGACGTGTTCGGCAAGGTGATGGACATCGTCACCATGGCGGTCGGCGCCATCGCCGGCATCTCGCTGCTGGTGGGGGCCACCGGCATCCTGACCATGATGTGGATCGCGGTGGGCGAGCGCACCGGCGAGATCGGCCTGGTGCGGGCGCTGGGCGCCAGCCGCGCCCAGGTGCAGGCCCTGTTCCTGGCGGAGGCAGCGGCGCTGGCGGCGCTCGGCGGGTTCCTCGGCGTGGTGGTCGGCCTGGGGACCGGCGTGGCGCTGCGGCTGGTCGTACCCGCCCTCCCGGTGGAGACGCCGATGCGCTTCGTCCTGGCCGGCGTCGTGGTCAGCGTCCTGACCGGCCTGGTCGCCGGCGTCGCCCCGGCGCGCCGCGCCGCGAGCCTCGACCCCATCCAGGCCCTGCGCGCCGAGTAGCCGGGGTGTAGACTCGCCGCGCCGTGAAGGTGCCCGCGGTCGTCAACTACGCTCCCCAGCCCGGCGCGGTGGAGCTGCGGGAGATCGAGGTGCCCGCCCCCGGCGAGGACGAGGTCCTGCTCGAGGTGGCCGCCGTCAGCGTGTGCGGCAGCGACGTCCACCAGTGGCAGGCGCGCAACAGCTGGCCGGTGCGGCACCCCGTCGTCCTCGGCCACGAGTTCTGCGGCACGGTGCGCGAGGTCGGCAGCCGGGTGAGGGGCTTTGGCCCCGGGGACCGCGTCGCCTGCGAGACGCACGCCGTCGTGGACCCCGACGGCCCGCTCGCCCGGGCCGGCCTGTACCAGCTCGACCCCGGCCGCCGCGGCTACGGCGCCACCGTGGACGGCGCCATGCGGCCGACCATGCCGGTCCCCGCCCGCATCCTGCACCGCCTGCCGTCGCACGTCCCCGACGCGCACGCCGCGCTCACCGAACCGGCCTGCGTCGCCTACAGCGCGGTGGCCGTCAACAGCGACGTCAAGCCCGGCGACCGCGTGGTCGTGCTCGGCCCCGGCCCCATCGGCATCCTCTGTGCCGCCATGGCCCGGCTGCGGGGCGCCGAGGTGGCACTGGCCGGCCTGCCGGCCGACGAGCGGAGGCTGGAGGCGGCGGCCGCCTATGGCTGCCTGCGTTTCCGCTCCGGGAGCGAAGCGCTGGCGGCCTGGGCACGCGAGCGCGACGGCGCCGGCGTCGACGGCGTGGTCGACGCCTCGGGCCACTCGGACGCGCTGCGCGAGGCGATGGCGCTCGTCCGCCCCGCCGGCTTCATCACCAAGGTCGGCTGGGGTCCCCAGCCGCTCGGCGTCTCGCTCGACCCCATCGTCCAGAAGGCGGTGCGGCTGCAGGGCAGCTTCAGCCACAACTGGCCGGTGTGGGAGCGGGTGATCGCGCTGATGGCGTCCGGCGCGCTCGACGTCGCGCCCCTGGTGGGCGGCGTCTTCCCGCTCGCCGACTGGAAGACCGCCTTCGAGAAGATGGAGAGAGGCGAGATCGTCAAGGCCGTCCTCGACACGCGAAAGGGGTGAGCCGATGGCCGGCGCGGTGACGACCCAGGTCTCCCTCGACGTCACCACCATCGCCGAGGCGCTCTCGCTCGCGCACGGGGCGCGGCGGGCGGGCATCGACTGGCTGGAGGCAGGGACGCCGCTCATCCTGGGCGAGGGCCTGCACGCGGTGGCGGCGCTGCGCCGCGAGTTCCCCGGCGTGCCGATCGTCGCCGACCTCAAGACCATGGACGGGGCCGGGCTCGAGGCCGAGATGATGCTGGGCGCCGGCGCCACCCACGTGGTGGTGATGAGCCGCGCCCACTGGGCCTCGGTCGCGGAGATGGTCCGCGTCGCCCACGCCATGGGCGGCTTCGTGATGGCCGACGTCCTCGGGGCCGAGGACAAGGCCGCTGACGCGCGGGCCATGCAGGACCTGGGCGCCGACTGGATCATCCTCCACACCGGCTTCGACGAGCGCCGTCACCTGCGGGGGGTCTCGCCGCTCGACGACCTCGACCGGGTGGTGGCGGCGGTCGAGCGGCCGGTGCAGGCGGTGGGCGGGCTGTCGATCGAGCAGGCCCTGGAGACGGCCCGCCGCGGCGCCCGCTCCGTGGTCATCGGCGCCCCGCTCGCCATCCAGGCGGACCGCTTCGCCAGCGGCGACGAGTTCGAGGCCGTCCTGCGCGACGTGGTGACCCGGGTGCGCGCGCTTCCGGCCGCCAGCGCATGAGGCTCGCGGGCAAGGTCGTCCTGGTCACCGGCAGCACCAGCGGCATCGGCGAGGCGATCGCCCGCCGCTGCGTCGCCGAAGGGGCCCGCGTCCTCGTCCACGGCCTGGAGCGGGGGCTCGGGGAGGCGGTCGTCCGCTCGCTGGGCGACGCCGCCGCCCTGCACGTCGACGACCTGGGGGACCCGGAGGCGGCACCCCGGCTGGTCGAGGCCGCGCTCGCCGCCTTCGGGAAGCTCGACGCGCTCGTCAACAACGCCGCCCGCGTGGAGCGCGGGACCCTGGAGACCACCGACGCGGACGCGTTCGACCGGGTGATGGCGGTGAACGCGCGCGCGCCGCTCCTGCTGATCCGCGCGGCGCTGCCGGAGCTCGCCCGGGCGCAGGGAGCGGTGCTCAACATCGGCAGCATCAATGCCTGGTCCGGCGAGCCGACCTTCGTCGCCTACAGCGCGAGCAAGGGCGCGCTCATGACCCTGACCCGCAACCTCGGCGACACCCTGCACCGCGAGCACGCCGTGCGCGTCAACCAGATCAACCCGGACTGGGTCCTGACCGAGAACGAGAAGCGCATCCAGGAGCGGCAGGGCAACGCGCCGGACTGGTACCTGAAGGTGCCCAAGGTCTTCGCCCCCGCCGGCCGGCTGATCCTGCCGGAGGAGATCGCCGCGGCGGCCGTCTACTGGATCTCCGACGAGAGCCGGCCGATCAGCGGCAGCATCGTGGAGATGGCGCAGTTCCCGGTGATCGGCCGCAACCCGCCCAAGGTGATCCGCTGATGCCGAAGCTCGCCGCGTTCCCCAAGGCCTGGATGCAGGGGCTGTGCCGGGACGGCTCGCTGTCGCTCGAGCGCTGGATCGAGATGGCCGGCGAGCTGGAGATCGACGGGCTCGAGTTCTACAGCGGCTTTCTCGACCTGCGCGAAAAGGCTGCCTGGCCGCGCTACCGTCGCCTGGTCGAGCAGCGTGGCCTTGGCGTCCCCATGCTCTGCTGCTCGCCGGACTTCACCCACCCCAGCCCGGCCTACCGCCGCGACCAGGTGGAAAAGGAGAAGGGCTGGATCGAGATGGCGGCGGCCCTCGGCTGCAGCACCTGCCGGGTGCTCTCCGGCCAGCGCCGGCCCGGGCTCACGCGGGAGCAGGGCCTGCGCTTCGCGGCCGAGAGCATCGAGGCCTGCCTGCCGCACGCCGAAGCGGCCGGGATCATCCTCGTCATCGAGAACCACTACAAGGACGACTTCTGGGAGTACCCCGAGTTCGCGCAGAAGATGGACGTCTTCTGCGACCTGGTCGCCCGCGTCGCTTCCCCGCACTTCGGCGTCAACTACGACCCCAGCAACACGCTGCTGGCGGGCGAGGACCCGCTGGAGCTGCTGCGCCGCGTGCGCCACCGCGTGGTGACCATGCACGCCTCCGACCGCTACCTCGCCGTGGGGACGCTCGAGGATCTGCGGCGAGAGGAAACCTCGGTCGGCTACGCGAAACGGCTGCGCCACGGCGAGATCGGCAAGGGCCTGAACGACTACGACGCCATCTTCGGCGAGCTGCGCGGCGCCGGCTTCGACGGCTGGATCAGCATCGAGGACGGCGTCCTTGGGATGGACCAGATGCGCCGCAGCGTCGCCTTCCTGCGCGGGAAGATGCGACGGTACTGGCCCGAAGGGTGAGCGCGCGCGATCTCGTGCCGGAAGCGGACCTCGTCACCCCGCGACATGCTGCGGCTCCGCTTGGCGCGACACCGGTCAATCGACCGTGAACTCGACCTGGCGCGTCGCCGCCTCGTTGGCATTCCGGTCGGTCACGGTCACCTGCAGCTCGTACTCCCCCGGTTCGAACGAGCCGAGGCCGATCCTGCTGACGTGGGGGACCGGCGTCCCATCGCCTTCGCCCGTGACCACCGGCTCGGGCGCGGCCTTGGCCAGGACCGCACCCCCACGGAGGACCTCCGCCTGCGAGACGAGGCTCGTCGCTCCCGAGGAATCCCGCTTCGCGTTGTAGGCGTAGAGCTGGACGAACAGGCTCTCGTCCCGCCGGAAGCGGCGGACCGCCTGGCTGAGGACGAGGTCGCCGCCCGGGCCCGCCGCCTCGGTACCCGCGCCAGCCTTCAGGAGGAAGAGGCTGCTCAGCGTCAGCCGGCCGGGGGCGAGGTCGGGGACCTCGACCCGCTGCGACGCCTCCCCCAGCGCCCCTGCGGCGCCCGCGGTCAGGAGGACGTCGTACGTCCCGCGCTTCAGCGTGACCGTCTTCTGATAGGACAGGCCTTCGCGCGAGAGGCGCTCGCGCTCCGCCTCGGTCAGGTCCATCGAGAGCCGCTCCGGTTCCGTCGCCACGACCGTCCCTGCCTCGTCGCGGACGACCGCCGCCATCTCGAGCGCGGCCTTGTAGCGGTCGCCGTCCCGGACAAAGGCCAGCGTCGTCGTGTCCACGTGCCCGCTCACGACGACCTCGCTCACGCCGCGGTCGACGCTGACGAAGTCCGCGGAAAGCTGCACGGGGAGCGGGGCGAGCGCCGCGGCAGTCGCGGCTGGCACGCCCCGAGTCCCTGTCTCGGCCACGATCGACGGAGGACTCGCACGGCGCTCACCAGGGGCGAAGTACCCCGTCCTCGCTCGCACCTTGAGGTTGCGCTGGTTGGGCAGGCGCACTTCGATGTGCCGGTAGGCGCCGTCGCGTTTCGTGTTCGTGGGCTCGTAGGCCAGCACGTAGTAGCTGTCGGTGTCCTCCAGCGTCCGCTTCAGGCCGGCGTGGAGGTCGTTCGAATTGTCGAACAGGAACCCGCCGGTATCGGCGGCCAGGGCGTGCATGGCCTGGAGCGCCGCCTCTTCGCTCTGCCGCTCGATCGTGAACTTCACCTCGAGCGTCTGCGGATCGGGGAATGGGTTCTCGGATGCGCTCCTGCCAGGTGCGGTATTCAGGCCGGGTGTTTCGAGCGAGTAGATGACCACGCCGGCCCTGGTGCTCGCGTCGATGACACGGCGAATGTCGAAGCCGGCGCCACCGGGGGCGGAAAGACCGGTCAGGAACCCGTCGGAGAGGAGGAAGATCACCTTTCGGCCGGGCAGGCTGGCCAGGCCCCGGGTGAGACGTTCGAGCGTCTCCAGGGTCAGCCTCGAGTTGTCGACGGCTTCTGAGAGAACCGCGCGCGCCTTCAGCCTCGCCTCCAGCTCGGCGGGGTCGGCCGGGTGATCACACAGGATGTCCATCACGGCCAGCCAGAGCGCGTCGGGGTCGCCGCGCTCGATCAGCTC
Organism: Vicinamibacteria bacterium; assembly: GCA_035542035.1. Classification (GTDB taxonomy): domain Bacteria; phylum Acidobacteriota; class Vicinamibacteria; order Fen-336; family Fen-336; genus DATBSL01. The sequence goes on along the minus strand of DATKME010000020.1, from coordinate 27,440 downwards.
CGCCTGGTACTCGGTGATGCGGGGCACGTTGACCCACTCGGCCCGGCGATCCTTCGCGGAGAGACGGGAGATGGCCTGTTGGAGAAGCCCACGGTCCGAGGTGAAGTCCTGAGAGGCACCCTGCGCGCCGCTCGTCGTCACCAGGGCGACCCGGTCCCCGGGGCCGATGTCTTCGTCGATGAAGCGCGTCAGCGCCTTCTGGACCCGCGCCATGTTGGCGAATTGCACGTGGACGTCGTCGACAGCCAAGACCACGAAGCGGGGCGGGCGAGGGCTGGCCGCCTGCTCGTCTGCGGCCGGCATGGATGGGGAGCCCGCTGCAGAAGAGGGCGCGGCCGCCGCCGGACGGGCGTACGCCTCGAACTGGACGAGCTTCTGGGGTACACCGTCCTCGAGGACGGCGAAGTCGTCGCGTGCGAGGCCGGCCTTCGGGTGACCGCCCTTGTCCGTGACGACGGCGTCGATCCGAACGACCTCGACGCCCACCGGCGGAAGGACCTCGGCCTTCGCCGGCGCCTGGGCGCGGAGAGGCGGGACCAACGCGAGGACGGCGAAGAGACAGAGGCAGGGCCGCAACCGGCGTGGGGTTCCCATGGCTACGAGTGTAGCTCCAGCGCGGGGACGACGAGGGGGGGCCCGCACGAGCGTGTCGGGCGAGCGCCTCGCGGCAGACGGCCGATGGCAGAGCGCCGGCGCCCCGGCGCTGCGGGCGGCTCTAGACCGCCTCGCCGCGGGCGACCGCCCGCTCGGTCTGCTCCTTCACCCACGGGTAGGTCCTGGCGATGCCCTGGCGCAGGGTGTGGCGGTCCGTCCAGCCCATCGCGCGGATGCGCCGCGAGCTGTGGTTGCGCGCGTGCACGCCCACCGGACCGTCCACGTGCCGGATGCTCACCTTCTTTCCCGCCGTCTCGGCCACGATCGCGACCAGGTCGTTGACCGACACCCGCTCGTCGGAGCCGATGTTGGTGGGCTCGCCGACGTCCGAGTCCATGAGCAGCCGGATGCCGTCCACCAGGTCGTCGACGTAGGTGAAGACGCGCATGGCGGTGCCGTCGCCCCACACCTCGATGGTGCCGCCGTCGGCGACGGCGGCGACCTTGCGGCACATCGCCGCCGGCGCCTTCTCGCGGCCTCCGCGCCAGGTGCCGTAGGGGCCGTAGCAGTTCTGGAATCGGGCGATGCGCACGGTCAGGCCCTGGTTGCGCTGGTAGGCCAGGGCGACCCGCTCCGAGTAGAGCTTCTCCCACCCGTACTCGTTGTCGGGCTGGCCGGGGTAGGCGTCGGCCTCGGTGAGGTCGGGCTCGTCCGGCCTCTGGTCGCGGTAGACGCAGGCCGAAGAGGAGAAGAGGTAGCGGCCGACGCCCTGGCAGGCGGACGCGTAGCTCATGTGGGTGTTGATCAGCAGGCTGTTGCGCATGATCTCGCACTCGGCGGAGTGGATGAACCCCATGCCGCCCATGTCCGCCGCCAGCTGGTAGACCTCGTCCGCCGGCCGGTCGTCCACGCGCACCGCCTTCACGCAGCCCGCCGGCTCGCGCAGGTCGAGCTGCAGGAACTCGTCGGCCGCCGTGCGCCTGAACTCGTGCTGCTTGATGTCCACCCCGCGGACCCAGTAGCCGTCGCGCTTGAGCCTCTCCACCAGGTGGCCGCCGATGAACCCGCCCGCCCCGCACACCACCGCTGTCTTCATCGCCGCGCCTCGCCTCCGCTGCCCGCTCCCGCGGGCGGGCAGGAACGTACCACACTGGCGGGCCCGCCGACGACGGGAGACCTGGGACGAGCGGTGCTACGATTCGGAACGCCGCGCCCCTTTCAGGCTCCCGCGTGACCTTCGACCCGACGCTCGCCCTCGCCGCGTTCGCGGTCGGCACCGTGGTCGGCCTCACCGGGATGGGCGGTGGCGCGCTGATGACGCCGGTCCTGGTGCTCTTCTTCGGCATCCCGCCGCTGACCGCGGTGTCCTGCGACCTCGTCACCAGCGCCTTCATGAAGCCGGTCGGCTCCGTGGTCCACCTGCGGCGCGGCACGGTCCACCTGGGGCTGGTGAAGTGGCTGAGCGTCGGCTCGGTCCCGGGCGCGTTCAGCGGCGTGCTCATCGCCCGCGCGCTCGGCCACGGCGAGGGCGTGCAGGAGGTCGTCCGGGTCGCGCTCGGCGTCGCCCTGCTGCTGGCCGCCGCCGGGCTGGCGGCACGGGCGTACCTCCGGCTGCTCGAGCGGGCGCGGCGGCGGGACGGGCGGGCCGATCCGCTGCCGCAGGGTCGGCCCGTCGTCGCGCTGAGGGTGGCCCCCACCGTCGTGGTGGGTGCGCTCGGAGGGCTGGTGGTCGGTCTGACCTCCGTGGGATCCGGGTCGCTGATCATCATCGCCCTGATGGCGCTGTATCCGCGGCTCAAGGCCAGCGAGCTGGTGGGCACCGACCTGGTGCAGGCGGTGCCGCTGGTCTGCTCCGCCGCCCTCGGCCACGTGCTCTTCGGGGACTTCCGGCTCGAGCTGACGGCTTCGCTGCTGCTCGGCGCCGTGGCGGGCGTCTGGGTCGGCGCGCAGCTGTCGGCCCGGGCTCCCGGCGCGCTGGTCCGCCGCGCGCTGGCGTTCGTCCTCCTGGCTTCCGCCCTCAAGCTGCTCCACGTCCCCACCCGGGAGACCGCCGTCACGCTGGGGCTGGTGCTGCTCTTCGCCCCGGTGCTGTGGATGCTCGTCCGTCGGCACCACGGGCTCCCCGCTCTCGCCCGCGCCTCCTGTCCCGAGCCGCCGCTGCCCGCGAGCGCGAAGCCGCTGGTCCCGCGCTAGGGATCGCCCGGCGCGGCGCAGGTGACAGCAGGCGCCGTTGTGGCGTAAGGTCGCCGCGTCCGCACGGAGGCTGGCCGATGCTGACGAGTCTCGTCCTGGCCGGAGCGGCGTCTGCCGTCTCCCTCGCTCCGCGCGCCGCCGGCGGCTGGTCGCGCCCCGCCGAGCCCCGCAGCGTGAGCCCGGCGGAGATCTTCTCCTACATGGACGGCGCCGGCGAGCTGTACCTCGGGTACCGCCTGTCGCGGCTGGAGGTCTACGAGTACACCTCCCCGATGGAAGGGCCGATCCTGCTGGAGCTGTACTGGCTCGAGTCCTCGGACGACGGCTACGGGCTCCTGTCGGGCGACTGGGAAGGCGAGCCGGTGCGGCTCGACGACACCTGGCCGTCCCAGCCGCCGCGGGCGCTCTACGGTGCGGGCCTGCTGCGGGCCTGGTCCTTCGACCTGTACGTCCGCATCCTGGCGAGCCAGGAGACGCCGGCGGCGAAGGCGGCCGTTCTCGAGCTGGGACGCGCGGTGGTCGCCGGCCGGCCTGTCGTGAAGCCACCCGAGATGGTGACGACGCTCCCGGATGCCGTCGCCGGAGAGTACCGGTTGCGACTGGACCGGGTCACTTTCCTGCGGTCGCCGCTGGTGCTGAACTCGACCTACTTTCTCGCGACCGAGAACCTGCTCGACCTCGGGCCGGCGGCGGAGGCCGTGGTCGCCACCTACGAGCGCCGGGGTGAGGCAGCCGAGGAGCCGGCACGACTCCGGGCGCTGGTGGTCCGCTACCCGACCGAGGACGCGGCGCGGGCGGCGCTCGCCCACTTCCAGGCGGGATATCTGCGCCCTGCTGCCGCCGCGCCCGGCGGCAGCGGCGTCGCGGAGCAGGTCGAGGACGGCTGGCTCGCCGGCGAGCGAAGCGGCCGGCGGCTCGCGTTCGTGTTCCAGGCGAGGGAGGCGGCGACGGCCGCCGCGGCGGTCGCGCAGCTGCGCCCTGCTGCGGGAGGTTCCGATGAGCGATGACCGGCAGGCGAACGTGACCCGGCGCGACTTCGTCCGCGGGACGGTCGGGGCGGCGCTGGGAGTGTCGGTGGTCGCCGACGCCGCGCTCGCCCGCGGCGCACGGAGCAGCCGGGTGGTCCTGGTCCGCGAGGAGGCCGCGCTCGACGCGCAGCACGCGGTCGACGTCACCGTCCTCCGGCGGATGCTCGGCGACCTGGTCATGCGCGTCACCGGCAAGCCGTCGGCCACCGAGGCCTGGCGCGCGCTGGTGACGCCCGCCGACGCGATCGGGCTCGTCACCACCGACCACCTCAACCCCACGCATCCCGAGCTGACGGCCGCCGTCCGCGAGGCGCTGGTGGCCGCCGGCACCGGGGCCGACCGCATCCACATGGCCCAGGGCGGCCCGGACGCCGCTCGCGCCTGCACGGCGCTTCTGGCGCTGCCGGCGCTCAAGGCCCACTGGCTGACCGGCATCGGCACCGTGCTGAAGAACTACATCCAGTACTCGGGCTCGCCCTCCAGCTACCACGGCGCGAACAACGTGAGGCTCGGCGAGATCTGGCTGCTGCCGCACGTGAAGGGCAAGACGCGCCTGGTGGTGGTGGACGCGCTGCGGCCGCTGTGCGACAAGGGTCCGCAGCCGGACCCCCGGTACATGTGGAACTACAACGCCCTGGTGGGCGGCACCGACCCGGTGGCGGTGGAGACGGTCTGCCTGCGGATCATCGAGGCGAAGCGCCGGGCGCTCCGCGGCGAGCCCTGGCCGCTGTCGCCGCCGCCCCTGTGCGTGGCGGCGGCGGACGAGACGTACGGCCTCGGGACCAGCCGCTGGCCGGAGATCGCCCTCGAGCGCGCGGGCTGGAGCGCCGACGCGCTCGTCTGACGCAGAGCCGAGGCGGCCGTTGCTCAGACGCCCCTGGCCGAGACGTCGCGCAGCTCGTGGGCGACCCGGCAGCCCTCGACCTCAGGAGGTCAGGCGATCGTCGACGAGGACGTGCACCCTGAGGTAGAAGTTGCGCACGCCCAGCCTGTCGAGCGGGATCTCGTAGACGCTGCCGGCGCGCACCCTGGCCGGGACACGCAGGTGCAGCCGTTCGGTCCGCTCGACGGTCCCTTCCTCCCCGCAATAGAGGCAGGGGAACAGCCAGTCGCGGCCGCTTCCGCCGCAGAATGGGCAGGTCTGGAAGACAGGAGCGTCGATCGGCACGACGAGGCCGCGCGCTGCCTCGTCGCGGCTGAGCACCACCTCCACGTTCAAGCCCGCGACCGCCTCACCCTTCGGCACGCCGACGCCGGCGAAGTTGCGCGAGAAGCGCTCGCGGATCTCCTCTCGCGACGGGCGGTATCGCGCGTCGGCGTGGAGGATCGACAGCGGCTCGGCCACGGCGTCCGGCGAGGAGCTGACGGCGGCTTCCCCTCGGCGCCCGTCGTCGAGCGACCGGTCGTACGCGCGCCGGCTCCGCGGATCGGAAAGCGTCGCGTACGCCTCGCGGAGCTCCTGGAACGAGCGGGTCCCGTCCTCGCCGGCATGGTCGGGGTGCAGGGCCTTGGCGAGCCGGAGATAGGCCCTGCGGATCGCCGCGGGGAGCGCGTCGCGCGGGACCCCGAGCACCAGGTAGCAGTCACGTTTCGCCATCGCACCGACCTCCGCGGGGCCGGCGGCGCCGGGCGGCGGCCACCGGCGAGAACCATTATCGCCGGGCCGCCGGGGGCCAGGCGCTCGCCGCTCGCCGGACCTGCGTCGGCGGAGCCAGGTTGACGCTCCTGCGTAGCGGACGTTAACCTCCGCAGCGACCGCATGGCGATCCCGACCCGGTGGTTCTACGTCGCCGAGGGGCGTCGACAGGGACCGGTGGAGCTGAGCCGGCTGGTGGAGCTGATCCTCTCGGGGACGATCCCGGAGGACACGCTCGTCTGGTACACGGGCCGGCCCGACTGGATCCCGGCCTGCCGGATCGCGGAGATCGCGCACGAGCTGCCGCCGCCCCTGCCGAAGGCGGAGCCGACGCCTCCCGCCCTGGTCCTGGCAGACGCCCCCGGTGAGCGGCCGGCCGAAGGCGGGGGTGCCGTCGAGGCAGCGCCGCCGGCGATTCCGGCGGGCGCCGAGGGGCAGGCGACCGGCGCCGGCGAGAACCGGCACGAGCATCACCACCGGCACCACCGTCACAAGCGGCACCGCTACGTGGTGATCGCGAGCCCCTGGTGGAAGCGCTGGATCGTCCCCTTCGTCCTGGCGCTCATCGGCCTGGGCCTGTTCCTGTGGCTGTACCTGATGCACATCAACCAGCCGGCGCCCCCGCAAGAGTACCCGGCGCCGGTGGGCGCTCTGGTCGGCGGCCAGCCGGCCCGCGGCTGAACCGCCGGTCGTCCCTGGCGGGCGGACCGCCACCCGCGTTGCAGGAGCTCCGAGCTCCTCAGGGGCGGCGTGGGTCCCCACGATCCGCTGGCGTTCCTGGCGGCGACGGTCGTGCTCATCGCCGTCGCTGCGGCGGCCTGCGGCGTGCCCGCCTGGCGCGCGGCCCACCTCGACCCGGTGGTGGCGCTGCGGCAGGAGTAGAGGCCACGAGCTTCGGTTTCGCCACCAGCCGATAGGCCTGCTCGACGAGCCAGGCCACCTTCGCCCAGTTCGGCCGACGGTCCAGCACCACGCCCACCCAGCCGCTCGGACCTACGTACGGAGGCCGGAAGTACCGCCCCGGGTCCGACTCGATCAGCACCTGCTGGAGGCCGGGCTCGGCCGGCAGCCACACCGACAGGTGGGCCGCGCCGTGGTGGTGGTCGTCCAGCATGGCGAACACCTTGCCCTTGCCGGCGAACCAGGTGGGCTCGCCGTGCGACAGCTTCTCCTGCGCCTCCGGCAGGGCGAGGCAGATCCTGCGCAGCCGGGCGAGCGCCTCGCGTCCGCCCGCGCCACGCTGACGCGCGGTGCTTCCAGCCATTCGGTTCTCCCGGGGTGTGACCGGATCATCTCACGGCGGCGGCGGCCCTTGTTGCCGCGCGCTTCAGCGCCTCCGGCCAGCCGGTGACGAACGAGGCCATCGTGGGAGAGGTCGCCCTCGACACGCCGGACGGCAAGGTGATGACCACGGAGGGACGATCAGCGGGCCCATGGGCGAGGGCCGGTAGCGCCTCGGACCGGGGTACACCACCGCCACCTTCGTCAGAAGCCAGCGTGTCGCTCAGCGCCCCGCGGCCGCCTTCAGGTACCGGTCGGCCGTCTCCGCCGCCCGTCGGCCCTCGGCGATCGCCCACACCACCAGCGACTGGCCGCGGCGCATGTCGCCGGCGGCGAACACGCCGGGGACGTTCGTCGCCTGGTCGTCTCCGGTCGCCACGTTCCCGCGGCCGTCGAGGGCCACGCCGAGCTGCTCGAGGATGCCGCCCTTCTCCGGGCCGAGGAACCCCAGCGCGAGCAGCACCAGGTCGGCCGGCCAGGTCTTCTCCGTCCCCGGCAGCTCGCGGGGGACGAAGCGGCCGTCGTCGCTCACCCATTCGACCTCGACCGTCTCGATGGCGCGGACGCGGCCGTTCGCGTCGCCCAGGAAGCGCTTCGTCTGGAGGGCGAAGTGGCGCGGGTCCTGGCCGAAGCGCGCGGCCGCCTCCTCCTGCCCGTAGTCGACGCGGTAGACCTTCGGCCACTGCGGCCAAGGATTGTCGGAAGCACGCTCCTCCGGGGGCCGGGGCAGGATCTCGAACTGCACCAGGGTGCGACAGCCGTGGCGCAGCGCCGTCCCGACGCAATCGGTGCCGGTGTCGCCGCCGCCGATCACCACCACGTCGCGGTCGCGGGCGGAGACGTGCGCCCCGTCCTGCAGGTTCGAGTCGAGGAGGCTCTTGGTATTGCGGTGCAGGAACTCCATCGCCAGGTGGATGCCGTCGAGCTGCCGGCCCTCGACCGCCAGGTCGCGGCCGGCGGTGGCGCCGCCGCAGAGCACGATCGCGTCGAACCGCGAGCGCAGCGCGTCGCCGGTGACGTCGCGGCCGACGGCGGTGCCGGTGACGAACTCGATGCCCTCGGCCTGCAGCAGCGAGACCCGCCGCTCGACGATGCCCTTGTCGAGCTTCATGTTGGGGATGCCGTAGACCAGCAGGCCGCCGATGCGGTCGGCGCGCTCGTAGACGGTCACCTGGTGGCCGGCGCGGTTCAGGAGATCGGCGCAGGCGAGCCCGGCGGGGCCGGAGCCCACCACCGCCACGCGCTTGCCGCTGCGCAGCACCGGCGGCCGGGGCACCACCCAGCCCTCCTCGAAGCCCTTGTCGGCGATCGACACCTCGATCGCCTTGATGGTGACCGGGGGCGCGTTGATGCCCAGCACGCAGGAGCCCTCGCAGGGCGCGGGGCAGACGCGGCCGGTGAACTCGGGGAAGTTGTTGGTGCGGTGCAGGCGCTCGAGCGCGTCCTTCCAGCGCCCCTTGTAGACGAGGTCGTTCCACTCGGGGATCAGGTTGTGCAGCGGGCAGCCGCTGGCCATGCCCGCGATCAGCGCCCCGGTATGGCAGAAGGGCGTGCCGCAGTCCATGCAGCGCCCGCCCTGGTCGCGCAGCTTCTTGGCGGGAAACGGCTCGTGGAACTCGTTCCAGTCGGAGAGCCGGTCGAGCGGCTCGCGGTCTTTGGGCAGCTCGCGCTCGTGGTCCAGGAAGCCGGTGGGCTTGCCCATGCTACTTGCCCCCCACCCGCGCCGCGTCCTGCGCGTTCAGCTCGAAGGCGGCCATCTCGGCCTCCTCCGCGCTCAGGCCGGTGTCGCGCATCCGGCGCTGCGCCTCCAGCACCCGCTTGTAGTCGTTCGGCACCACCCTGACGAAGCGGGGCACGAAGTAGCTCCAGTCGGTGAGGATCTTCCCGGCCCGCGCGCTGCCTGTGAGCCGCGCGTGGCGGAAGACCAGGTCCTTCACCAGCTCGACCTCCTCCGGGTCCTCCAGCCGGTACAGCTGCACCATCTCCTTGTTGCAGCGGGTGGCGAGGTCGCGGTCCTCGTCGAGCACGTAGGCGATGCCGCCGCTCATGCCGGCGGCGAAGTTGCGCCCGATGGCGCCCAGCACCACCACCCGGCCGCCGGTCATGTACTCGCAGCCGTGGTCGCCCACCGCCTCCACCACCGCGCAGGCGCCGCTGTTGCGCACGCAGAAGCGCTCGCCGGCCGCGCCGTGCAGGAAGGCCTCGCCCCCGGTGGCGCCGTAGAGGGCGACGTTGCCGACGATCATGTTCTGCTCGGGCACGAAGGTGGAGCCCTTGGGCGGGTAGGCCACGAGGCGGCCGCCGGAGAGGCCCTTGCCCACGTAGTCGTTGGCGTCGCCCTCCAGCACCAGGGTGACCCCGGGCGGCAGGAAGGCGCCGAAGCTCTGGCCGGCCGAGCCCTGGAAGGTGAGGTGGATGGTGTCCTCGGGCAGCCCCCGGGGACCGTAGCGGCGCGTCACCGCGCTGCCTACCATGGTGCCGACCACGCGGTTGCGGTTGCGGATGGGCAGGGTGGCGCTCACCTTCTCGCCGCGCTCGAGCGCCGGGCGGCACAGCGTGAGCAGCAGCGAGCGGTCGAGCGACTCCTCGAGGCCGTGGTCCTGGGGCAGCTGGCAGAAGCGGCCCACCTCCGGGCCCACCTCCGGACGGTGGAAGATCGGCGAAAGGTCCAGGCCGCGGGCCTTCCAGTGCTCGACGGCGGCGGAGGTCTCCAGGCAGTCGGTGCGGCCCACCATCTCCGTGAGGCGACGGAAGCCGAGCTGCGCCATCAGCTCGCGGACCTCCATGGCGACGAAGCGCATGAAGTTCACCACGTGGTCCGCCCTGCCCGCGAAGCGGGCGCGCAGCCGCGGGTCCTGGGTGGCGATGCCGACCGAGCAGGTGTTGAGGTGGCAGGCGCGCAGCATGATGCAGCCGAGCGCCACCAGCGGCGCGGTGGCGAAGCCGAACTCCTCCGCCCCCAGCAGGGCCGCCACCACCACGTCACGGCCGGTCTTGAGCTGGCCGTCGGTCTCCACCGCGATGCGGCTGCGCAGGTTGTTGATCAGCAGCACCTGCTGGGTCTCGGCCAGGCCCAGCTCCCAGGGCGCGCCCGCGTGCTTGATGCTGGACAGCGGCGAGGCGCCGGTGCCGCCGTCGTGGCCGCTGATCAGCACCACGTCGGCGTGCGCCTTGGCCACGCCGGCGGCGATGGTGCCCACCCCGATCTCGGCCACCAGCTTCACGCTGATGCGGGCGTTCTCGTTGGCGTTCTTGAGGTCGTGGATCAGCTCGGCCAGGTCCTCGATCGAGTAGATGTCGTGGTGCGGCGGCGGGGAGATGAGGCCCACCCCGGGCGTCGAGTGGCGGACCTTCGCGATCCAGGGGTACACCTTGCGCCCGGGCAGCTGGCCGCCCTCGCCGGGCTTGGCTCCCTGGGCCATCTTGATCTGCAGCTCCTGGGCGTTCACCAGGTAGTGGCTGGTCACGCCGAAGCGCGCGGAGGCGACCTGCTTGATGGCGCTGTTCTTCGAGTCCCCGTTCGCCTCCGGCTGGTAGCGAGCCGGATCCTCGCCGCCCTCGCCGGTGTTGCTCTTGCCGCCGATGCGGTTCATGGCGATCGCCAGTGCCTCGTGGGCCTCCTGGCTGATCGAGCCGTAGGACATCGCCCCCGTCTTGAAGCGCCTGACGATCGACTCGACCGGCTCCACCTCCTCGAGGGGCACCGGCCCCCCGGCGGGTTGCAGCCGCATCAGGCCGCGCAGGGTGTAGAGCTCCCGGCTCTGCTCGTCGACCAGGCGCGAGTACTCCTTGAAGCGCGGGTAGCTGCCGGTGCGGCAGGCGTACTGCAGCCGGTGGATGGTCTCGGGGTTGAACAGGTGCCGCTCCCCGTCGTGCCGCCACTTGTACTGGCCGCCGCTCTCCAGGGCAGAGTCGAAGGCGGTGAAGGCCGCGGCGTGGCGCCGCGCCACCTCCTCGGCCACGACCTCGAGGCCGGCCCCCCCGATACGCGACGGCGTCCCCGTGAAGTAGCGGTCGATCAGCGCGCGGTCCAGGCCGATCGCCTCGAACACCTGCGCGCCGCAGTAGCTCTGGATGGTGGAGATCCCCATCTTGGAGATCACCTTCACCACGCCCTTGCTGAGCGCCTTGATGTAGTTCTTGACCGCGTGCTCCTCGTCGAGGCCGCCCAGCAGTCCCTGCCGGCCCAGGTCGAGGAGCGTCTCGAAGGCGAGGTAGGGGTTGACGGCGCCCGCACCGTAGCCGATCAGCAGCGCCAGGTGGTGCACCTCGCGCGGCTCGCCGCTCTCCAGCACCAGGCCGACCTGGGTGCGGGTGCCCTCGCGGATCAGGTGGTGGTGCACGCCCGCCACCGCCAGCAGCGCCGGGATCGGCGCCCGGCGCGCGGTGACGCCGCGGTCCGAGAGCACGATGACGTTGCTGCCCTCGCCGATGGCCTGCGAGGCCTGGCGGCAGACCTCCTCCATCGCCCCCGCCAGCCCGGGGCCGTCCTCCCCGGCCGGGTAGAGGATGGGGATGGTGCGCGACTTGAAGGCCCACGCCCCCGAGCGCCCCTTGGGCGTGGCCAGCGCGCGCAGCTTCTCCAGCTCCTCGTTGGTGAGGATCGGCGTGGCCAGCTTGATCTGGTGGGCGGAGAGCGGCGTCGGCTCGAGCAGGTTGCGCTCCGGCCCGATGGTGGTGTCGACGGCCATGATGATCTCTTCGCGGATGGCGTCGATCGGCGGGTTGGTGACCTGGGCGAAAAGCTGCTTGAAGTAGCTGTAGAGCAGCTGCGGCTTCTCGGAGAGGACGGCGAGAGGAGTGTCGTTGCCCATGGCGCCCACCGGCTCCACGCCGTCCTTCGCCATCGGCAGCAACAGCTGCTCCAGGTCCTCGCGGGTGTAGCCGAAGGCGAGCTGCCGCTGCAGCACCGTCTCGTGGTCGACCCCCTGCGCCTCCGGGGCCTCGGGCACCTCCTGCAGCGTGACCAGGTTGTCGCGCAGCCACAGCCCGTAGGGCCGCTCGTTGGCGGTGCGGAGCTTGATCTCCTCGTCGCCGACGATGCGGCCCTCCTCGGTGTCGACCAGGAACATGCGGCCGGGCTGCAGCCGGCCCTTCTGCAGCACGCGGTCGGCGGGGATGTCGAGCACCCCCACCTCCGAGCCCAGCACCACCAGGCCGTCCTTGGTGACGTAGTAGCGCGAGGGCCGCAGGCCGTTGCGGTCGAGGGTGGCGCCGATGCGCACGCCGTCGGTGAAGGCGATGGAAGCCGGCCCGTCCCAGGGCTCCATCAGGCAGGCGTGGTACTCGTAGAAGGCCCGCTTCTTCTCGTTCATCGACTCGTGCCCAGCCCACGGCTCCGGGATCATCATCATCACCGCGTGGGGCAGCGAGCGGCCGGCCAGCACCAGCAGCTCCAGCACGTTGTCGAACATGGCCGAGTCGCTGCCGTCCGCGTCGATGACCGGCAGCACCTTCTGCAGGTCCTCGCCGAACAGCTTCGAGCCGAACAGGCTCTCCCGGGCGTGCATCCAGTTGACGTTGCCGCGCAGGGTGTTGATCTCGCCGTTGTGGCAGATGAAGCGGTACGGGTGCGCGCGCGCCCAGTTGGGAAAGGTGTTGGTGGAGAAGCGCGAGTGCACCATCGCCAGAGCCGACTCCACCCGCGGGTCGACGATGTCGGGGAAGTACTCCGGGAGCTGCGGGGCGATCAGCATGCCCTTGTAGACGAGGGTGCGGTGCGACAGGCTGGGGACGTAGAACATCCCCTCGCCCGCCGCCCCCGTCGTCCGCGCGGCGTTCTCCACCCGCCGGCGCAGCACGTACAGCTTGCGCTCGAAGGCGAGGTCGTCCTCCAGCGCCTGGGGGCGGCCCACGAACACCTGGCGCATGGCGGGCTCGCCGGCGCGGGCGGTCGCGCCCAGGCTGGCGTTGTGGGTCGGCACCTCGCGCCAGCCGAGGACGGGCAGGCACTCCTCCGCCGCCGTCTTCTCGAACAGCTCCTGGCAGCGCCGGCGCGAGGCCGGGTCGGTGGGCAGGAACACCAGCCCGGCGCCGTAGCGTCCCGGGGCGGGCAGCGCGATGCCGGCCCTCCCGCACTCCTCCGTCAGGAAGGCGTGCGGCATCTGCACCAGGATGCCGGCGCCGTCGCCGGTGTTCTTCTCGCAGCCGCAGGCGCCGCGGTGCTCGAGGTTGAGCAGCACCTGGATCGCCTGCGCCACGATCGCGTGCGAGCGGCGGCCGTGGGCGTCCACCACGAACCCGATCCCGCACGAGTCGTGCTCGAAGCGGGGGTCGTACAGCCCCTGGGCGCGAGGACTGGACACGTGTGCCATCTGCGAGCGTCCCTCCGGCCCCAAAGCCGCCGGCGCGCGCGTCAGAAGGTGACCGGCGCCGCCGGCGGAAACGCCGATGGTACTAGAGGTGCTCGCGGAAGTGGGGCGAAAGAAGCGAACGACGCGGGTGATGGCGGCCAGAGAGCGGCGTCATGACCGAGCGCCCGGCTCGGTCGCCGACGCCTGCAGGCTACGCCTGCGGCTCCGCGAAGAACTCGCGGTGCAGGGCGTGGACGGCGCGCTCGGTGTCGGCCTCCTCGACCACCACGGAGATGTTCACGTCGGAGGCGGCGAAGGAGATCATCACCACGTTGACGTCGGCCAGGGCGTCGAAGATGCGCCGCGACAGGCCGGCGTAGCGGAAGAAGCCGCGGCCCACCAGGGCCACGATCGCCATCTCGCGCAGGATCCGGACCTCGCCCAGCCGCGCCAGCTCCGCCTTGATCTCCGCCAGCCGCTCGACGTTGTCGATGGTGACCGAGACCGACACCTCGGAGGTGGCGATCAGGTCCACCGGCGTGTGCTGGCGCTCGAAGACCTCGAACACCCGGGCCAGGAAGCCCGAGGCCATCAGCATGCGCGGCTGCGAGATCAGCAGCACGGTGATGCCCTTGCGCGAGACCACGGCGCAGGGACCCGAGGGGCCGAGGTTCTCGCGGGGACTGACCAGCGTGCCGGGCGCCTCCGGCTCCTGCGTGTTCAGCACGCGGACGGGGATGCCGCGCTCGACGGCCGGCCGGATCATCACCGGGTGCAGCACCTTGGTGCCGAAGTAGGCCAGCTCCGCCGCCTCCTCGGGCGAGACCTGGGCGATGACGCGGGCACCGGCCGCCACCCGGGGGTCGACCGTGGTCATGGCGTCCGCCTCGGTCCAGATCTGGATCTCCTCGGCGCCCAGCACCGCGCCCAGCACGGCGGCCGTCCCGTCGGCGCCGCCGCGCCCCAGGGTGGTGGTGACGCCCTTCTGGGTGGCGCCCATGAAGCCGCCGAGCACCGGGACCACCCCGGTGTCGACCAGGGGACGCAGCGCCAGCCGCGCGCGCTGCTCCGTGTCCGCCATCAACGGGGTCGCCGAGCAGAAGGTGTCGTCGGTGACCAGCACCCCCCTGGCGTCCACCGTCTGCGCCCGCAGCCCCTCCTGGACGAGAGCCGCCGTCACCAGCTCGCAGGACAGCCGCTCGCCGATCGCCGCCACCGCGTCGAGCGTGCGCGGGGTCAGCTCCTCCAGGGCGTAGACGGCCGTGCAGAAGGTCCGCGCCTCCCCCAGCAGGCCGGCCACGTGCTCCAGCAGCCGCTTGCGCCCGGCGCCCTCCGGCACCAGGCAGCGGGCGACCCGCTCGTGCTCGCCCCGGATCTCCTCCAGGCGGTCCTCGTACTCGCCGTCCCGGGCCTCGGCCTGCCGGGCCGCCTCCAGCAGCAGGTCGGTGACCCGGGGCAGGGCGGAGGTGACGACCAGCGGGCGCCGGCCGAGATGGCGGCGAACCAGCCGGGCGACGGCCTTCAGGCGGTCCTCGGAGGCGATCGACCCGGCGTCGAACTTCATCACGAGCATAGGGGGCGATTCTAGACCAGCGCGAGCGGCGTGGCGCGAGCGCGGCGGAGATATAGTTCGCTCCGCACTGGAGGCCGCGATGCCCACGCCCACGCTCGCCGTGCTCGCCGCCGCGCTGCTCGTCGCTGCGCCGCCCGCGCCGACGCCGAAGCCGAAGGGGGAGCCCCGCCTGTCCGCGACGACCTTCGAGGGGCTGAGGCTGCGGAACCTCGGCCCGGCCTTCATGTCGGGGCGGATCGCGGACATCGCCATCGACCCCGGCCGCCCCAGCACCTGGTACGTGGCCGTCGGCTCCGGGGGGGTGTGGAAGACGCAGAACGCCGGCACCACCTGGAAGCCGCTCTTCGACAAGGAGACCTCCTACTCGATCGGCTGCCTGACCCTGGACCCGAGCAACCCGAACGTGGTTTGGGTCGGCACCGGCGAGAACGTCGGCGGTCGCCACGTCGGCTTCGGCGACGGCGTCTACCGCAGCGAGGACGGCGGCGCGCACTGGCAGAACCTGGGCCTGCGCGACTCGCAGCACATCTCGAAGATCCTGGTGCACCCGAAGCACTCCGAGGTGGCCTGGGTGGCGGCGCAGGGCCCGCTGTGGTCGAAGGGCGGCGACCGCGGCCTGTTCAAGACCAGCGACGGCGGCAGGACCTGGACCAAGGTGCTGGGCGCCGGCGAGTGGACGGGGGTCACCGACGTGGTGATGGACCCGCGCGATCCCGACCTGCTCTACGCGGCCACCTGGCAGCGGCAGCGCACGGTCGCGGCCTACGTCGGCGGCGGCCCCGAGTCCGGCCTGCACCGCTCGACGGACGGCGGCAGGACCTGGGTGCGGCTCAAGCAGGGGCTGCCCGAGGGCTCCATGGGCAAGATCGGCCTCGCCCTCTCGCCCCAGAACCCCGACGTGGTGTACGCGGCGATCGAGCTCGACCGCCGCAAGGGCGGCGTGTACCGCTCGACCGACCGCGGCGCATCCTGGGAGAAGCGCTCGGACGCCGTCGCCGGCGGCACCGGCCCCCACTACTACCAGGAGCTGTACGCCGACCCCCACGCCGAGGGCCGCCTCTACCTGGTGGACGTCCGCCTGCAGGTCTCGGACGACGGGGGCAGGACGTTCCGCCAGGTGGAGGAGAAGGAGAAGCACTCCGACAACCACGCGATCGCCTTCCGCGCCGAGGACCCCGACTACCTGCTGGTCGGCACCGACGGCGGGCTCTACGAGACCTTCGACCGGGCGCGGACCTGGCGCTTCGTGGCCAACCTGCCGGTGACCCAGTTCTACAAGATCGCGGTCGACGACGCGGAGCCCTTCTACTTCGTCTACGGCGGCACCCAGGACAACAGCACCGAGGGCGGGCCGGTGCGCACCGACAGCGTCAACGGGATCACCAACGGCGACTGGTTCGTGACCCTGTTCGCCGACGGCTACCAGCCGGCCACCGAGCCCGGCAACCCCGGGATCATGTACTCCGAGTGGCAGAACGGGAACCTGATGCGGGTGGACCGCACCACCGGCGAGCACGTCTACGTGCAGCCGCAGGGCGAGCCCGGCGATCCGCCGGAGCGCTTCAACTGGGACGCGCCGATCCTGGTGAGCCCCCACGCGCCCGCGCGCATCTACTACGCGTCGCAGCGGGTGTGGCGCTCGGACGACCGCGGCGACAGCTGGCGGCCGGTCTCGCCCGACCTCACCCGCAACCAGGACCGCATGAGGCTGCCGCTGATGGGACGGCAGTGGAGCTGGGACGCAGCCTGGGACCTGGTGGCCATGTCCAGCTTCGACACCGTCACCTCGCTCGCCGAGTCGCCGAAGGCGGAGGGCCTGCTCTACGCCGGAACCGACGACGGCCTGCTGCAGGTCTCGGAGGACGGCGGCAGCAGCTGGCGGAAGGTGGAGGTGGCTTCGCTGCCCGGAGTGCCCGCCACCGCCTTCGTCAACGACATCAAGGCCGACCTCTTCGACGCCAACACCGTCTACGTCGCGCTCGACGACCACAAGAACGGCGACTTCAGGCCCTTCCTGCTGAAGAGCGGCGACCGCGGGCGGACCTGGAGGTCCATCGCCGGCGACCTGCCCGCGCGCCACCTGGTGTGGCGGGTGGTGCAGGACCACGTGAAGCCAGGCCTGCTCTTCGCCGGGACCGAGTTCGGCCTCTTCTTCACCGTGGACGGCGGCGGCCACTGGGTGAAGCTGGGCGGCGACGTCCCCACCATCGCCTTCCGCGACCTCGCCATCCAGCGGCGCGAGAACGACCTCGTGGGCGGCTCCTTCGGCCGCGGCATCTTCGTGCTCGACGACTACTCGGCGCTGCGGGAGGCCAGCGAGGAGTCGCTGAGCCGGACGGCATCGCTCTTCCCCGTGCGCCGCGCCTGGTGGTACGTCGAGCGCGAGCCCTTCGGCGAGGCGGAGACCTCGCAGGGCGCCGCCTTCTTCACGGCGCCCAACCCGCCGTTCGGTGCCGTGTTCACCTACCACCTGGCGCAGGGGCTGAAGAGCCTGGAGAGGCAGCGCCAGGAGAAGGAGAAGCCGCTCGCCGAGGCGGGCAAGGACACGCCGTTCCCGGGATGGGAGGCGGTCGAGAAGGAAAGGCGGGAGCCGAAGCCGCGCGTCCTGCTGGTGGTGCGCGACGCCGGCGGCAGCGTGGTGCGCCGGATCGACGCGCCCGCGGACGAGGGCTTCCACCGCGTGGCCTGGGACCTGCGGCTGCCCTCCACCCGGGCGATCGGCCCGGAGCGGGCGTCCGAGGAGGAGGAGGACGATCGCTCCCGCGGCGTCCTGGCCGGCCCCGGCCGCTACGCGGTCACCCTGGAGCAGGAGGTGGAGGGCCGGACCAGCGAGCTCGCCGGACCGGTCGCCTTCGAGGTGACGCGGCTGCGCCAGGGGGCGCTGCCAGGATCGGCGCCGGCCGAGACCGCCGCCTTCGCCCGGCGCGTGGCCGAGGCGCAGCGAGCGACGACCGCCGCCTCCCAGGCGCTCGCGCGCGCGTTCGAGCGGGCGAAGGACCTGCGCACGGCGCTCGACCGCTCCCGCACCGCTCCCGACTCGCTCGACGCCGAGCTCCACGCCATCGAGCAGGAGCTCTACGCCATCGAGGAAGCGCTCGGCGGCAACCGCTCGCGGGCACAGGTCGGCGAGAACGGACCGCAGACGGTGTCGCGCCGGGTGATGGTGGCCGCGGCCGGCGCCGGCTCGACCTACGGTCCCACGCCGACCCACCGCCGCAGCCTGGAGATCGCCGAGACGGAGTTCGCCTCGCTGCGCGACCGGCTCAACCTGCTGCTCGAGGAGCGCCTGCCCGCGTTCGAGCGGCGGCTGGAGCAGGCCGGGGCCCCCTGGACGGCGGGCCGCCCCGTACCGCCGCTGCACTGACCGCCGTTGGATGAACGTTGCGCGCCACGGACCGGTTGGGGCATGACACGAGACCTGACCCAAGGAGTCGACCCAGGGGTCTAGACTGAAGCGTGCTCCTCATCCTGCTGGCCGGGCTCTTCGTACCCGGTCCTTCCCCGGCGGAGGTGCGGGTCGTCGACTACCTCAAGTCGCACGTCAGGCCCGGCGAGCCGGTGGTGGTGTCGGCGCTGTACAACTCCGTCTTCACCGCGCCGCCGGAGCGGGCCGTCCTCGACCGCCTGTTCGACGCCTTCTTCAGGATCCCCCTGTTCGTGGCGCAGCAGCAGAAGGCGACCGGCCGGCCGCCGACGCTGGCGCAGATCGCCGAGCAGTTCCGCTTTCCGGTGCCGGGAGAGGCCGACGTGGTGCTACGCATCATGGAGTCCGACCCGCGGGTGCCGCGCTTCCTCGAGCGCGACCCGCGCAGCGGCGAGATCACTCGCGTCGACGTCGACGCCATCCTCGCCCACCCCCGCTTCGGCAAGGAGGTCGAGCGCACCGTCGCCGGCTGGGAGGGACGCGCCGCCCCGGCCTTCTCGGCGAGGGGCGACGGGGGCCCGCCCGTCAGCTCGGACGCGCTCGGCGGCACGCCGCACCTCCTCTATTTCTGGTTCACCGGCTGCCCGCCCTGCCTCCGCACCGCGCCACTGCTGGCGGAGCTCCAGAAGAGCCTCGGGCCGCGCGGCCTGGTGATCGTGGCGCTGAACGCGGACCGCCTCCTCGAGGTGCCGGCGACCGCCGAGCAGCGCGCCGCCTACGCCCGCGCGCACGGCTGGAGCTTCCCGCGCGTCGAGGCCGACCCGGCGACCTTGCAGGCCTACGGCGACGTCAGCGTCTTCCCCACCTTCTTCTTCGTGGACCGCCGCGGCGTCATCGTGCGCCACCTGGTCAGCTACCAGCCGCCGGACGCGCTGGAGGCTGCCGGCCGCAGGGCGCTGGAGTGAGCAGCCCGGCCTGTGCCACGCCGAGGCGACGGGCGCACATGGCCGTTCGCGGCCGTGAGCGGTCGGACCGGGCAGCCGGCCACCGCCGACCACATCATCGATCGAGACGGCGGAGCCCGGCCGCCACCGCCTTCTTCCCGCTTCGATGATCCGGGTGGAGGGCCTCACCCGCCGCTACGGCTCGACGCCCGCCGTGGACGGCGTCTCCTTCCACGTCGGCGCGGGCGAGCTGCTGGCCCTGGTCGGCGCCTCCGGCTCGGGCAAGACCACCACCCTCAAGATGATCAACAGGCTGGTCGAGCCGGACGCCGGCCGGGTGGTGGTGGAGGGACGCGATGCGCTCTCGCTCCCGCCCCACCTGCTGCGCCGCGGCATCGGCTACGTGTTCCAGGGCGTGGGGCTCTTTCCCCACCTGAGCGTCGCCGACAACGTCGCGGTGCCGCTGGCGCTGCTGGGGTGGCCGCGCGAGCGCGCCCGCCGCCGCGTCCTCGAGCTGCTGGACCTGGTCGAGCTCGAGCCGGCGCTGGCCGCGCGCTACCCGGCGGCGCTCTCCGGCGGGCAGCAGCAGCGCGTCGGGGTCGCCCGCGCCCTCGCCGCCTCGCCGCGGGTGATGCTGCTGGACGAGCCCTTCGCGGCGCTCGACCCGCTGACCCGCGACCGCCTGCAGCAGTCCTTCGACCGCCTGCGGCGCCAGCTCGCGCTCGCCGCCGTCTTCGTCACCCACGACGTGGCCGAGGCGGTCGCCCTGGCCGACCGCATCGGGGTCATGCGGGCGGGGAGGCTGGTGCAGATCGGCCGGCCCCGGGAGCTGGCCTCGCGCCCGGCCGACGACGAAGTCGCCCGCCTGCTCGACACCCCGCGCCGCCAGGCGCGGCTGGTGGCGGAACGGCTGGGAGCGGACCGATGACGGGGCCGCTGGCGCTGCTCCCCGAGTACCTGTCCGCCCACGTGAGGCTGACGCTGGCCGCGCTCGCGGCCGGCGTCGCCCTCGCGGTCCCGGTCGGCGTCCTGGTGAGCCGGGTGCGGTCGCTCGAGCCCGTCGTGCTCGGCCTCGCCGGTGTCATCCAGACCGTGCCGGCGCTGGCGCTGCTGGCGGTCATGGTGCCGCTGCTCTCGTCGCTCGGCCTGCCCGGCATCGGCGTGCTGCCCGCGCTCCTCGGCCTCGTGCTGTACAGCCTGCTGCCGGTCCTGCGCAACACCGTCACCGGCCTGCACGGCGTCGACCCGGCGGTGATCGAGGCCGCGCGCGCCCTGGGCATGACGGGCCGCCAGCAACTGCTGCAGGTGGAGCTGCCGCTGGCGCTGCCGGTGGTCGTCGCCGGCATCCGCACCGCCACGGTGTGGACGGTGGGGTTGGCGACGCTGTCGACGCCCGTCGGCGCGCCCAGCCTCGGCAACTACATCTTCGGCGGCCTGCAGACGCGCGATCCGGCGTCGGTCCTGGTCGGCTGCGCGGCGGCCGCGGCTCTCGCCCTCGGCCTCGACCTGCTGGTATCGGCGGTCGCCAGCGGCGTCGCACGTCACCGGCCCGCCCTCGCGGCGGGAGGGGGCCTCGGGGTCCTGGCGCTCGGCCTCTGGGCCTGGACGGCGGGCGGGGCCGGCACCGGCGCGCGGCCCGTCCGCGTCGGGGCCAAGACCTTCACCGAGCAGTACGTCCTCGCCGAGATCCTGGCCGGCACCGTCCGGCAAACCGGGCGGCCCGTCGAGGCCCTGACCTCGCTCGGCTCGACCGTCGCCTTCGACGCGCTCGCGCGCGGCCAGATCGACGCCTACGTCGACTACACCGGCACCCTCTGGACCACCCTCATGGGCCGCACGGAGGCGGCCGGCATGTCCCGCCAGGAGGTGCTCGCCGAAGTCCGGCGGTGGCTGCTGCGGCGTCACGGCATCGTGGTCGCCGCCGTCCTCGGCTTCGAGAACGCCTACTGCTTCGCGGTGCGGGACGACGCCGCCCGGGACCTCGGCCTGCGCCGGCTTGGCGATCTGGCGCCTCTGGCGCCGCGGCTGACGCTGGCCAGCGACTACGAGTTCTTCCTGCGCGGGGAATGGCGGTCCGTGGAGAGGGCCTACGGCCTGGTCTTCCGCGAGCGACGCAGCATGGACCCGTCGCTGCTCTACGACGCGATCGCCGCCCGGCAGGTGGACGTCGTCACCGCGTACTCGTCGGACGCCCGCATCGACGCCCTGAAGCTGGTGGTGCTGGAGGACGACCGGCACGCGATCCCGCCCTACGACGCGGTGGTGCTGGTCGGCCCCCGCCTCGCCCGCGAGGCGAAGGACGTTCTCGCGGCGCTGGGGAGGCTCGAGGGCAGGATCGACGTGCAGCGGATGCGGGCGCTCAGCCGCGAGGTGGACGCACGGCACCGGAGCCCCGCGGCAGCCGCGGCGGACTTCCTCCAGGCTGCGCGGGCCGTACCACCCCGGGACGCAGGAGCAGCGGCTCCCGCCCCGGCCAGGTGAGCGCGAACCGACTCGAACCCGGGCCAGCGCCGTGCTAGCGTGGGGGTGCCGTCGACCCCGGCGGGGCGGCGAGCGGAGGTCCCATGAGCGCGCCTGTCGCGGACGGACCCACCACCGTCCTCACCTTCCAGCAGAAGAAGGACCGCGGGGAGCGGATCAGCGTGCTCACCGCCTACGACTTTCCCACCGCGCGCGTCCTCGACGGCTGCGGGGTCGACGCGCTGCTGGTCGGCGACTCGCTGGCCATGGTGGTGCTGGGTCACGAGACCACGCTGTCCGTGACCATGGAAGAGATGCTGCACCACGCCCGGGCGGTGGCGCGGGGGGCGCGGCGCGCGCTGCTGGTGGGCGACCTGCCGTTCCTGAGCTACCAGGCGGACACGGCCGAGGCCGTCCGCAACGCCGGCCGCTTCCTGCAGGCGGGGATGCACGCCGTCAAGCTCGAGGGCGGGCGGGACTACGCGGACACCGTGCGCGCGATCGTCCGCGCCGGCGTGCCGGTGATGGGCCACGTCGGCCTGCTGCCGCAGAGCGTGCGCCGGCTCGGCGGCTTCCGGGCCCAGGGGCGCACCGCGGAGCAGGCGGCCGGGGTGCTCGACGACGCGCTCGCGCTCCAGGCCGCCGGCTGTTTCGCGATCGTCGTCGAGAGCGTGCCGGCGAAGGTGGCCGGCGCCATCAGCGAGAGGCTGCGCATCCCCACCATCGGCATCGGCGCCGGCGCGGCCACGGACGGCCAGGTGCTGGTCAGCCACGACCTGCTGGGGCTGGAGGCGCGGTCCCCCCGCTTCGCCCGCCGCTACGCCGGGCTCGCCGACGAGATGGCGCGGGCCGTGGCCGCCTGGCGCGCCGACGTGGCCTCGGGCGCCTTCCCCGCCCCGGACGAGTCGTTCTCGATCGCCGACGAGGAGTGGGGCGCCTTCCTGGCCGCGGTCGGCCCGGTGGTCGATCGGCGGTGACCGCCGCGCCACGCGTCCTGGTCGTGGGCACGGGCGGCCTGGCCTGCGCGCTGGGGGCTGGCCTCTCGCGCGCGGGAGGCGAGGTCACCCTCGCCGGGAGCTGGAGCGAGGCGCTCGCCGCCATCGAGGCGCGGGGGATCGTCGTGCACCAGGAGGAGGAGACGTGGACGGCCCGGCCACGAGCCGTCGCCGTCGACGGCGGGCTCGACCCGGTCTCTCTGGCCCTGGTTCTGGTGAAGAGCCACAGCACGACGCGGGCGGCGGCGGCGCTCGGGGGCGCGCTGGAGCCCGACGGCCTCGCGGTCACTCTCCAGAACGGGCTCGGCAACCGGGAGACGCTGCGGGCGGTGCTGGGGAGCGAGCGCGTCCTGGCCGGGGTCGCGATCCTGGGTGCGACGGTGCTCGGCCCCGGCGAGGTGCGCCTGGTCGCGGGCCGGGTGGTGCTCGAGCGGGACCCGCGCGGCCGGGGCGAGGCGCTCGCCCGGCTGCTGAGGACCGCCGGCCTCGGGGTCGAGACGACGGACGACCTCCCGCCGATCGCCTGGACCAAGCTGGCCGCGAACTGCGCGATCAACCCGCTGACGGCGCTGCACCGCCTCCCGAACGGCGCCCTGCTCGAGGACGCGCAGCTGCGTGCCGAGCTCGGGCGGGCCGCCCGCGAGGTCGGCGCGGTCGCCGAGGCCTGCGGCATACGGCTGCCGCGCGATGCCGGGCAGGCGGCCCTGGAGATCTGTCGCGCCACCGCCGGGAACCGCTCCTCCATGCTGCAGGACGTGGAGCGGGGGGCGCCGACCGAGATCGACGCCCTGAACGGCGCCGTCGCGCGGGAAGGCCGGCGGCTCGGCGTGCCCACCCCGGTCAACGACCACCTGTTCGCCGCGGTGCGCGCGCTCGAGGGCCGGCCGCTGGCAGCGGAGGCGGCGCGGCCGTGAGGACGTTCACCACCATCGCCTGCTTCCGCGAGTGGCGGCGCTCGGCAGCGGGAACGCTGGGGCTCGTCCCCACGATGGGCGCGCTGCACGCCGGCCACCTCTCGCTCGTCGCCGCGGCCCGGCTGGAGAACGAGCGGGTGGCGGCGACCATCTTCGTCAACCCCACGCAGTTCGGTCCCGCCGAGGACTTCGCCCGCTATCCGCGAGCCCTCGCCCGCGACCAGGCCCTGCTCGAGAAGGCCGGCTGCGACGCGCTGTTCGCCCCTACGGTGGAGGAGATGTACCCGGCCGGCAGCGAGACCACGGTGGACGTCGGCTCGGTCGCCCGGCCGCTGGAGGGCGAGCGCCGGCAAGGCCACTTCCGCGGCGTGGCGACGGTCGTGCTGAAGCTGCTGCAGATCGCGACCCCGGACCGCGCGTACTTCGGCGAGAAGGACGCCCAGCAGCTCGCCGTCATCCGCCGCCTGGTCGAAGACCTCCACCTCCCCGTGCAGATCCGGGGCTGCCCGATCGTGCGCGAGCCGGACGGGCTCGCCATGAGCAGCCGCAACGCCTATCTCGCGCCCGAAGACCGCCGTGCGGCCACGGTCCTCTTCCGCGCGCTCGAGGCGGCGGAGGCGCTGTGGCGCGGCGGCGAGCGGCGTGGGGAGGCCCTGCGCTGCGCGATGGAGCAGGCGATCGCGGCCGAGCCCCGCGCCCGGCTCGACTACGCCGCGGTCGCCGACCCTCGCACCTTCCAGTCCCGGGAGACGACTGAGGGCCCGGCCCGGCTGCTCCTTGCGGTCTTCGTGGGCGGCACCCGCCTCATCGACAACCGGCTGCTCGAGACCTGACACACCGCGTTGGGGGTCGTGGACATCGGGCTCTTCGCGTTCACAGCTTTTCGCAGGTGGGATCGCGAGTTGCGGTGATACCCTCGTCGGTCTCGGAGCGTACGATGGCCTCCGACCAACCCCTTGAACGTCGCACCCGCTTTGCCGGCCTGAGAGCGCAGTGCACGTGCGGCGCCGTGTGGAGCCTGCGCGGCTCGGTCATCCTGAGCGAAGCCGACGACGCGACCTCGAACCAGACCGCCGGCTTCCCGCTCTACGAGGTGCGCTGCACCTGCGGCGCGCTCGCCCACGGCTTCGTCCCGCGCGGGTCCGTCACCTCGACCATCCGGGCCACGCTGGCTGCGCTCCCGCCGCCCTCGGTGCGGACCCGCTCTGCCTGAACGCGTCCCGGCCCGGCGCAGGCCCTTGACGTCGAGCGTATACTGTCTCTCGACCATTCATATACAGTCGATATTCGACCAAGGCACGACAATGGGCTGCACGATGCGACCGGAAGACATCGATCTGGAGTTCTCTCCAGAGGCGAAGGTACTGCCACGCGAGCGGCACGAGTGGAGCCACATCATCGCCGGCGCGCTCGCCGATGAGACGGGGAGCGCCACCGCGGTGTTCCGCAAGGCGGGCGAGGAGTGGGCCCTCGACGCGTTCCTCTGGTTCCAGCCGGGGACCTGGTTCCTCAAGGCAGCCAGCCGCGAGGAAGCGGAGCCGCTGCGCGCGAGGGTGGTCGCCGCGCTGCGCGCCGCGGGGAAGAACGTCCGCGTCTGACGCGGCCGGACAGCCATAAGAATGCAGACGTGCCGAGCACGACCGCGCTGTCGTGCGCCCGCCGCAGCCATCCCCACGCGCCCCCACGCCAGACGCGGACCGCGTGCCAGGCCGCCGCGAGGCCCAGCGCTGCTCCGAGGAACGGGATGAACGACGCGAGCTGCTTCGAAGGCGTCGTCGTCAGCACCTCGACCGGGTCGCTGAACGTCGAACGAGAGCCCCCGCTCGCGGTCGCGCATGTACGGGGGGCCGCTCGGCGGCGGCGCGCCGCCGGGATTCTGGCGAAGGCTTCGCCTCTCGCCTCGAGGGGCGCCACCGGCTCCCGGTTCAGTGGGCTCTCAGCGCACCGAATCGAACACGGCGCTCGCCCTGGGGCCCCAGCAACTCCCGGAGCGCACGACAGATGTTCGCGCTCCACTGCGTGTCGACGCTGAAGAACAGCATCGCAGCGCTGCCGGATTCGCAGCAGCACCACGCGGCCTCCGGCGCCACGGCGGCGACGTGCGCGAGGCAGCAGTCCACGCGGGAGCTGATCGTCTCGGCACCAACCTGCTGGTACACCACGACGACCCGGTCCTGATGGCGACAGAGCAGGTGGCCGAGGTGGGCGGGCGGGACGCATTCCCGAGGGTCCTTCGCCCCGCCGGTCAGCACGCCCGCATCTGCGTCCAGGAAGAGATCGCCGGAATGCGTGATCTCGCCGAAGTAGTCGTCGGCGCACGCCAGCGAGCACCGATGCTCGAGGATCTGATCAGACCGGATCCGAAGCAGTCGCGCGTACAGCTCGAAGTCTCCAGTGCTCCAGTCGTCGATGTCCCTTGCCATCGGGTCGACAGCGAAGTCGCGGAGGGCGACGCACTCCTGGAGGTGCGCGAAGATCGACCCCTTCCAATGATCGACAGCGTCACCCAGTGATGCGAGGTTCACCGGCGTCCCTTCCAGCGACACCATGGTATCGCCCCGGCAGCGCCGCCGGTTGGAAGGGCGACGGGTGAACGGCGCGGAGGAGGGGCGAGCGGTCTGCTCGCCCCTCCGTCGACTCCCGCTGCTCGCGGACCTCCTACCGGCTGCCGTTCGCGGCCTGCGTCACGTCCGCCTCCGTCTGCGTGGCCTCCTGGTTCAGGTCCGCGATCATCCTCGCCGCATCCGGATCGGCGCCGGTGCTTCCTTCGACGTTGCGCATGGGATTCCCGGCCGGACCCGTCGGCAGACCGCCCCCTCCGGGGTTGTTCGCCAGGCTGTCCATGCCTGAGGCAAGCTGCTCCCTGAACTGGTTCTGCATATCCTGCAGCGCGGCCACATCGACCCGCGCCGCGAGGTCCGCCGGGCAGCTCCCGGGCTTGCTGCTCATCACGTTGATCTCGATCATCCCGTCGGGCGTCACGGACCTCCCCGGCGTGCGCTCGATGATGTCTCCCGCCGACAGCCCACAGGGCTCGCTGCCGTCGAGCGGCGTCACGTTCAAGCCGGCGGACACGATGAACACCCGCTGCTTGAGTGCCGGCGGCGGAACGGCCGCTCCTGTGTCGGGGGGATAGGCAGCCGTGGGTTGGGTCGCGCTGGCCTGCTCTGCCGCGAGCTGCTGCCGCACCTCCTCTGCGATCTGAGCCTTGACCTCAGGCGTCAGCACGACTCCGCCTCCCTGACCCATCTCCGGAGGAGGCTGCTGGCCCCATTGCTGCTGGTTCTCGTAGGCGAGTCGGAGATTCGCAGCGAGCAGGAAGTCCGTCAGCCACAGGGCGGGCGTCGGATAGAAAGGTTCCGGCGCGAAGTACCCGCCGTAGAACCAAGGCACGCTGGGCCCCCAACCCCAGGAGTAGACGACTCGCGGCCCCCACGGATGGCGCACCCAGTCGTAGAAGACAGGGCGGTAGTACGCGTGCGGAACGTACACGGGGTAGTGGAATCGACCGTAGTCCCAGATTCTGTACACGCGGACTTCAGGTCGGCCACCCACCACGTAGGTTCTCGAGACGTAGCCGTGCCGGAACGGGCGCTCGACGTAGGCCTGGTGGCCGACGATCGCGACGCGTACGTTGTCCGGCCGCACCACCTCCACGTGGCGCTCTCCCCTGAACTCTCGGTGAATGACCATGGTGCTGCCGTCGCTGCGCTGATGCTCGATGAGCCGTGGATGGCCATCGCCCCCAAAGCCGGTCGCCTTGAGGTGTGGCCTCTCGATGGCCGTGAGGTGGCCACCGGGGTCCGTGTGGACCGTGGTGTGAGTCTGCGAGTTGAAATGAGCCAGCGAACCGTCCGGCTGCTTCGTTGTCCGGACGCCGTCTCCCGGGTGGTACGTGGGCCCCGCGGTCTGCCCATGCCCGCTCCCCGGGCCTCTACCCCCCGGGTTGTGTATTGCGGTCTGGCCGCCCGTGGTCCCCGTGATGTGCTGGTTGCCGGTCGAGAAGCCGCCCGGGTTGTGTGTTGCGCCCTGGCCGCCCGCGGTCCCCGTGATGTGCTGGTTGCCGGTCGAGAAGCCGCCCGGGTTGTGTGTTGCGCCCTGGCCGCCCGTGGTCCCCGTGATGTGCTGGTTGCCGGTCGAGAAGCCACCTGGGTTGTGTGTTGCG
>DATKME010000019.1:0-99976 GCA_035542035.1 Vicinamibacteria bacterium | reverse complement strand
AGGCCGTATTCAGCATCAGACACGCGTCAGCGTGCCGCAGCCACGCCCAGCCGACGTCATCACCTTGCCCAGACTTGGCAACCTCGCAGAACCCGAGGACGTCGCGGTAGAAGTGAAGCGACGTTGGCATGTCGAACACCTGAATCAGCGGGCACAGCCCGCGTACTGCGATGCCCACGTCGGTTCTCCTGTCACGTCGGCCGAACACCGGGGATAAGCTGCGAAGCGGTGCCCGCGTGCTGCCGCGGCGGCGCGGGCATGAGGCGGCACCTCCGGCTGAGCGCCGCTTGCGGCGCGAGGGTTGGTGCCGCCGAAAGCTTCGTCAGCTTCATCCCCTTGTTCGACGGCGCGCCGCTTCGCGTCTAACGAGACCTGCGCTTGGCCAGCCAAAGGACTGCTCCGCCGACACACCCCACCATCCCCCCCAAGGGCCCGGTAATGAAGAGACCCAACAACGGTCCCTGGTTTGCCTGCGGGGCGAAGATCATCGGCCCGAAGAACCCCGCCACGAAGCATACGCCGCCCACCAGGATGCCACCCAAGATGGTTGAGCTGGCAAGGCCCTGTGGGATCAACTCTGACCGCCGCCATACGAACGTCGCGACAGCCACTCCGGTCACGGCGGACCCGACTACGGGAACCCAATTGCTCGGTCGGTTGGGAAGGATCATGGAGAAGGGAACCCAGAGCGTGAAGTAGAACCCTGCGACGAAGGTGATGATGGTCAGGATCAGTCGGAGAAGGATGCTCATCTACACACCCCTGGGCGATTCACCGTGCAATTCGTCATCGTCGTGCGGGCCCGAAATCGTACTGCCGCGCTCGCGTCAACGTCCGTCGAACACCGGGGATAAGCTGCGAAGCGGTGCCCGCGCGCTGCCGCGGCGGCGCGGGCATGAGGCGGCACGTTCGGACGAGCCATGCTGGCCTACCGTGCAACCGTGCCGCCGAAAGCTTCGTCAGCTTCATCCCCTTGTTGGGCGGCCTCGGAGTTCCTCCAAGCCGCGCGCCAAGCGTTCGTAGGCCGTTTTGCGGCGCTCGCGGGCCCAGGCGTATGCTCCGACGCACAGCAGAAGCCATACCGCACCCCAGAGAATCGAATCGTGCCCAACTCTCAGCAGGACCCCCGTGAAGGCAATGGGCCAACCCACGTCGGCGCGAACCTCGAGTTGCCACGCGCCATCGCGCACGCGCATCACACCGATACCATCGTACTGAACCGGGTCCGCACTCCGGCCTGGCTCGGACCAGTACACGGGCCGAACCAAGTATCGGCCCGCCCCGAGCCCGCGCGCTCGGAAGCCCACAGTCGGTAGCACCTCCAGCACGTCACATCCCGTGGGCAGCCAACCCGACATCTCGAACGCGGGAACGCCCGTTACGGCCGCCCACGGATGAAGAGCCGCCTGTAGGGCCAACTCGGCCACCGCCACGCTGAGGCCGCCGATGGTTACGAGGTCGGCGATCACGCCGCCACCTCCTTAGGTCCGCCCAACACGCATTGTGCCGAAAGGATACTCGAACCAACGATAAAGTGCGGCGATAAACGAACGTGGCGAAGCGGAACGGCACACGCTGCGGCGAGTTTGATGCGTTCGGAGTCAGACCGAACCGAACCGCCTGCCTGATCCGCCGTTCTGAGGTCGCGCAAGCGCTTCAGTGCCGAGGCACGAGCGTAATCCCGAGATCGCTCGGATCGCGCCCGGCGAGAAGCGACACCACGCCAGCCACGGCGTTTGCCCGGTCGTCGTGCCCGCCTCGCCCGTGGTCGACGCGGTCGCGGCCGGACGGCCCGCGCCTGCGCTCCAGCCCCCGCAACTCGCGCAGCAGTTCCGGCTGGTCCGGCAGCTCCACCGCGCGGGCGTTCACGGCCGGCAAGAGGTCGAGGTAGAGCGCGCTGCGGTCCTTCTGCGCGATCTCGTACCAGACTCCCCGATCGCGGAAGGCTTCTCTTGGCCACTCCCCGGCGTAGCGGTCGCCCGTCACAGCGCGCACCCGGTAGTTCGCGAGCAGAGCGGCGCACTCCTCGACGACGCCGGACGGGTTGAACGGGGGCCGCCACGCACGCAGCGCGTCCACGACCGAGCACTCCCTCTCACGGTGCCCGATCGCCACGGCGAAGGCGTCCGAGCGTCCGCCCGAGGGGTCGACGAACGCCGCGTACCGCAGTTCTCTCGAAGCGGGCAACTCGCGACGGTCCGGCACCACGACGGAGTCGAGCGCGTCCGGGTCAAAGAGGCTGGAGACGCCGGCCCGGAACTCGCCGAGCACCTCGGAGCGGTACGCCTCGGGGTCGTCCTCGCGCATTCTCGCGAGATAGTCCGACGGCAATAGCGGGTGCATCTCCGGCGCGGTCGCCTGCCAGACGAGCGTGCCGCTGTCGTCCCGCCCGTAGTGCTGGCGGTGGAGGTCCCACAGCGCGCCCGTCTGGCCGTAGGGCGAGGACAGCACCAGCAGGCGTCCGCCGGTGGTGGCGAGCGTCGGCCGGACCGCGCGGAGCATCTCGCGGTCGACCGGCCGGCCCTCGCTGGTGGTGAAGAACGCCAGCTCGTCGATGACCACGAGGCGGCACCGGATGCCCCGGACGCTCGCGGGCCTGCACGGGTAGACGACCAGCGAACCGCCAGCCTTCAATTCCAACTCGTTCGCCGTCTCCCTGACCAGCTCACCGCGGAACAGCGGCACCTCGAACATCTCGCGGCAGTACGAGAGCAGCGCCCGCTGCGCCCCGCGGAGATCCTGCGCCAGCAAGACGACGTACTCGCCCCGCTTCGCCCTCGTCGCCGCCTCGAAGCTCGCGAGCGCCGCCGCGAGTTGGCTCTTCCCGCTCTGGCGCCCCACGATCGCGACCGCTTCGATGTAGCCGCCCACCCGCGGCACCGTCCTGCCCGTGTGCCTGCGGAATATCTGCTGCTCCTCCGGGTCCAGCCGCAGGCCAAGCACGGCTCGCAGGAACACCAGCCACGAGCGCCACGACGAGAGGTCGCGGAAGCAGGCGACGCCGCCGAGCAGGTTACGGTCCGCGAGCGCCTCGACGACGTTCAAGGCCCCCTCCATCCCCTCGCGCAGAGAGCGGCGACGCCGACCGCGCCGATGCCGATGACGACCACAGCCGCGCACACGCTGGCCGCCAGCGCGACCGCGGCGAGGATGGCGGTCAGCACCGCGATGCCATCTTCACGACTCGCTCGCCCTAGCGATCGCCGAGAGGACGCAGCCTGAGCCGTCGACACGCGTGGCCGATCGGGGGGTGTCATCCGAAGAACCCGGAGCGGTTCGACTGCGCGGCGGCCTGCAACGTCCGCATGTCCTCGTAGAACCGCCGGCCGGATGCGTGCGCGTCGAAGGAATCGAAGACGCTCTCTCCTCGGTGAAAGTGCTTGACGGTGGCGCAGGGGTCGGCCGGGACCGTGACGACGCTGACTTCGCTGATGTCGGCCGCGTCGATCACGCGCGTGTTGCCCTCGTAATGGCTCTTCCGGTCGGTGAATCCGACCGAGAGCCCGTTGGCGACACCTTCCGCCAAGAGCGCCCTTATCTCGCGTGCGTCCTGAAGCGCGAGCACGAGCTTGCCGTGAACGAGCAAACCCTGCTGCGGATCGAACGACAGGCGCGCCGTGCCAAGCACCTTTTCGCGATCGTGGCCTCGCAGCAGCACCACCTCGGCCGGCGCAGCACGCAGCGCCTCCGGCGAGAATCGCACTGGGCCGTGTGCGCTCGACGCGACGCCGAGAGACGCGGCGACGCCCTCGAACGTGCCAGCGCGCTCGCCCTCGGCGATCTCGGCCAGCCCCATGGAAAGAACTTCGCGCAACGCGTCCATGATCCTGATCTCCTCCTACTCGTCGATCTCGTCTGGCAGAAGCCCGGCGTCCCGAGCGACCTTCTTCCACGTTCCCCACGGGCCGCCGTTCGTCGCGAAGCGGTCTTCGAGCAGGCTCGCGCCGACGATGTGCGCTCCGCCGGCCGGCATGTTGTGGCGCCCGTCGAAGAGCGGTGAGGGCAGCCCGCAGAACTGACCGACCCGATTTGCGGTCGCGCTGCCCCACGGCGCGAAGGCTGCGGCGTGAGCGAAGAGCTTTTCGCCGTCTTCGAGCGCCGTGATCAACGCGTCTGCTGCTTCCTTGACGCGGCGCGCGATCGTCGAGGCGCCTGCGTGGACCTTCTCCTTTACGCGCTGCTCGGCCTCGATCTCCGTCTGCTCGCGCTTCACGCGGGCGTTCATGGCGGCGATCTGCGCCCGCCTGATGTGCTCTTTCCGCGCCCGCATCGCCTCGTCGGCTGCGATGAAGACCTTTCGCGCGTTGGCAACCTGCGCCGCATCGCCGTCTGCTGCCGCCGACGTGTACTTGCCGTCGGCCGATCGGAGATCGGACTCCAGTCCTGACAAGCCGTCTTCGAGTTCGTGCGCGCGCTTCGCTGCGTCGGCTTCCGCCGCGCGATCGCGGATCACCTCGACATCCGTCTCAACCTTCGACGCTGCGATGATGGCGTCGACGGTCATCTGCTCCGAGATGATGGCGTCGACGTTCTTCGTTTTCGTTGCCACGGCCTCACCTCACCTTTAGCAGGGGGGCCGGCGAGGCGATGGACATCCGCCCGGCGCTGTCCCCGGGTCGGAGGAGGTAACCCCGCCGGCCCCCACTCTCTCGGCGCCCCTCGAAAAAAAACCCCGGCGCACCTTCGCGGTGGCCGGGGCCTTTCGAGCCTTGCGGCGTCGTGCGGCTTCTACGCTTCCAGCATACGGGGCCTGTCTACGGCTTTTTCGCGGAGCCTCGGGCTGACGTGCGTTTCAGGCGCCCCGCGCAACTTATTCCAAGACCGCGACTTGCAAGGGTCAAGCGGCGGGTCAAGCGGGCGAGCGCGCCCGCATCCGTCAGGGGATCAGCGACTTACGGCTGCTCAGGTCGCGCAGAGGATGTCGAATCCTCCGCCCTGCTCCTGCCCTCGACGTAGCCGCTGAGGTCGAGGGCCTTCGGCCGGCGCACGGTGCCGAGGTCCTTCAGGCACCCGCGCTCGACCTGCATGAACTTCGCGGCCTCGATGCGAGCGGTCGCGTCCGTGTGCCGCGTCAGCGCCAGCGCCCAGCAGACGCGCGCAGCAGCCGCGAGTTCCGCGAGCCTGCGCTCGGCCGCGGTGATCTCCTGCTCTCCGCCCTTGTCGGCGACCAGTTGCGGGATGTAGTCCTCGACGAGACGCAGCGCCCAGCGATCCGCGTGCGCGATCGCGCGACGGCGCCAGTACACGCGCCACGGGAAGCGCACCCGGTTCATGTTGCCGCGCAGCGACCGCGCCCGACGAGCGTTCGGGTTGCCGCGCAGGAACTTCCCCTTCCCGTCCCGCGGCCGGGCTCGGGGATCGACGACTTCCGCGACGGCGAGGACCTCGCCTGCACTCACAGCGACGAGGGTAGCAGCCGGCGAGCGCGATCGAAAGGGATCGCGACGGAAAGGTAGGGTAGGCGATCGTGGCGGTGTCATCTACCCCCCCTCCTCCCCTCTCGGCGAGTCGCACCGCAATCGCACCGAATCGCACTGCGGTGCGGTTCCGCAATCGCACCGTCGCACCGCCCCCTATAAGGGGCGGTGCAAAGAGTGCGGGTGCGGTGCTGCCGCGGGAGAGGGAGCGAGCCTCGGGTTCCGGTGCGACTTGACTCACGGTCGGGGCCTGCCTTCTGTGCCCGCGCCCGAGTCGCCGCCGCATCAGCGGCGGATAGCGGCGACTACGGTGCTCTGTCCGCCGTCCCTGTGGCCTTTCTGGTGGCGGCGAGCAGGCATCTGCTCCGCGGTGAAGGTGGGGTCGGGGACCTCGTACCAGTTTCGTGGCGCCGCCGGTCTCTTCGTCCACGACGCGATGGGAGGACGGTCTCGCGGGGGCCGCCCTGGTCCTCC
Source organism: Vicinamibacteria bacterium (assembly GCA_035542035.1). Taxonomy (GTDB): domain Bacteria; phylum Acidobacteriota; class Vicinamibacteria; order Fen-336; family Fen-336; genus DATBSL01. Next base: position 94,085 of record DATKME010000019.1, on the reverse strand, counting down.
CAGCAGACGTGGTAGCGGATCCCGGCGAGGGGCGGTGATGTCCCGGGGACGGCGTCCACCCGCTCGGTGGTGATGGCGGCCTCTGCGAGTCGCCAACCGAAGTTGTCAGCCGCCTCCCGGATGAGGGCATCAGGGCACTCGTCGGTGACCGTTCGGATGGCTCGTTCTAGCCGGCCGACAACAACCCCCCCTTCTTCGCGCGTCTTCATAAGCGTCTCAATGAAGTCGCCTAGGTCCCAATGAAAGCCTCTTGACAGGGTGTGGCGCGAGCGTAGACTCATCGTAGACGTAGCACCGGACCGCCTGACATGGAGCCCGACGTGGCGCGAAGAGCGCCGATGATCGGGCCTTTCTGTTGTTGGAGAGGCCCGCTCCCTGACAGGAGGGGTCTCGATGCCACAAAGGACCAGCGGGCCGTGGCTGACCTACCGCGGCCTGACCGCTCGCTACGGCCTCAGCGAGAGCACGCTCCGTAGGTTGATCGCTCTCGGCTTGTGGCCTGCCGGCCGCCCCGTGACGGGCCGCCGCCGGTTGTTCGATCAGGCGGCGTGCGACCTTGCACTCAAGAAGCTGTTCGCGAGGGACACACCCGTCATCACCACCCCCCCTTCGGGCTCTAGGTCTGCCGCGACCACCTAGAGAAACGAACGCCCCGGGGAGGCTTGGTGGGCCGCCGGGGCGAAGGAGACGGACGATCGTGGACGACTCCCAGCTTAGCACCCGATGGCGCAAGGTCGGCGGCATCTGGAGGCCCAAGCCCGGCTCAAAGTCCAAGGGCAGTGGCAGCGTCACCGTCAACGGGCTGGAACAGCGGTTCACCGTTGTAGCGAACCAGCGGAAGCGGGCGGGCACGAACGCGCCCGACTACCTGCTCGTGACCACCGAGACGCCGACGGTCGACCACTACGCAGCCGCGCCCGGCCAACAGCAGCACGAGGACGCGTCCTCATGACCGCCGAGGAGCAGGCCACCGCCCTCGCCAGGCGTACGGCGGCCACTCGTGTCGGCCGGGAGTGGCGCACTCGCTGCCCGCTTCACGCGGACGAGCACCCGTCGCTCGACTTTCACGCCGAGGGCGAGCGCTTCCTCGTAACCTGCCGCGCGGGATGCCCCTCCGAGGCCGCCTTCGCGGCCTTACGCGAGCAGTACCCCGGCATCTTCTGCCCGAACGGGGACCGCCCCCGCGACGGCGGCGAGTGGACGATCCGCGACAGCGCGAGCCGCGTGGTGGCGCTCCACCGCCGCTACGTCAAGCCCGACGGCAGCAAGGGCTACGCGTGGCGCCAGCCCGACGGAAGCCGCGGGCTTCGAGGCACTCGCGCTGCCGACCTCCCGCTGTACGGGGCGGAGTTGCTCGCGAAGCGGCCGGGAGCGGCGGTGCTCATCACCGAGGGCGAGAAGGCCGCCGACGCCGCGCGCAAGATGGGCCTGCTGGCGCTCGCAACCACGACCGGCGCGAGCGGGTGCCCCTCGATAAAGGCACTGGAGGACGTCCGCGGGCGAGCCGTCACCCTCTGGCCCGACGCCGACCGCCCCGGAGCCGAGCACATGCGGCGCGTCGCTGCAGCGCTGCGTGGGATCGCGACTGAGGTGCGGCTGGTGCGCTGGCCGGAGGGCACACCGCAGGGCCACGACGCTGCCGACGTCTCGCACGAAGACGGCCGGCGACTTGTCGACGCCGCGCTTCCGATCGGCGGAGAGAGACCCGAGTGCCCGCGATGCGGGAAGGACGCCTGCCCGGGCGACTACGCGGCCGCTCCGGCGGTCGAGGCCCCGCCGCTGCCCCGGCTCTGGACACTCGGTGAGTTGGCGAGGCAGCGCCCGTCCGAGTGGATCGTCGAGGACCTCATCCCCGAGTCGGGCGGCTCTCCGAAGATCGTCACTCTGACCGGCGAATCCGGCGCCGGCAAGAGTTTCGTGGCGCTCGACATGGCCGTCTGCGTCGCGCAAGGGGCGGGCTTCCACGGCCGAAGGACGAAGCGAGGCGCCGTGCTCTATCTAGCGGCCGAGGCCGATTGCCTCTCCACGCGCGTCCTCGCACTCGGACAGGCGGTCGGGCTCTCGCTCGCCGACATGGACCGCCTGCCGCTCACGATCATCCAAGCGCCGCTCGTGCTCTGCGGCGGGCCCGACAGACCCGGACTCACGCCGGACGCCGAGGCGTTCCGCTCTCGCCTGCGCGAGTCCAGAGCGCGGGCGCAGGCGATGGGGCTCGACCTCGTGCTGGTGTACACCGACACCCTGCGCGCCACCACGCGCGGCAGCGAAAACGACGACGACGTGGTCGCGGCCTATTACCAGACACTTCGGGCGCTGCTCGAAGAGGCTGCGCCGAACGCGACCGCGGTCCCGCTCCATCACACCGGCTGGCAAGACGGCCCACTCGCGAAGAAACGCGAGCGCGGCAGTTCTGTCCTGCGCGGCAACTCCGACGGCGCGCTCTTTCTCGAAAAGGAGGGCGAGAGGCAGGGCCGCCACCAGCGACTCCGCCTCTCGATCAACAAGATGCGCGACGGCGACGACGAGCGCGAGATGCTGCTCGTCCGCCGCATCGTCGAGGTGCTCGGCCCGGACGATCAGCCGCTCCGCGACCAGTGGGGACGGCCCATCACCTCCTGCGTGCTCGTCGACGACGCGAGCGGCAAGACGTCGGCCCAGCTTAGGAACGACGCCGAGACGTCGAAGCTCGACGAGGCCAAGCGTCGGATCCTCGCCGCGCTGCGCTCCGCCGCGAAGCCCCCGACGGCGCAGCGCGCCCTCTGCCTGTTGGCAGGGATCAATCAGACGGAGGGCAGCGAGGCGATCGCCCTCCTGATGGCTGAAGGCAAACTCACCGGCGGGAATCGCCGCCCCTTCGTGGTGGAGCAAGGGGTCTGACATGGCCCTCTTGACGACGTGCCCGGTCTGCCACGAGTTCGGGCTGCGCATCTCGGAGCACGAGCGCCTCACCCTGTACTCCTGCCCGAACGGCTGCACCGGCAGAGCGATCGCCTTCGCCATCGGCCACCGCCTGCCGCCAGAGGACGACCAGCGCCGGGACGTCGAGGAGACGAGCCGATGATCGACCTCGACGAACTGCGGCACCTCGTCGACGAGGTCGACCGCGCCGAGTTGCCGTGCGTCCTCGGGCTCGTGGTCGAGTTGGAGGCTCGTCTCAGGCTGCGTCTCGCCGAGCCGGCGGCACCTCCGCAGCGGGAGGAGGTCGAAGACCTCATCACCCCCGAGGCCGCCGCGCGCATCGCCGGCTTGCCGATGGACAGCCCGGAGGAGGCCCGGCGGTCGGTCCGGCGGATCTACGAATGGGCGCGGGGCCAGCGCTGGGCGTCGCGGCCCAGCCGGCGGTGCCTGCGGATCTCCGAGCGCGGCTTCAGGAGGTGGCTGGCCTTACAGGCATCCGGTTGATAGCTCAAGCCGCTTGCGCTATTATGGTCCGTAAAGGAGTCCTTCAGATGCCGAAGAAGGCCGACATTGTCAGCGAGTACCTGCGCGCGATCGGCTCCCGCGGCGGCTCCGCCGGCACCGGGGAGTCGAAGGTCAGGGGCACCTCGGACTACTACCGCAAGCTCGCGCGGAAGCGGAAGCCGAAGAAGAAGGGCGGGGACAAGCCATGAACGCGAAGAACAAGGACCCAGACGCGCTCGCGGAGAAGATCAGGACCGCAAAGCAGCAGCTTGCCGACCTCTGCCGCGAGCAGGAGAGGCTCGCCGAGAAGAAGCCGCGAAAGCAGCCGCGCGCCCGAGGCGAGGGCTCCGTCTACCAGACGAGCTACCGTGACCGGAAGACGGGCGAGTTGAGGCTCACGCCGAACTACTACATCCGCTACCGGCTCGCGAACGGGAAGCGGATGCGCGAGGCGCTCGACACTACGAGCCGCGATGAGGCGGCGCGCATCCTGCGCAAGCGGCTGGAGGACATCGACGCCGGCCGACCCACCGGGCCGCAGATCGCCACGACGACCGTCGGCGAGGTGCTCGCGGGTCTCCTCACCCACTACCGCAACAACAAGCGGCGTTCGATCGCGCGCGTCGAGGACTCGGTCGCGCACCTCGAAGGCTTCCTTGGCGAGAGCACGAAGGCGAAGACCGTCGACGAGCAGCGCATTGGCGAGTACGTCGCCCACCGCCTGCGCGAGAAGGCCGCGAACGGAACCGTCAACCGCGAACTGACGGCGCTGAAGACCGCGTTCAAGCTCGCTCAGCGGTCGTTCCGCGTCGGCAGGGTGCCCTACATCACGATGCTGCGGGAGGCCGCGCCGCGCTCCGGCTTCGTCGAGCGCGACCAGCACGAGGCGATCCTCGCCGCTTTGCCCGCCGACCTCCGCCCCGTGCTGGAGGTCGCCTACATCACCGGCTGGCGGGTCGACTCCGAGATCCTCACCCGCGAGTGGCGCCACGTCGACCTCGCGGGCGGGTGGCTGCGGCTGGAACCGGGCGAGACGAAGAACGGGCAGGGCCGCGAGTTCCCCCTCACTCCCGAGTTGCGAGCGGTGCTGGAGGCTCAGCGGAAGGCCACCGACGCCGTCGAGAAGGCGACGGACACGGTCGTCCCGCTCGTCTTCCACCGGAACGGTAAGCGGATCGTCAGCTTCCGCCGGTCGTGGGCGGCGGCCTGCGTCGCTGCCGGCCTCGGTCACGACATCCGCAAGCCGGACCGCAAGGACACGGCGGGCAACGTCGTGCGGCGCGGCGTGCTGCTGCGCCGGGTGGTCCACCTCATCCCCCACGACTACCGCCGGACGGCCGTGCGGAACCTTGAACGGGCCGGCGTGCCCCGGTCAACCGCCATGAAGCTCGTCGGCCACAAGACGGAGTCGGTCTACCGGCGCTACGCGATCGTCGACGCGGCGATGCTGAAGGAGGGCGCCGAGAAGCTGGCGGCGTTCCACGAGGCGACCGCGGCGACCGTCCGCAAGGTGCTCCCCATGACAGCCGTGCGGAAGGCTCGCTGATGGGCCGCTCGGGTCAAGCTTCGGGTCAAGCGAGCCCTCCGAGCCCCGAGGCGCTCGCCCGTAAGTCGCTGATGATGTTGGAGGCGGCGGGCAGGATCGAACTGCCGAATAGAGGTTTTGCAGACCTCCGCCTTACCACTTGGCTACGCCGCCGTCCTGGCGACTATAGTGGGTTCCCGGCCCCGGAATCAAGGTGACGGCGGCTTGACGCGACGCGCGGGGCTCGCTTATCTTGACGAGTGCTGAGCGGGAATAACTCAGTGGTAGAGTGCGACCTTGCCAAGGTCGAAGTCGCGGGTTCGAATCCCGTTTCCCGCTCCACCTCCCTAGCTGCCCGGGCTAGCCGAAAACCCGAATGAGCCCCAGGAGCCCGAGAAGGGTTCACGGGGCTTCTTCATTCCGGCTCATTCCTGCCTGGATCTAGCCGTCCCCGAACGCGTCCTTCTCGTGCCGCAGGCGTGGGCCGTCCGGTCCCCAGTCGATCGCGATCACGTCGAAGCGGGCCGGCGACTCGGAGAGCCCCTCCCGGGCGGCGAAGAAGCGGGCCGCCAGCAGGATGCGCCGCCGCTTGGTCGCGGTCACCGCCTCGATGGCGGTGCCGTGGGAGGTGCTGCTTCTTTCCTTCACCTCCACGAACACGACCGTCGACCCGTCACGGGCGACGACGTCGATCTCGCCCCGGCGGCAGCGGTAGTTGCGGGCCAGGATCGAAAGGCCGCTCGCCTGCAGGTGGGCGCAGGCCAGGTCCTCCCCGCTCTGCCCCGGCCGCGACGGCCGCGACGTGTCCACCCTAGCGCTTCCGGCGCCAGCGCGTGCCCTTCGGCGTGTCCTCCAGGACGACGCCGAGCGTCTCCAGCTTCGCCCGCGCCTCGTCGGCGCGAGCGAACTCGCGCCGGCGCCGGGCGTCCTGCCGGGCGTCGAAGAGCTGCTGCTCCTCGGGGCTGAGCCGGTCCTCCACCGCCGTCGGCAACAGGACCGCGAAGATGCCGTCCATCGCCTCGAGCTCCTGGCGGACCCGCCGGGCGCCGGCACGCGTGAGGGCCCTCTCGGCGACCAGCGTGTTCGCGCGGGAGACGAGGCCGTGCACCGCCGCCAGCGCCTCGGGCGTGTTGAGGTCGTCGGCGAGCGCCTCGTCGAACGCCTCGCGGGCCGTGCGCGCCGTCTCCTCGGCCGGCCCTTCGGGTCCTTCCGCTCCCTCGGCGATCACCTCGTCGAGCCGGCCGACCAGGCCGTGCACGCGCTCGAGCGCGGTGGCCGAGGCGGAGAGCGCCTCGAAGCTGAAGTTCAGCGGCTTGCTGTAGTGGGAGCCGGCGAGCAGGTAGCGGATGGCTTCCGGCCGGTGGCCCTGGCCGACGATGTCGGGGATGGTGAAGAAGTTGCCCTTGCTCTTCGACATGGTCTCGTTGTCGATCAGCAGGTGCTTCACGTGCATCCAGCGCCGGGCGAACACCCTGCCGGTGGCGCCCGTGCTCTGGGCGATCTCGTTCTCGTGGTGCGGGAAGACGAGGTCCTCCCCGCCGGCGTGCAGGTCGAAGGTCTCGCCCAGGTACTTCATGCTCATCGCCGAGCACTCGAGGTGCCAGCCCGGCCGGCCCTTGCCGAAGGGCGCCTCCCACTGCGCCCAGGCGGGCTCGTCGGTCTTGAGCTTCCACAGCACGAAGTCCCGGGCGTTCTCCTTGTCGTACTTGTCGGTGTCGACCCTCGCCCCGGCCTGGATCCCCGCCACGTCGAGCCGCGACAGCCGCCCGTACTCCGGGAAGGAGGCGATGCGGAAGTAGACGCTGCCGTCGGCCTCGTAGGTGTGTCCCCGCGCGCCCAGCCGGGAGACGAGGTCGATCATCTCGGGGATGTGGTCGGTCGCCCGCGGCATGTGCTCCGGCCGCTCGATGCGCAGCGCCGCCATGTCCTCCTCGAAGGCGGCGACGTACTGGGCGGTGAACGAGCGCAGGTCCTTCCCCGCCTCCTGCGCCTTCTGGATGATGCGGTCGTCCACGTCCGTGATGTTCATGACCTCGCGGACGGTGTAGCCGAGGTGGCGCAGCGTGCGCCGCAGCACGTCGACGGCGACGAAGCTGCGAAAGTTGCCCACGTGCGCGCGGTTGTAGACCGTCGGGCCGCAGGCGTAGAAGCGCACCTCCGGCGGCGAGAGCGGCTGCAGCGGCTCCACGCCGCCGCTCATGGTGTCCAGCAGTCGCAGTTCCATCAAGAGATCGCCCTCAGCGTCAGGACCGTGAGGTCGTCCGTGCAGCCCGCCTCCCCGGTCCACGCCTCCACCGCCATCACCAGCGTCTCGAGAGCCGCCTGCGCCCCGCCCCGGGCCTCCGCCAGGGCGGCGGCGACCCGGGCGTCGCCGAACTCCTCGCCGGCGGGAGACAGCGCCTCGGTGACGCCGTCCGTCACCACCGTCAGCAGGTCTCCCGGCTCCAGGCGGACCTCCCCGGTGTCCAGCGAGACGTCCTCCAGCAACCCGATCACCGGCCCGCCGGTGCGCAGGCGCTCCTCGCGCCCGTCCGCCCGCCGCAGGTACGGCGGGACGTGGCCGGCGTCGACGTACCGCAGCAGGCGCCGGGCCGGATCCAGCTCGCCGTAGAACAGCGTCACGTAGCGGCTCTCCTGCGTGTTGTCGTAGAGGAAGCGGTTGAGCCGCTGCAGCAGCTCGTGCGGCGCGGCCGTCCCCGCCATCGCCTGCAGCGAGGCGTGCACGGAGGCCATCATCAGGCTGGCCGGCGTGCCCTTGCCGGAGACGTCGGCGATCACCATGGCCAGCCGGCCGCCCGCGAGCGGGATGAAGTCGTAGTAGTCCCCGCCCACCTGGTAACAGGAGTGGCTGAGCGCCGCCAGGTCGAAGCCGGCCACCTGCGGCCGCGTCTTCGGCAGCAGCCCCTGCTGGATCTCGCGGGCGATCTGCAGCTCGCGGTCCTGCCGCTCCTTCTCGATGCGGACGCGGTGCAGCAGGGCGGCCTCCAGGGCCGCCTGCGCCTGGCGGGCGAGAGCCGCCGCGAAATCGACGTCCTCTTCGCCGTAGGTCCGCCCCGCCGGCTGCTCCCCCAGCGCGATCAGGCCGCTGCAGGTGCTCCCCGTCGAGAGCGGCACCACCAGGGCGAACCGGGCGGCCGCCAGCATGTCCCGCGCGGCGCCGGGCGGCAGCGCGTCCACCCGGCGCGGGCCGGCCGCGCACAGCTTCACCTCGTCCGGGTCCGGCAGCTCGCCCGGCGCCTCCTCGGCGCGCAGGCCGCGCACCTGCGTCCGCTCCAGCCGGCCGTTGCCGCGCAGGCGGTAGACGGCGCAGCGCGAGGCCAGGAAGTGGCCCATCAGGCTGGTCGAGGCCAGCCGCTCGATGGCCGCCTCGTCCAGGCTGGCCGTCAGCTCGCGGCCGATGTCGAACAGGTTGTGGAGCTGGAAGACCTTCACCGACAGCGACTGGTTGACACGCCGCAGCTCCTCGTAGATGAGCCCGTTCTCGATGGGCGTGGCGGCGCAGGCGGCCAGGCTCTCCAGGAAGCCCGCCTCCTCGCGCCCGAACGGCCGCCCCTCGGCCCGGGGTCCCAGGCCGAGGAGAGCGATCGTGCGCCCGCCGCGGCGCACCGGGCAGACCAGCGACAGCCCGGCACGCGAGAAGTCGTTCTCGCCGGCCGCCACCGCGAACGGCTCCGCCGCCGCGTCGCCGGAGAGGCTCTCCGGCGCGCCCGCGGGCAGCCCGCGCGAGACGCGCAACCGGAAGCGCCCCTCGCCATCGGCGACGTACAGCGCGCCGCGCGCGACCTGCAGCTCCCCCATCACGATGAGCAGGGCGGCGTCCAGGATCTCGCCGGTGGTCAGGCTGGAGCCGAGCGTGGTGGTGAGGTCCAGCAGCGAGATCAGCTCGGACATGCGCTTGAGCAGGGGCGGCTCGCGGCCCTCGCGGCGGAACTCGTCGAGCGCCTGCTGGTACTGGTAGACGACCGGCGTGCTCACGGCCGCTGCTCTCCGGCCGCCGGCTTGCGCTTCACCATGCAGCAGACGTTGCGGCGGGCCGCGCGGCTGAAGGTGACGGAGTCCATGATGCGGCCCATCAGGTGCACGCCCAGGCCGCCCGTGCGCCGCTCGCTGGCGTAGCGCGCCAGGTCGACCTTGGGCACCGTCCGGGGGTCGACGGTCAGGCCGTCGTCCACCACGTCGATCCGCAGCTCGCCGCCGCGGTCGGAGAAGCGCAGCTCGAACGCGCGGTCCTGGGCCCCCGAGTAGGCGTGCTCGATGACGTTGGTGGAGGCCTCGTCCACCGCCAGCGCCAGCTGCTCGGCCTGCCCCCGGTCGAAGCCCGCCAGCTCCGCCATCCGGCGGGTCACGTCCCTCACCACGGCCAGGAACTCGGTGCGGCTGGGGACACGCAGGACCAGGGCCGGACGCGCGGCGCGCCGCGGGCTCACGCGCCCTTTGGCCCGGCCTCCCCACCGCCGCGGAAGCTCAGGATGGCGTCCACCTCGGAGGGGAAGATCCGGTAAAGGTGGTTGAACCCCAGGATCTCGAAGATGTTGCGCACCGTCTCGTTGAGCTCGGCGATGCGGATGTCCCCGCCGTTGGTGCGCACCTCCTCGATCACGCCCATGAGCGCGCCCAGCCCGGCGCTGGCGATGTACTTGAGGCCACCGCAGCTCACCACGATGTTGTAGCGGCGGCGATCGAGCGCCTTCTGCATTTCCGTCTCGAAGAGGCGGACGGTGTGGGCGTTGAGGAAGCCGCGCGGGTAGAGCAGCACCACGTTTTCCAGCTCGCGCGTGTCGACGGCCAGCTCCGTCATCGGCCTTCGACTATACCTCCGCCTTCGCCGGGGGTCGAAAGCAGGGCGCGGGCGCGGGCCACGTCCTCGCGGACCTGCTGAAGCAGCGCCTCCGGGCCCGGAAAGCGCCGCTCCTCGCGCAACCGGTGGGCGAACGCCAGCCGCGCCCGCGAGCCGTAGAGGCCGCCCTGGAAGTCCAGCAGGTGCGCCTCGACCGTCTCGCTGCCGCCGCCGAAGGTCGGGCGCAGGCCGCGGTTGACGACGGCCTGGTGCCAGGCGCCGTCGGCGGTGCGCAGCCGGCCGGCGTAGACGCCGCGCGCCGGCACGATCTCGTTGTCGCACTCCAGGTTGGCCGTCGGGACGCCGATCGTCCGCCCGCGGCCGTCGCCCCGGACCACGGTCGCGTCGACGAAGTAGTCGCGGCCCAGCAGCTCCCGGGCCAGCGCGACCTCGCCCGCCGCCAGCGCCTCGCGCACCCGACTGCTGCTGACGGGCTGGCCGTCCAGCAGCACCGGCGCCACCGCCTCGACCGTGAAGCCGCGCTCCGCGCCGAGGCGTCTCAGCAGCGCGGCGTCGCCGGACTGGCGGGCTCCGAAGCGGAAGCCCTCCCCCACCACCACGTGCCGGGCACCCAGGGTCTCGACCAGCACCCTCGCCACGAACACCTCGGGGGCGAGGGCGGCCACCCCCGCGTCGAACGGCAGCGTGACCACCGCGTCGACCCCCAGCCCCGCCAGCAGCTCCGCCTTCTGCGCGGGTGTCGTCAGGTTCGCCGGCGCCCGCGAGGGCGCCAGCACCCGAGCGGGGTGCGGGTCGAAGGTGAGCACGAGCGCGGTGCCCGAGTGGGCGCGAGCCCAGCCGGCGGTCGCGCGGACCAGCGCCTGGTGGCCGCGGTGCACCCCGTCGAAGTTGCCGATGGTGACGGCCGGCTCGCGCCAGCCGGGGGGAGTCGCCTCCCCCAGGCGGAACTGCTGCATGGCGAACGTCAGCGGGTCCCGCGCCGGTCGAGCGTCGCGTCCGGACGATTGCGGCCCGTCTCGTCCACCGCGCTCAGCAGGTAGCCCCGGGGCCCCGGCTCGTAGTGGAAGGGCCTCCGCCAGGGGTCGAGCAGGTAGCTGCGGTCGACCAGCCCGGCGCGGGCCAGCTCGTCCAACGTGGCGGGCGGGGTGCCGCTGGTGGCACGCCAGGCCTCGATCGCCTGGGACAGGCGGACCAGCCGCGAGTGGGTCACCCCGTCCTGGAGCAGCCCGCGCGAGAGCGGCAGCATCGGCTTGAGCCCCGCCACCGCGAAGGGCTGGCCACGGTTCACCGCGATCCCGGCGACGGCCAGCACCAGGGCCAGCGCGCCGGCCACGTAGACGGGCGCCGCCGAGGCGCCGGCACGGCCCTCCTCCTCCTGCGCCTTCGTCTCGCCGTGGCCGACGGGCACGATCAGGTTGCGGTTGAGGAAGTCGAACAGCGTCCGGCACACGTCGAACTCGCCGCCGCCGGTGGCGTCGATGACGGCCTGCACCGTGCGCGTGCCGTCCAGCTTGCGGAAGACGCGCTCCTCCTCCGGGGTCAGGCGGATGCGGCCGCTGGCGCCGCTGGCAGGACGCGCCGCCGCCTCGGCTCCGCCGGCAGCCACGTCGATGAGGCCGGGGTCCACCGCCGGCCTGAACACCAGGTCGAAGGAGGGGATCTTCTTCTCGATGATGGGCCACTCGTCCACCATCCGGATGCCTTCCATCAGGATGAAGTCGGTGCTCATCGGCGAGAAGTTCTCGCGGTCGTAGTCGACGCTGTCCGCCGGCGCGAACTGGTAGCTGCCGTCGCGCCAGCGGAACACGCGGAACACGATCTGCGAGATCTGGATGGTGAGGGCCTCGCGCAGGTCGTGGGGGGTGATGGCAGAGGCGGCGAGCAGGACGTGCCCGAGCCGCTGCAGCGTCTGCTTCTGCAGGGCGAGCGCCTCGTCCAGCCGCTCGCGGGAGACCTTGCCCTGCTTGACCAGCACGTTGCCCAGCCGGTCCTCCAGCCGTCGGGCGGAGGAGTCCGCCATCACCACCATCCCGTTCTCGAAGGTGACGGTGACGGTCTCGGCCTCCTTGTCCTTCGTCAGGGTGAGCGTCCCCGTCTTCCGCTGCAGCCCGATGAGCTGGAAGATGTCGGGCAGCCCGAAGTCGCGGATGGTGCCTTCGAGGGCCATGGTCTCAGACGCCCTGGGTCGCCCGGGCGCGCCGCGCGCCCGGGCGGTATGCCGTGACGAGGCTGGCGGAGACGTCCGCCCGCACCCGGTGCGCGGAAACCCAGATGGCCGCCAGCACCACGCCGGCGATCAGCAGCGGCCAGGGAGGAAGCAGCCGCGAGGACACTTCGGTGAACGGCGTCAGCTGGCAGGCGACGATGAGCGACAGGGCCGCGTACCAGGGAACGAGGAGCAGAAGGCCCACCACGGTCCGTCCCGCGTAGAGGTGCCCGGCCCCCGGCGCCAGCACCGACAGGACCCGGAACACCCAGCGCCTCCGGGTCTCCGCCCGCTGCACCTCGGTCATCTTCCGGTTCCGAGCCGGGCCGGACACCCCGTCGCGCACCACGAACAGGTGGAAGCACTGGGAGCACAGGCCGCCGGTCGTCTGCGCCAGCTGGCAGTAGTGGCAGAAGGCGGCCCCGCAGCGGGCGCAGTGCACGGTCGCCGCCTTCGGCCCCCGCCAGCGCCGGAGCACCAGCACCACCACCAGGAAAGCGGCCAGCGCTCCGGCCAGCCGGTTCGCCGCCGAGGCGAGCAGGCTGCCCGCCTGCGGCAGCGCCGGCGCGCCGCCCAGCACGTTGCGCACCGCGACGCCGCTGCTCGTCCCCCCCAGCTTGTCCCACACCTGGTCGCGGGAGAGCCCCAGGTCGACCACCGCGTAGTCGCCGGAGTCGTACTTCCAGCGGTCGTACTGCGCCACCAGCCGCCGGGCCAGGCGGTCGGCGTTCGACTTCGCCTCGTTGTAGGCCTGGTAGTCGAACTTCGACAGGTAGGCGAGCGACAGGTTGTAGTACGAGGTGGCGGCGACGCCGGGGTCGCGCGCCTCCGTGCCGGCCTTGTAGCGGGCGAGCGCAGCGTCGTAGGCACCACGGCTGAAGTCGAGGTTCGCGAGGTTGTTGGCCGAGTAGGTGTCACCCGGGTCCGCGGCCAGCAGGCGGCCATAGAGCTGCGCCGCCTGGTCGTAGCGGCCGGCCCGCCGGTGGCCGTTGCCGAGCAGGGAGGCGAGGTCGCGATCCTGCGGGTCCGAGTTCGCCGCCTGCTCGAGGAGTTCCAGGTCGGACGGCTCGGGCGCTCCTTCGACGGCGGCCATGGAGGCGGCGAACAGGGGGTTCTGCACCGTACGCGCGCGGTAGTCGAGCGAGGTGATCGCCGGGCCGACCGTCAGCAGCGCCAGCAGGACGCCGACCACCGTCACCCGCTCGGCGCGGCCCAGGTACGCGTACAACAGAGCCAGCCACCACAGCGGCAGCCACCCCCAGCCCTGCATGGCGACCACCGGGGCCAGCAGGAGCAGCAGGAGCGCCGCCACCCCGGCCATGCCCCTCCGGCGCGAGCCCAGCCGCTCCTCGATGTCGTGCTTCAGCAGGCCTCCCCGCCGCAACAGCAGCGCCACCGCCACCGTGCAGATCAGGGCGAACACGCACACCAGCCACGCTACCGCCAGCAGGTCGCGCGCCTTCACCTCGCCGCGCGCGGTGTCCAGGAAGGCGAGGACGCCCGTCACGGTCGCCTTCGCGCTGGGGAGAGCCCCCAGCGGGCCCTTGCGCAGCAGCGTGGTGGCGAGGCCGAAGTGGGCGTCGGGCAAACCCGGCGCCAGGGCGACCGCGGCGCGGAACGCGTCCTCGGCCGAGTCGCGCTCGCCGCGGTCGAGCCGCTCGACGCCGCGCCGCACCAAGGCCAGCCCCACGGTGTCGAGGCTGGTCACGTTGCGCTCGATGCGCGCGCGCCGGATCTCGCGCAGCGCCCGCTCGGCCGCCGCCGCGTCGCCCGTCGCCTCGGCGCGCACCTCGGCCGCCAGCAGCTCCTGGAAGCTCGCCACCGGCGCACGCGCGGGCGCCGGCGGGGAGCCCGCCGGGGCCAGCAGCAACAGGCCGATGGCCAGCGCGGGGCCGCTCATGGCTTCTCGCCGCGGCTCCGCTCGACCCAGGCCATCCGCAGCTGGAACAGCAGGTCCTCGAGCACGCGCGTCTCCTGCTCGGTGCGCCGGCCCTGGGTCTTGTCCCGGAGCATGTCCAGGATGTCGATGATCTGGCGCGCGCCGTCGAGCGCGGCCTCCTCGTCCCGCCCCTCGGCGCCGGCCTCGCCTCCACCCGAGAGCAACAGGCCCGCCTGCGCGCCCAGCGAGAGCAGGAAGGCGCTGAAGTCCACTGGGCCGACGGGACGGCGCGGCTGTGGGCGCTCGGCGGGGCCCTGCCCGGCGGGCGCCGCGGACCCGGGCGCAGGTGCCTCCGCCTGCTCCTCGCGGGGACGCCCTTCCGGCGTGAAGTGCCGGCGGTCGCTCACGGAGAAAGGCCTCTCGTCGCTCTCGCTCATCCGCGCTCGACGGGCGCAGGAACGTTCGCGCTCCCGCCGGCCCGCGGGCGTGATGGTAGCACGAACGCGGTCGAAGGCCTGACGCTTCAGCGGATTCGGCGCTCGACGGCCTCTCCGCTCGTCCGCACCCAGACACGCTGCCCGTCGGTCGCCACCTCGATGGTGCCGTCACGGTCCGTTCGCAGCAGCAGCGCCCCGGCGCGGGCGTACCGGGCGACCACCTCCGGGCGCGGGTGGCCGAAGGGGTTGTGCGCTCCAGCGGAGACGAGGGCCAGTCGCGGGCGTACGGTCTTCACGAACGCCTCCGAGCTGCTGCCTGCGCCGCCGTGGTGAGGCACCTTCACCACGAACGCAGGCCCCGCCCTCATCTCCCTCTCGGCGCTGCCCTCGACATCGCCGCTGAGCAGGAGGTGGACCTCGCCGAACCCGACGTCGAGCACCAGCGAGTCCTCGTTGCGCACCCGCAGCGGCACCCGACCCGGCGGGGGCGGGGAGACGACGGCGATGTGCGCGCCCTGCCAGTCCAGGAGCATCCCCGCCACCAGCGTGCGGCGTGCCACCCCTGCCGGCAGCGCCGCCATCGCTCGTCTCCAGACCGGGTCGGCGGGCGCCGCCGGCCCTTCCCAGATCTCGCCGATGTGGAAGGCACGGCAAACGAAGGCGGCACCGCCGGCGTGGTCCGGGTGGGCGTGCGTGATGAGAAGCGAGTCGAGCCGGCGCAGCCCGTCCCGCCAGAGCTCGGGTGCGACCCGCCTCTCGCCCGGGTCGAAGCGGGCGTCGCGGCCGCCGCCCGCGTCGACCAGCAGCGCCCGCCCCGACCCGGACCGGAGCAGGAGGCTGTCGCCTTCGCCCACGTCGATCGCCGTGAGGTGGAGTCGGCCGTCGGCGGCCGGCCGGAAGGGTCCGAGCACCACCCCCGCGGTGGCGGCGGCCAGCAGCAGCAGACCGCTCCGGCGCCGGCCGCGGGCCAGCAGGACCAGGCCGCACGCGTGCAGGGCGAGCAGCCCGAGCGACGGCGTGGGCACCCGCACGTCGAGCCACGGCGCGAGGGGCCCGAGGTCGCCCGAGGCGCGCAGGGCACGGCCGGCGAGCCAGGCGACCAGCCCCACCGCGCGGGCGAGGCCTTCGCCCAGCGGCCAGGCGAGAACGACCGCCAGCCCGCTCAGCAGGGCGGCAGAGGACAGGGGCACCGCCGCCAGGTTCAGGACCACCGCCGCCGGCGCCAGCCGGTGGAAGGCGGCCGCCAGGATCGGCCCGAGCGCCGCCTGCGCCGCGATCGACGCCGCCACCGCCACGTCGACGCGCAACGGCAGCCGGGGCACCCCACGGGCCAGCGGCCCGGCCAGCATCAGGATGCCCAGGGTGGCTCCGAACGAGAGCTGGAAACCGACGTCGCGCACGCAGCCGGGCTGGTGCAGCATCATCAGCAGGGCCGCGAAGCCCAGCAGGTTCGCCGCGTCGCCGTCCAGCTCCAGCGCCCGACCGACCAGCAGGGCGCTGGCCATCAGGGCCGCCCGCACCACCGGCAGGTCCCCGCCCACCAGCAGGGCGTAGAAGCAGACGGCGGAGCCCGTCAGCAGCGCCTGCGGCCAAGGCGCCACCCGCAGGAGCCGCAGCGCCCCCACGATCAGGCCCGCCACCAGCGCCACCTGGGCGCCCGACAGCGCGAGCACGTGGTAGGTACCGGAGGCGCGGAACGCCTCCGCGGTCGCCTCGTCTATCTCCGAGCGATCGCCCAGTACCATCGCCAGCACCAGCCCTCGCTCGGGACCCGGCATGATGCTGCGGGTGATCGCCTCGCGGGCGTAGCGGCGCACCCGGTCCGCCGCACGGCGCAGCAGTCCCAGGCTCGCGCGCCCGAGCGGCTCGACGAGGCGCGTCGACTTGCAGTAGCCGAAGGCCACGGTGCCGTCGCGCGGGGCTTCGGACAACGGCGGGGTCAGCCTCGCCCAGACCGCCACCCGGTCGCCGTCCAGGAGCACCGGCCGCCCCTGTTCGCCGCCGACGGAGAGGCGCACACGGCCGCTCACCGGCAGGCGGCGGCCTCCGCTCTCGACCGCCTCGGCGTCGAGCGCCATCGCCAGCCGCCCGAACGCTTCGAAGGCGTCGCCACGCAGCACCCCGACCACGCGCGCCGGCGCGACGGCGTCGCCATCGGCCTCGCCGGCGGCGCTGGCGAGGCGTCGCAGGGGGTTGCGAGCCAAGCCCGCCGACTCCACCCGCACCGCCGCCGCGCCGAGAGCCACCGTGGCCGCGCCCAGAGCCAGGGCGAGCGCCCGGCCGCGCGCGAAGGGCACCAGCGCGATCAGCGCCGCCGCGAGCAGCAGCAGCGCCAGGACTTGCCCCCGCTCGCCGGCGCCGTCGGTGGCCAGACACCCGGCGCCGAATAGCGCCGCGCCGGCGAGCAGGGGCCTACGCACGAGGCGGCAGGCTACGCGAGCCGGCGTTCCGGCCGGCGGCCGCTCAGTACAGTTCGCGCAGTGTCACAACGGCGCTCACCGGTGCAGCCGCACGACCGTCTCGAGGTGGAAGGTGTCCGGGAAGAGGTCGAACAGGTGGACGGTGTCCGGCCGGTACCCGGCTGCGGCGAAGCGGGCGAGGTCGCGGCCGAGCGTCGGCGGATCGCAGGACACGTAGACGACCGCCCGTGGCGAGCGCCCGGCGATGGCGTCGACGACTCCCGCGCCCGCACCGCTGCGGGGAGGATCGAGGACGACGCGCTCGCCCGGCTCGACCGGAATGGCCGCCAGCGCGGAGGCGACGTCCTCCGCCCTGACCCGGACCGCGTCCAGCCGGTTGCGCCGCGCGTTCTCCCGGGCGTCCTCGCTCGCCGTGCCGGGTTGCTCGACGGCCACCACCTCCCCGCCCACGCGGGCAGCGAGCGGCAGCGAGAAGAGCCCCACGCCCGCGTAGAGGTCCAGGATGCGCCCGCTGCCGGCGGGAACCAGCTCCGTCACTGTCGCCACCAGCGGTTCCAGCAGGAACCGGTTCGCCTGGAAGAAGGACTCCACGTGGGCGCGCAGCACGAGCCCCGCCACCCGAGCCTCCACGTGGGGCGCGCCGTGCAACCACTGCAGGCGGTGCGGGTGGCAGAGGACGCCGAGGCCGGCGAGGCCCGGGACCTGCCCGGCGATGCCGGCGAGCTGCGGGGCCTCGGCGGGTCGCAGGGTGGTGGCGAGCGCCGCCACCCGCTGCCCGGCGTCGGGCGACTCCAGCAGGTCGATTCCGCGGAGGCTGGCCGCGAGGCCGCGACGGCGACCGAGCGCCTCGCGCAGCTGCGGGACCACGGCGTTCATCGGCTCCGACATCTGCTGACAGCCGCCGAAGTCGAGGATGCGGTGGCTGCCCTCGCGCCGGAAGCCGAGCCGCAGGCCATGCTCGCCGGCCGAGGCGTGGACGGTCGCCCGCACGCGCCAGCCCCGCTCGGGAGAGGGGTGAACGGCGATGGGGCCGTCCCAGCCTGCCCCCGCACGCGCCAGCGACTCCCGAAGGACGGCTTCCTTGAGCCGGAGCTGCTCCTCGTACACGACCTCCTGGTACGCGCAGCCGGGGCACTCGGGCCCCTGCGGACAGGTAGCCTCTCGCCGCGAGGCCGTCGGCTCCAGCACCTCGACCAGAGATGCCTCTAGGTACCCGGCGTGCACAGCGGTGACGCGGGCGCGGACACGGTCCCCCGGGTAGCTCCGCGGCACGAACACCACCCGACCCGCGACGCGGCCCAGGCCGCGCCCCCGGTACACCGCCTTGTCGATCGCCAGATCGACCGCGTCGCCCACCCTCGGGGCCGCCTCGGTCCCGCTCACGACGGCGCCTCTCCCCCGGCCTCCAGGTGGAAGAGGCTGAGCCGCGGCAGCGCATGCGCCTCCAGCGTGCGGCGGACGAGCGACTCCTTGCGGATCTGCTCCACCACCCGCGCCGGCATGCGCCCGCACCAGCGTGACAGGGCCGCCTCCACCTCGGCCGCCCGGCTCGCCCGCGTCTGCTCCGCCTCCTCCGCCTGCAGCGCCTCCACCAGACGCGCCTCTGCCTCCGCCAGCCAGCGCGTCAGCTCGGGCAGCGAGCCGCCCCCGCGGGTCCGCAGCTCCCGGGCCAGAGCCGTGGCCACGACGCGCGCGCGCGGCCCGAGGCCGCTCGCCTGCTCGAGCGCCTGCGCAAACGCTGCCAGCGCCCGGTCCCGTTCTCCCCCACCCTCGACCCCGCCCGAGAGCGCCCGCTCCCAGCGCTCGCGCGCCGCCTCCACCTCCCGCGCGCAGTAGGCGAGGCTTCCCACCCTGCGGTCACGGCTCCAGCCGTGCTCGTGCGCGTCGAGCGCGTCGCGGATCCCGCGCAGCACGACCCGCAGCGGCAGGCCGGCCAGGCGCCACTTGCGGACGAGGTTCCAGTCGGCGTTCGACAGGAACAGGGGGTCGCCGCGACGGGAGACGAAGTACTCCTCGACCGCCTGGTAGTACGCGGCCTCGGGGTCGGCGGCCGGGCTCACCGCCCGGGGGTCCGGTTGCGCTCCCAGATCAGCCGCAGGCCGGTGAGCGTGAGGATCGGGTCCACCGCCTCGATCGAGGGGATCTCGGCGGCCAGCGTCTCGGCGAGGCCACCGGTCGCCACCACCCGCGGCTTCTCCTCGAGCTCGGCGCGGATCCTCTCCAGGATGCCCTCGCACATCGCCGCGTAGCCGTAGTAGAGCCCCGCCTGCATCGACCCGACCGTCGTGCGACCGACCACCCGACCGGGGTCGCGCACGTCCACGCGCGGCAGCCGCGCCGCCCTCTGGAAGAGGGCGTCGGCGCTGATGCCGATGCCCGGGCAGATCACGCCGCCGACGTACTCGCCCTTGCGCGTCACCACGTCGAAGGTGGTGGCGGTGCCGAAATCGACCACCACCACCGGCCCGCCGTAGGCGGCGAACGCCGCCACGCCGTTCACGATCCGGTCGGCCCCGACGTCCGCGGGCGGCTCGTAGAGGATCGGCATCCCAGTCTTGACCCCGGGGCCGACGACCAGAGGCTCCTGGGAGAGGTACTGCCGCGCCAACGCCACCAGCACCGGGGTGAGCGGAGGCACGACGCTGGCGAGCGCCACGGCCTCGATGCCGCCCGGCGCCAGCCCCGAGCTGGTGAAGAGGTTGCGGACCAGGATCCCGTACTCGTCCGCCGTCTGCTCGCGCCGGGTGGTGAGCCGCCAGTGGACGAGCAGCCGGGCTCCCTCGAACACGCCGAGGACGGTGTTGGTGTTGCCGACGTCGATCGTGAGGAGCATGCCCTCCGCCATCAGTCGACCCGCCTCGCCCGGATGACCTCGCCCGAAAGGACGCGCCTTGGCCCGCCGGCCACGGACAGCACCAGCGCGCCCTCGTCGTCGACCTCGAGCAGCCTCCCGCGCAATGTGCCCGCGCCGGTGCGCACCTCGACGGTTTCGCCCCACCAGGGCAGCGCACGCCGCCGCCACGCCTGCACTACCGCTGCCGGGGTCGCGAGCGCATCGTACCAGACGCGCAGGCGCACGATCACCGCTGCCGCCAGCGACGCCGCCGCCGGCGGGCCCGCGGGCAGCAGCTCCTCCAGGCTCGTCGCCGTCGCCCGCAGCTCGTCCGGCAGGACCGCGGCCACATTGACGCCGATGCCCACCACCACCCACTCCAGGCCGCCCGCGCCGGTGGAGGCCTCCGAGAGGACTCCGGCCAGCTTGCGGCCGCCCACCACCACGTCGTTCGGCCACTTCAGCTCGGCGGCTATGCCCGCCTCCCCGGCGACGGCGTCCGCAACCGCCAGGCCGGCGGCGAGCGGCAGCAGCCCCAAGGCACCCTCACCGGGTCGCCGCAGGACCGAAAGGTACAGGCCTCCCGGCGGCGACGACCAGCTGCGCCCCTCGCGTCCGCGGCCCCCGGTCTGCTCGTCCGCCAGCACCGCCACCCCGTCCCGGGCTCCCTCGCGGGCCAGCTCCTTGACGCGGTCGTTCGTGGAGACGAGCCGGGCGTGCCACTCGAGCCGGGGAGGCGGCTCCGCTCCGCGCGCCGTCAGCGCACGCAGGAGGCCCGCGGGATCGGGCATCAGGCCTCCGGCGCTACCGTGGCCAGCTCGATCGCCACCACCTCGAAGGCGTCGTCGGCTGCGCCCTCTCGCGGCTCGAGCACGTCCCCCTCCACCCGGGCGGCGGAGGCGAGGTCGCCCAGGGACGGGCGCAGGAGAGCCGCCGTGCGTGGGCTGACCGCCACCCGCAGGCGGTCGAGGTGGCGGCCCACGCTCGCCCCGGCCGCGCTCTTGGCGCGGCGCACGGCCTCCAGGAAGGCGCAGGCGGCGTCGAACACGGGCCCGCTCGCCGGGACCGAAACCCCCTTCGCCAGCTCCGCCTCGCTGGGCCAGGGGGCGCGGTGAATGCTGCGGGCGCCGCTCGCCGCCGCGAAGCCCCAGGACCAGACCTCGTCCGTGACGTAGGGCAGGTAGGGCGCCAGCAGCCGCAGGAGGGCGCTGAGGCCCGTCTGCAGCGCCGCCACCGCCGAGGCCCGGCCGGCCGCGTCGGTCTCGGAGCGCGCGCGGGCCTTCACCATCTCGACGTAGTTGTCGGTGAAGCCCGACCAGAAGAAGCGCTCGACGGCGTCGAGGGCCCCGGCGTAGTCCAGCTCCTCCAGCAGCGCCGTCGCCCGGGCCACCGTCTCCCCCAGCCGCGCGAGAAAGGCCGCGTCGAGCGCATGGGACACCGGGCCGTCCGGGGCCGACTGCGCCAGCACGTACTTCGAGGCGTTCCACACCTTCATCACCAGGCGGCGGCCGACCTTCAGCACCTTCTCGTCGAAGGCGGTGTCGGTGCCGAGCCGCGCCGCGAGCGACCAGTAGCGCACGGCGTCCGAGCCGTACTGGTCGAGCAGGTGCATGGGCGTGATCACGTTGCCCTTGCTCTTGGACATCTTCTTGCGGTCGGGGTCCAGCACCCAGCCGGAGATGGCCACGTGCCGCCAGGGGATGGTCCTCTCGTGCAGCAGGGCCTTGGCCATCGTGTAGAAGGCCCAGGTGCGGATGATCTCGTGGCTCTGCGGGCGGACGTCCATCGGGAACAGGCGCCGGTGCCGCTCGGGGTTCGTGAACCAGCCGGTGGCGATCTGCGGGGTCAGCGAGGAGGTGAACCAGGTGTCGTAGACGTCCTCCTCGGCGCGGAACCCGCCCGGCTGGTCGCGCTGGCCCTCCTCGTACCCCGGCGGCGCGGCCGTCATCGGGTCGATGGGCAGCGTCTTCTCGTCGGCGAGCAGCGGATGCTCGAAGTCGGTCGCGCCGTCGCCTCTCACCGGGTACCACATGGGGAAGGGAACGCCGAAGTAGCGCTGGCGGGAGATGCACCAGTCGAGGTTGAGGTTCTCGGTCCAGTTGCGGAAGCGCAGGCGCATGAAGTCGGGGTGCCACTGGACCTTCTCCCCCGCCTCGACCAGGGCCTGCTTGTGCTCGAGGATGCGCACGAACCACTGCCGGGTGGTGATGAACTCGAGCGGCCGATCGCCCTTCTCGTAGAACTTGACCGGGTGCTCGACGGGCTGCGGCTCCGACACCAGCGGCGGCGCGGCCTCACCCGTGGCGGAGGCCTTTGGCTCGCGCAGCAGCTCCACCATCCGCTTCTGCGCCTCGCGCACGGTCTTGCCGACGAGCTCGGCGTAGGCGGCGTTCGCCGCCTTGGGGTCCTGGCTGGGCCAGGTCGGCGAGCCGAACTCGACCGGGACCAGCCGCCCGTCGCGCCCGATCACCTGCCGCAGGGCCAGCCGCTCCTCCCGCCACCACTGCACGTCCGTCGCGTCGCCGAAGGTACAGACCATCAGGATGCCGGTCCCCTTGTCCTTCTCGACCGAAGGGCTCGCGAAGATCGGCACCGGGACGCGGAAGAGCGGCGTCAGCGCCCGCCTGCCCAGGACGCCGCGGTAGCGCTCGTCCTCGGGGTGGGCGGCGACGCCGACGCAGGCCGGCAGCAGCTCCGGTCGCGTGGTGGCGATCACGAACGAGCCGCCACCCTCCACGCCGAAGCGCAGGTGGTGGAAGGCGCCGCGTTGCACCCGGTCCTCGACCTCGGCCTGCGCCACCGCGGTGCGGAAGTCCACGTCCCACAGCGTCGGCGCCTCGACCTGGTAGACCTGGCCCTTGCGGAAGAGGTCGAGGAAGCTCCACTGCGCGAGCCGCCGCGCCTGCTCGCTGATCGTCGAGTACTCGAGCGCCCAGTCGACCGAGAGCGCCAGCCTCTGCCACAGCGCCTTGAACGCCTTCTCGTCCTCCACCGTCAGGGCGAGGCACAGCTCGATGAAGTTGGCGCGCGAGACCCGGCGCGCCGGCTGCTTGCGGAGGGCGTCGTCCGCCATGGGCAGCGTCAGGCCGGGCTCGTAGGCGAGGTGCGGCTCGCACTTCACGTGGAAGTAGTTCTGCACCCGCCGTTCGGTGGGGAGGCCGTTGTCGTCCCAGCCCATCGGGTAGAAGACGTTGCGTCCGCGCATCCGCTGATGGCGCGCCAGGACGTCCGTCTGCGTGTAGCTGAAGACGTGCCCGACGTGGAGCGAGCCGGAGACGGTGGGCGGCGGGGTGTCGATCACGTAGGCCGGGCCGCGACCGTCCTCGTCGAAGCGGTGGATCTCCCACTGCTGCCAGAGCCGGTCCCACTTCTCCTCGGCCTGCTTCGACTCGAAGTGGGCGCCCAGGGCCTCGGGATCGATGGTGATGGGCACGATCGCTTGCGCCTCCTGTCGCGCGCGATTCCAGGGGGTCGGGGCGGCGGGCGGCGCCGCTCCCTGGTCAGAGCTTGCTGAGCTCGGCCTTCAGCCGCGCGATCTCCTGCCTGATGATCGCCTCGGCCAGATCGGGGATCACCTCCCAGGCGATCTCGCGCACGGCCTTCTCCGAGATCTGCGCGATCACGCGCTGGGCGATCTTCTCCACCATGTCGACCGGCACGGAGACGCCCGCCGCCTGCGACGGGGCCGGGGCGGGCTCGGCCGGGGCCACGTCGGCGAAGGAGGCGGCGGACGGCACCGGCGGGACGACTGGCTGCGCCGCCACCGCAGCCGCGACGGCGCCCGTGAGCGACATCGGCGGAGCGACCGGGGTCGGCCGAGCCACCGGCGCGGCTGCAGCCGGGGCGGACGCCAGGGGAGGCGGCGTCGGCAGCGGAGGTGCCGGAGCCGAGAAGTCCTCCTCGTCGAACTCCTCTTCGACCACGGCTGGGGACGGCGGGGCGTGCAGCGGCTCGGGCTCGAGCGTCTCCAGCGATCCGACGCCCTCGTCGGCCTCCAGCTCCTCGACCATCTCCTCCGGTTCCGGTGGCGGGATCGGCGGCGGGGCGACGTGGCGCTCGACGCGGACGGTCTCGGGCTTGAGCTCCGTCGCCGGGGCGGGCGCAACCGGCTCGCCCCCTTCCTGCGACACCGCCAGCTGCTCGCGGACGAGCGCGGCGAAGGCGCCGGTGGTCGACTCGGGCGCTGGCCCGCTCGCCAGCGGCGCAGCCGTGTCGGGTGTGAACACCGGCTCCTCGTGCGCGGCCGCGGGCTCCGGCTCAGGCTCATGCTGGTAGCTGCCGTCACCGAACTCGAGGTCCTCCTCGAGCACGGCCTCGAACGCCGGCGTCTCCTCCTCGACGATCTGCGGTGGAGGCTGCGGCGGGTGCGGCTCCGGCTCGGGCACGAACACCGGAGGCGGCACCGCCGCCGACCGCGCGATCGGAGAGGTCACTGCGGCGGGCGGCGCGGCAGCGTCCGCGTGCCACGGCAGCTCCGTGGCGCGGAACATCACCGTCGAGGAGTCGCCGCCGGCAGGCGCGCCCGGCTCCGGGATCGCCAGCGCCTGCCGCTCCGCCTCCGCCAGCCCCGGCGCGGGCGGCGAGGGCACGAAGTCCGGCTCCTCGCCGAAGGGCTCCTCGGGGATGAAAGCGGGCTCGGGCTGCGGCGCCGCATCCGGCGGCGGCACGGCCCGGAACACGGGCGCGGGGGCCGGAGTCGCAGGCGCCGGGAACGGCACGGCCGGTGTCGGCGGCTGGGCGACGAACGACGGCACGGGCGGCGGGGTCGCAGGACGCGGCGGGGGCGCCGCCACCGGCCCCACGACGGGGGCCGGCTTCGGCGCGCGCGCCAGCAGCTCCTTGACCTTCGCGATCAGGGTCTCGGGCTCGAACGGCTTCGCCAGCGAGCCGTCGTAGCCGGCGCGGGCGGCGCGGTCCTGGTCGAAGGGCTCGAAGGCGCCCGTCAGCAGGAGGACCGGCACGTGGGACCAGGCCGGGCTGGACTTGATCTGCTCGCAGACCTCGTAGCCGTCCTTCTCCGGCATGATGATGTCGCAGAGCACGATGTCGGGCCGGACCTCGGGGAGGCGTTCCAGGGCGAGGCGTCCGTTGCCGACGGTCACCACGTCGAAGTCCTCGTCCGAGAAGGTCAGCTCGATGACCTTCTGGATGGTGATGCTGTCGTCCGCGAGCAGGATCTTCTTGCCCATTCCCTCATGCCCTCGAGACCGGCTCCGGCGCCCGTGCCCGCGCCCCCCCGCACTCGGTCGCCCGGGCACAGGTGCGTGTGCCGCAGAAGATAGACTCTCCGGTCCCGTGTTGTCAAAGATTTAGCGGCAGCGGCCTGTCAGGCGGCGGTCGGTGCGCCCGATTCGATCGCGCGGATCACGTCCTGGGTGGAGGCCCCGGGGAGGAACACGTCGTGGATCCCCATCTTCCGCAGCTCCGGGATGTCCTGGGCCGGGATGATCCCCCCGACGAAGACCCGGACGCCCGCCATCCCCTTCTCCCGAAGCAGGTCGACCACCCGTCGGCAGATCGCGAGGTGCGCGCCGGAGAGGATGCTGAGCCCGATGACGTCGGCGTCCTCCTGCGCCGCAGCGGCCACGATCTGCTCGGGGCTCTGCCGCAGCCCGGTGTAGATCACCTCGATGCCGGCGTCCCGCAGGGCGCGGGCCACCACCTTGGCCCCACGGTCGTGGCCGTCCAGCCCCGGCTTGGCGATGACCACCCGGAGCCGGCGCGGCTGCTCGTCGCCCATGGGGGAATGATCTCACATCGGCCGGAGAGCCACTTGGGAGGAGGGGCCGACGCGGGACCGTCACATCACCGAGGGAGCGAGGAGGGAGAGGAGTGGCGGCCAGCGGGGCCAACGCCTGTACCTGGCGTCCTTAGTTCTGGGGGGTGCTTTGCACCCCCAGACCCCCGTGGACGGCTGTGATCAGAAGATCGGCTGTTCCTGGTATTCGCCGAAGACGTCGCGGAGCGCGTCGCACATCTCGCCGACGGTGGCGTACGCGCGGGAGGCCTCCAGGATCGGCGGCATCAGGTTGTCCGTGCCGCGGGCGGCGGCCTTGAGGTCCTCGAGCCTCGCCTTCACCCGGCCGTTGTCGCGGGTGGCGCGCAGCCGCTGGACGCGGGCCACCTGCTGCTCGGCGACGGTCTCGTCGATGTAGAGGATGCTGACCGGCTTCTCCTCCGTCACCTGCTCGTTCACGCCGACGATGATCTTCTCCCGGCGCTCGACCGCCTGCTGGAAGCGGAAGGCCGAGTCCTGGATCTCGCGCTGCGGGAACCCGCGCTCGATGGCGGCGACCATGCCGCCCAGCGCGTCGATGCGGCGGAAGTAGTCGAGGGCCTCCCTCTCGATGTCGTCGGTCAGCTTCTCCACCAGCCAGGACCCGCCCAGCGGGTCGGCGGCGTTGACCACGCCCGACTCGTGGGCGATGACCTGCTGCGTCCGCAGCGCGATCGTCACCGCCTCCTCGGTGGGGAGCGCGAGCGCCTCGTCGAGCGAGTTGGTGTGCAGCGACTGGGTGCCGCCGAGGACGCCGGCCAGCGCCTGCAGCGCCGTGCGCACCACGTTGTTGTAGGGCTGCTGGGCGGTGAGGCTCACCCCCGCGGTCTGGGTGTGGAAGCGCAGCATCCAGGAGCGCGGGTTCGTCGCCTGGAAGCGCTCGCGCATGGTCCGCGCCCAGATGCGCCGGGCCGCCCGGAACTTGGCGATCTCCTCGAAGAAGTCGGAGTGGGAGTTGAAGAAGAAGGACAGCCGCGGGGCGAAGCTGTCCACGTCCATGCCGGCGTCCACGCACCACTGCACGTACTCGATCCCGTCGCGCAGGGTGAAGGCCAGCTCCTGCGCGGCCGTCGCCCCCGCCTCGCGGATGTGGTACCCGGAGATGGAGATGGTGTTCCACCTCGGCATGTGCTCGGTGCACCAGCGGATCATGTCGACGACGATCCGCATGCTCGGCCGCGGCGGGTAGATGTACTCCTTCTGGGCGATGAACTCCTTGAGGATGTCCGCCTGCACGGTCCCCGAGAGCCGTGCCAGCGGCACCCCCTGCTGCTCGCCGACTAGGGCGTAGAAGGCGACCAGCATCGCCGCCGGCGAGTTGATGGTCATCGAGGTGGTGACCTTGTCCAGAGGGATCCCCGCGAACAGCGTCTCCATGTCCTGCAGAGACGAGATCGCGACGCCGCACTTGCCCACCTCGCCCAGCGACAGCGGGTGGTCGGGGTCGCGGCCCATGAGCGTCGGCAGGTCGAACGCGACCGAGAGGCCGCTGCCGCCGTGCTCGAGCAGGTACTTGAAGCGCCCGTTCGTCTGGGCGGCGCTGCCGTAGCCGGCGAACTGCCGCATGGTCCAGAGCTTGCCGCGGTACATGGTCCGGTGGATGCCGCGGGTGTAGGGGTACTGCCCGGGATCGCCGAGGTCGCGCTCGTAGTCGAGCGAGGCGGCGTCCGCCGGCCGGTACACCGGCTGGATGGGCCGGCCCGAGATGGTGGTGAACCGCGCGTCGGCCGCGTCCGGCGTCGACGCCGCCGCCTCGTCTTCCAGCACCTTCTTCATGCGCACCTCGAGGGGGGATACCTCGATTCTAGGCCGGCTGCTGCTGGGTCAGGCAGTGCAGGGTGCCGAAGCCCAGCACCAGGTCGACGGCGTGGATCCCGACCACGGGGCGGTCCGGGAACAGCTCGCCCAGCAGGCCCAGCGCAAGGCGGTCGTTGGGGTCGTTGAAGGTGGGGACGAGGACGGCCGCGTTCGCGATGTAGAAGTTCGCGTAGCTCGCGGGCAGCCGCAGCCCCGCGTGGAAGAGAGCCCCCGGCATCGGCAGCGGCACCACCTCGGGCTTCGACCCGTCCTCCAGGCGCAGGTCCCGGATCCTCTCCCAGTTCTCGGCCAGCGGACGGTAGTTGCGGTCGTGGGGACGCGTCTCCCTGACCAGGACCAGCGTCCTCGGGTTCACGAACCGGCAGAGGTCGTCGACGTGGCCGTGCGTGTCGTCGCCGACGAGGCCGTGCCCCAGCCAGAACACGTTGCTGACGCCGAGCGCGTCGCGCAGCGCCGCCTCGAAGCCCTCCCGGCCGAGCCCAGGGTTGCGCACCTGCGTCTTCGGGTCGAGATAGCACTCCTCCGTGGTGACGAGGGTGCCGTGCCCGTTCACCTCGATGCCGCCGCCCTCCAGCACGAACGCGCGGCCGCCGGCCCGCGCGTGGAAAAGCCGCTTCCCCAGAAGGCGGGCGGCCGTCTCGGGGACCTTGCGGTCCTTCGACCAGTCGCGGTACTTGGCCCAGGCGTTGAAGTGGCAGTGCACGATCGCCGTCTCCGAGCGGCGGCCCGCGCGCTTCCTCACGAAGAGGGGACCGCTGTCGCGGGTCCAGCCGCGGTTCGTGGGGTGGCGCACGAACGCCACGCGCCTCAGGTCCGTGCCGGAGGCGGCGAGGTAGCGCCGCGCCCGCCTCTCGGCCGCGGCGGAGTCGACGAGCATCCGGACCACCTCGCCGGGGGCGATCTTGCGCGCGATCTCGCCGTAGACCCAGCGGATGGTGTCGAGCTTGCCCGGCCAGTCGGTCGGATGGTGCGGCCAGCCCAGCCAGGTCGCCGCGTGCCTCTCCCACTCGGCCGGCATCGAGAAGCCCAGCTTCGCCGGCGTCGGCTGGAGCGCCGATCGTCCCTCGCCCACCTGTCGTGCCATGAGCCGGCGATCGTAGCAGAGCCACCGGCTTGGGCGACGGCGCGTCCCACCTTAGAATCGCCCGACGCCCGCCCGCCCGTGCGGCGCTCCTGGAGGAACCCTGATGACGAAGCACCGCCGCTACCGCGAGGACCTGTCCCAGACCCCGGAGTGGCTGAAGAGGAAGAAGCTCCCCCACCGCGACAAGTTCCTCGGCGGACCGCGCATCCTGCCGAAGGGGATCACGGGCAAGGAGAAGGCCGCGGACCTCGTCGACAGCACCTTCCTCGCCTACAACTCGGCGCGCCTTCGCGAGGGCTGCCGGCTGTTCACCGAGAAGATGCTGGCCCCCGAGGTGACCATCGGGATGAGCTTCTCCGGTGCCCTGACGCCGGCGGGCATGGGCTGCTCCTCGATCGTGCCGCTGATCAAGGCGGGCTTCGTGGACTGGATCGTCTCCACCGGCGCGATCCTCTACCACGACCTCCACTTCGCGCTGAACTTCCCGGTGCGCGCGGGCAGCTTCACCTTCGACGACACCGAGCTGCGCAACAACGACATCGTGCGCGTCTACGACGTGCTGCTCGGCTACAGCGACTGCCTGATGGCGACGGACGAGATCCTGCGCAGCATCCTGGTCCAGCCCGAGTTCCAGAAGGAGATGGGGACGGCGGAGCTGCACCACCTGCTGGGCCGCTACGCGGCCGAGTGGGAGAGGAAGGCCGGTCTCAAGGACGTCTCGGTGCTGGCCGCCGCCTACCGCGCGGGCGTCCCCTGCTACACCTCCTCGCCGGGCGACTCCACCATCGGCATGAACGTCGCCGGAGTCGAGCTGCGCGGCAACAAGCTGCGCCTCAACCCCTCGATCGACGTCAACGAGACGACCGCCTACGTGCTCGCCGCCAAGCGCAGCGGCGGCAAGAGCGCGGTCGTGCTGTGGGGCGGCGGCAGCCCGAAGAACTTCATGCTGCAGACGGAGCCGCAGATCCAGGAGGTCCTGCGCATCAAGGAGTACGGGCAGGACTACTTCTTCCAGGTGACCGACGCCCGGCCCGACACCGGCGGCCTCTCCGGCGCGACGCCCAGCGAGGCGGTGAGCTGGGGCAAGGTCGACCCCACGCGGCTTCCGGACGCGGTCGTCTGCTACACCGACACCACCCTGGCCATGCCGCTGCTCACCCACTACGCGCTGGCCCGCCACAAGCCGCGGACGCTGCGCAGGCTCTACGACAAGCGCGGGGCGATGATGAAGGCGATGACCCGCGAGTACTTCAAGTTCAACAAGGTGAAGATGCTGGACGGGAGCGAGCCGGTCTTCTGAGGACGAGGAACGCGATGAACCGGACGACACTCGCCCGCCTCGCCCGGCAGCACGGCACCCCGGTGGTCGTCGTCGACCACCAGGAGATCCGCCGCAACTACGCCAGCTTCCGGCGCCACCTGCCCAGGGTGCAGGCCTACTACGCCGTCAAGGCCAACCCCGCCCCCGAGATCGTCCGCACGCTGTACCGCGCCGGCGGCAGCTTCGACGTGGCCTCGCTGCCCGAGTTCATGCTGGTGTACGACAACGTCAAGCGCCTCCCGGCCAGGGCGCGCCAGGACTTCGTCTGGGACAAGATCGTCTACGCCAACCCGATCAAGCCCGAGGAGACGCTGCGCGCGCTCGACCGCTACCGGCCGCTGGTCACCTTCGACAACCAGGCGGAGCTGCTGAAGATAGCCGAGCACGCGCCCCACGCCGGCCTGGCGCTGCGGCTGCGGGTGCCGAACACGGGCTCGGTGGTCGAGCTGTCGTCGAAGTTCGGCTGCGATCCCGGCGACGCGGTCGACCTGATCGACGAGGCCTTCCGCATCGGCCTGGTGGTCGAGGGACTGAGCTTCCACGTGGGCAGCCAGTGCACCAACTTCGAGAACTTCGTCCAGGCCCTCAACATGGCGGCGGCCGTCCGCAACGAGGCGCTCTCACGCGGCCACGACATCAAGATCCTCGACATCGGCGGCGGCTTCCCGGTCCCCTACGACCGCCACGTCAGGCCGATCAGCGCCCTCGCCCGGGTGGTCAACGCCGAGATCGAACGCCTGTTCCCCAAGGACACCGAGATCCTGGCCGAGCCCGGCCGCTACATGGTGGCGACCGCGGCCACCGCCATCGCCCGCGTCATCGGCAAGGCCGTCCGCGACGGCCGGGTCTGCTACTACATCGACGACAGCGTCTACCACACCTACTCGGGCAGCATCTTCGACCACATCCAGTACCACCTGAAGGCGTTCAAGCGAGGCAAGACCGAGATCTCCGCGGTGTTCGGCCAGACCTGCGACGGCCTCGACACCATCTCCCGCGCCGAGAACCTGCCCGACCTCGAGATCGGCGACCTCGTCTACTCCGAGAACATCGGGGCCTACTCGAACGCGTCAGCGACCTGGTTCAACGGTTTCCCGCCGGCGAAGGTCGTCCACGTGAACGAGTGACGGTCCACCTGGACGACTGAGGCGACCTCAGCGGGCGTCGCGCAGGCGCAGCACGCGGGCCGGCACACCGGCGGCGATGGCGCCGTCCGGCAGGTCGGTGTTGACCACCGCGTTCGCCCCCACCACCACGCCGCTGCCGATGCGAACGCCGTCGAGGACCTTGGCCCCGGTGCCCAGCCAGACGTTGTCGCCCAGCGTGATCCCCTGCGAGGTGCGCGGCTGGTCGATCACCGCCAGCGCCTCGTCCTCGAACTGGTGGCCCCCGCCGACGAGGTACGCCTGGGCGGCGAAGAGGCCGTGGCGGCCGACGCTCACCGCGGAGCCGGAGAACACCTCGCAGTGGAAGCCGAGGTTCGTGTGGTCGCCCAGGCGGATGTCGCCGTCCTTGCAGGACAGGATGGTGCCGCGCCCCAGGAACACGCCGTCGCCGACGTCGATGCCGCGGTTGCGCGTCCCCTTGGCGTCGAGCAGCACCAGGTCGTCCACGGTGACGCCGTCGCCGATGCGGATCTTCGCCGGGTGCCGCAGCACGACACCCTGGCCGAACACGACCCCGCGGCCGACGTGGCCGAGCAGCAGCGGGTAGAGCAGCCGGCGCAGCAGCAGGCCGAGCGCGCCCGGCACCCAGCAGCTCGT
Source organism: Vicinamibacteria bacterium (assembly GCA_035542035.1). Classification (GTDB taxonomy): domain Bacteria; phylum Acidobacteriota; class Vicinamibacteria; order Fen-336; family Fen-336; genus DATBSL01. The sequence goes on along the minus strand of DATKME010000019.1, from coordinate 62,823 downwards.
CAGCATCACCAGCTCGTAGACCACGAGGCGCGCCAGGCTGCGGCTCCCCACCACCAGGTCCTGGTACTTGCGCAGGGCGGAGGCGCGCGCGTCGCCCATCGCCTGCTGGACGCCGAAGCTGCCGCCGGGCGCTGCTGCCAAAGGCCTCCCCCACCGCGGTTTGCCGCGGCGCGGGCGCTACTGTAGCATCAGCGACTCGAATGAAGCGCGCGGCGCTGCTGGTGGGGAAGATCGGCGTCTCGGTCGCGCTCCTGACCTACCTCCTCTCCACCACCGACCTGGAGGCGATCGAGCAGCGGGTGCGCACGGCGGACCTGCTGGACCTGCTGGCCGCCATCCTCTCCTACTGCGCCATGCTCGCCCTCGCCACTTGGCGCTGGCAGCTGCTGCTGCACGGCCTGGGCCGCTCGGCCCCGCTCGGCCGCCTCACCGCCTCCTACCTGATCGCCACCTTCTTCAACAACTTCCTGCCCAGCAACATCGGCGGCGACATCGTGCGCGTGCGCGACGGCTCGCGGGTCACCGGCTCCACCACCGCCTCGCTGGCCGTGGTCGGCATCGACCGCATCCTGGGCTTCGGGGCCCTCTACCTGCTGGCGGCGGCGGCGTTCCTGCTGGCCCCGCCGGTGGTGCGGGGCCTGGCGGGAGCGCGGGCCGTGCTGCTGGGGCTGGCCCTCGTCTTCGCGGTGCTGGCCTACGTCTTCTTCATGCCCGGGACCGCGGGCCGCCTGATGCAGGTCTCGCGTCTGGCCATGATCGGCTGGGCGCGAGACAAGTTCGAGACCGCGCAGGAGGCCGTCCACACCTACCGCGAGCGGGTGGCGGTGATCTGGGCCGCCGGAGCCGCCAGCCTGGCGGTGCAGGCGCTGGCGGTGCTCTACTACCTCGCCGTGGCGCGGGCCCTCGGCATCCCGCTTCCCGCCGGCGCCGCCTTCCTGATGGTGCCGCTGTGCACGCTGCTGCAGGCCCTGCCCGTGTCCTTCAACGGCTGGGGCCTGCGCGAGGGCCTGTTCGCTCTCTACTTCGCCCAGCTGGGGCTGCCGCGGCCGGCCGCGCTCGCCTTCTCGCTGGTCGGAGCCGGGCTGATGGTGCTCCTGTCGCTCTCGGGGGCCGTCGTCTGGATGACCCGCGGCAACGGCGTGGCGGAGCCGACGGCCGCTGCTTGACTCGGCGATGAGCGTCGCGGTCCTCCACGTCTGCGACAAGTTCGGGGTGCGCGGCTCCAGCATCCACGGGGTGTCGCGCCTGTTCTCCTGGTGGTTCCCGCGCTACGACCCCGACCGCTACCGCGTCTTCCTCTGCGGGATCAAGCAGCCCGAGCCCGCCACGCGCTGGCTGCAGGAGCAGGGCATCCCCGTCCACCACCTCGGCCGCGGGCGCTTCGACCCGCGCTCGGTCCGCGACATCGCCGCCCTCGCGCGCCGCGTCTGCGCCCGCATCCTTCACGTCCACGGCTACACCGCGGCCGACTTCGGTCGGCTGGCGGCGCGGCTGGCCGGCTGCCGGCTGGTGCTGCACGAGCACTTCGCCGACCCGCGCATGCCGGCCTACCAGGCGGTGGCCGACCGGCTGCTCGCGCCATGGACCGACGCGGCGATCGCCGTCAGCGACTCGACCCGCCGCTTCCTTGTCGAAGAGCGCCACGTCCCGGCTGCCCGCGTCCGTCTGATCTGGAACGGCGCGCCGCTCGACGAGTTCGCCCCCGTCCGCGCTGAGCGCGCGCTCGCCGTCCGCGACGGCCTCGGCATCCCCCGGGACGCGCTGGTGGTCGGCACCATCGGCCGGCTGAACGCGCAGAAGGGGCACCGCTTCCTGCTCGAGGCCACGGCCCTGCTGGTCCCCCGCCAGCCGCGGCTGCGCGTGCTGATCGCCGGAGACGGGGACCTGATGGGCGAGCTTCGGCAGCAGGCGGGCGGGCTGGGGATCGCGGACCGCGTGCTGTTCGCCGGCCACCGCGCCGACGTCCCCGATCTCCTGGGTGCGCTCGACGTCTTCTGCATCTCCTCCGTCTACGAGGGCACGCCGCTGGCGCTCTTCGAGGCCATGGCGGCCGGCAAGACCGTCGTCTCGACGGCGGTCGACGGCTGCCGCGAGGTGCTGGAGGACGGGGTGACGGGACTGCTGGTGCCGCCGCAGAACGAAGCCGCGCTGGCCGCGGGTCTCGAGCGTGTGCTCGCGGACGAGGGGCTGCGTCGGGCCCTCGGCGCCGCGGCGCTCGCCGCCTCCCGCAGGTACGACGTGCAGGCCTGCGTGGACGCCATGCAGGCGCTGTACGACGAGCTGCTGGCGTCGCGGGAGGCCTGACGTGCCGCTGCGGCGGTTGTCGAAGGGCGTGGCCGAGGCCTGGGAGGTCCCGCGGGACCTTCTGCTGCGGCGCTATCCCCGCTTCGTCACTGGCGGCCCGCTCGAGCCCGACGAGATCCCGGTCTTCGCGTTTCACGGCGCGGAGCCCGAGGACTTCGGCCGCAAGCTGGACCACCTCGCCCGCAACGGCTACGTCACGCTCTCGACGGACGAGTACGTGGCGGTCCTCCGCCGCCAGCGGCCCGCGCCAGGGCGCGCCGTGCTGCTCACCTTCGACGACGGCCGCGGCTCCTTCTGGAGCGTCGCCTCTCCCCTGCTGGCGCGCCACGGGATGAAGGCGACGGTGTTCCTGGTCCCCGGCCGGATGCGCTCGCGGCCGGCCCTCGGGCCCCGGCTGGACGACGCCGCGGCGGCCTCCCTGCCGCGTGAGGCCCTGCTCCGCGAGACGGGCGAGGGTGCGCTGATGTCGTGGCAGGAGGTCGAGGCCCTCGCCCGGACGGGCCTCTTCGACTTCCAGAGCCACACGCTGCTCCACGCCCGCGTCCACGTCGCGCCCCGGCTCGCCGGGTTCGTCACCCCGGTCTCGCAGCGGGGCTACGCGGCCTTCGACCAGCCGCTCGTCGCCGAGCGCGACCGCGACCTGCTGGGGGAAGAGGTGGCGCTGGGGACGCCGCTGCTCGCCTCCGCGCCCCGGACCTCGGACTCGCCGCGGTTCCTCGAGGACCCGGCGGTGCGGCGCGCCTGCGTCGAGCTGGTGGCGGAGGAGGGAGCCGAGGCGTTCTTCGCCAGGACGGACTGGGAGAGGCGCCTGCGGCAGGCCCTGCGGGGAACGCAGATCAGGGGACGGGCCGAGAGCGAGGAAGAACGGACCGCCGCGATTCGCCGCGAGCTGGGCGAATCGCGGCAGAGGATAGAGCAGCACACCGGCGGCCGCGTCGTGCACCTGTGCTACCCGTGGCACACGGCCGGCGCGCTCGCCCGGCGCCTGGCGGCGGAAGCGGGCTACGAGACGGCCTTCTGCGGGAAGGTGGAGGGCGTCCCGGTGACGCGGCCGGGCGGTGACCTCGAGCGCCTGGCCCGGATCGGGGAAGACTTCGTCGAGCTGCTGCCCGGGCGCGGTCGCGCCACGCTGGCGCAGGTCCTGCGCCGCAAGTGGGCGCGGCGGTTCGGCGGGCGGCTGCGGTAACATCGCGCGAGGGGTGAGATCGGGTGGACCCGCAGGTCCCGGCCGGGACGGAGACGCGTCTCGTCCCCGTTCTCTCTCTCGACGAGGTGTCCCTCTTCCCCGGCGGGTCGCTCTCGGCCCTGCTGGACGGGCCGGGCGCCCTCGCCGCCGTCGGCCTCGCCGCCCGCTCGGGCGGGACGCTGCTGGCGGTCACCCGGCGCGAGGAGGGCGGTCCGCGCAACGTCTACCGCGTCGGCACCCTGGCCACCGTCGGCGAAGGCGCCGCGGCGGCAGCGCTCGGTGGCCGCGTCGAGCTGGAGGGCCACTGCCGGGCCCGCATCGAGCACCTCATAGGCAGCGTCGACCTCCTGGTCGCCGAGGTCTCGACGGTGCCGGAGGGGGACCCCGGCGAGGAGTGGGGGCCCGCGGTCGAGGCCCTGGCTCGCTACCTCCACGGCCACCCCGAGCTGCGCAGCTTCCTCGACCGGCAGCACCGCTCCGGCGAGCCGACCCGCTGGGTCGCCCTCGCCTGCCAGCACCTGCCGATCACCGCCTCGGCCCGCCAGAAGCTGCTCGAGGCCGGCGCCCGCGAGCGCTGCGCGAAGATCAGCCGCGGCCTGGCGGCGCTGCTGCGCAAGGAACACGGCCTCTAGCAGGCTGTCGGTCCGTCGGCCTGCGGCCAGCGGCCCCGGCCGTCACGAGGGCTTGGGGGCTCCGGCCCCCCAAGAACATGGGAGCAGGAGAGCAGCCAACAGCAGCAAGACAGGCCAGAGACTCGACTATACCAATTGTTGGTATAGTGGTCTAGTCGAGCTGCAGCGTCACGAAGGAGCCCAGCCGGCGACGGTCGCTGGCGGTCGCCGCGCCGAAGCGGGAGCCCAGCCGCAACGGGTAGAGCTGGGTGCCGTAGTAGCCCACCGGCGCGTCGCGGGGCTCGAAGACGAGCGCCTGCGCCTCCAGCGGTCGCAGCACGGCCCGCTGCCGGTCGCGGCCCAGACGGACGGTGACGATGTCCCCCGCCGGCCCGGCCCGCACCAGCAGCCGCAGCCGGGTCGCCGGCGCGAGCGCCTGCACCACGACCTCCGCCTGCTGGCCGCCGCGCAGCCAGAAGCCTTCCTCGCCGAACGAGGACTCCTGGCCGTACGTGCCGTCGTCGAGGAACCACAGGTAGTACGGGGGCGGATCGCCGGGCGCGCGCCGGGCGGGGTCGCCGCCCGGCAGGTTGTACGGCCGGTGCCGGCGCCAGACGTCGGTGAAGACGGAGAGGTCTCCGAGCATGGTCAGCTCCGCCGGCAGCACCCGGAAAGCGGCGGCGGTCGCGTGCTCGCCCGGCCGCAGCGAGTGATAGACCGGCGCGAGGGACATCGGCCCCAGCAGGGCTGCGGCGAGCGGAAGCGCGGCGAGCGCCGCCCAGGCGGTCCTTCCGCGGGGCAGGAGCAGCAGGCCCAGCGGGACGAGGTTCAGGAAATAGCGGTTGCCCAGGGTGCCGCCCCCGCCGTACCAGTTGTCGGGGATCATCAGCAGGTAGCCGATCCACGACGCCACCAGGGCGACGAGCGCCAGCCAGCCGGCCCGTCCCCGCGGACCGACCAGCAGGAAGAGGAGTGCGGCCAGGGCCACGCCCGGGAAGTACGGCAGCACGCCGGAGAAGCGGCCGATCCAGAACAGCAGCAGGTTGAGGGCGAAGGACTGCCGCAGCTCGGCCGACGTCCGCGGCGGGGCGACGCGGTCGCTGCGGCTCTCCTCGTCGCGGCCGGTGATCAGGGGCCCCAGGTGGTTGGTGGTCATCCAGACCCCGGCGTTGTCGAAGGTCGTCGCCGCCTCGCCGGGGTAGCGGTCGTAGAAGGTCTTGCGCTCGCCACCCTGGTAGTTCAGCTCGCCGGTCGCCGCCCAGTTGAGCCCGTAGCCGCACGCCACCACCGCCGCCACCGCCGCGGCCCGGCCCGACGCGGCGAGGAGACGAGACCTCCAGCCAGGGGCAGCGCCGGTCGCACCGGCCAGCAGCGGCTCGAGCATCAGCGGCAGCGCGAGCGCGGCGTTGGTCGGTTTGCCGTAGGCGGCCGCCCCCAGGACCACGGCCGCCGCCAGCCAGCGGCCACGCCGCCAGAGGAAGAGCCCCAGCGTCACCAGGCCCAGGTAGAAGATCTCCGGCGTCTCCCACAGGAGGTAGACGGGCGTGATGCCGCCGAGGAACACGGCGAGGACGCCGGCGGCGGCCAGCCCGTCCGCGAACGCCTCGCGCAGGATGCCGTACCCGAGCCACAGCGCGGCGACGAACACCAGCGCGTTCAGGAGCAACAGCCCGCGGTCGACGCCCAGCAGGCGCACCAGAGGCGCGGCGGCGGTCGGGTACAGGAACGGCTTGGCATACACCAGCCGTGTCCCCCCGGCCCGGTCCGCCACGCGCTTGAGGAACACGCCTTCGGGGCCCGCCGGATGCGAAGCGCGGATGCGCGCCAGGTCTTCCGGCCGGAACTCGAGGTCGTGGTCGAAGGCGAGGCTGCCCGCCATCGCGTGATAGCTGGCGGCGTCGCTCCAGAACGCGCCGTCGGAGAGCTTCGGGACGTCGACCAGGGCGCCGACCAGCAGCGCCAGACCCGAGGCCGCTCCGAGCACGACGCGCCCGGGACGCACCCTCATCGCGCCGCCACCGTCCGCGTCCCCACCACCAGCCGCGGCTCGACGAACGCGCCGGCCAGGCGGCGGTCCGGCAGTGGGCCGCCGCGCCCCGAGCGAAGCCTCAGCACGAACAGGTACGTGTCGTAGTAGGGCACGCCATGCCCCGCGGGCAGGACGATCTCGCGCACCTCGCCGGGGCCGAGCCGCACGCGCTCGCCGTGCCAGCCCAGGCCGGCGTCCACGACGTCCCCCGCCGGGCCGCCGACGACACGGAGGACCACCTGCTCGACCGGCGCCAGGTCGAAGGCGCGCACCACGATCTGGGCCGGGCCAGAGCCGCGCAGCCAGAACCCGGGGTGGCCCGCCCACTCCTCCTTCCCCCAGGTCCCGTCGTCGAGGAAGTAGAGGAAGAACGCATCCGGGTCGGCGCCGCGCTGGGGGTTGCCCACGAAGCCGTAGGGCCGCTTCTTCCGCCAGCTCTCGGTGAAGACCGAGAGGTCGTTGAGCATGGTCAGCTCGGGCGGCAGCACCCGGAAGGCGGCGCGGGTCGCGTGCGCGCCGGGCCGCAGCGAGTGGTGCACGGGCGCGGCGAGGATCGGGGCCAGGAACACCGCCACCCCCAGCACGCCGCCGGCCGGCACCAGCCACCAGCGCCGCCGCGGCACCAGGAACAGGAAGGCCGGCAGCAGGCTGAGGAAGTAGCGGTTGCCGACGGTGCCCCCGCCGCCGTACCAGTTGTCGGGGATGATCCGCAGGTAGGCGAGCCAGGACACGACGATCGCCGCCAGCGCCAGCCAGCCGCCGCGGTCCCGCGATCCTGGCAGCAGGAACAGCACCGCCCCGACCACGGCCGGCAGGAAGTAGGCGAGCGCCCCGCCGAAGCGGCCGACCCAGAAGTAGCCCAGGTTCCAGGCGAAGGTCTCGAGCAGCTCCGCGCGCCGGCGGGCGGGCCCCGTCCTGGTGTCGACCGCGGCGTCGTCGGTCCCGGCCACCAGCGGCCCCAGCTGGTTCGTCGTCATCCAGGACCCGGCGTTGTCGAAGGTGGTGCCCTTCTCGTCGTATGGGAAGCGGCCGTAGAAGGTCTTGCGCTCGCCACCCTGGTAGTTGAGCTCGCCGGTGACGAGCGCGTTCGCGCCGTAGAGGGCGGCCGCCACCCCGACCATCACGATCCCCCGGCGCAGCGTCTCCCACGCGGCCCGCCAGGAAGGCAGCCGCAGCGCCGCGCCGGAGGACGGCAGCAGCGGGTCCAGGCCGAGCGGGGCCGCCAGCAGCAGGTTCGGCGGCTTGAGGTAGCCGGCGACGCCGAACAGCACCGCCGAGAGCAGCGGCCGGCCCGCCCACCAGGCCCAGAGCCCTGCCGTCGCCAGCGCCAGCCCCAGCGTCTCCGGGCCGGGCCAGAAGAGGTACACCGGCGCGACCGTCAGCAGCAGCAGCGCCATCGCGACCAGGGACGCCGGCCAGGCGGCGAACCCGCGCCGGCGCAGGATGGCGTACGCCAGCATCAGCGCCGAGGCCATCAGCATGCCGTTCACCAGCAGCAGCCCGCGGCTGCCGAGGAGCGCCACGAACGGCGCCGCCAGCAGCGGGTAGGCGAAGGCCTTGGCGTAGTAGAGCCGGCCCTCCTCGGGCCTCACCCGCCGCAGCCAGGGGAACCCCGTCGTTCGATCGAACGCGAGCCCGCCGCTCGCGCGCTTGACGAAGAGCCCCTGGGGGCCGCCGGGGTACTCGACCCGCACCCGCGCCAGGTCCTGCGGCGCATAGGTGAGGTCGTGGTCGCGGGCGAGGCTCCAGGCCATCGCGTAGTAGGTGGCGCTGTCGCCCCAGAACTCCCGGCTCGAAGCCCGCGGCAGGTCCACGGCGGCCGTGGCCACGACCAGCGCCAGGCCGACCAGCGCGAGCAGGATGCGTGGCGCGGATCGGGTCACAGCCATCCCGCCTCCCGGTAGGCGGCGACCGTCCGCCCGATGCCCTCTTCGAGGTCGACGGCCGGCTGGTAGCCCAGCAGCCGCCGTGCCTTGTCGGTGGTGAAGGCTCGGCTCTTCGTCCAGAAGTCGACCCGCCGCCGGTGCAGCGGCGGCTCGAGGCCCAGCGGGACGCAGACCGCCTCCACCAGGTCGCCGGCCCACTGGATGGGCAGAGCCGGGATGCGAAACGGCAGCACGCGGCCGCCGGTGTGGCGAGCGATCAGCGCCGCCAGCTCGGACTGCGAGACGTAGCGCGGGCCGCAGATCAGGAACGCCTGGCCCACGGCCTGCGCCCGCTCCAGCGCCAGGAGAAACCCGGCCACCAGGTCCTCGATGTAGACCGGGTGGTAGAAGCTGCGGCCGCTGCCGACGATCGCGTAGCGGCCGCGGGCGATCGCGCGGAACAGCTTCAGCAGCCGCGTCTCCCCCGGTCCGTAGATGGCGCCGGGCCGCACCACCGTCACCGGCACCCCGCGCTCGCGGTGGTACTGGAGCGCGAGCGCCTCGGCCTCGGCCTTCGTCTGCTGGTAGATGTCCGCCGGCGCGATCGGAGCGTCCTCGTCGGCCGGCGGGTTCTTGACGTCGCCGTGGACGCCGACCGTCGAGGTGTGAACGAAGCGGCCCACGCCGACGGCTGCCGCCGCCTCGAGCAGCGCGCGCGTCCCCTCGACGTTGACCTGGCGGTAGTGCGAGTCCGGGTGGCCGGCGGTGCGGTAGACGGCGGCCACGTGCAGGACGGCCTCGTTGCCCTCGACCAGCCGGCGGGCGGCAGAGGCGTCGCCGAGCTCGCCCTCGACCACGCGGGCCGCTCGCTCACGCAAGCGCGCGGTCAGCGACTGCGGCCGAACCAGCACGGTCACCTCGTCCCCGCGGCCGCACAACGCCTCCAGCAGCCGGCCGCCGGTGTACCCCGAGGCACCGGTGAGCGCGACCTTCATCGGCGCCGGCTCCTGCGCCGGCCGCGCGCGGCGACCTCGGCGAACAGGGCGCGGTAGCGCGCCAGGTTGTCGGCGTGGTCGAACCGCTCCACCGCCCGTGCCCGCGCCGCCTGTGCCATCGCCGCTCGCCGGGCGGGGTCGCCGGCCAGCGCCCGCAGCGTCGCGGCGAGCGCCGCCGCGTCACCCGGGGGCACCAGCAGCCCGGAGCGGCCGTCCTCGACGATGTCCACGATCCCGCCGGTGCGGCTGGCCACCGAGGGGAGCCCACAGGCCAGGGCTTCGATCAGGGAGATGCCGAGGGCTTCGAACACCGACGGGAACGCGAACACGTCGGCCGCCCGCAGCCAGTCCTCGACCCGCTCGACCCGCCCGGCGAACGTGACGCGGCCGGCGAGCCCTTCTTCGCCGGAGCGGCGCCGCAGCTCGTCCTCGACCGACAGCTGGCCCTCCCCCGACCCGACCAGCACGAGGTGCGCCCCGGGGTCCTGGGAGGCGAGCAGGGTGAAGGCATCGAGCAGCACCTCCAGGCCCTTCCCCCGCAGCAGCCGCCCCGTGTAGGCCACGAGCAGGCCCGCCGACGGCAGGCCGAGCGCAAGCCGAAGAGCGCGCGCCTCCACCGGGCTCGCCGGGCGGAAGCGCCCGGTGTCGACGGCGTGCGGGATGAGCGCCACCCGTTCCGGCGCGATGCCCGCCCCGATCATCTCCTCCCTGATGCGCGCGGACATGGCGACGAAGCCCTCCGCATCGCGCAGCCACAGGTTGCGCAGGGCCACGAGATCCCGGACGGCGCGGCCGGCGGCGGAGCCGGCCCACGGCTTGCCCCAGGTGAAGACCTCGCCGTCCAGCTCGCCGTTGATCTCCGGCTGCTGGATCACCGGCAGCCCGGCGAGCCGGCCGGCAACGAGGCCGGGCAGCCCCAGCACGCGCGTGCCGCGCACCACCAGCAGGTCGTGGCCCCGCGCCTCCGCGGCGACCGCGCCCAGCGCCGCCGGGACCATCAGGTACTTGCCGCGGCGCGAGGGGCCCGCCGGCGGCACCCGGCGCACGCGGATGCCGTCGACCTCGTCGCTCGCGGGAAAGGACGGCTCGCCGCGTCGCGTCACCACCGTCGCCGCGTCGCCGGCCGCCACCAGCGCCCCGCCCAGGCGACGCAGCTGCGTCTCGCCGCCGCCGAGGACCGGGTGGAAGGACTCCGCCAGGAAGAGGACGCGCGTCAACGCGAGAGCCGTGCCGCCTCGCGCTCCGGCGGCCGGCGGCGCTCCTGTACGACGTAGATGGCCTTGCCCTGGCTCTCGTGCCAGGTGCGCACCAGCAGCTCGCCGATCAGGCCGAAGCAGACCAGGATCACGCCGGTGAGGAAGAGGAGAGCGCCGAGCAGCAGCAGCGGCATGCGGCCGCCGATCGCCTCGTCCCGGAGGAGCTTCACCCCGCCCAGGTAGCCGAGCACCAGCATGCCGACGGCGCCGAGGCCGAGGCCCAGCGAGCCGAAGAGGTGCGCCGGGCGGGTCCCGTAGCTGGCCAGGAACTTCACGGTGAAGAGGTCGAGCAGCACGCGTGCGGTGCGGCCGATGCCGTACTTGCTGCGGCCACGCAGGCGGGGCCGGTGGTTGACCGGGACCTCCGCGATCGTCACCCCGTTCCAGGACGCGACCGCGGGGATGAAGCGGTGCATCTCGCCGTAGAGCCGCAGGCCGCGGGCGATCTCGCCGCGCATGGCCTTGAGCGAGCAGCCGTAGTCGTGCAGGTGCACGCCGGTGGCCCAGGAGATCAGCCGGTTGGCGAAGAAGGAGGGGACGCGCTTCGACAGCGGGTCGTGCCGCTGCCGCCGCCAGCCACACACCATGTCGAGGTCCTCGGCCAGGAGCTTCTCGACCAGGGCCGGGATGTCGGCCGGGTCGTTCTGCAGGTCGCCGTCCGAGGTCACCACCACCTCGCCCCGCGAGCGGTCGAAGCCGGCGGCGAAGGCGGCGGTCTGCCCGAAGTTGCGGCGCAGGACGACCGGCACCACCCGCGGGTCGCGCTCGGCCAGGTCCAGCAGCAGCCCCCGGGTCCCGTCCCGGCTGCCGTCGTCGACCAGGATCAGCTCGAAGGAACGGCTGGTGCGCTGCAGCGCCGCGGTCAGCTGCGCGTGCAGCTCCCCCAGGTTCTGCGCCTCGTCGAAGAGCGGGACCACGACGGAGATCGAGGGCGGCGTCTCTTCGTCCATGGCGGCAGCGAGTATACGCGACGCCTCGCGAACGCCGTCAGCGGCGGACGGCCAGCAGGAAGGCCCAGTTCAGGAGGAGCAGCACGACGGCCGTCGCCCTCAGCACCTGGGCGAGGCGGGGGTGCAGCTCGAGCGCGAGCGCCCGCCGCGTCGGCAGCAGCACCAGGTCCGCGATCGCCCAGCCGAACACGAGCAGGGCCCCCAGCGCCGCCAGCGGGTTCATGAGCACCGCCCCCGCCAGGTCGCCGGCGAACAGCCGCCCCAGGGCGCGGGTCCCCCCGCAGGTCGGGCAGGGCAGGCCGGTCATGCCCTTGAACAGGCACAGCGTCAGCGGCAGACGGTCGAGGTGAAGGACCGAGACCGCCAGCCCGGCGAGGGCGGAGATCGCCCCGAACACCAGCCCCGTCGGGGGCGCCCCGGGCTGCGCCCACACGCGCACCAGCGGGCGGGCGGCGGTGGCGGGCGGCAGCTCGCTCAACGAGCCGCGTGCCCGATGACGCTGGCGAGCGCCCCGGCGAAGAGCGCGGCCAGGCCCGCGCAGCAGCAGCAGAGGAGGACGAGCGGCAGCAGCGTCGCGGCCGCTGCCTTGCCGTGGCCGATGCGGTGCGCCGCGGCCAGGCCGATGACGTAGAGCACCAGGGTCCAGACGCCGGCGACCAGCTGTCCGCAGAACGGGACCAGGAACACGACGCTGGTGGCCTGGGCGAAGCACACCACCCGCACCGTGGTCTCGAAGCCGTTGCGGGCGCCTCCGAGCAGCAGCAGGAACAGGTGCACGATGCCGGCGCCGACGAACACGCCGATCACCACGAACATCCCGCCGAGCGCGACCTGCATGACGAAACCCGCCCAGCCCTCCACCCAGCCCACGAGGGCCGTCACCTCCGGGCGGTCGCCGAGGGTGGCGAGGGGCGAGCCCATCAGCGAGCGGAACACGGCCTGGTAGAAGCTCGCCACGATCAGCCCCATCCAGCCGACGATCACCGCGTACAGCAGCGGCGAGCCGATGCCGCCGGTCGTGGGCATGGAACGGAAGAAGACGCCGGGTGCGGCGAGGACCAGCCGTGTGGTTTCCACCAGGGCAGTCACCCAACCGAGCCGGTCTCGGTCGTCCCAGGGGACCGCCGTCGGTCCGCCCGGCGGTGGCGGGGGCGCCGGTCCGCCAGCCTCGAACGACGGCGGCGCGCTCTGCGCGAGGTCGGCCCCGCAGCTCGGGCAGTAGCGGGCGGGCGTCTCCGGCAGTGGCTGCTGGCAGATCGGGCAGGGCGCCATCGTGGCCTCCTGGCTGCGGCCGTCGCGTGAGCAGTATAGAGTAGCGGCAGCATGACGCGGGTGGACGCCTCTACCGTGGAGCACGTGGCGCGGCTGGCGCGGCTGTCGCTGAGCGCGCAGGAGCGGGAGCTCTTCGCCCGGCAGCTGGAGGAGATCCTGGCCTGGGCGGAGTCGCTGCAGGTCCTCGACGTCTCCGAGGTGCCGCCGATGGCCCACCCGCTGGCCCCGGAGTGGCGGGAGGACGCGCCGCGGCAGGGGCTGCCCCGCGACCGCGCGCTGGAGGCGGCGCCGGACGCGGCGGAGGGCCTCTTCCGCGTGCCGCGGGTGATCGGCGGGTGAGCGGGCTCCACGAGGCGAGCGCGGCGGAGATCCGCCGGCGGGTGGCCGGCCGCGAGGTCTCCTGCGAGGAGGTGACCCGCGCGCACCTCGAGCGCATCGCGTCGGTCGATCCGGCGCTCGGCGCCTTCCTGGTGACGGCGCCCGAGAGGGCGCTGGCGCGGGCCCGCGCCCTCGATCAGGCGCTGGCGGCCGGAGCCGAGCCCCCGGCACTCGCGGGGGTGCCGGTCGCGATCAAGGACGTGCTGCACGTGGAGGGGCTGCCCACCACCTGCGGCTCGCGCATCCTCGAGGACTACCGGCCGCTCTTCACGGCGACGGCGGTCGCCCGCCTGGAAGCAGCCGGTGCCGTCGTCCTCGGCAAGACCAACATGGACGAGTTCGCGATGGGCTCGTCGACCGAGCACAGCGCGTACCAGCCTACCCGCAACCCCTGGGACCCGGGCCGGGTGCCCGGCGGATCCTCGGGAGGGTCGGCGGCGGCGGTGGCGGCGCGGCTCGCGCCGATCGCACTCGGCAGCGACACCGGCGGCTCCATCCGCCAGCCGGCGGCCCTGTGCGGGGTCGTCGGGCTCAAGCCGACCTACGGCCGGGTCAGCCGCTACGGGCTCGTGGCCTTCGCCTCCTCTCTCGACCAGGTGGGCCCCTTCGCGCGCACCGTAGAGGACGCCGCCCTGGTGGTCTCGGCCGTCTGCGGCCACGACCCGGCCGACGCGACCAGCGCCGCGACCCCGGTCCCACGTTTCGAGGACGGACTGGAGCGGGACATCTGCGGCCTGAGGATCGGCGTTCCCCGCCGCTTCCTGGCGCAGGGCGTCGAGGCGGAGACCATGGCGCGCTTCGAGGAGGCGCTGGCGGCGCTGCAGGCCGCCGGAGCCGTCCTGGCCGAGGTCGAGCTGCCGTCGCTCCCCCACGCCGTGGCCACGTACTACCTGGTGGCGACGGCGGAGGCCTCGAGCAACCTGGCGCGCTACGACGGCGTGCGCTACGGCCTGCGGGCCGGCGACCCGACCGACCTCGCCGGGCTCTACGGCATGACCCGCGACCGCGGCTTCGGCCCCGAGGTGAAGCGCAGGATCATCCTCGGCACCTTCGCCCTGTCGGCCGGGTACTACGACGCGTACTACCTGCGCGCACAGCGGGTGCGTACCCTCATCCGCCGCGACTTCCAGCAGGCCTTCGCCGGGTGCGACGCCGTCGCCACGCCCACGACACCGAGGCCCGCCTTCCGCTTCGGCGAGAAGACCGCCGACCCGCTCCAGATGTACCTGGAGGACATCTTCACGGTCCCGGCGAACCTGGCCGGCCTGCCCGGCCTGTCGCTCCCCTGCGGCCTGGCTGAGGGCCTGCCCGTGGGTTTGCAGCTCCTGGGCCGGCCGTTCGAGGAAGAGACGCTGCTGCGGCTCGGCGCCGCCTACCAGCGGGCGACGGGCCACCACCTGCTGGCACCGCCGCCATAGCAGCGGGGGTCAGGTCTTGTGTCGTAGCGCGCGACCGCTGCGCTCACAGTCAAGACCTGACCCCAATCCTCAGAGCGACCAGCCGCTGCGATAGGTGATGTGCAGCAGCTCGTTCGCCTTCTCGTTGTTGGTGAACCGCAGGTTCGCGGCGTCCCACTCGAGGCGCTGGTCCTTCATGCGGATGGCCAGGACGCCGAGCAGGACCATCTCGGTCAAGACGGCGCCGTACTCGAACGGCGAGCACGGCGGCCTGCCGCCGGGGCCCTCCTTGCAGGCGCGGATCCAGTCCCCCTCGTGCGTGCCCACGACCCGCGGAAGCGTCCTGGGCGGCCGCCGGTACTCGGCCATCCGTGTCTCCGGGATCAGGCGCACGCCGTCCGCGCCGTGCGAACCGTGCAGGATCTTCCCTTTCCTGCCGATGAGGAGGGCGCCGCTCGCTGGCAGCACCCGCCCCGGCTCCAGCTCCTCGGGGACGGGCGGCAGCAGCCGGCCGTCGTACCAGGTGAGCTTCACCGGCGGACGGGAGCCCCGAGCCGGGAACTCGTAGCGCACGATGGAGGCACGCGGGTAGGTCTGCGAGGCAACGGCGGGGTCGCAGTGGGTGGTGGTCGCCTCGACCGCGCAGGGAGCGCCGAGCTCCAGCGCCCAGAAGGCGGGGTCCAGGATGTGGCAGCCCATGTCGCCGAGCGGGCCGGTGCCGAAGTCCAGCCACGCCCGCCAGCGCAGCGGGTGGTACTCGGGGTGATACGGCCGGTAGGGCGCGGGCCCCAGCCACAGGTCCCAGTCGAGCGACGCCGGCACCGGCGGCGTGTCGGCGGGCATCGCCCTCTGGACGAAGTCCGACCAGGGGTCGCCGCCCACGGGCCGGTCCGTCCAGGCGTGGACCTCGGTGACATCGCCGATGGCGCCGTCGTCGAGCCACTCCTTGAGCAGGCGGATCGACTCGTAGGAGTGACCCTGGTTCCCCATCTGGGTCACCACCTTGGAGCGCCGCGCCGCCTCGGCGATGGCGCGCGCTTCCCGCACGGTGTGGGTGAGCGGCTTCTGGCAGTACACGTGCTTGCCGGCCGCGAGCGCCGCCATGGTGATCACGGCGTGCGTGTGGTCCGGCGTCGCCACGATCACGGCGTCGATGCCCTTCTCCTTCTCGAGCATGACGCGGTAGTCCTTGTAGACCTTCGCCTGCGGGTAGAGGGCGACCGTCTTGGCGGCGTAGGCCTCATCCACGTCGCACAGGGCCACGATCCTCTCGCCCTCGCAGGCCTTGAGGTTGACGGCCCCCATGCCGCCGACGCCGATGGCGGCGATGTCCAGCTTGTTGCTGGGAGCGTCCGCTCCCAGCACGCGGCCGGGGACGAGGGCGGCCGACAGCCCCGCCACCGCGCAGCTGGAGGTGAATTGCCGGCGGGTGAGGGTGGTCTTCGGATCTCGGGTCATGTCGTCAGGTCTCCGTCAGGTGGCCCGGTGTCCCAGGGAGCCCCCGGCGACGGACCAGGATCTTGCGCAGCAGGAAGTAGGTGACGAGCCCGGCCGCCGCACCCGTGACCAGGTTGCCGACCACGAACGGCAACAGCAGCGGCCGGAACCCCTCGATGAGCGAGTGGTAGAAGGCCTGCCCGTGCAGCGACCAGTCGACGTCGCCCACGCTCGCAGGCGACACACGGACGAGCGCGCAGCCGAGCAGCGTCCCGGCGGTGTACATGGGCGCGAGCGTCCACGGGTTGTTGACCCAGGCCCCGGTCAGGATCGCCACCTTGTTCAGGCGGAAGGCGAGCGCCAGCGCGAGCGCCAGGCCGGTGTGGATGCCCAGCAGGGGAAAGAAGGCGATGAAGATGCCGACGGCGAAGGAGAGGGCGATGCGGTCGGGGCTGCCCTCGAGCTGCAGCAGCAAGCGGAGCCTGCCCAGCCAGGCGCGCATCCACGCCTACCGGCCGGCCGCGGCGAAGTGGTCGTGGCCGCGCGGCTCGAGCCGCCGCTCGCCCGAACCGTCGCGCAGCCACACCCCAGGCTCGCCCTCGAGGAACGCCCCGACCACCGACACCTCGATGCTCCACACCCGCGCCAGCGCGACCAGCTCGTGCAGCTCCTCCGCCCCCACCGCCAGCAGAAGCTGGTAGTCCTCGCCCCCGTGCAGGGCCAGGCTGCGAGGCTCCCGCCCGCGGGCCCGCGCCACCACCGCCGCCCCGGGGTCGATCGGCAGCGCGCCGGCGTCCACCACCGCCCGCACTCCGCTCTCGGCGCACATCTCCGGCAGGTCGCTGGAGAGCCCGTCCGAGAGGTCCATGGCGGCGTGCACCAGGCCGCGCTCGCCGATCGCCCGGGCCAGGCCCAGCGGGGGCTGCGGGTCCAGCTGCGCACGCAGGCAGCCCACGATCACCGGCTCCGGCGAGCCCTCCCAGCGCCCCCCGCTCGCCAGGCGCAGCTCGTCATCCAGCCGCGCGCCGTCGGCGAGGAGCTGAACCCCGGCGGCGGCCGCGCCCAGCGTCCCGGTCACCGCGATGCAGTCGCCCGGCCGGGCGCCCGAGCGCCGCAGCAGGCGTCCGTCCTCGCCCTCGCCCAGCAGGGTGACGTCGATCACGATGCCCCCGCCTGTCGCCGCCAGGTTGCCGCCCACGATGGCCACCCCTGCCTCGGCCGCGCGCTCGAGCAGGCCGTCGTAGAGCGCGTCCACCCAGTCGGCCGGCAGCGCCGGCGGCAGGCACAGGCTCACCACCGCGTAGCGGCCGACCCCGCCCATCGCCGCCAGGTCGGAGAGGTTGACGCTCAGCGCCTTTCTCCCCAGGAGCCGCGGCGGCGACTGCTCTCGCCGGAAGTGGACGTCCTCCACCAGGGTGTCCGTGGTGACGAGCACCAGCGGGCCGGCCTCGACGGCGGCGGCGTCGTCACCGAGGCCCACCACCACCCCCGCCGTGGACGGCACCCTGGCCTTGAGGCGGTGGAGATAGGCCCGCTCGCCGATGGAGCCGAGGGAGGGTCCGGGCCGGGAGGTCAAGGTGAGGCTCTCCGCATTGTCGTGTGGACGGTGACCTGAACCCGGCCACCAGGTGGGAGCCCTGAGCCACGCTTCAGGCTTCCTCGACGCGGAGGCGTGCTCACCGCGGGGCGAATCGGACCCCCTCTTTGAAGACGTTGGGTCAGGTTTGCGTATCCATCACGGGCATTGCAGAGAGCCTCGCGAGATGATAGCCGCCGCTCTCCGGGGCGGCAAGCTCCTGGGCGCCCGCTCACTCCCCGAGCGCGGCTCCCAGGGCGGTCGCCAGACGACGCGCCCTCTCCTCGGCAGAGGCGCCCCGCTTGAGCCGCGTGCGCGCCGACTCCAGCTCCTGCCGGGCCTGCTCGAGGTCCCGGCGCGAGCGCAAGAACTCGTCGGCCAGGTTGAGCGCGGCCAGCACCGCGATGCGCAGGCTGTCCACGGCGCCGCTGGTGCGGCTGACGTCCTTCATCCGATCGTCGACGAAGGCGGCCAGCGTCTCCACGTAACCGGGGTTCGCCCCGGCCCGGACCGCGTAGGTCTGGCCGAACACCTCGACGTGGACGAGGCTGGGCTTCTCGTCCTTCTCAGCCATGGGCGGGATTATAGGCTCGTCCGCGCGCTAGCCGAGGCCCTCGAGCAGCTCGACCAGCCTGGCCACCCGCTCGCGCAGCTCCTCGCGGTCCCGCTGCAGCGCGGAAAGCTCCCGCTCGGCCTTCTCGGCGCGGGCGCGCAGCTCCGGCTGCGCCCGGCCGCCCGCCGAGCGCGCCTCCTCCTCGGCCTTCTGCAACCGTGCCTTCAGCGACTCCGCCTGGGCGCGCAGCGAGGCCGCCTCGGAGCGCAGGGCGTCGCGCTCTCCGGCCAACTCGCGCAGGCGCGCCGCCGCCTTGTGGACCTTCTGCTCGAGCAGCTCGAAGCCGTCGTCCACGGCGCCCCCTTTCACTCTCCCCGGATCTCGAGGCCCGCGGCGCACAGGTCGCGCACGACGGCGTCGACGGCGGCCTGGACCTCCTCCCCGGTGAGCGTCCGCTCCGGGTCCTGGAAGCGCAGCCTGACCGTCAGGCTCACCTTGCCCGCCGGGACCTGGCTGCCGCCGTAGCGGTCGAGCAGGCTCACCGAGCGCAGGCGCGGGCCGGCGGCGGCGCGCACGCGGGCGTCGAGCTGGGCGGCCGGGACCTCCTCTCCGCACAGGATCGAGAGATCGCGCTCGACCGGCGGAAAGCGGTCGAGGCTGGTGAAGCGCACGACGCGCGGCGCCTCCTCCAGCACGCCGTCGACCGACAGCTCCAGGACCACGGTCTCGTCCTTCAGCTCGCAGCGGGCGTGCACGTCGGGGTGCAGCGCGCCTGCGTAGCCGACCGCTTCGTTGCCGCGGCGCAGGCCGAACGAGCGGGTGGGGTGCAGGTGCGGCAGCGGCGGGGCGGTGTCCACACCAGGCGGCTCGAGGCCGAGCCGCCAGAAGACGAGCTCCGCCAGCCCCTTCACGTCGAACAGATCGAAGGTCCGCGGCCGCGCCGACCAATGGTGCGGCTGCGTCTGGCCGGCCAGCAGCACGGCGAGGCGCCGCTCCTCGCGGGGTGCGCCCGGTCCGGGGCGGAACACCCGGCCGAGCTCGAAGACGGCCAGGTCGCGGCAGCCCAGGCGCAGGTTCTTCCGCAACGTCGAGACCAGCCCCGGCATCACCAGGGAGGTGCGCAACGTGTCCTGCTCCTCGGTGAGCGGGTTGGCCAGGCGCACCCGCTCCTCGGCCGGCACCTCCATCTCCGCACCGGCCACAAACGCGTAGTTGATGACCTCGGTCAGCCCGATCCCCGTGAGGGCCTCGCGGAGGTGGCGCTCGCGCCGCTGGGACCGGCGCAGGAAGCCGGGCCGGGTGGCAGGCGGGATCGCGCTCGGCACGCGGTCGACCCCGTGGAGGCGGCCGACCTCTTCGGCGAGGTCGGCCTCCCCCGTCACGTCCAGCCGCCAGCTGGGCGCGGTGACCGTCGCCTCCCCGCCCTTCTCCTCCACGCCGAAGCCGAGCGCCCGCAGGCTCCTCACCTGCTGCGAGGGCGCCACCGCCGTCCCCAGCAGAGCGTCGACCTTCTCCGGACGCAGCCTGAGCGTCTTCGCCGGCCGGCGCCGGCCCAGGCGCTCGACGACCCCGGGGCGGACGGTGCCGCCGCCGATCCTCTCCAGCAGGTGGGCCAGCCGGGCGAGCGCCTGCGGGCCGGCATCGACATCGGCGCCACGCTCGAAGCGGTGCGAGGCCTCGGTGTGCACCGCCATCGCCCGCGCCCCGCGCCGCACCGACAGCGGGTCCCACCAGGCCGCCTCCAGGACGACCGTGCGCGTCTCGTCGCCGATCTCGCTGGAGGCGCCGCCCATCACCCCGGCCAGCGCCAGCGCCGGCTGGCCGCCGCGGCCGGCGATGACGCCGACGCGGGCCGGGAGCTGGCGCTCCACCCCGTCGAGGGTCGTCAGGGGCTCGCCCTCGCGCGACCAGCGCACCACCAGCTGCGCGCCGGGGATGCGGGCGAGGTCGAAGGCGTGGCTCGGCTGCCCCATCTCGACCATCACGTAGTTGGTCAGGTCGACCACGTTGTTGATGGAGCGGATGCCGACCTGCTCCAGCCGCTCGCGCAGCCACGAGGGCGACGGTGCGATGCGGACGTCGAGGACGCGCGCGCAGAAGCGGCCGCAGAGGTCGGGCGCTTCCAGCACCACCTCGACCGCCTCCGCGGCGGGCGGGCCGGACTCGCCGAGCGTGGTCTCCAGCGGCCGCAGCGGCACGCCGTAGAGCGCCGCCACCTCGCGGGCCACGCCCCGCACGTTCATGGCGTCCACGCGGTTGGTGGTGATGTCGAGGTCGAGGACGGTCTCGTCGCCGACGGTCTCGATGGCGTCGACGGCGAGCCCGGCCGTGGTCAGGTCGGCGGCGAGCCGCCTGGGCTCGACCGTCACCTCGACGAACTCGCGCAGCCAGCCGAGCGGGACCTTCATCGGTAGAACTGCCCCAGGAAGCGCAGGTCGTTCTCGTAGAAGAGGCGGATGTCGTCGATGCCGTGGCGCACCATGGCCACCCGCTCGATGCCCATCCCGAAGGCGAAGCCGGTGACCTCCTCCGGGTCGTAGACCGTGCGCCCCAGCCGCGCGTTCACCGCCTCGAAGACGGCCGGGTTCACCATCCCCGAGCCGAGGATCTCCAGCCAGCCGGTCTGCTTGCAGACCCGGCAGGGGCCGCCGGGCAGCCGCCCCGAGCCGCCGCAGACGATGCAGCCGAGGTCGGCCTCCACCGAGGGCTCGGTGTACGGGAAGTACGAGGCCCGGAAGCGCACCGGGTACTGCTCGCCGAAGAGCGCGTGCAGGAAGGCCTCGATCGTTCCCTTGAGGTGGCCGAGGCTGATGCCCGGCCCCACCACCAGGCCCTCGATCTGCTGGAACATCGGCGAGTGGGTGACGTCGCTGTCGCGGCGGTACACCTTGCCAGGGGAGATGATGCGCACCTCGGGCGGGTGCGGGTTCTCCAGCAGGTAGCGGATCTGCCCCGAGGAAGTGTGCGTCCGCAGCAGCAGCGGCCCGCCGTCCTCCGGGGCCCGGCTGTCGAGGTAGAAGGTGTCCTGCATGTCGCGGGCCGGGTGGTCCGGCGGCATGTTGAGCGCCTCGAAGCAGTGGTAGTCGTCCTCCACCTCGGGGCCGTCGTACACCTCGTAGCCCATGGCCACGAAGATGTCCTCCAGCTCCTCCCGCACGACGGTGAGGGGGTGGCGGCGGCCGACGAAGGGACGCCGGCCGGGCAGGGTCGGGTCCAGCCGCTCGCGGCGCAGCGCCTGCTCGCGCGCCAGCGACTCGACCCGGCGCTGGGCGTCCCCCAGGCGAGCCTCGATGTGCGCCTTCAGCGCGTTCAGCTCCTGGCCCGCCTCGCGCCGCTCGGCCTCGGCCAGGGCGCCCAGCGACTTGAGCAGGGCCGACACCGCGCCCGAGCGGCGGCCCACGAAGCGGTCGCGCAGGGCCTGCAGCGCGACGGCGTCGCGCGCGGCGGCCGCGGCCTGCTCGAACTCCTCGCGCAGCGCGCGTGCCTTGTCGCGCAGCGACGCGATCGCTTCCCTGGCCATGGGGACGGCAGCTCCGCTAGGCGCTCGCCGGCGGGCGCGCCGCCCTGGCGGACTCGACCAGCTTGCCGAACGCGGCGGGGTCGGTGGCCGCGATCTCGGCCAGGGACTTGCGGTCGAGGCCGACCCCGGCCAGCCGCAGCCCGGCGATCAGCTGGCTGTAGCTGATGTCGTGCGCCCGGGCGGCCGCGTTGATGCGTACGATCCACAGCCGGCGGAAGTCGCGCTTCTTGCGCTTGCGGCCGGTGTAGGCGAAGTTGCCCGCCCGGTCGGTGGCCTCCTTCGCGAACTTGTAGAGCTTGCTCTTGCCAAGGAAGTAGCCCTTGGCCATCGACAGCAGCTTCTTGCGCTTCTCACGGCGCGAGGAGCCACGCTTGACTCTCGGCATGACGGACGTCCCTTCGTCTGGCGCGGGCCACGATCGGCCCGTCCCGTCGCGCTTGCAGGCGGCGACGCCGGCCCGGGCAGCTCGACCGCTGCCCACGAACTGCGGCGCTTGGGGTACGGTGCCCGCGGCACCCGGCGGAGCGTCGCGCCCGCCGTGCGGAATTCTACTGCAGCAGCATCCTCTTGACCTGTGCCTTGTCCGCGTCGGACACCAGCACGGTGTGCCCCAGCGCCCGCTTCCGGCCGGGCGCCTTCTTGGTGAGGATGTGCCGCTTCATGGACTTGTGGCGGGTGATCTTCCCCGTCGCGGTCACCTTGAAGCGCTTGGCGGCGGCACGGTTGGTCTTCAGTTTCAGCTTCGCCTTGGGTTTTCTCATGGCCTCACTCGGTCTTGCCGGCCGCGGCGCCCCCAGCATCAGCCCGGGCCCTGGCGTCGGCGGGTGCCTTCTTCGGCCGCGGCTTGGGGGCGACCGTGACCTCCTTCTTCGGCGCCAGGATCTGCACCATGGTGTTGCCCTCCTGGCGCGGCGGCGACTCGATCAGGGCCACGTCGCCGATCTCGGCCGCCAGCCGGTTCAGGATCTCGCGGCCGATCTCGCTGTGCACGATCTCGCGGCCACGGAAGATGACCAGCGACTTCACCTTGTTGCCGTCGGACAGGAAGCGCTCGACGTTCTTGCGCTTGAACGCGAAGTCGTGCTCGTCGACCTTCGGGCGGAACTTCACTTCCTTGATCTTGATGTGGCGCTGGTGCTTGCGCGCCTCGGCGTCCCGCTTGGCCTGCTGGTAGAAGAACTTGCCGGAGTTCATGATGCGGCAGACCGGCGGGGTGGCGGTGGCCGCGATCTCGACCAGGTCCAGCCCCTTCTCTTCGGCCAGCATCAGCGCCTGCTGGGGCGGCATGATGCCGAGCTGGGCCCCGTCCTCGTCGATGACGCGGACCTCCTTCGAGCGGATGCGGTCGTTGATGCGGACCGTCTTGCTGTCTATGTGACACCTCCAGGTTTTTGGGGGGGCGCCTCTTCGCGGACCGCGCGCTCCGCCGCCAGGCGGCAGACGCGCTGGCCGAAAACCGCCACGTCCGAGGCACCGAGGTCGCCGGCGTGGCGGTGGCGCACCGACACGGTCCGGCCCTCGACCTCCTTGTCCCCCACCACCAGCATGTAGGGGACCTTCTGCACCTGGGCCTCGCGGATGCGGTAGCCCAGCTTCTCGCTGCGATCGTCCACGTGCACGCGCACGCCCAGCGCGGCCAGCTGGTCGGCCACCTCCCGGGCGTAGGCCTGGTGGCGCTCCGTCACCGGCACCACGACCGCCTGCACCGGGGCCAGCCACACCGGGAAGGCCCCGGCGTGGTGCTCGATCAGGATGCCGAAGAAGCGCTCCAGGCTGCCGAGCAGCGCCCGGTGGATCATCACCGGCTGGTGCGCCTTGCCGTCCTCGCCGATGTACTCGAGCTGGAAGCGGTTCGGGTTGTTGAAGTCGACCTGGATGGTCGAGCACTGCCAGGAGCGGTCGAGCGCGTCCTTGATCTTGATGTCGATCTTGGGCCCGTAGAAGACGCCCTCGCCGGGGTCGACCTGGTAGGGCAGGGCGCGCGCCTCCAGCGCCTTGCGCAGCGCCGCGGTCGCCACCTCCCACTGCTCGTCGGTGCCGGCCGCCTTCTCGGGCTTGGTCGAGAGGTAGATGTCGTAGCGGTCGAACCCGAACGTGTGCAGGATGCTGGTGACGAAGTCGAGGACCCGGAGGATCTCCTCCTCGATCTGGTCGGGGCGGCAGAAGATGTGGGCGTCGTCCTGGGTGAAGCCGCGCACGCGCATGAGCCCGTGCAGGACCCCCGAGCGCTCGAAGCGGTACACCGTCCCCAGCTCCGCCCAGCGATACGGCAGGTCGCGGTAGCTGCGCAGGCGCGACTTGTAGATCGTCAGGTGGAACGGGCAGTTCATGGGCTTGAGCTGGTACTCGACGTTCTCGATGTCGATCGGCGAGTACATGTTGGCCCGGTAGTAGTCGGTGTGGCCGCTCGTCTTCCACAGGTCGAGCCGCGCGATGTGCGGCGTGTAGACCAGGTCGTAGCCGCCCTTCAGGTGCTCGTCGCGCCAGTAGTCCTCGATCTGCTTGCGGACGAAGCCGCCCTTGGGGTGCCAGAGCACCAGCCCGGCGCCGGTCTCGTCGGCGATCGAGAACAGGTCCAGCTCGCGGCCCAGCTTGCGGTGGTCGCGGCGCTTGGCCTCCTCGAGACGGAAGAGGTGCTCCTCCAGCTCTTCCCTGGTGAAGAAGGCGTACCCGTAGATGCGCTGCATCGAGGGGTTGCCTTCCCTGCCCTTCCAGTAGGCGGCGGCCGGCTCCGGCTTCAGCTTGAAGGCCTTGATCCTGCCGGTCGAGGGCAGGTGCGGACCCAGGCAGAAGTCGATGAACTCCCCCATCGTGTAGCACTGCACGGGGTCGCCGGACTTCTCCCGGATGAGCTCGCACTTCAGGGTCTGGCCCTTCCTCGCGAACAGCTCGAGCGCCTCCGGCTTGGGCATGAGCTTGCGCTCGATCGGCCGGTCCTGCCTGACGATGTGCGCCATCCGCTTCTCGATGGCGGCGAGGTCCTCGGGCGTGAACGGGCGGTCGACCAGGAAGTCGTAGAAGAAGCCTTCGTCGGTCGGCGGCCCGATCCCGCACTGCGCGTCGGGGAACAGCTCGGTCACGGCGGCCGCCAGCAGGTGCGCGGACGAGTGCCTGTAGATCTCGAGGGGGGAATCGGCCGGCTTGGACTCGCCGGAAGGACCTGTGGTGTCGAGAGGCTCGACGGGGCTCGAGGACGACATCAAGCGAGAGTCAGCATGTCAGGTCCGCTTCACTCCTTCCAGGGCCGACGGCGGCCCGCCACCGCTGGTAGGCGCGGGTGGAATTGAACCACCGACCTCTTCCGTGTCAAGGAAGCGCTCTACCACTGAGCCACGCGCCTAACGGCCGGAAACACGGAAGTTAGCAGAGAGATACGAGGGTAGTCAATCCCGGGCGGTTCCGGCCAGCCACGCGGTTCCGGGGAGGGCTCAGGGACTGGCTGCTCTCTCCATCGGAGCGAACACCTCGGGGTCGTCCGCGACATCCGGCTCCGGCGAGCGAGCCGGACCTAGAGGATCCTCTTCCCCAGCAGCGAGCAGAGGAGCTCCACCCCCAGCGTGGCCGTGCCATTGCGATGATCGAGGATGGGGTTCGTCTCCACGAACTCGGCGGACACGACCCGGCCGGTGTCCGCGAGCATCTCCATGGCGAGGTGCGCCTCCCGGTACGACAGCCCGCCGGGCGCCGGGGTGCCCACGCCGGGCGCGTAGTCGGGATCCATGACGTCCATGTCGAAGCTCACGTGGATGCCGGCGGTGCCCGCGCCCGCACGCCTGATCGCCTCCTCCATCACCGCCCGCATGCCCCGCTCGTCGACGTCGCGCATGGTGAATGCGCCGACCCCCGACGCCTTCACGTTCGCGCGCTCGGCGGGGTCCACCTCGCGGATGCCGACCAGGGCCGCGCGCGAGCCGTCGATCATCGGGCAGAAGCCGGCCAGGTTCACCAGGCTGGGCGCGCCCAGGCCCAGCACCACGGCCAGCGGCATGCCGTGGATGTTGCCGGTGGGGCTGGTCTCCGCGGTGTTGGCGTCCGCGTGGGCGTCGAACCAGACCAGGCCCAGCTTCTGCCGGGAGCGGTGCAGGTGGCGGGCCACCCCGGCGATGGTGCCCATGGCCACCGAGTGGTCCCCGCCCAGCACCACCGGGGTGGCGCCGCCGGCCAGCGCCGCCTGCACGCGGTCGTGCAGGAGCTCGCAGACCTCGAGGATCTCGCGCAGGTACCGCAGCCGCGGGTCGCCCGGGCCCTGCGTCTCCTGGATCTTCACCGGCAGGTCGCCGGCGTCCTCCACCTGGTGCCCCAGCTCGGCCGCCCGCGCGTCCACCCCGGCCACCCGGAAGGCCGAGGGACCCATGTCCACGCCGCGACGGCCTCCGCCCAGGTCGAGCGGGACGCCGATCAGAGTGACCCGCCGGTTCGCCATGCACCCTCTCTCGTTCGCGCGGGGGAAGGCGACGACCGTAGCACGCGGCACGTCACCGGTTCAACCGCGACGGCCGTTGACGCCCCCGCCGATGGCCCGGATAATCGCCGCCGAGCCCTCCGCATGCCCGCCTCCGCAGCGCCGCGCAAGGCCGCTCCCACTCCCGCGAAGGACGCGCCCGAGCTGCTGTCGGTGCTGCTCGCCCAGGGCGTGCTGAGCGTGGAGCAGGCCGAGCGGGTGCGCCGGGCGCAGAAGGTGAACGGCGTGGGGGTCGAGCAGGCGGTGCTGCAGCTCGGCCTGGCCAGCGACGCCCAGATCGCGCAGGCGCTGGCGGCGCACGCCGGGCTGCCCTACGTCAAGATCAACCCGCTCGACCTCGACCTCGACGTCGTCACCAGGGCGGTCGCCGGCCCCTTCGCCCGCAAGCACGGCATGGTGGCGATCGCCAAGAGCGAGGGCCGCATCACCATCGCGGTGCACGACCCCTTCGCCCCCTTCCCGCTGGAGGACGTGGAGCGGGTGACGGGGCTGCGGGTGGAGCGGGTGGTGGCCACCCGTGCCGACGTGGAGGCGGTCAACAAGGGGTTCTACGACCTCAAGTCGAGCCTGCAGACGGCGGAGAAGCAGCTCACGGAGAGCCGCATCTCCACGGTCGACCTCGGCAACCAGGAGTTCCTCTCGCGCGCGGCGGCCGAGCTGGACCCGGCGGCCGCCCCGGTGGTGAAGGCGCTCGACCACATCCTGGCCTACGCCTTCGAGCAGCGCGCCTCCGACATCCACTTCGAGCCCAAGCGCAACCTGACCCTGGTGCGCCTGCGCATCGACGGCGTGCTGCACGACGTGCACGTGATCCCCAAGATCGTCTACGAGGCGGTGGTCTCGCGGGTGAAGCTGCTGTCCGGCTGCAACCTCGCCGAGAAGCGACGGCCGCAGGACGGTCGCATCAAGCGCGAGCAGGGCGGCCGCGAGGTGGAGCTGCGCGTCAGCACCATGCCCACCGCCTTCGGCGAGAAGGCGGTGCTGCGCATCTTCGACCCGGAGATCCTGCTGAAGCGCATCGACCAGCTCGGCCTCTCGCCGCACGACCTGCCGAAGTTCAACGAGTTCATCGCCCGCCCCACCGGCATCATCCTGGTCACCGGCCCCACCGGCAGCGGCAAGACCACCACCCTCTACTCCGTGCTCAAGCACCTCTCCCGCCCCGAGGTGAACATCGTCACCATCGAGGACCCGATCGAGATGGTGTTCGAGGACTTCAACCAGGTGCAGGTGCGGCCGCAGATCGAGGTGACCTTCGCCTCCGCGCTGCGCACGGTGTTGCGGCAGGACCCGGACATCATCATGGTCGGCGAGATCCGCGACGGCGAGACCGCCGACCACGCGGTGCAGGCCGCGCTCACCGGCCACCTGGTGCTCTCCACCCTCCACACCAACGACGCCTCCTCCTCCATCACCCGCCTGCTGGACCTGGGGGTGCCCCACTTCCTGATCACCTCCACCCTGGTCGGGGTGGTGGCGCAGCGGCTGGTGCGCGAGAACTGCCCCCACTGCAGCGAGGAGTACGACCCCGCGGAGGGCGAGGCGGCGGCCATGAACATGCCCTTCGAGAAGCTGAAGGGCTACCGCTTCCGCCGCGGCCGGGGGTGTCTGCACTGCCGCGACACCGGCTACCTCGGGCGCACCGGCATCTACGAGATCCTGACCATGAGCGAGAAGATCCGGCGGCTGGTCTCGCAGCAGGCGGGCTCGCTGGACATCTTCCGCGCTGCCCGCGAAGAGGGCCTGCGCACGCTCAAGGAGGCCGCCATCGAGAAGGTGTTCCGTGGCGTCACCACGACCACGGAGATGGTCCGGGTCGCCGGCAAATGAAGGGCGAGGGCCTGCGCGGCCGCGTCTTCCTGGTCACCGGCAGCGGCCGCGGCCTGGGCGCCGCCATTGCCCGCGCCGCGGCCGCCGAGGGAGCGCGGGTGGTCCTCAACTGCCGCCGCGACGCCGAGCGCCTGGAGGCGCTGGCCCGGGAGCTCTCGGCCGCCGGTGGCGAGGTGCTGGCGGTGCGCGCCGACGTGACCGACTTCGAGCAGGCGCACCAGCTGGTCGAGCGCACGGTCGCCCGCTGGGGGCGCCTCGACGTGCTGGTCAACACCGTCGGCGGCCTGCGCTGGAAGGCTCTGGCCGACCTCGACCCGGCCGAGTGGCGGCGGCTGGTGGCCTCCAACCTCGACTCGGTGTACCACATGTGCCGTCTGGCGGTGCCCCGCATGCGCGAGCAGCGCTTCGGCCGCATCGTCAACCTGGCCGCCGTCGGCGCCGCCCACACGCAGGGCGAGCCGCAGATGGCCGCCTACTCGGCCGCCAAGGCCGCGGTGGTGGCGCTCTCGCGCGCGCTGGCCCTGGAGGAGGCCCGCTGCGGGATCACGGTCAACGTCGTCTCGCCCGGGCTGCTGGACGACGAACCGGGGGCGGCGGCTGCGCCCGGTCCCGCGCCCGCCGCGGTACCGAAGGCCCTCGAGGACCGGGTGCCGGTCGGGCACGCCGGACACGCCTCCGACGTCGTCCGCGCCGTCCTCTTCTTCGCCTCGCCGGCCGCGGAGTTCGTCACCGGCCAGGTGATCGAGGTGGCCGGGGGCGCCCGGAGCTGACCTAGGGCTCCGCGAACACGCAGGCGGTGAAGGCCAGGATCTCCACCTCCGGACGCCGCCAGGCGTCCTCGGGCAGGCCGGCCTTCCAGCAGGTGTGAGCCAGGAACGTCTCGCGATCCCAGCCGTGCTCGAGCGGCACCTGCGGCAGCAGCACGCCGCGGCGCCGCCCGTCGCTCAACAGCAGCCCGTGGCGGCCGACCTCGACCTGCTCCGGGCGGATCGGCGTGAGCGGCCCGAGCGCCGAGACCTCGATCGTCACCTCGTCCAGCTCCTCGGGCCCGAGCGGCGGGAACCGGGGGTCCTCGGTGGCCGCCGCCACGGCCATGCGCGACACCGTCTCCAGCAGCGGCCCCTCGGAGACCATGTTCCCGATGCAGCCGCGCAGCTCGCCGTCTGTGCGCCGCCGCAGGGTGACGAACGCCCCCCGGGGCTCCGCCAGCGCACCCGTCGCCGCCGGCAGCACCAGCCGGGCGCGCTGCAGACGGCAGCGGATCGCCTCGCGGGCGACCCGCAGCAGCACAGCCTGCTCCTCGGCCGAGGGCGCTTCCGTCTGCTGCAGCCCGGTCGGGGCGCTCACGAGACGCTCGCGGTGAGGGCGGCGGCCAGGTACCCGACCACCTGCCCCTTGTCGCCGCCGGGGACGTCGCCGCTGTCGGCGTAGCGCAGCACCGTCGCGGTGTCGGCGCCCAGCGAGCGCGAGGCGCGCATGACCGCGACGATCGGGCCGCCGCCGCAGGCCACGTTGTGGTGGCCCTCCAGCCTCGAGAGCAGCCCCGCGTCGTCGAACCCCGACACCTGCTGCACCACCACCGCGTCCAGCCGGTTCGCCACCGGCGCCGGCTGGTAGTGCGAGAGGTCGCTGGAGGCGACCAGCACCACGTCGCGGCCGGAGGGTAAGCCGGCGAGCGCGCCGGCCAGGGCCTCGGCCAGCCCGAGGACCTCCTCCCGCGACTGGCTGCCCATCAGCAGGGGCACGATGCGCAGGCCGGAGACCACCCGCTGCAGGAAGGGCATCTGCATCTCCAGCGAGTGCTCCTGCCGGTGCACCTCGGCGTCCGCGAACACGAACTCGCGGCCGTGGGAGAGGACCGCCTGCGCCACCGCCTCGTCGACCTCGGCCCGCCCGAGGGGCGTGTCCCAGGCGCCCTCCGCCTGCACTGCCACGCCGTCGAAGGCCGCGCGGTGCGACGGCCCCACCAGGACCACGGTGGCGGCGGCGCGGCCGCGCAACAGCGAGTAGGCGTAAGCCGCCACCGGGCCGGAGTAGCGCAGCCCCGCGTGCGGGCAGACGAGGCCGACCAGACGGCCCGGGGCGGCCACCTTCCCCGCCTGCCCGAGGTAGCGGTCGACCTCCTCCTCGATTGCGGCAGCGCTGCCGGGGTACCAGCTGCCCGCGACTGCAGCCGCTCGGACGGTGGCTGGCATGGGGACCTCCGGTCGCTGGGGGCGCGTCCTCGGTCGACTCTACGCCCGGCGAAGCGGGCCTGACAAGGCTTACCGGTACACCCGGTAGTCGACCCGGTGGAAGATGTTGTCGCGGTCCTCGAACTCGCGCACGATCGGCTCCTCCAGCATGCACTGCCGGGTGAGGGCGCGGTAGAGGTAGTCGAAGCGGGCGATGTGGTCGCGCGTCCGCTTCTTGGCGTAGTCGACCGTGGTGCCCGTCTTCATGATGAACGCCCAGTCGGAGGACTGGGCCAGCAGCAGCTCGCGGGCAGCCTGATTGAGCGCCCGCCGCTCGAGGTCGTTCGGCTGCTCGTAGCGTCGCGCCAGCTCGACCATCCGCTCGGCCGCCATGTCGAGGTGCGGGTAGATCCAGTCGTTGGAGCCGTTGAGCCAGACCTCGGCGTAGCCCGCGGCGCCCCAGGTGCACATGGGCGGCTGGCACACCTCCATGTCCGGGAAGCGCTCCAGGTACTCCGGGGGCGTGACCGGCTTCACCACGTCCTGGTCGAAGTGCATCTTGCGGAACAGGAAGTCGAGGAACTGCGGCCCCTCGTACCACCAGTGGCCGAACAGCTCGGCGTCGTACGGGCTCACCACGATCGGCGGGCGCCGGTAGACGCCGGCCAGGTGCTCGACCTGCTTCGCGCGGTTGAAGAGGAAGTTGCCGGCGTGGCTGGCGGCCTTCCCCATCGCCCAGGAGCGGACGTAGGGCTGCTTGTGGCCGAGGTCGAAGCCGCGGCCGGTCACCCGGTAGTACTTGATGCCCAGGTTCTTGCGCTGCCCGTCGGGGAGGAAGTCGGCCAGGTAGGAAAGCGGGAGCTCCCAGCCCACGTCCTTGTAGAACTCACGGTAGTCGAAGTCGCCGGGATAGCCCGACTCGGCGCTCCAGACCTGGCGCGAGGACTCGAGGTCGCGGCCGAAGAAGGCGACGCCGCCGGGCGAGAGGATCGGCGCGTGGACGCCGTAGCTCGGCCGCGGGTGGGCGTCGGTGAGGCCGTGCGACTCGAGGAAGCTGTAGCGCAGCCCGGCCTCGCGCAGGTAGACCTCGTGGCCGGGCAGGTACGCGCACTCCGGCAGCCAGATGCCCACGGGGTCGCGCCACATCGTCTCCCGGTAGTGCTGGGTGCCGACGTGCACCTGCGCCCGCACCGCCTGCGGCACCGGGTCCATCAGCGGCAGGAAGCCGTGGGTGGCGCCGCAGGTGATGATCTCCAGCTTGCCGGCGTCGCGGTGGCGGCGGAAGGCGTTGAGCAGGTCCGAGCCGTAGCGCTCGCGGAACACGTGCCGCACGTCCGAAAGCTCGTTGACGTAGAACCAGGCGAGCTCGTTCAGCCAGGGCTGCTCGCGCCGCGTGCGCTCGACCTCGCGCCGGGCCAGCTCGATGAGGGCGTCGAGGTGGCGCTGGTAGCGCGCCACCAGCAGCCCGTCCGCCATCATCGAGACGAGCGGCGGCGACAGCGTCATGGTCAGCCGGTACTCGACGCCGTCGTTCAGCAGCCCGTCCAGGACCCGGACGATGGGGACGTAGGTCTCCGTCAGCGCCTCGAAGAACCAGTCCTCCTCCAGGAAGGACGGGTACTCCGGGTGACGGACGTACGGCAGGTGGGCATGCAGGACCGGGCACCAGTACCCGATCGGCATGGCCTACCGCCTGAACGCGTCGCTCGCCCCGGGCCGCTCGCCCGCCCCGGGACGCTCGCCCGCTCCTGGACCGAACCTGTCGCTCGCACCGCCCCTCGCGGCCCGCCGGCCGTCCGTCTCACCCGGCTCGGCGGCGCCCTCGGCCCCCGGCTTCCACGGCTCGCGTGCGACGCCGGAGCGCCGCTCGGCCTCCGCTGCAGCCTCGCTGGCGGAGAGCGGGAGCTCCCCGGCGTCGCGGTAGCTGAGCCGTCTGCGGGCGCTCTCGCCGGAAGGGCCCACACGCGGCGTCACCACCGTGTTGCTCTCGGCGATGCGGCGGAACTCGCCCGAGGGCAGCGTCACCCCCAGCTCCGCGCGATAGGTGCGGCGGGCCGAGTCGGTCCGCACGTACCACCAGCGCGCGCCCGGGGGCAGCAGGATGTCGAGCGAGCCGCCCCCCGTGGGGTCGAGGATGCGCAGGGTGAGCCGCGACAGCGCCAGGGCACGCTCTCCCAGGCTGCGGCCGAGGGTCCTCATCCCCTCGGGGCTCACGTCCCAGTAGGCGAAGATCCAATCGGGATCGCGGACCAGCAGGCGGACGCGGTCGACGCCGTAGGTCTCGGGGAACAGGAAGCGCTCCTCCTCGAACACCCGCCTCGCCGTCTCCCGCGGCAGATACTTGGCGGCACGGATCTGGTCTTCCTCGTTGAGGCCCGGGACGGCCGTGGGAGCGCCCTCGTCCTGCAGGGTCGGGTGAACCTCGGCCGCGGGAACGGCGGGCGTCGGGACCTTGGCCTGGACGCTCCGTCGCCGGGCGCCCGTCTGGACGCGCGGCTTGGCGACCTCGGCCCTCGCGGCCTTCACGGGCTTCGCGGTCGCCGGCGGTGCCGTCGCCCTGGTCTTCGACCGCCGCGGCGCGACGCCCCTGCGAGCGGCGCCAGCGGGCTTCCCCGGCCGCGCCGGCGAATGCGCCTTCACCCCCGGCTTCTTCTTGCTGGCCATAGGCGGCCAGTATAGGTTGCGTGCTTCGGCTGCAGCAACTACTGGCGCAGGCCGCCGGCGCCCGGCCGGTTCGCCCGAAGCCGGCCCATCAGATCGCGCAGGCGCTGCTCGACGTCGAGCTCCAGCAGCCGGTACTTGGCCTGCTGCACGGGCGACAGCGCGGCGTCGAGCGCTTCCATGTCCCTGTGCACACGCGCCGGCCCGTCGGCCTCCACCGCCCTCAGCCGCTGCAGCGCCGGCGTGACGTCGGCCTCGGTTGCCGCGCCGGAGTCCAGCAGCCGCCGCATCTCCCGCAAGAGCCGCGCACGCTCCATCAGGTAGCCGCGCCGCTCCGACTGCAGACGCGTGACGAGGGGCAGCACCTTCGTGTACTGCTCGTCGGAGAGCCCGAGGCTCGACTGCAGGTTGCTCACCACGTAGGCGTCGACCATCCTGAACGCCTCCTCGCGGCGCGCCTCCCCCTGCCGCCCCGCCCCGGGCGGTCGGCCCTGTGCCCGCGCGGCGACCGCGCCGCTGCCGGCCAGGAGCGCCGCCGCGACCACCACGCGCGTGGCCCGTGAGATCACAGAGCACCTCCGTTGCGCTGCTGCAGCGCCTCGGCGAGCTCCCGCGACTCCTCGTCGCTGAGGCTGCCGAGGAACGCGCCCAGTCCCGGCCCCTGCTGGAGCGCGGCCGCGTCCTCGTCGGTCGCCACGACGGCCTCGAGCACCGGAACGCCCGCGTCCTCCTCGATCGGCGGCAGCGCGGACCACGACGGCCCGGCAGCGGCGCTCGCCACGGCAGGCCGCTCCACGCGGTCGGCGTGGCGGAAAGGCAGCACCGCGAAGGCCACGGCTGCCGCGGCCGCTGCCACCGGCGCCAGCCACACCCAGCGCAAAGAGCGCCGCCTGTCGGTGGAGATCCGGCGGCCGAGGTTGCGCCGGAAGGCCTCCCAGTAGGCGCCCGGCGGCTCGGGCAGGTCAGCCCCCGCGGCGAGAGCCAGCGTCTCGCGCAGCTCGGACACCCGGGCGGCGCACGCCGCACAGGCCTCGAGGTGGCGCAGCGCCTCGGCGATGCCGCCTCCGGTGGCGAGGTCGACGAGAGTCTCCGGATCGGGATGCTCGCTCATGACGTTTTCTCCCCGGCGCCGTCCGCCGACGGCGTGAGCAGCCGGCGCAGGTTGGCGAGGGCGTGAAACAGGTTCGACTTCACGGTGCCGACGCTGCTGCCCAGGACGGCGGCCACCTCCTCGTGGCTCAGCTCCTGGTAGACCTTCAGGATCAGCGTGGCGCGCTGCCTCTCGGGCAGCCGCGCCACCGCCTCGCGCACGCGTCGCGACTCGTCCGCGCTCTCCACCGCCGACAGCGCGCCCCGGCCGGGGTCGGGCAGCGAGTCCTTCAGCTCCTCGGTCGCCGGACGGCGCAGCGCGCGGTGGTTGAGGCAGGCGTTCACGGCGATGCGGTAGAGCCAGGTCGAGAAGCGGCTCTCGCCCCGGAAGCGCCCGATCGCCCGCCAGGCCTTCAGGAACGCCTCCTGCGCGAGGTCGTTGGCGTCCTCGTGGTCGTTCACGTACCGGTAGCACAGGCGGTAGATGTCGCGCTGGTACCGCACGACCAGCCGGTCGAACGCCTCCCGCTCGCCGTGCCGGCAGGCCTCGACGAGCGCGCCCTCCTCCTCGCGGGAGGGCGCCACGGCCTGGGCAGAGCCGGCGAGACCGAGCGGCCAGGTCACGGCCGGGCTGCTCACCGGCGGCTCCGGGCGGTCTCCCGGCCTCTCATCCACTCCTCCCGACGGATTAGACCGGTCCACGACCAGAAGGTTGCGCCCTCAGGTGGATGCGGTTCAAGAGCATCGGGGTGCCACCGAGCAGCCGCAGGTTCACGGCTCCGGTCCCGGGCGGGAGGTCGAGCGAGCCCACCAGCCCGCGGGCATCCCGGCGCAGGTCCACGAGGTGCGCCGGCGCGCCGGGACGGTCCGCCGCCCAGGAGAGCTGCGGCGGCGGCGACGAGGCGGCCGGCAGCAGCCGCCCCGAGAGGGCGACCTCGTAGCGGCCGGGACGAAGCGGCAGGCGTTCGCCGACCGAGAGGCCCGCCGGGAACCGGTGCGGCTCGTAGACGCCGGCGAGCGGGCTCCAGTCGGCCGGCGCGCGTCCCTGTGCCCACCAGCCCGGGACGGCGACCGCCGGCCGGCCGAGCAACCGGACCGCGTCTCGGGCCTCGGCAGCGGGCGACGGCCCGGCCAGCCGCGCCGCGGCCTCCGCCGCCGCGACCAGGGCGAGCGTGGAGGCCGCCAGTCGCGCGGATGTCGGCCGGCGCGCCCGCCAGGGCAGGGCCGCCAGCAGCGTGAGCACCCACAGGGCGGTGAGCGGCCGGCGCGCCGGGTGCTCGAGGACGTACCCGGGCAGCAGGGTCGTCCACTCGCGCGCCCCGGACTCCGCGCGGAAGAACGTCGCGGTGTCGTCGCGGTCGCGGTGCACGAGCCGGGGCTCGAGCGCCCCGGTGATCCCGGTCCACAGCCCCCAGCCGACGAGCAGCGCCCCCGCCGCCGTCAGGCCGCGTCGCTGCCACACCAGCGCCACCGCGACGACCAGGACCGGCACCACCGGCACCAGGAAGCGGCCCGGCGGGTTGAAGCCGCCGCGCCACATGTGCCACGCACCGGCGGTCGCCAGGACGTAGGCGACCGCCAGCAGGGCGGGCAGGCCGTGGCGTCGGTCGCGTCGGGTCAGCAGCACGAGACCGGGCACCGCCAGGGTCAGGACGGGCGCGTACACCAGCAGCCCGAACTCCTGATCGAGCAGCATCCCCGGCAGGCCCTCGCGCAGGGTGGCGAGCGCCATCTCCGGCCGCGCGCCGTAGACCCTCCGCGGGTCCCAGAACCCGTAGAGCGCGTGGTGGTACAGGGCCAGGGCCAGGGCCGACGCCGCCAGCGGGAGACACAGCGCGAGCGCCGGGCGCAGGCGCGGCCGGTGCCAGGCCGCGTGAACCACGACGAGCACGGCCAGCGCGGCGTAGCGCACGTTCAGCCAGGGCAGGACGGCGGCGGCGGCGGCCACGGCCAGCAGGCCGCCGGTGGACAGGCCCGCCCGGCGGCCGCGGCGCAGGCCGAACGCCAGCAGGAGCGCCGCCGGGACCTCGGTGAACACCAGCCCCGCGTAGGGCAGGAGCGGCGGCGAGAGCGCGAGCACCCAGGCGGCCGCCTCGGCGACGTCCTGCCGAGCCGTGAGCTCGGCCACCCACCCCCGGACCTCGGCCACCAGCAGGGCCGCCAGCAGCGCCATGAAGACGGTGACGCCCGGGTAGCCCGCGAGCGCCCACGCCGGCAGGATCAGCACCGAGAGGCCGACGGCGTGCAGCGAGTAGATCTCGCCGTGGCGGCCGCGGACGCGGTAGTGCGGCAGCAGCGGGGCGTCGTGGAAGGTGGTGTAGCGGCCCTCTCGGTAGTCCTGCTCCAGCGAGAGGTCGTGGTCCCGCAGCAGGCTGTCGGCGACCATCAGGTAGTGCGGCTCGTCGCCCTGCGGGCCGACCCGCACGCTGGAGCGCCCGCCGGCGAAGACGAACAGCGTGAAGGCCGCGGGCACCAGCAGCAGCCGCGGGCAGCGCCCGCGCGTCGAGGCGAGCAGCAACACCAGGCCCGCCGCGGCCAGCGCCAGCAGTGGAGGCCCCGACAACGCGCCGACGCCGGCCAGGGGCACCCCGGCGACGAGCAGGACCAGCGGCGCGCCGAGCCCCGTCCACCGCGCGGCCTCGTCGCGGCGCAGCCCTGCGGCCACCAGGAGGACCCCGGCCACGATCGCCACCGTGGTCAGCGCCGGGACGCCCAGCCAGAAGCCCGAAGGACGCGCGGCCGCGCCGGCCGTTCCGAGCAGACACAGCGCGGCCAGCGAGAGTGCACCGGAGGCGACCGCGACGGGTCGGGGGAAGGTCATGGGCGGCGCGCCGATTCTGATATGGAGCATCGACTGGCACAAACCTCTGACGGCGAGGCGAGGGCCCGGGCATTGACTTTCGCCGGCTCTTCGCCTATGCTGGCACCGCGTTCGCGGCCATCGCCGCGGGCCGGCGGAGGACCGGGCATGTATCTGACGCGACGGCAGAAGGAGATGCTCGACTTCCTCAATCGCTACCTCGAGCAGAACGGCTACGCACCGACGATCGAGGAGACGGCGGCGCACTTCGGCCTGCGCTCGCTGGCGACCGTCCACAAGCACCTCACCAACCTGCAGTCAAAGGGGCTGATCAAGCGCGAGTGGAACCGCAGCCGCGCGCTGGAGCTGGTGCCCACCGAGGTGAAGGTGCGGGCGGTGGAACTGCCCCTGCTGGGGCGGGTCGCGGCCGGGTCGCCCATCGAGGCCGTCACCGCGAGCGAGACGATCTTCGTGCCCGAGGACATGGTCGGGCGCGAGGAGACCTACGTCCTGCAGGTGAAGGGCGACTCGATGATCGAGGAGCAGATCCGCGACGGCGACTACGTGATCGTGGAGAACCGCCGCTTCGCGCGGGACGGGGAGATGGTGATCGCGCTGCTGGACGGCGAGAACGTGACGCTCAAGAAGCTGTACAGGGAGGGTGGCGGGCGAGTGCGGCTGCAGCCGGCGAACGCCGCCCTGCAGCCGATCTACGTCGACCAGGACCGCCTGCGCGTGCAGGGCGTGGTGATCGGCGTCCTCCGCAAGTACTGACGGCCGCCGCGGGGCCGCGGCGCCCGACTGCTACACTCGCCGCGGAGGCCGCGATCATGTCCGAAGACAAGGGGAGGGTCGATTTCACCATCGTCCCCGACGAGCCGGGCGACGGCGCCCGCCTGTACAGCAACTTCTGCGCGATCCACCACACGCCCTTCGACTTCACCCTGACCTTCTGCGAGGTGCTGCCGCCGACGGAGAAACAGCTCCGCGAGGCCCAGTCCTCGCACGTGGTGAAGGCCCCGGTGCGCGCGCGCATCGCCATCCCCTTCCAGATGGTGCCGGGGCTGATCGCCGCGCTGCAGGACAACTTCCGCATCTACCAGGAGTCGTTCAGCCCGCCTCGCGGCCCGGCCAACTGAGTCGGCCGGGACGGCGCGCCCGGCCCGGACCTGCCCCGTCAGGGGTCGCTCCTACACTGGTCGCGTGAGGCCCGCGCGCAGCATCCTCCACGTCGACCTGGAGGTGTTCTTCGTCTCGGTCGAGCGCAGCCTCGAGCCGTCCCTGCGCGGGCGGCCGGTGGTGGTCGGCGGCGACGGCGCCGGCCAGGGGGTGGTCGCGGCCGCCAGCGAGGAAGCCCGCGCCGCCGGCGTGCGCGTCGGTCAGCCGCTGGGCGAGGCGAGGCTGCGCTGCCCCGACGCGGTCTTCCGCCGGGGCGACCTGGCGACGTACGGCCGCGTCAGCGAGGAGGTGACGGCGGTCCTGCTCGCCGCCAGCCGCCGCGTCGAGCGCCCGTCGGCCGACGAGGCCTTCGTGGACCTCACGCCCGAGGCCCCCGGACAGCCTCCGCCGGTGCGCGCCGCCGAGACCGTCCGCGACGGCCTTCAGCGCCGCCTGGGCCTCGACGCCTCCCTCGGCCTCGCCGGCTCGAGGCTGGCGGCGCGCATCGCCTCGGCCCGGGCACGCCCGCGGGGCCTGCTGCTGGTCCTCCCCGGCTACGAGCAGTCGTTCCTCGCGGGCAAGCCGGTCTCGGCCCTGGAGCTGCCGCCGCACCTGCAGTCCGCGCTGGAGCGCGCGGGCCTCGCCACCCTCGGCCAGGTGGCGGCCTGCGACGAGAGGACGCTGGCCGCCATCGCCGGCCCGGCGGCGGCGCGCCTGCGGGCGACCGCCCGGGGCGAGGACGAGCCCCCCATCCTGCCGGCGGCGCCGCCCGCGGCCGTGCTCGAGGAGCAGCCGATCCGCGACCCGCGCAGCGACGCGGACGCGCTCGAGGCCGTGGTGGAGGCGCTCGCCCGGCGCGCCGCGCGACGGCTGAAGCCGTTCCGCGTCGGCGCGGGCGCCGCCGGCGTGGAGGTCCGCCGCGCCGGCGGCCCCGCCCGCCGTGGCGTGGTGCTGCAGCCCCCGCTGCAGCAGGAGGACGAGATCGCCGCGGCGCTGCGGACGGTGGCCGCCCCGCTGCTGGAGCCGGCCGCGGGAGTGCGGGCCATTCAGGTGCGCCTCGGCAGGCTCTCGCCTCCCTCCACCCAGAGCCCGCTCTTCCCCGCCTCGCCCGCGCTGCGCCGGGCCCGCTGACGCCCGCTGCTAGAATGCCGTCGTGCCTCCCCGCAAACGGGTGAAGCCGCGTCCGAGCCCGCAGCGCGCCAGAGCCGTCCTCGACCTCCTGGAAGGCGCGCACCCCGAGGCGAAGTGCGCGCTCCACCATAGGAACGCGTTCGAGCTGGCGGTGGCGACCATCCTCTCCGCGCAGACGACCGACGTGCGCGTGAACATCGTCACCCCGCAGCTGTTCGCCAGGTACCCCGATGCCCGCTCGCTGGCCGCCGCGCCGCTCCCGGAGGTCGAGGAGCTCGTCCGCAGCACCGGTTTCTACAGGGCGAAGGCGAAGAGCATCGTCGGCTTCGCCCGCGGCCTGCTGGAGAAGCACGGCGGAGAGGTGCCGCGCACCATCGCCGACATGGTCTCGCTGCCGGGCGTGGGCCGGAAGACCGCGAGTGTCGTCATCGGCCACGCGTACGGCGTCAACGAGGGCATCGCCGTCGACACCCACGTGCTGCGGGTGGCGAACCGGCTGGGCCTCGCCGACAGCGACGACCCGGCCCAGGTGGAGGCGCGGCTCATGGGGCTGGTGCCCCGTGAGCGCTGGACGCGCACCAGCGACCTGCTCATCTTCCACGGCCGCAAGGTCTGCGACGCACGGCGCCCGCTCTGCGGCGTCTGCCCCGTGTTCGCTCTCTGCGCCTGGGAGAGCCGCCAGGCCTGGGCGAGCGGCACGCCCCCGACGCCGCGCGCCGCGCGCAGACCGGCGCCGGCCGCCCGGCGAAGGCGTCGATGAGCGACAGGCCGGAGCGCGTGCTGGCGGCAGTGGTCCAGATGACCTCGACCGCGGAGGTCGAGCGCAACCTGGCCACCGCCGCGGAGCTGGTCACGCGCGCGGCGGAGCGCGGTGCCCGCCTGGTGGGGCTGCCCGAGAACTTCGCGTTCCTGCGCGCGGAAGGCCAGCCGGTCCCCGAGCCGCAGCCCCTGGACGGCGCCTGGGTCCGGCGCATGGCCGAGCTCGCCCGGCGGCTGCGCATCACGCTGCTGCTGGGAAGCCTTCCCGAGAGAGTGGACGGCGACGTGCGGGTGCGCAACACCTCGGTCCTCCTCGGCCCGGACGGCCGCGCCCTCGCCGTCTACCGCAAGATCCACCTCTTCGACATCGACCTGCCCGGGATGGAGCACCTCAAGGAGTCGCGCTCGGT
Source organism: Vicinamibacteria bacterium (assembly GCA_035542035.1). Classification (GTDB taxonomy): domain Bacteria; phylum Acidobacteriota; class Vicinamibacteria; order Fen-336; family Fen-336; genus DATBSL01. Next base: position 23,020 of record DATKME010000019.1, on the reverse strand, counting down.
GCTTCCCGGCGAGGAGGTGGTGGTCGCCGACACCGAGGCCGGCCGCCTCGGGCTGTCGATCTGCTACGACCTGCGTTTCCCCGAGCTGTACCGCGCCCTCGCCCGCCGCGGCGCGCGGGTGCTGTGCGTGCCCTCGGCCTTCACCGAGCGCACCGGCAAGGCGCACTGGGAGCTGCTGCTGCGCGCCCGCGCCGTGGAGAACCTGGCGTACGTCTTCGCCCCCGCCCAGGTCGGGCAGCACGGCGGCGGGCGCGCTTCCCACGGCCAGGCCATGATCGTGGATCCCTGGGGCGTGGTGCTGGCACAGGTGCCCGACGGTGAGGGCATCGCCGTGGCCGAGCTCGACCTGGCTCGTCAGGAGAGGCTGCGCCGCGAGCTGCCGGCGCTGTCCCACGCGAGACTGCTGAGAGACTGAAGGACCGCCCGGACCCCCCTCAAGCTTGACTCTGCCCGCGAGATACCCTAAAAATACGAGGTTTGCACCTCGCGCCGGAAGGCTGTGAGGGAGCGAAGAGGTCCTACTGGATGCCGACCTACATTCCCAAGGCGGACGCCCTGGAGCGCCGCTGGTTCGTGATCGACGCGAGCGGCAAGGTGCTCGGGAAGGTCGCCACGGCGGCGGCCGATGTCCTCACCGGCAAGAGAAAGCCCATCTACACCCCCTTCCTCGACACGGGCGACCACGTGGTGGTGGTGAACGCCGACCGCGTGGTGCTCACCGGGCGCAAGGAGGAAGGCAAGCTCTACCGCCACCACACCGGTTACATGGGAGGCCTGAAGACGCGGACGGCGCGCGACGTGCGCCGGCAGCACCCCGTCCGGCTGTTGGAGGAGGCGATCCGCGGCATGCTGCCGAAGACCAAGCTGGGCCGCGCCATGTTCCTGAAGCTGAAGGTCTACGGGGGCGAGAAGCACCCGCACCAGGCCCAGAAGCCGCAGCCGCTCACACTGTAAGCAGGAGCCAGAGAAGACTTGAGCACGACCCCACTCGACTACTACGGCACCGGGAAGCGCAAGACGTCGGTCGCCCGCGTGCACCTGCGCCCGGGCAAGGGCGAGTTCCGGCTCAACGACCGCGGGCTCGACGAGTACTTCGGGGGCATCGAGACCCTGAAGCAGATCGTCAAGCAGCCCTTCTCGGTCACCGAGACCAACGACCACTTCGACGTGGTCGCCACCATCGAGGGCGGCGGGGTGTGCTCGCAGGCCGGGGCCATCCGCCACGGCATCTCGCGGGCCCTGTGCGACTTCAACGCCGAGCTGCGCTCTCGGCTCAAGAAGGCAGGCTTCCTGACGCGCGACGCGCGCATCAAGGAGCGCAAGAAGTACGGGCAGAAGGGCGCCCGCCGCAGGTTCCAGTTCAGCAAGAGGTAGAGGCGAAGTTCGAGCCCCGACAGGGGCCGGAAAGCCGCCGGCGCCTGGCGACCGGCGGCTGACACGAAGGAGGCCGTGTTGTCCGAGACCATCGCCGTTCCCGCCGCCGCGCCGCCGACCGAGACCCCGGCCGCGCGAGGCGGCGCCCCCAGCGTCAGCATCAAGGACCTGCTGGAGGCCGGAGTCCACTTCGGCCACCAGACCCGCCGCTGGAACCCGAAGATGAAGGAGTACATCTTCGGCGAGCGCAACGGGATCTACATCATCGACCTGCAGAAGACCCACCGCCTGCTGCAGGAGGCGCTGCAGTTCGTGCAGGACCTGGCCGCCCAGGGCAAGACCCTGCTGTTCATCGGCACCAAGCGCCAGGCCCAGGAGGCGATCGCCGATGAGGCCAGGCGCTGCGGCATGCCGTTCGTCACCGAGCGCTGGCTGGGCGGGCTGCTCACGAACTTCATCACCGTGCGCCGCAGCCTGGAGCGGCTGCGCGAGCTGGAGATGACGCTCACCGGCCCGCAGGAGTCGCAGCGCGAGCGGCTGACCAAGAAGGAGCTGGCGCACCTGGAGAAGGAGCGCGGCAAGCTGGAGAAGAACCTGACCGGCATCAAGGGCATGAAGAGCGTGCCCGACGCCGTCTTCGTGATCGACACCCGCCGCGAGGCGATCGCGGTGGCCGAGGCGCGCAAGCTGAAGGTCCCGGTGATCGGCGTGCTCGACACCAACTCCGACCCGGACGAGGTGGACGTGCCGATCCCCGGCAACGACGACGCCCTGCGCGCCATCCGGCTGTTCGCCGGCAGGATCGCCGACGCGGTGCTCGCGGGCCGCGGGCTGCGCGAGGCGCACCTGGCGGAGACGGTGGCCGGCGGCGGCGAGCCGACGCGGCGGCCGCCCCGCCCGCTCGCCGCGCCCGTGGCCTGACGCGTCGCCGCGGGCCGCTTGGCCCGCAGACCGGACGTTCCCGCCCCGGGGAGCCGGACCGGCCCCCGGGGCTTTTCACGACCGAGAGGAACCAGGAAGCACTCATGAGCAGCATCTCCGCCGAGATGGTGCGCCGGCTCCGCGAGGAGACCGGCGCCGGCATGATGGAATGCAAGTCCGCGCTGGTGGAGGCGAACGGCGACGTGGAGTCGGCCCGCCAGATCCTGCGCAAGAAGGGCCTGGCCACGGCCGCCAAGAAGGCCAGCCGCACCGCGGCCGACGGGGCGATCGGCTCCTGGCGCTCGCAGGACGGCCGGGTGGGCGTGCTGGTCGAGGTCAACTGCGAGACCGACTTCGTGGCCAAGACCCCGGACTTCCAGGGGCTGGTGCGGGACGTCGCCGAGCACGTCGCCGCCGCGGCGCCGCAGGACCTCACGGCCCTGGCCGAGCAGCCCTTCCACAAGGACAAGGCGCTCACCGTCGCCCAGCTGGTGCAGGAGAAGATCGCCCGCATCAAGGAGAACATCGTGGTGCGGCGCTTCTCCCGCTTCGAGCTGCCGGCCGGCGGCCACGGCCTGGTCGACTCCTACATCCACCCCGGCGCCAAGGTGGGTGTGCTGGTGGAGCTGCAGGCGGGCTCCGGCGAGCAGTCCGCGCAGCCGCAGTTCCACGCGCTGGCGCACGACGTGGCGATGCACGTGGCCGCCGCCTCGCCGGCCGCCGCGCTCTACGTCCACCGCAGCGACGTCCCCGCGGGAGTGCTGGAGAAGGAGAAGGAGATCTACCGCGCGCAGGCCGCCGCCACCGGCAAGCCGGCCAACGTGGTGGAGAAGATCGCCGAGGGCAAGGTGAAGGAGTACTACGCCACCTTCTGCCTGCTGGAGCAGGCCTTCATCCGCGACCCCAAGCTGACCGTCTCCTCGCTGCTGAAGGACGGTGTCGCCATTCGCCGCTTCGCCCGCTACCGGCTGGGCGAGGAGTCGGGGACGAAGCCGGCGGGCGAGTAGTACGATTGGGCGCCGCCGGGAGCCTCCCGGCGGGCGTCCTCGGAAAGCGAGATGCCCGGCACCAAGAGGGAGCTGGCCTACAAGCGCGTCCTGCTGAAGCTCTCCGGGGAGGCTCTCCTCGGCGAGAAGACCTTCGGCATCGACCGCGACTTCGCCGACTACCTGGCCGAGGAGATCCGGGAGGTCCACGAGCTGGGCCTGGAGATCGCGGCGGTGGTCGGCGGCGGCAACATATTCCGCGGCGTCTCCGACAACGCCCAGGGCATGGACCGCATCTCCGCCGACCACATGGGCATGCTGGCCACCGTGATCAACGCCCTCGCCCTGCAGGACTCGCTGGAGCGGGCCGGCGTCTTCACCCGCGTGCTCTCGGCCATCGAGATGCAGGAGGTCTGCGAGCCGTTCATCCGCCGCCGCGCCATCCGCCACATGGAGAAGGGACGGGTCACCATCTTCGCCGCCGGCACCGGCAACCCCTACTTCTCCACCGACACCGCCGCCGCCCTGCGGGCGATGGAGGTGAAGGCGGAGGTGATCCTGAAGGCCACCAAGGTGGACGGCATCTACGACGCCGACCCGCTCACCCACCCCCAGGCCCGCCGCTTCGAGCAGCTGAGCTACCTGGAGGTGCTGCAGAAGGGCCTGCGCATCATGGACACCACCGCCATCTCCCTGTGCATGGACAACCACCTGCCGATCATCGTGTACGACCTCAAGCGCAAGGGGAACCTGCGCCGCATCGTGCACGGCGAGACGGTGGGGACCCTGGTCAAGGAGTAGCGATGCCTCTGAATCAGATGGTCGTCGACGCCAAGGCCCGCATGCGCCACGCGGTGGACGCGGTGCTGCGCGAGCTGGCGACGATGCGGACGGGCCGGGCCTCGGTCGCCATGCTGGACACGGTGCGGGTGGACTATTACGGGACGCCCACGCCGCTGAACCAGGTCGGCAACCTGGCTGCCCCCGACCCCACCCTGATCACGCTCCAGCCCTGGGACCACGCGCTGTTGCCGGCGATCGAGAAGGCGATCCGCGCCTCCGGCCTCGACCTCAACCCTCAGAACGACGGCAAGATCATCCGCGTCCCGGTGCCGCCGCTCACCGAGGAGCGGCGCAAGAACCTGGTCAAGCTCGCCCACAAGCACGCGGAGGAGGGGCGCATCGCCGTCCGCAACGTCCGCCGCGACGCCAACGAGCACCTCAAGAAGCTGCTGAAGGAGCACGACGTCAGCGAGGACGACGAGAAGCACGCGCTGGCCGAGGTGCAGAAGCTGACCGACCAGCACATCGAGGAGATCAACGCCGCCCTCAAGAAGAAGGAAACGGACATCATGGAGGTGTAGCCGTCCCCCCCGGGGCGATGCTCGGACTCCGTCGCGCCTTCCTGCTCGCTGCGGCCCTGCTCCCGGCCGGCTGCATCCAGACCCGGGTCTCCGTCGATCTGACGACGCAGCTGTACGACGACGGCAGCTGCACGCGCCGGGTCGTGTACCGGCTGGAGCGCGTGGACAGCGACAAGGGCGGGGCGCGGGTGGAGATCCCGCGCGGCGAGGACCCGCTGCGCCAGTTCCGCATGCCCGCCCGAGATCCCTGGCACCGGCGAGACGAGACCGAGACCGGTCTCCACGTGGTCACCGTGGAGGCGCTGCTGCCCTCGCCGGCGGCGGTCGCCGGCGACTACGCGCGGGCGCGCTCCCCGCGCGCCGCTCCCTCGCGCAACGCCGTCTCCGCCTTCGTCGACGCCGAGCACGGCCTCTACGACTACCGCGAGGTGCTGCAGGATCCCGCCTCGCCGCTGGCGGGGGCGCGCCTGCTGGCACGGCTGGCGCTGCGCGCCGACGAGGGCTTCGCCGCGCGCTTCGCTTCGGCCGCCGGAGAGAACACCGCTCTGCCCCCGTCCAGCGAGGTCCGGCGGCTGTTCCGCGACCTGTTCGCGGCCCCGTTCGCGCGGGACGTCGCCGCGCTGGCCGAGCGGCCCTTCTACGGACCGCGCGAGCGGCACGACCTGGAGGCGATCTTCGACCACCTCGGCGACCGTCAGAAGGAGCTGGCGCTGCGCCTGACGGCGCTGACACCCGGACGCAGCCAGGACGAGCTGCAGGAGGTGACCGACCGCGCCATCGACGAGCTGGCCGAGCCGCTGCTGGCCGAGCTGGAGGCCGCCGGCCTGCCGCTGCTGGGGCCGGAGGGGCTGGACGCGGTGCGCTTCCATGCCACGCTGGTGATGCCGGCGCCGATCGTCCGCGCGAACACCTGCGCCTCCGGCGAGAGCGCGGAGTGGGAGTTCGAGGAGGGCGACCTCTTCGGCCGGGGCTTCGAGATGTGGGCGGTGGCCCAGGCGCGCTGACGCTATAATCCGCGGGTCTCGTCACCCCGCGGAGCGTCCATGGTCACCCACCTCGAGTGCAGCAGGTGCGAGCGCCGCCATTCGCCCGGCCAGGTCCGCACGGTGTGCGAGTGCGGGGCGCCGCTGCTCGTCCGCTACGACCTCGCGCAGGCGGCGGTGGAGATGCGCCCCGGCCAGCTCGCGCTGCGCGAGCCCACCATGTGGCGCTACGCCGAGGTGCTGCCGGTCCCGGATGCTGCAGCCCGGGTGACGCTCGGCGAGGGCTTCACCCCCCTGCTGCCGGCGGAGCACCTGGGCGCCCGCCTGGGGCTGCCCCACCTGCTGGTGAAGGAGGAGGGCGGCAACCCCACCGGCTCCTTCAAGGCCCGCGGCCTGGCCATGGCGGTCTCCATGGCGAAGCGGCTGGGCGCGACCGACGTCTGCCTGCCCTCGGCCGGGAACGCCGGCAGCGCGCTCGCCGCCTATGCCGCCCGCGCCGGCCTGCGCGCGCACGTCTTCCTGCCCCGCGACATCCCGCCGCTGTTCGTGATGGAGACCGAGGCCTTCGGGGCCGAGGTGGTGCTGGTCGACGGCCTCATCACCGACGCCGGGCGGCTGTGCGCCGAGCAGGCGCAGGCCCACGGCTGGTACGAGTGCGCCACCCTCAAGGAGCCCTACCGCCTCGAGGGCAAGAAGACGATGGGCTACGAGCTGGCGGAGCAGCTCGGCTGGGAGATGCCGGGGGCCATCCTCTACCCCGCCGGCGGCGGCACCGGCCTCATCGGCATGTGGAAGGCGTTCGCCGAGATGCTGGAGATGGGCTTCATCCAGTCGCGGCGGCCGCGCATGTACGCGGTGCAGGCCGAGGGCTGCGCGCCCGTGGTGCGCGCCTTCCAGGAGGGCCGGGAGGAGGCGCCGTTCTGGGAGGGCGCCGCCACGCTCGCCCACGGGCTGCGGGTGCCGAAGGCGCTCGGCGACTTCCTCATGCTGCGCACCCTGCGCGAGAGCCACGGCGGCGCCGTCGCGGTCACCGACGAGGAGATCGTGCGCGGGGTGAAGGCAGCCGCCGCCGACGAGGGCCTGTTCATGGCGCCCGAGGGCGGCGCCTGCGTGGCGGCGGCCCTGAAGCTGCGCACCTCGGGCCAGCTGGCGCCGGAGGAGACGGTGGTCCTGTTCGACACCGGCACCGGCTACAAGTACGTCGACAACCTGCGGCCGCTGTGGAACGCATGACCGAGCGCCTCTTCCTCGACCGGGCCGACCTGCTGGAGTTCGACGCCGCCGTGCTCGCCCGCCGGGAGCACGACGGCCGGCCGGCGGTCGTGCTCGACCGCACCGCCTTCTACGCGGAGAGTGGCGGGCAGCCCTGGGACACGGGCACGCTCGGGGAGGCCCGGGTGGTGGCGGTCCTCGAGAGCGCCGGCGAGATCCTGCACGTCCTCGACCGGCCCCTCGCGGGCGACCGCGTGCACGGACGGGTGGACGCAGGGAGACGCCGCGACCATCTCCAGCAGCACCATGGCCAGCACCTGCTCTCGCGGGCGTTCGTGGAGGTGGCGCGTGCACAAACCGTCGCCTTCCACCTGGGCAGCGAGGTGACGACCATCGACCTCGACCGCCCGGTCACCGAGGAGCAGGCGCGGGCGGCCGGGCGGCTGGCCAACGAGGTCGTCTGGCAGGCCCGCCCGGTGCAGCTCAGCGTGATCCCGCCCGAGGCCGCCCGCGCCGAGGGCCTCGAGGTCCCCGAGGGAGCCGAAGGCGGCGTCCGCGTGGTCGACGTCTCCGGGTTCGACCGCCAGCCGTGTGGCGGCACCCACCCGCGCACGACGGCCGAGGTCGGGGTGGTGCTCATCACCGGCCTCGAGAGGTACAAGGTCGGCATGCGGGTGTCCTTCGTCTGCGGCCACCGGGCGCTGCTGGCGTTCGACCGCCGACGGCAGGTGCTGGAGGCCCTGGTCTCGACCCTCTCGGCGCCGGTCGAGGACCTGGTGGCGGTCGCCCGGAAGGTCCGCGAGGACCTGGCCGAGAGCGAGCGGCGTTCTCGCGGGCTCGTCGAGCGGGCGATCGAGGGTGACGCGCGCCGGCTGCTCGAGGCCGCGCGCGCCGGGGCGCCGACCCCGGACTCCCCCGCCCTGGTGATGACGGCGCTCGAGGGCTGGGCGCCCGGCGACCTGCGCACGCTGGCCTCGCGGATCGTCGCGCTGGCGCCGGCGGTCGCGCTCCTGGGCAGTCGCGCCGAGGCGAAGGCCCACCTGGTGTTCGCGCAGTCGGAGGGCCTGCGGCACGACGTGCCCGCGCTGCTCAAAGCCTCGCTCGAGGTGCTGGGCGGCCGCGGCGGCGGTCGCGGCAACCTGGCCCAGGGCGGCGGAGACCGCGGCGAGCGCCTGGAGGAGGCCCTCGCCCTGGCCGCTTCCGCCGTCCGCTCGGCGTGATCGTCTCGCCCTGGCTCACGCTCGCCCTGGCCGTCGTCTTCGTCTCTTTCGGCGCGGTGCTCGTCCGCCTGGCGGCCGCCCCGCCGCTCGCCGTCGCGTTCTACCGCGTCGCCCTGGCCTCGCTGTTCCTGCTGCCCTTCTCGGCGCTGGAGGCCCGCCGCGCCTGGCCGCGGCTGGGCCGCCGCCGCGCGGCTCTCCTCCTCGCCTCCGGCCTGGCGCTGGCGCTGCACTTCGCCACCTGGATCGCCAGCCTCTCCTTCACCTCCGTCGCCTCCTCGGTGCTGCTGGTGAACACCGCCCCGCTGTTCGCGGTCGTCCTCTCTCGCCTCTTCCTCGGCGAGCGCTCCCCGCGGGTGGTGCTGGCGGCGATCCCCATCGCGCTCGCCGGGTCCGCGCTGATAGCCTGGGGCGACTGGACCGGAGGGGCGGGCTCGCTGCGCGGGAACCTGCTGGCCCTCGCCGGGGCGGTCATGGTTGCCGTCTACCAGGTCGTCGGACGAGGCCTGCGCGACGCGCTGCCGCTCGATGCCTACGTCCTCGGCGTGTGGGCCGTCGCCGCCTGTGGCCTGGCCTCGCTGGCCGCCGCCTTCGGCGTGCCGCTCTGGGGCTATGGCGGCGGGACCTGGCTGGCGTTCCTGGCTCTCGCCCTGGTGCCCACCCTGGGCGGGCACGGCCTGGTCAACCGCTCGCTGCGCGAGGTCCCGGCGCCCACGGTCGGCCTGTTCCTCCTGGGCGAGCCGCTCGGGGCCTCGCTCCTCGCCCTCCTGATCTTCGGGGAGCGGCCCGGCCCCTGGACGCTGGCCGGAGGCGCCGTGGTGCTGGCGGCGATCGCGCTCGTCGTCACCGGCCGCCGGCGTCAGGCGGCGGCCGAGCAGGCCGCCCGGCCGTGAACCACAGACGCGCCTAGTCCAGCCTGTAAAGCGCGCCCCAGCTCCCCGAGGCGAGTGGCGGCCCCGCGGCCTCCCAGGGCCGCGTGGAGCCGGCGAACGCGGTCTCCTCGCGCGGGCCCCAGAACACGTACCGCGCGCCGAGCGCCCGGGCCTCCGCGCGGTAGTCCCCTTCCCCGCGCATCAGCCGCTCCAGGCGCTTCTCCACCGCACGCGCGTCGAGGCCGTAGCTCCAGAGGTGACCGGCGTAGCCGGCCACGATCGGCTGCCCGCAGAGCGCCACCGGGTGGTTGTGCACCTGCGCGGTGGCCACGCGCTCGTCCCGGCCAAGGGGCCGCACCGCGGCGCAGACCCCCTCGTACTCGGCGACGTCGACCACGTCCAGCCTCGGGATCCGTCCGACCGAGGCCGCCACCACGCTCTGCCCGCCCGAGAAGAGCAGGAGCGCCACCGCCAACGCCCGCCACGGTGGCGTCATCCGCGACAGCACGGTCGCCTCGATCGGCGGCAGCGAGGCCACGTAGCACCAGAGCAGCACCTTGGTGTTGTCCCAGGCCCAAGGCGCGAGGCGGACGGCGAAGAGCAGGGCGAAGAAGCCGAGCGCCGGGCCGAGGACCAGCAGCTCCTCGCGGAGGCCCTTGCGGGCGGCGACGGCCAGCGCCGCGAGCGCGAGCGGCAGGTACAGCCCGAAGTTGACGAGCAGGAACAGGACGGGCTCGGCGCGCTGCATCGTCCACCCCGGGCTCCAGCCGACGAGCGAGGCTGCGCGGAAGCCGTCGGTCACCTCCCACACCGCCCAGCTCGCCGGCAGGAGCGCGATCGCGAGGCTCGGCACGAGCGCACGCCACCGCCGCCCGCCCAGCGCCCAGACGGCGGCGAGCAGCGACACGAACAGGAAGCTGTGCAGGTGCAGCAGCGGCAGCACCCCCCAGAGCAGGCCCTCGACCCACGGCCGCAGCCCGGCCTCGCCGCGCAGCAGGCGCCGGCGCCAGCTCCACAGCAGCAGCAGGCCGACCGGCAGCGCCAGCAGGAAGCCCCGCTGCGGGACGAAGAGCGCCAGGAACAGGCTCTTCCACTCGACGCGCGACTGGTAGTCGAGGAGCCGACCCGTCCACAGCACCTGGAAGCCGGCCAGCCCGCCCGCGCACAGGAACCCCGCGACCGCGAACGCCCCGCCCCAGCGGCGCAGGGCGAGAGCCGTGAAGACGCTGCCGACGAGCCCGGCCACCGGCAGCACCGACCGGATCGCCGGTCCCAGTTGGACGAAGGCCGCCGTCAGCAGGTCGACGCCGAGCGGATAGCGCAGCCGGTCTCCGGTGAAGATCGGGTTCTCCGGCCAGAACCGCGCGCCGGCGGAGATGTGGTGGACGTAGGTCCAGTGCAGCGGCAGGTCGCCGTAGTTGTACGGCAGCAGCGTGAGCAGCACGCCGCCGCGCTCGAACAGCAGCCAGCCGAACTGGCGCGCCGCGGCGGCCGCGAACGCCGCGACCGCCACCGTCTCCGCCGCCGTCCATCGCTCGCGGCGCCCGGCTCGCTCTGCCGGCGCCGCGGCCACCAGCGCCGCGATGACGAGGCCGCCGACGAGCGAGGCGACGCCCACCGCCGGCGAGAGCGCGCCGCGCCACACCGACAGCAGCGCGGCCAGCCAGGCTGCGGCGGAAAGGCCGGCCACGCTCGCGGCCAGCGGGTCGTGCCGCTCAGTCACGCGTCCGCACCGCGGCCAGCGGATCCACAAGTCGTCCACATCGGCCGGCGCTTTCTCCACAGCGCCTCCGCAGGCCATCCACCGACGGCCCCGCGGTTATCCACGCTCGAGTGCGACTTTTCGACGGAGCCCCGGCCCTTTTCCACAGCCGTTGCACCGGATCTCCACAGCCCCTCAGCCGCCACCGAGCTCGGAGGCCGACGGCAGGCCCGGCAGAGCCGTCGCCTTCATCACCGCCCGGACGACCGCGCGGGCGACCGCCTCGGCGGCGAGCGTCCCCACCAGCAGCGCCGGCTGCTCCAGGCGCACGGCGCCGGTGGCGAGCGCGAACAGCGTGTCCCCGTCCCAGGGCGTGTGCACCGGCTGGACGGCGCGGGCCAGGCCGTCGTGCGCCATCTGCGCGACCTTCGTGGCCTCCGCCTTGGTGAGCGCGACGTTCGTGGCGACCGTGCCGATCGAGGTGTTGCGCCCCGGCAGGGGCGGTCCCGGGCCCTCGCCGGCGAGGAGCGCCTCGACGGTGCCGCGGAGCCTCCGGCCGTCCGGCGTGCGCGCGCCGGCCAGCAGGCGGCCGCTCGCCGGGTCGACCACGTCGCCGAGGGCGTTCACCACCACCAGGGCGGCGACCACGACGTCGTGCGGAAGGCGCAGCGCGGCGGTACCGACGCCCCCCCTCATCGCCGCCTGCGGCCCGAAGAGCTTGCCGACCGTGGCGCCGGCGCCGGCGCCCACGCTGCCCTCGGCCACCGGCTCGCGGCTCGCCACCCGGGCGGCCTCGTAGCCGGCCGCAGCGTCCGGCCGGATCCTCGGGTCGCCCACGCCGAGGTCGAACAGGATGGCGGCGGGCACGATCGGCACGCGGCCGACGCCGACCGGGAAGCCGACGCCCTTCTCCTCCAGGTACCGCATCACGCCCCCGGCCGTGTCCAGGCCGAAGGCCGAGCCGCCGGAGAGCACGACCGCGTGGACCTTCTGCACCGTCTCCACCGGGTTCAGCAGGTCCGTCTCGCGGGTGCCGGGGGCGCCGCCGCGCACGTCCACGCCGCAGACCGCGCCGTCCTCCGGCGCCAGCACGACGGTGCAGCCCGTCGGGCGGCGGTTGTCGGTGAAGTGGCCGACGCGAATGCCGGGCACCTCCGTCAGGCCGCACGCCTGTCCCTGCGCGTCGCCGCCGGCAGGAGGCTCCCCGCCCCCACCCCGTCGCGCCGCCGCCCACAGGGGGAACCCGCCGGCGAGGGCGGCGGCGAAGCCGCGACGGTCGATGCCGTTCACCCCGCGATGGTACGCCCGCCAGCTATATCATTCGTTAGTATAGCTGGCGGGAAGAGGCGGGGGCCGGCCGCGTCCAGGCCGCCGCGAAAACCAGGGCCGCCGCGGCCATGCCGGCCAGCGACGGCAGCCAGGCGCCCGCCCCGGCGGCTCCCAGCAGCAGCCGCAGACCGGAGGTCACGACCACGGAGGCCACGATGGCCAGCCGGGCGTGGCCCGCTCGCGGCCGCCTGGAGAAGAGCCCGGCCATCAGGGGCACGAACAGCGAGGCGGTCATCACGCTGTAGAAGAGGACGAGAGCCGCCGCCACCGAGGGCAGCAGCAGCGCCAGCGCCACGGCCAGGCCTCCGCCGGCGAGCGCCGAGGCCCGGCCGACCCGCAGCAGCGCCCGGTCGTCCGCGCCGGGCCGGACGAGCGCCTGGTAGAGGTCGCGGCTGAGCGAGGTGGACAGCATGAACAGCACGGCGTCGGCGGTCGAGATCTCGGCCGCGAACAGCGCGGCCAGCGCCAGCGCGCCCACCCACGGCGGCAGGACGTCCGTGGTCAGCCGCGGCAGCGCCAGCTCCGGGTTGGCGAGGCCCGGCTCCAGCCGCCGCATCGCCATGCCCAGCAGCGCCGGCACCAGGGCGAAGGCGGCGAGTGCCGCGGCGTTGAGCAGCACCGCTCGCCGCGCGGACTCCGGCGTACGGGCGCCGAAGGTCTTCTGGATGAGCCCCGGCGAGGCGATGAACGACGGCACGAAGACGACAGCCAGGCCGAGGACGCCGGAGAGGCCCATCCCGCCCAGGCTTCCGTAGCCGGCTGCGGAAGGCCCGCCGGCGCTCGCCAGGGCGCTCCAGCCCCCGGCGGCGCGCCAGGCGAACGGCAGCGCCAGCGCGAAGCCGACCAGCAGCGTCACCAGCTGCACCAGGTTGACGGCGGCGGAGGCCAGCAACCCGCCGCCGCTGAAGTAGGCGACCAGCACCAGCGCCGAGAGCAGCGCGCCGGCCAGCCGCGGCAGCCCGGCGATGACCTCGAAGGCCCAGGCCATGGCGATGAGCTGCCCCGCCAGCAGGGACAGGGTCCCCAGCCACAGGATGGCGGAGATCAGCACCCGGACCGAGCGGTCGAAGCGCCACTCCAGGAAGTCACCGACGGTGAAGAAGCCGTGCGCGGCGGCGAGGCGGTGCAGGCGCGGGGCGACGGCCAGGCCCAGCACCACGCAGCCGATCGCCGCCGAACCCGACCACCACCAGGCGGAGAGGCCGTGGCGGTAGCCGAGGCCGGTGGCTCCCACCGTCGAGCCGGCGCCGATGTTGGCCGCCAGCAGCGTGGCGAACACCAGCCCGCCCGACAGCGAGCGGGAGGCGACGAAGAAGTCGCCCGAGCCCCTCACCCGCCGGGTGGCCCAGGCGCCGGCGGCGACCAGCAGCGCGGCGTACACCCCCAGCAGGACGAGGGTGGTGCCCACGCGGCGCTACACCCGCACCGTGGGATCGAACAGCTTCTGGTGCTCGTCGACGGCGAAGCGGTCGGTCATGCCCGAGATGTAGTCGCAGACCACCCGGTGCACGCCGTCGCGCTGGATCTGGTCCTGGTAGTGCGGCGGCAGCTGTCGCGGCTCGGACACGTACGACTCGAACAGGTCGCGCAGGATGCGGCCGGCCTTGTCGCCCATGCGCACCACCCGCCAGTGCCGGTACATGTTGTGGAACAGGAACTCCTTCAGCTCCCGCACCCGCTCGGCCATCGGCGGGGAGTACACAACCAGCCTCCGGCCCGCCCGCCGCACGTCCTCCACCGAGGCGGCGCGCGCCGCGTCCAGCTCGCGGCGGGTGGTCGCCACGAGATCGGTGACGCAGCGGTCGATGATCCCGCGGACCACGTCGTGCCGCAGAAGACGCGCGTCGGAGAGACCGCGGGCGACCGCGTCGTCGTGCGCCTCCCGGAACAGCGCCACCGCGCGGATGGCGTCGATCGCGAACATGCGGGAGCTGAGGCCGTCGTCGACGTCGTGGTTGTTGTAGGCGATCTCGTCCACCACGTCGACCAGCTGCGCCTCCAGCGTGGGCGCCTCGCCGGGGGCGTACTCGGCCGGCGCCCGGCCGTCGGAGTCGGGGCGGTGCTTCACCAGGCCCTCGCGCACCTCCCAGGTCAGGTTGAGGCCGGGAAAGGCCGGGTAGCGGCTCTCCAGCACCTCCAGGATGCGCAGGCTCTGGCGGTTGTGCTCGAACCCGCCGCGCTCGCGCATCAGCTCGTCCATCACCCGCTCGCCGGAGTGCCCGAAGGGCGTGTGGCCCAGGTCGTGGGCGAGGATCAGGCACTCCGTCAGCTCCTCGTTGAGCCCCAGCGCACGGGCGACCGTGCGGCCGATCTGCGCCGCCTCCAGGCTGTGGGTCAGGCGGGTGCGGTAGTTGTCGCCCTCGTGGTTGACGAAGACCTGGGTCTTGTACTCGAGCCGCCGGAAGGAGGAGCTGTGGACCACGCGGTCGCGGTCGCGCTGGAAGCAGGTGCGCATGGCGTGCTCCGCCTCCGGGTAGCGGCGGCCGCGGCTGCGGCTGCTGCGCATCCCCCACGGCGCCAGCAGCGCCTCCTCGCGCTCCTCCTGCACGCGCCGGTCGACCAGGAACATGGTGCCTCCGCGCCGCATTGTATCCGCCTTGCCGGGGCCTCCTCCGCCTGTACGCCCTCCGCCCGCGCTGACGCACCGGGCCGATGCGCGGCCTCGCGAGCCGTGGCGGCCTTCTCCTGGGGACGTCAGGGCCGGGCGGCGGTCGGCCTGGTCGGCCTGGCCGGCGTGGCTTGCGCCGTCCGGGTTGCGTGCTCTCGGCGCAGCGTCGCGGCGCCCTCCTTGATCTCGGCCAGGTCGCGCCGGAGCTCGCTCCAGCCGTACCACAGGGCGTAGTCAGGGTTGGCGTGGAAGGTCCCCTGGAAGGCCCGCATCCGGTGCTCCAGGAACATCACGAACAGCTTCTGCTCGACGACGGTCGGCGCGTCGTGGAAGGTCAGCAGGTCGGGGAAGGCCGAGGCGTAGCCGGCCGGCTTGGCGAGGACGCCGTCCTTGTACAGCGCGGCAACCGTGCGAATGGCCTCGGCCATCAGGTGGTCGGCCTCGCGGACCATGTCGTCGCCCTTCTGCAGCTGCTCCTTCGCGAAGCTGCCCGAGTGGCAGGTGCTGCAGGTCTTGAGCATCGCCGCGCGGCCCCTCTGCCAGGTCTCCTGGTCGACTCGCGCGACGTCGGCGCCCTTCACCACCTCGAGCCGCGCGGTGGGCTTGCCCTCGGGGTCGAGGACGCCCAGGCCCCGCAGGATCAGCGCGCGGTCCTCCGCCCACTGCCTGTCCTCCGGCAGGGGCAGGCGCACGGCGAGGAAGCCCCAGGGGGCCCGGACCTCGTGGTCGCCCTCGGCCATGTGGCAGGTCTGGCAGGTCGGCGCCGCCGTGCTCTCCGGCAGCGTCCCGTTCTGCTTCAGCAGGGCGCGCACACCGTGCTTCGATGCCGAGTACATCTCCCACTGCGGGTGGTCGAAGCCCATGTGGCAGGTCTGGCAGGCCTGCGGCTGTCGTGCCTCCTTGACGGAGAACGTGTGCCGGGTGTGGCAGGCGTCGCAGGAGGCGACACCGAACCCCTGGCCCTGGGCCTGCAGCTCGCGCTGCTCGGCCTCGCTCTTGAGGCCCACCTTGTGACAGCCACCGCAGCCCTTCATGCCCTCCGTCATCGCGACGGGCTGGGCGTGGATCGTCGGCATCGCCTTCATCGCCGCCCACGCCAGGGCGTGCTTGCCCTTCTTGAACTGCGTGACCTGCTGCGCGTGGCACTGCGCGCAGGTCTCCGGCGTGGGCAGGAGCGTCCTGGGCCCGCCCTTGGCCGGGTCCGGGTTGTCGGCGTGGCAGGCGGCGCAGTCCACCCCGGCCGCAGCGTGCTTGCTGGCCTTCCAGTCGGCCACGATGCCCGGCGTCTGCTTCGCGTGGCAGTCCACGCAGGTACTGGCGCCGGCGTCTGCGGCGAGCGTGAGCAGGGCGGGGAGCAGCGGGACGATCGTCAGGGCGGCTCGGCGGGACATGCGTCACCTCCTGGAGGTCACGGCCTCCGGCATTCTCGCAGCCGGCGGCCGGGAGAGTATGACGTTCGTCATCATCTGAACCCGCGGCGCCGTCGACGCCTCTCGCGGCGATCTCACGGCGCCTTGGCACCTGTCCCTCGGGATGTCCACCCCGGAGCACCGGTGGTAGGCTGCGCTCGACGTCGGTCGGGCGAGGTGATGGCCCTGCGCGCGGGCGCCGGCGGCGCTCTCCCACCCGAGCGCCGTCAGCCCCGGTCTAGCAGCTCACGTATCCTCAGCAGGAACACCTCGGTGCCGAAGGGCTTGCTCAGGAATGCCGCGCCGGGCGAGATCAGACCGTACCGGCTGATGGCCTCGTCGGCATGACCGGAGATGTAGAGCACCCTCATCTTCGGGTGCTTCGGAGCGATCTGCTCCGCGACCTCGTGCCCCGTCATTCCAGGCATGATCACGTCGGTCACCAGCAGATCGATCGCGTCCACGTGCGCGGCGGCGATCTGGAGAGCCTCTTCGCCGTCCTGTGCGACCAGGACGCGGTAGCCGTTGGCCTGCAGCGTCGCCTGAAGCACGTCGCGCACCGACGTCTCGTCCTCGACCAGGAGCACGGTCTCGCTGCCGAGCCGCAAGGCGGCCCCACCCTCTCTCTCCTCCGCGTTCTCGGGCACTTCGTCGACGGCGGGAAGGTAGATCCTGAACGTGGTCCCGACAGCGAGCTGGCTGTCGACCCAGATGTACCCTCCGCTCTGCTTGACGATCCCGTAGACGGTGGAGAGCCCCAGACCCGTGCCTTTTCCGACCTCCTTGGTGGTGAAGAACGGCTCGAAGATGTGGGCCTGCGTCTCGGCACTCATCCCGGACCCCGTGTCGCTGATGGCGAGCATGGCGTACGGCTTCGGGGAGACCAGCGGCTGGCTCGCGGTGTAGTCCTCGGCGACGTCGGCATTGCGCGTCTGGACGACCAGGCGACCACCGTCCGGCATGGCGTCCCGGGCGTTGACCACCAGGTTCATGATCACCTGCTCGAGCTGACCTGGGTCTGCCCTCACGCTCGCCAGGCCGGGCTCCAGCCGGGTCACCATCTCGATGCGCTCGCCGATCACTCGCTGCAGCATGCTCCCCATCTCGGAAACGATCACGTTCAGGTCCAGGGTCCGCGGTTGCAGAACCTGCCTGCGGCTGAAGGCGAGAAGCTGCCGCGTGAGACCCGCGGCCCGATCCGCCGCCTTGATGATCTGCTTGACCTTCCCCTTGAGCGGGTTCCCGGCCGGGAGACCCCGGAACACCATCTCGCCATAGCTCATGATGACGAAGAGCAGGTTGTTGAAGTCGTGCGCCACGCCCCCGGCGAGGCGACCGACGGCCTCGATTCTCTGGGAGGCCAACAGCTGTTGCTGCAGCAGCACTTCGCGGCTGACGTCGCGTTTCACCGCGACGTAGTTCACGAGCCGACCAGACGCGTCGCGCACCGGACCGATGGTCGCATCCTCATCGAAGAGCGTCCCGTCCTTGCGACGATTCACCAGCCGGCCGCTCCATACCCCGCCCTTCACCAGGGTGTCCCACATGCCGCCATAGAAGGCCCCATCGTGGCGCCCGCTCTTGAGGATTCGCGGGTTCTGCCCGAGCGCCTCCGCGCGCGTGTAGCCCGTGATGCGCTCGAACGCGGGGTTCACGTACACGATCGTTCCTTCCGGGTCCGTGATCACGACGGACTCTCCCGCCTGGGCCACCGCCCGGCTCAAGCGGGCCTGCTCCTCCTCGGCCCGCTTCCGCGCCGTCGCGTCGCGCACGGCGGCCAGGATGCACGGCTGGCCCGCGACCGCAGTGCGCTTGAGCGCGACCTCGACCGGGAAGCAGCCGCCGTCGCGCCGCCTGGCCATCCACTCGAAGGTCGCCTGCCCGTGCGACGCCGCCTCGGCCAGACGCTCCCTCGCCACGTCCGGCGAATACTCCGGCCGGTCCGCGCTCAGGTCGGCCACGGTCAGGCGCCGGCACTCCTCCCGCGACCAGCCGTACATCTCGACCCCGGTGCGGTTGACGTCGAGGACCTCCCCGGTGTCGGCGTCGTGGATGAACAAGGCGTCACCCGAGTTCTCGAAAACGTCGCGGAACCTGGCCTCCGACGCGACCTGGGCGGTCTGGGCACGGCGCAGCGCCACGTGCGCCGCACTCCGCCGGACGGACAGCCAGATCGCCATCCACACCATGAACAGCGGGAAGACGTACTCGGCCAGGTAGGGGCCCCGCAGCAGGGCGAGATCGACCGCATGGTCGTGGAGCGAGGCCAGCACGAGGGCGATCTGTGACGCACCCCAGAGCCAGCCGTCCAGTCGCGAGCCGGCGCGGGCCATCCGCCAGGCGTGACCGAGCTGCCGGCCGAAGAGGACGTACTGCGCGAGGATGGAAACGAAGTAGGTGGGCGCCAGCGGGCCCCGCGGCTGGTAGATGACGCCGCCGGCCACCGCGAGCGTCCGGATCCGGTCGAGGGACGAGAACCAGTAGCCACAGGGACTCCCGAGCGACCAGAGGCCCAGGCCCGCATAGAGCACGCTGAGCAGCCGATCGAGCCAGTCGCTTCGTCGCCCGGCCAGGGCCACCCCAAGCCACGGCCACACGGCGAGTGCGAGCGCTGCTGCCAAGCCCTGCCAGCGCAGCAGCGCGGCGACCCGCACGGGGTCGCCGGAGGCGGAGATGCCCATCTGCAGGAAGACGTACGTCGCGAAGACGAGGCTGAACAGGCTGAACCACCGGGCCACGCGCTCGCCTCTGTCGGAGAGCGCGTCGATCAGGCTGCCGATCCCCACGGCGATCGCCAGACCGCCGAGGCTGGCGAGGATGATCAGTGGCAGTGGCATGTTTCGGTCGTGGGCCAGCCTGCCCGACCGGGAGTCGGGGTGCCCGCGCGGGGATTATGTGTCCTCGGCGACGAGCGCGTCACCTGCCAAGCATGTGGCGCTTCGGTCGACTGCCTTGTGATGACACGCCCCGCAAGGTTGTTGGTGGAGTTGGTGGACGGTCAGTCCGGGCCGGCGGAGACTGCGTAAGCCCAACTACCTGCCCGCGTTCTGCGGGTTCTCGTCCACCTCGTCCTTGTACATGAAGACGGTGCTGTCGTTCTTGTACCAGAGATCGGAAGTCTCCTCGTACAGATAGCCCTCCCGGAGCTCCACGTGTGGGCAGACCGTGCGGCACAGGGCCAGCAGTTCCTCGCTGCCGATCTCATAATAGAAGTCCCCGCACAAGGCCTTGACCTCGGCGAAACGCGGGCGGGAAGGCGACATCGGCTGGAGCGCGTTGAAGGCCACGGCGCGACGGCACTGCGCGTACATGAGCGCGAGCATCCCGCGCAGGAACTCCTCGTGGTTCTCGACCCGGATGTTGAACGTCCCGGAGGCCACGAGGTAGTCGAAGGGACCCGGAAGGCCGTCCTCCAGGATGTCACGCACCTCGAAGCGGGCCTGCGGGTCCGGGTACTTGAGCCGGGCGGCCTCGACCATGCCTGGAACGATGTCGTATCCCGTGTAATCGACTCCGTGGCCGCGGTCGCGCAGGAAGCCGAAGAAGTCGCCGAGGCCGCAACCGATGTCGGCGACGGAAGCTCCCTCCCACGGACCCACCTCGGAGAGGACGCGGAAACGGGTCTGCTGGTTGCTCTCGCCGCCCCAGTGGAGAGCCCGCACGGTAGGCCCATGGCGCTGGAGGGAGCGCTCGTACACCTCGATCACCTTGCGCCGCGACCCGGGTTCCATGACGCCGACTATCCTAACTGGCCGGCCAGCGGTGCCACAAAGTCGCCACTCCCGAGGGAACCGGTGCGGGGCAGGGACCAGCAGCTGCCGCCCGCGCCGTCAGCGCGGTGCGTACGGCCGGAAGCGCGCGAGCACAAGCCGTAGCTTGTCACGCAGCGCGTCTCGCGAACGCAGCAGGCCGGTGGCGATCGCCGCGCCAACGGGCGAGCCGCGCCTGCTAGGCGACGGCCCTGGGCACGCACCACTTGATCAGCACGACCTTCACGGCGTCGTTGACGAGCAGGCACGCGACCATGGCTGCGCCAAAGATCGCCAGCGTCTGTGCCCAGGGCAACGGCATCAGGCCGGGAAGCCCCACGCGGGTCAAGGCGGTTCCCGTGAGCACATCCGCGAGCAGGGCGGCGACAAGGCTCTTGCTGGGTGTCGTCGACCAGAAGGCCCTGCGTTCGCGCGCGGACAGGATGGAGAAGGCTGCGAAGTAGAGCAGCGTCAGGAAGCTGAAGGTGTAGAGGGCATTGTCGTCGCTCGCCAGGCCGAAGCGAGACCAGCCGATCCACAGGAGGAGAAGCGCCTCCACGAGCATCGCGACACCCAGCGCCACGGACACGGCAATGAAGCCGCCGATGGCCCAGGTCTCCGGCTTCCTGGACGGTCGGACGTGATCGGTGGCCAGGGCGATCTTGGCGAAGTCCGTCATGAAGGTGAGCAGCAACATCGCGAAGGCGGACACGACAAACCTGCCTGTCACCACGTAGGCGATCGACACGAAGGCCGCCTTCAGGATGGTCCGACTGATCTTGTTGATGATCCAGGTCAGGATGCGCTGGTAGATCGTCCGCCCCTGTTCGACCAGAGCCAGGATGTTCGTCAACCCCGGTTCGGTGAGGACGACGCTCGCCGCGCTCTTGGCCACATCGGTCGCGGTGCTGACGGCTATACCGACCTCTGCCTGACGGAGCGCCGGTGCGTCGTTGACGCCGTCGCCCGTCATGCCGGCCACGTGGCCCGCGGCCTGCAGGTGCGCCACGACGACGTACTTGTCCTCCGGAAACACCTCCGCGAACCCGTCGGCGTCGGCCGACAAGTCGACCGTTTCGTTGCCAGCCTGAGCGCCGGCCGCTTTGAGATCCGCCACGCGCCGGATATTCGGCAGGCCTACTCCGCGCGCGATCTCCCTCGCGACCGCCAGAGCGTCGCCGGTGAGCATCTTCACCGCGACGCCCAGGCCCTGCAGCGAGGCGATGAGCTGCTTGGCGTCCGCTCGCGGCGGATCGTAGAGCGACACCAGTCCCAGCAGGGCCGGGGTTCCCCGCTCGGGTCCGCGTGCGACCGCGAGAGTCCGGTAGCCCTTCAAGGCGGATCCACGGACCCGCGCCTCCAGAGCCTCGATGGCTGGAGGCGGCAGCCCACAGGCCCCGGCGATCGTGCGCACTGCGCCCTTCATCACACGCAGCCGCTGCCCGTTCAGCTCGAGCACCGCCTCCGTGCGCCGATTTCCTGCGTCGAACGGTGTGAAGGAGACGGGTGCCATCTTGGGCAGCTCGTCGAAGACGTGGCTCTCTTTCGCCGCGGCCAGGAAGGCGAGGTCGATCGGATCCTGGTTGGCCTCCTGAGAAGCGAGCGCCCCTGCGAGGAGCACATCTCGCTCCGTCGCCCGCTCGAGGGGGGTGACGCCGGTGACGGCGAGCTGGTTCATCGTGATCGTGCCGGTCTTGTCCGCGCACAGCACGTCCATGGTCGCCGCATCTTCCGCAGCGCTCAGGCGCGTGACCAGCACGCCGCGCTTGGCCAGCTCCCTCGAGCCCAAGGCCATGCTGACCGTGAACATGACGGGGAGCGCCACGGGCACGGCACTCATCAGCAGCACGAGCAAGAGGGGGACCATCTCGAGGAGCGACTCGCCACGGACGAGCGACAGGATCGCGACCACGCCCAGCAGCGCACCGACGATGACGAAGAGCCAGCGCACCACCTTGGCCACGACCGCTTCGATGTGGAGCTTCGGGCGGGCCTGCTGCACGAGCTCCGTGGTGCGGCCAAAGTAGGTCTTGGCCCCGGTCAGCATCACGACGCCGTTGCCTTCGCCCCGCCGGACGACGGAACCCGACGAGAGCACGTCGGCGGGCGCCTTGTCCGCGTCCTTCGATTCGCCGGTGAGGGCGGACTGGTCGACGGCCAGGGCTCCTGTGAGAAGCTTCACGTCCGCCGGGATGATGTCGCCGGGTCGCACGCGAATGATGTCGCCGGGGACGAGATCCCGGGCGGGGATCACCTGCCAGATCGTCTCGCGAAGGACGCGCGCACTGACCTGCAGCCGGCGGCGCAGCGTCTCCACGACGCCGGCGGCCCGATGCTCCTGCAGGAAGCTCAAGACGGCATTGGCGACCAGCAGCGCGCCCACGACAACGAGATCCGAGTACTTCCTGAGGAATGCCGAGAGCACGACGATCAGCTCGAGCATCCAGGCGGACAGGCCCCAGAACTTCCCGAGAAGCGCGAGGACCGGGTGCCCTCGCTTCTCGGCCACCTCGTTGTAGCCGTGCTCCTTCCGGCGCGTCTGCACCTCCACGAGCGCGAGCCCGATCTCGGGGTTCACATGGAGCGCCGCGAGCGCGTCGGGAACGGAAAGCGAGGCGATGTCCGGGGCGTGGGCGGGTGCCGGCATCGAGGATCCCGGCGCGGCTCCTGAATTGCCTGGGGCTGTTCGCATCGTGAGCCGTTCTCCGGCGCTTGCCCGGTTCACGCCACGGCGCCTGCGTTGGCCGGGCTGCCGTCGATCGAGTCTCTCACGCTGCGATCTCCCCAGGGGCGGTCGGCCGATCACGGCTCTTCTCGTTGAGATGAGTTCGGGGTCTCAGTACCCCGGGACCCTGCAGTCGTGAAAGGTGGTGGCATTCGCAGCCTTCCGCTGCGGGACCGCCTCGATGACGCCCCTCTCGGCGAAGGTGGCAGCAAAGTGGCAGCAGTCGCCGCTCAGCGCCGCCGCCGGTCACGCCAAGTTGTTGGTGGAGTTGGTGGACCGCGCGGGGCTCGAACCCGCGACCTCCTGATTGCGAATAGGCGAACCCACCTTTCGGGACTGTTCGCCGTCGCACGTCACTGACCGGCGCGACGCGCGAAACTCCTTGACCTGATAGGGCGATACGCTCACACTCTGCCCGTGACTGTTCGGCATCGTTCGGGAGCCAACAGCCGGCGATTCGCCACCCTGGGGTGGCTGGGGTGGCAGAACCGGACCGCCTGAGGAGGTGTCAGGGTGTCTCAGCTACTCACCGACGTCGTCATCAGGCAGGCCAAGCCGCCAGCGTCGGG
>DATKME010000018.1:0-11036 GCA_035542035.1 Vicinamibacteria bacterium | reverse complement strand
CCCCCACTTGCGGCGGTTGCGCCAGTCCTCCTCGGTCAGCTTGTACTGCTTGTACGGGGTGATCTCCCGGTCCTTGAAGCGCTTGAGCTGCTCCTGCGGCGAGATCGCCAGCCAGAACTTGATGACGATCGTGCCGAACA
Organism: Vicinamibacteria bacterium; assembly: GCA_035542035.1. GTDB lineage: Bacteria > Acidobacteriota > Vicinamibacteria > Fen-336 > Fen-336 > DATBSL01. The sequence continues at coordinate 10,896 of DATKME010000018.1, read as the reverse complement.
TGCAGAGCTGTTCCTCGAACTGGGTGATTTCCGAGTAGGCGCGCCGCCATTCCTCCTCGGTGCAGAAGCCCTCGATGCGCTCGACCAGCACCCGGCCGTACCAGGAGCGGTCGTAGACGGTGACGAAGCCGGCCCGCGGCACCTGCCGCCAGAAGCGCCAGAGGTAGTGGTGCGCCTTCTCCTCGTCGGTGGGGGCGGCCACCGAGATCACGCGGTAGGTGCGCGGGTCCATGGCCTCGGTCAGCCGGCGGATGGTGCCGCCCTTGCCGGCGGCGTCCCAGCCCTCGAAGACGACCACGGTCGAGCGGCCCTGCTCGAAGGCCTTGCGGACGAGGCGCCCGAGCCGTCCCTGGGCCGCCTCCAGCCGCCGCGTCGCGGCGCGCGGCGTGAGGACGTGGGCGAGGTCGACGCGGTCGAGGATCGTCAGCCCCGGGCGGGCGGCCCTGGCCGGGGTCGGTGCCGCGGGGGCGGGCGCGCCGGCCGGCTGTGCCGCGGGCGACGGCTTCGCCGCGGCGGGCGACGACGCGGCCAGCCGGCTGCCGAAACGCTCGAGCAGCACGCGCCCGGCGGTGAGGTCGCGATAGCGCTCGTCGGTCGCCTCCACGATCACCCACGGCGCGAGCGCGGTGTCGGTCCGGCGGATGATGTGCTCCGAGGCCTCGATGTAGCGGTCGTACCTGCCGAAGTGCTTCCAGTCGGCGTGCGTCACCTTCCAGCGGGTGGTGGGGTCCTCCTCCATCCGTCGCAGGCGCCGCTTCAGCGCCTTCTTGGAGAGGTGGATCCACAGCTTGACGATCAGCGCGCCGTCCGCCGCCAGCATCTGCTCGAAGAAGGCGATGTCGGAGAGGCGGCGGTCGAGGCGGGCGCGGCTCAGCCGGCCGAAGGCGCGGTCGACCAGCGGCTCGCTGTACCAGGAGCCGAAGAAGATGCCCATCCTGCCGCGGGGGGGCAGGCGCATCCAGTAGCGCCACCAGGGCGGCCGCTCGCGCTCCTCGTCGGTGGGCGGGCCGAAGGCGTGGGTGTCGAGCCCGCGCGCGTCGAGCCACTCCAGCAGCCGCTTCACCGTCTCGCCCTTGCCGGCCCCGTCGGCGCCGGCCAGCAGCAGGATCACCGGGACCCCGGCCTGGTGGAGCGCGCGCTGCGCCTCGAGCAGCTGCAGGCGCAGCCGGGGGACCTCCGACTCGAACTCCTCCTTGCCGACCGTCCGGCCCAGCTCGGCTGTCTCGAACATGGCGGGTGTATTCTCGCGCCGGCGTCAAACGTCTGCACGGCCGGAGGTGGCCCCGTGAACTCCCTCGAGCGGCTCCGGCGGCGGCTGCGCGGCCAGCCCGTCGACCGCCGGCCCAACCTCGACATCTACATGCAGCGCGCCGCCCACCAGGTCGGCCGGCCGCTCTCGCGCTACTACCTCGACCACCGGGTGCTGGTGGAGGCGAACCTGGCCGTGCTGGAGGCCTTCTCGACCGACATCGTCCAGGCGATCTCCGACCCCTACCGCGAGGCGAGCGACCTCGGCCTGCAGGTGGACTGGCCGCAGGACGCCCTGCCGATCCGCCGGCGGCTGCTGCTCGCCGACCCGGAGGACGCCTCTCGCCTGCGCCTGGTCGCTCCCGAGGACGGGCCCCGGATGGGCGACCGGCTGGACGCGGTGCGTCTCCTGCGCGAGCGGGTCGGCGAGGCGGTGCCGGTGATGGGGTGGGTGGAGGGCGCCTTCGCCCTCGCCTCGGTCCTGCGGGGCGACACGAACGTGCTGCTCGACCTCCACGACCGGCCCGAGTGGCTGCAGGAGCTGCTCGGGCGGCTGGTGGAGGTGGGGATCGCCTTCGCCCGCGCGCAGGTGGCGGCCGGCGCGCACCTCATCGGCCTGGGCGATTCGATGGGTTCCCTGGTCTCGCCGCGCCAGTACCGCGAGTTCGTGCTGCCCTACGAGCAGCGCGTGTTCGCGGCGGTGCGCGAAGTGGGCGCCATTCCGCGGCTGCACATCTGCGGAGACACCAGCCACCTGCTGGCGGACATGGCGACGAGCGGCGCCGCCATCGTCGACCTGGACTGGATGGTCGACATCGGCCGCGCGGCGGCCGTCTTCGGTCCGGACGGGCCGGCACCCTGCGGCAACTCCGACCCGGTGGCGGTGATGCTGCAGGGCACGCCCGCCGACGTGGAGAGGGCGGTGCGAGCCGTCGCCGCCGTCGCCGGCCCCCGCCACCTCAGCGCCGCCGGCTGCGAGATCCCGGACGGCACGCCCGCGGAGAACCTGCTGGCCCACGCCCGCGTGCTGCGGGAGATCGGCTAGCGACGGGCTAGAAGCTGGCCGGGGCGCAGGTGCCGATGTACTTGCGCTCCACCCAGTTCCCGGCCGGCGGGTTCCAGCCGGCCCGGGAGACGATGATCCAGTGCTCGCTCCAGTCGTTGTTCGTCTTGATGGCCATCTCGCCCTCGGGGTCGACGTGCGCGCAGATGCCGCCGGTCTGGTTGATGGCGGCGGCGACCGCGGTCATGTACTTGTCGACGTTCAGCACCCGGGGGCCGCCGTTGACGTCGTTGTAGTTGAAGAGGTCCGGCCGCACCGTCAGCACCCGGTCGATGGCGGCGTTCATCTGCGGGTAGAGCGACGACTTCGGCTCGTGGCAGTCGAGATTGAGGCCGCCGGAGCCGCTGTCGGGAATGGGGCACGGCGGGATCACGCTGAGCGGTTGCGGGGTCGGCGTGGGCACCGGGGTCGGCGTGGGTGTCGCCGGGGGCGTCTGCGGCTGGGCGGGAGAAGAGCCGCCGCACTGGACGAGGAGAAAGGCGACGACGGCGAGGCCGGCCACGGCGACCAGGGGGGTTCGGATCACCAGTACCTCCGACTCGAGGGGTTCGGGCAAACGACGGACTCGGCAGACTAGCCGAAGCGCGCGACGAGCGTCAATGACCGGCACGGCATGCGTTCACTGCCGGTGAACGACGCGCGTGGCGCTGCGGCTACCGGGAGACGCCGAGGAAGCGCGCCAGCGCGCGGGTGGCACGGTCGACGCGGCGGAAGGTCGGCAGGCCGTCGCGGCGCATGGCCGCCACCATCGGGTCGTAGAGGGCGCCCGCGTCGACGGAGAAGACGACCGGCTTGGTGGTGGCCCGGAACATCGCCGCCAGCCGCCGCGCCAGCCCCTGGGGGCCGGCCACGTCCTCGTGGTGGCCCTCGCCCCGCGGCAGCGTGTCGAGGAACGGCGTCGCCGGCACGCCGGCCACCACCACCGCGTCGACGCCCATGTCCTCGGCCATCACCTGCGCGAGCGCCGCGTAACGGTGGGTGGGGGTGACCGGGGTGGCGTCGGCCGGGTTGTGGACGTCGACGATCCCCGGCGGCAGCAGCTCCGCCATCCGCGCCTGCGTCTCCGGCTGGAGCTGCGCCAGCTCCATGCCGTGCAGGGTGTCGGCGGCGGCGGTCGCCTCGAAGCCGGCGTTCGACAGCAACGCCACCCTGCGGCCCCGCACCACGCTGCCGTCGAGCAGCGTGAAGACCAGGATGTCGTCCTCGAACTGGTCGAGGCTGTCCGCCACCACCGCGCCGGCCGCGCGCGCCAGCTCCTCGCAGACCTCGTAGTCGCCGACGGCGGAGGCCGTGTGCGAGGCGGCGGCGGCCGAGCCCTCGCGGGTGCGGCCCGCCTTGTAGAAGAGGACCGGCCGGCCCGAGGCGGTGATGCGGCGGACCGCCTCCAGGAAGCGCGCGCCGTCGCCGCGCTGGAAGCCCTCCAGGTACACGGCGAAGACGCGCGCCTGGAAGTCGTCCTCCAGGTAGGCGAGGTAGTCGGAGACGGTGACGTCCATCTGGTTGCCGAAGGAGATCGCGTAGCGCGGCTCGACCACGCCGGCCAGGTTGGAGATCTGGGTCACCAGGTAGGCGCCGGACTGGCTGATGCTGGCCAGGCCCACGCCGGGCGCCTTCGTCACCGGCAGCTTGTGGGGCGGGATGAAGAAGGTGTTGTAGCGGCCGGGCTCGGAGATGATGCCCAGGCAGTTGCCGCCGTTCAGCAACACGCCGCCGTCGGGGTCGCGGTGGCTGTCGGCCAGCGCCGCGCGGATCCGCGCCTCCGCCTCGCGGCCGTTCTCGGTCTCGCCGAAGCCGCCCGCGATCAGGGTGACGGTGCGGGCGCGGCGGTGCTCGACGATCTCGCGGACCACCGCGTCGGCCCCGCGGTCGGCGGCCACCGACACGACGGCCAGGTCGGGCACCATCGGCAGCTCCGCGAGCGAGGCGGAGGCGCGGCAGCCGTCGATTTCGGCCGCCTTCGGGTGGATCGCCCACACCCGCTCCCTCGGCACGCCGCCCCCGTCCGCGAGGTTGCGCAGGATGATGCGGCCCGGGTTCATGCCCTCGGCCGAAACGCCGATCACCACCGCGCTCTGCGGCGTCAGCAGCCGGCGCAGCTCCGCCACCGGGCGCGGCGGCGGCAGCGGCTTCGGACGGTGCAGGCGGCCGAGGCCGTCGAGGGCCACCAGCCGTCCGTCCCCGGCGACCACCAGCGGGTTCACCTCGAGCTCGGCGAGGCCCAGCCCCTCGGGCGGCGCGAAGCCGGCCCAGCTGACCGCCAGCCTGGCCAGCGCGACCGCCAGCTCGGCGAGGCGTGCCTCGGGGACGCCGGCCCCGCGGCTGCTGCGCAGCCGGCCGGTGGCCGCGGCCTGCACCAGCGTGCCGCGCAGGCCCTCCAGCGCCTGCGCGACGGTCAGTCCCCCGGCGGCCAGCATCACCCGCGCCCGCTCCGGCCTCAGGCCGGCGAGGAGGGCTTCCGTGTCGAGGCCTCCCACACCGATCACCACCACCGGCCCGAACGCCGGGTCGTGGCGGATGGCGGCGAGGACCTCGCGGCCGGTGCCCGGTCGGAAGGCGACGCGCTCGACCACCAGCGCCCCGGCGATGCGGGCCGTGGGCGCCGCCTGCCGCGCCGAGCGGAGGACCTGGTCCACGGCGCCGCGCACCGCGCTCGGCTCGTTGCGGCAGGCGACCACGCCGCCGACGTCGCTCTTGTGCGGCAGGTCGGGGGAGACGATCTTGACCACGGCCTCCTCGGCCCCCAGCGAGGCGCAGAGAGAGGCGTCGACTTGGCCCGGCGAGGCGACCAGCCGGTGGCCGGGCACGGCGATCCCGGCCGCGGCCAGGACGGCGTAGACCTCGTGCTCGAGCAGGGCCGGGCGGCCCTCGGCCTCCGCAGAGGCGAGAACGGCCGAGACGGGCGCCGCCTTGCCCGCCTCGGCCGAGGTCGCCGGGGCCACGTCTACCCGCGCCGGTGCAGCGGCACGTAGTCGCGGCGGCCCGACCCCAGGTAGATCTGGCGCGGCCGCGCGATCTTCTGGTCCTTGTCCTCGATCATCTCCTGCCACTGCGAGAGCCAGCCGGACATGCGCGGGATCGCGAACAGGACGCAGAACATCTCGGTGGGGAACTTCATGGCCTGGTAGATCAGGCCCGAGTAGAAGTCGACGTTGGGGTAGAGCTTGCGCTTGACGAAGTACTCGTCGGAGAGCGCGATCCTCTCCAGCTCCAGGGCGATGTCGAGCAGCGGGTTGCGCCCCGTCACCTCGAACACCTGGTCGGCCATCTTCTTGATGATCTTGGCCCGCGGGTCGTAGTTCTTGTAGACGCGGTGGCCGAAGCCCATCAGCCGCACGTCGCCGCCCGACTCCTTCACGTCCTTGACGAAGGCCGGCACCTTGTCCTTGGAGCCGATCTCCTTCAGCATGCGCAGCACCGCCTCGTTGGCGCCGCCGTGCAGCGGCCCGTAGAGAGCGCCGATGGCTCCCGCCGCGGCGACGTAGGGGTCGGCCTCCGAGGAGCCGATGCCGCGCATGGCGGAGGTGGAGCAGTTCTGCTCGTGGTCGGCGTGCAGGATGAAGAGGACCTCGAGCGCCTTCTCCAGGGCGGGGTTCACCTTGTACTTGAGCTCGCTCGTCTTGAACATCATCTGCAGGAAGTTCGCCGGGTAGCTGAGCTCGTTGTCCGGGTAGATGTACGGCAGGCCCATCGAGTGGCGGTAGGCGAAAGCGGCGAGGGTGGGGATCTTGGCGATCAGCCGGTAGATGTGCCGGCTGCGCTCCGTCGCGTCACGGACCTTCTTGGAATCGGGGTAGAAGGTGCTGAGCGCGGCCACCGTCGAGGCGAGCATCCCCATCGGGTGCGCGTCGTAGCGGAAGCCGGCCATCAGGTCCTTCACGTTCTCGTGGACGAAGGTGTGGGTGGTGACCTTGTCGATCCAGGCTTCGTACTGCTGCTTGGTCGGCAGCTCGCCGTTCAGCAGCAGGTACGCGGTCTCCAGGTAGGTGCTGTGCTCGGCCAGCTCGTCGATCGGGTAGCCGCGGTAGTTGAGGATCCCCTTGTCGCCGTCGATGAAGGTGATCCGGCTCTTGCACGAGGCCGTGTTCATGAAGCCGGGGTCGTACGTCATCAGACCGAAGTCGTCCGCCGCGACCTTGATCTGGCGGAGGTCCATGGCCTTGATGGTCCCGTCCTGGATCGGGACCTGGTACGTCTTGCCGGTGCGGTTGTCGGTGATCGTGAGTGAGTCCTTGCTCACCCCAGCCTCCGGGCGGCCGATTGTAGCCGCGGGAAGGCCCTCGGTCTTCGTGGTCATGCTCGCCTCCGCGATGCCAGTGGGCACTTCGCAGGCTAGCATCCGCTCCAAGCTTGTTCAATGACACCTATCGACACGGGTCATCCCAATCGCCCGTACCGGCCGGCGGCCCTCGGATCCGCTAAACCGCGTGCGTTGTTTGGCTAACGCGAACACGCGGTTCTCGCCGAGGACCATGGGCCTGACGGCGGGGCCATGGGACGTTTGCTCTAGGGCCGCCTCCGATCGACGTCCGTGGCCGGCCTCGTCACCTCGTAGACGAGGTCCTCGCCGAACGCGGTGACGGCCCTGAGTTGTCCGCCGCCGAAGGCCGCGGGCAGGCCCTGCTCGACGCGCGCCCACTGGAAGGGCCCGTAGCCCCTCCGGTGGACGATCACGTACCGCACGCCCATCGCGCGGAGCCGCTGCAGGACGTCCTCGGCGGGGAAGAAGCGCGCCGCCTCCCGCAGCGCCACGTACTCACGCGGCTCGATCCCGGCGTAGCCGTTGGCCAGCGGCTTCCAGTGCAGGGTGGACCAGACCATGTAGACGCTCTCGTGGAAGGCCGGCCGCCGCCGGAGGCCGTAGACGTCGAGCATCGGCAGCTCGACGATCGGATCCCGCCCCGGCAGCTGCGCCAGCCAGCGATAGACCGCGGGCGCCTCCTTCCGGCTGTCGACCTGCCGGCTCCACGTCGGCATCGGGATGGGGGCGATCACGGTCTCGGCCATCGCCGCCAGCGCCAGAAGGGCCAGCCCGGCTGCCTTCGGCCGCAGCTTCTGCAGGGCCATCGCCGCCAGCATCACCAGCGGCAGCGCGATGAAGACACCCGCCCGGCTGGTCACCCGGATGTTCCGGAAGAGAGGGAAGAGCTCCCGCAGCAGGGCCCAGGGCCCTGGGCCCAGGTCGTGGCCGAAGGCCCGCACCCGCGGGCCGAGGGCAACCAGCGCGGCCGCCACCAGCATCACCGCGAGCGCGATCGCCTCGCGGCCGGGCCTCTGTTTTCGCCGCACCGCCACGGCCGCCGCGACCGCCACCAGTGCCGGCACCACCAGCCCGGGGAAGAGCTTGTTCGGCCCCTCGATGCGGAAGGGGTCGGTCAGCGGCGCGTACAGCCGGTTCCAGCTGCTCGTGGCCAGGAAGGTCTCGAGCGAAGCGGCGTACTGGACCGTCTCCTCCGTCCCCCGCGCGTAGTGCTCGGGTTCCAGCGCCTGCCGGTGCAGCAGGTACACGGGCAGCAGCGCGAGACCCGCCAGCAGGCCGGCGAGCGCGCCCTTCTGCCAGCGGTCCCAGCGCCGCCAGAAGAGGACCAGCAGCACCGGCGGCATCACGGCGGCGGCGATCACGCCGTGGTAGCCGCAGGCCAGGAAGGCGAGGACGAAGAACAGCGCCGCGAGCAAAGCGTCCCGCGTCCGGTCGCCCTTCGCGAAGCGGATCACGAAGAGGACGGCCAGCGGCCACCATTGCGTCCCCAGCGTCGACAGGTGGGCGAGCTGGTCGGTCCGGATGGGGGAGAAGGCGAACAGGGCCCCGGCCAGGAGCGCGATCCACTCGCCGGCGCCGAGCTCCCTCGCCAGCGCGTACGCGGCCAGGGCCGAGGCCAGGAAGGTGAGCAGGCGGACGACGTTGTAGAGGAGGACCGCGTCGTTCGTGAAGAGCGCCAGCGGCGCCCCCAGCAGCGTCGTCCCCAGCACCGGCTCGTCCAGCCCCAGCGTGTAGCGCAGCGGCCAGAAGATGTTGGCGTGGGGCAGCTGAGCGGGGTCCGTCTCCAGCGCGTGCACCTCCCAGCCGATCTCCCAGGCGAAGAAGGCGGAGTCGCCCGCGTCCATCAGGTGCAGCTGCGCCGCGAACGGCCAGGTGAGCGCGACCGTCAGTGCCGCGTAGACGAGGGTTGCCCGCAGCCAACGCATGCGCCGGCTACTCTACCGTCGCGCCCGCCGCCGGGCCAGCCGGCGTATCCTCTGCGCGCAGGGAGGGCCGATGAGCGACACGGGCTTCGGGCGCTTCTTCCTCCGGGTGACCGCCTGCCACATGGTCACCTACACCATCGCCGGCATCCTGGCCTTCTACCTGGCGGACTACCAGCACTCCTTCGCCTCGGAGCACCTCGCCTGCTACATGCTCCCCACCAGCTCGATGTGGGTGGCGGCCGGCCCGGGGCTCCAGGTCATCCGCGGGCTGATCTTTGCCCTGTGCCTGTACCCGTTCCGACACGTGTTTCTCGACGAGCCCCGCGGCTGGCTGAAGCTGTGGGGCCTCGTCGTCGGTCTGGCGATCCTGTCCACCGCCGGCCCGTCCCCCGGCTCCATCGAGGGCATGATCTACACGAGGATCCCCGTCCGCGACCAGATCCTCGGCCTGCACGAGACGCTCGGCCAGACGCTGGCCTTCTCGATCCTGCTGGTGCTGTGGTACCGCCGGCCGCACCGGGCCTGGGGCATCGTGATGTCGATCGCGACCGCCCTGGTGCTGCTGATGAGCCTGGCGGGCGCGCTGGCGGCGCGGCCGGCGAACCTGGGGTGACGGGGAGCCCCGCCAAGCCGAGGCGCGTGGCTAGCGAGCGAGGCGGTTCCTAGGAGGCGAGGCGCTTCTCGAGAGCGCTCACGCGCTGTTCGAGATGCGTGAGGGCGTCGACCTTCGCCTCGAGGCCGTGCACGTCGCCCTGCAGCAGGCGCATGTCAAGCCTCAGCTCGCGGACCGCCATCTCGATGCCCTGAAGACGGGTGCCGGTGTCGTGTTCGAGGCGTTCGATCCTCTGCTCGAGGGCTGAGCTCTACATCACGTTCATGTACGAGTTCATCGATCGCTTCAAGGCAGCGTTAGCTCGGTGGGGAAGCGGAAGTTGCCCCAGGCGTCTTAGGTAACTACTGACGCCTGTCCCGACAGCGAGACAGGTCTGCCTGGCTCTCGCGGCGCCGGCTTGGCGGGGGCGGCGCGCCCCTTAGCTTTCCAAGGAGCCCCCGCTCTTGGGCGGGGTCGTTGTCCGGAAGATTCTATCGCGACTGCCGGCGGGCGGACCCGGTTGAGCGACCCGGTCGGAGGCCGGCGCCCTTCAGTCGTGCGCGGCGCGGCACTGGGCGAGTTGTGGGCTTGATCTGAATCGAGACGGTGCCGCCGAGTGCGCGTGCGTACTTCACGAGCGTACCGACCTCGACGTTCTTGACGCGGCCAGATTCGAGCTTCGCCACGTAGGGTTGGCTGGTACCGATGAGCTTCGCGACCTGGCGTTGCGTCAGCTTGCGCTTCTCACGTAGCGCCGCGAGATCCTGCTCGAGCCGCATCTCGCTCAGGGTTTCCTCGACCGCTCGAGCCAGCCGAGGGTCCGCCTGCAGCCGCTCGTCGATCCACTCCATCACCGCCGTTTTCTTGCTCACCGCTTCTTCTCCTGCCTGCTGCCACGCTTGCGACGTACGACTTCGGCCTGGTAGCCACGCACGCGCTCGAGCGTCTTCAGCGGGATGTCATTCCGCTTCTTGATCTCGCCGTCCAGGAGCACCGCCACGCGGTTCGGTAGAAACACGTAGAAGATGCGCACTTCCTTGCCCCGCAGCTCGAAGAGGCCCTCACCCAGCGTTCCCGACTGCGGTCGGTGCAAGGTGTTGCCCCTCTCCTGCAGCAGCTTCACCAGAGCGATCGCTTCAGACTGGTTTCGGCCTTCGAGGCTCTTGAGAAAGACCAGGGCCGGCCTCACACCTTGCTCGGTTTCGTAGGTGTCGATCGTCCAAGGTGAAGGTGCCTGCGGCATGTCTGGTCCTCGCGACATGATAACCCTCACGTTATCGCGCTGCAAGCATTCACGCTGCCGTTCCCGGGGATGGCAGCGCGCGAGCATCGCGGCCAGCGCACGCGTGTCGACGCGCGTATAGAGCGCCGTCGTGGTCAGGTTCTGGTATCCCAGCAGCCGCTTGGGGACATGAGACCTTATGTCCAGAGCGCGCGCCTCAAGGTCGAGCTGCGCTTCGCGAAGGCGGAGCGCCACGAGGACGTGCGCGCGCGTGCCCGAGGACCAAAGCGCGCGACTTCCGATAACGGGGCCCCGTTATCGGGCGGAGCGACCCATCTCGGTCTCGGGCCGCCTGCCGGTGGATCCGCCAGATGCACCCGGCGGCGGCCCGCCTACCCCTTGCCCCCTCTCGAAGAGAGCGCGGCGAAACCTCCCGACGTGCTACCCCCTGTCAAGAGGGTGGGGGTTGAAATCTACGCGTGATGAGACTACAAGCCTTATTTGTACAATGTCAAGACCTTTCCGGAAGCGCGGCGACACTTGCCTTGAGCGAGGAGGCTCGACCGTGCCCCGCGTCGGAAAGTACGT
>DATKME010000017.1:0-49303 GCA_035542035.1 Vicinamibacteria bacterium | reverse complement strand
TCCAGCGCCCGCGCCGGCAGCCGAACCGCAATCCAACGCGACGAACGGTACACGTGTCGCTCGCGCGCTCCCAGACCCCTCAGGAACAGCCGCTCGCTCGCTCCAGGCCGCCCGTTGAACCGGATGATCACGTCGACCATCCCTTTCGGATCACGAGCGGCCAGGCGCTCGACCCTGTGACTCACCTTCGGATGGACGCGCCGGCGGGCCTGGCCCTGCGCTGCCGCCGCCGCGCTCGTGGCACTCACCGCCGCGAATGCCAGCAGCCAGGCAGCCGACAGGGTTCGCATGTCCACGTTATTGAGCAACGGAGGTGCCACTCGCGCCGGCGGTGTGCAATTACAGCTTATCCTATTGATTTTTTTGCTATTACGACACGCCCTTACGCGCCACTCTGTTCGCTACGAGGCACCTGCAGAGCGGCGGTCACCGTTTTTTCGGCGCGCCAGTCCCTCAGAAGTGGCGCAGACGTGCATGTCGTTTCAGGACAGTGGCTTCGGTGACGCCCACGAGAGCAGCCGCGACGCGGACGTTGCCGGGGAGGGCGGAGTCGATTTCCGACAACAGGCACGCTTCCGCCCAGCTACAGACGTCCGCCGACGACGCGGGCCGGGCGCGGACGAGGTCCTCGAGCAGGCCGGCGACCGTGGGCCAAGTGGCAGTTCTCACCGCCAGCCCCGCGTGCCGGCGCTGCCGCGCGGAGCGGAGCTGTCGGCGGTAGGTCGTCTCGGGCAGTCCCAGGAGCTCCGCGGCCTTGCGGTGGACACCGCCCGAGAGCCGCTCGGCGGCGAGCACCAGGTCCTCGGCGAGCCACTTGCCGAGCGGGACGGTGGCGCCGGAGCCCACGACGGCACCGATCTCGCGCGCCAGCGCCTCCCGGACCCGGGTGGCCACGTCCCCGAGGGAACTCTCGGGCCGCGCGGCTCCCCCGTTGCCCGCAACGGCGAGAGCCGTCACACCGTGGAGCTGGAGGTCCGCCAGCTCGATGTCCGGACCGTCGCAAAAGAGCACGGAGGTCAGGACCACGTTCTGCAGCTCCCGCACGTTCCCGGGCCAGGGGTGCTCGAGCAGCGCCCGCTCCGCGCCCTCCGTGAAGCGGTGGGCCGGGCGGCGGTAGAGCGCCGCGAACTGCTTGAGGAACACGTCGGCGAGGTGCAGGATGTCGTCGCGCCGCTCACGCAGAGGCGGCACGTGCAGGCGCACCACGTTCAGCCGGTGGAACAGGTCCTCGCGGAAGCGGCCCTGGGCCACCCGTGCGCGCAGGTCGACGTTCGTCGCGGCGATGATACGCGCGTCCACCGAGCGCGGGACCACACCGCCCACCGGCGTGAACTGCTTCTCCTGCACGAAGCGCAGCAGCTTGCTCTGCAGGTCGAGCGGCAGGTCACCGATCTCGTCGAGGAACACCGTGGCGCCGTGGGCCTGCGCCAGCCGGCCGGGGTTGCGCACGTGGGCGCCGGTGAAGGCGCCCTTCTCGTGGCCGAACAGCTCGCTCTCGATCAGGGTGGGCGAGATGGAGCTGCAGTCCACCACCACCATCGGCTTGCCCTGGCGGGCGCTCAGCTCGTGCAGGGTATGGGCCAGCATCTCCTTGCCGGTCCCGCTCTCGCCCGTGACCAGCACCGTGGTGTCGGTCCGGGCCACCTTGCGCGCGGTGACCAGCAGCGACTCCATCGCCGCCGAGCCGTAGGCCAGGCGCGAGCCGTGCACCACCCGCCTCAGGTCGTGGACCTCGGCCTGCAGCTTCTCCTTCTCCTCGCGCTCGCGCTGCCGTTCCCTCTCCGTGAGCCGGGCGCGGTCGAGCGCCACCGCCACCTCGGAGGCGAGCGCCTCCAGGAACAGGCGATCCGAGCCCTCGAACGACAGATCGTGCGAGCCGACCTCGAGCAGGATGGCGCCCAGGCAGCGGTCCTCGAGCAGCAGCGGCAGGCCGCAGACCACCGGCTCGCCGGGCTGCCCGCCGCCGCCGGTGGCGATGTCGCGCTGCCGGCAGGCGCGCTCGAGCAGCTGCAGGTCCCCCGGCGTGAGCTGCAGTGGACCCGTTCCCTCGGCGGTACGCTCGAGCCCGGCCAGCACGTCGAAGCCGCCGGCCGCCCTCTGCTGGAGGACTCCGGCGCGTCGGGCGTGCAGCGCCTCGAGCAGCCGCTCGGCGAAGCTGCACGCGAGGTGCTCCGAGTCGGTGGAGGCCGCCACCACGGTGACCGCGTCGAGCAGCAGCCGCATGTTGCGATAGTCCTTCGACTTCTCGCCGGTGAAGATGCCCTGCAGCCGGTCCAGGCTGCGCGCGAGCTCCACGTCCGAGCCCTTCTCCCAGACCCGCACGTTGCCGACCTGCCCGCGCTTGGCGGCGCTCAGCGCCTGGTCGGCGCGGCGCACCAGCTCGTGGGCGTCAGTCGGATCGTCCGCCAGCGACCCCGCGATGCCGGCACTGAACTCGAGCCGGAACAGCTTCCGGTAGTACGGCTCCTCGGCCAGGCGCCGGACCAGGTTGACCGCCACCAGCCTCGCGTCCTCGACCGACGTGTCACGCAGGATCACCGTGAAGATGGCGCCTCCGTAGCGGGCCACCTGGTCCTGGCGGCGAACCGCCGCGCGCAGCCTGAACGCGATCTCGCGGAGCACCCGGTCTCCCGAGCGACGGTCGAGCCTCTCGTTGACCCAGCCGAAGTCGTCCGGCCCCAGCAGCAGCAGCACCAGGGGGCGGCCGGCCGCCTGCGCCTGGGCCAGCGCCGCCTCCAGCTCGTGCTGGAACTCGCGACGCTCCGGCAGGCCGGTGACGTGGTCGAGGAGTCCCCGCGAGGCCTCTCCGATCTGCATCGCCACCGCGGCGCCGAGCTCCAGGACCGCGTGCCAGGTGGCGTCGTCGGGACACCCGGCCGCGACCGCGAGCGCCGCCTTTGCGCCCTCGGCCGTCTCGAAGCGCAACCCGAGCCAGACCTCGGGCTCGAGGCCGCGGCGGACCGCAGCCGACCGGCGTCGCTCGAGGCCGGGGACGTCGTTCGAGAGCGCCCAGCGCAGCGGGACACGGTAGACGACCGCCTCGGGGCACTCGCTGGGGAGCGGCATCGGCGTGGGATCCGCCTTGCGCGGGCGGCCGACGAACGCGAGGGCAGCCGCAGGGCTCGCCAGCTCAGGTACCGGCGGGAGGGTTCCTTCGTGGGCGAGCACCTCCCGCGAAGCCGCCGAGACCGGGGGAACGAACATCGACACGCCGCCCGCGCCGGTCAGCCGCTGGACCGCTCGGGCGTAGGACCGCAGGACGTCGAGTGCGTCGCTCATCGCCTCGCGTGGCTCGTCGCTCTTCCGGCAGTCTCTCCGCCCGCCAGAAGGGATCCTCCCTCGCCGCGCGAGCGCGGGTCAACAACAGAGTGCGTCTTCCGCGTCATTCCGGGCTGCGATTGTGATCAATGCACCACCCATAGACACACTCGATATCCATTCGTGACACTGGAGGCGCACGCCCTCTCGCAGCCCGTCGTCTTGTGGTTCCAGTCGCTCCCTCACAGCCGAGCCGTTTTCCGCTCAATGGGCGCGGCGCGCACTCAATGCCACGATAAACGGATCACACCCCGGCAATGCGCCGTTCTCGCCGGCGACCGGATGGACGGCCGCCACGCGGTGCGCGGGCGTCAACCGGGAGCCGCCTACTCTCCCAGGGCCGTCTTGAGCTGCTCGATGCGGCCGTTCACCTGCGCAAGCGACAGCGGGCGGAAGCGCTCGGGCAGGAAGCGGGTGTCCGTGCACTCCTTCACCGCCAGCAGGTCCATCAGCTCCAGCCGCTCGACGTGGGCGGAGGGGCGGAAGTCGGTGACGGCCCGGGAGATGCAGTCGCGGAGCGCCGGCGGCGGACCTCCCCCGCGCTCGGCCGCGTCCTTCGCCGTCTCGCACTCGCGCAGGGCGCGGACCAGGATGCCCTCCATCTCGTTGCCGCCGATCTGGTCGTTGGCGGGCAGGGGCGGCAGGTCGGAGGGCGTGCAGGGCAGCTTCAGCTTGTGGGCCATGGCGGCGAAGAGCGAGGCGCGGCCGGCGTCGTCGCCCGGAGGGAAGAGCGGGATGTGGACGTCGAGACGCCCCTGCCGCTTGAGGTCCACCTCCACCAGGTCGGGCCGCGAGGTGGCGAAGATCCAGATGATCCGGCCACGGTTGCGGGTGTCTGACATCTCCTTCGCCAGCATCCCGTAGACGCGGCCGGAGAGGCCGGAGTCGGAGTCGCCGCCGCCGCGCTTGCCCGTCATCTGGTCGGCCTCGTCCACGAACACGATCACCTGACCCAGGGCGTGCAGGATCGAGAAGACCTTCTCCAGGTTGCCCTCGGTGGCGCCCACCCACTTCTCGCGGAAGTTCTTGAGCTCCACGCAGGGGATGCCGATCTCCCCGGCCAGGCACTCGACCAGGTAGGTCTTGCCGGTGCCGATGCGGCCCGTGAGGAGGTACCCCATGGGGATCGCCATCACCCGGCCGCGGCGCAGCAGCACCGCGTCCTCGCGCAGCCAGGCCTTGGCCTGGTCGTGCCCGGCCACGTCGTCGAGCGTGCGCGCGGACTCCAGGAACTCGAGCCGGCCGGCGGCCTCCTTCTCGATCAGCTCCTTCTTCATCCGGGTGAGGTAGGCGCCGGTGATCCGTTCGCCGCCGGTCAGCGCCCGGCGCACGAGCTGGCGGATGGACACGCGCGAGAGGCCGACCAGCTTGTCCGCCAGCACGTCGCGGGCGACGTCCGAGGCCTTCTCGAACTCGGAGCCCTCGGGCAGCAGGTCGGCCACGAAGGCGCGGATCTCCTCGGCGGTGGGCAGGTCGATGCGGATCTTCGCGCTGTACGGGCTCTCCACCAGCGCGCGGTTGAGGTCGAGCAGGTTCTCGGCGATGAGGACGGTCGCCACGTAGGAGGCGGTGACCTCGGGGTTGGCGGCCCAGTCCTGCACCTGGATCAGCGTCTGGCTGAGGTCGGCGACGTAGATGGGGTCGCCCTGGGGCACGATGAAGTGCGCATAGTCGAGGATCACGGCGACCCTGAGCGGGGCGGCGACCGCCTTGCCGTCCTTGACCATCGTGCGCCGGCGGGCGAATGCCAAGATGCGGTCGACCAGCTCCAGCGCGCGCTTGGGGTCGCGCGGCAGCTGCTCGCGCAGGTCCAGCCGGTCCTGTTTCTCGGCGACCGCGTCGAACGCCGCCGGGGCGCCGCGGAAGGCATCGACGCCCTTCAGGAAGCGGAGCACGTCCTCGACTCCCTTGTAGGCGTCGGGGCGACGCGGGTCGGGCGGCTCGATGCGCACGCCGCGGCCGCGGTCGTAGCGGATCACCACGTCGAACGGCTGGAACATGGTCGCGGCCAGGAACTCGCTGAGCGACACCCAGGCGGTGCCGCCCTTGCCGTCGGGGGCCGCCACCAGGTCGAACACGTTGCCGTGCAGGACGAACTGGCTGGTGGCCCCGGCCCGGAACACCTGCCGCATCTCCTCCGCCCACGCCGGCAAGGCCGGGTTCTCAGCCATCTCGTTCTCCTCGGCTACTGTCGCTGCCCCGCCCGCGGACGCGGCAGGGGCGCGGTGCGCTCGCCGGGCGGCTCCGCGGCCGGCCGCGGCAGCGGGGGCAGCGTCGAGTCGAAGTCGGCGCTGGCCATGTCGCTGAACAGCTCCGCGTGTTGGTCCATCCAGCGCGAGGTCTCGCTGAGCGTGGCCGAGACCGCGTCCAGTCGCGAGGAGAGCATCTCCGGCGATCCGGTGACGGCGCCCTCCTCGCGGAGCAGCCGGACCTGCTGCTCGATGCGCTCCAGCTCGGCGTCGATGACGGCGAGGCTGTTGGTCGCCGTCTCCAGGTTCGCCAGCCGCTTCTCCTGGATCTCCAGGGTGGCCTTGAGCGAGCGGGCCAGGGGCCCCTCGGGGTCGCTGGCGCCGCCGAGACGCGTCTTCAGGTTGTCGATGCCGGCTTCGAGCTGGCGCCTGTCGACGCGGGCCAGCGTGTCCTGGATCGCTTCGCGCGAGGCGAGCAGCCGGACGAATAGCCACAGTAGCTGGTTGAGGTTGCCGGCCCGGAAGTCGGTCACCCGGCCCTCGTCGATGCCGCCGCCCATGCCCAGGATCTCGCGGCACTGCATCACCAGCGCCCGGTAGCGTGACTGGGAAGCCGGCTGCAGCCGCTCGTACGCCTTCTGCATGCGGTCTTCGGCGCTCTCCGCGCGCGCGGCCAGGGCCTCCGCCTCGACCAGCTTCTGGAAGCGCGCCGAGGCGGAGCGCCCGCCCACCGACGCCACCAGCGCCGCCAGGCCGAGCAGCCAGAACCCGGGGTTGACGAAGCCGGCCAGGCCGAAGGACACGAGGAGCATCTGGGTGAGCGGCAGGGCCCCGAAAGTGCGGGTGCGCACCGGCTTCCAGAACGCCGCCTTCAGGTAGTCCCAGTACGACAGCGGCTGGCCCGCCATGCGCTAGACCGTGCCTTTCACCTTCGGCCCTCGGCGGCGCGGAAGGCGTGCGCCACCTCGTCGACCGCAGCCTTGAACTGGCTGCCGCCCTGGGCGACGATCGGGTCCTCGCCGCGCGTCTTCGGGATCACGTCCTCGAACGTGCGCGCGATGCGGCCCGGCCCCGGGCTCATCACCCAGACCCGATCGCCGAGGTAGACCGCCTCGGCGATCGAGTGGGTCACGATCATGACTGTCGTCTCGACCTCGTTCCACAGGTCGAGGATGAGCTGCTGCATCTCGTAGCGCGTCGGCTCGTCGAGCGCCGAGAAGGGCTCGTCCATCAGTATGATCTGCGGCCTCAGCACCAGCGTGCGGGCGATGGCCACCCGCTGCTGCTGCCCACCGGAGAGCTGGTGCGGGTACTTCGACTCGTGGCCGTCGAGGCCCACCTTGCGGATGAAGTCGTGGGCGCGGTCGTGCCGATCGGAGCGCGAGAGCTTCAGCTCGTCCTGGTTCAGCTCCAGGCCAAAGGTCACGTTCTCCAGCACCGTGCGGTGGGGGAACGAGCTGTAGCGCTGGAAGATCATGCCGCGGTCGCGGCCCGGGCCCTCGACCTTGCGGCCGTAGACCAGCACCTCGCCGCGGGTGGGCGGGTAGACGTCCGCGAAGCCCTGGATGAGGTTCAGGATCGTCGACTTGCCGCAGCCGGAGGGGCCGATGATGGCCACGAACTCGCCGTAGTCGGGGATGTCGTCGATGCGGAAGCTGACGTCCTGGAGCGCCGTGTACTGCGAGCGCTCGCCCACGTTGAAGGTCTTGGTGACGTTGCGGAACTCGATGACCGGCGGCCGGGCGGCGGCCGCGGTCGGGGTGGTGGTCGGCGGGTGGCCCGTCGGCGGGGTGCTCATCGCTTGATCGCCCGGTAGGGGAAGAGGGCGCGGCCCACCGCCGCCCACAGCTTGTCGGTGAGGAAGGCGACGACGACGATCGCCAGCAGCACCAGGTAGATGTGCTCACGGGGCCCGCGCCGCTGCGAGGTGATGATGATGCCGCCCAGGCCGCGGCCGACGTCGACCATCTCCGCCAGCAGGATGTAGCTCCAGCCGACGCCGAAGCCCAGGCGCATGGCCTGGAAGATCTCGGGCCAGGAGATCGGCAGCAGCACGTGGTTGACCGCCTGCGTCTTGCTGGCGCCCAGCGTGTAGGCGGTCTTCAGGTAGGTGTCGTCGACGGCGTCCACCGCCGCCACGAACAGCGGCGTCAGGTAGATGACGAAGGCCAGCGCCAGGAACATCACCTTCTGCAGCTCGCCGGTGCCGAACAGCGACAGCGTGAGCGGGACCAGGGTGGGGATCGGCAGGTAGGCGCCGAAGATGGTGAGCGGCGTGAAGGCCGCCTTCACCTTGGTGAAGGAGCCCATCAGCACGCCCAGCGGGAAGGCGATCGCCACGGCGAGGGCGAAGCCCTCGACCACGCGCGCGAAGGAGACCGCCAGGTTGCGACTCAGCGCCCGGTCGAACCACAGCGTGGGGAACGAGGCGACCACCTCCAGCGGCGAGGGCAGGATGGTCGGCGAGATGATGCGGTCCTCCGGCGAGCCGAGCGTGACCGCGAACCAGGCCGCCAGGAGGATGGCGATCGGGATGACGCCCAGCAGCCAGCCCTGCCAGCCCGGCAGCGGCTCGCGGATGCGCAGCAGGCCGGCGTACGCGGAGCCGGGCGGGGGCCCCGGCATTTTCTTCAGCCGGGGCCCGGGCGGGTGTGCGGAAGCCGTCGTCACTTCGATTCCGGCGGGTAGACCGAGATCTCGACCCGCCGGTTCAGGGCCTGGTTCATGGGATCGTCGGGGTCGGCCGGCTCGTCCCAGGCCTTGCCCTCGACCGTGAACTTGTTGGGGTCGAAGTTGTACTTCTTCACCAGAGCCTGCTTGACGGCGTCGGCCCGGTCGGAGGAGAGCTGCTTGACGTCCTCGTAGCGCGTCCCCTTGCCCTTCATGGAGGAGTCGGTGTGGCCGACCACCGCCACCACCGCGCGCTCGTACTGGCCGACCAGGCGCGCCACCTTCTCCAGGGTGGCGGAGACGCTGGGGTCGTAGAGGGTGTTCGGCACAGCCTTGCCGTTCTCGTCGTGCTGCGGCTCGAACACGTTCGCCGAGTTCGGGTAGAAGTTGATGCGGATGGTCTGGGTGAGGATGGGCGCCTCGGCCGAGACCTTCTTGTAGCTGGTGGGCGCGAAGGTGGCGCGGCTCTCGTCCTTCTGGCCGGCGAAGGTGCCGGCCTTGTCCAGGTTCTGGATGACCGAGAAGTCCATCACCTCGTCGAAGCGCACCGGTGTGTCGATGAGGCCCAGCTCGCGGTAGACGAAGTTGACGTTCTTCCAGGTGCGCTCGAAGTTGGCCGGGTCGTTGGCGTTCAGGAAGAAGTTCTTGTTCTCGCCGAAGTTCGTGGAGTGTGCGTCGTTCGCCATCTTGCGCACGTCGTCGGCCTGCATCCCGTAGCCCTCGGCCATCCACTGGTAGGCCTTCTCCCGCTGGGTGGCGTCCTTCAGCCGGTCCATGCCGTCGAAGATGCCGGCGATCACCCCCTTGACGATGTCCGGGTGGTCCTTGGCGAAGTCGGCGCGCACCGCCCACACGTCGGCGATCAGCTTGTTGGCCTCGGCGGTGGTGGTGAGGATGCGGGTGCCCTTCACCTTCTCGGGGATGGTGTAGATGTCGGGCGCCCAGGAGACGCAGGCGTCGATGGTCCTGTCCGCCACGAAGGCGGCGGCCGCCTCGAAGGCGGTCGAGGTGTACTTGTGCTTGACCGCCGAGGGCTGGACGCCGGCGTTCAGCAGCAGGTTGTTGATGAAGTACTGCGAGGGCGAGTTCTGCGCGTAGACGATGGTCTTGCCCTTGAGGTCGGCGACCGAGGAGATCTTGCCGCGGACCACGATGCCGTCGCCGCCCGACGACCAGTCGATCTGCTGCAGGATGCGCGGCGCGCTGCGCGTGTCCTTCATCAGGTCGGGCGCGAAGAGCACCATCATGTCGAGCGTGCCCCACAGCACGTGGCTGTCGCCGGCGGCGAAGGCGTCGCGCGCGGTCACCGGGTCGTCGATCAGCTTCAGGTTCACCTTGAAGCCGTACTTCTTGGCGAAGATCGAGTCGGGGCTGTTGGGGGCGAAGCCGCCGTTGGCGGCCACGATGGGCAGCCAGCCGATCCAGACGTTGATGGGGAAGTTGACCACCTTCTGCGCGGGGTCCCACTTGTAGGCGGAGACACCCTTCACCGGCGGCAGCTTTTCGCCGGGAACGTACTTGTACTCGCTGACGGTGGTGATGCCCTTGGTGTCGGGCGCCTCCACCTTCTTGAACTCGTCCAGGTTCACCTGGCCCGCGCCTTGGCGGCCGTGCGGCGCGATCCAGCCGCGGAAGTACCAGGCGGCGCCGGCGATGCAGGCCAGCACGAAGAGGAACAGGACCAGCTTGCCGAGCGCGGTCGGACCGACCTTCTGCTGCTCTTCCATCGCGTGCTCCTCGTTTCTTCTCCTGTCGAGCTTGTGCGTCGCGCGGGCGGACCGGCCGCGCTACTGCTGCTGCTTCTCCGGCCCCATCTCCTTGGCCGCCGGCGGCGGGGCGGCCACGGCGGGAGCGGCCGCCTTGTCGGCCGGCACCTCGAGGCCGTAGGCGGCGGCGAACTCGGTGAGCGCCTGGTCGGCGAGAGCCTGCTGCTCCGCCTCCATCACCTCCACTTTGCCGGTGTCGATCGTGGAGGCGGCGACGCGCGCCCGGCCGGCGGCCTTGTCCCGCCGCTCGGTCAGGTACTCCTCCACCCGGTTGAGGGTGTCGCCCGACCCGCCGATGGAGGACACCATGCCGGTCGCCATCTCCTGCAGCTCGGCCTGGGCCTCGAGCATCTCGGTCTCCGTCATCATCCGCTTGAGCTTCTCGATCTTGTCCTGCGCCTCGTGGACGGAGACGTCGCGCGCCTTCACCAGCTTCTTGTAGGTGTCCTCGGCGGCCTCGAGCTGCTTGCGGTTCTCCTCCAGCTGGTCCTTCACCGTCTTCAGCTGGAGCGCGTACTGCCCGGCGGCGTTGCGATTGCCGACCTTGAGGTTCGCGGCGGCCTTGGCGGCGAGGTCGCGCTCCTGCGCCTCGAGGTTCTTGACCTGCCGCAGCAGCCGCTCGCAGAAGCCGGCGTGGTTCGCCAGGTTGTCGTTGAAGCGGGCGATCTGCTGGCGCAGGTTCTCCTTCTCGGCCTCGATCAGCGCCTTCGGGTTCTGCCGCTCGAGTCCCGAGATGAACAGGCTGAGGAACCCCCTGAAGAGGTTCGCGATACGGCTGAACATGGCGCTTCTCCTCTCGGGCGCCCAGGTCGGACCGCCCGCACCATCGTCGATATACGAAACCCCGCCCGCAGGGGTTGCAGGCCCGGACGGGAGGCTAGCAACCAACATCCTCGAGGTCAATCGGTTGGCTCAGCCGCGGGCCTCGCGCACGAGGGCCAGGAACTGCCGCGCGCGCTCGGTGATCACCGATGCCTCGCCCCGGCGCAAAGCCTGGAGGTCGACGAGGTCGGCGCCCACCCCCAGTGCCGCCGCCCCCGCCTTGATGAACTCCTTCGCCGTCTGCAGGTTCACACCGCCGGTCGGCACCAGCCCGACCTGCGGCAGCGGCGCCTTCAGCGACTTGATGTAGGCCGGGCCGCCCACGGCGTTGGCCGGGAACACCTTCACCAGATCGGCGCCGGCCTTCCAGGCGGTGACCACCTCCGTTGGCGTGAGCGCTCCGGGCAGGACGGCCACGCCGGCCTCGTTGCAGGCCCGGACCGTCTCCAGGTTCAGCGCCGGGCTCACCACGAAGCGAGCGCCCGCCGCGATGCAGGCACGCGCCGTCTCCGCGTCCAGCACGGTGCCCGCGCCGACCAGCGCGCCCGACGCGTAACCGACCACCTGCTCGATGAGCTTCACCGCGTTCGGCACCGTCATGGTGATCTCGAGGATCGACACGCCGCCCGCCTGGATCGCCTCCACCACCGCCTGCGCCTCGTCGGCCGACTGCGCGCGGATGACGGGGATGAGCCCGGTGACCGTGATGCGCTCGAGGACCGCCTTCTTGTCCATGATCTACCTCTGCACCCGCGCGGAGCCGCCCTTCATCACCCGTTCGACCTCGGCCAGCGTCGCCATGGTCGTGTCTCCGGGCGTGGTCATCGCCAACGCACCGTGGGCGGCGCCGCACTCGACCGCCCACTGCGGCCCCTTCCCCGCCAGCAGCCCGTAGACCAGCCCCGAGGCGAAGGAGTCGCCGCCGCCCACCCGGTCGAAGATCTCGAGGCCGTCGTACGCCCTCGACTGGAAGAGGCCCCCGTCCGCCCACAGCACGGCGGCCCAGTCGTTGACCGTGGCCGTGCGGGCGTTGCGCAGCGTGGTGGCCACCGCCTGGAAGTTCGGGAACTCGGCCGCGGCGCGCTCGATCATCTTCCGGAAGTTGGCCGGGTCGAGAGCGGACAGGTTCTCGTCGAGGCCCTCCACCTCGAAGCCGAGGGCGGCCGTAAAGTCCTCCTCGTTGCCGAGCATGACGTCCACGTGCCGCGCCAGCTCGCGGTTCACCTCCTGCGCCCGCTTCCTGCCGCCGATGGACTTCCACAGCGACGGCCGGTAGTTGAGGTCGTAGGAGACCACGGTCCCGTGCCTCTTCGCCGCCTGCATCGCCTCGCGAGCGACGAGCGGGGTCGTCTCGGAGAGGGCGGCGAAGATGCCGCCGGTGTGGAACCAGCGTGCCCCCTCGCGGCCGAAGATCCCCTCCCAGTCGACCTCGCCCGGCCTCATCTGCGAGGCGGCGGTGTGGCCGCGGTCCGAGCAGCCGACCGCCGCGCGCACGCCGAAGCCGCGCTCGGTGAAGTTGAGCCCGTTGCGCACGCTGCGGCCGACGCCGTCGTCGGGCACGAAGCGCACGTGGCTCTGGTCGACGCCGCCCTGGTACAGCAGGTCCTGAAGCAGCCGTCCGACCGGGTTGTCGACGAACGCGGTGACGATGGCGGCGCGCAGGCCGAAGCAGCGGTGCAGGCCGCGGGCGACGTTGTACTCGCCCCCGCCCTCCCACACCCGGAACTGCCGGGCGGTGTGGATGCGGCCGCAGCCGGGGTCGAAGCGCAGCATCACCTCCCCCAGGCTGACCAGGTCGAATTGGCACTCGGATGCGGGTCGGAGCGTCAGGCTCATGGTGACATCACCTCACGGAGCAGCACGCATCCTATCGAACCTCCCCGGCTCCCTCCACGTCTAATCAGACGTGAGGCACATCACGGCCACGGCGCGGGCGGCCGGGGAGGCGTGACATGGCACGGACGGTCGGATTGCACCCGTTCGAGGCGCTGGTCGACGAGGCGCGAGCGGAGGGCCTCCGGCGTCACTCCGGCGAGAGCCACCCTGCTCGCCCGCATTCACTCACCCCGACTTTGCTCGCGACCTTCACGGCCGCTGCCGGGGAGGGCGTCGGCCGGCGCCGTGCCGTCGCCGTGCCCGCCTCGATGCTGCTGCACGGCGCCGCGGCGGTGGCACTGGCGGTGGTGCCCATCCTGGTCGCGGACTCGCTGCCCGGCACCGGCGAGCCGGCGCGCGCGTTCTTCGTCGAGCCGCTGACCGTGCCGCCCCCGCCACCGCCGCCTCCTCCGCCGCCGCGCGGCGCTGCCGGCTCGAGGTCAGTGCCCCGGACGGCCGTGCAGGCGGCGGCCTTCACGGCGCCGATCGCGGTACCGGCGGAGATCGGGCTGGAAGACGCCCTCGACCTCGGGGTGGAGGGGGGCGTGCCGGGCGGGGTCGAGGGTGGCGTCCCCGGCGGCGTGGTCGGCGGGGTCGTGGGCGGCCTGCCGGGCGCGCCCGCGCCGCCGCCTCCGGTGGTCGCGCCGGTGCGCGTCGGCGGGGAGGTCCGGGCGCCGCGCAAGATCCTGGACGTGACGGCGGAGTACCCGCCGCTGGCCGCCAGAGCGCGGCTCCAGGGCACCGTCGTCATCGAGGCCACCATCGATCCCAGCGGGCACGTGGCGAACGCGACGGTGCTGCGGGGCGTGCCCATGCTCGACGAGGCGGCGCTCGCGGCGGTGCGCAAGTGGGTCTATACGCCCACCCTGCTCAACGGTGTGCCCACCCCGCTCATCATGACGGTCACGGTCACCTTCCAGCTGCGGCAGGCGAACGCCAGCGCCTAGACCAGCTCAGCGCGAGAGAGTGAGGCCTCGCGCCTGCCGGCGCACGTAGGCGAGCAGCTCGGGGTCGACGGCAGCCGTGGGGTCGATCGAGCGCGCCGTCTCCAACGCGTCCTGCGCCCCGGCCCACTTGCCCTGACGCGCCAGCGCCGCCCCCAGCCGCAGCCAGGCGGAGACATTGGCCGGCTCCAGCCGCAGGAGCGCGCGCTCGGCCTCTTCCGCGCGCGGGTAGTCGCGGCGGTCGCTGGCGATGGCGCCCAGGCCCTCCCAGGCCCGCGCCCGGGTCGGGTCCAGCCGCACCGCCTCCGCCAGCCGGGGCTCGGCCTCCGCGGGCCGGCCGCGCTCGAGCAGCAGCGTGCCCGCGCGGGTCCAGGCCGTGGCGTCGCGGGGATCGCTGGCGATCGCCGCGACGAAGGTGGCGATCGCCCGGTCGGGCTGCGCCATCCTCAGGTAGCGCTCGGCCAGGCGGTCGAGGAACACCGCCGCCAGCGGCCCGCCAGCGGCCAGCGCCGGCTGCCCGGTGATGAGCCGCGTCACCTCGCCGGCGGCGCGACCGAGCGCCTCGTACTGCGCGGCGGCGGCGCGGGCGGCGGCGGCGGGCCGGCCCGCCTCGCGGCGCGGCGCCACCAGCTCGATGTAGGGGTAGTCGTCGGTGTTGAGCAGCGCACCGTCCGCGCGGTCCCCGCTCCAGCGCTCCATCTCAGCGCGGCCCATGGCCCAGGCGGCGACGAGCGACGCGGGGTCCTCGACGACCCGGGTGGCGCGCAGGTCGGCCCCCACCCGGCTGTCGGCGAACGCCCGCTCCAGCCGCGCCCAGTCGATCGCCTGCGGCTCGCGGCTGCCCACCAGCAGCAGGTCGGCCGCCAGCCGACGCGAGCCGTCGGGCGCCGCCGCCGGCGGCACCAGCCACAGCGACGCCTCGGGGAAGACCGACAGGAAGGTGCGGATCTCGACCTTCACGTCCGCGGGCTCGAGGCCGTAGTAGTGGAACCACTGGCCGAACACGCCGCCCGGGGCGAGCCGCGCGCGCACGGTCTCGTAGAACTCGCGCGTGAAGAGGTTCGCCACCCCGGAGATCCACGGGTTCGACGGCTCGGAGACGATCACGTCGTAGAGCCGGCGCGAGCGCAGCAGGTGGTTGCGTCCATCCTCGAAGACGATCCGGAAGCGCGGGTCGCGCACCAGCGCGCCGTTCATCGCGGAGAAGAGGGGCGCGGCCTGCCAGGTGGCCTTCTCGATCTCGACGCACTCGACGGCTTCGACCGGATGCAGCGCCGCCGAGGCGGCGGTCTTCCCCACGCCCCAGCCCACCACCAGCACCCGAGCCGCCTTCCCGTGAAGCAGCAGCGGCACGTGGGCGATCAGCGTCTGGGTGAGAACGTCCTCGTCGCCGCTGCCCGCGTCGGTCTTGCCGTTGACGGAGAGGAAGCGGCGACCGCCCTCCCGCGGCTCCGCCACCGCGACCACCGCCTCTTCTCCCTCGCGGTAGAAGAGCAGCCGCCTCTCGCTGCGCAGCCAGTCCGCCAGGCCCAGCGCCGGCACCAGCGCGTCGTTCCACTGGGCGGCGTAGCGGTACACGCCGGCCGAGGCCAGCACGGGGTCCCACGCCCGCCAGCGCGGGACGAGCCAGGCGAGCGCCGCCGCCGTCGCGAGCGTCACGCCCGCCGACCGCCAGGCGAGGACGCCCGAGCCGTCGAGCAGCGCCCACAGCCCGCCGAGCAGCAGCAGGCCGGCGAAGACGAGGTAGGGCGGCTGCAGCCCGAGCCGCGGCACCAGCCACAGGTGCGCGGCCAGCGCTCCCGCGATGGCGCCCGCGGTGTTCCAGGCGTACAGCCGGCCGGCGTCGGCCTGCACGGGCGTGGCACTGCGCGCATCGCGGACGAGGTGCAGCAGCAGCGGGAAGGTCAGGCCGAGCACGCCGCAGACCGGAAGCAGGGTCAGGAAGCAGGCGAGCAGCGCTGCCAGCTGCCGGAGGGCGAACGATTCGGGCAGCCAGCCGGCCAGCAGCAGCCACACCACCGGCAGGCGGCCGATCAGCCACTGCCCGGCGAGCACCATCGCGCCGCCGAAGAGGAACAGCACACCCACCGCCGAAGACGGACGCACGATCCTCTCGCGCCGCCGCTCGTAGACGCGCGAGCCCAGCGCGATGCCCAGGAGCACCGCCAGCAGCATCACCTGGAAGGCATACGCCGAGGAGCCGATCACGAGGACCAGCGAGCGCGTCCACAAAACCTCGACGCCGAAGGTCGCCGCGCCGGAAACCACCGCCAGCGCGAGCGCGAGCCGGCGCGGTCGCAGCGAGCCTGGCGGCGCCGCAGGCGCGGGGATCACGGGGGGCGAGGACGGCTCGACGACGCGGGACCAGCGCAGGGCCACGCCTCCGGCCACCAGGCTGCAGGCGCAGGCCAGCACCAGAGTGGCCTGCACGCCCACCGCGGGCAGCAGCAGGAAACCGGCCAGCGCCACACCGGCGGCGCCGCCCAGCGTGTTGGCGAGGTACAGGCGACCGAACCCGGCGCGCACGTCGCCGCCTGCGCGCGCAAGGAAGGCGGTGGCCAGCGGGACGGTCGCCCCCAGCAGGACCGTCGGCGGCAACAGCACCAGGGAGGCGAGCAGGAGCCGGCCGCCGAACTCCACGCCGCCCGAGGCGCCCGTGGCGGACGCCGCGGCGGCGTAGACGGCCGGCAGGACCCGCAGCAGCGGCAGGCTGAGCAGGGCCGCGGCGCCGACGAGAAGCTCGACCTGCGCGTACGCGCGCAGCGGCCGTTTCGCCGGCCGGCGGGCAGCCAGCGCGGCGCCCAGCGCCAGGCCGCCCATGTACACGGCGAGGACGCCGGCGACAGCCGCCTGCGTGCTGCCGAACACCAGGCCGAACGAGCGCATCCAGAGCGACTCGTCGATCAGGGCGGCCGCGCCGGAGAGCGCGACCACAGCCGGCAGCATCCGCGCCGCGCGCGCGGGCGCCGGTCCGGGCGGCCTGGCCATCCGCGCGTCTAGGCCTTCGCGGCCTGGCGGCGGGCGAGCAGCTGCAGGATCTCGACCAGGCGCGCCGACGCGATCGGACGCGAGACCTGGCCGGCCAGCAGCGAGGACGGGATGCGCTTCGCGCGCTCCAGCTCGACCGGGCTCTCCGGGTCGTAGCTGAGGAAGACCGGCAGGCCCGGCCGCTCCTTGTCCCAGGAGCGGAGGAGGCCGGCGACGTTCTGGTCGGGCCGGAACGCCATCACGTCGCAGACCGCCGCCCCGATCTCCCGCGCCGCCGGCGTCCGCAGCAGCAGCCCCAGCTCCTCGGGGTAGTTGGCGACCCGCACGTCCAGGCCCAGGGCCTCGAGCGACGCAGCGAGCGGCTCCAGGCCGCCCAGGTCCCGGTCCAGGATGGCGATCTTCAACCAGGCGCCCTCGGCCCGAGGCTGCGGCGAGACGCGCGCGGCGACCTCCTCCAGCTGCAGGCGCAGGCCGGAGGGCACGAAGGCCGCGCGGTGCGCGCTGGCGATCACCTCGCGCACGCCCGCGAGCGCGGCGTCGATGCGCGCCGAGGCGTCGCGGGCCAGCGACTCGGCCTGGTCGCTGCGCGAGCGCAGCTCGGCGAAGTCCCGTCGCGCCTCGGTGAGGGCCTGTTCGGCGTCGCGGGCCTTCGTCTCCGCGGCGGTGCGCGCCTCGACCGCCTCGCGCAGCGCCTCCGCGGTGGCCTCGTCGGACTGCCGCTCGACGGCGGTCAGCGCCTGCACGCGCTGGTGCTGGGCGTGTACCAGCGCCTCCTCGGCGGCGCGGGCGCGGGCCTCGGCGGCCTCGAGCGCCCGCTCGCGCTCCGCCAGCGCGGCCGCCAGCTCCGGCTGCTCCACGATCGGGGCAACGGCGGCGGAGCGGGCCAGCTCGGCTCGCGTCGCGGCATCCTCCGCAGCCGCCGCCTTCTGCTCGGCGGCCTTCACCGCCTCCTCGGCCGCCAGCGCTCGCTGTTCGGCGCCCTGCGCCGCCTCCTGGGCGGCGGTGGCGGCCGCCTGGGCCGTGGCGAGCGCCTGCTCGGCGCGGCGCAGCCGCGCCTCGGCGGCGTCGGCCCGGGCGGAGGCGAGCTCGGCCCGCTCGCGCTCGCGGGCGTGCTCGGCGGCCAGCGCGTTGCCGATCTGCGCGCCCTCCACCACGGCGTTCCTGGCCTGCGCGGCCTCCTGCTCGGCCGCACCGGCCCGAGCCTCCGCCGCCGTGGCGCGCGCCTCCGCGGCGGCCAAGGCGGCCTTCAGCGCATCGCGCTCGGCCGAGAGCGACGTGACCTCGGCCGCCGCAGCTTCCACGGCGCGTCGGGCCGCCAGCAGCCGCTCGCTGGCAGCGAGCCGCTCGGCGTTGGCAGACTCGAGGTCCGCGGTGAGCCGTGACAGCCGGCCTGCCAGCTCCTCCTGCTCGCGGCCGGTCTCGTCGGCGCGCTCACGCTCGAGGCCGGACGCGGCAGTGGCCGCTGCCTGCAGCCGTTGCAGCTGCCGCTCGGCTTCGGCCTGCAGGCGGCTGGCGGCCTCGCCGATCTCTCGGACCAGCGTCTCCACCCGCGCGGCCGGACCGCCCAGCAGCCGCGGCCACACCGGCGCCGCCGCCACCGCCAGGGCCTCGCCGAGGTTGGACGGCGAGGGCCGGGGGACGCCGCGCAGCAGCAGCAGCCCCGACTCGCCCTCGAACGTCCAGGGGACCACCCAGTTGTCCCGGGGCTTCACCCCGGCGACCTCCTCGGTCGGGCGCAGCGCGGTCGGGCGGGCCAGGCACTCCGGCGACTTCTCGACCAGCGACGCCAGCGAGCGCTCGATGCCCATCGGCACCGAGCCCCAGCTCAGCGACGGCAGCAGCCGCCAGCCCGCTTCGCTGTCGGGCCGGCGTACGGCCGCCACGATCGCCGACGGCGCCGCCCACTTCTGCGCCGCCTCGAGGAAGCGCGCCAGCAGGGCGCCCAGCTCGCGCTCGCCCGCCAGCTCGAGCGCCACGCGGGCCACCTCCGGCAGGGCGAGAGGCGGCCGTTCGTCGGGGCTGTGCTCTGTCACGGGGGGCAGCATACTACTCCAGCGGGCCCCAGGCGTTGTGCGCGGGCGCAACCCGGCCTCCGCCGGCGGGCCCGGTACAATTTCGCCTGGCATGACTCCCGCTGCACGGCAGGCGCTGGTGCGGGCCCTTTCCGCCCTCTCGCCGGCCGACGAGGCCGAGGACCGCGACCGCCGGCTCGTCCTCGACTTCGTGCAGCGCCACTCGGACCCCTTCGACCGTCGCCTCCCCGAGGGCCACCTGACCGGCAGCGCGATCACCGTCTCCGGGGACGGGCGCCGCGTCCTCCTGCTGTGGCACCGGAAGCTCGAGCGCTGGCTGCAGCCGGGCGGCCACGCCGAACCCGGCGAGTCCGCCGGCGAACAGGTGGCGCTGCGCGAGGCGACCGAGGAGACCGGGATCCCCGGGCTGGGGCTCCACCCGGAGGCGCCGCGGCCGATCGACGTCGACGTCCACCAGATCCCCGCCCGCCCCGGGGAGCCGGCCCACGCCCACCTGGACCTGCGCTATCTGGTGGTGGCGCCGCCGGGATCGGTGCCGGCGCCGGACCTCCTGGAGCTGCACGCGGCCCGCTGGGTCGCCTGGGACGACGTGGCCGCGCTCGGCCCGGACCCGGGTCTCCGCCGCGCGCTGGCCAAGGCGCGCGCCCTCGTGACCCTGCCCGACCCGTGATCAGTCCGGCTTGATCCTGCCGGCCGCCACGAAGGCCTCCAGGCGGACCCGGGTGTCGGCGTCCGTCTCCTGGAACTGCACGGCCAGGCCCTGCGGGCGGCCCGTGCCCTCGTCCCCGGACGACACGGCCCGCACCACCCGCGCGTGCAGCCGGATGTCGAGCAGCCCGGGAGCGGTGATGAGGACGTCGTACACCTCGCCGACGCTCGCCGGCGTGCGGGTGATGAGGTACGCTCCGGTGGCGCTCAGGTCGCCCAGGCCGACGATGTGCGTCCGCCCGTTCACGATCAGCCGGGCGCCTCGGCCCAACGGCAGCTTCCGCCTGGCCGCGCCCCGCCGCCAGCCCCCCGCCCCCCCAGGGTTCAGGCTGCTCCCAACGCTCATGGCCCGGGACCTCCACTCCGCGGCCGTTCGCCGCGGACCCGCCCTGCAGGCTGCAAGCCGCCCGCCACTTCGCGCCAATCGTACAACTTCCTGACGCTCAGGGTCTTCCGATCCGGAGCGCCAGCCCGACGCGCCGATCTCCTGACGCTCGCGACCGGAAAGCGGACAGGGCGGTGCGGCCGGCCGTCAACGGCCGGCCATCTGGGCGGCCATCTAGGGGATGAGGGCCTGCGCCACGACCAGCGCCCGCCGGGTTTCCGGGTCCGCCCGCAGCCGCTGCACCGCGGTGTCGACGTCCGCCGCGTTCTCCCCCACCACGCCGACGACGGTGTGGTCGACGTGCAGCAGGGCGACGGCGCGGCCGCCCGAGAGCGTGCGGTAGCCGTCGTCGAAGCGCGCCGCGTGTGGCAGGACGAAGATCGACAGCGGCCGGCTCCCGCCGGTGTAGTACACGTGCGGCACGGCCGAGATGTCGGGGAGGTAGCAGTAGCGGGCGCCGAACAGGCGCGTGTCGCCGACCTGCGCCGGGAGGTTCGGCATGGGCGTGCCCTGGCCGGAGAACCACCCGCTCACCACGGCGGGGTCCGCGGAGCGCACGCGGGCGGGAGGCTCCGCGTAGCCGTAGCAGTGCGCGTGGTCGTGCGACAGCTCCCAGGCGACGACGGGGGCGAGGCCGCGCGCCCACAGCGCCAGCAGCAGGGCGGCCGCGAGCGGCAGCGCGAACACGGCGAAGCGTCCCGACGGCGAGGGACGTCGCTCGGCCAGCCGCGCGCGCAGCCGGGTGTCGAGGCCGGGAGGCATCTCGGGCAAGGTCAGCAGGCGCAGGCGTTCGTGGACGGCGCGCTCGGCCTCGGCCTGCTCCCGGCAGCCGCTGCAGTCGGCCAGGTGGGCGGCGAGGCGGTCCCGCTCGCGACCAGGGAGCGCGCCGTCGACGAGCGCCGTCACCTTCTCGGGCTCGCAGCTCACGGCGTCCTCCCGGCGAGCAGCCGGCGAAGGTGCGCGCGCCCGCGATGGATGCGGGACATCACCGTGCCCACCGGCACCCCGAGGATGCCCGCGATCTCCTCGTAGCTGAACTCCTCGATGTCGCGCAGCACCAGGGCCGAGCGGAAGACCTCCGGCACCTCGGCCAGCGCCCGCTGCACGTCCTCGTTGCCGGCCGTGAGCCGGCTCTCGTGCTCGGGGTTCACCGCGGGGCCGTCGTCCGCGAGCTCGGTGGTCTGCGGCGAGCGGCCGCGCTTGCGCAGCACGTCGGTGCGCACGCGGTGCAGGATGGTGAACAGCCAGGCGCGCACGTTGGTGCCTGGCCGGTAGGACGCGAAGCCGCGGTACGCGCGCAGCAGCGTCTCCTGCAACAGGTCCTCGGCGTCCTGCGGGTTGCGGGTGAGGCGCAGGGCGGTGCCGTAGAGGGAGCGGGCGTGAGGCATCACTTCGCTTTCGAAACGCTCATCGAGGCTCAAGCCGCACCGCCGCTGCGGCGGACGGGCGCCCTCTTCGGGGGAGGGAACGCCGCCCGCCCGGTCGCCATTCCCATTCTCACCAATGGAGCTCGATCACGTCGCGGTCGGCCACCCGGTGCTCGGCGCTCACCTGCTGGCCCTCGAACTCGGCGGAGCGGCCCCAGACGCGTGCGAAGCGCAGGTCGGCTGCCCGGCCCCGGTGAACCAGCTGCGCGACGTCGCGCACCGTGCCCCCGCCGAGCAGGGTGAAGGGCCGCCCCGGGTCGGCGGCGTGGCCCGGCACCTTCGAGTAGACGCGCACGATCCGCAGCAGCTCGAACAGCGCCGGGCCGACGGCCGACAGTCCCCGGCCGCTCTCGGCAGACACGGCAAGGGAAACGAAGGGATCCGGCGCGAGCTCCCGGAACGTCGAGAGCTCCGCTTCCGGGTCCGCGAACCGGTCCGACTTGTTCGCGAGCAGCAGGGTGGGCAGCCTCACCCGGAACGGGTCGAGCACGGCCTCCTCCGCCTCGGAGCCGGCCGGCTCCCCCGCCCGCGCCACCAGCGTCACCCGCTTCTCGTGCAGCCGGCGCTCGACGACGTCGAGCTGCTCGACACAGGCCGGGTCGGCGAGGTCGACGACCAGCGCGACCGCATCGGCGGTGTGCAGCGTACCGGGCATCCACGGCTCGAGGTAGTCGGAGGCGACGGGCGGCAGGTCCACGAGCTGCAGCTGCACGTCCTCGTGGGCGAGCATCCCGGGCTGCGGGTGCTTGGTGGTGAAGGGATAGGGAAGGGCGGCGGCGTGCGAGCCGGTCAGCCGCGCGTGCAGGCTGGACTTGCCGGAGTTGGGCGGCCCCACCAGAGCCACCTGCGCCGCGCCCTCGTGGCGCACGGCCAGCTCCGGCCCCCCGCGGACCGCGCCCTTGCGCGGCGCCGCGACCTCGTCCGACAGCTCCTTGATGCGCGTCCTGAGCTCGGCCTGCAGGTGCTCGGTGCCCTTGTGCCGCGGGATGGTGCGCAGCATCTCGCGCAGGCAGGAGAGCCGCTCCTGCGGCTCGCGCGCGCGGCGGAAGGCTTCCTGCGCCTGCTTGTACTCGGGCGAGAGGTTCGCCGGCATGGCGGCGTCGGCATCCTGCCCCGCGCCGCGGCGGTCGGTCAAGCGGGCCCGGCCCGCCCGCCTTGCGTGACGGCCGTCGGCGGAGGACACTCCCCGCGGAGGCGAGGGCGTGGCTTTCGAGCGGCCGGGCTGGGACGAGTACTACATGGGCATCGCGCGCGCGGTGTCGACGCGCTCGAACTGCCTGCGCCGCCGCGTGGGCGCCCTGATCGTGGTCGAGAACGCGATCATCGGCGCCGGCTACAACGGCACCCCCATGGGCGTGCAGAACTGCTGCGACGGCGGCTGCCCCCGCTGCGCCTCGGACGCGCCGCCGGGCGCCGGCTACGACACCTGCGTGTGTGTGCACGCCGAGCAGAACGCCATCGTGCTGGCCGCGCGCCACGGCAACGCCACCGACGAGGGCACCCTGTATGCGACGCTGCGGCCCTGCTTCGGCTGCGCCAAGGAGGCGATCCAGGCGGGCATCCGCGAGATCGTGTTCGACGAGCCGTACGAGTACGACGCCGCCCTGGAGCAGGCCTACCGCCGCCTGATCGCCGAGTCCGGGATGCGGCTGCGGCAGCACCGTCCGCGCTAGGGCCCCCCTCTTGCGCTCGTGCCTCGGCACTCGCGAGCGGGCGGCGGCGGGAGCGCTGGCTCTCGCCTGCGTCGCCTCCGCCGGCGCAGGCGCGCAGCGCACGAGCGGCGACGTCTTCGAGCTGGCGCACCCGGCGGTGCGCGTGTTCTCCGACCGGGAGGGCCTGCCCCAGAACACGGTGCACGCGATCGACCGCGACCCCACCGGCTATCTCTGGGTCGGCACCCGGGACGGCGCGGCCCGCTTCAACGGGCGCGCCTGGACCGTCTTCGACATGCCGGACCGCGAGACCTCCAACTACGTCCGCGCCCTGGTGGCGACACGCGACGGCGACATCTGGTTCGGGCGCGAGGACGGAGGGGTCGTGCGCCTGCGTGACGGCCTCTTCACCGTGTTCGCGCGCGGGGAGGGCCTCCCGGCCGGCCGCGTCAACGAGCTGCTGCAGGCGCGGGACGGCACGCTGTGGGCCGTCACGCTGGGCGGCGGCCCGGCGCGGTTCGACGGCACACGGTTCGTGGCGGTCGGCGAGGGTCTGCCGGACCTGCGGCTGTGGGCACTGGCGGAGATCGTCGACGACGCCGGCCGCCCGACGCTGGCGGTGGGCGGCGAGGGCGGATTCGCCGTCCTCGACGGCGCGCGCTGGCGCCCGGTCGACCTCGGGCCCGGCGTGGGCAGCGTCAACGCGCTGGTCCAGGAGGAAGGCCCGCCTCCGCGTGCCACCTGGCTCGGCACCTACGGCAGCGGCGTGCTGCTCTGGCGCGCCGGTCGCGTGGCGCGCTACGGCGCGGCCCAGGGCCTCACCAGCCGGCTCGTCACCAGCCTCGCGCTGACCCGCGATGCAGGCGGCCACCAGCAGCTGTGGGCGGGCACCCGCGACGGCGGCCTCTTCCGCCTCGACGGCGAGCGCTTCACGGACGTGCCGCTGGGCGTCTCGATCGCGCAGGTGTACACGCTGCGCGCGGGCGGCGACGAGGACCCCGGCGCGCTGTGGGTGGGCAGCCGCAACTCCGGCCTGCTGCGGCTCGAGCCCGCGTCGTGGGTCGCGCTGGACCGCTCCTCGGGCCTGCCGGACGACCAGCCGTTCGGGCTGCTGGAGACGCGCGACGCGGCCGGACCGGTGTACTGGGTGGGCACGGCCCGCGGCCTGGCGGTGATCCGCGGCAACCAGCTGAGGGTGGAGGGGACGGCCCAGGGCCTCCCCGGGCCGCAGGTGCTGGCGCTCGCCGAGCTGCGCGATCGCGGCAGGCCCCCCGAGGTCTGGGCCTCGCTGGTCGGCCTGGGGCTCGTGCGCCGCGTGCGCGAGCGCTGGCAGCCGGTGGACGCGCGCCCCGCGTTCGGCGCCGACCAGGGCGCGGCGCTGCTGGCGACCAGCGACGACAGCGGGCACGGGGTGCTGTGGGTGGGCACCGAGCGCAGCGGCCTCGCGCGCTTGGCTGACGGCCGCTGGTCCGTGCTGACCACGCGCGACGGCCTGCCCTCCGACCACGTGGTGTCGCTGCTGGAGACGCAGGGGCACGGCCGCCGCACGCTGTGGGCGGGGACGCGCGGTGGCGGGATCGCGGAGGTGGTGGACGGCCGCGTCGCCGCCCGCTGGGGCCGCGGCTCGGGGCTGCCCAACGACGACGTGCTGGCGCTGGCCGAGGTGAAGCTGCCCGGCGGGAGGCGCGAGGTGTGGGCGGGCACGCGCGCGGGCGTCGTGCGCCGCAGCCTCGCACCCGGCGGCCGCTGGTCGCGGCTGGCGGCCGGTGGCGAGCCGCTGCCGAGCGGCACCGTCGTCTCCATCACCCAGGACGCGGACGGCCGCGTGTACCTGGGGACCCAGCGCGGCGTGGTGCGGCTGCTGCCGCGCGGACGCACGAGCGCCGAAGATCTCGAGTTGCGGGCGGAGGTGTTCGGCGTCGCCGACGGTCTGCCCAGCGCCGCCGCCAACTGGGGCCACCTGTGCGACTCGCGCGGCCGCATCTGGATCGCCACCACCGGCGGGGTGGCCCTCTTCGACCCGGCGCGGGAGACGACGCTGCAGGCGCCGCCCGCCCGGCTGCGGATCGAGAGCAGCCTGACGAGCAGCGGGCGCGCGCTGGTCCCGGGCCAGGCGCTGTCCTGGGCGGAGCGGGACGTCGCCTTCGAGTACGCCCTGCTCACGCCGCGGCGGCCCGGTGCGGTCGTCTACCGCACGCAGCTCGTCGGCTACGACCCGGCGCCCTCGGCCTGGACGGGCGCCTGGCAGAAGAGCTACACCAACCTCCCCGCCGGCCGCTACCGCTTCCGGGTCGAGGCGCGCGACGCCGCCGGCCGCCAGACGCCCGCCACCGAGCTGGCCTTCGCCGTGCTGGCGCGACCCTGGCTGCGCCCCTGGGCGATCGGCCTCGAGCTGCTCGCCGGCGTCGTGGCGGCCAGCCTGCTGCTGCGCGTGCGCGAGCGCGCGCTGCACCGCCGCGCCCGCGCGCTGGAAGCGCTGGTCGCGGAGAGGACGCACCAGCTCTCGGCCGCCAACCGGCGGCTGGCCGAGCTGAGCGTCACCGACCCGCTCACCGGGCTCCCGAACCGCAGGCGCCTGGAGACCCAGGCCGAGGAGGAGTGGCGGCGCGCCAGCCGCCGCGGCGAGGGCCTCGCCTTCGTCATGCTCGACGTCGACCACTTCAAGGCCTACAACGACTCGCTCGGCCACCTGGCGGGGGACGAGTGCCTCAAGGCCCTCGCCCAGGCGCTCACGCGCCACGCGCAGCGCCCGGGCGACCTCGCGGTCCGCTACGGCGGCGAGGAGTTCGCCTGCCTGCTGGTGGGGCTCGACCGCGAGCAGGCCTTCGCCCACGCGGAACGGCTGCGCAACGCGGTCGAGGCCCTGACCCTGCCCCACCCGGCGTCCGCGGTCTCGCCCCAGGTCACCGTCAGCCTCGGCGTGGCCTGGACGCTGCCTGACGCCTCCGGCGACTGGCGGCGCACGCTGGCGGCCGCGGACGAGGCGCTCTATCGCGCGAAGGCGAAGGGGCGCAACCGCACCGAGCGCGCGGACTGACGCTTCCCTCTAGCGCAGCTCCTCGCGCCACGACTCGGCCGGCGCCGCGGTGGCCAGCCCCGGCGGCTCGACCAGCGAGCGCGGCGGGTCGAACGCGGCAGTGGCCGCCACCGTGAGCACGAACGCGCCGAAGCGCTGCCACCAGCCGGGGAAGACGGCGCCCTCGCGCGCCATCACCTGCAGCGGCGACCAGCCGCGGACCTCCTCCCCCGCCGGCAGCGAGACGGAGACGCTGCGGGTGTCGCGGCGCAGCCCTGTGCGCAGCACCTTGAGCGCGGACTCCTTCCCGCACCACACCAGGTTGGCGAGCAGGTCGAGCCGGTCGCCGCCGCCCCCTTCCAGCAGCCGCCGCTCCGCCTCGGTGAAGTAGTCCTCCACGAAGCCGCGGCTGCGCGGCTCCACCAGCTCGAGGTCGCAGCCCAGGCGCACGCCGGGCGGCCCCACCAGGCAGACCGCCTGGTCGGCGCGGTCGGTCATGGTCAGGTACAGGTCGGCGGGCCGCTCGTCGACGAGCGCCAGAGGCGCGCCGTCGGGGGCGCGGTCGATCACGATCCCGCGCAGGTCGGCCGGGGACGGGGCGCGACCGAGGGCGCGGGCGATCGCCACCTTGGCCGTCCAGCGGCCCAGACGGAACTCGCGCCACCGCTTCGGGAAGCGCAGCGTGCGCAGGTACGCCGTTTCCCGCGGCGACAGCCATTCGTCCTCGGCGGGCGCGTCCGGCATCCCCTGCGACAGCCACAGAAGCCCGGCGGCGCGTCCGTTCACGGGCCGATTGTATTTAAGATACGAACCATGAACTCTCTCGCGCCGTGGCTCGGGGTGGCCCGGGCGCCGTTCCTGCTCCTGCCGTTCACCCTCGTCGCCGCCGGGGCGGCCGCCGCCGCCTGGGAGGGGGCCTTCGCCTGGCCGGCCACGCTGCTGGCGCTCCTCGGCCTGGTGCTGCTCCACGTCGCCGTCAACGCGCTCAACGAGGCGAGCGACATGACGACCGGCATCGACCTGCACACGCTGCGCACGCCCTTCTCCGGCGGCAGCGGGACGCTGCCGGCGGGGCTGCTCACGGTGGGCAGGACGCGCGCCTTCGCGTACGGGTGCGCCGTGGGCGGCGCGCTGATCGGCGCCTGGTTCGCGCTGCGGCTGGGGCCTTCCTTCTTCGTGCTGATGGCCCTCGGGGCGGTGGCGGTGCTCTTCTACTCCAACCTGCTCGCGCGCACCGGTGTCGGCGAGCTCTTCGCCGGGCTCGGTCTCGGCGCGCTGCCCGTGTGGGGAGCGGCCTGGGTGCAGGGCCGCTTCCCCGGGGCGGCCGCGCTGTGGGCGGGCCTCCCTGCCTTCTTCATGACCTTCGACCTGCTGCTGCTGAACGAGTTCCCGGACGAGGAGGCCGACCGCGCGGGCGGGCGACGCAACCTGGTGCTGCTGCTCGGCCGGCGGGGCGCCGCGCTCGTCTACGCGGCGGCGGCCCTGCTCACGCCGGCCTCCATCGTGGTCGCCGTCCTCCTGGGCGCCCTGCCGCTGCCGGCTCTCGCCGCGGTTCTGCCTTCCTTGCTGCTGGTGAAGCCGCTGGTCTGGGCCTTCGGTGACACCTCCCAGCCGGTGCCGCTGCCGGCCATGGGTGCCAACGTGATCTGGAACCTCGCCACCAACACCGTGCTGGCACTGGCGCTGGCACTGGCGCTGCGGCTGCGCTGACCGCGCCCGGAGCGTCGCCGTCACGCGAAAGGAGCTTTCCCATGAGGCTGCCGCATCCGAGACCCCGCGCCCTGGCCGCCGGCCTCGCCGCGGTGTCGGCGCTCGTCGCCGCCGCCGCATCACCGGCCGTGCCTCCCGGCTTCACCTCGATCTTCGACGGCAGGGACCTCGCCGGCTGGCACGTCAGCGAGGTGAACCACCACGGCAACACCAAGGGCTGGACCGTGAAGGACGGCGTGCTGCTCGCCACCCAGGACCGCCCGGGCAACGGCGGCATCCTGCTCACCGACCGCCGCTACCGGGACTTCGAGGTGTCGCTGGAGGTGAACCCCGATTGGGGCTGCGACGGCGGCCTCTTCCTGCGCAGCAACGAGAAGGGCGAGGCCTACCAGGTGATGATCGACTACCTGGAGGGAGGGAGCGTCGGCGGCATCTACGGTGAGGGCCTGCAGGGCGTGAAGACGCTGGCCACACCCGAGTACGTCAAGCACTGGAAGAAGGGCGAGTGGAACCGCCTGCGCGCGCGCATCGAAGGCGAGGTCCCGCACATCCGGGTGTGGCTCAACGACGCGCCGCTCGTCGACTGGACGGACACCGCCAACCACGCGGCGGCAGGGGCGGGCGACGGCATGATCGCGCTGCAGGTGCACTTCACCAACGACACGACGCCGCGCTGGAAGCCCGGCGGGTTCCACCGCTTCCGCGACATCGCGGTGAAGGAGCTGGCGCCGGCGAAGTGAGGCGGTTTCCCGCTCCGTTGCCGTGGCCGGGCCAGGGGGCTACAGTGGAGGCGGGGGCGGCTTTTCCCCCCTTTCCACGTAGTGAGGAGGTCAAGCAGCCATGCGTAACCCTCGCCCTGTGCTCGGTGCGCTGGGTGCGGTCGCGCTCGTCGCCGCGCTCGCCACCGCCGCCTCGTCGCAGACGACGTCGTCGAAGGCGCCGACCAGCGCGAAGGCGAAGGCCGCGGACAGCGGCTCGCCGTTCTCGGGCGCGGCGGTGCCCGATCTGCCCACGCCCCTGCGCCTGCGCGCCTTCGCCGTGAACATGAACAGCGCGGGCCGGCCCACCTCGGGCACCCTCGACATCGTGGTCGAACGCTGGTCGACCCCGGCCGAGGTGGACCGACTGCGCACCGTGCTGGAGGAGAAGCCCGACAACCTGCTCTCGGCGGTGCAGAAGATCAAGCCGCGCGCCGGTTTCGTGCGGACCCAGGGAAGCCTGGGCTGGGACCTGCACTTCGCCCGGGAGACCCAGCTGCCCGACGGCAGCCACCGGATCATCCTCGGCAGCGACCGGCCGATGAGCTTCTGGGAGCTGTCGAGCCAGTCGCGCTCGGCGGATTACCAGTTCATGCTGGTGGAGATCCGCCTCGACAAGAACGGCAAGGGCCAGGGGACGCTGGCCCCGGCGGCGGCGGTCGACTACGACAGCGACACCAAGACCCTCGAGATCGAGAACTACTCGAGCCAGCCGGTGAAGTTGACCCAGGTGGAGATCGTCAAGTAGCCGCCGTCCGCCCGGGCTCCACGGCCTCCTGGAGCCCGGGCACCCGAGCCGTCGGCGGCCGCCGCACACCCGTCGAGCCGCGACCGGTGCTCAAATGGAGCGGCGATGTCCGACTCGCTGGACCTGCTCCGCGGCAACCGCAACTACCGCTGGACCTGGCTGGGCCAGGTGGTCAGCGAGATCGGCGACCACTTCAACAACGTGGCCGTGCTGGCGCTGGTGCTGGAGACCACCGGCTCGGGGATGGCCGTCAGCCTGCTGATGGTGGCGCGCGCGGTCCCGGCGGTGGTCGCCGGACCCGCGGCGGGGGTGGCGCTCGACCGCTTCGACCGGCGGCGGATCATGCTGGCGAGCGACCTGGTGCGGGCGGTCGTGGCGTTCGCCTTCGTGCTGCCCGCGGCCCAGAGGCAGTCGGCGCTGCTCTACGCCCTCAGCGCGGCGCTGATGTTCGCCTCCCCCTTCTTCAGCAGCGGCCGCGCCGCCATCCTGCCCACCATCGTCTCGCCGGCCGAGCTGCACACGGCCAACTCGCTGACCCAGAACACGCAGTCGGCAACCCTGGTCCTGGGGACGGTGTTCGCCGGGTTCGCCGCAGGCAAGCTCGGCTTCGTCTGGGCCTTCGTGCTGAACGCCCTCTCGTTCCTCTTCTCGGCTCTCGCGGTGTGGCGGCTGCGCGTCCCCGGCGGCTTCCGCGCGCGTCGACGCGCCGCCGCCGGCGTGCTGCAGCCCTGGCGCGACTACCGTGAAGGCCTCCGCTACCTGGCGAGGACGCCGCTTCTGCTCGGCATCGCGCTCATGGCGATGGGCTGGGCGGCCGGCGGCGGTGCGGCGCAGATCCTGTTCGCCCTCTTCGGCGAGCAGGTCTTCCGTCGCGGGCCGGCGGGGATCGGCACCATCTGGGGCTTCGCCGGCATCGGCCTGCTGCTCGGCGGGCTCCTCGGCCACCTGCTGGCCGACCGACTCGGCTTCGCCGCCTACAAGCGCTCGGTCTCCTTCTCCTACCTCAGCCACGGCATCAGCTACGTGCTCTTCAGCCTGTCGCGCGACTACGGCGCGGCGCTCCTCTGGATGGCCGCCTCGCGGGTGGGCATGGCGACCACCTCGATCCTCAACAACCTGCAGATGCTGCGCCACACTGCGGACGAGTACCGGGGCCGGGTCTTCGCGACCATCGAGTCGCTGCGCTGGTCCACCATGATCGTCTCCTTCGCCGTCGCCGGCGTGGCCTCGCAGCACTTCTCCGCCCGCGCCATCGGGGTGGTGGCCGGCCTGCTGGGCGCCCTCACCGGCCTGCTGTGGGCCGTCGCCGACTGGACCGGCCGGCTGCCGGAGCCGACCGGCGCCTCTCCCAACTATATCAATGGTTGATATAGCTAGAGGTTCGCCTGCAGGAAGGCCAGCGCCTCCCGGCGTCCCTCCGGCGTCTCCTGGTGCGGGACGTCGTAGCGCAGCAGCTTCCAGCGCTCCGGATGGCCGGCCTCGGCGTAGACCCTGCGGAGCTCGCGGTCGATGATGTCGAGGCCGGCCACCGGGGTGAGGTCGTCCCGCAGCCCGGCGATGCCGAGGTGGGCGCGGGGGGCGATGAGGGCGTTGAGGTCGGAGGCGGTGAAGTGCTTCAGCAGGCCCGGCACGTAGTAGTAGATGCCGTGGCCCTTGAGGCCCTTCACCGCCAGCAGCGTGTGGTACTCGGTCAGGCAGTTGATGTCGACGGTGGCCTTCACCCGCTCGTCGAGCGCCGCCAGCCACTGGGCCATGGTGCTGCCCATCGACATGCCGAGGGTGCCCACGCGTGCGGGGTCGACGTCGGCGCGGGTCACCAGCCAGTCGAGCGCGCGCAGGGAGTCGTAGACCATCATCCCCCACAGCACCCGGCCCTGCCACAGCATGGCCTTGAACGTGTCCTCCTCGGTGTCGTGGTGGCGCTCGCCGAAGCACCAGTGGTCGATGCAGAGCGCGACGTAGCCGGCGTCGGTAAGCGCCCTGGCCCAGGGCTCGGGCTGCATGTAGCTGCGCCCCTCCACGAACTCCTTCTTGCCGATGTCGTAGCCGCCGCCGTGGGAGTGGTCGAAGAGGATCGCCGGCCGCCTTTCCCGCGCCGCCCGCGGGCGGGCCAGGAGCGCGGGAACGGGCTCCAGCCCGTTGAGGTCGAACACCCAGGACTCGAGCAGGTAGCCGTCGCGCTCGCTCTCGCCGCGCTTCTCGGCCCTGATCGGTCTCTCCCGGTCCGGCAAGTCGCCCATGAGGGCGTAGAGCTCCGCGCGGCGGCCCGTGGCGTCGCGGCAGGAACGGCCGAGCGCCTTCGGCAGCGGCAGGTCGGCGGCCGCCTTCGCCGGGTGGATCGCGGCCATCACCCCGGCGCCGAGGGCGGAGGTCCGGAGGAACGTGCGTCGTTCGAGCTTCGGCATCTTCCCTCCCAGCAGGCGGCCCATCCTGCGCACGCCGCGTTCCCCCGTCAACGGGCCGGCGGCAGCGGCACCGTGCGGCCGGTGCGAGCCGACTCACGCCCGGCGTCGAGGATTTCCATCACCAGCACGTTCAGCTCGAGGCCGGACGGCTCGTCCGGCGCCACCTGCAGCTCGCCCCGCGCCACCGCGGCCAGGAAGGCGAAGGGGTCCTGCCGCGGAGGTGGCGGCGGCTCCGCCTCGATCTCCCGCTCCGCGGCGCCCGTCCGCACCCGCAGCCGGGTGCCGTCGACCGCGAGCACGTAGCCGTGCTCGCCGTACACGTGCGTGTCCTTGCGGCCGAACGGCCAGTTCCAGGAGGCCTCGATGATCCCCTGCGCCCCCGGGTAGGTCAGCACCAGGGTGGCCTCGTCCTCCACGCGCGGGTACAGCGTCGGCTGGAGCTGCTGGGTCACCGCCGTCACCGTGAGCGGCCGCTGGCCCTTCATCAGCCAGCTCATGAGGTCGGCGCCGTAGCAGCCGAAGTCCATCAGCGCGCCGCCGCCGTTGCGCACGGGGTCGAGCAGCCAGTCCAGGAACTCCGGCTGCACGCCGATCGCCACCGGCCCCGGATGGCCGTCGTGCACGACCATCTTCCGGATCGCGCCGATCGCCTCCTCGCCCCGCACCAGCTGGTAGAGGCGGCGGTTGCTGCCGTACCAGGTCGTCTCGTAGTTGGTGACGACGGGGATGCGGTGCGCCCGGGCCAGCTCGGCGATGCGGCGCGCGTCCGCGGCGGTGGTCGCCAGCGGCTTCTCCACCATCACGGGCACCCGGCGGGGCGCGCAGGCCTCGACCA
This sequence comes from Vicinamibacteria bacterium, assembly GCA_035542035.1. Lineage (GTDB taxonomy): Bacteria > Acidobacteriota > Vicinamibacteria > Fen-336 > Fen-336 > DATBSL01. The sequence continues at coordinate 17,054 of DATKME010000017.1, read as the reverse complement.
CCGCCAGGTGCTCGCTGGTCGGCCCGAAGGCGGCGACCGCCTCCGGGTGCACGCGGTCGAGCAGCGTGGCCAGGTCCGGGAACAGCCGCCCCTCGGGGATGCCGTACCGGGCGGCGTAGCGCCGCGCCAGCGCCTGGTCCTTCTCGGCGATGCCGACGATCTCGAGGTCGGCCGACCTGCGCCCCAGCAGGCCGTGAACGTGGCCGTGGGTCAGGCCGGCGACGGCGATGCGCAGCGGGGGACGCGGCGCCGCGGCGTTCGGCGCCGGCGTCGCCGCCATCACCGTCGAGGCGAGCAGCAGCGCGAGCATGGGGGCGCGCTCAGCGGGTCCACTGCGCGAGGAAGCGGCAGTAGCTCGGGGCGCCGGGGGCGTCGCGGTGCAGGTGGTCCGTCTCCCGGATCCTCGGGTGGGCCTGCGGGCCGATGGTCAGCTCCAGCGCCCGCTCCATCCAGCCCTCGATGCGCCTGCAGATGACCGGGCAGGCCGAGGAGCTGGCCTCGATGCGGAGCGCCCCGCCGCTCTCGCCGACGCTCTCGACCCGGTAGCGCCCGTCGTCGTAGTAGTTGTTCCACACAGATCCGGCGCGGTTGAAGACCAGGGCCGGACCGCCCAGCCGCATCAGCCACCTGAAGAAGCGGCTCACGTCCTGGAAGGCCACGTGCTTGCCGGCCTCGCGGGCCAGGGCCAGGTCGCCGCGGCCCAAGGTGACGTCGAGCCGGGTGGTCAGGTCGGCCAGCAGCTCCGTCTCGTACCAGCCGTGCGGAGCGATGCCGCCGCCCTCGAGCAGCATCGCGACCTGCGCCGCCGGCAGGCCTTCGACCAGCGCGCGCGTGGCCTCCTCGCCGAAGCGGGTCTTCGCGTAGTCGAGCGTGCCCAGGATCGCGCTGCCCCGGACCTTGGCCATGCCGTGCCTCCTGCAGCGGGCTGATCGTGGACAAGCGACGGCTGCAGGTCAAGTCGCCCGCGGCGGTGGGAGTGGCGGGAGTTGGTCGGCCGGCCCCCGCTAGCGTGTGGCCGGCTCCGGGACGTGCGCGGGCAGCGCCGCGTCGGGACGGCGGTGCAGGAAGAAACGGTCGAGCACCACGTGCCGGGTGAGCCAGGTGGAACCCAGCAGCGCCCTGCCGGCCAGCGCCCGCAACGGGCCGGGCACCGTCCACTCCGAGCGCGGTCCGATGCGCGCGGCCAGCCGCTGCGGGTACGACTCGAAGGCCTCCGCGCCCCCGCCGTTCATCGCCTCCAGCAGGACCTCCGAGGCGACCTCGCCCGACAGGATGGCCGGCAGGATGCCCTCGCCGCTGGCGGCGTGGGCGAGACCGGCCGCGTCGCCGACCAGCAGCACGCCCTCGTCGCTCACCCGCGGCGGCCGTCCCTCGCGCAGGCGGTAGGCGTGCCCGCGCAGCGGCGCCGGCAGGCCGGCGGGGATGCGGCCCTCGTGCTCGAGCCAGGCGACGTAGGTCCGCACCTCGGCCGCCAGCGACCGGGGGTCGCGCCTGCCCAGGCCGACGTTGAGGTACTCGCCCTTGCGGAAGCACCAGCCGTAGCCCGAGAAGTCGCTGGTGAAGTCGAGCTCGGGGCGGTCGGCCGCCACCCGGCACAGTGCCGCTTGCCCCGGGGAGAGGTGGACCTCCATCTCCTGCGCCACCACCACGCCACGGGAGCGTCCGGGCCCCTTGAGCATCCGCGCCACCGGGCAGAAGTGCCCGCCGGCGCCGACCAGGAGCGGCGCGGTGAGGGACTCGTTCACCACCCAGCCCCCGCGCGCCCGGCGCAGCGAGGTGACGCCCTCGCCCAGCCGGACGCGGGCCCGCGAGCGCTCGAGCAGCCAGGCGTCGAGCTCGCGCCGCAGGATGCCGTAGCTGACCGGGCGGTCGTAGCTGACCTCCCGCGCCTCGCCGCCGATCCAGCCCACGCGGAAGCGCCGCACCGGCTGCAGCGTGCGCCCGCGGCCGTACTCGTCGGGTACCAGCCCCACCGCCTCCACCGCCTCCGGCGTGATCCAGCCCGCGCACGGCTTGTCGCGGGGGAAGCGGGCGCGGTCCACCACCACCACCTGCAGCCCGGCGTCGACCAGCCGTGCGGCGCAGGAGGCGCCGGCCGGCCCGCCTCCCACGACCACGACGTCAGCCCGCTGCACTGCGCGATCCCTCGTAGAGCGCGGCACGGGTCCACGGCAGCGACTGGTCGTCGCGCCGCGCGAAGGTCACCTGGAACAGCTCCAGCTCGCCGGTGGCGAAGGCCGCCTGCGAGCCCGCCAGGTACAGCCGCCAGGTCCTCCGGAAGCGCTCGTCGAACGGAACGCGCCCCTGGGCGCAGGACCGCTCGTAGCGGCGGCGCCAGTGCGCCAGCGTGAGCGCGTAGTGGCGACGCAGGTTCTCCACGTCGCCCACCACCACCCGCGCCGGCCGCAGCACCCGCTTCATCACCTGGTCGAGCGTCGGCGCGTAGGCGCCGGGGAAGATCCGGCGGCGGATCCAGGCGTTGAGCGGCCGCGGCTGGGCGCGGCCGATGAAGTGGAGGAGGCCCCGGCCGCGGGAGGGATCCAGGCAGCGGTCGATGACCTGAGCCAGCTCGCGGTAGGCGCGCAGGCCGACGTGCTCCAGCATGCCCACCGAGACGAAGGCGTCGAAGCGCCCGTCCAGTGCGCGGTAGTCGGCCTCCAGGAAGCGGACGCGGTCCTGGAGGCTCTCCTCGGCCGCCCGCGCCCGCGCCCAGGCCACCTGCTCGCGGGAAAGGTTGCAGGCGGTCACGGTCACGCCGTAGCGGCGGGCCATGTGTCGCGCCAGAGCACCCCAGCCACAGCCCGCCTCGGCGACCGCCTCGCCGGGCCGCAGCGCGAGCTTGCGGCAGACGTGGTCCATCTTCGCCACCTGCGCCTCCTCCAGCGAGGCGCCCGGCGTCTCGAAGTAGGCGCAGGTATACACCAGCGCGCGGTCCAGCCACTCGACGTAGAAGTCGTTGCCGAGGTCGTAGTGGTGGTGCACGTTGTCGCGCGCGCGGCCGGGGGTGTGCCGGACCAGCAGGCTGAGCCAGGAGAGCGGACTGGCCCGGCGGCCCTCGAGCGCGCGGTAGGTCGTCTCCAGGGTCTCGAGCAGGTCGCCCTCGACCTCGATGCGGCCCTCGGCGTAGGCGTCGCCGAAGTGGACCTCGGGATCGACCAGCAGGCCGAGCAGCGCGCGGCGGTCCTGGAACCGCAACGTGGCCAGCGGCTGCTCCGCGCCGGCCGCCGCCGCCCCGAGCGCGTAGCGCAGGCGCGGGTTGCGGACCCGGGCGGCGAGCTGCGCCAACAGCCAGCCGTCCACGCGCCGCCCGGCGGCGTGGGCTCTGACCTCGTCCAGCGGCGACGACAGGGGCCGGACCGACGACATGCTCAGTCCTCCGGAGGGTTGTCCCAGTCTACTCCCGGCGGCGGGCGTGGGCGAGGAAAACTGGCGCCGCGGCCCGGGCGCATGTACTCTGCCCCGAGCGGAGGGCTGCTTGCCGATCAGCTTCGGGAGCCGACCGAAGGACGACGACGTCCTCGGCCTGATCGCCGCCAAGAGCTACGGCCGCGCCATCGCCCTGCTCAAGGCCCGGCTGAGCCGAGGCGGGCCGAACCCGACCCTGCGCATGCAGCTGGCCGACGTGCTCATCCTCGCCGACAAGAAGGCCGAGGCGCTCAGCCTGCTGCTGCGGCTGGCCGACGAGTACGCCAGCGAGGGCTTCGCCGCCAAGGCCGTGTCGGTGCTGAAGAAGGCCCAGAGGATCGACCCCGGGCGGCGCGAGGTGGAGAGCCGGCTGGCCCAGCTCATCCAGGAGAAGCAGCGCGAGGCGGCCGAGCGGGTGCCCGAGCCCGACAGCACCCTCGAGATCGGCCTCGACATGGGAGCCGTCTCGGTGCCGGTCTCCGCGCCGACACCCGCGCCCGTGTCGCCCCGACCGGCGCTGCTCGACCTCGATCCCGACGCCACGCTGCCCTACGAGACGGCCCCGGAGCCGCCGGACGCGCCGACGCCGCCCGTCGACGTGGCACCCGTCCCGCCGAGCGAGCTGGAGCCGGAGCTGCTGCCCGTCCTGACACCGGAGCCGCTGCCGTCGCTCGAAGCCGAGCCGGAGACCCCTTCGGCCGGGGCGGAGCCGGTGCTCGGGGCCGAGCCCACGCCGGAGCCCGAGCCGGAGGCCGTCCCGCTGCTGGAGGCCGAGCTGGTGCCCATCGCGGCCGGCGAGGCGGACGTCGAGGACTACGACCTGCTGTACGTCGGCGAGGCCGAGGAGGACGCGCCGGCTCCGGAGACGACGGCCGTCGCCCCTGGCGGCGCCAGCCCGCCCATGTCGGCCGGCGAGTTCGCCCAGGAGCTGATGTCGCTGGTCGACACGGTGTTCCAGGAGTCCTCGGCCGCCGCGCCCGCCCACGACGACCGGCCGGGCAGCCGCATCGTGGTGAGCCCCCTTTTCCGCGACTTCGCGGTGGACGAGACGGTGGCGGTGATCCAGGGCCTGAAGCTGCTCACGGTCGAGCGCGGGGACGTGATCCTGCGCGAGGGCCAGCCGGGGGCCAGCCTGTACATGATCACCTCCGGCCGGGTGCGCGCGTTCCGCAAGGACGCGCGCGGCCGCAAGCAGCTGCCGCTCGGGGACCTGCAGGAGGGTGCCTTCTTCGGCGAGATGTCGGTGCTGACCGGGCGGCCGCGGATGGCGAGCGTCGTCGCCCTCACCCGCACCGAGCTGCTCGAGCTCGACCGCCCCACGCTCGACGAGATCACCCGCACCCACCCGCGGGTGTGGGACGTGCTGCGCGAGTTCGCCGAGAACCGCGCCACGGCGAACCTCATGCGCACCGACGCTACGAACCGACCGTGAACGCCTCCGTCCGGCTCAGCGACGTGTGCGTCGTCCGGTCCTCGACGGTCAGCGTCAGCGTGTAGTCGCCGGGCGGGGCTCCCTCGAGCGGCACCACCACCAGCTGCGAGAGCCCGCCGTCGGGCCGGGGCTGGATCAGGGCCGGCTCGCTCTCGTGCACCAGCCAGTCGCCGCGGCGCAGCTCCCAGCGTGTCCGCACCTGGGGCGCGCCACCCGTGTCACGGCCGGCCCCGTAGACCGAGAACTGGCAGTACACCCGTCCCCCGGGCGGGAACAGGCGGTCCAGCGAGAGCCGCGGGCGCATCGCCCCGGAGGCATCGGCCTCCAGCGCTCCCGTCATCAGCGGCGTCGACAGCCGCAGCGCGTCCGGCCGGGGCACTTCGAAGGTGTGTACGGCCGTGCCCACCCGGCCCGTCGCCGCGTCCTCGACCAGCAGCCGCACCTGCCACGCGCCTGCCGGCAGGCGCCACTGCCGCGCGAGCACCGCCGGCTCTTCCGGCTCCGTGGTCACCGACCTCTCGAAGCGCTCCTGGAGCGGCGAACCCCCGTCGACCCGCCGCACCTCGGCGGCGACCTTGAACTGGTGCACGCCGCCCAGGCCGCCGGGCGAGATCGCCTCCGCGGCCAGCAGCGTCCCCACCTCGCCGGCGGCATTCGCCTCGAAGAAGAGCGTGGCCACCTTCAGCTGCAGCTCCGTGGCGTCGGGCAGGGCCCGCATGGCGGCGACGGCGTGGGCGTCGAGGCCCGTCTTCGCGTCGGGCTGCGGCTTCTCGGCCTTCGCCTCGGCGGCCGGCCGGGCCGCGAGGTAGCGGGTCCGTGCCCGCACCGAGCAGCCCGCCCGCGTCACCCGCACGCGCAGCCTGCGTTCGCCCGGCCGCGGGACGTCCGGCGTGTATCCGAGCAGGTAGTACACCTCGGATTCGGCGGCCACCGTGCGCAGGCCGTTCACCGCATCGTTCCCCGTGAAGGCGTGGCCGCCGGTGGCGCTCGCCAGGTCGCCCGCGCCCGCGCGGTCCATCTCGCGGCGAGGGGCGAAGCCGGGCTGCACGAACCCGTCCTGGGAGTCCGCCGTGTAGCCGCTGTCCGGGCCGCGCGGGTCGAGGAAGTGGACCGCCACGTGGGCGCGGCGGGCGGCGTCGATCAGCTCGGCGTACCCCGGCATTTTCGGCAGCAGCACGAAGCCCTCGGAGATCAGGACCAGCGACTTGTGACCGCGCAGGGGGAGCAGCGAGGCGAGCGCCTGGCGCAGGCCGTCCAGCGTGAGCGCGATGCGCCGCCGGGCGAGGGCGGCGCTCGAGCCGGCGGTCACCGGCCTTGCGACCTGCCGCGAGATCTCGTCGGCGAGGCTGGTCATCTGAGTGCCGGCGTCCGCCGACGAGGCCCCCGTCTGGTCGCCGGCCGGACTCCCGTCGCCCTCGGAGGCGGTCCGGCGCGCCCGGGTGGCGGCCAGGCCGTTCGCGCGGCTGCCGTTCGCGTTCATCCTGCCCGCCTCGCAGATCGCCTGCGCGGGATCGTTGGCGTACTCCTCGAGGCAGACCGCCTCCCAGTCCGACATCCCCTCGCGGAGCGGGTCGCGCACGTACCGGCCCTTGATGCCGTCGACCGCGCGCCGGAGCTGCCGGTACTCCCAGCCGTCGCGGGCGGTCCACCAGAGGTTCTGCTCGGGCGCCATCAGCGTCACCCAGTCGCCCTCGCGGACCTCGCTGTCCAGGAAGCCGCGCAGCGACGCCCGGACCTGCTCGGCGACCGGCGCCGTGAGGTGGACGTCGTCGACGAAGAGGAAGACGCAGCGGCCGTCCTGAGGCGAACGCGTGCGGTTGACGCTCACGCGCGGCGGCTCCGACACCGCCGACGGCCGTGCCGAGGCCTGGACCACGACCGGCTCGAAGCTGGTGATCGCCTGCGACCGTCCGTCTTCCTCCACCACGAAGTCGGCAGCGGTGAGGCCGGGGACCGGCCGACCGGCCGCGTCGAGGACGATCACGTCCAGGCGCACCACGCCCACGCCCGCGCCGAACACCGGCGGCCGGTCCTGCGGCGGCGCCGGGCGCACCGGGGTAGCCCACAGCAGCAGCGCTACGGCCAACGTCCAGGTCCGCGATGCGAAGCCTCGTCCGGCGCCCGCCTCGATCATGGCATCACCTCGGTGCAGGCCCGAGTGGAGTCCGTCGCGCGCCCCCGGGCGATCATGTGGATGCTCCTGGGCTGGAACGGCAGTTGCTTCCGATATCCCCGGCGACATGGTGAAGGGCTCCGAAGCAGCCAAGCTGGCGAAGCGAGAGGCTCCGCATGTCACCGCTAGTGGACGGGTGTCGTCGTCCGGTGTCACCAGGCCCGCTCTCGTGGCGATCCTGCTGGTGCTGCCGGCCGCCCTGACGGCCCAGAAGCTCGACGAGGAGGACAAGAAGTTCCTGAGCGACGTGCACCCGATCATCCTCCGCGACGAGGAAGCCACGTTCAAGGGGCTCGGGGACAAGGCGGACCGGGTGGAGTTCCGGAGGCTCTTCTGGGCGAGGCGTGACCCCAAGAGCCTCGCGCGCTACGCCGAGCTCCCCGCGCCCGAGAACGACTTCCAACGGCAGTACCTGAAGGACCTCGCCGCCGCAGACGACAGGTTCCACTTCGCCTACCTGCGCGGCTCCAGCACGGACTGCGGCCGGATCCTGATCCTGCTCGGCAAGCCGGACGACGCGTACTACGGGAGCCAGGCGAGCCTCGGGCTCCAGGCATGGGCGAGCCGCGGCGTGCAGGAGCGATCACCGGTCACCTGGGTCTACGAGCAGCGGCCCGGACTGGACCTGGGTGGGCCTTCCGGGCGCCTGGTCATCCGTTTCGACGAGGACTGCAAGGCCGCAGGCACCATCGCCCAGTATCTCGAACGCATCGCCGCCACGAAGATCGTCCATCGGGAGATCGGGTACTTCGTCGGCAGGGACGGCCACCTGGTTCCGCTGGCCGAGCAGCTCCCGAGGGAGACGATCGCCCGGCGTCTCTTGAACAACCCACGGCAGGACTTCCCGGTGGCCGTGGCCACGTCGTTCCTGAGGACGGACGACGGCCGAACGGCGGTGCTCGGGCTGGTGCGCGGGGAGGACGCAGGCCGGGCGTCAGGCGACTCCGCAGGCACGAGGACCGTGGACGTCTCGGTCGCCGCCAGCGCTCTCGCGCAGGGCGGCAGCGAAGTCGACCGGACGGAGCAAGCGACGAGGGCGCTGGTGAGCCCTGACGGGGCTTTCGTCGGCTCGTTCAAGCTGACGCTCCGGCCGGGCCGGTACACGCTGAAGGCGGTGGTGCTCGACGTCGACAGCGGGAGGGGCTCGGTCGCCTCGCTGCCGGTGGAGGTGCCCGACCTGGCGGGGGTCGAGACGACGGTGTTGCTGCTTCTCCGCGACATCGAGGAGACCGGCGGGGACGCGAGAAGCGACGCGGCGAACCCCTACGCGGCGTTCACCCTCGGGACCACACGGCTCGTCCCGCACTTCGGCACCACCCTGCACAGGACCGATCCGCTGGTGATCTTCTACCAGGCCTACAACCTGTCCACCGGGCGCGACGGCAGGGCGGACGCGACGGTCACGGTCAGCGTGATGAAGGGCACGTCGACGCTCGCTGCCCGACGAGACGCGATCACCACCTCGGTCGCGGGGGCCGCCCTCGGTCCGGTGCCGCTCGCCGCCCTGGAACCGGGCAACTACCTCGTCCGGCTCGCGCTCGAGGACAGGGTGAGCGACAGGCACGTGACGCAGGAAATGCCCCTCGCGATCGTGCCCTAGCCCGACGTGGCGCGAGGAGCTACGAGCCGACCGTTAAGCCCTCCGTCCGGCTCAGCGACGTGTGGGTCGCCTGGCCCTCGAGAACGGTGGCGAGCGGCGTCGGCCCTGGCGCGATCACCGCGGCCGCCGCCGCGACGGCCAGGCAGCCCATCATCGGCTCACCGGCGAGGCGCTCAGCATGGACAGCAGGCGACGGAAGCCCGAGTAGGTCGCCCGGCCCTCGATCGAGCCGTGGGCCGGAGGGCCAGGCACGGAGCCCCCTGCGGTTGCTGCCGTCGACGTGCCGGAGAACACCGGTCCCATGTGCAGCATCGAGGCGACGCCGCCGGGACCCCCGCCGGGGGCCGACCAGGTCAGGCTCTCCGTCATCCGGGTGGGCGCCGGGATGCCAAGCGAGGGCTCGTCATGGAAGTCGGCGACCACCTTGAGCCAGACCCTGGCGTCGAGCGTGGCGCCGCTGCCGGTGGACTCGGCGCCGGACCCCTCGGTGGCGAGGGTCGTCTCGCTGCGCAGCACGGCGCCGTCCGCCTCTCGGATCCAGAACCGCCCTCGGATCGGCACGTCTCGGCCCAGCCCGTCGCGGTTGAGGGTCGGCCGCGTGTGCTCCTCGAAAGCGATCACGATCGCAGGAGCGCCCTCGATGGTACCGGTCTCCTCTCTCTTGAACACGAAGCCGTCGACGTTGTCAGGATGAAGGTAGGCCAGGGCGGAGGTCGGCACGGCGAGAGTCCGGGGCAAGTGGCCCGCAATCGCCCGGTCGGCCTCTCGCGTGATCGGCAACGCCTTCGCCAGCGCCACGCCGGGCGAGCTCTCGAACAGCTCCGCCAGCCGCCCCGCCGGCCGCAGGACGTGCCCGTCCAGCTCCAGCAGGTCACGCAGCATCACCCAGGGCACGGGACCGGGGACCATTGCGAACACGACCTGGGACCGGACCTTCTCCGGCGTGCGGTCCGGCAACCGGGTGAACGGATAGTCCTTCTGCGGGTCGCGGGCCAGCTGGGCAGCGATGGAGTCGTCCTGCTGGTTGTAGGCCTCCTCGGCGACCACGTTGCGGAACTCCTTCGCGTAGCGGACCACGTACTCGCCCGCCTTCTTCAGCAGCGCGCCCACGCCGCCCGGCGGCTGCGGCGCCTCCACCATCTCCAGCTCGGGTGGCGGCTTTGGCTGCGGCGGCGGTTGCGGCGGCAGCACCCGCGAGTGCGCCTCGTCCGCCAGCTGCTCCTCCGTCTGCACCGCAAACTGGCGGTAGTTCGAGTAACGCGCCGTCCCCTCGACCCGACCGGTCTGACGGTTCCAGCACAGCTCGCGCATGTTGTCCGGCACCCACATGTCGAGCGACACCTCCCGGCGGTAATCGGTGGCCACCACCGCCCGGGACCAGCTCTCGGGGTCACGGGCGCCCTTGTCAGTCTCCATGTCGTACGCGACCTCGGTGCGCAGCACGGTGCCGCGACTGGGATCGATGAACAGGTGGCCGCTGGCGGGAACGTCGTTGTTCCAGTCGTCGTGGACGAGGGTCGGCGAACGGACTTCGCGGAACTCGATCTCGACGGCCTGGAATCCGGCGAGGGTCCGGGTGCCGCGCCTGCTGAAGGCGAGGCGCTTCTGGTTCTCGGGGCGGAGGAAGAGAAGGCCCAGCGTCGGTGCGTTGATGTTGCGGTAGGCGCCACCGAGGTTGTAGCGCGAGCTCTCCTTGAGGATCACCTCGCCCTGCGCCCACACGTCCTTGCCACCGGCCGAGAAGAGCTTCTCCAGCCGACGCTCGCGGTCGCGGAGCTTCTGCCCGTCGACCTCGAAGACGTCGCGGAAGGTCCCCCAGGGCAGGGGGCCCGCCAGCCGGACGAAGACGAGGTCCGAGCGCAGGGTGCGCGCCCTCGCCGCCTCGCCAGCGGAGAGCGAATCGGCCGTCCACTGCCGGTAGAGCTCCTCGGCCACCACGTTCCGGAACTTCTCCTCGTAGCCCAGCACGTACACGCCCGCGCGCTCGAGGATCGTGGTGAGCGGCGTGGTGACGTGGGGATCGTGGGGACCGTCTTCCAGCGGGCCGGCGGCGACCGAGCCCGCCGCCGGCAACGGCTTCGCGGCCGCCGCGCCCGGTGCCGCGTCGACCGAGGCCGCCTCGGATGCCGCTGGCGGAGGCACCGCGTGGTGAGAATCGTGGACCTCGAGCAGCGACGGTCTCGGCGCGATCGTGAACGAGGCCGCCTCCGCGGCCTCAGCCCCGCCCTGCCGGGCGCGGACCCAGACCTCGTATCGGCCCGTCTCTAGTTTGCCAGACGGGAAGCTGCCGATGTAGGCCATTCGGCCGTTCGCGTCTGCCGCCGGCAGCTCCGGCGTCGACCGGCCGACCGCCCGGCCGTCGCGCCGGTACTCCAGCTCGACCGCCACCGGCTCCCCTCCCGGTGCCGCCTGCAGGCTGAAGTACAGCGAGAGCGCCGGCGTACCCTCGGGAAAGGACGGTCGCAGCGTCGGGGTGGCCCGGAGGTTGCCGACGCGGAGCGGCTCGTCCCCCGCCGGCTCCTTCGTCTGCTCGGCGCGCACCATGGAGACGCTTCCGACGCTCAGGCCGGCGGCCGACGGTGCCACCTCGAACGGCACCCGGGTCGCGCCGACACGGCCGCTGGCGCGGTCCTGTGCGGCCACTTCCAGCGTGAAGCGGCCGGCAGGCAGGCTCAGCACGCGCTCGAAGGTGCTCGCCCGATGCCGCGCCGCGTCCAGCTCAGCAAGCGGTCCCGTCACCGGTGCGTCGTGGCTCAGCCGCGACACCAGATTGCCCTTCTCGTCCTTCACCAGGCCGAGGAGCGACACGCGCCCGCGGAATCGCAGGGCCGCATCGTCCGGCGTGAGCGTCAGGCCGGCCATCGGCACCTCGACGACCAGCAGCGTCCTGGCCTCGGGGCCCGCCAGGCGGAGGGTGCCGGCGCGCAGGTCGAGGTCCCGCGGCAGCGGCTTCGCCGAGAGCGCCTCCGTCAGCGGCAGCTCGTACGGCAGCACCACCGGCGCGCCGGGCGGCAGCGCGTAGTAGCCACGGCGGGTGCGGACGGTGACGTTGGGGCGCGAGACCGTCACGCGAATCGAGCGGAAGCGGCCGTCGGGCCTCGGGTCCGGCGGGACGTAGGCGATCTCGTAGAAGCTGCGCAGGTCGGCGCCGACGCGCTCGAGCCCGGGGCGCAGGTCGTTGCTGTTCGCGATCAGGAAGCCGCCGGTGCTGTCGGCCAGCTCCCGCAGGTTGCCCTGCAGGTTCAGCCGCAGGCCATCGAGGGCCGTGCCCGTGACGTTGAGGTCCTCCCAGCCCGGGCTGTCGCCTCCTCCGCTTCCGTGTACCAGGTCCGACGCGAGCTTCGACGCGCGCAGGGGCGTTTCGGGCCGGCCCGTCTGGTCGACGCCGAGCAGCCCGCGGGGATCGACCGCGTACACCGCGACGTTCGCCCGGTTGGCCTCGCTGACCGTCGCCTCGAGAAGCTGGTCGAGATCCGGCGGGACATTGAGGCCCTCGGAGAAGTAGAGGAGCGTCTTGCGGCCCTTGACGGTGGCCAGGCCCTTCACCACCGCGAGCAGACGATAGAGGCTGGCGCGGCCCTTCTCGTACCGGCCGGCGACGTCGGACATCCGCAGCATGTTGGCGAGGGCGAGGGCGAACGCAGCGTCGGCGCGGCCGGCGGGCTGGACCACCGTCCCCTCCACCACGCCACCCCCCGGCGAGCCCATGGCCGTGGCGGTCGCGGCCGCCTCCAGCGCCTCGCGGGTGGCGTTGTCGCCCAGGCGCGTCACCGCCGGGTCGCGCGGCTGGTCGACACCGGAGGTCGCCTGCTCGATCGCCAGCTTCAGCCGCGACGGGTCTTCGGTGAAGGGCTGCAACAGCTTCAGCCCGTCGCCGATCTTGGCGACGGCGAACCAGCTGTTCGCGGGGAAACGCCGGCCGACGAAGTCGAGAGCCGCGCGGCGGGACTGCGCCGCCCCGTTCATGGCCAGCTGGTCGAAGACGAGGACGATGACGTTGTTCAGGCCGTCGGTCGACGGCGTGCCGGCGCTTGCCATCGTCGCCGTCACGGCTGTTCCGGCAGCGGCCGGTGCGCCAGGCGCGGCCGACCTGCTGGCACCCTTCGCCGGCTCCGTCTGTACCAGCCGGAAGCCCCTCACGGCGCAGGGCGCGCCGTCCTCGAAGACCTGCACCTCGTCGGCGCGCAGGTCGGGGACGAGGCGGCCGTCCTTCGACCGCACGACCATGTCCAGGAGGACGACCTCGGCGCCCGAGGCGAAGACCGGCGGCTGGTCGCCCCGTTCGGGCGAGCTTCTCTGGGACGGAGCCGGCCGTGCGGCGGCGAACGAGAGAACGGCTGCGACGAGAACGGCGCCGCTCCCCGATGGCTTCATGCCTGCGTCCACGTGGTGTGTATAGCATTCGGCGTGCCCGTGTCGCCCGCTGGTGCTTCGAGCTGTTTGTGCCGAAAGACGGAGCCGCGTATCGGGACCGCCGCAGCGGCCGACACCCGTTGGTGACATGCTGTTCACGAGAGAGGACGACCATGAACCGGCTGATCGCTGCCGCTGCCTGCGTGGGCTCAGCACTCCTTGCCGCCGGTCTCGCGGTGGCCCAGACCTCCCCGGCCACCCCGCAGGCCTCGTCAGCCGCCGCCACCCCGGCCCCGCCGCAGTTCCCGGCCGGCACCGCGGTCGTCGTCCTCGACATCGTGGCGCGCGACAAAAAGGGACGGCCGGTGCGCGACCTCCGGCCGGACGAGGTCCAGGTCCTCGAGAACGACCAGCGCTGCGACATCCGCTCCTTCCGGCTGGTGGAGGCGGCGGGCGCAGTGGAGCCGGCCGAAGCCGGCGGCGTGCCTGGCGCCGCGGCGCGGGTGGAGAGCGCGGAGGCCGGCCGCGCGCCGGCAGCGGCCGCCCCGCCGCTCAACATGGTGACGCTCCTCTTCGACAACCTCGACCTCGAGCAGAACCGCACCTCGGCGAAGGCGGCGCACGACTTCGTCGAGCGCGGCATGGAGGCGCGCACCGAGGTGGCGGTCTTCCGGATCGGCCTGGGCGGCCTGCTGCTGGTCCACCCGTACACCTTCGACCGGCCCAGGCTGCACGCGGCCATCGACCTCGCCACCGCCGGCACCGGCTACAGCGACCGCTCCCTGACGAAACAGTGGCTGCAGGCCGAGCGCGACGCCAGGCGGGTGGCCGGCGACGCCGCCGCCGAGGAGCCGGAGCAGGGAGGCGATGCCTCGACGGCGCCCCGGGAGCTGATGACGACCGGCGATCCCCTGCAGGTCAGGATCCGCCAGGCGATGGCGGCCGCGCTGCGCCTCTCCGACAGCCTGCAGCGGCAGGCCGAGGGCCACGCCACCCTCTACCCGCTGCTCGCGCTGCTGAAGGCGCAGGGCCGGGTGCCCGGCCGCAAGACCGTGATCTTCTTCTCCGCCGGCCTGCAGGTCCCGCCGAACCTCGACGACGTGTTCCGCACGGTGCTGAGCGAGGCGAACCGGTCGAACGTCAGCGTCTACGCCGTCGACGCCCGCGGTCTGCGCGCCCAGGCCGACATCCGGGACTCGGCGGCGGCCCTGCGCGAGGCGGCCACCACCTCCATGAAGCAGCAGCAGAAGAAGGCCGGCGAGGCGACCACCGTCGCCGAGATGCAGATCATGGACACGGCCGAGAGCTCCCTGCGGCTGAACGTGCAGCAGACGCTGGCGGATCTTTCGGAGGGCACCGGCGGCTTCCTGGTCGCGAACGCCAACGACTTCGGCAAGGCCCTGGACCGGGTCACGGCCGACATCCGCGGGTACTACGAGGTGACGTACACGCCGGCGGTCACCGCCTTCGACGGCCGCTATCGCCGCATCGCCGTCAAGGTGGCGCGCAAGGACGTGGTGCTGCAGTCGCGGCAGGGCTACTTCGCCCTGCCGCCCTCGGAGCAGGTGGTGCTCCCCTACGAGGCGCCGCTGTTCACGGCGCTTTCGGCGTCGCCGCCGCCGCACGACTTCCCGCACCAGGCGGGGGCGCTCCACTTCGCTGCCTCCGAGGAAGGGACGGAGACCGCCGTCATCGTCGAGGTCCCGTTGGCGCCGCTCGAGTTCGCCGTGGACAAGCGGAAGAAGAGCTTCGAGCTGCGGCTCACCACCCTGGCCGTGGTGAGGGATGCGCAGGGCCGGGTGGTCGAGCGCTTCAGCGACGAGTACCCCATGGGCGGGCCGCTCGACCAGCTCGAGGCCGTCCGCCAGTCGAACGCGGTCCTGCGCCGGCTGGTGCCCCTCGCCCCCGGCTCCTACACGCTGGAGTCGGTGTCCCAGGTGCACGGCTCCGGCCGGACCAGCGTGCAGAAGACGCGCTTCGCGGTGCCGCCGCCGGGCAGCGGACCGCAACTCAGCAGCCTGGCGCTGCTGCGCCGCGCCGACCCGCTGCCCGCCGACGCGCAGGCCTCCGAGGACCCGTTCCGCGTGGCGGCGATCCGGGTGGTGCCGCAGCTCTCCGGGTCGGTGAGCAAGGCGGCCACGCCGAACCTCTCCTTCTTCGCCCGGGTCTATCCCGTCGCCGGGGCGGAGCCGGTCCAGCTCGCGCTCGACTTCCTTCGCGACGGCAAGGCGGTCGGCCGCGCCCTGCCCAAGGTGCCGCAGCCGGATGCCCAGGGGCGTCTCGTCTACGTGGGAGGGGTGCCGTCGGCCGGCTTCGAGCCGGGCCACTACGAGGTGAAGCTGACCGTCGTGCAGGGAGGGAACAAGGCCACGGAATCGGCACGGTTCGAGCTGGTGCCGTGAGGCTGGACGCCGGTTGCCCGGCCCGTCCCGGCCGGCTATAAGCAGCGGATGGACGAGCCCGGGATCGTCGTGGTCCGTGCCGGACGCCTGCGGGCGGCGGAGCTGCGGCGGCTGGTGCTCCTCTACTTCGAGGACATGGTCAAGTACGTGGTCGACGTCGCCCGCGGCGTCGCCGCCGTGGGCGGCGAGATGCACGCGGACGCCGAGCAGGTCCTGCTGGAGGACGGCAGCCGCCAGGCCGACCTGTGGGGCGCCAACTACTACCCGGGCCGCGGTCGCGAGGAGTGCATCGAGTACACGTCGCTGATCAACATCCGCCCGGCGCAGGAAAACCGCAGCATGGAGATCCAGGACGAGGCCACCCGGCAGCGGGTTCGCGAGCTGACCTTCGCCCTCATCGGGGAAGGCGACCCCTTGCCGTGACGCAGCACGCCTCGCTCACACCCGAGCGCTGGGCCGAGCTCGACCGCGACCGGCAGCTGCTGGCGATCGCCAACGAGATGAACCGCGCCTCGAAGCTCTACGGCGCCGCCGACCGGCAGCGGCTGGCGAACGCCTACGAGCGCGTGCTGCGCCTCGCCGACCTCACGGCGGAGGTGCAGCCAGAGCGCTCACTGCGACGGGAGCTGTTGCGCTGGCGGGAGACGGCCGGCGCCCTGTACCTGGCGCCCGACGCCGACCTGCACCGTGCCCTCTTCCGCGCCCTGCTCCAGCTCGTCCCCGCCACCGCCAGGCAGCTTCCCTTCCTGCTCGGCCGCTGAGCTACACCCGCGCCACCGCGCTCGAGTCCAGGGCGCCGTCGCCGTTCCACCCGTTCGCGCCGAAAAGCCAGACCTCCGCTCTTGCGCGTCAGTCTGGCGCAAGAGCGGAGTGACTCAGCGCCCGACGAGGACGACGACCGAGCGCGGGCCCGCCGCGTAGCTGCGGCCCGGCGGCAGCGGCGCCTCGGCGCCCGGCTCCAGCGCGTCTTCCCCCGGCAGCAGGCTGGTGTCCACGAAGCGCCGCCAGCTGCGGCCCGAGGCGAGGCGCGGCAGGTCGAACAGGCAGGCCTCCCAGTGCGCGTTGGCGAAGAGGTAGATCGGCTCGTCGCCGTCGGCACCCGTGAGGTGCATGCCGAGCTGGCGCGAGGCCCCGTCCCAGTCGGGCTTGCCGAGCTTCGGGCCGTGCCAGGCCCGCGGCGGCTTCGGCTCGTCCTCGAAGAAGGTGCGCCGTCGCAGCGAGCGGTGCCCCTTGCGGAAGCGGATCAGGCGGGCGACGAAGCTCTGCAGGTCGCGGTTTCTCTCCAGCAACGACCAGTCCACCCAGGAGATCTCGTTGTCCTGGCAGTAGGCGTTGTTGTTGCCGCGCTGGGTGCGCGAGAACTCGTCGCCCCCCAGCAGCATGGGCACGCCCTGCGAGACGAGGAGCAGGGTCAGGAGGTTGCGCTGCTGGCGGGAGCGCAGCTGCCGCACCTCGCTCCGGGCGCTGGGCCCTTCCTCCCCGCAGTTCCAGGAGCGGTTGTCGGGGTGGCCGTCGGTGTTGCCCTCGCCGTTCTCCCAGTTGTGCTTGTCGTTGTAGGAGACGAGGTCGGCGAGCGTGAAGCCGTCGTGGCTGGTCAGGAAGTTGATCGAATGCCAGGGCGCGCGGGCCGAGCCTCGGTAGAGGTCCGGGCTGCCCGACAGCCGCTCCGCCAGCAGGCGCGTCATGCCG
>DATKME010000016.1:0-91931 GCA_035542035.1 Vicinamibacteria bacterium | reverse complement strand
TCGTTGTAGGAGACGAGGTCGGCGAGCGTGAAGCCGTCGTGGCTGGTCAGGAAGTTGATCGAATGCCAGGGCGCGCGGGCCGAGCCTCGGTAGAGGTCCGGGCTGCCCGACAGCCGCTCCGCCAGCAGGCGCGTCATGCCGGGGTCGCTCTTGACGAAGCTGCGCGCCTCGTCGCGGAAGCGGCCGTTCCACTCGGCCCAACGGCCCCAGCTGGGGAAGCTGCCCACCTGGTAGAGGCCGGCCGCGTCCCAGGCCTCGGCGATGAGCTTCACGCCGGCCATCACCGGGTCGGCCGCGATCGCCTCCAGCAGCGGCGGGTTGGGCAGCACCTCGCCGTCGCGTCCCCGGCCCAGGATGGAGGCGAGGTCGAAGCGGAAGCCGTCGACGTGCATCTCGGTCACCCAGTAGCGCAGCGCCGACAGGATCTGGAAGCGCACCACCGGGTGATTGCAGTTCATGGTGTTGCCGCAGCCCGAGTAGTTGAGGTAGCGGCCGGTCTTGGGGTCGAGGAGGTAGTAGGTGGGGTTGTCCAGGCCCCGCCAGCAGAAGGTGGCGCCGCGCTCGTCGCCCTCGCCGGTGTGGTTGAACACCATGTCGAGGATCACCTCGATGCCGGCCTCGTGCAGCGCCTTCACCATCTCCTTGAACTCGCGCACCGGCCGGCGGGGGACGCCGTCAGCAGCGTAGGAGGCCTTGGGCGCGAAGAAGGAGACCGGCGAGTAGCCCCAGAAGTTGCGCAGCGGCTCGCCGGTGAGCAGGTTGCGGCGCGGGTTGTCGCACTCCTCGAACTCGGTCACCGGCATCAGCTCGACCGCCGTCACCCCGAGCTGCTGCAGGTAGGGGATCTTCTCCACCACTCCGCGGAAGGTGCCGGGGTGGGACACCCCCGAGCTGGCGTGACGGGTGAAGCCCCGCACGTGCATCTCGTAGATCACCGAGTCGGCGAGCGGCGTGCTCAGCGGGTGCTCGTGGCCCCAGTCGAACTCCTCGTCGACCACCCGCGAGCGCAGGCGCTCCAGCCGGCCCTTCTCGCCGGCCACCTCGCCCCAGGTCTCGAGCCCGGCGACGGCCTTCCCGTAGGGGTCGATCAGGACCCTGCCGCGGTCGAACCGCAGCACGCTGGGCGCGGGGTTCGGCTCGGCGCCAGCGCGGAAGCCGTACTCGATGCCGGGGTCGAGGCCGGTGACCAGCACGTGCCAGACGTCGCCGGTCTTGTTGTAGCGGGGGTCGAGCGGCAGCTCGAGCACCGGCTCCTCGTCCTCGGGCGCGAACAGCACCAGCGTCACCTCGGTCGCGTGCCGGGCGTAGACCGAGAAGTTGACGCCGTCGCGCTTCACCGCCGCCCCGTAGGGCAGCGGGTGCCCGCGGCGGACCGCGAAGTCGCCGCGGACCAGGCGCAGCAGGCGCTCCCCGGCCGAGGGCGGGACGGGCGGGTTCACGCCGGGCAGGATACGCTATCCTCAGGCCTCATGAAGGGCATCCTCCTGGCGGGCGGCTCGGGCACCCGCCTGCACCCGATCACCCTCGGCATCTCCAAGCAGCTGATCCCGGTCTACGACAAGCCGATGGTGTACTACCCGCTGTGCACGCTGATGCTGGCGGGCATCCGCGACATCCTGGTGATCACCACCCCGCACGAGCAGGACGGCTTTCGCCGGCTGCTGGGGGACGGCGGCCAGTTCGGGATCCGGCTCGCCTACGCCGCGCAGCCGCGGCCGGAGGGGCTGGCGCAGGCGTTCCTCATCGGCCGCGGCTTCGTCGGCGAGGACGGAGCGGCGCTGGCGCTCGGAGACAACATCTTCTACGGCAACGAGCTGGCTCGCCTGCTGCAGCAGGCCGCCCGCCGGAACCGCGGGGCCACGGTGTTCGCCTACCGCGTGCGCGACCCGCAGCGCTACGGTGTCGTCGAGTTCGACGACGGCGGGCGCGCGGTCGGCCTGGAGGAGAAGCCCAGCCGGCCGCGCTCGCCCTACGCCGTCACCGGGCTCTACTTCTACGACAACCGCGTGCTCGACATCGCCGCGTCGCTCAGGCCCTCGCCCCGCGGCGAGCTGGAGATCACCGACGTCAACCGCGCCTACCTCCAGTGGGACGAGCTGCACGTCGAGGTGCTCGGACGCGGCATGGCCTGGCTCGACACCGGCACCCACGAGGCGCTGCTGCAGGCCTCCACCTTCATCCAGGCCATCGAAGAGCGGCAGGACCTGAAGGTCTCCTGCCCCGAGGAGGTGGCCCTCAACATGGGCTACGTCACCCGGGAGCACGTCCGCGGCATCGGCGAGCGCATGGCCAAGAACGACTACGGCCAGTACCTGCTGCGCATAACCGAGGAGCCGCCGGTCGGGGGCTCGCTGCCGAAGCCCTGCCCCTAGCCTGCGCCGGCGCCTCAGGAGGCCGAGGGCTGGATCAGCCAGCGGTGCAGGCTCTCGCTCCACAGGTACTCGAAGCGCTTGTCCATCTCGTCGACCTGGACCTTACCGTCCGTGTCCTGCGTCTCCGCGCGGATGTGGAAGCGGATGAGGCCGGACCAGGGCCGGTCGGCGTCGCCCGGCCGCTCGGTGGCCGTCGCCTCCACCAGCTTCCAGGTGGCCTTGACCCGCAGCACCGGGTCGAGCTTCTCGCCGGTGGCCTTGATGGCCTGCGCCTCCTGCTGCAGCAGCGCGGTCGCCTCCTCTCGCGAGACGCCCCCGGGGCCCTTGCCCTTGCAGGCGTTGGCCCCGACGAAGACGAGCGCCGCCACCGCCCCGGCGCTGCCGGCCCGCTTCGTCCATCTCCGAACGCTGCCCTGGTGCGGCATGTTGCCTCCCTGGTCTGGCTAGCGCGTCAGCGTGACCTTGCGCAGTCCGCGCGGCGACTCCGTGTCGAAGCCCTTGGCGCGCGTGAGGTGATAGCAGAAGAGCTGGCCGGCGACGATGGAGACGATCGGCGTCACCCACTCCGGGGCCGCCGGCAGGCGCAGGGGCGTGTGCGCCAGCGACAGCGCCTCGTCGCGGTTCGACATCACCAGCAGCTCGACGCGCTTCTCGCGGACCAGCCTGGCCAGGAGCTCCCGGGTGTCGTCGAAGACGGCGCCGTCGGGGACCACCGCCAGCACCGGGAAGCCGCGCTCCAGCATGGCCACCGGGCCGTGCTGGAAGTCGGCCGAGGAGAAAGGCTCGGCGATCACGTAGGCGAGCTCCTTCAGCTTGAGCGCCCACTCGTTGGCGGTCGAGAGGTTGAAGCCGCGCCCGAGCACCACGCAGTGCTCCATGAAACGGTAGCGCTCGGTCCGCTCGGCGACCTGCGCGTCGAGGGCGAGAGCCTGCGCCACCAGGCCGGGGACCTGCTCCAGCTCCCGCCAGCGCTGATCGTCGTCGGCCACCGCCGTCGACAGCATGGCGATCGCCATCAGCTGGGCGGTGTAGCTCTTGGTGGCGGCCACCGCCTCCTCGGGGCCGGCGCAGATGTCGAGCACCTGGTCGGCGGCGCGGGCCAGCGGGGAGTCGGCGTCGTTGACGATGGCCAGCGTCGGCGCGCCCTGGCGGCGGGCCTCCTCCAGCACGGCCAGGAGGTCGGGCGACTGGCCCGACTGCGAGACGGCGACCACCAGCGCGTGCTCCAGCCGCGGCGGCCGCGCGTAGCTGGTGAAGAGCGAGGGCGCGGCCAGCGCCACCGGCATCGAGTTGATGGCGCCCCACAGGTACTCGGCGTAGAGGCCCGCGTTGTCGGAGGTCCCCCGCGCCGCCAGCAGGACGAACTCGAGCGGGCGTCCGCGGAAGGCGCGGCCCATGGCTCGCACCGCCTCGGACTGGCGGTCCAGCAGCCGGGCCAGGGACTCGGGTTGCTCGCGTATCTCGGCCTCGAGGCTCACGGGGCGACTCTACCTCAAAGCGGCCGACCGGCTCACCCGCCGACCGCGCGGTCGACGACGATCCGGCGCTGCACCTCGTCGGGCTCCAGCGCGTGCGAGAACAGGAAGCCCTGGCCCAGGGTGCAGCCGTACTCGCGCAGTCGCTCGGCCTGGTCCTCGGCCTCGATCCCCTCGGCCACCACCAGCTTGCCCAGCGCGCGGGCCAGGTCCAGGATGCCGCGCGCCAGCATCTGCGCGGTCGGCTGGCTGCCCACGCCGTCCACGAAGAGCTTGTCCAGCTTCAGGATGTCGACCGGCATGTCGCGCAGGTAGCTCAGCGACGAGTAGCCGGTGCCGAAGTCGTCGATCGCCACCCGCACCCCCGTCGCCCGCAGGCGCCGCATGGCGGCGAAGGTGGAGGGGGCGTCCTCCACCGCGGCGCCCTCGGTCAGCTCCAGCACCAGCCGGCCCGGCGGCAGCCGCACGGCGAGGACGGCCTGCTCCACCTCCAGCACGAACTCGCGGGTCCCGATCAGCCGCGGCGAGACGTTCACGCACAGCAGCGGGAGCTGGCCCGCCTCGTCGAGGGTCGGCCAGCCGATCGCGTGCCGGCAGGCCTCCTGCACCACCCAGCGGGTGATCGCGGGCAGCACGCCCGCGCCCTCCGCCGCCCGGAAGAAGTCGGCCGGGTGCAGACGGCCGCGCCGGGGGTGGTCCCAGCGCAGCAGCGCCTCGGCGCCGACGATGCGGCCCGAGGCGAGCGCCACGATCGGCTGGTAGACGATGGCCAGCTCGCGTCGGTCCAGCGCGCCGCGCAGCTCGGCCTCCAGCTCCAGCCGCCGGCGCAGCGCGGTGTGCATCCCGCTCTCGAACACCACCACCTGTCCCTTGCCCGCGTGCTTGGCCTGGTACATGGCCACGTCGGCGTTGCGCAGCAGGTCGCCGGCGGTGTCGGTGGTGACGTCGCTCATGGCGATGCCCACGCTGGCGCCGAGCACGATCTCGCGCCCGGCCACCAGGAACGGAGTGCGCACGGCCTCCCTCACCCGCTCCGCGATCTGGCGGGCCGCCTCGATACCGCCTCCCTCCTCCACCAGCACCGCGAACTCGTCGCCGCCCAGCCGCGCCGCGGTGTCGCCGGCGCGCACGCAGCCCAGCAGCCGGCCGGCCAGCTCGATCAGCAGCTGGTCGCCGGTGGCGTGGCCGAAGCTGTCGTTGACGTTCTTGAACTCGTCGAGGTCCACGAAGATGACGGCCACCGGCCGGCCGCCGCGCCGCGTCCGGGCCAGGGCGTGCTCCAGCCGCTCCGCCAGCAGCATCCGGTTGGCGAGCTGGGTCAGCGGGTCGTGGAAGGCCTGGTGGGCCAGCCGCTCCTCGAGCACCTTGCGCTCGTGGACGCTGCGCAGGGTCAGGATCACCCCGCCGAGGTTCGGGTCGTCGGGCACGCTCTTGGCGCGCACCTCGACGAAGTGCCAGGTCCCGTCCGACCAGCGCACCCGCCACTCGGCCGAAGGAGTGGTCCCCGGTCCGGCGACGGCGTCCTTGACCAGTCCCTCGGCCAGCTGGCGGTCGTCGGGATGCACCAGGTGCTCCAGCGGGGCGCCGTCCAGCGGTGGCCCGGTGCCCAGGAAGCGCTCGGCCGAGGGCGTGTGGTAACGCACCTCGTCCCGCTCGCCGATCACCAGCACGATGTCGGAGGCGTTCTGCACCAGCGAGCGGAAGCGGGCCTCGTTGACGCGGGCCGCCTGCACCGCCGCCAGCCGGGCCCCGCTGCGCACGGCGACCAGTTGCCGGACCAGGACGATGGCGGTGAGCGCGACCGCCAGCACCACCAGGAAGCCGAGGTCGAGGGTGAACCGCTGGACCACCGCCCCGGCGAGGGCCAGGTAGCCGACGGCCGCCGCTGCCGTGGGGACGAACGACACGCCCACCGAGGGAACGCTCGCGGGCTCCCTCTCGTCCGCCTGCTGGGCCGGCTGCGCGTGGCGCGCCGCAGCCAGGGCGAACATGAGGAAGGCCAGGTTGTACGCAACCGACGCCGCCGCCCCTGCCGGCGCCCGCGGCCGCGCCAGGGCGCCGTACCAGTAGAGGCCGTTGGCACAGAGCCGGAGCGCCAGCGCCGCTCCCAGCAGCCGCAGCGGCGGCGCCGGGGCCGGGGCCGGGCGCAGGCTGGCGATCGCCAGCACCACCAGCAGGGCGAGGTCGCAGACCACGTAGCCGAGGGCGGTCTCCAGCCCGAGCTGGCGGTCCCCGGCCAGCGTGGGCTGGACGAACACCTGCCACACGACGGCGGCGCTGCCCAGCGTGATCATCGCCGCGTCCAGGCCGAACGACGCGCGCTCGTCCGCCTCCAGCCGGAACCCCCGCAGCGCCAGCAGCCCGATCGCCACCAGCGGATAGCTGGCCAGGAAGAGCACGTCCGCCGGCGAGGCGCCGCCCGTGCCGCCATGCCGGGTCAGCTTCTCCAGGGCGAACGTGAGCTGACCGGCCAGGGACACGCCGAGCGACCAGGCCAGCCAGCGCCAGGAGCGGCTCACCACCCCGGCGACGCGTGGGTCGCGGGCGGTCCTCGTCGCCAGCAGCACCGCGCCCACGGTGGGCACCATCCCCGCCAGGCTGCCGAGGGCGGAGGCCAGCGGGCCGCCTGCGGGATGCCAGAGCTCCCACCCGGACAGACCCGCCACGTACAGGCCGAGCAGGCGCAACAGGCCGCGGGTGGGCGACGCCGGCTCCGCCGCCGGTCGCGCCGGCAGGCCGCCGATCCCGCTCGCCTCGGCTTCGCTGCCGTCACCCGCCGCCATCGAGACCCTCCGTCGACCGGCGCACGAGCCGGGCGCCTACCATGAGGGCGCCTATCATACGGGAGTCTGGCTCGCGATCCTCGCGCACTCGGCCAGCACCGCCGCGCCCACGAAGAGCGCCTCCTCGGCCGGGACGAAGCGCGGCGAGTGCGCCGCCGTCGGCTCCCCGCCCGGCTCGCGCGCCCCGATGCGCAGGAAGCAGCCGGGGATCCGCTCGAGGTAGAAGGCGAAGTCCTCGCCGCCCATGTTGGTGGTGCCCAGCGGCGCCAGCGCGGCGGGGCCGAGCACGCGGCGGGCCGCTTCGGCCGCCTGCGCGGCCGCCGCCTCGTGGTTCACCACCGGCGGGGTGCCGTCGACCAGGGCGATCTCGGCCGCCAGCCCGAGCGCCGAGGCGACGCCGCGTGCCACGCGATCGAGCTCCTCGACGAGCAGGCGCCTCGTCTCGGGCGTCGTCGCCCGCAGGGTGCCGGCGAGCTCGGCCGTCTCCGGGATCACGTTGGGGGCGCTGCCGGCGCGCAGCGAGCCGACCGTCACCACGGCCGGCAGGGCGGGATCGAGCCGTCGCGACACGATCGTCTGCAGCGCCGTCACCAGGTGCGCCAGGCCAACCACGGGGTCCGCACCCTCGTGAGGGCGGGCGCCATGGGCGCCCCTGCCGCGCAGCACGATCCGGAAGCTGTCGGCCGAGGCCGCCACGGCGCCGGCTTGCGCGACCACCTGGCCGACGGCGAAGCGGCGGTCGACGTGCGCCCCGAAGATCGCACCGACGCCGGCGAGGGCGCCGCTGGCGAGGACCTCCCGGGCGCCTCCGCCCACCTCCTCCGCCGGCTGCAGCACCACGCTCACCTCCCCCGGCGCGGGCTCGCGGGCGAGCAGAAGCGCCGCGCCCGCGGCCCAGGCGGCGTGCACGTCGTGGCCGCAGGCGTGCATGACGCCCTCGTGGACGGAGGCGTGCTCCAGGCCGGTCGCCTCGGTGACCGGCAGGGCGTCGATGTCGCCACGCAGCGCCACCGGCGGCGTGCCCGCGACCCGGCCCGCGACCCGCGCCACCAGGCCGGTGCGGGCGACGCGACGGACGTCGGCGATCCCGTGGGCGCGCAGGAAGCGCTCCAGGGTCTCCTGCGTCCGCACCTCCTCCCAGGCGAGCTCGGGATGACGGTGGAGATCCCAGCGCAGGTCGGCGAGCGCCGCCTGCTCGGCGGCGGAGAAGCGCTGGCGCGCGCTCACGCCCGGAGCACCGTCGAGCGCGCCGTCAGCGCCTCGACCCGACCCACGTCCACCTCCACCCCGATGCCGGGGCGGCAGCGCGGGACCCTCACCATCCCTGCCTCCATCGTCCACTCCGGCGTGACCAGATCGCGCTCCCAGTAGCGCGCGCTCGGGCTCACGTCGCCCGGCAGCACGAAGCCGGGCAGCGAGGCGAGCGCCACGTTGTACGCCCGTCCGACGCCGCTCTCCAGCATCCCGCCGCACCAGAGGGGAACGCCCCGGGCGCTGCAGAACGCGTGGATGGCCAGGCTGGGGCCCAACCCGCCGACCCGGCCCGGCTTGAGGTTGACGATGCGGCCGGCGCCCAGCGCCACCATGTCCTGGGCGCGGTCGAGCGAGGTGATCGACTCGTCGAGGCAGAGCGGCGTCCGCAGCCGCTTCTGCAGGGCGGCGTGCCGGACCAGGTCGTCCCCGGCCAGCGGCTGCTCGATCATCATCAGGCCCAGCGCGTCGAGCGCCACCAGCCGCTCGGCGTCGGCCGGCGCGTAGGCGCTGTTGGCGTCGGCCATCAGCGGCGCGTCGGGGCCGAGCGCCTCGCGCACCGCGCGCAGGAAGGCGAGGTCCCGGCCAGGCTCGATCTTGACCTTCACCTTGCGGTAGCCGTCCGCGAGCGCCGCGCGGGCCTTCGCCACCAGGCGCTCCGGCGCGTCCTGGATGCCGAGCGAGATGCCGGTGGCGATCGCCTCGCGAGTGCCGCCGATGAAGGCGGCGAGCGGCTGGCCGGCGACGGTGGAGGCGAGCCCCCACAGGCCCATCTCCACCGCCGCCTTCGCCATGTTGTGGCCCCGGAAGCCGTGCTCCAGCGCCGGGTGGACCTCGGCCGGGTGCGCGAACCTCCGGCCCAGCACGCGCGGCGCCACGTGCGCCTCGATCACCAGCCAGGCGGTGTCGATCGTCTCCGGCGAGTAGTTCGGCTGCTCCTCCGCGACGCACTCGCTCCAGCAGGTGGCACCGCCCTCGTCCTGCAGCTCCAGCAGCAGGATGCGGCGGACGTGCACCACCCCGGAGGAGATCCGGAAGGGCTCGCGCAACGAAAGGCGGACCTCACGGAGGGTGAGCCTCTGCAGCCGGAGGGTCACGGCCTCGTGTCCTGCCCGGGAGGGCCCGAAGGCGTCAGCAGGTACGCCGGGTCGCCCTCGTGGGGGCAGACGAAGGCGCGCACGCAGAAGCCGCGGCCCAGGAAATGCGCGAGCGCGCGCCGCACCGACGCGTGCCACCGTCGGGCCCGCTCGGGGTCGCCCGCGAGCAGCGCGTCGAGGTCGCTCGGCACCGGCACCGCCACCGCCCGCGCCGACGGTGGCGCGTCCTCCGACTCGAGCCCGGGGTCCGCGGCGCCCGCCAGGCGCCGCACGCCGTCGAGCAGCGCCGGATCGCTCGGCAGGGGCACGGGCTCGAGACGCACCGGCCAGCTCACCACGAAGCGGTCGGTCCCCAGCGGGTGCAGCGGCGAGCCGGTGCGCGTGCCGTACATGTCGACGACGAACTCGTCGACGCGGGCGCCCAGCCGCAGCAGGTTCAGCCGCGCGTTGCGGGCCACCATGGGGTCGAACGTCCAGAGGATGGTCTCCGCGCCGATCGTCCGGCAGCGCTCGCGCTGGTGGCGCTTCAGAGCCTCGCCCAGCCCGCGGCCCCGGTGCTCCGGCCGGACGGCCAGCATGTCGGACCAGTGGACGAGCCGGCCGGCGCGCACGCCGGTGATCCCGAAGACGAAGCCCAGCAGCTCGCCGCCGGGCGCGAACGCCCCCGCGGCCAGGCCGCCGGTCTTCTGCGCGACCAGCAGGATCGAGGCGGGGACACGCTCGTGGAAGCCCGCACCCCAGGTCTCCTCCTGCAGCCGCACGGCCGCCTCCAGCTCGGCCTGGCCGCTGAGGTCGCGCAGCACCACGCCGCTCGGGAGAGGGCGGCGCTCGTCCCCGGACATGCGCGAATGGTACGCCTGGGTCTAGAATCGGCGCTTCATCCTCGTCGTGGAGGTGGCGCCCGTGAGCGATGCCGTCAAGTTCGTGCTGCCCGATGCCGAGCTGCCCAGGTGCTGGTACAACATCCAGGCGGATCTCCCGTTCGAGCTGCCGGCGGTGCTCCACCCGGGCACGAAGAAGCCGGTCGGGCCGGACGACCTGGCTCCCCTCTTCCCGATGGCGCTCATCCAGCAGGAGGTCGCCCGGGAGCGCTGGATCGACATCCCCGAGCCGGTCCGCGACGTGTACCGGCTGTGGCGGCCCTCGCCGCTCTACCGCGCGCGGCGGCTGGAGGAAGCGCTGCAGACGCCGGCGCGGATCTACTACAAGCACGAGGGCGTGAGCCCGGCCGGCAGCCACAAGCCGAACACGGCGGTGGCGCAGGCCTTCTACAACAGGGAGGCCGGGGTCAGGCGCATCGCCACCGAGACCGGCGCCGGCCAGTGGGGCAGCGCCCTCGCCTTCGCCGGGCAGCTCTTCGGCATCGACGTGAAGATCTACATGGTCCGCGTCAGCTACGACCAGAAGCCCTACCGGCGGAACCTGATGGAGACCTGGGGGGCCAAGGTGGTCGCTTCGCCCAGCCCCGACACCAACGCCGGCCGCAAGGTGCTGGCGGAGGACCCGGGCTGCTCCGGCTCGCTCGGCCTCGCCATCAGCGAGGCGGTGGAGGACGCGGTCACCAGCCAGACGCCCACCAGGTACTCGCTGGGCTCGGTGCTCAACCATGTGCTGATGCACCAGACGGTGATCGGGCTGGAAGCGAAGCGGCAGCTGGACCTGGCCGGCGTCTACCCCGACGTGGTGGTCGCCTGCATCGGCGGCGGCAGCAACTTCGCCGGCTTCACCTACCCGTTCGTGGCCGACAAGCTCAGCGGGAAGGCGAGCCGGCTGCGGGTGGTGGCGATCGAGCCCGCCGCCACGCCCAGCCTGACACGCGGCGTCTACGCCTACGATTACGGCGACACCGCGATGATGGCGCCGATCGTGAAGATGTACACGCTCGGCCACGGCTTCATGCCAGCGCCCATCCACGCGGGCGGCCTGCGCTACCACGGCATGGCCAGCAGCATCTGCGAGCTGTACCGCGCCCAGCTGATCGAGGCCCGCGCGGTGCAGCAGCTGGCGACCTTCGAAGCCGGCGTGCTCTTCGCGCGCTGCGAGGGGATCGTGCCGGCGCCGGAGGCCGCGCACGCCATCCGCGGCGCGATCGACGAAGCGATCCGCTGCCGCGAGGAGGGCAGGCGCGAGGTGATCGCCTTCAACCTCAGCGGCCACGGCCACTTCGACATGGCCTCCTACGAGAAGTACCTCGCCGGCAAGCTGGAGGACTACGAGCTGCCGCAGGCGGACATCGACAGGGCCGTCGCGGCTCTGCCCAAGGTGTGAGGAGGGTCGACCTGAGGCGAGGGCGTTCAAGGCGGCTTGTCCGCCGCCGCACGCTCTGGTTCAATGAGGAGATCGACATCCCCTCGCAAGGAGGAGCCATGCCCGATCTGCTCCACGGGCGCTTCGTCTGGTCCGAGCTGATGACGCCGGACACGAAGGCCGCCGAGCGTTTCTACTCGAAGGTCGTCGGCTGGAAGACCCAGCCTTTCGCCCCCGGCGAGCCGTACCTCGTGTGGATGGCAGGAACGCAGGCGGTCGGCGGGCTGATGCCGGAGCCGCCGGCGGCCACGGCGGACGGGGCGCGGCCGGCCTGGATCAGCTACGTCGGGGTGAAGGACGCGGACGCCACCGCCACCCACGCGCGGACGCTGGGCGGCAAGGTCGGCATCGCGCCGACCGACATACCGAAGGTCGGCCGCTTCGCGGTCCTCACCGACCCGCAGGGCGCGCACATCGCGATCCTGCAGCCGGACGGCCCCAGCCCGACGGGGCCGGAGGGGATGCCCACGCTGGGCGAGGTCTCCTGGCGCGAGCTGGCCACCACCGACGTCGCCGCCGCCATGCAGTTCTACCGCGGGCTCTTCGGTTGGGAGCAGCGGAAGGCCAACGACATGGGACCGATGGGCGTCTACCAGGAGTTCGGCCGCTTCGGCCGCTCCCTGGGCGGGATCCACCGCACGCCGCCCGAGATGCCCGGTGGCCCGCGCTGGCTCATGTATGCCAAGGTGCCGGACATCCAGGCGGCCGTGGCCGCGGTGAAATCAGAGGGCGGCAGGGTCCTCAACGGCCCGATGGAGGTCCCCGGCGGCGACCTGGTGGCGCAGATCCAGGACCCGCAGGGCGCCGACTTCGCGCTGCACCAGACGAAGGCCTGACGTCGCCTCAGGCCCACAGGGATCAGACTGATACCATCGCGCGCCATTCACGGTGTGCGCCTGGAGACGAGGGCCGACGGTCTGGTATCCTGACAACCGGTTCCATGAAGCTCCTGCTCCGGTACCTGCGGCCGCACTGGCGGCTGGTGGCGCTGGCCTTGTTGCTGGCGGCCGTCAACCAGTGCTTCTCGCTGCTCGACCCCCTCATCTTCCGGCACGTCATCGACCAGTACGCCACCCGCTTCGACCGCTACACCACCGGCCAGTTCCTGCGCGGCGTCAGCCTGCTGCTGCTGGCGGCGGTGGGCGTCGCCTTCGTGTCGCGGGTGGCCAAGAACTTCCAGGACTACTTCACGAACGTGGTCACCCAGCGCCTCGGCGCGCAGCTGTACTCGGACGGGATCCGCCACTCGCTGGAGCTGCCCTACCAGCTGTTCGAGGACCAGCGCAGCGGCGAGACCCTGGGCAAGCTGCAGAAGGTGCGGGCGGACGTGGAGAAGCTGGTCACCTCCGCGGTCAACGTGCTGTTCCAGACGCTGGTGGGCGTGCTGTTCGTGGTGATCTACGCCTTCAGCGTCCACTGGCTGATCGCCCCCGTCTACTTCGCCACCGTGCCCCTGCTGGGCTGGCTCAGCTCCGTGCTGTCCCGGAGGATCAAGCAGGTGCAGAAGGTGATCGTGGCCGAGACGACCGCCCTGGCCGGCTCCACCACCGAGTCGCTGCGCAACATCGAGCTGGTGAAGAGCATGGGGCTGGGACCGCAGGAGGTCGCCCGCCTCAACGGCACCACCCGGCGCATCCTCGACCTGGAGCTGCGCAAGGTGCGCTACCTGCGCAGCCTCAGCTTCGTGCAGGGCTCGGCGGTGAACGCGCTGCGCACCAGCATCCTGTTCCTGATGCTGTACCTCATCTTCGCGCGGCAGATCAGCGTGGGGCAGTTCTTCGCCCTGTGGATCTACTCCTTCTTCATCTTCGGGCCGCTGCAGGAGCTGGGCAGCGTCATCAACGTCTACCGCGAGACCGAGGCCTCGCTGGCGAAGTTCCAGGAGATCCTGGACACGCCCGTCGAGGCGCGGCCCGCTCGCCCGGTGCCCCTCGGCGAGCTCGAGCGCCTCGCCTTCGAGCGGGTGAGCTTCCGCCACCACTCCGCCTCCATCCACGCGGTGCACGAGGTGAGCTTCGAGGTGCGCCGCGGGGAGACGATCGCCTTCGTCGGGCCCTCGGGCGCCGGCAAGACCACGCTGGTCAAGCTGCTGGTCGGCCTGTACCACCCGCGGCACGGCCGCGTCCTCTACAACGACGTGCCCGACGAGCGGGTGGACCTGGAGGCGCTGCGGGAGCGGATCGGTTTCGTCTCCCAGGACACGCAGCTCTTCTCCGGGACCATCCGCGACAACCTGCGCTTCGTGCGGCCCGACGCCAGCGACGCGGAGTGCCTGGAGGTGCTCCGGCGCGCCGCCTGCGACAGCCTGCTGGCCCGCGGCGAGCGCGGGCTGGACACGGTGATCGGCGAGGGCGGGGTCAAGGTCTCGGGAGGCGAGAAGCAGCGGCTCTCGATCGCTCGGGCCCTGCTGCGTCGGCCGCAGCTGCTGGTGTTCGACGAGGCCACCTCCTCTCTCGACTCCCTCACCGAGGAGGAGATCGCGCGGACCATCCGCGACGTGGCGCAGGCGCACAGCGGGATCACGGTGCTGATCGCCCATCGCCTCTCCACCGTGCGCCACGCCCACCGCATCCTGGTGCTGGAACGCGGCCGCATCGTGGAGCAGGGGCCGCACCAGGACCTGCTGGAGCGCAAGGGCCTGTACTACGCGATGTGGCGGCAGCAGGTCGGGGAGCGCCGGCCGAGTGAGACCGAGAGCGCGCCGCAAGCGGTTCCGGCCTGAGTCCCGCGCGCTCCGCCGCCGCCGGCGGCCTCGACCGCCAGGTCGTTGCCGTCGGGCCGGGTTGGCGTCACCATCGGACGGGACGGAAAGGAAGCGTGCGATGCGGACGGTGCGGGTGGCGGCGGTGTGCGGGCTGGTGGCGCTGGGGCCGAGCGCGCAACGGGCGGGCGCCCAGGTCGGGGACGAGCCGGACCCCTGCGCGGACGCCGTGGGCCCGATCGATCAGGGCGCGTGCTGGACCCAGGAGGCCGACACGGCCGACACGCAGATGCGGGAGGCGCTCGACGCCCTGGTGGCCAAGCTGCCCGCCAAGGGCGCCGCGGAGGCGAGGAAGGCGCAGAAGGCCTGGCTGGAGTACCGGGAGGCGCACCTGGCCATGCTCTACGCGGTCGAAAACGCCGACGGCAGGCACCCCATCGACCGCCTCACCTGCGCGGCGATCGCCCGCCGCCAGCTGGCCCTGGCGCGCACGCGGGAGCTGCAGCGGCTGCTCAGGCCGGCGGCGGCGGACGAGGCCTGCCGGCTGTGAACGACTCACGCCGGCGGCGCTAGACCTGCCGGCCGAGCAGCACCCTGCCGAGGATCCGGGCGGTCCCCAGGACGCCGAAGCGGTCGACGGTGATCCGGCGGTAGAGACCCGCCAGGCCCCTGGGCGGGGCGCTGGCGTGCGGCCGGGGCCGCAGGCTGAGGGCGCCGGTGCTGCAGGTGCTCACGCACAGGCCACAGCCGATGCAGCGGTCGAGGTCGACCCGGGTGGGACCGTCGCCGGTGCGCAGGGCGTCCATGGGGCAGCGGCCGGCGCAGGTGGCGCACTCCGCGCAGACCTCCGCCTCCACCGCGGCCTGGTAGTTCGAGTGGAGGTACTCGGCCGGGCGCGGCAGCTGCCGCGCCATCATGAGCACGCCGCAGCAGCACGAACAGCAGAAGCAGACGAACGCGGGATCGCGGGTGTTCGACGGCTGCACCACCAGGCCGTCGCGCTCGGCCCGGTCGAGCATCTCGAGCGCCCGCTCCCGCGGCACCGGTTGCGCGGAGCCGTGCGCGATCGCCTGGCCGGCCACCGGGCCGAGCGTCAGACACACCCGCCGGTCGCTGCTCTGGCGGCAGGGCTGGTCCAGCAGGTCCTTGCCCTGCCGGCAGACGCAGTTCAGCACGGCGAACGGGCCCGCAGCCGCCGCGAGCAGGGCACGGGCGTCGTCGTAGCGCCCGACGCGGCGCTCGGGGACGAACGTCGCGTTCACCGGGACCGTGCGCATCTGCCGCGTCGGCACCGCCAGGAAGGCGCGGCCGAACGCCTCGCGGGCGTAGTCCTCGAAGTCCTGCTGCAGCTCCTTCGTCAGCCGGTCGACCTGCATCTCGTAGATGCCGATGGCCATGGGCGCCTTGCTGAAGCGCCGCCGCTCGCCTCTGCCCGCGGCGAGGATCACCCGCTTCTCCGCCATCGACGAAAGCGCCGCCTGCACCTCCTCGCGGCTCCGCCCGCGGGCCCGGCGGGCGATGCGCGCCGGCCGCTCCGGCACGGCGCTCAGGCACAGCGCGACCTCCGCCTCCTCAGGGGTGAAGAGCCGCCGGAGGATGCGCAGCTCCACTCCGGAGGCGGTCGCCGGGAAGCCGACCGGCATCCTGTCGAGGTGCTGCTGCAGCCTGCGATAGACGTCCACGCCGTCGGGCACGGCCGCCTCCTGGAGGACGCGCCAGTCTCGTCCCGCGCGCCGCGGCGGTCAACTGCGTCATCGTCGGGCGATGAGGAGGGCACGAGTGCCCACACCGCCCGCCGTCGCGACCGTAGCCGCTGCGGCGTCTCAGCGCAGGTCGCTGTTGCTGACGAAGGCCAGGCGCCGGCCGTCGGGCGACCACGACGGCACGTTGAGGGTGCCCTGCCCGCCGTACACGTAGGCGATCACTCGCGGAGCGCCGCCGGCCGCCGGCATCAGCCGCAGGTAGACGCGCTTGTAGTACGGGTGGTCGGACGGGCTGACCTCCTTGGGGAAGGTGATGAAGGCGACCTGCCGGCCATCCGGCGAGAGGTGGGGGAACCAGTTGTTGTACTCGTCGTTCGTCAGCTGCTCGGGGTCCCGGCCGTCGGGCTTCATGCGCCAGATCTGCATGGTGCCGCTGCGCACGGAGTTGAAGTAGATGTACCGCCCGTCGGGCGAGTACTCGGGCCCGTCGTCGAGGCCGGGGCTCTTGGTGAGGTTCGTCTCCTCGCCGCTGCCGTCGGCGGCCATGCCGAAGACGTCGAACTCGCCGTTGCGCCCGCCGGTGTAGACGAGGAAGCGGCCGTCGGGCGACCAGCCGTGCAGGTAGGACGGCGAGAGCCGGGTGATGCGCTTCGGCGCGCCCCCGGTCGACGGCAGGGTGTAGACGACCGACTGGTGGTCGTCCGCGGTCTGGTCGCTGATGCCGAGCATCCGGCCGTCGAACGACAGCACGTGGTCGTTGTTGTTCTGCACCGCGAAACCGGTGTCGATCGGCATCGCCTGCCGGCTGGCCAGGTCGAAGCGGACCAGCCGTCCGCGCGAAGGCGCGCGGCCGCTGGTGTTGTACACGAGCGCCTCGCCGTCGCGCGTCCAGTTCGGCGCCTCGAACGGCTCCTGCGAGGCGTGGAGCAGCTGCCGGCCGCCGGTCTCGACCTCCAGGATCTCCAGCCGGCTGCCGATGTAGTCGCGGTAGGGTACGAAGTCGTCCGGGGCCGGCCGCACGATGCGCAGGTTGCGGAAGCGGGCCGTCTCCACCACCTCGGGGTTGTGGGCGCAGACGAACAGGCCCACGTAGACCTCCTGCCCCAGCGGCAGGTCGGCGACCCGGCTGGTGGTGAAGGTGTCGCCGAAGCGGGCGACCGACATCGTCAGCAGGCTGCCCTTGCGCTCGAGCTGGACCACGTCGGCGCCCTTGACCTCGGAGCGGACCTCCTCGGTGGCCGCCCCCTTCGTCCGGCGGAACTGCAGCGAGGTGAGGCCGTCGCCGTGCACGGCCGCGTCCGCGTACGGTGAGTCGTCGTCGAGGCTCGTGCGCGCGATCACCCCGGCCTTGCGGTGCCCCTCGGTGCCGCTCCCCTCGAAGCGGAGACGCGCCTGCAGGATGAAGTCGCCGCTGAGCCGCTTCCAGGCGAACTGGAACTCGTCGCGCGGGCCCCACATGTTCAGGCCCGACCCGCTCAGCGTGTACTCCTGGGCCGCCGGGTCGTAGCGGGCGTCGCCGGCGCCCTTCGGCTGCCCGACGTCGCCGTGGCCGTCGAGGTCACCGAGCGGCGGTGTGGCCGGGGCCGCGCCGACCACGGCAGCCAGGGCGGCGACGACGAGGGCGGTACGAAGGATGCGGATGGTCGAGCCGAGCATGCCGGGCCTCCCCGCGCGGAGCCGCGCGTCAGCGCATTCTACGAGGTTCACAGGGCCGCGCTGAGGTCGAGCGCCTCGGCCAGACCGTCCTCCTCGACGGCGGCGACGTGGTGGCGCGCGGCGGCGCGGGCCGCAGGGTGCGCGTTGCCCATGGCCACGCCGTGGCCGACGGCCGCGATGGCATCGGCGTCGTTGTGGCCGTCGCCGACCATCATCACCGCGCCGAGGCCGACGCCCAGGCGGTCGGCGATCACGGCGATCCCGTGCGCCTTCGAGGCGCGCGCGTCGGTGAACGAGACGAAGGCGACGCCGGGCATCACCGGGGAGCCCGCGATCGAGCCCTTGCAGCCGGCGGGGGCATGGGACACGGCCTCCCCGGCGTCCTGCCGGAGGACGACGAGCTGGACGCGCACGATGTCGCCTCCGAGCTCCATCGCCCTGCGCCGGCGGTGCGGGATCCCGAGCAGACGCGCGTGCGCCACGGCCAGCGGGTCGTCGCTGTCCACCGCCAGCTCGTGGTCGGTGTAGCATTCGAGCACCCAGTTCCTGGCGGCGGCGACGCGCTCGAGCCCGGCGCGCGCGGCCGCCGGCAGCGGCAGGCGCACCGCCGCCTCCGCGCCGGTGTGGATCACCGCCGCTCCGGCGTGGAACACGTGCCAGCCATCGGGATCGAGCCGCCGCGCGTACTCCCAGGCGTCGCCCTGGGCGAGGCGTGCCGTGCACAGCGCGATGTGCTGCCCGCGGGCGACGGCGCGCGCGGCGGCGGACCAGACGGTCTCCGTCGGCTGGCCGGAGGGGCCGACCAGCGTGCCGTCGACGTCGACGCAGACGAGCGGCAGCATCACCGCCCCCGGCGCGGGACGCGCTCGACCAGCTCCGGCGCTCCCAGCGCGCGGCAGAGAGGCTCGAAGCCGGGCCCCGGCCCCCGCCACTCCAGGTCGCCGAGCTCCTCCGTCAGCGGGACCTCGCGACACAGCGTGGCGAGCCGACGGTAGAGGCCCGCCTCCTCGCGCCGCTGCGCCAGCGACGCGGCCAGGCGCTCGCGCCCACGCACCCCGACCGTCCAGAGGTGAGCCTGGTCGGGGATCGCCTCCAGCCGCTCGTACACGCGCAGCACCGCCCCGGCCGATCTCTCGCCCCAGCCGGGGATCCCGGGGATGCCGTCGGCCGTGTCGCCGACGAGCGCCAGCCAGTCCGGGATGGAGCCCGGCCGCACTCCGAAGCGCTCGACGACCGCCGCCTCGTCGCGGTCGAGCCCCCGCCGCCGGTCGCGGCAGACGACGCGAGCGCCGGACACGCACTGCGCGAGGTCCTTGTCCGGGGAGCAGATGACGACCTGCTCCACCCGCGGGTCCGCGGCCGAGCGTGCCGCCGCGGTGGCCAGGGCGTCGTCCGCCTCGTAGTGGACCATCGGCCACACCACCAGGCCGAGCGCGGCTGCCGCCTCCTCGGCGGGGTGGAACTGCGCCAGCAGCTCGGGGGCGACGCCGTCGCCGGTCTTGTACCCGGCAAACAGCTCGTTGCGGAAGGACTCGATCACGTGGTCGAAGGCGCAGGCGACGTGCGTCACCTGCGGCTCGCGCAGCAGGGAGATGAGCGTCGCCAGCAGCCCCCGCACGGCGCCCACCGGCCGCCCGGCGGCGTCCAGTGCCGGGGGCGCGCCGAAGTGGGCGCGGAACAGCTCATAGGTCGCGTCGACGAGGTGGACCTTCATCGCCCGGCGTCAGTGCGACCGCGCCAGCTCCTGCAGCAGCCGGTAGCCGAAGTCGAGCCCGTCCTCGAAGTCGCTCACCCGGATGCGCTCGTCCTGCCCGTGCGCGCGCACGTCGTCGAGGTCGTAGAACATCTGCGCCACGCCGTAGGTGGGGATGCCCGCGGCGCGCAGCGCCTTGCCGTCGGTCCCGCCCGTCTCCATGGTGAGCACCACCGGCAGCGACGGCGTCGCGGCGTGGACCACGGACTCGATCTGCGCCATCAGGCCGGTCGGGGGCAGCGAGACGGGGTTCTCGCGCAGCGGGGTCTTGACCTCGATCTCCACGCCGCTTCCCACGGCCGCACGGAGGCGGCTCTCCACCTCGGACTGCGTCTCGCCCGGCAGCACGCGGCAGTTCACGGTCGCCTCGGCTGACTGCGGGAGCGCGTTCTCGGCGTGGCCGCCGCCGAGCAGGGTGGCCACACACGTCGTCCTCAGCAGCGCGTTCTCGTAGGGCAGGCGCGACAGGCGAGCCGCCGCCGCCTCCGCGCCGGGGCCACCCCTGGCGACCGCCAGGCGGTCGGCCGCCTCCTGTCCTTGCGTCAGCCCGGCGGTGCCCTCGAAGTAGCGGCGGGTGATGTCGTTGAGGCCCACCGGGAACTGCAGGTCCCGCAGCTTCAGGAGCGCCGCCGCCAGGTCGTAGATGGCGTTCTCGGGCACCGGCTGCGAGCTGTGCCCGCCCGGGCGCCTCGCCCGGAGCGCGAAGGTGAGGTAGCCCTTCTCCGCGGCCTGCACGGAGTAGAGGATGCGCCGCCCGGAGACCGCCTGGCCTCCCCCGCCGTCGGTGTTGACGCAGAACTCGGCGTCGACCAGCGCGCGGCGGTGGTCGAGCAGCCAGCCCACGCCGTTCGGCCCGCGGCCGCCCTCCTCGTCCGCGGTCAGGGCCAGGATCAGGTCGCGCTCGGGCCGGAAGCCCTCCCGCCGCAGGCGCACGAAGTTGGCGATCAGCAGCGCCGCCTCGCCCTTGATGTCCTGGGTGCCACGGCCGTACAGGTAGCCGTCCTGCTCCTGCAGGCGGAACGGGTCCCTGGTCCAGTCCTCCCGCCGTGCCTCGACCACGTCCAGGTGTGCGAGGAAGAGGAGCGGGCGCCCGCGGCCGGTGCCGCGGAGCCGGGCGACCAGGTTGCCCTTGGCCGGGGCCGGCGCCACCACCTCCACGTCCTCCGCCGGGAACCCGGCCTCGCGCAGCCGTCGGGCCACCGCCTGGGCGGCGGCAGTATTGTCGCCGACCGAGTCGGTGGTGTTGATGCCGATGAGCTCGTCCAGCACCGCCCAGGCGAGAGCCCGCGGGTCCTCCGCGGCCGCTCCGAGCGCCGCCGTCGCCGCCACGAGCACCGCCACCGCCGCCGCCGGCACGCCAAGCGAGGTCCTCGACATGCGGCCGATGTTAATACCGATCCCGACCCGGGACCCGCGCCGTGGACTGCTCCTTCGGCCCCTCACCACTCCGAGCTCAGGCCGAGCGCGCACCCGTAGCGCTCCACCGCCGCGCGCGCCGCCTGCCGGTCCCGCCTGGCCCCCGGGCCGCGCGCCTCCTCGAAGTGGGCCGCCAGCACGCGCAGCGTCCCCCGGCGCTTCTCGGCCTTGAGGTCGACGCGGCCGACCAGGCGCTCTCCGGCCAGCACCGGCAGGCAGTAGTAGCCGTAGGTCCGCTGCGGGGCCGGCTTGAAGATTTCGAGGACGGCGTCGAACCCGAACAGGCGCGAGACGCGTCCGCGGTCCCACAGCAGCGGGTCGAAGGGCGAGAGCAGCACGCCGCGGTCGGAGCGGGGTCGGGCGGCGAGGAGCCGCTCGGCCAGCTCGCGGTCGGCCGGCCGGATCCAGCCCTTGACCGGCGACCGGGCGCCGTCGCCCGGCTCCAGCGCACAGGCGACGATCTCGCCCTTCGCCTGCAGCCTGTGCAGCGCCGCCTGCAGCTCGGCCTTGCGGTTGCGGAGACGCCAGGTGGCGGCGAGCGTCCCGGTGGTGGCCCAGCCGTGGCCCGCGAGCGCCGCCGACAGCAGGACCTCGAGGCCGTCCTCGGTCGAGAGCGGTCGCGTCCGCAGCTCCTCCGGGATCACCCTCTCCGCGAGGTCGTACGTGCGCTGGAAGTTCCTGCGCTCGCGGATCGCCAGCTCCCCGCTCGACCACAGCGAGGCGGCGACGCGCTTCGCCACGCTGAGGTCCCACCAGCCCCGGCTGGCGCGGCCTTCCATGTCCGAGGAGCGCAGCGGTCCTTCCTCGCGGATCCGCCTGCGCAGCTCGGCCGCGACCTTGGGGTGGCGGGCCACCAGGTCGCCCCACCAGGGGTGCGCGCGGAACTCGCGGCGGCGGAACTCGAACGCGGGGTACAGCGGGAGCGGGATCCAGCTCGCCTCGTGGCCCCAGTACTCGAACAGCGGCGCGCCGGGCCGGAGCAGCCGCTCGCCCACCGACGGGTCCAGGCCCTCCAGCCGGGAGAGCAGCACGATGGTGTGGCTGCGGGCGCCGGCGACGGAGACGGTGTCGAGCTGCAGGTAGCCGAAACGGCCGATCACCGCCTGGGCGGCCCTGAAGGCCGAGGGGCCGGCCCCGCGGGCCCGTCGCGGCAGCCCCGTGGGCTCGGGTGTCAGCAGCCCGGCCCGCGCCAGCGCCAGCCGGCGCGCGGCCCGCAGGCTCAGCGTGGGGACCATCCGATCATCGTATGCGACACTCGACGCATGAGCGAGGAATCGCCGTCCTCCGCCTGGACCGAGCGCCGCCGGCTGTTCCGCGAGCTGCACGCCTCCGGCTGCTTCGTGATCCCGAACCCGTGGGACACCGGCGCCGCGCGCCTGCTGGCCGGGCTCGGCTTCCGCGCGCTGGCGACCACCAGCTCCGGCTTCGCCTGGTCGCTCGGGCTGCAGGACAACCACGTCCCCCTGCCGGAGGCGCTCGCCCACTTCCGCGCCGTCGTCCGCTCCGTCGACCTGCCGGTGAGCGCCGACTTCGAGGGCGGCTTCGCGGTCGAGCCCTCGGCGGTGGCCGCCAACGTCAAGGCCGCGATCGACACCGGCGTCGCCGGGCTGTCGATCGAGGACTCGAGCAAGGACCCCGCGGGAGCGCCGCTGTTCGACCTCACCCTGGCCGTCGAGCGGGTGCGGGCCGCCCGCCAGGCGATCGACGCGGGCGGGACCGGCGTCGTGCTCACCGCCCGGTCCGAGGGGTTCGTGGCGGGCCGGCCCGACCTGCGGGAGACGCTGCGGCGGCTCGCCGCCTACGCCGAGGCCGGGGCCGACTGCCTGTTCGCTCCCGGCGTGCGGGCGAAGGGCGACGTCGAAGCCGTGGTGCGCGCGGTGGCCCCGAAGCCGGTGAACGTCCTGATGGGCGGCGATTTCGGCACCGTGGCCGAGCTGGCCGCGCTCGGCGTCCGCCGGATCAGCGTCGGCGGGGCGCTGGCCCGGGTGGCCTGGACGGCGTTTCTGGAGGCCGCGCGCGAGATCGCCGGCGACGGCCGCTTCACCCGCCTGGCGCGGGCCCTTCCCGGCGCCGAGGTCGACGCCCTCTTCCGGCCGGGTGAGGCCGGGCTCAACTATATCAATCATTGATATAGTCGGACGGCTGCGGCGCGAATGGCGCCGGTGCTACTCTGCCGCTGCCATGGAACGCCCCCGCGCGCCCATGCCAGCCTCCGTGGCGGCGCTGGTGCTGGTTGTGGGAGCCCTCACGGGCTGCGGCCGCCCACCCGCTCAGGACCTGCTGCGAGCGGCCGAGGCCGGCGGGAGCTCTGCGTCGTTCCGCGTCGGGTTCGTGCGCCGCGCCGTGCTGCCTGCCGGGCCGCCCAGCCGGCACAGCTACCGCGTCACGGTCCCCGAGGGAGCGCACCTCAGCTTCACCTGCGCCATCGAGCACCGCAGCCGCCGCCGGGGCGGCGTGGAGTTCTCCGTCGCGCTGCGCGAGAGGGGCCGCGAGCAGCGGCTCTGGACCCGACGCCTCGAGCCCCGCGTCCGCAACGAAGACGCCGCCTGGGTGCCGGGTGACGTCGACCTCCGCGCCTACGCCGGCCGCTCCGTCACGCTCGTCCTCGAGAGCCGGGCACTGCCCACGCCGGCCTCGACGACCGATCCCTGGCCCGCCGAGGGCGTCGGCTGGGGAACGCCCACCGTGACCAGCTCCCGTCCCGCCCCGCTCATCGTCGCTTACCTGGTGGACACCCTGCGGGCCGACCACACCGGCCCCTACGGCTACGCGCGGCGGACGACTCCCTGCCTGGACGCGTTCGCGCGCGAGGCGGCGCTGTTCGAGGAAGCGATCGCTCCAGCCTCCTGGACCAAGCCCTCGGTCGCCTCCGTGCTCACGGCGCTTCCGCCCTGGCGCCACGGGGCCATGCTGCGCACCGACGTGCTGGCCGAGGAGAACGTGACCCTCCCGGAGCTGCTGCGGGAGGCGGGCTGGTCCACCGGCGCGGTGGTGGCGAACCCGATCGTGTACCTGCCCGGCACCGGCTTCGATCAGGGCTTCGACTACTTCGCCGGGCTGCCGAGCGAGAAGGGGGACACGGGCACCCTGCAGACGAGGGCTGCCACGGTGGTCGACGCCGCGCTGGCGTGGATCGATTCCCGCCGCGGACTGCCTGCCTTCGTCTACGTCCACGCGGTGGACCCGCACTTCCCGTACCAGGCGCCGCCGCCCTTCGATCGCATGTTCGGGGGGCCGCCAGGCGGCGTGGAAAGCATCGGAGGCGCCTCCCCCGGCACGCGGCAGCGGGCCGTGGCCGCCTACGACGGCGAGATCGCCTACGGCGATCGAGAGTTCGGCCGCTTCCTGGACGAGCTGAAGCGGCGCGGCCTCTACCAGCAGGCGACGATCGTCTTCATGGCCGACCACGGGGAGCAGTTCCTCGATCACGGAGGCTGGAGGCACGGCACGACGCTGTTCGAGGAGCTCGTGCACGTGCCGCTGCTCGTCAAGTTCAAGGATGGCCGCGGCGCCCATCGCCGCTTCGCCGGCGGAGTGCAGCTGCTCGACGTCGCGCGGACGGTGATGGACGAAGCCGGCCTCCCCTCCCCGGCCAGCCTCGGCGGCCACTCCCTGAGGCCGGTGGTCGAGGGGAAGGCGACACCCGCGGAGGCCGCGGTCCTGGAGATCACCCACAACGGCGTCGTGGTCTTCGGCTACCGCGCGGGGACCGCGAAGTACCTCCGGCGCTTCCGACCCCAGGACGACGCCCTGCTCCTCGACCTCGCCCGCGACCCCGGTGAGCAGGCGGCGCTGGCGCTGCCTGAAGGGGAACGCCGCCGCGCCCTGGACGGGCGGCTCAGGGTCGCCATGCGGCCGAGCCGGTTCCGCGACGCGCTGCGCTTCCAGGCCGCGGGACGATACGAGCTGGAGCTCCGGAGCAGCGGCTTCCTCGAGGAGATCGGGGGCGACCTCGTCGGCGGCGACAGCGCGACGCTGGAGCCCGAGGGCCGGACGCTGCGGGTGCGGCTGCAGCTCCCGCCCGGCCAGACGCGCGACCTCAGCTTCCGTCTGCGGCCCCGGGGGGCGCCGGTCCGGCTGGCAGGCACCTGGAACGGCAGGCCGCTCACCTCCAGGGAGGTGGCCGGCACGGTCTCCTCCGCGGCGGGCCCCGGCCTGCTGCTGCCGGACCCCGAGGCGGAGCTCGAGCCATCCCGGTGGCCGAGCTTCTACGTCCGGCCGCAGCAGCCGCGGGCCGCCATCACCGTCTGGCTGGACGACGGCGCCAGTAGGGTCGTGCCGGACCGCAGCGCCGTCGAGGCGCTGCGGGCACTGGGCTACGCAGGTCCCTAGCCGTCCACCGGTCGACGCCAGACGCGGATCTGACAGTCGGCGGGTCGCCGACCTTTCCAGGCGGCCCGCGCGCTCCTAGAATGCAGGCCCATGAGCACGATCACGGCAACGACCCCCGGTACCGCCAGGCCGGCACAGGTGGCGGCAGCCCCGCCGGTCAAGCGCGTCCCGTCGATCGACGCCTTCCGCGGGCTGGTGATGTTCCTGATGCTGGCCGAGGTGATGCGCCTGTGGACGCTGCACGACGCCTACCCCTCGAGCTGGTTCTGGTCGATCGTGGCCTTCAACACCACCCATGTGCCCTGGCAGGGCTGCTCGCTGCACGACCTCATCCAGCCCGCCTTCTCCTTCCTGGCTGGGGCCTCGCTGCCGTTCTCGATCGCCAGCCGTCAGGCGAAGGGCGAGAGCTTCGGCAGGATGCTGGCCCACGCGGTCCGGCGGAGCCTGATCCTGATCTTCCTGGGCATCTTCCTGCGGTCGATGAGCCACTCGATGACGTACTGGACCTTCGAGGACACGCTCACCCAGATCGGCCTCGGCTACACCTTCCTCTTCCTGCTCGCCCACGCCTCGCGGCGGGCGCAGGTCGGCGTCTTCGGCGCCATCCTGCTCGGCTTCTGGGCGGCCTTCGTGATCTACCCGGCGCCGCCCTCGAGCTTCGACTACCAGGCGGTGGGGGTGCCGGCCGGCTGGCCCCACCTCTACACGGGCTTCCTCGCCCACTTCAACATGAACTCGAACCTCTCCTGGGCCTTCGACCGGTGGTTCCTGAACCTCTTCCCGCGCGAGTCGCCCTTCCTGTTCAACGACGGCGGCTGGTCGACCCTGAGCTTCATCCCCACCCTCGCCACCATGATGCTGGGCACCTGGTCGGGCGTCTGGCTGAAGGGCGACGAGACGCCGAGGCGGAAGTTCCGCGGCCTGGTGATCGCGGGGGTGGCGCTGACGCTGGCCGGCCTTCTGCTGCAGTGGCTGCATCTGTGCCCGATCGTCAAGCGGATCTGGACGTCTTCCTACACGCTCTACAGCGGCGGCCTGATCCTCCTGATCCTCGCCGGCTTCTACGCGACGATCGAGCTTCGCGGCTGGCAGCGCTGGACCTTCCCGCTGATGGTGATCGGCGCCAACTCGATCGCCATCTACGTGATGAGCTGGACCACCGAGCGCTTCGTCTCGGAGAACCTGCTGCGCCATCTGGGGACGGCGCCCTTCCTGGTGCTGGGACCCGCCTTCCAGCCGGTGCTGCTCGGCGTCGGGGTGCTGCTGGTGTACTGGCTGGTCCTCTACTGGATGTACCGCAAGAGGATCTTCATCAAGATCTGAGGCCGGCTACGGGTTCCGCACGCAGTCGTAGGTGAGGGGGATCCGCACCCCGCCGTCCACCATCTCGAAGTCCGACGGCCGCAGCGCGGCGAGGCTGTCCGCCTCGAGCAGCCCGGCCCACTTGGCCGCGGTGAAACGGTCGGCGCGGGCGATCAGCGTGATCTCGCCGCCGTCGGCGAGCAGCATCCCGTACCGCTGCATCGCGCGGGCCACCACCTGCGCGCCCCCTGGCAGGCTCGTCAGCGGGTAGCCGGCCTTGAGTCGCAGCCGCGCGCCGTAGGGCGGCGCGTCGGCGGGTCCCTGCGGGGCGCCGGCGTGCGTCGCCGGGTGGACGTAGACCCCCGACCGGATGCGTGCGTTCGGAAGAACGAACCGGACGGCGTGGTCGATGACGCCCGCCTCCACCTCGTCGGCGTCGAACAGCAGCGGCGCGATGGGGAACCCGGCGGCGTCGGCGCTGGTGCACTGCTCGCCGCGCCCGCTCGGCGGGTAGAGCCGGGTCATGTCCCAGACCGCGAGGCAGCCGCCGCTGAAGGCTCCGCCGCGGATGTCCGCCCGCCACATCTCGAACAGCCTCATGCGCAGGCGGTCGACGACGATCAGGTGGCAGTCGCCGCCGCCGATGCACTCGTAGCCGCTCTCGCCCTCGAGGGCGCCGCCGGGCGGGACGGGCACCGGCTGCTGGTCGCAGTCCGGGAGGTAGAAGTCGCTCGTCGGCTGGAACGAAAGCAGCGGCGTCTGCGCGGTCGCCTGCAGCACCTCGATGCTGAAGTCGATCCGCATCGAGCCTGTCCCCCAGCCCGCGCGGTCGAGAAAGGCGATCACCCGGTCCGACTCCGCATCCACCGGGGCGGTCGACACGTCCTGGTACCAGGGCGA
The DNA here is from genome assembly GCA_035542035.1 of Vicinamibacteria bacterium. Lineage (GTDB taxonomy): Bacteria > Acidobacteriota > Vicinamibacteria > Fen-336 > Fen-336 > DATBSL01. Next base: position 64,883 of record DATKME010000016.1, on the reverse strand, counting down.
ACCGTCGGGGAAGTAGCGGGCCGAGACGGCCGCCGGTGTCGGGGTGGCGGTCGCAGGAGCCGGCGGACCCGCGCTGCCGCACGCCGCGAGAGACGCCATGGCCGCGATGGGAAGCACGCGGCCGGTCCGCCCTCCCATCTAGCCGCCGATGCCCCGGGTGGGGCGCAGCCGGAGCGAGCCGTCCTCCTCCAGCTTCTGGCGACAGGCCCAGCGCACGGGATAGCGCACGTCCTTCACCTCGATCTCCGCCTTCAGCCGGAGGCCGTTCCAGGGCGTGCCCGCGGGCAGCGGGAACTGCGCCTGCCGGATGCGGCCGGGCAGCGGATAGCCGGGGTCGAGGCCGCCGCCCGCGAGCGCCGTCCCCGCCTCGTCGACGACGCTGACGCGCAGCACCCCGGGCACGCCGGCGATGCCGTCGTTGGCGAAGCCGACCACGAGGCCCGTGCGCCCGCCGCCGTCGTAGCGCCAGACCAGCGACGGCCGCACCCGATAGCCGATGCGGCGCGCGATGGTGTCGATCATCTCCGGGTACTGCCGGTAGTACGCCGTCACGTTCGCCGCGCTCTCCCGGTGCCAGTTCCACAGCGACCAGTAGTTGGCGCCGACGTCCATGACGTGCGCGATCGAGTTGTCGGTGTGGGTCACCTCCTCGTCGATCCGCAGCGACTCCGGCGAGCCGTCGGACATCCCCACCTCCAGCACCGCGGCCACCCACGGCGGCCGGTTGCTGATGGCCTCGACCTGCTCGTTCTCGATGAAGATGGTGTCGGTGCGCAGCCAGTTGTGGCTGCGGATGGTCCGGTCGACCAGCTCTGCGTTGCCCACCCGGCTGAAGTCGGGCTGCGTGTTCGTGACCAGGGGCGTCCGGGTCCAGTGCTCGAGCTGCACTTCGAACATGCGGACGAACGTCCGCTCCGCGGTGAGCGCATCCGGAAACGGGTGGTTGGTGAAGGGCCAGGTGTGTCCCTCACCCCAGAAGCCGTACATGAAGGTGTCGACGTACTCCACGAGGGGGCTGCCGTTCAGCTCCGCGGCGAGGAGCGTGTTCAGCTCCCGGAAGGCCTCCTGGAAGGAGGGATGGTCGTAGCGGGGCTCCTCGTGGACCTTGCGGTGGCGGACCGCGTTCGCCTCGCCCTTCCACTCGCCGGCGAGCCGCACCATGGGGACCTTCTCGAGGACGAAGTCGGGCAGCGCGGGCTCGGCGATGTCCGGGTCGCTCATCATCACCCGGAAGCCCACCCGCTTGCCGTGCTCGCGCGCCTTGGCGAAGGTGATCTTCCAGTAGGCGTCGGGATCGAGGCGGCCCGGACGCTTCTGCAGCTCCCTCCAGGTCGGCCGGAGGTACAGCTTCTGTCCCAGCGGCAGGCTGGCGAACGCCTCGATCTCCCGCTCCGGGTCCTTGCCCCGGAACGTGCCGCCCGCGAAGTCGCCGGTCACGTAGGTCACCAGGCCCGTCCCGAAGCCGGGCACGACGTCCGGCGACGGCGTCGTCGCCATCACCACGTCCGAGCCGGGGATCACCTCCTCGGGCGCATATTGCGGGAACGGGCCCTGGTTGAGCCTCTCCCGGACTGGCGGCGCCGTGCCCCAGTCGTAGCGGTCCCAGTTGTGCGCGGGAACGAAGGCGCGGGCGGAGCGGGGCGGGAGACCCGCCGCCACCGTTCCGGCGCTCATCAGCTTGAGGAACGTCCGTCGGCGCCCCACCGCCACCTCCCTGGTCGTCGGCTCACGGCTCCTCCACGTGCACACCATCCTCGCGGAGCACGCGCCGAAGCGGCGGCCGAGGTGATGGTCGCACTGTCTGCCGGCGGCGGGAAGGGGCCGCTCGCCCTGTTGCCAACCCATAGGATCCATGCCAGGCTATATTGGTCTCCCATAGGAGTGGCCCGCATGCCCAAGGCGGACGTCTGGCAGGGGACCCTGGCGCTGATGATCCTCCGGACCCTGCAGACGCTGGGGCCGATGCACGGCTACGGCATCGCCCGCCGCATCGAGCAGACCAGCGGCCACGAGCTTTCGCTGAACTACGGCACCCTCTACCCCGCCCTGCTCAAGCTGGAGCAGGAAGGCTACGTCGCTTCTGCCTGGGGCGCATCCGAGAACAACCGCCGGGCGAGGTTCTACCGGTTGACGCGGGCCGGCCGCGGCCAGGTGGAGCGCGAGGCGCGCGAGTGGGAGCGCGCCACCGGCATCGTGGCGCGCTTCCTGGCGCCCGGAGAGTCCCGGTGAGGACGCTCCGCGGCTGGCTCCTGCGGGCGCTCGGGCACTTCTCCCGCTCGCGCAACGACCTCGACTTCGCGGCCGAGCTCGACAGCCACCTGGCCATGCAGGTCGAGGAGAACCTGCGGGCCGGCATGACGCCCGACGAGGCCCGTCGGCAGGCTCGGCTCAAGCTGGGCGGGATGGCCGCCGCCATGGAGCGCCAGCGAGATCAGGGTGGGCTGCTCCTGCTCGACGAGGTGGGCCGGGACCTCCGCCTGGCGCTCCGCTCCCTGCGACGGAACCCCGGCTACACCGTGGCGGCCGTGATGACGCTCGCGCTCGGCATCGGCGCGAACGTCGCGACCTTCAGCGTCGTGCACGCGGTCCTGCTCCGGCCGCTGCCCTTCCCTGATCCGGACCGCCTCGTCCAGCTGTTCGCGACCAGCGCGTCCGGCGACACCCACGAGGTCGTATCCCATCCTGACTTCACCGACTGGTCGCGCGCGGGCAGCTTCGAACAGCTGGGCGCCTTCGCCGGCAGCAGCCTGACCGTCAGCGGCGCTGGCGCGGCCGAGCTGGTGAGCGGCCTCCGCGTGTCTGCGTCCCTCTTTCCGACGCTCGGGGCCACGGCGGCGCGGGGCCGCCTCTTCACCGCCGAGGACGAGAAGCCGGGTGCCTTGCCGGTGGCGATCCTCTCGGACGGCTTCTGGAAGCGGCAGTACGGCGGCACACCGGACGCGATTGGACGCGTGGTGCGCGTCGAGGACGTGGCTTTCACCATCGTCGGCGTGCTGCCGGCCGGCTTCCGGGCGCCGGTCGGCAGACCGGTCCAGATGTACCTGCCGCTGCAGGTCGATCCCGACCGCGGCCACGGCTTCCTGCGGGTGATCGGCCGGCTGCGGCGTGGCGTCGGCCTGGCCGGAGCGCGGGCGGAGCTGGGGCTCATCACGGAACGACTCGCTTCGACGTACCCGCGGACGAACGCCAGCGTGGGCGCGCACCTCGTCCCACTGGCCGAGGCGATGGCGCAGGACGTCCGTCCCGGCCTGCTGCTGCTGGCAGGCGTGGTGCTGCTGGTCCTGCTGATCGCGTGCGCCAATGTTGCCGGGTTGATGCTGGCCCGCGGCAGCGTGCGGCGCCGCGAGCTCGCCGTTCGTGCCGCGCTGGGCGCCGGCCGCGGACGCCTCGTCCGCCAGCTCCTGGTGGAGAGTCTGGTGCTCTCGCTCGGCGGAGGCCTCGCCGCGCTCGTGATCGGGAGCTGGACGGCGGCGGGGGTGGCGGCGATGCTGGCCGCCGACCTGCGGGCGATCCCACGGCTGGAGACGACGCACACCGATGCATGGGTGCTCGCGTTCACGCTCGTCCTTTCGGTGGTGACCGGCCTCGTCTCCGGGGCCGCGCCGGCCTTCGCGGCCGCTTCCGCGCGAGGCTCCGAGGCACTGCGCGAAGGGCAGAGGTCCGGCACCGGCTCGCACGCGCCACGGCTGCGGCGCGGGCTGGTGGTGGCCGAGACGGCGCTGGCGCTGGTGCTGCTCGCTGGCGGCGGCGTGCTCTTGAAAGCCCTGCTGACACTGCAGGCGACGCCGCCAGGTTTCCGGGCCGGGAAAATGCTCGCAGCCGACCTCTGGCTCCCGCAGCCGCGCTTGGCGCGCCTGGCCGACCGCGCGCGCTACTACGAGGAGGCTCTCGCCCGCCTGCGGGCGCTGCCGGGGGTCCGCAGCGCCGCCTTCGTGGCCGACCTGCCGCTGAACGGCGGCAGCGACGGCCTCGGCTTCCACATCACCGGGCGTCCGGATCCGGCCCCGGACCAGCCCTTCCAGGCGTCCTTCAATCTCGCGACCGCCGGGTACTTCCACACCATGGGGATCCCGACGGTCGCCGGCCGGGAGTTCGGCGACCGTGACCGCGCCGGGACACCAGCAGTGGTCGTCGTCAACGAGACGGCAGCGAGGCGTTTCTGGCCGGGGCGGTCACCACTGGGCGAGCGGATCGAGCTGCCCTTGGAGATCCGGCAGCCCGAGCAGCACGAGCATGGAAGCGGCGCGACCACGACCACGCTGATCACCCTCACCGTGGTGGGGGTCACCGCGGACGTGCGGCAGGCGACGCTCGCCCTGCCACCCCGGCCCGAGCTGTTCCTGAGCGCGATGCAGGCGGAACTGCCCTGGCCCTGGACGGTGCTCGTGGCGAGGACGGCGCGCGACCCGGAGACGCTGTCGGGCGCGGTCCGCGACGCGCTGCTGGCGGCGGATCCGAACGTGCCGGTGGTGCGGGTCAGCACCGTGGAGAGCATCCTGTCCCGCTCGACGGCGGAGCCACGCGTCTGGGCCGTCCTGGTCGGCGCCTTCGCCGGCCTGGCACTGCTGCTGGCCGCCGTCGGCCTGTACGGGCTGATCGCCTTCAGCGTGTCGCAGCGGGCGCACGAGATCGGCGTTCGCGTGGCGCTCGGCGCCGCCCGCACCACGATCGTCGGCATGGTGCTCAAGGAAGGCCTCGGCCTCTCGCTCCTGGGCACCGCGACCGGACTGGCCGGCGCCACCGCGGCGACCCGGCTGCTGGCGCGGCTGGCCGCCGGCGTCGAGGCGCACGACCCGTGGACGCTCTCCGCGGTGACCGCTCTCCTGCTGGCGGTGGGACTGGCCGCGAGCTACCCGCCGGCCCGCCGCGCCGCTCGCGTCGATCCCGCGACGACTCTGCGCGGCGACTGAGACGCGGTCAGCCGATCTTCCAGGGGGGCGAATCGGCGCACGGTATGATGCCCGGCGTGCGCCCACTCCGCCTCGCCGCCCTGGTCCTCGCCCTCTCGCCCGGCATCGCCGCGTCCCAGCCCGAGGGCCTGCCACGGCTGCTGCGCCGGATCGCGGAGGTCCACGGCGGCACCGCCCGCCAGCTCACCTCCGGCGAGGGCGAGGAGCTCTTCCCCCGCTTCTCGCCGGACGGCCGCACGATCGCCTTCACCTCCTACTTGCTGCTCGAGGAGCTCCGCAAGAACCCCCGGAAGCCGGTGACGGTCCCGCCCGCGCCCGGCCACCGGTGAGCCGACGCTAGCGCCATGTCCGCCGACGAGCGGAGATTCCTCCGCACCTGGCTCACGCTGTCGCTCGTCTGCCTCGTCGTCGCCGCCTGGCGCAGCGCCGGCTACTACCATCCCGACGAGCAGTTCCAGACGCTCGAGTTCGCGGCCGCCAGGCTCGGCATCACGCCGCCCGCGGCCCTGCCCTGGGAGTTCGGCCAGAGGATGCGGTCCTGGCTGCAGCCGGGCCTCTACGTGCTCGTGCTGCGTGGGCTGCGCCGCCTGACCGCGAACCCCTTCGCCTGGGCGACAGCGCTGCGGCTGCTCTCGGGTCTCTACGCCTGGGTCGCCCTGGCCGGCCTCGCCCTGTGCTGCGGCCGCTGGCTGGAGGACCGCGCCTCGCGCCGGATCGCCGTCCGGATGGTCGCCGCGTTCTGCCTGCTGCCGTTCGTCCTGGTCAGGACGTCGAGCGAGAGCCTGGCGGCCTCGAGCTTCTGCCTGGGCATCGCCCTTCACCAGCTCGCCCGCGACGGCGAGCGCCCGGCTCGTGGCGCCGCCTTCGCGGTCGGCCTCCTCTTCGGCCTGGCGTTCGAGTTCCGCTTCGCGGTGGGGGTGATGGTGGCGGGGTGGCTCGCCTGGGCGGCCCTCGTCCGCCGTCGCAGCGCGGGCGAGCTGGCCACGACCGCCTCCGGCATCGGCGCGGTGCTGGGGGCGGCCGCGCTGGTCGACCGCTGGGGCTACGGCGCCTGGTGCCTTCCGCCCTGGAACTACGTGGTCGAGAACCTCCGTGCCGGGCAGGCGGCCGCCCGCTTCGGCTCGCTGCCGGTCTGGGGATACGCGGCGCTGGTGCTGCGTCCGCCGTTCGGTCCCGCCGCCCTTCTCGCGGCCGCGGCCACCGCGGTGACCTGGCTGCGCCACCCGCGTCACGTGCTCACCTGGTCCGCCGTGCCGATGGTGGCCGTGCACTCGCTGATCGCGCACAAGGAGCTGCGCTTCCTGTTCCCGCTGCTGCCGATCGCCGGCGTCTGCTTCGGCCTCGCCGTGGCGCCGGGACAGGACCGGCTGGAACCGCTGGCTCGGTTCTGGCGCGGGCCGTCGTCCCGTGTCGTCCGCCGAGGAGTGTTCGCCGTCAACCTCGTCGCCCTGGCGCTGCTGTGCCTGCTGCCGGTCGCGCCGCAGGCCGGCCTGCAGCGTTTCGTGTTCGAGCGGCTGCCCCGCGAGCCGGAGCTGCTGATCCTGGGCCCCGAAACGCCGTACGGCCCGTCGGGCCTGGTCGGCCGGTTCTACGGCCCTCCGGGGACGGCGCTCTGCGTCCTCACCGCTGCCGAGCTGCAGCAGGCGCTCGCCCGCGGCGACCGCGCCCGCAACCTGGTGGTCCCCGCCGACGTGCGGCCGGAGATGCTGGCAGCCGCCGTGCGCTGCCGGGAGCTGTACCGCAGCGTGCCCTCGTGGCTCGACGCGCTGCCCGGGATCCGTGCGCTCGACCGCTGGCTGGTGCTCCGCTGCGAGCCGGCGGCCGGCCCGGCGGCCGACAGGAACTACTGACCGCTGGGGGCGCGGTCGTACACGCGCTTCACCACGGTCGTCGGACGGCCACCGCCCTCGAAGCGCGAGTCGAAATGGAGCTGCTTCCCGTCGGGGCTGAGCTGCCAGGTCTCGAAGAGCTTCCAGCCGTGCACGTTCCTCTTCTCGAAGAGGAGCGCGGCGTCCTTCCAGAAGCTCTTGACGTTCGAGGCGCCCTCGTCCGCCTTGTAGACCTTCCCGTTCGGGTAGTAGTTGCGGGTCACGCCGGTCTTGTCGGCCATCGCGATCTCGACGTCGCTCTGGGTGACGGTGATGTCCTCCATCGCCTGAGGCTTGCGCTGCGCCCCGCGCGGGTCGTCGTCGACCGCCGGCACCGAGGGGTTCGGCGCCGCCGCGCCGCGGCCCCGGCCGCCGGCCCCGCCCTCGCGGCCGGGCTCGGGAGCGGGCGGAGCCGGCTTCTCCTTCTTGCCGGACGCGGCAGCGAGCATCGCCGCCTCGTCGTCGCTGAGCTGGCGGTTGAGCCGCCAGTGGCCGGAGAAGTCCGGCGGCCGGGCGCCGGCCTGCGGCTCCAGCCCCGCAGCGCGCCCCGGCGCCAGGCTCGCCGCCAGGAGGACCACCGGAGCCAGGGAGGCCAGTCGCGCGTTCATCGATCCCTCCTCGCGCCGCCGGCCTGCTCCGCCGGCGGCGACCCCATTAGACGACTTTTCGTTGGAGCAGGAAACAGGCGCTCGGAGAGCGCCCGACCCCGGGGGCGGCTTCGGACCGCGTGCTAGGATAGGCGCACTCCTGCCCATGGGCATCGTCCGCCTCGGCAAATTCGAGCTGATCGACAAGCTGGGTCAAGGCGCCATGGGTGAAGTGTTCCGGGCGCGCGACGCCGTGCTCGAGCGCGACGTGGCGGTGAAGATCATCTCGGAGAAGCTCGCCGGCGACGATGCCTCGCGCCAGCGCTTCCTGCGCGAGGCCAAGGCCTGCGCCCAGCTGAACCACCCGAACATCGTCACCGTCTACGACTACGGCGAGGAGCAGGGCAAGGCCTACATCGCCATGGAGCTGCTCGAGGGCTCCGACCTCAAGACCGACATCGAGAACCATCGCTTCACCAGCCTGCAGGACAAGCTGGCGCTCATCATCCAGGTCCTCGACGGGGTCTCCTTCGCCCACGCTCGGGGGCTCGTTCACCGCGACCTCAAGCCGGCGAACATCCACGTGCTGCCGACGGGACAGGCCAAGATCATGGACTTCGGCCTGGCTCGGCGCGCCGAGGAGTCGGACCCCAACGAGGCGCCGATGGGCACGCCCCACTACATGGCACCGGAGCAGGGCGAGGGGCAGCCGGCGACGACGCGCTCTGACGTCTTCTCGCTCGGCGCCGTCTTCTACGAGCTGCTCGCCGGCAAGCGGCCCTTCGGCGGCAGCACGGTGGCGGCAGTCCTCCACTCGGTCGCGCACGACCGGCCCGAGCCGCTGGCCAAGGCGGCGCCCGAGCTGCCACGGCCGCTGGCGGCCCTGGTCGAGCGCGCGCTGGCCAAGCGGCCGGCGGGGCGCTTCGCCGACGCCGGCGAGATGCTGACGGCCCTGCAGGCCGCGTACGATGTGGGGCTGCCGGCCGCCAAGGTGGAGGACGGGACGCCGGCGCGGACGCTCGGCCCGCCGCCTTCGTCGCGACCGGAGACGTCGCCTGATCTCCGCTCCGCCTTGGAGGAGGTGGAGCAGTTCCTGGGTGACAGGCTGCCGCCCCTCATGGCCGCGGAAGGGGTGGAACGGCTGGTCGGCCTGCCGCCGGCCCTGGCCGCGGCGCAGCTGTGGCACTGGGCCGAGACGCAGCAGCCCCATCAGAAGCAGCACCGGCTGGTGGATCTGCTGTTCCACGCGCTGCAACGGTTGAGCGTGATGGGTGACCTCGGGCTGCTGGAGAAGAGGGAGCTCGTCTCCTTTCTGCGTGCCGTCGGCCTGGAGCTGGCCTCTGCCCTGCCGGCGGCGGATCGCGAGCGCCTGCGCCAGGCCCTGGACAGGATCGGAGAGTCCGAGCTGACTCGCGCCGCCCCCGTCGAGAACGTGCTGGGGCTGGACGCGCCCGAGGCGCCCCCGTCGCGGCCGCCGACCCGGGGCCTCAGGCGGCTCTCGCTCATCGAACAACGGCTGCGACGCATCGCCGAGGCGGGGGCGGCTGCCGGCGCCGCACAGGCGCGGGTGGCCTCGCAGGCGATCGCCGCCGCCGCCATCGAGGCGCGCAATGGCCGCGAGCTCAACCAGCAGCTGCGACGGCTGCGCTCGACTGGCGTGGTGTCGGACCCCGAGGCCCTCTTCCGTACTCTCGGCCAGCAGCTGACCGACTGGGCGCTCCCGCCCGGACTCGGCGACACCGCCGACTTCGGCCGACCGGGCGAGCTCGAGGCCATGATGCAGATCGTGGTGCTGGCCGAGGACCCGGTGGAGGCGGCCCGCCGGTACCACCACCTGGTCGGCGCTGCGGTCGAGCAGTTCAACTCCGGCAACCTCGGCGGCGCCGCCGAGATGCTGGAGCTGGCGTGGCGGCTGGCCGTCGAGCAGAAGGTGCCGAGCGGCTACACCACGCCGGTGCTCGCCAGCGGCCACAACGCGCTGGATCCGGCGCGCATCCGGGAGTACCTGGAGAAGCCCGAGCGACACCACCAGCTGCAGTCCCTGATGCGCGTGTTCGAGGCGGGCCTGGGCGCCGCCACCCTGCTCGACGAGATCGAGCGGGAGCCCAAGCGTGACCGGCGCCGGCTGCTGCTCGACATGCTGGTCGTCCAGGGCGAGGGCGCCCGCGCGGTGGCGCTCACCCGCCTGATCGCTTCGCTGTCGACTCCCGCCAACGACTTCGCCCGCCGCAACTGGATCTACGTGTTGCGACAGGTGCCCCGGCCCGCCGGCGTGCAGCCGGAGCCCGAGATCGACGCGGTCAGCCACTCTGCCATCCCGGGCAACCCGCTGTTCCTCGCCAAAGAGGCGCTCACCTTCCTGGGCCACGAGCGCCACCCGCGGGCCGCCGAGGCCCTGGTGGCCGTGCTGGCGACCTGGGAGCGAGAGCTCGAGGTGGAGACGATCGACCCCACGGTTCACGAGACGGCGCTCGCCGCGCTCGACCGTGTCACCTCCGCCCTGGCGCGGCAGGGCAGCCCCGCCGCCTGGCAGGCGCTGCTCGACCACGCGCTGTCCCGGAACCCGAGGCTGGGCCCCACGCTCGACCGGCTGGCCGAGCTGGGCCAGCAGGACCTGTCGACCGCTCCCGAGGTGCTCGGCCGCCTGGTGGACAGCGTGCGCGAGGCGCTCCCCCGGGGACGGCTCGACTCGCTCTTCTCCCGGCGCAAGCACGAGCTGCCGCCGATGCTCGCCGCCCTGGCCGGCACGCGGACGCCGGCGATCCGCACTCTGCTCCGGGAGATCGCCCGCAAGCCGCCCACCCCCGAGGCCGCCCGCGCCGCGATGGACGCGCTGGTGCCGCCGCGGGCGGCAGCGCCCGCCTTCCCGGTCTCGGCGGAGTTCGACCCCTCGGCGCTGCCGCAGCTGCTCGACCGCCTGGCCACCGCCACCGCCTCGGGCACCCTCGAGCTGCGGCCCGCCGACGCGGCCAGCCCGCGCGCCCGCGTCGGGTTCGTCGACGGGCGGATCGTCTCGGCCGAGTGGGGTCACCGCGAGGACCTGGACGCCATCTACCAGCTTTTCGAGAAGCCGCAGAGCGGCCACCACGCGTTCGACGGCGCTGCCAGGCCAGAGACCTCGAGGCCACTGGGAGAGGCCCGGACCCTCATACGCGAGGGCATCCACCGGGCAAGCGCGCTGCGGCGGCTGAGCGCAGTCGTCCCGGAGGACCTGCCGTTGCAGACGACCGGCACGACGCCCGGCACCGTGGCGGACGAGCCCGAGTACGAGCTGGTGGTGGCGCTGTGGGAGCGCGCCTGCGCCGGGATGACGGCCGAGCGGATGCAGGCGGAGCTGGGGGCGGATGCCTACCGCATCCTGCGTCCCCTCGCCCAGTGGATGGAGGAGGGAGCGCTGGTCGCCGGGCTGGCCAAGGAACCCCAAACCCCCGCGAGCGCCGACCCGGTCTGAGGTCTCATTCGGGCTCCGAGCGTGTAAGATCCTCCCTCGGAGGCGTGTTTGGCGGCAGACAAGCGGCCGGGGGACGGGCTGGAGCCACACCTGCTCGATCCCGACGATCGCCCGGCAGCGGGACTGGGACTCACAGACAGCGGGGACTTCTCCCGCCGGGCTCGCACCGATGCGGCGGTCGGCGCCACCGGCCACTGGGTGCTGCGGAGCCAGTTCGGCGACGACGAGGTGCAGCGCAGGCCGGTGCGGCCGCTGCCCTTCACCATCGGCCGCGCGCCGGGGTTGGCGCTGGAGCTGCCCTCGGCCCACGTCTCCAAGAGGCACGCGGAGATCTACTCCGACGGCGTGGCGCTGCGCCTGCGAGACCTCGGCAGCCGCAACGGCACCTTCCTCAACCGCCTCCCCATCTCGGACGGCGCGCTGCACGAGGGCGACCTGATCGGCATCGGCAACTACGAGTTCGCGATCGTGCCGGACGACAACGATCTGCAGGCAGCCGACGAGACGATCCCGCTCACCCGCCACTTCGCGGCCGCCAAGGTGCGCGACCTCATCGACCACGAGGCCGTGTTCGTCTCGTTCCAGCCGATCGTGACCATCGACACGGGCACGCCGGTCGCCTACGAGGCGCTCGGCGGCGGCCGCTTCCCCGGCCTGCCGCAGAACCCGGTGGACCTCTTCGACCTGGCGGGCGGGCTGGGGGCCTCGGCCCAGGCCGAGCTCAGCCAGCTCTTGCGGCGCAAGGCGGTGGAGACGGTCCGCGCCCTCCCGCAGCCGCCGCTGCTCTTCCTCAACACCCACCCCGCCGACCTCGAGCAGGGCGGGCTGCTGCGCTCGCTGGCGCAGCTGCGCGCCGAGGCGTCCACGGTGCCGCTGGTGCTCGAGGTGCACGAGAGCGCGCTGGCCGACCCCGAGCTGATCGCCTGGCTGCGCAGCCGGCTGGCGGCGCTGCAGATCGGCCTCGCCTACGACGACTTCGGCGCCGGGCAGGCACGCCTGCTCGAGCTGGCCGAGGCCCCTCCCGACTACCTGAAGTTCGACCGCCGGTTCGTCACCGGCATCGACGTGGCTCCGGAGTCGCGGAGGCGGCTGGTCGCCTCGCTGGTCGCGGCGGCGCGCGAGCTGCGGGTGCGCACCGTCGCCGAGGGGGTGGAGACCGCGGCCGAGGCTGCGGAGTGCCAGCGGGCCGGCTTCTCCCACGCGCAGGGCTTCTATTTCGGCAGGCCGGGGCCCTTCCCCGACACGGCGCCGGCGCGGCCGTAGCGCGCCGGCAGCTCCCGGACGCGCTCGAGCGGGATCGCCTCCACGGTCGTGCCGTTGCCGGTCATGGCCTCCGCCCGCAGCAGCGCGTCGTCCGCGCCGGCCTTCGCGGCGCTCAGCGCCAGGACCAACAGCAGGGTCGTCCCGCGCACGGCCCGATCATGGGAGGGCTCCACCCCGCACCTCGGCGTCCGCCGAGGACGAGGCCGTGGCGGCGTCCGGCGCCGGCGTCGCCGGCGGGGGCGAGACCCCCTTGCCGGCCGCGGCGTGCCAGCCGCCGCCGAGAGCACGGACCAGGTTGACGCTGGCCACGATGCGGCGGGTCTGCAGGTCGACGGCGGCGCGCTCGCTCGAGAGGGCTGCGCTCTGCGCCACGATCACCTCGAGGTAGGTGGTGATCCCGCCCTCGTAGCGCGTCCGCGAGAGCCGCAGCAGGCGCTCGGCGGCGGCCACCGCCACGGCCTGCTGCTCGGCCTCCTCGGCCAGGATGCGCGAGGCCGCCAGGTTGTCCTCCACCTCTTGCAGGGCCTCGAGCACCGTCTCCCGATACGCCGCCACCGCCCCGTCGTAGGAGGCCCGCGCCTGCTCGCGGGCGGCCCGGCGACGTCCGCCGCTGAAGATCGTCTGCGCGAGCTGCGGCCCCAGCGACCAGAACCCGTTCGGCGCCGAGAAGAGGCCGGAGAGCACCCCCGACTGCCAGCCGGCGGAGGCCGACACCAGCAGCCGCGGGAAGAAGGCCGCGGTCGCGACGCCGATCTGCGCGTTGGCCGCGGCCACCCGGCGCTCGGAGGCGGCGATGTCCGGCCTGCGCTCCAGCAGCTCCGAGGGCAGCTCCAGCGGGACCACCGGCGGGGAGGGCTGGGTCGGCCCGGGGGCGATCGAGAGCTCAGCCGGGGGGACACCGACCAGGATGGCGATCGCGTGCTCGAGCTGGCTGCGGGCGACCGCGAGGTCGGTGGACTGCACGCGGGTGGTCTCCAGCTGCGTCTCGGCCTGGGCCACGTCCACCCCGGAGACGATGCCCTGGTCGTGACGGTTGCGGGTGAGCTGCAGGGCGGTGGCGTAGGCGGCGACCACGTCGTCGAGCAGCTTCTTCTGGGCGTCGAGCCCGCGCAGCTCGAACCAGTCGACGGCCAGGTCGGCGTGCATGGTCAGGCGCAGCGCCTCCAGGTCGCCCTCCGCCGCCTGGGCGTTGGCCACGTTCGCCTCCACGTTGCGGCGGATGCGCCCGAAGACGTCCGCTTCCCAGGAGGCGTCGAAGGGGACCTGGTAGAGGTTGGTCGTGGTCGGCGGGATGGTCGTCTGGCTGGGGCGGCCGTGGGCCCTCGTCACCGACGGGCTGGTCGCGATCGTGGGGTAGAAGTCCGCCTTCGCCACGCGGGCGACCGCGCGGGCCGCACGCCACGCCGCCTCGGCGCGTGCCAGCTGCTGGTTGGAGACGTCGATCCTCTCCTCCAGCGCCGACAGCTCCGGGTCGCCGAACAGCTCCCACCATCTGCCGCGCGCCAGCTGGTCGCCGGGCTGGGCGGTCTTCCAGTCGCCCGTGCCCGCGGGCGGGGCCTCCTTGAACCCCGGCGGAACCGGCGCCCGGGGAGGGACGTAGCGCGGGCCCACGGCGCACCCGGCGAGCAGCGACAACAGCACGGCCAAGGCCAGGCTCGATCTCATTCTGGCGTGCTCCATCAGGAGGCGGCGCCGGGCGACGGGAACTCCGTCGCCGGGCGACCGTGCCGGACCCGGGCCCACCACAGCCGCGCCCGGTCCAGGTAGAGGTAGACGACCGGCGTCGTGTACAGCGTCAGCATCTGGCTGAAGATCAGCCCGCCGACGATGGCGATGCCGAGCGGCCGGCGCAGCTCGGACCCGGTGCCGCCGCCCACGGCCAGCGGCAGCCCGCCCAGCAGGGCCGCCATCGTGGTCATGATGATCGGCCGGAAGCGCAGCAGGCAGGCCTGGAAGACGGCCTCCTCGGGGCGCTTCTTCTCGCGGCGCTCGGCCTCGATGGCGAAGTCGATCATCAGGATCGCGTTCTTCTTGACGATGCCGATCAGCAGGATGATGCCGATGAGGGCCATCACCGAGAGGTCGTAGTGGAACAGCAGCAGCGCCAGCAGGGCGCCCACGCCCGCCGAGGGCAGCGTGGAGAGGATGGTCACCGGGTGGATCAGGCTCTCGTAGAGGACGCCCAGGACGATGTAAACGGCGAGCAGCGCCGCCGCGATCAGGATGGGCTCGTTGGCCAGCGACTCCTGGAAGGCCTGGGCGGTCCCCGAGAAGCTGGTGCGGACGGTGGAGGGCAGACGCATCTCGCGCTCGGCCTCGCGGATGGCGTCCGTGGCCTGGCCCAGGGCCACGCCGATCGGCAGGTTGAAGGAGATGGTCACCGACGGGAACTGGCCGGAGTGGTTGACGGTGAGCGGCGCCGTGCTGGTGGCGACGCGGGCGAAGGCGGACAGCGGGACCAGGCTGCGGTCGGTCGCCTTCACGTACACATAGCGCAGCGCGCTCGGGTCCTGCCAGAACTCGGGCGCCACCTGCATCACCACGTGGTACTGGTTGAGCTCCCGGTACATGGTGGAGACCTGGCGCTGGCCGAAGGCGGAGTAGAGCGTGGAGTCGATGGCCGCGGCGCTGATGCCCAACCGCGAGGCGGTCTGGCGGTCGATCTCGATCGAGGACTGCAGGCCGTGGTTCTGCTGGTCGCTGTTGACGTCGGTCACCTCGCGCAGCCGGCGCAGGCGCTGCAGCACCCGCGGCGCCCAGGCGAAGAGCTCGTCCGCGTCGTCGGCCTGCAGCGTGTACTGGTACTGGGCGCCTCCCAGCCGCCCGCCCACCCTCACGTCCTGGATCGGCTGCAGGTAGAGGGCGGCGCCGGGGACGTGGGCGAGCTGGCCGCGCAGGCGGGCGATGATGCGGTCCGGGGTGACGTCGCGCTGGTCCTGCGGCTTGAGGCCGACGAACATGCGTCCCGAGTTCGAGGTGCCGCCCACGAACCCGTTGGCGCTCTCCACCGCGGGGTCCTGGGCCACGGTGGTGATGAAGGCGGTGAGCTTCTTCTGCATGGCCTGGAAGGAGGTGTCCTGGTCGGCCTGGATCATCCCGTTCATGCGTCCGGTGTCCTGCTGGGGGAAGAAGCCCTTGGGGATCCTGGCGTAGAGGTAGACGGTCCCCGCCATGGTGGCGAGCGTGACCAGCAGCATCAGCGGCTGGTGGCGCAGCACCCAGCCCAGGGTGCGCTCGTAGAAGCCGAGCACCGCCGTGAAGCCGCGCTCGCTGGCACGGTACAGCCGCCCGTGGCGCTCCTCGCCCGCCGGCCGCAGCAGCCGGGCGCACATCATGGGGGTGGTGGTCAGCGAGATGACCAGCGACATGGCGATGGCCACCGAGAGCGTCACCGCGAACTCGCGGAACAGCCGCCCCACGATGCCGCCCATCAGCAGGATGGGGATGAAGACCGCCACCAGCGACAGGCTGATCGACACCACGGTGAAGCCGATCTCGCCGGCGCCCATGAGCGCCGCCTCCAGGGGCGGAGTGCCCTGCTCCAGGTGGCGGGTGATGTTCTCGACCACCACGATGGCATCGTCCACCACGAAGCCGGTGGCCACGGTGAGGGCCATCAGCGAGAGGTTGTCCAGGCTGTAGCCGAGCAGGTACATCGCCCCGAAGGTGCCGATCAGCGACACCGGCACCGCCACGCTGGGAATGACCGTGGAACGGACGCTGCGCAGGAACACGAACACCACCCCCACCACCAGGGAGATGGAGAGGGCCAGCGTCAGCTCCACGTCCCGGACCGAGGCGCGGATGGTGCGGGTGGCGTCGATCACCACCCGCATGTCGATGGTGGGCGGGATGGAGGCCCGCAGCTGCGGCAGCAGCGAGCGCACCCGGTCGACGGTGTCGATGATGTTGGCCCCGGGCTGCCGGAAGATGATCATGATGATGGCGGGCTTGCCGTTGGACAGCCCGATGGTGCGCACGTCCTCCACTCCGTCGGTCACCCGGGCCACGTCGGAGAGCCGCAGGGCGGCGCCGTCCGCGTAGCGGATCACCAGCGGCCGGTACTCCGCCGCCGTGAGCAGCTGGTCGCTGGTGGTCAGCATCAGGCTCTGGCGGTCGCCGGAGAGCGAGCCCTTGGGGCGGTTGGTGTTGGCCGCCGCCAGGGCCGTGCGCACGTCGTCGACCGAGAGGCCGGTGTGGTTGAGCGTCGTGGGGTTGAGGTCGACCCGCACCGCCGGCAGCGCACCGCCGCCCACCACCACCTGGCCGACACCCTCCACCTGCGAGAGCTGCTGCTGCAGGCGCGAGGAGGCGATGTCGTAGATGCGGGCGCGCTCGACCACGTCCGAGGTCAGCGCCATCAGCAGGATGGGCGCGTCCGCCGGGTTGATCTTGCGGTAGGACGGGTTGCTCGGCAGGTTGGCGGGGAGCTGGCCGCGGGCGGCGTTGATCGCTGCCTGCACGTCGCGGGCGGCGGCGTCGATGTTGCGGCTGAGCTCGAACTGCAGGGTGATGTTGGTGGAGCCGAGGCCGCTGGAGGAGGTCATCTCGGTGATCCCGGCGATGCGCCCGAACTGCCTCTCCAGCGGCGTCGCCACCGAGGAGGCCATGGTCTCGGGGCTGGCGCCGGGCAGGCCGGCGTTGACGTTGATGGTGGGGAACTCCACCTGCGGCAGCGGCGACACCGGCAGCAGGAAGAAGGCGATGCCCCCGGCCAGGGCCACCGCCACCGTCAGCAGGGTGGTGGCGATCGGCCGCTGGATGAAGGGCGAGGAGAGGCTCACGCGTTCTCCGGCTTCGCGAGCTGGGGCCGTCCCACCCGCTCCCGGCGGGCCACCAGGCGTCGCGCCAGCCGGTCGAAGGCCAGGTAGACGACCGGCGTGGTGTAGAGGGTCAGCAGCTGGCTGAAGATCAGCCCGCCCACGATGGCGATCCCCAGCGGCCGGCGCAGCTCGGCGCCGATGCCGCCGCCCAGCGCCAGCGGCACCCCGGCGAACAGGGCCGCCAGGGTGGTCATCAGGATGGGCCGGAAGCGCAGCTGGGCGGCCTGGAAGATGGCTTCCTGCGGCGGCCGGCCCTCCTTGCGCTCGGCGTCGAGCGCGAAGTCGATCATCATGATCGCGTTCTTCTCCACGATGCCGATCAGCAGGATGATGCCGATGAGCGCGATCACCGAGAACTCGATCCCGAACAGCATCAGCGACAGGAGGGCGCCCACCCCCGCCGACGGCAGCGTGGAGAGGATGGTCAGCGGGTGGATGTAGCTCTCGTAGAGGACGCCCAGCAGGATGTAGACGGTCACCACCGCCGCCAGGATCAGCAGCGGCTGGTTGGTGAGCGAGGCCTGGAAGGCCCGGGCGGTGCCCTGGAACTCGCCCTGGATGCTGGCGGGCAGGTTCATCTGCGCCGTGGCCTTCTCGACGGCGCGGATCCCGTACCCCAGCGCCGCGCCCGGCGCCAGGTTGAAGGAGACGGTGGCGGCCGGGAACTGGCCCTGGTGGTTGACGGCCAGCGGGGTGGGGCGCAGCTCCACCCGGGTGAAGGCGTCGAGCGGCACCGACCCGCCGCCGGCGCGCAGGTAGACCTTCGACAGGTCCTGCGGCGTCGCCTGGAAACGCCGCTCCGCCTCCAGCACCACCCGGTACTGGTTGAGCTGGGTGAACATGGTGGAGACCTGCCGCTGGCCGAAGGAGTCGTAGAGGGCGTCGTCCAGCATCTGGGGGGTGATCCCCAGGCGTGAGGCGGTGGTGCGGTCGAGCACCAGGTGCGCCGCCAGCCCGTCGTTCTGCAGGTCGCTGGCCACGTCGCGCAGCTCGGGCAGGGTCCGCAGGCGCTCGACCACCCTCGGCACCCAGATCGCCAGCTGGCTGGAGTCCGGACACTCCAGGCTGTACTGGTACTGCGTGCGGCTGACCCGGTTCTCCACCGTCAGGTCCTGGATCGGCTGCATGAACAGGGTGATGCCGGGGACCTTGGCCAGCTCGGGCTGCAGCCGCCGGATGATCTCCGGGGTGCGCACGCCCCGCTCCTCGATGGGCTTGAGGTTGATCTGGATGCGCCCGCTGTTGAGGGTGGGGTTGGTGGCGTCGACGCCGATGAAGGAGGACAGGCTCTCCACCGCCGGGTCGCGCAGGATCACCCGTGCCAGCGCCTGCTGGCCCGCGGCCATGGCCGGGAAGGACACGGTCTGCGAGGCCTCCGAGATGCCGAGGATCACCCCGGTGTCCTGGACCGGGAAGAAGCCCTTGGGGATCACCACGTAGAGGAGGATGGTGGCCGCCAGCGTGGCCACGGCCACCACCAGCGTGGCCTGCTGATGGTCGAGCACGAGGCGCAGCGTCCGCCCGTAGAAGCCGATCACGTCGCCGAAGGCCTTCTCCGAGACGCGGTAGAAGCGCCCCTGCTCCTCGGGTCGGCGGTGCTTGAGCAGGCGCGCGCACATCATGGGGGTGAGCGTCAGCGAGACGGCGGCCGAGACCAGGATGGTGACCGACAGGGTGATGGCGAACTCGCGGAACAGCCGCCCCACCACGTCGCCCATGAACAGCAGCGGGATCAGCACCGCGATCAGGGAAACGGTCAGCGACAGGATGGTGAAGCCGATCTGCTCGGCGCCCTTGAGTGCGGCCTGCAGGGGCGGCTCTCCCTCCTCCACGTAGCGCGAGATGTTCTCGATCATCACGATGGCGTCGTCCACCACGAAGCCGGTGGCGATGGTGAGCGCCATCAGCGTCAGGTTGTTGAGGCTGAAGCCCAGCAGGTACATGGCCCCGAAGGTGCCGAACAGAGACAGGGGCACCGCCACGCTGGGGATCACGGTGGCGGAGAGCGTGCGCAGGAACAGGAAGATGACCATCACCACCAGCGCCACCGTCAACATCAGCTCGAACTCCACGTCGCTCACCGAGGCGCGGATGGTGGTGGTGCGGTCGGTGAGCACCGCCACCTGCACCGAGGCGGGCAGCGAGGCGCGCAGCTGCGGCAGCAGGGCCTTGATGCGGTCGGCCACCGCGATGATGTTGGCGCCTGGCTGGCGCTGGATGTTGAGGATCACCGCCGGGACCAGGTTCATCCAGGCCGCCTGCTTGACGTTCTCCGCACCGTCCACCACGGTGGCGATGTCGGAGAGGTGCACCGGCGCGCCGTTGCGGTAGGCCACGATCAGGGGCTTGTACTGATCGCTGGTGAGCACCTGGTCGTTGGCGTCGATCGCGTAGAGCTGGCGGGGGCCGTCGAAGCTGCCTTTGGCCTGGTTGACGTTGGCCGCGCCGATGGCGGCCCGCACGTCCTCCATGGTGAGGCCGTACGAGGACAGCGCCGTCGGGTTCACCTGCACGCGCACCGCCGGCTTCTGCCCGCCGCTGATGCTCACCAGGCCGACGCCGGGGAGCTGGGAGATCTTCTGGGCGAAGCGGGTGTCGGCGAAGTCCTCCACCTTGGTGAGGGGGAGCGTCTTCGAGGTGAGCGCGAGCGTCAGGATGGGGGCGTCGGCGGGGTTGGTCTTGCTGTAGATGGGCGGGTTCGGCAGGTCGCGCGGGAGGAAGGTCCCGGCGCCGTTGATGGCCGCCTGCACCTCCTGCTCCGCCACGTCGATGTTGAGCTCCAGGGCGAACTGCAGGGTGATCACCGAGCCGCCCTCGGAGCTGGTGGAGGTCATCTGGCTGAGGCCGGGCAGCTGGCCGAACTGGCGTTCGAGCGGCGCCGTCACCGCCGAGGCCATCACCTCGGGGCTGGCGCCGGGGTAGAAGGTGACCACCTGGATGGTGGGGTAGTCCACCTGCGGCAGCGCCGACACCGGCAGCAGCTTGAAGCCCAGCGCGCCGGCGATCAGCAGCCCCGCCATCAGCAGCGAGGTGGCGATGGGCCGGAGGATGAAGGGCCGGGACGGGCTCAACGCGTCGTCCTCGTCGCCACGCCGCCGCCGCCTTCCTGGCCGGCGCCGGCCCGCGTCGGGACCGCTCCGGGCGGCGCCGACGCGACCTTCGTGCCCGGCTGCAGGTTGTCGACGCCCTCCACCACCACGGGGACCCCGGGCTGGAGGCCGCGACCGATGGCCGTCTGCTCGCCCTCGGTGAGCTGCACGTCGACGTCGCGGATCTCGACGGTGCTGTCGGGCTTCACCGCCCAGACGAAGGTCCCCTGCGCGCTGCGTTGCAGCGCCGCCGTGGGCACCACCACCGCCCCGCGCAGGGTGTCCACCAGCAGCCGCGCGTTCACGAACTGGTTGGAGAAAAGCGTCCGGTCCTCGTTGGAGAAGGTGGCCTTCAGCCGCACCGTCCCGGTGGTGACGTCGATCTGGTTGTCGACGGCCTCCAGCGTGCCGGTGGCGAGCCGCGTGCGCAGGTCGCGGTCCCAGGCCTCGACCGCCAGCCGCCGGCCCTGCCTCATCTGCGCGGTCACCGGCGCCAGCCGGTCCGCGGGGATGGTGAAGACGACCGCGATCGGCGACAGCTGCGTCACCACCACCAGGCCGTTGGGGTCCGAGGCGTGCACCATGTTGCCCGGGTCCACCAGGCGCAGACCGACCCGGCCGGCGATGGGCGAGGTGATCCGGCAGTAGACGAGGTTCAGCTTCGCGCTCTCGACCTGGGCCTGGTCGCTCTTGATCGTGGCCTCGAGCTGGCTGACCAGCGCGACCTGGGTGTCGAGCTGCTGGCGCGGGATCGAGTCCTGGGCCAGCAGCGTCTGGTAACGCTGCAGGTCGAGCCGGGCGTTGGCGAGGTTCGCCTCGTCGCGGGCCTGCTGGCCCTGGGCCTGCAGCAGCTGCACCTGGAACGGCCGCGGGTCGATCTCGGCCAGCAGGTCGCCCGGGCTCACCAGCTGCCCCTCGCGGTAGTTCACGTTCAGCAGCTGGCCGTCCACCCGGCTGCGCACGGTGACGGTGGCGATCGCGGTCACCGTCCCCAGGCCGTCGACGTAGACGGGCATGTCGCTCAGGCGCGCCGTCGCCGCCACCACCGGCACCAGGCGCGGGTTCGCCGCACGAGCGATACGAGCCGTCGGCGGGTCGCCGCGGCGCATCAGCCAGACGGCCGCGGCCACCGCGACCACCAGCACCACGATCCACGTCACCCGCCGCCGCTTGCGACGCTCAGGCTGCTCCGTCATCGTTCCTCCGGGCACGCCGCACGCGACTCACGTCCGGCCTCCCGACGCGCGGCCCGTGCCGACAATCCGGCGAGCACGAGCACGGCCCAGGGGAGGAGATCGTCAAGCTCGAGCGATCGCCGGACCGGCGATCGACTCGCCGTTCGCCAGCCGAGGCTGTGCTTCAACCTGACATCGTAGCGCGGCGGCACGGTCGTCGCCGCCGCCGGGCGGCAATTGACAGCTTCTTTGCAAATGCCGGCTCGGCGGCCCGCCCCGATCGTCCTGTGGGCGAAGGAGATAGACTCTCGGCCCATGAAGCGCCGCCACGCCCTCGGTCTGATCGCCGCAGCCCCCGCACTCCCCAACGCGCTCGCCGCCGACTCCCATTCGTTCTCCATCCAGGGCGACCGCTTCGTCCTCGACGGCAGGCCCTTCGTCATCCGCTCCGGGGAGATGCATTACGCGCGGGTGCCGCGCGAGTACTGGCGCGACCGCATGAGGAAGATGCGGGCGATGGGTCTCAACACCCTCTGCACGTACTCGTTCTGGAACATGCACGAGCCCCGTCCGGGCCAGCACGACTTCGCCGGGGACCTCGACGTCGCCACCTTCGTCCGCACCGCGCAGGAGGAGGGCCTGTGGGTCCTGGTCCGCCCCGGCCCGTACTCGTGCGCCGAGTGGGAGTTCGGCGGGTTCCCCTCCTGGCTCTACGAGACGCCGGACATCAAGGTGCGCACGACCGATCCCCGCTTCCTGGCGGCAGCCTCCCGCTACCTGAAGGCCCTGCTCGCCCGCGTCGCTCCGCTGCAGGTCACGCGCGCCGGCCCGGTGCTGATGCTGCAGGTCGAGAACGAGTACGGCTCCTTCGGCCACGACAAGCAGTACCTGGACGCCATCCGCCGCATGATCGTCGACTCCGGCATCGAGGTGCCGCTGTACACCTCCGACGGCTCGGAGCCCCGGGAGCTCGCCGGCGGCACGCTGCCGGAGGTGACCTCGGTGATCAACTTCGGCGGCGCCCCCGAGCGCGAGTTCGCCAACCTCGCGCGCTTCCGTCAGGGCGTGCCGCGCATGTGCGGCGAGTACTGGGTCGGCTGGTTCGACCACTGGGGCGAGCGGCACCACACCGGCGACAACAGGGTCCATCTCGCCGGGATCGACTGGATGCTGGAGCGCGGCATCTCCTTCAACCTCTACATGGTCCACGGCGGCTCGAGCCGCGGGTTCATGAACGGCGCCAACTTCGCCACCGTGGGGAAGGGCTACGAGCCGACGATCAGCTCGTACGACTACGACTCGCCCATCGACGAGGCCGGCCGCCTCGCCCCCAAGTTCGCCCTCTACCGCGAGGTGATCCGCAAGCATCTGCCGCCGGGCGAGACGCTGCCCGAGCCCCCCGCCCCCCTGCCCATGATCGCGATCCCCCGTTTCGAGCTCAGCGAGACGGCGCCGCTGCTGGGCCTCGCGGGCGAGCCCGTCTCCTCGCCGCGCCCGCTGACCTTCGAGGAGCTGGGCCAGTCCTACGGCTTCGTCCTCTACCGAACCCAGGCCCGGGCCGCCTCCGGCGCCCGCCTGGAGATCGACGAGCCGCGCGACTTCGCGGTCGTCCTGCAGGACGGCCGGCGGCTGGCCACCCTCGACCGCCGGCTGGGCGAGACCGCTGCGACGGTCTCGCTCTCGGCGAGCCAGCCGCTCGACATACTGGTGGAGAACAGCGGCCGCATCAATTTCGGCCCGAAGCTCTACGAGGACCGCAAGGGCATCGTCGGGAGGGTCACCCTCGACGGCACCATTCTCACCGGCTGGCAGATGTTCCGCCTGCCCTGCAGCGACCTGGCCGGCCTGGAGTTCTCGAAGACACCGCCGCGCGGCCCCTCCTTCTTCCGCGGCCGCTTCGAGCTGGCCCGGACCGGCGACACCTACATCGACACCCGCGGGTGGACGAAGGGGAACGTCTGGGTGAACGGTCACCACCTGGGCCGGCACTGGCGCGTCGGCCCCCAGCAGGCGCTGTTCTGCCCGGGCGTGTGGCTGCGCCAGGGCACGAACGAGATCGTGGTCCTCGACCTGTACGACGGCTCACCCACCCGGACGGTGGCCGGCCTGACCGACCCCGTCTGGGAGACGCCCGCCTGACGCGGCGGGCTCAGCGCGGCCGGTAGCTGACCCGCACCGGCGTCGCCCCCCAGACCTCGGAGGCGTATTCCGCGATCGTGCGGTCGCTGGAGAAGCGGCCCATCCCGGCCACGTTGAGGATCGACATCCGGGCCCACTCGTCCGGGCGCCGGTACGCCCCGGCGGCACGGCCCTGGCACTGGAGGTACGCGTCGAAGTCGGCGCACAGGAAGTAGCGGTCCCGCCCCAGCAGCTCCTCCACGATCGGCCGGAACAGGCCGGGGTGGGCGCGCTCCAGGGGGCCCTCGGCGATCACCTCGACCGCGCGCTGCAGGTCCGCGCTCTCCCGCAGCGCGGCCCCCGGGTCGTATCCCGAGGCGCGCAGAGCCTCGATGTCGTCGGCGGTGTGGCCGAAGATGAAGATGTTCTCTTCTCCCACCTCGTCCCGGATCTCGAGGTTGGCGCCGTCGAGGGTGCCGATGGTCAGCGCAGCGTTGAGCCCGGCCTTCATGTTGCCCGTGCCCGAGGCCTCCGTGCCGGCGGTCGAGATCTGCTCCGAGAGCTCGCAGGCGGGGAAGATCCGCTCGGCGAGCGAGACGGAGTAGTTCGGCAGGAAGGCCACCTGCAGCCGCCCGCGGCTGGCGGGGTCGCCGGCGATCATCTCTGCCACCGCGTGGACGAGCTTGATCACCAGCTTGGCCATGGCATAGCCGGGAGCGGCCTTGCCCGCGAAGAGCAGGGCGCGGGGGACGCCGTCCCACTCGCCGTCGCGGAGCCGGAGGAAGAGCGCGATCGCTCGCAGCACGTTCAGCAGCTGCCGCTTGTACTCGTGGATCCGCTTGACGTGGCAGTCGAACAGGAACCCGGGGTCGACCTCCATCCCGTGGCTCCGGCGCAGCCAGTCGGCGAGGGCGGTCTTGTTGGCCCGCTTCACCGCCGACCACCGTTCCCGGAAGCCGGCGTCGGTGGCGAACCGGCGCAGCCCGCGCAGCTCCTCCAGGTCGCGCAGCCACCCCTCGCCCAGCGCCTCGCTGACCAGCCGAGCCAGCCCCGGGTTGCACTTCAGCAGCCAGCGGCGGGGGGTGATGCCGTTGGTCTTGCTGTTGAACCGCTGGGGAAACAGCGCGTGGAAGCCGGGGAAGGTCCGCTGCTCGAGGATCTCCGTGTGCAGCCGGGCGACGCCGTTCACCGAGTGGCTGCCCACGATCGCCAGGTGGGCCATGTGCACCTGGCCCGCGTCGTCCAGGATGGCCATCTGCCGGGCGGCGTCTCCCCCGCCGGGCAGCCCCGCGGCCACCACCCGCCGGAAGCGGCGGTCGATCTCCTCGACGATCTCCAGGTGCCGCGGCAGCACCCGCCGCAGCAGCTCCGCGGGCCAGCGCTCCAGCGCCTCCGGCAGGACCGTGTGGTTGGTGTAGGCGAACACCTGCTGGGTGAGCGACCAGGCGGTGTCCCACTCCACCCGCTCGTGGTCGACCAGCAGCCGCATCAGCTCCGGGATGGCCAGGGCGGGGTGGGTGTCGTTGAGCTGGACGGCCACCTTCTCCGGCAGCTCCTCGAGCCGCCTCGGCTTCTTGCGGAAGCGGCGGAGCACGTCCTGCAGCGTGGCCGAGACGAAGAAGTACTGCTGCTTCAGCCGCAGCTCCTTGCCCGCGTACTGGTCGTCGGGCGGGTAGAGGACCTTCGAGATGTTCTCCGACTCGTTCTTGTCCTCCACCGCCCGCACGTACTCGCCGGCGTTGAAGCGGGCGAGGTCGAACTCGCGGCTCGACTTCGCCGCCCACAACCGCAGCGTGTTGACGGTGTCGGTCCGGAAGCCCGCCACCGGCGTGTCGTAGGCCATGGCCCAGACGCTCTGGGCGTCGACCCAGCGCACCCGGAGCCGCCCGTCGGCGCCGCGGTCGTGCTCGGTGCGCCCGTAGAACTGGACCGGGAAGAGGGCGTCGGGACGGGGGATCTCCCAGGGGTTGCCGTAGCGCAGCCAGTTGTCGGGCGACTCGAGCTGGAAGCCGTCGTGGATGTGCTGCTGGAAGATGCCGTACTCGTAACGGATGCCGTAGCCGTAGAAGGGCAGCGACAGGGTCGCCGCGGAGTCGAGCAGGCAGGCGGCGAGACGACCCAGCCCGCCGTTGCCCAGTCCGGCGTCCCACTCCTGCTCCTGCAGCTCCTCGAGGCCGTAGCCGAGGCGCTCCAGCGCCTCGTGGTACGCGTCGAGCGCCCCCAGGTTCAGCACGTTGTTGAGCAGGGCCCGTCCCATCAGGAACTCGAGCGAGAGGTAGTAGACCCGCTTGGCGTCGGCGTGGTAGTAGGCGTCCTGGGTGCGGAACCAGCGCTCCATCAGCCGGTCCCGCACCGCGTAGGCGAGCGCCTGGTAGGCGTCGAAGTCGCGGGCGGTGTACTGGTCCTTGGCGACCGAGTACATCATCCGGTGGGCGAAGGCCTCGGTGATGCCGGCGACGTCCAGCCGGCCGGGGACCGGCTTCGGGATCCGCTTTCGGCGCACGCAGCCGGATCTTACCCGCGAAGGACGCGGCTTCAGCGCTCGGCGAAGTCGTCGGTGGCCTGCACCAGGGCGCTGAGGATCCCCGGCTCCTTGATGCTGTGGCCGGCGTCGGGAACCAGCACCAGCTTCGACCGGGGCCAGCGCCTATGCAGCTCCCAGGCGCTGGCGGCCGGGCACACGCAGTCGTAGCGGCCCTGGACGATGACGCCGGGCAGGTGGGCGATCTTCGTGGCCTCGTCGAGCAGCTGGGTGTCGGAGCGCAGCCAGGCCCCGTGGACGAAGTAGTGGCACTCGATGCGGGCGAAGGCGTCCGCGAACTCGTCGCCGCCGTAGTGGGCGATGTACTCCGGGTCCACGATCAGCTTGCTGGTGGTGCCTTCCCAGATCGACCACGCCCTGGCGGCCTCGCGCCTCACCGCGGGGTCCGGCGAGGTGAGCCGGCGGTAGTACGCGCTCATCAGGTCGCCGCGCTCCACCTCCGGGATCGGCTTCAGGTACTCGTCCCAGGCGTCGGGGAACAGCCAGCTCGCGCCCTCCTGGTAGAACCAGAGCAGCTCCTTCCGGCGCAGCAGGAAGATGCCGCGCAGGACGAGGCCGGTGCAGCGCTCCGGGTGGGCCTCGGCGTAGGCGATGGCGAGCGTGCTGCCCCAGCTGCCGCCGAACACCAGCCACTCGGCGATGCCGAGGTGCTGGCGCAGCCGCTCGGCGTCGGCGACGAGGTCCCAGGTCGTGTTCTCCCGAAGCTCCGCGTGGGGCGTGCTCTTGCCGCTGCCCCGCTGGTCGAACAGCACCAGGTGCCAGCGCTCGGGGTCGAAGTAGCGGCGATAGTCGGGGTCGAGCCCCCCGCCGGGACCGCCGTGGAGGAAGAGGGCCTTCTTCCCGCGGCGGTTGCCGACCTGCTCGTAGTGCACCGTGTGCAGGTCGGACACCTTCAGCAGGCCCTCGTCGAAGGGCTCGATGGGCGGGTACAGTTCGCGCACGGCGTCCTCCCTGGTCTAGAGCTTCCAGCCCTCACGGTACTCGGGGCGCACCATCAGCGCGTCGGCCTCCGGGGCGTCCACGAAGCGGGTGTTGGCAGCGTCCCAGCGCAGCTTCCTGTCCACCCGGGCGGCGATCGTCCCCAGCAGGATCGTCTCGCTGATGCCGGCGACGTTCGGGAAGCTGGCGTCGGACGGCTGCACGCCGCGGCAGGCCCGGATCCACTGCTCGAGCTCGCCGATCGGCCGCGGCAGCGTCTTCGGCGGCGGCTGGAAACGGTCCATCCGCGCCTTCGGAACGAGGCGCGGCTGCTCGCCGTTGAAGCCGCCCAGGATCTTGCCGGAGTCGCCGACGTAGAGGACGCCCTCGTCCGGCATCGGCAGGTTGTCCTCGTCCAGCTCGCGCGGCCGGGGCGGACGCAGGCCGCCGTCGTACCAGTGGAGCGCGACCGGCGGCATCTGGCCGCGGGCTGGGAACTCCCAGCGGATGAGCTGGGCCTGCGGGTAGGAGACGGCGTTCGTCTGCTTCTTCCACAGCAGGTCCTGGATCAGCCACAGCTGGCTGCGGGTGGCCTCCACGGTCAGGGGGGAGCCCAGCTGCAGCACCTTGAAGATCTGGAAGAAGCTGTAGTGGCCCATGTCGCCGAGCGCGCCGGTGCCGAAGTCGTACCAGCCGCGGAAGACGGCGTTGGTGTAGGCGGGGCTGTACGGCCGGTCCGGCACCGGGCCGAGCCAGAGCTTCCAGTCGAGCCCGTCGGGCACCGGCACTCCCTCCGGGCGCGTGGTCATGCCCTGGGGCCAGTAGGGCCGGGTCGACCAGTTGTGCACCTCGCGCACCGGCCCGATCGCGCCCGCCTGGATCCACTCGGCGATGGTGGCGGTGTCCTGGTGAGCGGCGGCGCAGAACATGTGGGTCCCGGCCCCCGTCTCGCGCGCCCTCTGGATCACCAGCCGCGCCTCGTGCATCACGTTGCCCAGCGGCTTGTGGGTGATCGCGTGCTTGCCGGCGTTCATGCCGGCCAGCGCCACCGTGGCGTGCAGGTGATCGGGCGTC
Organism: Vicinamibacteria bacterium; assembly: GCA_035542035.1. Lineage (GTDB taxonomy): Bacteria > Acidobacteriota > Vicinamibacteria > Fen-336 > Fen-336 > DATBSL01. The sequence goes on along the minus strand of DATKME010000016.1, from coordinate 37,065 downwards.
ATCACGTAGACGGCGTCGAGGCCCTTCTCCTGGGCCAGCATCTCCCGGAAGTCGAGGTAGGCGTGGCAGCCGGCGACCGCGCTCGTCCCGTAATGGCGGTCGACCACCTCCTTGCCCACCTCGCGCCCGCAGGGGCAGGCGCGCGCGCCCTCGGCCCATCCGGGGTCCTTGACGAAGGCCCGGATCTTGTCGCGCAGCTCGTAGCGTCCCCACTCGATGTAGTCCTCGCTGCGCCGGTTGGGGTCGCAGACGGCCGTGATCCGGATGTCGGGGCTCTGCAGCGCCTGCATCATCTGCCGCAGGCCCTGGGTGCCGCAGCCCACGTAGCCGACGTTGATCCGGTCGCTGGGCGACACGTACTTGGTCCCGCCCAGCACGTGGCGGGCGACCAGCGTCACCGCGGCGGTGGTGGCGCTCGTCTCCAGGAAGCTGCGGCGGCTGGTCGCGCTCTTGTCGGCCATGGCGGGCCTCCTCTCTCCTACTTCGCCGGGCCGAGCAGGTCCGCCGCCCGGTGCTGCGCCCACCAGGCCACCCAGACCAGGGGCGCGTTGCCGTCGATCGCCAGCTCGCGCGCCCCCCAGCCGCGGCCCTTCACCGGCATCATCTTCATCCCCGGCAGCGAGCCGAAGGGAGGCATGTCCGGGTCGCCGGCGTTCGTCCAGTTGTTCGGCCCCAGAGCCATCTGTCCAGGGACGCTGTTCGGCACGCAGCAGTCGTGCAGGCGCTCGACTGCGTTCTCGCCGAAGCCGGTGACCATGCACAGGGCCATGGCGTTGGTGCCGAGGATGTAGTCCAGCACGCGCACCGCCGCTGCGGCGTAGGCGGCGGCCTGCGTCGGCTGGTGGTCGCCTGCCTTCTCCTCGGCGGCGAAGGCCAGGAGGATCGCGTCGTCCAGCAGGTTGCGGTTCGAGCCCCAGCGCCAGTTCTGGTCGAGCTCGTCGCGGTCGCCGGTGTTCCAGCGCTGCGAGTGGACGTCCTTGGTGACGCCCGGGTAGCCGACCTTCTCGTAGCCGACCAGCTCGTCCGCGTAGCGGAAGAGGTTCCTGCGGATCGGAGCGAGGTCGATGCCCGCCGGCCGCAGGGTGAGCAGGGAGAGGTTGCCGGTGGCGGCGGTCGCGTACCACCAGAACTCGGAGATCTCGGCGAAGCGGGGGTGGGCCACCACGTCCCTGGCCAGCGCCGAAGCCTGGGGGTCGCCCAGCGCCTGCGCGGCCAGGAACACCTCGACGAGAGCGGCGAAGGAGTCGTCCTCGATGTTGTCGCGGCCGGGGTGGCACGGCTCGCGGTGCTTGCCCGTCTCGCGCCACAGCGCCCAGGGGTCGTTGTCCGGGTAGATGCCGCCCTCCCCGCCGAAGGACTCGAAGCCCCGGCAGACCGGCGGCTCGGTGCGGGCGTTCGTGTAGGCCGCCCGCGCCAGCGCGAAGGCCCGCTTCGCCTCGGCCGGCTGCTTCTCGCGCAGGTGCGCCCGCGCCAGCTGCGCCAGCGAGCGGGCCATGGCGTAGGTGGCCTTGGTCTCGGTCATCGACACGCAGGGGCCGCTGCTGTGCGGCGGGCAGGGGCCGTACGGCGGCACGTTCGTGTGCAGCTTGGCGATGGCCAGCTTCTGCCCCGGCAGGATCAGCTGGTGCATGAGCACGGTGCCGACCTTCACCTCGTCGTAGATGCTGACCGGGCCCAGGCCGGTGTTCGCCTCGGGGTAGCGTTCGTAGAGGTTCAGCAGCGTCCACACCGCGATCGCGGTGTTCGTCGGGTACGAGCCGTTGTCGCCCGCATCCTTCCAGAAGGGGCCCTCGATCCTCCCGCTCGTCCAGTTGTCGAGGAACTTCTCGAAGACCGTGTCCTCTGTGCGGTGGACCTCGAAGTAGTGGAAGCCCTCCTCCGCCAGCCGGCCGTACGGGTTGCGCCCGTCGACGTCGAAGGGTTCCGAGCGCTGGCCGTTGGCGGCGAGCCGCAGGCCCTTGCCCGTCCCGTGGAAGGTCGAGAAGTCGATGCGGAAGAAGCTGTCGCCCGAGGCGAAGTCGTTGGCGACGTAGTCGCTGGTCGTGCCCCTGGCGACGGCCGCGCCGCTGGCGTCCTCCACCGTCCAGGCCAGCGAGCCGCCCTGGGGGGCGAGGAAGAGCGCCACTTTGGGTCCGGCCTGGAGGTACCCGAGGTAGTCGATGCGGAAGGGCGAGCGGAGCTGGCTGCCGTCGTCGCTCGCCCTGACGGCCGGAACGGCGGCCAGTGCCAGCCACGCGGCGGCGGTGAACGCGGCGGATCGGCTCATGCGGTGCCTCCGAGGCTGCCCGGCGACGGGCGGCGTTTCCTGGGTCGAAGGCGAGATTCTATCGAGGCCGCCGGGCGCCGCCATGCGCCCGGTGATCCATGCCACGGGCGACGGGCCCGGCGGGCATAATGAGCGCCTCCGTGCGCCTGATCGCAACGATCCTCGGCTTCACCGCCCTGCGGCTGTCGCTGGCCGTCCTGGTCGGTCTCAGCGTCGACGAGTCGTACGCCGCGGTGATGGGCCGGCACCTGAGCCTGAGCTACTTCGACCACCCGCCGATGACCTTCTGGTGGGCCGGCCTCGCCAGCCGGCTCGCCGGCACCGAGAGCGCCCTGGTCGTGCGGCTGCCGTTCATCCTCGCCTTCGCCGCCACCACCTGGCTCATGGACAGGCTGGGCGCCCTGTTGTTCGGGCCGGAGGCCGGCCTGCACGCCGCCTTCCTGCTGAACGTGAGCCTCTTCTTCTCGGTGGCGGCCGGCGGCTGGGCCCTGCCAGACGGGCCGCTGCTGCTCTTCAGCGTCGCCGCCGTGTACTGCCTGGCGCGGGCGGCGTTCGGCGCGACGCCCGGCACCGGATGGTGGATCGGCTTCGGCGCCCTGGCCGGGCTCGCGCTCCTCTCGAAGTACCACGCCGTCTTCCTGCTGGCGGGGGCCGCGCTCTTCCTGGTGACGTCGCCGCGGCAGGCTCGCCAGCTTCGCCGGCCGGGTCCCTGGCTGGCTTTGCTGGTGGCGGCGCTCGTCTTCACGCCGGTCGTCGCCTGGAACGCCGGCCACGGGTGGGCCTCGTTCCGCTTCCAGGGCGGCCGCGCCGTCCCCCTGACAGAGAGCGGCGGGACACCCTTCCTCGACAGCCTCGGCGGCCAGGCCGTCTGGATCCTGCCCTGGATCTGGCTGCCGCTGCTGGCCGTGCTCGTCTCGGCCCTCCGCTCCGGCCCGCGTGACGGCCGGCGCTGGCTGCTGGCCTGCCTCGGCGTCTTCCCCATCGTGGGCTTCACGCTGCTGACGGCGCTCGGCGTGCGGGGGCTGCCGCACTGGGAGGCGCCCGGCTACTTCATCCTGCTGCCGCTGCTGGGCGCAGCCGTCGCGGGCGACGGCCGCCGGCGAGGCTGGACCGGCACCTGGCTGGGGGGCAGCGCCGCCGGCTTCCTGGCGGTGGTCGTCGTGCTGGCGGCTCACGCCCGCACCGGCTGGCTGCGCTCCGCCTCGCCCGCGCTCTTCGCCCGCGGCGATCCGACCGACGACCTGCTGGACTGGACGCCGGTTGCCCGGCAGATCGGCGAGTGGGGATACCCGACGCCGGACGTGCTGGTGGCCAGCGGCCGCTGGGACGACGCGGCCAAGCTCGCCTGGGCGACGGGCCCGTCGGTCGACGTCACCTGCGTCGGCGAGGACGCGCGGGGCTTCGCCTTCGCACGCCCGCCGGCGACGGCGCTCGGCCGGGACGTGCTGCTGGCCGTGCGCCGGCGCTCCGGGCCCGAGCCGCTGGTGGCCTACGCGTCGTACTTCGACGGTTTGCGGGCGCTCGGCAGCGTGGCCCTCGAGCGCGGCGGGCGCGAGCAGGTGACCGTCAGCGTGTACCTGGGACGCCGGCTCAGGGCGACACTGCCGGCGCTGCAGCAGCGCCGCTGATCGGCCGCGCCCGCCTCACTTCTGCATCTCGTACACCACGATCTTGAACGACCCCGCCACCACCTGCGGCCGCTGCGGCCGGCCGTCCGCGGCCGGGGGCGCCGGGGCGAACTCGGCGGCCGCCACGTAGAGCCGGTGGGTCTTGGGATCGAGCGTCATGGTGCGCGAGCGCGGCGGCGTGACGAGCGCCTGGACCACCTTCAGCGCCCCCGCCGGGTCCTCGCGCGCCACCGTGAGCGTGCCGTCGCTGCTGGAGGCGAACGCCAGGCCGGTGCCGGGGTCGAAGGCATTGGCGTCGACGCCGGCGCCGATCGGCACGCTGGCCAGCACCTTGCCGGCGGTGGCGTCCACCATCAGCATCAGCTCGTTGCTGCAGCCCACGAACAGCCGGTGGGTCGAGGGGTCGAGCGCCAGGCCCGAGGCCTCCTGGCCTGGGGCGATCGGCCAGGTGGCCGCCAGTTGGTGGGTGACGGCGTCGATCGCCACCAGCTGGCTGGTGTCCTCGATGTTGTCGTAGACGCGGCCGGTCTTCTCGTCGAAAACCGAGAACTCGGGCTTGCCGGGGAGCGGGACGGTCGCGCGCACCGCGCCCGTCTGCGCGTCGAAGACCGTGGCCGAGCGGCCGCGGCCGTTGAAGGCCCAGACTTCCTTCTGCGGCGGCACGTAGAGGATGGCGTCCGGGTTCTCGCCGGTGGTGACCTTGCCGACCGTCTGCAGCGTCTTCAGGTCGAAGATGCTGACCGTCGACTCGCGCCCGTTGCTGACGAACCCGCGGCCCAGCTCCGGGGCCACCGCGATGCCGTGGACACCGGGCGTGGGCGCCACCTCCCCCACCACCTTGTTGGTGTCGACGTCGACCACCACCACCTTCGTCGCGTGCGAGACATAGAGCCGGCGGTTGACCGCGTCGACCGACAGGTAGTCCCAGCCGCCCTCGCCCCCGATGGCGATCTCGGTCAGCTTTCGGTACGGCCCCTGCTGGGGCGCCCCCTGCCCGAGACCGACGGCCGGCATCGCCATCAGCGCCAAGGGGATGAGGACCAGCCCTGCCCGGTTCTTGTTCATGGAAGCCTCCGGTTCGATGCTACTGCGTGGCATCTGTAACATTCATTGATATAGCTGACGGCCGTCCTCCGGGGGCCTCGCCCGGCCCGCATCCCCCCGGCTCACGCCGTCTGCGCCCCCCGCCGGTGGAGCGCCCGGTAGAAGGTCGGCACCGCGAACAGCGTGACGACCGTCGAGAGCGCCAGGCCGCCGACCACCACCAGGGCCAGCGGCTTCTGCAGCTCCGCCCCGGCGCCCAGGCCCAGGGCCAGCGGCAGCAGGCCGAACAGCGTACACAGCGTCGTCATCAGGATCGGCCGCAGGCGGATGTGGGCCGCCTGCTGCAGAGCGTCCTCGAAGCCCAGCCCCCGGGCGTGCAGGTGGTGGGCGTAGTCGATCATCACGATGCCGTTCTTCACCACCAGCCCCACCAGCAGGATGAAGCCCATGGCCGAGGAGACGTTGAGCTCCGTGCCGGTGAGGATCAGCATCAGCAGGGCGCCGCCGAAGGACAGGGGCGCCGCGCACAGGATCAGCAGCGCCGGCGTGAAGGCACGGAACTCGGCCACCAGGATCACCAGCACCAGCGAGGCGGCGATGCCCAGCACGGTCAGCAGCTCGCGGAAGGCCTGGCGCTGGGAGTCGAGCTGGCCGCCGATCTCCAGCGTGTAGCCGGGCGGCAGCTCGAGGCCGGCGAGCTTCTGCCGCAGCTCCTTGACCGCCCCCCCGAGGTCGCGCTCCTCCAGGCGGCCGCTCACCAGCGCCATCTGCCGCAGGTTCTCCCGCAGCAGGATGTTCCCCGCCTGCGCGGCCTGCGGCCGGGCCAGGGCCGCGAAGGGGACGACCTTGCCGTCGCCGCCGCGGATCGCCGCCTGGGCCAGCCGCGCGGGGTCGAAGCGCACCGCGTCCGGGTAGCGCACCCGGACCGGGATGGTGCGGTCCTGTAGCCGAAGCTCGGTCGCCACCTCGCCCAGCCCGGCGGCCTGCAGCTGGTCGCTGACGGAGGAGATCGTCAGCCCGAGCCGGCCCGCCGCCGCCGGGTCGATGGTCCAGGTGACCTCGGGGTTGCCCTTCTGCACCCCGACCACGTCGACGATCCCCTTGACCTGGTGCATGCGCGGTTCGACCTCCGCCGCCAGCCGCGAGAGCACCTCCTGGTCGTCGCCGAAGAGCTTCACCTCGATGGGCTCGGGGTTGCCCTCCAGGTCGCCGATCATGTCCTGCAGCAGCAGCACGAACTCGACGTGCAGGACCGGCGCTGCCTCCGTGATCTTGTCGCGCAGGTCCTGGACCACGTCGTCGGCGCGGCGCCGTCGGCGACGCGGCTTCAGTCGCACCACGATGTCGCCCTTGTTCTGCTGGGTGGCGAAGAGGCCCAGCTCGGAGCCGGTGCGGCGCGAGAAGGAGGCGACGTCCGGCGTCTGCTTCAGCAGCGCCTCGATCTTCCGCACCCACACGTCCGTCTCCTCGAGCGCGCTGCCCGGCGGGGACAGGTAGTCGACGACGAAGCCGCCCTCGTCCATCCCGGGCAGGAACCCGGTGGGCGTGCGCAGGAACAGCACCAGCGCCAGCAGCGCGAGGCCGGCCACGCCGGCGACGAGCAGCCGGGGGCGGCCCCAGACGGTCTCGAGCGCCCGGGCGTACGCGGCGTCGAGCCGTGCCCCCCGGCCGTGGTGCGGCCGGCCACCGCGGTAGGCCCAGCGGGCGAGGAGCGGGATCAGGAAGAGCGCCAGCCCCAGCGAGAGCAGCACGGAGACGCTCAGGGTGATGGAGAGCGCCCGGAAGAACTGGCCCCACACGCCCGAGAGCAGCCCCAGCGGCGCGAACACCACCACGGTCGTCAGCGTCGAGCCGACGACGGGGGCGACCAGCTCGCCGACCGCCTCCTCGATCGCCGTCATCTCCCCGCCGGCCGCGAAGTGGCGGTGGATGTTCTCGACCACCACCACCGCGTCGTCGATCACCAGGCCGATGGCGACGGCCAACCCGCCCATCGACATCAGGTTCACGGTCTCGCCGAACAGGCGCATGAAGACGAAGGTGCCGACGACGGTGATGGGCAGGGTCAGCGAGGCGACCAGCGTGATGCGCCAGGAGCGGAGGAAGAGGAACAGCACCGCCACCGCCAGCAGCCCGCCGATCAGGATGGCGTCGCGCACGTTGCCCATGGCGTCCGAGACGAAGCCGGCGAGGTCGTAGACCTTGGTCAGCCGCATCCCCGACGGCAGGCTGCGGGCCAGCTCGGCCAGCGTGTCCTCGACGCCGCGGCGGATGTCCAGGATGTTGGCGCCGATCTGCTTGGCGACGTTGACGACCGCCGCCGGCTCGCCGTTGCCGGCGATCAGGCTGGTGCGGTCGGGGCTGCCGGGGAAGACCTTCGCCACGTCGGCGACCCGCAGCGTGGCGCCGCCCTTTGCCGCCACCGGGGTGGCGGCGATGTCCGCCGCGGAGGACCACAGGCCGGAGGCGAGGACCAGGTGCTGGATGCCTCCGGCCGTGTAGCGGCCGACCGGCGTCAGCCGGTTCGCGGACCTGATCGCTTCCGCCACGTCGTGGGCGCTGAGGCCGCTCGCCAGCAGGGCCGCGGGGTCGACCACCACCTCGATCTCGCGGGTGTCCGAGGAGAGCACCTCGACGTGGCCCACGCCCGGCACCCGCGCCAGCCCGGGCCGCAGGACGAAGAAGCCGTAGTCGTAGAGGTCGGCCTGGGAGAGCCCGCCGGTCAGGTTGTAGCTGAGGATGGGGAAGGCGGCCGGCGTCAGCCGGTCGACGAGCAGCTCGGTCTCCGCCGGCAGCTCGCCGCGCAGCTCGGCCACCCGGTTCTGCACCTGCTGCAGCGCCTGCAGGATGTCGGTCCCGGAGGCGAACTGGGCGGAGATCTCGCTCGCACCGCGGAACGTCTTCGAGCGCACGCGACGGATCCCCGGCACCTCCATGACCGCCTGCTCGAGGGGGCGCGCCACCGTCAGCATCATCGAGCGCGCCGGCGTGGTGCCGCTGTGGCAGATGATGACGACGCGCTGGAACTCAAGCGGCGGGTAGATGTCGCTGGGCAGCCCGGGCGCGACCACCAGCCCCGCCGCCACCAGCAGGCCCGTCAGCAGGAGCACCGCCCGCGGGTTGGCGGCTGCGAGACGGGCCGGGTTCATGAGGCCGACGCCGCCACCAGCGCGCCGTCCGGCAGCTCCTGCACGCCCTTCACCACCACCGCCTCGCCGGCCTTCACGCCGCTCTTGACCTGCACCTGCGCCCCGCTGCGCAGCCCCAGCACCACCGCCCGGCGACGGGCGTGCTTCGTCGCGTCCACCACGAACACCGCGGCCTGGCCGCCCTCGCTGACCACCGCCTCGGCGGGCACGATCAGGGCACCCTGCTGCTCCTCGGCCGCGATCTCCACCTCCACCGGCGTGCCCACGGCCAGGGAGGCGTCGAGCCGGAGGCGGACGCTCGCCGTCCCGGTGGCCGGATCCACCAGGGCCGGCTGGCCCAGGACCCGCGCCGTCAAGGGGCCGCTGGCCGAGCCCGACACCGTGACCTGCGCCGGTCGGCCGACCACGATCCGCGGCGCCTCCGCGGCGGGCACGGCCGCCGTCACCTGCAGCCGCTGCGGGTCGATGACGCGCAGCACGTGCTCGTTCGCGTCCACCAGGTCCCCGGCGCTGTGCCAGCGCTGGGCCACGATGCCGTCGAAGGGTGCCGTCGCCCGGGCACGGCTGGACAGCTCCTCGGCCGCGGCCTGCGCCTCGGTCGCCGTCCGCAGCGCTGCCTCGGCGTCCAGCAGCTCCTTCTGCGCCTCGTCGACCTCCTTGCGCGAGGCGATGCCCCGCTCCAACAGCCGAGACAGCCGCTGGTGCTCGCGGCGGGCGGTGGTGAGCCGCGCCTGGGCCTGCGCGAGGTCGCCCTGCCGCGTGGCGAGGTCGGTGCGCAGCGGTGGCGAGTCGAAGACGACCAGCAGCTGGCCTTTCCTGACCACGTCTCCGGCCGCCGCGCGGATCTCGGCCACCCGCGCCTGCTGCGGTGCGGTCGCCGTCCAGTCGGCCCCGGGCGCTCCCTCGACCAGGCCGGTGGCATGGATGGAGGCGGTGATGGTGCCCTGGCGGACGACCGCAGCCTGCACCGGCACCGCCGCCTGCGTCTCCGTCTCCTCGGCTTCCTTCCTGCCGCAGGCCGCGGCGGCCACGCAGGCGAGGGCGATCCCGATCACGCGTCGCCTCACGGCTTGCCTCCCAGGGTCATCGCCTGCTCCAGGTCTGCGAGCGCGGACTGGTACTCCGAGGCGGCGTCGAGCGCCTGCGCGCGCAGGTCGCGCGAGGCCTGGAGCGCCTGCAGGAGCGCGCTGAGCGGAGTCTCGCCCTCGCGGTAGGCCTCCTGCGCCATCTGCTCCACCTGGCGGTTCTTCGGCAGGATCTCGTCGCGGAAGCGCAGGTAGCGCTGGTGCTGCGCCTGCGCCCGGGCCAGGGCCGAGACCACCGCGGCCCGCGCCCGCTGGACGGCGGCCTCGCGCTCGGCGCGCCGGAGCGACAGCGTCGCCTCCTCGGCGCGCACCGCCGCCTGGTGGCGCGTGAACAGCGGCAGGGGCACCGCGAGCGAGAACCGCCAGCCCCAGGTGAAATCCGGCTCGGCGCCGTGGGTGAGCGCCGCCTCCACGGCCGGGTCCGGCCAGCGCTCCGCCCGGGCCAGCTCCCTGCGGGCCTGCGCCTCCTCGATCTGGCGGTCGAGGATGGCGAGGGCCGCGTTGGCGGTCTCCGTGGTCTGCAGCGCCGCCTGCAGCGCCGGCGGCTGTCCGGCATCGACCTCGTTCTCGACGATCGTCGGCTCGGCCGGGTCGCGGCCGAGCAGGGCGTTCAGCTCGGCCACCGCGCCGCGGGTGGTGCCGGCCTGGGCGGTCGCCTCGTTCTCGGCCTGCGCGAGGATGACCTGCGCCTGCAGCGCGTCGAGCTGCGAAACCTCCCCCGCCTCCAGCCGGCCCTCCGCCGCGTCACGCGCCCGGCGCGCCAGCTCGAGCAGCTCGGCGATGGCGGCCGAGCGCCGCTGCGCCGCCGCCAGCGCGTAGTAGGCCCGACGTACGTCGAAGGCGACCTCGGCCTCCACCTGCGCGATCTCGGCGCGGCCGGTCAGGGCCGCGGCCTCCGCCGCCTTGATGCGCCAGGAGCGCTTGTCGGGGATCTCGATCGTCTGCGTGAGCCCCAGCGAGTCCCGGGGCGTGTCCCTGGCCCGCTCGTAGCGCGCTTCGGGGTTGGGGTACTCGCGGGCCATGGCGACGGCGGCGAGGTCCACCGGCTGGCGCAGCCGGGCGGCGAGGATCGTGGGGTTGTGCTCGCGCGCCAGGGCCAGCGCCTGCGGCAGCGTGAAGGGAAGCGGCGCCGAGGCCGCCGCCGCGGGAGCCGGCGGCTCGGCCTGCCCGGGCGCCGCCGCGGCAGCCGCCCCCAGCATGAGGATCGCCGCGGCCGAAACCAGCATCGGTGCGCCCGTCATGCTGAGCGCCTGGCCCGGCTCATGCCCAGTTGTCTCCGTTCGGAACGGCGCGCCTCTCACGCGCACGGTCGCAGCAGCATATCCCAGAACCTTGGACCGGCCGCGTCAGCGGAGGTTGCCGTGTCGGGAAGCCGGTGGCCGCGGCGGGCGCTCGCTGGCGTTCCCGCCCAACTCGGCCAGGCCGATCGCGCGCCAGTAGAGGACGCAGGCTCCCTGGCAGAACGCCGCCTCCGCGCAGCCGGAGCAGCGCGAGGGCATCATCCTCTTCTCCCGGAAGAAGCGCGCGGCCTCCGACTGCCAGACCTCTTCGAACGACTGCGCGAGCAGGTTGCCCAGCGACTCGCGGTGGCCGAAGCTCGAGCAGGGCAGCACGTCGCCGGCCGGGTCGACGTGCAGGAGACCATCGGCCGCCGCGCAGCCGCGGTTGCCGAGACCGTGGGCGACGGTGTTGAACAGGCACAGCGGCAGCGGCGAGTACCACACCAGCTGCACCCCCCGCGCTTGCGCCCGCGCCCGCACGCGCTCGACGATGGGGCCGGCCTCCGCGTAGCGGACGGCGAGCGCCGGGTCGGCACCCGCGCTGCCGCAGGGGATGACCAGGTTCATGGTCAGGCGCTCGAGGCCGCGACCGGCCACCAGGTCGATGACCGCCTCGAGGAAGTCCCGGTTCTTTCGGGTGACGGTGGTGTTGGTGTGGACGCGCACGCCGCGAGCGCGCAGGCGCTCGAGACCGTCCCACAGCCGGTCGAACGCGCCGCGGCGGCCGACCGCCGCGTCGTGGACCTCCGCCGTCGGCCCTTCGAGCGAGAGCTGGGCGGAGTCGAGGCCGGCCTCGGTCAGCTCGCCCGCGCGGCGGTCGTCGAGCCGCTGGCCGTTCGAGATCAGGTTGGCCTTGAGGCCCAGCCCCTTCGCGTGGCGGACGAAGCGGGAGAGCCCGGGCCGCAGCAGCGGCTCGCCGCCGGTGAAGCTGACGCTGGGACAGCGGGCCTGGTGACGGATGACCCCGAGCACGCGGCAGACCGCGTCGTCGTCCATCACCCGCTCTTCGCTCCAGCCCTCCGGCAGACCGCCGCGGCCGCAGCCCGCGTAGCAGAACCCGCAGGCGAGGTCGCAGCGGTACGTCAGCGCCACCTCCGACAGCACCGGGTAGCGGCAGAAGTCGGCGCTGAAGGGCTCGCGCACGACGGCGCGGCGGCCCTCACCTTCGCCGAGGCCGCCCTCCAGCCAGGCCCTGAGGTCCGTGAAGAAGGCGTGGAGCTCGACCCGGCGGCTCGGCCGGTCGCCCTCGCGGGCGAGCACCTCGGCCACCGAGGCGCCCTCGTGGACCATCGCCTGCAGCACGCGGACCGCGGTGGGGTTGAGCTTGATCGGCGTGTTGGGGACCAGGATCAGCAGCTCGTCTTCCGGCCGCACCATCAGGTGCGGCCGGGCGCTCGCCATCATCGCGTCGACCCAGCGCAGGTCGACCGGGTGCGGCTGGTCGGGCGAGAGCCGGACCCAGAGCGGACCGGGGACGGCCCGGATGGGCTCGCGGCGGGTCGACACTGCGCTGGCTCTCAAGGCCTGACCCTGCGCCGCTAGGCGGACGGCGTCGGCTGGTTCGCCCGCCACGCAGAGCGAGCGAGCTCCAGGGCCGCGGCGACGATGCCGGCGATCACGTCGGGCGGCGTGTGCCAGCCGCCCGCCTCGTCCGCGTGCTGTCTCACGACGAGGAATCGCACCCCCTTGTCCTGGCCACGCTCGTAGACCAGGCGGACGGCGCCGACCGTGCGTTCCCTGGGGAAATCCGGGAAGCGGAAGCTCTCCTTGCCCAGCACGACGGCGTAGAGGTACGGGTAGTCGGTGCCCTGCACGTTGTTCATCGCCACCTGGAGCTGCACCCCCAGGAAGCCCGAGGCATCCTCGTGCCGCGGCCGCAGCATGAGCCGGGCGTCGACGGGGTACTTTCCGCGCCGCCCCTCGCGCAGCGCCAGCGTGGGCACGACGTCGAATTCCCCCCGGCTCAGGCCGGTGGCCGTCTCCCGCGCCGCCGCCAGCGCCTCGCCCTTCTTCCGCAGCTCACTCGGGTTCCAGGTGGTGCGCATGCCGTTGAGCCAGAGCGGCACGAAGAGCACCACGCCGCCGGCGGCGAGGCGCAGCGCGACCCCGAGGTCCAGCGCGCCGGCGGCGAGCACCACGCCGGCCGCCAGCGCGCCGAGCAGGCACAGCAGGCCGAGGCAGCCGGTCACGTTCGAGACGTCCCACGGCGTCACGTCCCAGCGCTCGCCGCTCTTCTCGAGGGCGTCCACCCGCTGCAGCCAGTCGTCCTCCACGGGCGCCCACAGGTCCTCGTGCTGCGGTGTGGCGCCGCCGGGCGCCGTGGTCTGCGTGCGCACCCACAGCAGCAGGTGGCCCGCCAGCACCAGCAGCAGGCCGACCGGAGCGAACGACAGCGGCAGCAGGGACCAGAGGCACACACCCAGGGTGACCGAGCCGATGGCCGCCAGCAGGCGCGTGCGCAGCGACGCGACCGGCAGCAGGAAGCGCAGCGTCGCAGCCTCGGCGGTGGTGGGCCAGGGGGGCATCAATGCGAGCCTCCCGAGACGCAGGCCGAGTGGCAGGCGCTGTGGCACGCGCTGTGGCAGGCCGAGTGGCAGGCGCTGTGACACGCGCTGTGGCAGGCCGAGTGCTCGTACGCGCCGACCAGGTCCTCGGGGCCGTAGGCGGCCATCGAGGCGCGCGCTGGCACCGCGCCGAGGGCCGCCACCGGCGCATCCCACGACGAGCTGGCGCCGCCCCCGCCGAACTGCCCGCCGCCGCCGCTGAACGGCGCCTCCGCCGCGCTGCGGCTCCACACGGCAGGACCGGACGCGTTGTGGGCGCTCACCCACCACGGGTAGAACGCCGCCGACTCGCTGGCGGCGAGGCGGCGACCCTGCACCGCCGCCACGTCGGGGAACATCTGGGCGAAGAGGGCACGGTAATGCTGCCGCGTGGCGTCGAGGTCCGCGTCCCAGGCCTTGCGCTGGACGGTACCGACCAGAAGCTCGCCCACCTTGCCGGCGAGGTCGGAGGGTACCGGCGCGGGGGCTGCCGGCAGGGCCTTCCACACGAAGGCGGCGTAGGGGTCGTCGTCGGGTGCGGCGCCTCCGGTGCGTGCCAGCCAGAGCGCGGCCTCCCGCGTCTGCCGGCTCAGCCGCCCGCTCGACTCGAGCCGGTCGAGCAGCATCGCCAGGATCACCTGGAAGGGCAGCCCCAGCAGCGTCAGCGCCTCGAGCGGCAGCAGCTCGGCGACCTTCCCCGGCTTGCGGAAGCTGGAGACGCGCAGCCGCGGCGGCTCCCAGTCGTCCCGCTCCCACAGCACGTCGGGCGCGGTGGCGGTGGCCCGCGCCAGGCCCCGCAGCTTGCGGGCGGCGATCACGAATCCGACCAGCGCCAGACCGAGCAGGATCGGCAGGAGGGCAGTGACCCGGTGCGCGGCCGCCTCGCGGGCCGCCCGCTGCTGCTCCCGGCGCTCCGCCTCCTCCTGCGTGCGCTGCCGCTCGCGCTCGGCGGCGAGCGCGGCCTCCCGCCGCTCGGCCGCCGCCGACACGCCGGCAAAGCGCTCGGCCGGGAGGTAGAGCTGCACGCGGGCGTCGCCGCGCGCCGGCACCTGTTCCTGGTGGAGGCGGACCCACAGGATCGGCGGCTGGTAGGCGCCGCGGTAGGTGATGAGGTAGCGCCGGTTGACCCAGGGCTCCGTGCGCAGGCCGGCGACCGTCGCCTCCTCGAGCGTCAGGTCTCCGGCGTGCGGCGCCGGCACGGGCTTGAACGCGAGGTAGAGCGTCTCGTGCTGGAGCGGCTCGTCCCAGGAGACCGGCGACCAATTGAACACCACCAGATCGCGGCCCTGCGCATCGCGGGTGGTTGCCACCTGCCCGACGGCCGCGAGGTCGGCGTCGTAGGAGAAGGTGTAGGTCGCCTCGCCCGGGCCCCAGGCCTCCCCGCCCGCCAGCACGACGTCCCAGCGGCGCGAGCCGGCGCGCGTGATCGACAGCGGTGCCTCCCGCCGGCCCGGGAGCTGCGCGCTGCCGCCCTTCCACTCGGGCGTGGCGCTGTCGCCCTCGAAGTAGAAGCCGTGCATGGTCCCGCTCGTGCGCCACCGGGCGTGGTAGGTGATCGAGGCGTGGCCGTCCGCGTCCAGCGCCAGCCGCACCTCGACCCACTGCGGGTGCCCCTGCGCGAGCGCCGGCGGGGGGAGGAGCAGGCCGGCCAGGACGGGCGCCAGCCACAGCAGGCCGGCCCACCTGCGGCGCGCCGGCGTCCGTCCTCCGCCCAGGCCCGTCTCCATGTTGATCTCCCCGTGGCGCGGCCGAAGACGCCGGGATTGTAGTGCTAACCTCGGGCGCGAGGAGGGGAGGGTGAGCGACGCGTCGCCGCTCGTCCTGCTGCACGAGGACGGGGCGGTGGTGGCGGTGGACAAGCCGTCCGGGCTGCCGGTGATCGCCGCCCGCGGCGAGCCGCCCGAGGCGTGCCTGCAGAAGCAGCTGGAGCGGCAGCTGGGGCAGCGGCTCTTCGTCGTGCACCGGATCGACCGCGACGCCAGCGGCGTCGTGCTCTTCGCCCGCGACGCGCTGGCGCACCGTGCCCTCAGCCTCTCGTTCGAGCATCGTCGCGTGCGGAAGACCTACCACGCGTTCGTCTCCGGGCTGCTGTCGCCGGCCCGCGGACGCCTCGAGGTGCCGCTGCACCCCGCCCGCAAGGGCAAGACGCGCCCGGCCCGGCCCGGCGAGCGCGGCCAGCAGGCCGCGACCACCGACTACGCCACCCTGCGGGTCTGGCACCTGGGAGGCGAGCCGGTGTCGCTGCTGGAGGCGCACCCGCTGACCGGGCGCCACCACCAGATCCGTGTCCACCTGCGCTCGGAGGAGGCGCCGATCCTCTTCGACCCGCTGTACGGGCGCGGTCGGACGCCGGACGTGCTGGCGGACGCGCCGTGTGCGCGGCTCGCCCTCCACGCCCGGCGCCTGGAGCTGCCCGCGCCCTCCGGCTCGGGCCACCTGCGCCTGGAGGCGCCGCTGGCCGAGGACCTCGACGCGCTCGCCCGCTGGCTCGACGGGCGCGACGACGGCCTCGAGGCCCGACGCTGAGGCCGGCGTGAGCTATCGCGCCGTCGTGCTGCCGCCCGCGGCCGCCGCGTTCCTCGAGCAGGGCGGGCGCGACCTGCCGTGGGCCCTGGCCGAGGTCGGCGAGGCCCTCGAGGCGGCGCGGCCGGTGCGCCTGGTCGCAAGGGGCGGCCGGCCCCTCGGCCTCGCGCTGGCCGACCCCGAGAACGAGCGGCTGCGGGTGATCACCTCCGCCCGAGACGGCGTGGAGGCGATCACCCCCCCGCTGCTGGCCGAGCGCGTGGCGCACGCGCTGGCGCTGCGCCGGGGCCTGGGGCTCTGCGGCGAGCGCGCCGCCTACCGCGCCCTGCACGGGGCCGGCGACGGCCTGCCGGGCTTCGCCGCGGACGTGCTCGGGCCCTGGGCCGTGCTCTACGTGTACAGCCGCGCCTTCCTCGCCCACGGTCGGGAGATCGCGCGGGCGCTGGTGGAGGCGGCGCGGCTGCGCGGCTGCGTGGTGAAGGTCCGCAGCCGCGGCGCGGCCAGCCAGGGCCGGGTGCGCCAGGAGATCGTCGGCGAGCCGCCGCCTCTGCGCCTGGTGGTCGAAGAGCGCTCGGTGCCCTTCGAGGTCCACCTCGAGCGCGGGCTCAACACCGGCCTCTTCACCGACATGCGCGAGCACCGCCACGCGCTGGGGCGCCTGGCGCAGGGCCGCACGGTGCTCAACGGCTTCTCGTACACCGGCACGCTCTCGGTGGTGGCGGCGCGCGGCGGAGCGGCCGCCGTCACCAGCGTGGATCTCTCCGCCGGCGTGCAGGGCTGGGCCCGCGACAACTTCCGCCTCAGCGGCCTCGACCCCGAGGGCCCGGACTGTCGCTTCGAGACCGCCGACGTCGGGCGCTACCTGGCGGAGGCGGACCGGGCGGGCCGTCGCTTCGACCTGGTGCTGCTCGACCCGCCGGCCTTCTCCGCGGCGCGCGGGGCGCCCTTCGCCATCGATCGCGACTACCCGGAGCTGATCGCCGCCGCCTGCCGGCTCCTCCCCGAGGGCGGGCTGGCCTGGCTCGCCTGCAACGCCCGGACGAGCGCGCTCGTCGACCTGGCCGGCGACGGCTTCCGCCGCGCCGGCCGCCCGGCGGTGATCCTCGAGCAGGGCGGCCTGCCCGCCGACCACCCCACGGTTCCCGCGCAGCCCCAGGACCGCTACCTGCAGGTCGCGCTCTTCCGCGTCGACTGAGCACTGCCGACCCCGTACACTGGGTCATGAACGGTCGCCCCGCATCCCCCCGCACCGCCGGCCACGGCGAGACCGACGCCCTGCAGCGTTTCGTGTTCGAGCGCGCCCGGGTCCGCGGCGAGCTGGTGCGGCTCGACGAGACCTGGCGCGAGGTGCGCAGGCTTCGCGACTACCCCGAGGCGGTGCTCGCGGCGCTCGGCGAGCTGACCGCGGCCAGCGTGCTGATGGCCGCCACCGTGAAGTTCGAGGGCGGCGCCCTGGTCCTGCAGATCCAGGGCGGCCACCCGGTGAGCCTGCTGGTGGTGGAGTGCCAGGCGGACCTCAGCCTGCGAGCCATGGCCCGCTGGGACGGCGGCCTGCCGGAGCTCTCGCCCCAGCCGACGCTGCACGACCTCGCCGCCGGGGGCCGCTGCGCGCTCACCATCGACCCGGGACCGGGTCTGACCGCGTACCAGAGCGTGGTCCCGCTCGAGGGCCGCACCACCGCGCAGGTGCTGGAGCGCTACATGGCGCGCTCGGAGCAGATCGGGACGCTCTTCAGGCTCGCCGCCACCGGCAGGCGGGCCGCCGGGCTGCTGCTGCAGCGCCTGCCCGACGCCGGCGGCAGGCCGGCGCCCGACGCGGACCCGGACCTGTGGAACCGAGTCGGCCACCTGGCGGCCACCCTGACCCGGCAGGAGCTGCTGGAGCTGCCCGGCCGCGAGATCCTGCGCCGGCTGTTCCACGACGAGGAGCTGCGCCTGTTCGAGAGCGTGCCCGTGCGCTTCGCCTGCCGCTGCTCGCGCGAGCGGGTCGCCGGGGTGCTGCGCATGGTCGGCGCGGCGGAGGTCCAGCACGCGCTCGCCGAGAAGGGCGAGCTGACCGTCACCTGCGAGTTCTGCGGCCAGGACTTCGCCTTCACCCGCGACCAGGCCGAGCGCGCGCTGGCCGACGTCTCCGGTCGCACGCCGGAGCGCGCCGGCTGATCAGGGCGCCTGCGGCTGGAAGCGGATGGCCAGCGGCTCCTTCAGCCGCTCTTCCAGCGCGACGAGGTCGGGGCGCCCCGGCGGCACGCCGCGGTCGCCGCGGCCGTTGGGCAGGACGGTGACGGTCTCCGTGCGGTCGAACCACCACTTCCGGCCGCGGCCCCGCAGCACCTGGGTGCCGTCCGGCGCCGCCGCCGACCAGCTCTCGACCACGGTCGCCTCGCCGATGACGGCGAACAGCGCCCCCAGCGCGCCGCTGGTGGGCCGGCCACGCAGTCCCTGGACCTCCGCGTACCACAGGCGGTCGCCGTAGTCGACGAGACGATAGGTGATGAGCTGGCTCTCCGTTGCCCGCAGCTTCGGCTCGGAGAGCGCGTCGTCGAAGGAGTAGTGGTCGGGCTTGCCCGCGCCCTCCCACCAGATGCGGACGTTGGCGACGTGCAGGGGGGACGGCCCGCGCAGCACCTCGCCGACCACGCGCTCCCGCCGGTAGTCGGCCAGCAGCTCCTGGCCGATCTCGTAAGCCCTGCGCACGTAGATGGGCACGCGCGAGGGCGGCAGGCCGGTCCTCTCCAGGTAGGCCTCGTACCACTCGCGGTGGCCGATGAACAGGGGCCGCCGCTCCGGGTCGCTCTTCTCCGCCTCGGCGATCAGGCACAGGACCACCTCGGCCTCCAGCCGGGGGCCGTTGGCGGTCGCCGCCAGCTCGTAGCCCACGCTGCGGCGCATGGCCGCCAGCATCTCCTCGCGGGAGACGACCCGCCAGTCCTCGCGGGCGCCCGCCCCGCCGGCGAGCAGCGCGGCCCAGGCGACGGTCAGGGTGCCCACCGCCGTCCTCCGCAGCATCGCGCCGCAGTATAAAGGTCCCGGCGTTGCGCCAGGGTCGTCGACAGCGAGGGGGCACCACATGACCACACCGCTTCCGAGGCGGCGCCTCGGCACGAACGGACCCGAGATCACCACGGTCGGCTTCGGCGCCTGGGCCATCGGCGGCGGCGGCTGGGCCTTCGGCTGGGGCCCGCAGGACGACGCGGCCTCGGTCGCGGCCATCCGCCACGCCCTCGCTCGCGGCGTGAACTGGATCGACACCGCGGCCGTCTACGGGCTCGGGCACTCGGAGGAGGTGGTCGCCCGGGCGCTCGCGGACATCCCGCACGGCGAGCGGCCGCTGGTGTTCACCAAGTGCGGCCTGCGCTGGGACGAGCAGGACCCGATGCGGCCCGCCGTGCGCGACTCCTCGCCGCGGCGGATCCGTGAGGAGTGCCGGGACTCCCTGCGCCGGCTGCGGGTGGAAGCGATCGACCTCTACCAGTTCCACTGGCCGGACGAGACCGGCACCCCGCTGGAGGAGTCGTGGGGCGCCATGCTGGAGCTGGTGCAGGAGGGCAAGGTGCGCTGTCCCGGCGTCTCGAACTACGACGCGGCCCTGCTCGAGCGCTGCGAGAGAATCGGCCACGTGCAGTCGCTGCAGCCGCCCTTCTCCATGGTCCGCCGCGACGCCGCGGCGCGCGAGATCCACTGGTGCGCCGGGCACGGCACCGGCGTCATCGTCTACAGCCCCCTGCAGTCGGGCCTGCTCACCGACGGCTTCACCGCCGAGCGCGCGCTCTCGCTGGCCAGCGACGACTGGCGCCGCCGCTCGCCCGAGCACCAGCCGCCGCGCCTGCAGCGGAACCTGCAGCTTCGCGACGCGCTGCGGCCGGTCGCCGAGAAGCACGGCGTCACCGTGGCCGCGATCGCCGTGGCCTGGACCCTGTGCTGGCCGATCACCGCCGCCATCGTAGGCGCCCGCTCGCCGCAGCAGGTGGACGGCTGGATCGCCGCCGCCGGCGTGACCCTCGACGCCTCCGACCTCGACGCCATCGCGGTCGCCATCGCCCGCAGCGGCGCCGGCAACGGGCCCACCCGCCCGCCGCGTGCCTGAGCCCGACCCCTTCGCCGGCTGGTACTCGGCACTCGAGGCCAGGCACCGCTCCGAGCTGAGCTTCGCCGAGATCCGCCGCGCGCTGCGGGCGCTGTCCTCGCTCTACGTCGAGCGGCGCTCTCGCCTGGGGGGTGGCTCTGTCTTCGACGGCGCCGGCAAGCGGGCGGCCTTCGCCCTCTACTACGGCGCGCAGCACTTCCTTCTCGTCCGCGAGATCGTCGGCGCGCTGGGGCCGGCTCTCGGCCGCCCTCCCCGGCTCCTCGACCTGGGATGCGGCACCGGCAGCGCCGCGGCCGCCTGGGCCCTCGGCGTCTCCCCCCCCGCCGCCGTCGACGGCGTCGACACCAGCGCCTGGGCCGTCGCCGAGGCGCGCTGGACGCTGCGGCAGCTCGGGCTCGAGGGCACGGTCGTCCGCGGCGACGCGGCGAAGGTGACGCTGCCCAAGCCACCGGCCGGCGTCCTGGCCGCCTTCACCATCAACGAGCTGGACGACGCCGCACGCCAGCGGCTGCGGGCGCGTCTGCTGCAGGCCGGCCGCGCCGGCTCGCCGGTGCTGGTGGTGGAGCCGATCGCCCGGCGGGTGAGCCCCTGGTGGCCGGCCTGGGCCTCCGCCTTCGCGAAGGCCGGCGGCCGCGAGGACGAGTGGCGCTTCCGTCCCCGGCTGCCAGAGACGCTGGCGCTCCTGGGCAAGGCGGCCGGCCTGGACGCCCGCGAGCTGACCGGCCGCTCGCTCTCGCTCCCGGGCGCAGCGACGCCGCTGTGACCCAACTCACGGCCAACTATACTATCTGCTGATATAGCCGGAACAGCGGGACCGCTCCCGGCTGGCTTCACCTGCCGTGAACGGCGAGAATGACAGACACGAGGAGGGGCAGGTGCGATCTCTGACACGGGCTCTCGCCGCTGCGGCGGCGCTGGCGGCGATCACGGCGGTCCCGGCGGCCGCGGGGGACTTCTCCGTGCGCGCCGGGGCGTACACCGACGAGAGCCGCTTCTTCGTCGGCGCCGAGTACCGCGCCTTCATCCAGGGTCACATCGCGGTGGCGCCCAACTTCGAGCTGGTGCTCCCCGAGGAGGGCTCCTACTTCAGCTTCAGCGCCGACCTGCACTACGTGTTCCCGACGCAGGGCCCGCTCGCCGCCTGGCTGGGCGCCGGCCTCGGCATCTACGCCCGCAGCCACGAGAACGGCGACGACCGCACCGACGTCGGGCTCAACGTCATCGGCGGGCTGGGCCTGAAGACGAAGCTGAAGCCGTACCTGCAGCTCAAGGTGGTGGCCAAGAGCGACACCGCCGTGGTGCTGGGGTTCGGCATCCGCTTCTGAGCGCTACCACACCTCGCACCGCTGAGCTGGCGGGCGGACCATCGGCGCGTCGTCCGGGCAGGCGAAGGCCTCCTGGAACTCGGGCAGGTTCGCGAGCGGGCCGATCACGCGGAACCTCGCCACCGGGTGGGGGTCGGTCTGCACCATCAGCCGCTGCGCCTCGGGACGGATGGCGTCACCGCGGAACTGGCCCCAGGCGATGAAGAACTGCTGCTCGGCGCTGAAGCCGTCGATCGCGGGCGGAGTCGGCCGGCCCGCGAGCGACCGCTGGAAGGCACGGTAGGCGAGCTTCGCGCCCGCCAGGTCTCCGATCGACTCGCCCAGCACCAGCCGGCCGTTGTGGTGGATCCCGGGCTCGATCAGGTAGCCCTCGAACTGGTCGACCACGCACTGCCCGCGCTCCTGGAACCTCTTCAGGTCGTCGGCCGTCCACCAGTTGGCCAGCCGCCCCCGGGCGTCGTACTGGGCGCCCTCGTCGTCGAAGCCGTGGCTGATCTCGTGGCCGATGACCACGCCGATGGCCCCGTAGTTGACGGCGTCGGTGGCGTCGAGGTCGAAGGCCGGGGGCTGCAGGATGCCGGCCGGGAACACGATCTCGTTCAGCAGCGGGTCGTAGTACGCGTCGGAGGTGGGCGGCGTGAGCCCCCAGCGGCCCCGGTCCACCGGCTGGCCGATGCGGGCCCGCTCCTCGCGCACGTTGAACGTCCGCTCCGCCACCACGTTCGCCCACAGCGCGTCGCGCCGGACGACGATGCTGGAGTAGTCCTTCCACTTGTCCGGGTACCCGATCTTGGGGTTGAAGGTGGCGAGCTTCTCCAGCGCCTTCTCCTTCGTGAGCGGGCCCATCCAGTCGAGGCCGCGGATGGTGTCGCCCATGGCGAGCAGCAGGTTCTTCACCATCTCCTGCACCCGCGCCTTCGCCGACGGCGGGAAGTGGCGCTCCACGTACTTGCGGCCCAGGGCCTCCCCCAGCAGCGCGTCGGTCGACTCCGCGCAGCGCTTCCAGCGCGGCTTCATCTCGGCGGCGCCTCCCAGGTACCTGCCGAAGAAGCCGAAGTCCTCCTCCACCACCGGCACCGAGAGGTAGGCGGCGGCGGAGTGCAGCAGGTGCCAGCGCAGGTACGCCTTCCAGGCCGCGAGCGGCTCCTCCTGCAGCAGCCGGTCGAACGCACGCAGGAACTCCGGCTGCTGGACGTTGAGCGCGGCCCGCGGCAGCCTGGCGGCCGCGAAGTAGGCTGGCCAGTCGAACATCGAGGCCAGGTTGGTGAGCTGCACGAAGGTCGTCCGGTGGTCGGTCCGCTTCGGGTCGCGCAGCGCCACCTTGTCGAGCTGGGCCTGCGCCAGCTTCGCCTCCAGCTCGAGGACGGCCTCCGCGTCACGCCGCGCGTCCTTCCGGATCTCCCCGGCCAGCTCCAGCATCCGCATCACGTGCGATCGGTACTTCTCGCGGGCCTCCTGGAAGCGCGGCTCGGGCCTGACGTAGTAGTCACGGTCGGGCAGGCCCAGGCCGGCGGCGTAGACGTCGGCGATGACCTGGGAGGGCTGGTGGCTGTCGGGCGTGGCGGCCACGCCGAACGGCACCGGGATGGCCAGCTCGTGGAAGCGGCCGATCATGCGGATGACCCCGGCGATGTCGGGCAGGTTGGCGATCTCCTCGAGCGGCGGTCGCACCGGTTCGACGCCGAGCTGGTTGGCGCGCGGCTCGTCCATGCAGGCGCCGTAGTGGTCGCCGATCAGCTGCTCGACGCTGCCCCTGGGCCAGGAACCCCGGGCCGAGACCTCGTCGAGGATCACCTTCAGCTGCTCCTTCGTGCTCTCCCCCGCCTGCCAGCGGCGGCTCCAGCGGAGCATGGAGGCGGGGATGGGGTTGGCGGCCCGCCAGCCGCCGTTCGCGAACTCGAAGAAGTCGCCGCAGGGGCTGACCGCGCGGTCGAGGTCGCCGGTCTGGATGCCGTGCAGCGCGGGCGCGGCGGCGGCGAGGGCGCAGGGGACGAGGGCGAGGAGGGCCGCGGCGGTGAGCAGGCGCATGGTCGACCTTTCTTCGAGCGAGAGCCCGAATCGCCCGAGAGTTAGCGCGCCGCGCCGCGCGTGTCAAAGCGCGCGCGGCCCGGGTGGCGCGGTATGCTGCGCAACGCAGGGGGGGACCGTGGACCACGCACGGGCGGGGACGTCCGCCGGCGCGCGCTGGGAGGAGAGCCGCGGACGCCGGTGGATAGGCGCATGGCTGGCGGTGGCGGTCGTGCTCGCGCTGCTGCTGCTCGCCAACGCGGCGCGCGACTACGTCTTCGTCCGCAGGATCCTGGCCTCGCAGCAGGTGCGCCACCAGATGGCCCAGTACGCGGCCTCGCTGGAGCAGGCGCTCCGGCACACCGGCGTGCCGGCGCTCGCCCCGACCGAGCTGCTGAGGGAGCCGGCGGAGCTCCCGCCGGGCACGGCCTGGGTCGAGGTGCGGCGGCCGGACGGCTCCGTCCTGGCCCGGCGCGGCGCGGCGGCGGGGTCAGCCTTCACGCACGAGGAGGAGACGGAGCACTTCCGCAGCCACGAGCCGCTGTTCCGGGTCGTCGACTCGCGGGCCGGGGAGCTGGTGGTGCAGGCGTTCCCGCTGTACGGACGACCCCCCGAGCTGGCCGCGGCGGCGGCCGCCCCCGAGCCGGCGGCGAGGGCGGGACCGCGCAGCTTCCTGGTGCTGGAGATCGCCGTGCCGCTCGTCATCCGCGACGCCTCCGTCCTGTGGCCGATCCGCCGCAACCTCCTGGTCAACTCGTCCGCCGCGCTGGCGCTCCTCGCCACCGTGGTCATCGCCGCCCTGGGCTTCCGCTCGTACGAGCGCGGCCGGCGGCTGGAGGCGCAGCTGGAGATTGCGCGCGAGGTCCAGGCCGAGCTCCTGCCGGCGCGTACGGAGGGGCTCGATCCCGTCCAGCTGGCCACGCTGTACAGGCCGGCCGAGCAGGTGGGCGGCGACTTCTACGACGCCTTCCGCACCGGCGACGGACGCGTGGCGCTGGTGATCGGCGACGTCTCGGGCAAGGGCGTGCCGGCCGCCCTGCTGATGGGCGTGATCCATGGCGCCGTCCGCTCGGTGCCGTGGTGGGAGTCGGCGGCGCGGCACGAGCAGGAGACGGCGCAGCTCAACCGGCTGCTCTGCCGCGACGCCTCCGCCAGCCGCTACGCCAGCATGTTCTGGTGCTCGTACCAGACCTCCGTCCGGCAGCTCTGCTACCTCAACGCCGGCCACTGCCCGCCGCTGCTCGTCGCCGCCGGAGCCGCGGGCGTGACGGTGACCGCGCTCGACACCGGCGGACCCGTGCTCGGGCTGATGGAGGAGGCGGGGTATGTCCAGGCCCGACGTGACGTGTCCGCCGGCGAGGTGCTGGTGCTGTTCTCGGACGGCCTGGTCGAAGCCACGAACGCCGCGGGCGAGGAGTACGGCGTCGGGCGCCTGCGCGGGCTGCTGGAAGGCACCGGCTCGGCCGACCCTGCCGCCGTGCGGGACGCCATCGTGGCGTCGGTCACCGCGTTCGGGGGCGGGGCGCCCCTGGCGGACGACGTCACGCTGGTCGTCGCGCGCTTCGGCTGATGGTCGGCCTCAGTCCTGGACGGGCGCCGGCCCGTCGCCGGCGCGGTCGTAGACCCGCCTGATCGTCACCGCGGGGCCGAAGCCGGTCTCCAGCTTCACGGCGCAGGTCAGGACCCGGCCCCCTTCCGAGAGCGCCCAGGTCTCCGTCGTCGTCCGGCCGCGGAAGCCGCGCGTCTCGACCACCAGCCGGCCCTGCTTCCACTCGGCCTTCACCTCGGAGGCGCCGTCGGCGGCCTTGTACTTGCGCCCGTCGGCGTGCAGCGTCCGGCGGCGGACGGACCTCTCGTCGATGACGATCTCCGTCTCGCCCTGGTAGACGGCCAGCTGCTCCGCCGGGTCGAGGATGGCGTGCCTGGCCTCGGCCGGGTCTTCGCCGGGGTCGAGCCCGGGCGGCGGTCCCATCCGTCCGCCGCCGCCCATGCCGGGTCCGCCCGGCATGCCCATGCCCGGCGGCCGCCCGCCCCCGTCGGGCGGCGGCACCAGCTCGCGCACCTTCTGGTGCGCGTCGTCGCTGCGCGCCTTGTCGAGCCGCCAGCTGCCGGAGAGATCGGGGGCGGCGGCGGCCCTCGGCTTCTCGTCCTTCGCGGGGGCGTGGGCCGGGGCGCAGAGGCAGGCGCAGCCGACGACGGCAGCGGAGAGAACGGACACGGTCCGTACGCACATGCGTGGCCTCCTCGTTCAGCGCGCCAGCGCCAGGTAGCGCGCCGCGATCCGCTCCGCGATCGACCGCGGCTCGAGGTCGTCGCGGTTGCAGAGGACGACGACGGTCAGGTCGTCCGCCGGGAAGCGCTCGATCACGTTACGGAAGCCGACCGTCTCGCCGTGGTGCCACTGCCGGGCCCGGGTGTGCCAGGGGTCGAGGAACCAGCCGAAGCCGTAGGACACGGGCTGGCCGGGCGCCAGGTCGTCGCCACCGGCGGGCCCTTGCGGCCAACGCGGCGAGGAGCCGTCGGCCAGCGCGGCGGGCGTGAGCGCCGGCTTCATCGCGGCAGGAGAGACGAGCGCGTGGTCGCGCAGCGCCTGGTCCCAGCGGCCGAGGTCCTCGAGGTTCGAGTAGACGCCGCCGTCGCCGAGGGTGGCCGAGGTCGGGCTCTGGTCGGTCTCCACGAAGCCGTCCGCCCGACGGCTGTGACCGAACGCGCGGTCGGGCACCTGGTTGCGTCCCTTCTCGTAGGCGAGCGTGCGGTTCATGCGCAGCGGCGCGAACACGCGGTCGTGGAGGAAGTCGCAGAAGCGCTGCCCCGAGACGCGGGCGACCACCAGCCCCAGCACGACGTAGCCGGAGTTGCAGTACGCCCAGGAGGTTCCGGGCGGGAACCGGCCGGCAGGCGCCGCGCGCAGCAGGGACAGCACCTCCTCGTCCTGGATCTGCCGATCGGCCGTCCAGGGGGTCGCCCCGGCACGCTCGGCGGCGTCCATCAGGTCCTCGTAGTCGGGGAGGCCGGAGGTGTGGTTGAGCAGGTGTCGGATCGTGATCTGGCCGCCCCAGGCGGGGAAGGCCAGCACCGTGGTCAGCCGGTCGTCGTAGCGCAGCCTGCCGTCCCGGACCAGCAGCATGACGGCCGTCGCTGTGAGCTGCTTCGTCACCGAGGCCAGCCGGAAGCCGGTGCGCTCGTCGATCCGCGCGCGCGAGCCCTGCTGCCGGACACCGTAGCCGCGCTGGAAGACGACGCGGCCTCCCTGCCGCACCAGCGCCGCCAGGCCCGGCTCCTCCGGCTGGACGAGGCCGTCGAGCACGGCGGCCGCTGGCGTGCCGGGGTCAGCCATCGCGTTCGGGCGTTGGGCGCTGGAAGGCGAGACCTGACCCGCGAGCAGCAGCACGGCCACCAGCGGGACCGCCACGCCTCGCGTCATCGCGGTCCATGGTACGCCCGGAGCGGCGGCCGGCGGCCCCGCCGGGCCCGCTTCAGGCGCGCTCCCCGAGAGACTCCCTCACCAGCGAGGCGATGTCCACGACCCGCATCGCGTCGTCGAGCCCGCGCATCTTGACCGAGTCGTTCAGCATCTGCTGGCAGTAGGGGCAGCTGGTGACGATGGTGTCGGCGCCGGCGGCCCGGGCCTCGTCGACACGGACGTTGTTGATCCGCTCACGGCCGGCCTTGAGGTCCATCCAGTAGTGTCCGCCGCCGCCGCCGCAGCAGAGGCTGCGCTCGCGGTAGTCCTCGCCCATCTCCACCAGCGAGCCGCCGGGCAGGGCCCGCAGGACCTGACGGGGGGCCTCGTAGATGTGCTGGTAGCGGCCGAGATAGCAGGGGTCGTGGTACACGAGGCGGCCCTGCCGCCCGAGCTTCGGCGCCAGGGCCCCGCTCCACAGCATCTCGTGCAGGAACTGGCTGTGGTGCGCCACCCGGTAGTGGCCGCCGAACTGCGGGTACTCGTGGGACAGGACGTTGTAGCAGTGCGGGCAGTTGACCAGCAGCACCCGGAAGCGTCGCGCGTTCAGGGCCGCCACCTGCGTCTTGGCGATCTGCTGGAACAGCCGTTCCTCCCCGATGAGCCGCGCCGGGTCGCCGCAGCAGCGCTCGTCCTCGCCCAGCACGCCGTAGCCGATCCCGCAGCGGTCCAGCAGGGCGAAGAGGTCGGTGGCGATCTTCTGCTTGGCGGGGTCGAAGGTGGTGCAGCAGCCGATCCAGAAGAGGACGTCCACCTCCTCGCCCGGCTTCACCACCCGCAGCCGGTTCTTCTCCACGAAGTCGGTCCTCTCCGCCGGCCGGCCGAAGGGGTTGCCGGTGTTCTCGAGCAGCCGCAGCGCCTGGGCCGCCTCCTGCGGTGCCCGGCCCTGGATCATGGCCTCGTTGCGCCGGATCTCCATCAGGGTGTCGACGTGGTCGACCGCCGCCGGGCAGACCTCCATGCAGGCGGTGCAGGTGCGGCAGTACCAGATGAACGCTTCGTCGAACGCCTCGCCGACCACCGCCTCGGCGGGGTGCGGCGGGCCGCCGTTGCCGCGCACGAGGATGCGGCCGTTCACCAGCGCCCGGCTGCGCAGGACGAGCTGCCTCGGCGAGAAGGGGTGCCCCGTGATCGCGGCCGGGCACACGTCCTCGCAGCGGCCGCAGGAGACGCAGGCGTCGAAGTCGAGCCGCTGCTTCCAGGTGAAGTCCGCCGCCTTCTCGACGCCCAGCGAGAAGTCCTCGGCCTCCGACTCCATGAGCGTCTCGATGTCCACGCGCGACAGCTCGCCCCGGGGCTTCGTCTTGGCGAAGAAGACGTTGGCCGGCACCGCCAGCAGGTGGAAGAACTTGGTGTAGGGAAGAGAAGCGATCCAGGCCATGGCGAGGACGGTGTGGCCCCACCACAGGGTGCGGTGGAGGGCTGCGCCCGTGGCCTTGCCGGTTCCCGCGAACAGGAGGCTCGCGCCCCAGCCCACCGGCGACAGCCAGGCCCAGCGGTCGCCCAGGGTGGCGATGCGCAGGCCCTCCGTCAGGAAGCCCGTCAACACAAGCAGCGCGACGAAGCCGAGGGCGATCCAGTCCGCCGAGCCGCTCTCGATCGAGGACGGGCGGGCGACGGTGCGTCGCCACAGGGCGATGCCCGCGCCGACCAGCATCAGCAGGCCCGCCAGCTCGGCGCCCACGGTGACCACCGCGTACAGCCAGCCGTGGAAGAGGTGGGCGCCGAGGTCGGCGTCGAGGAAGACCACGGTGGTGGCGATCACCAGCACCAGGAACGCGTAGAAGAGGAGGCTGTGGAAGAGACCGGCCACCAGTGCCCCGCGGACGCGCCGCTGCAGCAGCAGATCGACGAGCGTCAGCCGTGCGCGCTTTCCCCACTCCGAGAGACGCTCGCGGTCCGGCTTGCCCGCCGTCCACACGTGCACCCGGCGGTACACGCCGTAAGCGAAGACGCCGAGCGCGAGGGCGAAGAGCAGATACATCACCCAGATGCCGGTGACGTTCCAGTAGATGGGGCGGCTCGCCCCGGAGACGCTCGTCACGGTCACACCTCCACCTTCCGCGGCCGCCCCGCGCGACCGCGCTCGCTCAGCGGACGTCCCACCTCACGCGTGTCGGTGCATCAGGTCCGCGAAGAAGAGGTGGTCGGGCTTGCGGATGGCCGACGGGGCCGCCGCGGGCGCCGCCTCCTCCACCCAGACCTGGGCCGGCTTGCGCTCGGTCCCGAAGTGACGCGCGCGCTGCGAGATGCAGTCCCACAGCAGCCTCGCGGACTCCAGCCGGGCGCCCCGCCGCTGCAGCTCCCGCAGGAACGGCTCCAGCACCGGCCAGCGGCGGGACAGCGACCAGACGCGCTCGACAAGCACGGCGTCCCCGGGCCTCACGCACTCCAGCAGCCGGCGGATCCCCTCGCGCCCGAGGACGTCGGCCCGATACGCCTCGTCCTCGAACCAGCCGGCGATCTCGATGCCGTTTTCCGCGGCGTAGCGGGTGATGGCCTCCCGCTGGGCGGCGCGGGCAATGACCTCGCCGGTGCGGCCGAGGATCACATCACTCGTGTACGCGATTGCCCTTCGGGTCATGGGAACTCCTTCCAGACCTGACGGTCGTGGAGCAACGGGCGTGCCCGGCGACGGGCATGCGTCGGCCCGAGGGCCCAAGACTCTGAAGGCGAAAGGCGAACTGGCTCGAGACCGATCCCCGGAAGATCCCCGGCGCGCCAGGTCGTGTATCGCGTTGCCATACAGACGTCGATCTCCGGTCATCCTCGCGGACCGGACTCGACTCGTTGATTTCACGAAGCTTACGCAGCCCTGATGCGCCTAGACGGGGCTGAACATCAAAGAAACACATGTATGATCCCGGCATACATCGTCCGGGGTGGTGCGCTCATGCGGCTCGTCCCGAGGTGGCCTCGTCCGATGTCGCTGCGGCTGCGGATCGCCCTCGCCTTCGCGATCCTGGTGCTGACGTCCGCGACCTGCACGATCCTGATCGGCAACGCGATCTTCGGGCGCAAGGCCCGCGAGCTGGCGCAGGCCCGCCTGGAGCTCGACCTCGAGGTGGCGCGCGAGGCGCTCGGTGCGCACGAGGCCTCGCTGCGCACGCTGGTCGCCTCGCTGGGGATGCTCGTCGCACGCGACGGCGGCGAGCCCGATGGCCGACTGTGCGTCGAGGCCGCCACCGGCCCGCCGTTCGAGTTCGTGGCGGTGCTCGACGCCCGGCGTCGACACGCAACGGTGTTCGGCCGCGAGCGCTGCGCGCCCCTGGTTCTCGACGGCGCCGCTGCGGATGCATGGCTCGGCTCGGAGCTCGGACGCTTCGCCACGACCGCCCGCTCGGCCGAGCGGCCGCGATCGGGCACGGTGGTGCTGGACGGCCCGCGGCTGTGCTCGCTGGCGGCGCGTCCGCTCCCCGACGGGCGCGTGCTGGTGCTGGGGAGCCCGCTCGGCGACCGGCTGGCCGACCTGGCGCGGACGCTGAGGGCCGGGACCGACGCCGGCGAGCTGCCACACCACGCCAGCCTCTACCTCGGCGACGCGCTGGTCGCCACCACGCTGCGGCCGGCTCCGCCCGCCGCCACGCGGGCCGCGCCGGCGGTGGTGGAGGCGGTGCTGAGGAACGGCCGCTCGTTCGTGTCGCCGGCGCCCTTGGCGGCGGGGGCCGTCGATTCCGCGTACCTGCCGATCCGCGACTTCCGGGGAACGGTCGTCGGCATGATCGGCCTGGGCACCCGCCAGGACGTCTACGGCGAGATCTGGCGGCGCACCTCGCTGCTGTTCACCACGATCATCGCCGGCGGCATGGGCTTCGGCTTCCTGATGGCCTGGTTCTTCTCGGTCACCTTGACTCGGCCGCTGGCGGAGCTGGCCGCCGGGATGGCCCGCGTCGCCGACGGCGAGCTGGACCTCGAGGTCCGCGTCGACTCCGCGGACGAGCTGGGCCGGCTCTCCCAGGCGTTCAACGTCATGGTCCGCGGGGTGAAGGAGCGCGACCGGCGGCTGCGCGAGGCCACCTCGGAGAAGCTGTCGCAGGTCGAGCAGCAGGTTTCGGTCGGCCGACTGGCCGCCGGCGTCGCCCACGAGATCAACAACCCGATGACCGCGATCCTCAGCCTCACCATGATGCTGCGGCGCAGCCTGCCGGCCGACGACCCGCGCCGTGCCGACCTCGACGTCGTGGTCACCGAGACCCAGCGCTGCCGCGACATCGTCCGCCACCTGCTCGACTTCGCCCAGCAGCGCCCGCCCGAGAAGCGGGTGGTGGACGTCAACGACGTGATACGCGAGACGCTGGCGCTGACGGCTCGCTACGACGCGCTGCAGCAGGCCCGGGTCGAGGTGCGCCTGGCCGAACAGCCACTGCGCGTGGACGCCGACCCCAAGCAGATCCAGCAGGTGTTCACCAACCTGATCCTCAACGCCGCCGAGGCCCTGCCGCCCGGCGGCACGATCACCATCCGGAGCGGCGAGGACCTCACCGGCGGCTCGGTGCGGGTCGAGGTCGAAGACACCGGCCGGGGCATCCCCCGCGACTGCCTGGCCCGGGTCTTCGAGCCCTTCTTCACCACCAAGGGCCGCGGCAAGGGGACCGGGCTGGGGCTGTCGGTCTCGCTGGGCATCGTGCAGAAGCACGGCGGCACCATCGACATCGAGAGCGAGCCGGAGCGCGGCACCACGGTGCGGGTGGCGCTGCCCCGGGCGCGAGAGCCGCGGCCCGGCGCGGGAGGGGCGTGATGACCAGGGTGCTGGTGGTCGACGACGAGCAGTCGGTGTGCATCGCCTGCAGCCGGGTGCTCGAGGCGGAAGGCTACCGGGTGGACCACGCACTGTCCGGGCGCCAGGGGGTGGAGAAGGTGGCCACCGGCGACTACGACCTGGTGCTGCTCGACCTCAAGATCCCGGACCTCTCCGGGATGGATGCGCTGGCGGAGATCCGCGGCCTGCGCCCGGAAGTGACGGTGGTGATCATCACCGGCTACGCCACCATCCAGACCAGCATCGAGGCCATCAAGAAGGGCGCCTTCGACTACCTGCCCAAGCCCTTCACCCCGGAGGAGCTGAGCCTGGTGGTGAGCCGCGCCGTCGAGGACCGGCGGCTGCGCAGCGAGAACGCCTCCATGAAGCGCGAGCTGGCGCACCTGGCGGTGCGACAGACGCTGGTCGGCCGATCGCGGGCGACGGAGGATCTGCTGGCGCAGCTGCGGCGGGTGGCGCCCACCGACTTCACCGTCGCCATCTACGGCGAGTCCGGCACCGGCAAGGAGCTGGCCGCCCGCTCCGTCCACGACCTCAGCCGGCGCCGCGAGATGCCGTTCGTGGCGGTGGACCTCTCGGCTCTGTCGCCAGGGCTGGTCGAGTCCGAGCTGTTCGGCCACGTGAAGGGCGCCTTCACCGGCGCCACCCAGGGGCGGCCGGGGTACTTCGTCAACGCCCGCGGGGGGACGCTCTTCCTCGACGAGGTCTCGAACGTCTCGCTGGAGCTGCAGGGCAAGCTGCTGCGGGCGATCGAGAGCCGCCGCATCCACGCCGTGGGCAGCGAGCGGGACATCGACATCGACGTGCGGCTGGTGGTGGCCACCAACCAGGACCTCGACGAGCTGGTGCGCGCCGGCCGCTTCCGCCAGGACCTGTTCTACCGCCTGAACGTCATCCCGCTGCGGCTGCCGCCGCTCCGCGAGCGGCCCGAGGACGTCCCGCTGCTGGCCCTGCACTTCCTCGAGGAGGCGCGACGCTCGGCGCCGGCCGGGCCGCGTGGCTTCTCCGCCGAGGCGATGGCGCGGCTGCTGGCGCACCGCTGGCCGGGAAACGTGCGCGAGCTGCGCAACCTGGTCGAGCGCCTGGTCGCCACGGTGGACGGGGACCTCGTCCGTCTCGAGCACCTGCCGGCCGAGCTGCGCGTCGACGCGGCCGCCGCCGCCCGCGCGGAGACCGTGCCCGGGACGGCCGAGGAGCTCAAGCGCGCCAAGCGCCGGTTGAAGGAGGCGGTCTACGCCGACGTGGAGAAGGGTTTCCTGCTGCGGGCGCTGGAGACGAGCGGCTGGAACGTCACCCACGCCGCGCAGCAGGCCGGCATGGCGCGGCCCAACTTCCACGCGCTCATGCGCAAGTACGGGATCCGCGCGCGGGGCGAGGAGGCGGACTAGTAGTCGAGCGGGGGCAGGCGAGGATCCAGCCGGGCCGCCTCGGCGTACTCGGTCCTGGCCTCGGCCGCCATCCCCTGCCCGGCGAGCGCCCGTCCCAGCTGGAAGTGGGCCTCGCCGCTGGCCGGGTCGAGCCGCACCGCCTCGGTCAGGTGGACGGCCGCCTGCCGTGGCCGGCCCGCCTGCAGCAGCGCTCGCCCCAGGCTGGTCCGGACCAGCGCGCTCGCCGGGTGCTCGTCGGCGAGCCGCGAGAGCTCGCCCACCGCGGCCTCCGTCCGTCCTTGGAGCAGCCACACCAGCGCCAGGTTGTTGGCGCTCTCGACGTGGTCCGGGTTGGTCCTCAGCGCCAGGGCATAGCGGGCTTCCGCCTCCTGGTAGCGCCCGGCGACGGCGAGCAGGTTGCCCCAGTCGTAGAGCGCCGCCCACTGCCGCGGGTCCGCCTGCACCGCCGCGGCGTAGTGACGCGCGGCCTCCTCGGGGCGTCCCGCGTGCGCCAGCAGCAGGCCCAGGGTCGTCTCCAGCTCGGCGAGACCCGATCCGCCCCGAGCCCGCCACAGCGGCAGCGCCCGCTCCACCGTTTTCGCCGCCTCCTCGGCCCGCCCGCTCTGCACCAGGAGGCCGGCGAGACCCTGCACGGCGACGACGAGGTCCGGCCGGAGGCGGAGGCACTCGCGCACCTCGCGCTCGGCGCCAGAGGCGTCGCCCCGCTGGTGCAGGAGCGCCGTCGCCAGCCCCTGGTGCGCGATCGGGCTCTCCGGCAGCACGCTGACGGCCCTGGTGAACAGGGTGAGGTCGTCGCGCCAGTACGCCACCTGTCGCATCGTCACCATCGACAGCGCGGCCAGGATCGCGATCCCGGCGCCGCCGATCGCCAGGCGGCGCCAGCGGACGCTGCCGGCCCAGTCGGCCGCCAGCCAGGAGACCGCCAGGCTGAGGCCCATCAGAGCCAGGTAGACATAGCGGTCCGCCCGCCGCTGCACGCCGACCTGCAGCAGGCCGATCACCGGCACCAGGACGCCCAGGAACCAGCACCAGCCGAACAGCAGCCAGGGCCGGGCCGCCCTCAGCCGCACGGCCACGACGGTGATGCCGGCCAGCAGAGCGACGCAGAGCACGAGCCTCGCCGCGCTGATGGCGCCGTCCGGTTGCGGGTAGCCGACGGCGAGGCCCGTGGGCCAGAAGGCCTGCCTCAGGTAGGCGACGTAGGCATCGACGGCGTTGCCCAGCCGCGCGGGCCAGGGCAGCGGCTGAAGCCGCCCGAGGTTGAAGCGGACGGTCACCGCCACGGACAGCGCCGACAAGAGCAGGAGCGGCGCCTTCTCCGTCATCTGCGCTCGCAGCGACAGCTCCCGCCGCAGCGGCCACCAGTCGAGCAGGACCAGCGCGAAGGGAAGCGTCACCAGCATGGGCTTGGCCGTCAGCGCCAGGGCGAAGGCGACGATCAGCAGCGCCTTGCGGCCGCGGCCGGGCGCCCGCACGTACGCGAGGTAGGCCAACAGCGTCAGCAGCCACAGCGTCCCGCTGAGCACGTCCTTGCGCTCGGTCACCCAGGCCACCGACTCGACGTGGAGCGGGTGCGCGGCGAACACCGCGGCCACGAAGGCGCTGGGCCAGGCCAGGGAGGTCATCGACTCGAGCAGCAGGAACAGGAGCGCCACGTTGACCGCGTGCAGCGCGACGTTCGTGGCGTGGTGGGCGGCCGGGTCGAGGCCGAAGAGCTGCACGTCGAACATGCGCGAGAGCACGACCGCCGGCTCCCAGTAGTCGGCGCTCGGCGAGTCGTACAGGAGATCGGCGGCGAGCGCCCAGCGCAGGCCGGGGAGGGTGAGCCCTCGGCTGACGTAGGGATGTGCGGTGACGAACCTGTCGTCGTCGTACTCGAGGAAGGCGCAGCGGCGGACGCCCTGGTAGCAGGCGACGGTGAGCAGCACCAGCGCACCGGCCACGAGCGTCCGTCTCGTCGTGCGTGTCACGTTTCCCGGCGGTGCCGCTCCGTTCCCGGCGCGAGTATAGCCGCCGCTCACGAGCGTGGCGCCCCGGAGTTGCCGGCCGACGTCGACGGCCGGCTGGCAGCGTGCGTCGAGCTCGCCGGATCCTACGGGGCGCTGCCCACGACTCCGCTGGGCACCGCTCGGGCCACGCGCCTCTTCGACGCCGCGGTTCCGGCCGCCGCAGGATCGGAGTACGCTTGCGGGCTGCCGGGACGGGCACCAGCCACAGGCGAAGGGAGCAGCCGATGGACTACATGCCGACGGCCGACCGCTACGACCACGCCACCTACCGACGCTGCGGGAAGAGCGGCCTCCAGCTGCCCCCGATCTCGCTCGGGCTGTGGCACAACTTCGGCGGCGTCGACGTGTTCGAGAACGGCCGCGCCATCGTGCGCCGCGCCTTCGACCGGGGCGTGACCCACTTCGACCTCGCCAACAACTACGGCCCGCCGCCCGGCTCCGCCGAGGAGGTGTTCGGCCGCCTGCTCGACCTCGACCTGCGTCCCTGGCGCGACGAGCTGGTCATCTCCACGAAGGCCGGCTACCTGATGTGGCCCGGCCCCTACGGCGAGTGGGGCTCGCGCAAGTACCTGTTGTCGAGCCTGGACCAGAGCCTGCGGCGGATGCGGCTCGAGTCCGTGGACATCTTCTACTCGCACCGGCCCGACCCCGACACCCCGCTGGAGGAGACCATGATGGCCCTCGACAGCGCGGTCCGCCAGGGCAAGGCCCTCTACGCCGGCATCTCCAACTACCCGGCCGAGCTCACGGAGCGGGCGGCGGCCATCCTGCGCCGGCTGGGGACGCCGTGCCTCATCCACCAGCCCATGTACTCGATGTTCGAGCGCTGGATCGAGGGCGGGCTCACCCGGGTGCTGGAGCAGGCGGGCATCGGCTGCATCGCCTTCTCGCCGCTGGCCCAGGGGCTGCTGACCGACCGCTACCTCTCCGGCATCCCGGCCGACTCGCGGGCCGGCCGCCCGACCGGCTTCCTGCGCCCCGAGCACGTCACCCCCGAGCGGGTGGAGAAGGCGCGCAAGCTCGACGCCATCGCCCGCGCGCGCGGCCAGAGCCTCGCCCAGATGGCGCTCCTGTGGGTGCTGCGGCGCCCGGTGGTGACCTCGGCGCTCATCGGGGCCAGCAGCGTGGCCCAGCTCGACCAGAACCTCGACGCGGTGAAGGCGCCGCCACTCACCCGGGAGGAGCTCGAGCAGATCGACCGCGTGCTCGCCTAGCCGGAGCGGAGGGCAGAGGAACTGACGGCCCTCGTTCCGCCTCCGTCAGCGCGGCACCGGCGTGGTGGCCTGGCTGGCGGCAGGCCTAGTGTAGGCTCGGGCATGCGCAGGATCCCGTCGCGGTTCGATCCCGGCAGCCGCTCGCTGCTGACGCGGCGCGACCTCGGCCGCTTCCCGGGCGAGGCGCTCTTCGCCCGGGTAGCCCGGGCCGTGTGCGAGGCCGGCTGCCTGCCGCGCAAGGAGCTGTTCGAGTCGTGGGAGGTGGCGCGCCGGGTGCGCCGGCGCGTGCGCGGCCGGCGGGTGGTGGAGATGGCCGCCGGACACGCGCTCGTCTCTCACCTGCTCCTGCTGCTGGACGACTCCAGCCCGTCGGCGGTAGCCGTCGACGAGAAGGCGGTCCCCAGCGCCGCCCGCGTGGCCGAAGCGATCCTGAGGCGCTGGCCACGGCTCGCCGGCCGCATCGACCGCAAGGTGGGCGACGTCGACGGCGTCGCGGTCCAGGCCGACGATCTCGTGGTCTCGG
Organism: Vicinamibacteria bacterium; assembly: GCA_035542035.1. GTDB lineage: Bacteria > Acidobacteriota > Vicinamibacteria > Fen-336 > Fen-336 > DATBSL01. The sequence goes on along the minus strand of DATKME010000016.1, from coordinate 775 downwards.
TGCACGCCTGCGGCGCGCTCTCCGACCAGGTCCTCGACCGGGCGCTGGCGTCCGGAGCGGCCGTCGCCCTGCTGCCGTGTTGCCACGACGCGAGCACCTGCGATGCGGGTGGGCTGCTGGGGTTCCTGCCGCTTCCTCTCGCCGTCGATGCCACGCGGGTGGCACGGCTGCGGGAGAGCGGATATGAAGTGACCACTCAGGTGATACCGGCATCGATCACGCCGCAGAATAGACTGCTCATAGGGTTACCGCTCTCGCGCTGAGGGTCGGCCGCACCGCGCGCCCGGCGAAAGACGCATCCGCCACTTCCCACTAGATGGTGCGCCGAAAAACCGGCGGATGGGGCGTCCTGAGCCGACGCGCACGCCTCGGTCGACGTAATCGACGCGACTAACTCGTGCCGCTGCAAGCCGTCGACGGCAATACGCGCGGCCCATCCGCCGAGGCATCTCTATTGCAGCACGAAGAGCCTCAACGGAGTGGACATGCGAACCCCGATAGCCGCTTGCCTCCTCTCGCTCGCGGCCGTCGCCACGGCCGGCCCGGCGCACGCACCCGCCGGGCCCGGCGCCAGCTACGGCCACGGCAAGGTGAGCCAGTGGGTGCAGCGTTTCGCCGCCACCCACCCGACGCAGATGGTCGACGTGATCATCCGGTTCAACGGGCGGCCTGGAGCGAGCGAGCGGCTGTTCCTGAGGGGTCTGGGAGCGCGCGAGCGACACGTGTACCGTTCGTCGCGTTGGATTGCGGTTCGGCTGCCGGCGCGGGCGCTGGA
>DATKME010000015.1:0-17700 GCA_035542035.1 Vicinamibacteria bacterium | reverse complement strand
CTTCCGACTCTTCGGTTTCGTGCTGCGGCTGGGCGAGGTAGGCCACTGCCTGGTCCAGTTCCGCGTTCATCAGCACACGCAGGATTTGCCCGTTCGTCTCGCGGGGCAAGTCGATCACTCGCAGAGTGTCAGACAAGCTGGAGAACTCCGGCAGCAGTTCCTCGAGCACACTGTGGGTCTCGCGCAGGAACGACTCGCGGAAAATGGTTTTGGAATCGTCGGGATAGAGCGGCAGATAGCGGATCGACGCCTCTACCAGGTCCTGGAAGAAGTGGGTGCCGAAGGAGAGGTCGGGGAGGTAGCCGCCCTTCTGGCGGGCGATCTCCACCAACAGGGCGCAGTTGCTGATGTCGGCGTAGCTGACCGGTACCCCCAGCCGGATGTCGCCACGCGAGCCCCAGCGGCCCGGGCCCATCAGGATGAACTGGCGCTTGGGCAGGAGGCGATTGAGACGGCCGATGGCGCGGCCGACCTCGCGGATGCGGTCGGGATCCAGCCGGGCGTAGCCGTCCGGGTCGACGTAGACGACGTGGCTCAGGTCAGCCACCCGGCCGTTCGAGACGTAGCGGCGGGCGGTGAAGAGCAGGCGGTCGTGCGGCAGGTCGCGCGGGATGGCCGCCGGCTGCGCGTCCTCGGTGGCGCTTTGCGGGCGGCACTGCAGCAGGTAGACGTGGCGGCCGTCGGAGGCGAACTCGATGTCGACCGGCGTCTTCAGCTTCTCGCGCAGGACCTGCAGCAGCGCGCGCATGCGGGCCACGAACGGCGTCTCCGCGAACAGGCCCTCGAAGGTCACCACGGTCGCCTCGCCGGCGAGGTCCAGGAAGCCCATGGGCCGGCGCAGGTGGTCCCGGTCGGCGACGGAGATCATCTTGCGCAGCCACGGCATCTCGTGCCCGTGCCGGTCCAGCAGCTCGTGCAGGTCGACGGTCTCGAAGACCCCGGTCTGCAGGTTGACCACGTCCGCCTTCTTGGGCGAGTAGCGGATCGCCTCCTCCGGCGTCTGGTTGACCCGCAGGCCCGGCTGGCCGGGGGCCAGCAGCACGGGGTAGTCGTCGGCCAGACGGTCCACGGCCCGGGTGCCGAGCCCCGGCACCATCCGCAGCAGCCCGTCCTCGCGGCGGATGCGGGCCGACCAGCGGAACTCGTTGTTCGAGAAACCCACCCCGGAGAAGGCCGGCATCCAGTAGGGGCCGACGCGGGTGCCGACCACCTCCTGGATCAGGATGCCCATCTCCTCGTGCAGGTCGAGCAGCCCCCGGTGCAGCCGGTACTCGATGGGGTCGGGGCTGAAGACCGAGGCGTAGACCTCGGCGATGGCGTCGGTGAGCGCCGCCAGCCGCTCGCGCTTGCTGCCGGTGTTCGCCAGGAACAGGCTCTTGTACTTGCCCGAGAAGGCGGCGCCCAGGCGATCCTCCAGCAGGCTGGAGCTGCGCACGATGATCGGCCGGCCCTCGAGGTCGTCCAGCACGTCCGACAGCCCGCGCAGGATGTCCGGGGAGAAGAAGGAGTTCTTGAACAGCTGGACGATGTAGGGGTACTCGATGCGCACCCGGTCGGGGTCGACGTACTTGCGGTTGTAGACGTCGTCCAGGTCGTTGTGGTGGATGAAGTCGAGGATGCCGTCGGAGGGGACGTGCCAGCTGCGCGGCATGCGGATGTCGCCCAGCACGTCCTTGTACTCCGGGGAGCAGGCCACCACCCGCGAGGCCAGGAACAGGCCCGCCGACTTGCCGCCCAGCCGCCCGTGGCTGCGCGGCGGGTAGACGATGGTCTGGCACAGCTCGTGGAAGTCGACGAGGGTCAGGTACTCCTTGGCGATGTTCACGAAGTCGAGCTGGTCGGTGAGGAAGCGGCGCACCAGGGCGGCGCGCAGCTCCATGCGGGTGGCGGCGGAGAGGTCCGTCTCCTCGACGCCGCCGTGGCGGAAGCGCTGCAGGGCGTCGGCCAGCTCGGCCAGCGGCGTGTCCAGCCGCTCCAGCGCGTTCTTGAGGAAGGTCGACTTGTCCTCGCGGATCCAGCTCTGGATGCAGTTGAGGATCTCGTCCTCCGCCAGATGCTGGCCGGCGATGCGGAAGGCGGCCTCGGTCCTCTCGGGGTCGGCGGCCATGCCGGCCCTCGGCTGCGGCCGGTTCTCCTCGGCGCCCTCCTCGTCGGTGCCGTCGCGGGCGGGAACGGCCTCGCGCAGCAGGCGCTCGGCCGCCTCCACGCCGTTCCAGCAGAGGTGGTTGATCATCTTGCGGCCCAGCCGCGCCAGCAGCGCGCGGTCGGTCTGGCGCAGGAAGTCCAGCACCACCCACCACTCGGGCGCCGCCGGTCCCGCCGGCGTGTCGTGGGCCAGCACCCGCTGCAGCCGTCGCCGGGAGATGAAGTGGCCGATGCGCTCGGCCATCGCGTCCAGCAGCTTGCGCTCCTCTGCCAGGAACGGGCCCTCGTCCGAGCGCGGCATCGGCTCCGTGTAATAGACCTCGATCTCGCCGGCGGGCTCGCCCTGGGCCACGATGGTCGAGCTCATCCGGAAGGGCGAGGGGCTGAAGCCCGGCGGCTCGAACACCCGCTGGCCGATCACGATGCGCGAGACGCAGACGTCCGGGAACTGCCAGCCGGGGGGGATGATGCGGATCACCTCCGCGAGCACGTCGTCGAGCGAGGCCTCCTCGCGCCCGAGCTGCTCGTCCACCCTGTACAGGCAGTTCAGCTCTTTGGCCCGCTCCTGCAGGTCGTGCAGGATCCGGTCGAGCGGCTTCTCCGGGACGGCCGTGCCGGCGGGCTTGTCGGCGGCCATGGTCAGGCCCGCAGCACCACGCCGCGCCGTGTGCGGCCGTCCGCCTTCACCCGCAGCGGTGCGCCCGGGCGCACGTGACGGACGTGATCGGTCCTCGCCACCGTCTCCTGCTCCTCCAGCCAGCCCCAGTCTATGCCGCGGCCGCCAGCGTGGGGCACGGTGAAGTAGAGCACGGAGAAGCTCGAGAGGTTGTGGAAGAAGTGCGAGCCCTGGCTGGGCTCGGGGTTCATCTGCGGCAGGGCCGCCTCGACGATGGCGCGGGCGCCGGCGATCTGGTCCCAGCGCACCGGGATGCCGAGCCAGGGGTCGCTCGAGCCCCAGCGGCCGAAGCCGATCAGCAGGTAGGGCCGGCCGCACTCGACCAGCGGCCGGTTGAGGCGGTCGATCTCGGTCGCAATCGCCGGCGTGAGCCGCGCCTCGAACGTCGCCGGCTCGACGTAGACGACGTCGCGAAGCTCGCAGGCGCCGTTGCCCAGCGCGGCCGTGGAGACGACCAGCGCCTGCGGCGCCGAAAGCTCGGCCGGGCCGATCTCCACCGCGTCGTGCGTCACCAGCAGCGGCCGCACCTGCAGGAAGCCCAGCCGGGCCGGCTCGCCCGGTGGCAGCGCCAGCGCGAACTCGATCTCGACCGGCGCGCCGAGGGTCTCCTCGCAGACCGTCGTCAGCCGCCGCACCGCCGGCACCAGCGGCAGCTCGTTCCAGAGCAGGATCGGGGCGAAGTCGAGGACCCGAGGGCCGGAGCGGCCGGTCCCGGGCACCAGGCGGTCCGAGTCGGTGTCGTAGGTGGAGGCCGCGTAGCGCAGCGTGCCGTCCGCCTCCGCCTCGGCCAGGCCGGCGCGGGTGAGGTACTCGGTCTCCGCCATCGGGTCGTACGCCGGGGGCGGCCCCACGTTGACGGCCCAGAACTCCGACTGCGTCGTGCTCAGCCGCTCGCGCACGGACCCGACCGGAGGGCCGACCCGCGGGTGGGCGGGCGAGAAGGACCAGCACAGCCCGCCGTCGACGATCGTCTTGCCGAGGCCGAGCGCGAGATCGACCACTCCTTCCTCCGGCCGTGCCGGGCCGACCGGGTAGAAGCTGAACGAGCGCGCGACGCCCGAGAGGTCCGGGTAGAAGCGTCCGTCGTGGCGGCGGCCGACGACCTCCTGGATGACCACCGCCATCGCCTCGGCCTCCGACTCCCCGAGGGCCCGGCGATAGGCGCGGGCGCCGGACAGGAAGGTGCTGGCGAAGACGAACTTGACGGCGTCGACCAGCGCCCGGAAGCGCCCGTCGGCGTCGGGCTGGTTGCCGGGGATCATCTTGGTGCCGTAGACGCCGGCGAAGGGCCGGCCGAGGGCGTCCTCGAGCGCGCTGGAGGAGCGGCAGGCGAGCGGCACCCGGGCGTCGGCCGCCAGCGAGCGCAGGTCGCCCAGCCACTCCGCCGGCAGGGTCGCCTGGCGGAAGGCGAGTGCGATCACCTCGTCGCTCGGTGCCTCCTCCACCACCGCCCGCAGGCGATTGCGCTCGAGGAAGGACTCGAACACCTCCGTCGCCACCACGACGAGCGCCGGCACGTCGAGCACCAGGCCCGCGGCCTCCAGGTCGGCCCGGCGCTCCTCGAGGACGTGGGCGGCGGTGAGCAGCCCCCGGGCCTTGCCGCCGAGCGCGCCCGAGCCGATGCGGCTGAGGCGGCGCTCCGGGTCGAAGAAGCGCCGGGCGAAGGCGGGGACGCCCTGGTGGATGGCGCTCACATCCGCGTCACACCCAGCCGCGGTCGCGGCAGGCCTGCGCCACCCGGCTGATGGCGATGACGTAGGCGGCGTCGCGCATGTGGAGCTTGCGCTTGCGGGAGAGCTCGCTGACCGCGTGGAAGGCGGCCGTCATCTTGACGTCGAGCTTGGCCAGGACCTCGTCCTTCTCCCAGAAGTAGTTCATGTTGCTCTGCACCTGCTCGAAGTAGCTGCAGGTGACGCCCCCGGCGTTGGCCAGGAAGTCGGGGATGAGGAAGATGCCCTTCTGCTGGATCACCGCGTCGGCCTCGGGGGTGGTGGGGCCGTTCGCGCCCTCCGCGATCAGCCTGACCGACGGCTCGATCCTGGGGGCGTTGTCGCCGCGGACCTGGTTCTCGAGGGCCGCCGGGATCAGGATCTCGACCGGCTGCTCGAGCCACGCCTCCCCCGGCAGCACCTCGTAGCCGAGGCCCTTCGCCTTCCCCTTGTCGATGCCGCCGAAGCGGTCGGCGATCGCGACCAGCTGGTCGGGATCGACACCGGATTCCTTGCGGAAGGAATACGAGGTCTGGTCCTCCTGGTCCCAGCAGGCGACGGTGGTCACGGTGCCGCCGATCTGGCGGTAGAGCCGGATCGCGTACTGCGCGACGTTGCCGAACCCCTGCACGCTGGCGCGGGTCTTCCGCGCGTCGAGGCCCAGCTCCGAGAGCGCCTCGCGGATGGCGAAGACGACGCCGTAGCCGGTCGCCTCGGTGCGGCCCTCCGAGCCGCCGAGACCCACCGGCTTGCCGGTGATGAAGCCGGGGAAGTGGCCGCCGTGGATCTGCTCGAACTCGTCCAGCATCCACAGCATGTGCTGGCCGGAGGTCATCACGTCGGGCGCGGGCACGTCGGCGGCCGGCCCCACGTTGCGGGCCATCTGGCGCACCCAGCCGCGGCAGATCTGCTCCTGCTCGCGCTGGCTGAGGTGGTGCGGGTCGCAGATGACCCCGCCCTTGCCGCCGCCCAGCGGGATGTCCACCACGGCGCACTTCCAGGTCATCCACATGGCCAGCGCGCGGACGGTGTCGAGCGTCTCCTGCGGGTGGAAGCGGATGCCGCCCTTCGAGGGGCCGCGGGCGTCGTTGTGCTGCACGCGGAAGCCGCGGAAGACCTGGATCCGCCCGTCGTCCATGTGGACGGGGATGGCGAAGCTGTACTCTCGCAACGGCTGACGGAGGAGCTCGCGGGTGGCCGGGTCCAGGTCCAGGATGGCGGCGACCTTGTCGAACTGGGCCTGGGCCATCTCGTAGGGATTGACGCCCTTCATCGCCATGATGTCCGAACCTCCTGTCTCGGGCATGCTACCGGCCGGAGGGAGGGGGCACAAAGATCTTCAGGCACCGGATCTTTCGGCTCATTCGGTGCGGCTGAGCCGCTGATGCCAAGGGACCATGGCATAGACACCAGCCCGCGGGCCTATCATGGACCCCATCAGGGCCGCCGATCGCCCACGCCCCCAGGATCGGGCGGACGCGAGGGCGGCTGGTCAGGCGACGCGATGGCCCATCCGATGGCCGAGCCGCTCCTCTTCCCGCCAGCCCGCGGTCGCCTCATTCTTTCAGGGAGTCTCCGATGAACGAATACGTCACCTCTTTGATGGCCGAGGTCAAGGCCAAGAACCCCTCCGAGCCCGAGTTCCACCAGGCCGTCCAGGAGGTCGCCGAGTCGTTGACGCTGGTGCTCGACCGCCACCCCGAGTACCGGCACGCCAAGATCCTCGAGCGGATCATCGAGCCCGAGCGCGTGCTGATGTTCCGGGTGCCCTGGGTCGACGACCAGGGCAACGTCCGCGTCAACCGCGGCTTCCGCATCGAGATGAACAGCGCGATCGGCCCCTACAAGGGCGGGCTGCGCTTCCACCCGTCGGTGAACCTCGGCATCCTCAAGTTCCTGGCCTTCGAACAGGTGTTCAAGAACTCGCTCACCACGCTGCCCATGGGCGGCGGCAAGGGCGGCAGCGACTTCGACCCGAAGGGCAAGAGCGACAACGAGGTGATGGCCTTCTGCCAGGCCTTCATGGCCGAGCTGTTCCGCCACATCGGGCCCGACACGGACGTGCCGGCCGGCGACATCGGCGTCGGCGGGCGGGAGATCGGGTACCTGTTCGGCTACTACAAGAAGCTGCGCAACGAGTTCACCGGTGTGCTGACGGGCAAGGGCCTCAACTGGGGCGGCTCCCTGATCCGGCCCGAGGCCACCGGCTACGGCTGCGTCTACTTCGCCCAGGAGATGCTGGGGACCCGCAAGCAGACGCTGGAGGGCAAGCGCTGCCTGGTCTCCGGCAGCGGCAACGTCTCGCAGTACACCGTGGAGAAGCTGCTCGACCTGGGCGCCAGGGTCGTCACCCTCTCGGACTCCTCCGGCTACGTCTACGACGAGGCCGGCATCGACCGGGAGAAGCTCAAGTTCGTGATGGACCTCAAGAACGTCAAGCGCGGCCGCATCAAGGAGTACGCCGACCGGTTCAAGGGCAGCTCCTACTACCCGATCGACCCCAAGCTCGACTACAACCCGCTCTGGAACCACAAGGCCGACTGCGCCTTCCCCAGCGCCACCCAGAACGAGATCAACGGCAAGGACGCCGGCAACCTGCTCAAGAACGGCGTCTACGTGGTGGGCGAGGGCGCGAACATGCCCAGCACCATCGACGCGGTGAACCAGTTCGTGGCCGCGAGGATCCTGTACGGCCCGGGCAAGGCGGCCAACGCCGGCGGCGTCGCCACCTCCGGCCTCGAGATGTCGCAGAACAGCATGCGCCTGGGCTGGAGCCGGGAGGAGGTCGACCAGAAGCTCCACGGCATCATGAAGAACATCCACCAGGCCTGCCACGAGACCGCGGAGCGCTTCGGCACCCCCGGCAACTACGTCAACGGCGCCAACATCGCGGGCTTCCTCAAGGTCGCCAACGCGATGATGGACCAGGGCATCGTCTAGCCCGCTCCCCGGCGCCCGCTCGTCGGCGGGCGGGCGCCGGACCCTCCCGGCCCAGCGGCGCTCCCGCCGTCGCCCCTTGTCTGCGGCGATGCTGTGGGCCGGCGGGCCCCGCCGGCGGCGCGTCCGGTCCCGCCGGACGGGGTAGGCTAAGGGGGACCATGGTCGGCGCTCACGAGCACTGGCGTTCCCAGGAGTACCAGTCCCTGATGCGCCACCGCGTCATGGACATCCTGCTGGTCTCGACGCCCTACGACACCTTCATCCTGGACGAGGCGGGCGAGATCTCCGAGCGCATGGTGGGCGAGTTCCGCAACCTCGACCTGCACTACGCGCCGGGCCTGACCGGCGTCTCCTCCGGGGAGGAGGCGTTGCGCATCGCGCGCGAGCAGCAGCGGGTCAACCTGATCATCACCACCCCCCACCTCGCCGACATGAACGCTGCCGAGCTGGCGCGGCGGGTGAAGGCGGAGGGCCTCGACGTGCCGGTCGTGCTCCTGGCCTGGGACACCCGCGAGCTGAGCGACTTCCAGACCCGCTTCGACACCTCGGCCATCGAGCGCGCCTTCCTGTGGCAGGGCGACGCCCGCATCCTGGTGGCCATCGTCAAGTCGGTGGAGGACCGGCGCAACGCGCGGCACGACACCGACGCCGCCGGCGTGCAGGTGATCCTGCTGGTCGAGGACAACGTCCGCTACTACTCCTCGCTCCTGCCGGTGATGTACACGGAGCTGCTGCACCACTCCCAGCGGCTGATCCGCGAGGGGCTCAACCTCTCGCAGATGATCCTGCGCATGCGGGCCCGTCCCAAGATCCTGCTCTGCACCACCTGGGAGGAGGCGGAGGAGGCCTTCGACACCTACGGGGAGGACGTGCTCGGCATCATCTCGGACGTGGAGTTCCCGCGCCAGGGGCAGAAGGTGCCGCAGGCGGGGGCCGACTTCGCCCGCGAGGTGCGGGCGGCCTGGCCCGACGTGCCGATCGTCCTGCACTCCTCCCGGGCCGAGAACGAGGCGCTGGCGCGCAGCGTGGGGGCCGACTTCCTGCTGAAGGGCTCGCCGCTGCTGCTGCAGGAGCTGCGCCAGGTGATGCTCGAGCACTTCGGGTTCGGGGACTTCGTCTTCCGCGATCCCGACGGCACCGAGGTGGACCGCGCCGCCGACCTGCGGCAGCTGGAGGAGAAGCTGGCGACCGTGCCCGAGGCCTCGCTCGCCTACCACGCCGGGCGCAACCACTTCTCCCGCTGGCTCAAGGCGCGCACCGAGTTCGCTCTCGCTCACGAGCTGCGCCCGCGCCGGCTGGGCGACTACCCGGACACGGAGGACCTGCGTCGCAGCCTGATCGGCACCATCGCCAGCTTCCGCCTGGAGCAGGCGCGCACCCTGGTCACCGACTTCGACCGCGGCGACTTCGACCTCTCCGGCGACTTCTACCGCATGGGCGGGGGCTCGCTGGGGGGCAAGGCGCGGGGGCTCGCCTTCGTGCGCCGGCTGCTGGCGGAGCAGCGCCTGCGCGACCGCTTCCCCGGCATCGAGGTGGCCGTGCCCATCTCGGCGGTCCTGGGGACGGACGTCTTCGACCGCTTCCTGGACGACAACGACCTGCGCTACTTCGCCATCGAGTGCGAGGACGAGGAGGAGATCGAGCGGAGGTTCCTGGCCGCCCGCTTCCCCGAGGAGACGGGGAAGGACGTGGCCGCCTTCCTGGAACGGGCCCGCTGGCCCCTGGCGGTGCGCTCCTCCAGCCTGCTGGAGGACTCGCAGCACCAGCCCTTCACCGGCGTCTACGACACGCTGATGCTGGCGAACGACTCCTGGAGCCTGGGCGAGCGCGCGGCCCTGGCCATCCAGGCGATCAAGCGGGTCTACGCCTCCACCTTCTCCCGCCACGCCAAGGACTACCTTAAGGCGACGCCCTACCGGCTGGAGGAGGAGAAGATGGCCATCATCCTCCAGCGGGTGGTGGGGGCCGCGCACGGGGGCCGCTTCTACCCCGACTTCTCGGGGGTCGCCCGCTCGCACAACTTCTATCCCTCGCCGCCGATGGCGTCCCGGGACGGGATCGTGGCGGTGGCCCTGGGCATGGGCCGCGCCATCGTGGAGGGCGGGGCCTGCCTGCGCTTCTGCCCCCGCTTCCCCCGCCACATCCTGCAGTTCTCCTGCGTGTCGGACGTGCTGGAGTCGACACAGCGCGAGTTCTGGGCGCTGCCGCTCGACGGCAGCGGCGCGGGCATGCGCGAGCGGGCGTTCGACCTGGCGGCGGCGGAGACGGACGGAACGCTGGCCGCGGTCGCCTCCACCTACTCGCCCGAGGACGACGCGGTCTACGACGGCCTGTCGCGGCCGGGCCCGCGGCTGGTCACCTTCGCCCCCGTCCTGAAGCAGGGCCTCTTCCCGCTGGCGGAGATCGCCGCCACCCTGATGGAGGCCGGGGAGCGGGGGATGGGCACGCCCGTCGAGATCGAGTTCGCCGTCAACCTCCACCCGCCGGTGGGCCGGCGCGCCGACTTCGGGTTCGTGCAGATGCGCCCGCTGGCGCTGACGCGGGAGAGCGAGGCGCTGGAGCTGGGCGAGGTGGACGAGGCGAGCGTTCTCTGCCGCAGCCAGCGGGTGCTCGGCAACGGCCGCATCGAGGGCATCCGCGACCTGGTGGTGGTGGACTTCCAGCGCTTCGAACGCGCGCGCAGCCGGGAGGCGGCGGCGGAGGTCGCCCGCCTCAACGGCCACCTGCTGGCCGCGGGCACGGCCTACGCCCTGGTCGGCGTCGGACGCTGGGGCTCACGCGACCCCTGGCTCGGCATTCCCGTGACCTGGGACCAGGTCTGCGGCGCCCAGGTGATCGTGGAGGCGGGCCTGCGCGACCTGAAGGTGACGCCCTCGCAGGGCACCCACTTCTTCCAGAACCTGACTTCGTTCAACGTCGGATACTTCACCGTGAACCCGGACACGGGCGACGGCCTGGTCGACTGGACCTGGCTCGACGCGCAGCCGGCCCTCTCCGCCGCCGCCCACGTCCGCCACATCCGCCTGGACGGCCCGCTGCTGGTGCTGATGAACGGCAAGAAGAACGAAGGGCTGATCCTCAAGCCGTCCGCCGGTCCGCCGGTCTGAGGCCGGCCTATCTCCTCTCGAACGCGCTGACCGCCGCCGCCGTCGCGAGCACGCCGATCTCCAGGCGGAAGGCGATCGACTCGCCGGGCGCGAGCTGCCGCATCAGCCCCTCGTCCACCAGCTGCTGGCGGGTGGCCCGCATCGGGTGCATGCAGGGTTCGAGGCCACAGACGTACTCGCCCTCGCCGGTCATCTTCCACTGGGCCAGCACCGGCAGCTCGTCGGTGCGCCAGCGCAGGTACGCGCCGAAGCCCAGGAGGCGGTTGGCGATGGCGGCGCTCGCCATGCCCTCCGCGTCCGGCTGCGGGTCGTGGTAGAAGACCTGCTCGGCGAAGCCCGGCTGCGGCGGGTCGAAGCGGCGGTGCTCGTCGATGCCGGCGCGCGCCGGTTCGTCGCGCGGCTCGACGGCGCGGGCGGAGAGGATCAGCTCGGAGTCGGGGCTCACCACGGGGAAGCCGAAGTTGCAGTGGTAGAGCACCGACACCGGCGACAGGCGGAAGCCCTCGTTGGTGACGAGGTCCTCCACCAGCAGGCTGTTCGCCCCCATGCGCGTGGAGATCCGACGCTGCAGCCGGAGGTTCTCGCCGAAGAGGCGCGACTGCCGCGTCTCGCCCTCGACCTCCAGCACGAACTCGCCGTCGCGCCACTCCTGACGGATGCGCACGTTCTCGGCCGGCAGGTGCGAGGCGCGGCCGTGCAGGCCGTGGCCCTCCGGCCCGGCCGGGTCGGGCGGGCCGTAGTGGGTGAGCCCGCAGGTGGTGAGGAGGCCGCCGCCGAAGGTCCGCAGCCAGCCGAGGCCGTTTCGTTCGTGCAGCTCCGGGCCGCCCAGCGCCGGGTGGATCCAGGCCAGCGGTCGTCCGTGGTGCTCGGCGTCGAGGAGGTCGAGGCCCCGATCGAGCAGCACGGTGAAGCGCAAGCCGGAGCCGGTGTAGACCTCCGCGGCCCGCAGGCCGCGGACGCGGCCGTCGGCCAGCTCCACCCGGCGCACCCCGGCGACCTGCGCCTCGCAGCCGACCAGCCGGCGCAGCGCCTCCCTGTCGTGGCTGCGGTCGAAGACCTGGGGCAACGGGTCAGGCCTTCTTCAGGACGTCCTTCTCGAAGTCCCAGGCGACCGGCGCCCTGCGCTTCATCGACTCGTTCACCATGTGCGCCACGGCGGCGGCGTGGTGCCCGCGGCGGCCGTCCTCGTAGGCGGGCTTCCGCGTGCGCACGGCGGCGACGAAGCGGGCCATGTGGATGTCGGTGGAGTCCGGGCCGACCTCCTTCCAGGACTCGCCCTGGCTCTGCATCTGCGCCGGCCAGGTGGCGGGCCGCTCCTTCTTCATGACCTCGGGGTTCGCCCAGTAGGCCTTCTCCAGGGCGGAGGGCCAGGAGCCGACGATCCAGTCGTTGCTCTCGACCACGTGCTCCGGCGTGAAGGTCATGGTGTCGCCGCGGAACACCAGCGAGCCCTGGTTGCCCATGATGGCGAAGCCGCTCTCGCCGGCGGAGGAGCTGTTGAAGGTGCCGCTCAGGGAGACGGAGAAGTTCTCGCTGCCGTAGACGGCCGAAGCGTTCAGCGTGTCCGGCACCTCGTGGGTCTTCTGGTGCCGGTAGTTCGCGCCGGTGGCGACCACCATCTCCGGTACGGTGGCGTCCATGACGTAGTGGATCGTCGTCATCAGGTGGACGAACAGGTCGGTGGCGATGCCGCCCGAGTAGTCCCAGTACGCGCGCCAGCGGAAGAAGCGCTCCAGGCTGAAGGGCCGCCGGGGGGCGGGGCCCAGGAACGCGTCCCAGTTCACCGTCTTCGGGTCGGCGTCCGGCGGGATGGGGTAGATCCAGGCGCCCGACTCGCTGTTGCGGTCGAAGCTCGCGCGGATCAGGTTGATCTCGCCGAGCCTGCCGGACTTGATGATCTCCTTCGCCGTCTCCTGCAGCTTCGAGCTCACGCCCTGGCTGCCGACCTGCAGGATGCGCCCGGCCTTCTCCGCCGCCGCGTACATCTGCGGGCCCTCGTCGATGGTGAGGGTCATCGGCTTCTCGAGGTAGACGTCCTTGCCGGCGGCGAAGGCCTCGAGGGTCATCGGCTTGTGCCAGTGATCGGGGGTGGCGATGACCACGGCGTCGATCGACTTGTCCGCCAGCAGCGAGCGGTAGTCGCCGTAGTCCTTCGCCTTGCCGCCGATCCGCTCCAGCGCGCGGGCGACCCGGCCCTTGTAGGCGTCGCAGACACCGATCACCTCGACCCCGGGGACTCCCATCGCCGCCTGGAGGACGCCCGACTGCACGCGCGCGCCCACTCCGATGAACCCCACCTGGATGCGGTCGTTGGCCGAGGTCCCCCGGCCGAGCGCCTCCGCGTCGTGGCCGACGGTGTGCAGCAGGAAGGGTGTGGCGGCCGCCCCCACGAGGCTGCGCTGCATGAACTGTCGACGGTTGATCCCTGGGTTCATCTCTCCACCTCGCTGGGCCGACACTACGCCGGCGGCGACGCCAGGGTCAAGGAGCCGCCTCCGCCTTGAGATAGAGGGGGCGGCGCATCTCCCGGACCTCGACGGTCACGTCGCAGCGGCGCTCGCACCGGCTGCGGGGGAAGGCCTGGCACAGGACCGCCAGCAGCGACTCGGCGGCCCCTCGCAGCACCTCCCGCTCCCTGCCCTCGAGCACTGCTGCCGTCAGGTGGACGAAGGCGCGGTCCGCCGCGCCGTCCGCCACCCGGAAGGTGGAGTGGCGCACCGCCCGGCTCTTGATCTTCTCCAGCTCGAACAGGCCGCCGCGGCTCAGGGACTCGTGGAGCCTCAGGAGCAGCGCGTCGAGGTCCGGCTGGTCGGGGAGGTTGGCCGAGTACTCGAGGACGAGGTGGGGCATCACACCCTCCGCCGCTGAATTATGATCCGGCGCCGTGACCACGGGCGCGCTCGACCTCGCCATCTTCGCCGGCTTCTACGCCTGGGTGCTCGCCTTCAGCCTGCGGAAGAGCCGCGGGGGGAAGACGAGCGCGGACTACTTCCTCGGCGGCGCCGGCTGCCCTGGTGGCTGATCGGGATCTCGATCGTGGCGGCCAACATCTCGACCGAGCAGTTCGTGGGCATGGCCGGCCAGGCCGCCGGCGACGTCGGCCTGGCGGTGAGCGCCTGGCAGCTCACGGGCGCCGCCGGCATCGTGGTGGTCGCCTTCGTGTTCCTGCCGCGCTTCCTGAAGGCGGGAATCTACACGATGCCCGAGTACCTCGAGTACCGGTACGACGCGGCGGCGCGGGCGATCATGTCGGTGCTGACCGTCGTCATCTATGCCGCCGTGACCACGGCCGCCGTCCTCTACTCCGGGGCCACGGCGCTCGAGACCATCTTCGGCATGCCCCTCCCGGCGGGGGTGGGCCTGATCGCCGGGCTGGCGATCGTCTACACCCTGTGGGGCGGGCTGCTGGCCGCGGTGTGGGCGGACCTCTTCCAGGGCAGCGCGCTGCTGGTGGGAGGGCTGCTGACCTTCGCCATCGGCCTTCGGGCGGCCGGCGGGTGGCGGGTGTTCGCCGCGGCGAACGCGGCGCGGCTGCACATGCTGCTGCCGCGCGGCCACGCCGAGCTGCCCTGGACGGTGCTCCTGGGCGGGATGTGGATCCCCATCGTGTACTACTGCGGTCTCAACCAGTTCATCGTCCAGCGGACGCTCGCCGCCCGCTCGCTGAAGCAGGGGCAGCTGGGGATCGTGTTCGCCGCCGCCCTGTGGCTGCTGATTCCCGTCGCCATCGTCATGCCGGGGATCGTGGCGCGGCAGCTCTACGGCGCGCAGCTGCAGCGGCCCGACCAGGCCTATCCGGTGCTGGTACGGGAGCTGATCCCGCCCGGGCTGCGCGGCTTTCTCTTCGCCGCGCTGGCGGGCGCGGTGATCAGCACCCTGGCCTCGGTCCTGAACTCGGCCTCGACCATCTTCACCATGGACCTCTACCGGCGACACCTGCGGAAGACGGCGAGCGAGGCCCAGCTCGTCTCCGTGGGCCGCTGGACGACCGCGGCCTTCCTGGCGGTGGCGGCGGCGGTCGCGCTCTCGCCGCTGCCGGGCGGCGGGGTCTTCCGTTTCATCCAGGAGTTCCAGGGCTACCTCTCGCCCGGCGTGGTGGCGGCCTTCGTCTTCGGGTTCGCCGTGCCCAAGGCCCCGCCGGCAGCGGGGATCGCCGCGCTGCTGCTCTCGGCGCCGGTTTACGGGGCGCTGCAGTGGGGCTGGGGCGGCGTGCCCTACCTGCACCGGATGCTGCTGACGCTGGCGCTGGTGCTCCTCGTGATGGCGGCGATCACGATGGCCCGGCCCCTGCCGGAGCCGCGGCGGCTGCCCGTGCGCGGGGACGTCGACCTGGCGGCGTCTTCGGCCGCGCTCGTCTGCGGCACCCTGGTGCTGCTGGGGGTCGGCGCCTTTTTCTGGTGGTTCCGCTGAGGGTGGTCCGGCTGGCCCCTCTCCGAGCGCGCTGACGGCGCCGGCGCGGCGCCGGCGCGCCACGGTGGCGGAAGTAGAGGTGGTAGGCGCAGTCCGGCCCGACCAGCCGCCGCGCTTCGGCGAGCGGCAGCCGCAGCCGGCCCAGCAGCACGAGGCGCTTATACTGGGCGAGGATGCGCGCCGCTTCCAGCGACTCGCCGCGGGCCGAGCGGATCACCCCGTCATTGTGGCACCGGCCCGGCGGCCCCGCGGCCAGCCCACGATCCTTCGTCCGGGCGCTCGCCGTCGCGGTGATGCCGGTCGCGCTGGCCGCCTGCGGCAGCGGGGGGGCGACGACCCCGACGAGCGGTGCGACGGCCGTGCCGATCGTGGCCACGCCTCCGGGCAGCGGGACCCGCTACCACCCGATGCACCCTGCGGCGTTCGGGCTGATCTACGGGAGCGGCTGCCCGGACTTCGGCACCTGCGGTTGCGGTAACGCCGCCACCATGGCCGACGAGTTCACCTGCCAGCTCGACCACCTGGCGGCGAACGACATCCCGGTCACGGCCTATCTCTTCGACGGTGGCGGCTGGTCCGTGCGCACCGACGGCGACACGGACTGCCAGGGGGCCGATTGCTGCTCGTGGAACCTGGGCGACGCACCGATCCAGCAGCTCTCGCGCCAGGGCGTCCGCGGCCTCCTGCATTACTGGGGCGGCTGCCACACGCCCGAGCAGTACCAGCGGGCGCACGACCGGCTGGGGCGGAACCTCCTCGGCTTCTACCTCGATGACGCCTCGTCGGATGCGGAGCTGCAGCAGGTCTCGGAGTTCATGCAGTCGGCGGAGCCGGGGGACTGGGAGAACGTGGCGAAGGCGTACCAGAACCGCGAGCCCTCGACGACCGACGCCGGCCTCAGCCGCTGGGCGAACGTGGCCTACATGGGCGACCTCAGCTACCAGTTCTCGGGGCTGAAGGACGCGGTCGACCGCATGCTCGCCAAGGCGCCCTACCTTCCCGCCCCCTACGCGGAGCTCACCGGCTACGCGTATCTCGATGCCGGCCGTCCGGACGAGGAGGTCTACTTCCGCCGGCTGCAATTCGGAGCCCTGCAGCCGGTGATGGCGCACACGCCGTACGCCAACAGCGACCCCTGGAGGCCGGAGTACAGCGCGAGCCTGCTCCAGGCCTATCGCGACTACGCCTGGCTGCACCACGAGCTCCTGCCCTACTTCTACAGCGCCGCGTTCGACATGTACGAGACGCCGGCCCACCAGGTGGTCCAGGCCGGGCCGATGAGCAGCTCCCTCCTGATCGGGGACGTCATCTATGTCCCGGTGGTGACAGAGTCCACCCGCACCATGACCATCCAGCTCCCCGCCGGGCAGTGGATCGACTACTGGGACGAATCGCGGCTTCTCTCCGGCACCCTCTCCGACTACCCGGTGCCGCTGGGCCGTGAGCCGATCTTCGTCCGGGCCGGTGCGCTCGTCCCCATGGACGTGCAGCGCTCGTACACCGGCCACGGTACGTCCGAGTCGGCGGGCTCGCTGACGGTCCTGGTGTACCCGCACGGCAGCTCGAGCTTCCGTTACCGGGCCGACGCGGACACGCACTGGATCACCTTCACCTCGACGGTCAACGACACGGAGCTGACGCTGGCCGCGGACTCGGCCCCGGCCGAGCCCGTCCTGTACCGCGTCGCCCGCTGGACCGCGCCGCCGAGCTCCGTGGTCGTCGACGGTCTGCAGGTGACGGTGAACGGCGACTCCGGCGGCGCCGAGGCGGCGCAGCTGTCGAGCGAGCCGGCGACCAACGGCTCGCCGGTGAGCGCCTGGTTCTACGACGCCGGCAGCCAGCGGCTGATCGTCAAGGTGGTGCCGTAGCCCGGGGGCTCGGCATGACGCGCCCGGGTCAGCGACCCAGTGGCTCGAGGTCGATGCGGCGGAAGTAGATCTCGGCCCCTTCGGACTGCACCAGGATGCGGCCCTCGCGCAGGCTCGACTGCGAGCCCTCGTTCACCACCGTGCCGTTGACGAGGTTCGTGATGCGGTCGCCGTCGGCGATCACCTCCAGGCGGGTCCACTCGCCGTAGCGGCTCTCCAGGTCCTGCCGCCCGCGGAACCCGAGCCGGTCCGTCCAGTCCACGTCGCGGCCGAACCAGTTGACGCGGACGCCCTCGAACGCCCGCGGCTCGCCGGCCGGGTCGTAGGTGGGCTCGCCCTTCCGGTTGAGCCTCGAGCGCGCCGTGATTCGGGGCGCGAGCCTGCGGCCGGAGGCGTCGAACCCGGCCACCAGGATGATGTCGCCCGTGCCTCCCTCGATGACCTGCGCCTCGACCGAGCGCATCCAGGGCCCGTTGCCGCCCTCGTCGGTGTTGCCGTCGGGCCCCTGGCAGTGGACCAGTAGACTTGATCTGTAAGTTATTGATACATATGGGATGACTGAAGCTGCAGTCGGCGGTGACACCACCGTGCTACTCGGTTGCGGCCGTCTGGACCCCTTCCGACCCTGACCCAAGGTTTCCCCTTCCGACCCCCCTGAAGTCCTGTCCTGGGGTCAGGGAAACCCCTTCCTGACCCCTGGAAACGACCACCAGGGGGAAGACCCCCCCTTCCCCGGACCCCTGGACCCCAGCCGGCCGGCGGCGTCGCGCACGCGCGAGCGGCGCTCAGCCCGAGCGCGCAGCTATGCCAATGGTTAGAACAGGTGCGTTTCCGGCGATCCCCGG
>DATKME010000014.1:0-18390 GCA_035542035.1 Vicinamibacteria bacterium | reverse complement strand
CCACCTGCTGCTGGGGCTGCTGTGCCTGCTGGCGACCACCGCCTTCTCCATGGCCAACCCCTGGGTGCTGCGCCACGCCATCGACGACCTCGCCCTGGCGGTGACCCGGCAGAAGCTGTGGACCTACGCCGGGCTGATCCTCGGCCTCGTCTGCTGCGAGGGCTTCTTCCGCTACCAGATGCGGATGATCCTCATCGGGGTCAGCCGCGAGATCGAGTACGAGCTGCGCAACCGGGTGCTCGAGCACCTCACCCGGCTCCCGCCGGCCTACTACCAGCGAAACCGCATCGGCGAGCTGATGAGCCGGGCCTCGAACGACATGGCGGCGGTGCGCCAGGTGCTGGGCCCCGGCATCATGTACACGGCCAACACCGTCGCCAGCTTCCTGGGGGCGGTGGCGCTGATGGTCGCCATCAGCCCGCGCCTGACCGGGCTGGCGCTGCTGCCGCTGCTTCTGGTCTCGGCGCTGGTGCGGCATTACGGCCGGCGCATCCAGGAACAGTTCGAGTCGGTGCAGGCGCAGCTCGCCGAGCTGAGCGCCCTGGTGCAGGAGAACCTGGCCGGGGCGCGGGTGGTGCGCGCCTACGCCCAGGAGGCGCACGAGCAGGAGCGCTTCGCCATGGCCAACGAGGAGTACGTCTCGCGCAACCGGGTGCTCGTCCGCACCACCGGCATCCTCTGGCCCGGCATCCAGTTCCTGATGGGCCTGGGCAGCCTGATCGTGCTCTGGCTGGGCGGACGGATGGTGGTCAAAGGCTCCATCAGCGTGGGCGAGTTCGTGGCCTTCGGCGCCTACCTGGCGATGCTCAACTGGCCGATGATCGCGCTCGGCTGGGTGGTGAACCTCTTCGAGCGGGGTGAGGCCTCGATGGGGCGCATCGACAAGGTCCTCGACGCCGTCCCCGAGATCGTGGACGAGAACCCGCTGCCGGTCGCGGCGATCCGCGGAGAGGTCGAGCTGCGCCACCTGAGCTTCGCCTACCCCGACGGCCCCGAGGTCCTGCACGACGTCTCGCTGCGGGTGCCGGCCGGCTCCACCCTCGCCATCGTGGGCCCGACCGGCTCCGGCAAGTCGACGCTGGTGAGCCTGCTGCCCCGCCTGTGGGACGCCCCGCCGGGGACGCTGTTGGTGGACGGCCACGACGTGCGCCGGCTCCCGCTGGAGGTCCTGCGCGGCGCCATCGGCTTCGTGCCCCAGGAGAGCTTCCTCTTCTCCGAGACGGTGCAGGCCAACGTGGACTACGGCGTGCGCGACGCCGACCTGCGCGAGCGCGCGGAGTGGGCGGCCGGCGTGGCGCAGCTCGCCAAGGACGTGCGCGAGTTCCCGCAGGGGTTCGAGACGCCGGTGGGCGAGCGGGGGGTGACGCTCTCCGGCGGGCAGAAGCAGCGGGCGGCGCTGGCGCGCGCGCTGGCCACCGACCCGCGGATCCTGGTCCTCGACGACGCCCTCTCGGCGGTCGACACCGAGACCGAGGAGCAGATCCTGCAGGGCCTGCGCGAGGTGCGCCGCTCGCGGACCACCTTCCTCGTCTCCCACCGCGTCTCCACCGTCAAGGACGCCGACCTCATCGTGGTGCTGCGCGAGGGCCGGGTGGTCGAGAGCGGGACGCACCAGGAGCTCCTCTCCCGTGGGGGCTTCTACGCCGAGCTCCACCGCCGACAGCTGCTGGAGGAGGAGATCGCCAAGGGAGAGGACGCGGCGTGAGCGTGCAGGACGAGGACCCGCTCGCCCCGAAGAGCTACGACTGGACGCTGCTCAAGCGGCTGCTGCGCTACCTGCGACCCCACGCCGGGAGCGCGCTCGCGGCGCTGGCCCTCATCGTGGCCATGTCCGGCCTGGACCTGGTGGGGCCCTACCTCACCAAGGTGGCGATCGACCGCCACATCTCCCGGGGCGATGCCTCCGGCCTGTCCCGGGTGGCCGCGCTCTTCCTGCTGACGCTGGCCCTGGCCTGGGCCGTGCGCTACCTGCAGAACCAGATCATGCAGATGACCGGGCAGCGGATCATGCAGGACCTGCGCCGCGAGATCTACGCCCACCTGCAGCGGCTGCACGTCGGCTACTTCGACCGCAACCCGGTCGGCCGGCTGATGACGCGGGTCACCACCGACGTCGACGCCGTCAACGAGCTGTTCACCTCGGGCGTGGTCACCGTCTTCGGCGACCTCTTCGCGCTGGTCGGCATCATGGGGGTGATGCTGGCGCTCAGCTGGCGCCTGGCCCTGGTCACCTTCTCGGTGATCCCGCTCTTCTTCCTCCTCACCAACTGGTTCCGCCAGGGCGCGCGCAGCTCCTTCCGGGAGACCCGTCGCTGGGTGGCCCGCATCAATGCCTTCCTGCAGGAGGCGCTGTCCGGCATGAGCGTCATCCAGCTCTTCCGGCGGGAGGAGAGGGCGCGCGCCGACTTCGCCGTCATCAACCGCGCCCACGCGGACGCCAACATGCGGGCGATCTTCTACTACGCCGTGTTCTATCCCGCGATCGAGTTCCTGGCGGCACTGGCCGTCGCCCTCATCCTGGTGAAGGGCGGCTCGCTGGTGCTCTCGGGCGGCGTGACGCTCGGCGTGCTGGTCGCCTTCGTGCAGTACTCCGAGCGCTTCTGGCGGCCGATCTCGGACCTCTCGGAGAAGTTCAACATCCTGCAGGCCGCCATGGCCGCCTCGGAGCGCATCTTCGGCCTCCTCGACACGACGCCTCTCGTCCTCAGCCCGGCGACGGGGCGAAGGCCGACGCCGGTCGAGGGCCGGGTGCGCTTCGAGAGCGTGTGGTTCTCGTATGCGCCGGTGCCTGAGGCAATCGAGCGACAGGCTGCGAGCGGAGCGGGATCCACTCCCGCGCAGCGAGCGGGGGGTCTGGGGGGGGCGACGCAGCCCCCTCCAGAAGAGGGCTGGGTCTTGCGGGACATCGACTTCGCCGTGGAGCCCGGCCGCAGGGTGGCGCTGGTCGGGGCGACGGGCGCCGGCAAGACCTCGATCACCAGCCTGCTGATGCGCTTCTACGACGCGCAGAGGGGACGGGTGCTGCTCGACGGTGTGGACGTGCGCGAGTGGGACACCACCGCCCTGCGTCAGACGATGGCGCTGGTGCTGCAGGACGTGCATCTCTTCAGCGGCACCATCGCCTCCAACATCCGCCTGGGCTCGCCCATCCCCCTGGAGCGGGTGCGGGCGGCGGCGGAGGCCGTGCACGCCCACCGCTTCGTGGAAGCGCTGCCGGACGGCTACGAGACCGAGGTGCGGGAGCGCGGCGCGACGCTCTCCGTGGGCCAGAAGCAGCTGCTCTCCTTCGCTCGCGCCCTGGCCCACGACCCGCGGGTGCTGATCCTCGACGAGGCCACCTCCTCGGTCGACACCGAGACCGAGCAGCTCATCCAGGACGCGCTGCGGGTGCTGCTGCGCGGGCGGACGGCCATCGTGATCGCCCACCGTCTCTCGACCATCCAGAAGGTCGACGAGATCCTGGTGATGCACAAGGGCCGCGTCCGCGAGCGCGGCACCCACCAGCAGCTGCTGGCACGGCGCGGCATGTACTGGCGCCTCTACCAGCTGCAGTACCGCGAGCAGGAAGCGGGCGCCCCGGCCGAGCCCTCGGCCGAGGCGTCGGCCTGACGCGCCTCCCGGCTCAGCGGGCGGCCGGCCGGCTCGCCAGGAACTCCCAGGCCAGCGACGACAGCGCGCGCACGCCCAGGGGCAGGGCCGCCTCGTCGATCTCGAACTCGGCGCTGTGGTTCCTGGAGGCGATGCCGCGCGCGTCGTTGCGGGTCCCCAGCAGGAAGAAGAAGATGGGGGCCCGTTCGCCGTAGTAGGTGAAGTCCTCGGCCACCATCTGCGGCTGCACCGGCACCGCGCCCGTGCCGAAGACGCGCTTCAGGACCGGCACCGCCAGCCTCGCGAGCGCGGGGTCGTTGACGGTGGGCGGGTTGCCGGCGTCGAGGAAGCGCAGGCTGGCGGTGGTGCCGTGGGCCTCGGCGACGCCGTGGACGATCCGCTCCAGGCTGGCCTTCATGGCGCGGCGCACCTCGGGGTCGTGGGTGCGCATGGTCCCGTCCAGGGTCACGTGGTCGGCGATGACGTTGAAGCGGGTGCCGCCCTGGATGCGGCCGATGGTCAGCACCCGCGGCTGCCGGCCGTCGATCTCCCGGGAGACGATCGTCTGCAGGGCCTCGACGATCTCGGCGGCGACCGGGATGGGGTCGAGCCCCTTCCAGGGCTCGGCGCCGTGGACCGTCTTGCCGGCCACCTCGATGGCGAAGGTGTCGCTGGAGGCGTAGATCGGTCCGTCGGTCCACCCCGCCTGCCCGACCGCGACCCAGCCGCCGACGTGCAGGCCGAAGACGGCTTCGACCTTCGGCTGGTCCAGGGCGCCCTCCTTCACCATGAGCGGGGCCCCGCCCTCCTCGCCCTCGGGCGCCCCCTCCTCGGCCGGCTGGAACAGGAACACGACGGTCCCCGGCAGCCGCGCGCGCAGGCCCGCCAGCACCTCCGCCGCCCCCAGCAGCATGGCGGTGTGGGCGTCGTGGCCGCAGGCGTGCATCACACCCGGCGCCTGACTGCGGTAGGCGGCGCCGGTCTTCTCCTCGATCGGCAGCGCGTCCATGTCGGCACGGAGCGCCACCACGCCGCCGGGGCGGCCCCCCGGCAGCACGCCCACGACACCGGTGTGGGCGACGGGGTAGCGCACCTCGATCCCGAGCGCGCGCAGCCGCGCGGCCACCAGGCGGCCGGTGCGCTCCTCGCGGTTGCTCAGCTCGGGGTGGGCGTGGAGCTCGCGGCGGGTGGCGACGACCGCCGGCGCGAGGCGCTCGGCGGCAGCGCGGATCTCGGCGTCGGGGGTGCCGGCCGGGGTGGCGGCGGCGAGGACGAGCGTGAGGGCGAGCAGCATGGTCAGCCTCCGGTGGGGACGGGCGATTGTGGTTCGCGGCCGCGGCGCGGCGTGCCGGCGCCGAGCCGGGCCACCTCTTCCGGCGTGAGCGGGCGCCATTCACCCGGGGCGAGCCCCAGCTCGGAGAGGCGCAGCCGGCCGACCCCGACGCGGACGAGCTCGAGCACGTCGTGGCCGACGGCCGCGCACATGCGCCGGACCTGGCGGTTCTTCCCCTCGGTGAGCACGATCTCCAGCCAGCTGCCGCCCCCGCGGCTGCCGAGCAGGCGCACCCCCGCCGGGCGGGTCAGGCTGCCGTCGTCGAGGGTGAGCCCCTCGCGCAGCGCCCGCACCGCCTGCGCGTCGGGGACGCCCGACACCCGCGCGTGGTAGGTCTTGGGCAGGTGGTGGTCGGGCGAGGTGAGCCGCTGGCCCAGGCGGTGGTCGTTGGTGAGGATCAGCAGGCCCGAGCTGTCGCGGTCGAGGCGGCCCACCGGGAACACCCAGCGGCCGACCTCGCCGAGCGCATCGTAGACGGTGGGGCGGCCGCCGGGGTCGGTGCGGGTGGTGAGGAGCCCGGTCGGCTTGTGGAGCGCGATCACCAGGCGCGCGGCCTCCCCGCCGACCGGGCGGCCGTCGACGCTCACCCGGTCGCGGCGCGGGTCGATCCAGCGCGAGGGGGTGCGCTCCTCGCGGCCGTTCACCGCCACCCGTCCCTCGGCGACCCGCCGCTCGGCCTCGCGGCGCGAGCAGACGCCGAACTTGGAGAGGGCGCGGGCCAGCGAGAGCGCGCCTGCCGGCCTCAGGCCCCCGGCCTCTCGCCGAGCGCGAAGGTCATCTCGCCCTCGCACACGACCTTCCCGTCGACCAGCGCCGTTCCCCGCAGGCTCCCCATCTTGCTGCGCAGCCGGATCACCTCGCCCTGGAGGATCAGCTGGTCGCCGGCCACCACCGGCCGACGGTAGCGCACGCGGTCGATGCCCATGAAGTAGACGAGCCGGGCGCGGTTCTCCGGCTTCCACAGGATCAGCACCGCCCCGGCCTGGGCCATCGCCTCGGTGATGATGGTGGCGGGCAGGGTGGGAACGCCCCCGGGGCCGGCGATGAAGTAGCGCTCGTTGGTGGTGACGTTCTTGAGGCCGACCACCCGCCGGTCCTCCTCCAGCTCCAGGATGCGGTCGACCAGGAGGAAGGGCGAGCGGTGGGGGAGGATCGCCTTGATGTCCTCGATTTCGAGGGGCAGCCTGGGACCGGTCATGGAAGGGTCGAGTTTACACCGTGGCGCCCCTCCGGGCGACGCCCCCACGGCCCAAGGCTCTTCCGCTACAATGAGTTAGGCGGTGCATGACCGGGTGACCCCTGTCACCTTCGGCCTCAGGCCCGCCGCTGATACTGGGCGACGATCCGTGGTGAAGACCGCATGGGCTGTGGCGATCGCGTCGGTGGCAGCGTCCGCATCCGGGCAGGTGTTGACCTTCTCGGCGCGGAGCGAGCTGGTGGTGTTCTCTGCCACGGCGGTGGACGGCAAGGGCCACCCCGTGGTCGACCTGCGCAGGACCGATTTCCGGGTGTACGAGGAGGGCCGCCCCCAGCCCATCGCCTACTTCGACGTGAGCCGGCAGGTGCCGGCGCGGATCCTGCTCCTGGTCGATGCGAGCGGGTCCATGAACGACCAGTGGAAGGTGACGAGCGCGCGCCTGGCTGCGAACCGCATCCTCGAGGCGCTCGGGCCGGAGGACCAGGTGGCCCTGGCCGGCTTCGACAGCCGCTACTGGGGGGTGGTCGCCTTCACCTCCGACAAGGACGCGGTTCGCCGGGGGCTGGACAAGGTGACGCCGTTCGGCTCGACCGCGCTGCACGACGCGCTCGACAAGGCGGCCCACGACATCGCCTCCTGGGGCGAGGGACGCCGGGCGGTGGTGGTGCTCACGGACGGGGTCGACAACGCCAGCCAGACGCTGCCCGAGGAGGTCATCGCCCGCTCGCGCGCCCTCGACGTCCCCATCTACGCGGTGTCGGTCGTCTCGCCGCTCGACGACCCCGCCTCCGACGGTTTCGCGGGGGACCGCAAGCAGGGCGCGCAGGAGGTCGCTCGGGAGACGCTGGCGCGCTATGCTTCGCTGTCCGGCGGGCTGGCGTTCCGGGTCAGTGACGTCGCCGGCCTGCAGCAGGCGGCCGTTCGCATCGCCAACGAGCTGAAGCACCAGTACCGTCTCGGGTGGACTCCAGGGCCGGGGTCCTCCCGCTTTCGACGTGTTGCGGTCGTCACCACCCGCAAGGGGGTGACGGTACGGACGCGCAGCGGGTACGTGCCGCCGGCGTCGTGAGCCCCGCGGCTCGTTCAGTTGGTTAGAGCTCAGGCCGGGTCGGCTCCGGCCGCTTCGACAGGGAGGTCGGTAGTGAGGAGAACGATGGTGCCGCTTCTGGCGGCCGCCGTAGCCCTCGCGGCAGCGGGGTGCGCGAAGAAATCCTACGTGCAGCGCGAGGTCAGCGAGGTCAGCAAGAAGGTCGACGCGGTCTCGCAGGACCTGGAGAAGACGCAGCAGCGGGTCCAGCAGGACGAGGTCCGCATCGACCAGGTCGACAAGACGGCCCAGGCCGGCATCGGCGAGGCCAAGGGCTCCGCCCAGCAGGCCATGAGCCGGGCCGACCAGGCCTACAAGACGGCCCAGGGCAAGCTCATCTACCAGGTCACGCTGTCCAACGACAAGGTGCGCTTCCCCGTCAACAAGGCGGAGGTCAGCGACGAGGCCAAGGCCATGATCGACGAGGCGGTGGCGCCGCTCGTGCAGCAGAACCGCGGCGTCTACTTCGAGATCGAGGGCCACACCGACGCGACCGGGAGCGATGCCTACAACTACCGCCTGGGCGAGGAGCGGGCGATGGCGGTCCGCGACTACATCGCCAAGAAGTACGGGGTCGGCCTCAACCGCCTGAACGTCATCTCCTACGGCAAGGAGAAGCCGGTGGCGGACAACAAGACGCGCGACGGCCGCGCCCAGAACCGCCGCGTGGTGATCCGCATCCTCGAGTAGCCGCCCGTCCAGTCCACGCGGCCCCGGAGACGCTCCGTCCCCGGGGCCGCCGTGTCCTCCCCTCCGCGGTGCCCGCACCCCGGGCGGAATAGCCCCGGCCCTTCGGCCGTATCATGGCCGGAGGTGATGGGCCCCGCCGACCGAGCGCCGCGCGACCCCGCCCGTCCTCCCGCGCCCGACGAGGGCTTCCTCCTGGCCCGGGCACGGCAGGGCGACCTCTCCGCCTTCGAGCAGGTGGTGGGACGATACCAGCGGCGCGTCTACGGCACCGCCCTGCGCATCGTGCGCTGTCACGACGTGGCGGACGACGTCGCCCAGGAGGCGTTCCTGCGGGCCTGGCGCTCGCTCGATCGCTTCGACACCACCCGGCCCTTCGGGCCCTGGGTGTGCCGCATCGCCGCCAACCTCGCGCTCAACCACGTGCGCTCGCCCCGCACCCGTGAGGAGGCCCTGCCGGAGGAGCAGGCCGAGCCGCGCAGCGAGGCGCCTGGCCCGCTCGAGGCGCTGCTCGACGACGAGGGGCGGCGCGTGCTGGACGCGGCGCTCGGCGAGCTGCCGGTCGAGCAACGGGCGGTGTTCGTCCTGCGCGCCTTCGAGGAGCTCTCGTACGCCGAGATCGCCGCGGCGCTCGGCCTGCAGCCAGGGACGGTGATGAGCCGGCTGTTCCGCGCCCGCGAGCGGCTCGCCCGCGCGCTGGGGCCTTATCTCGGCCTCCACGCCCGGCGGCCCCGGGGAGGTGTGGCGTGAGCGCGCACGAGGAGCAGCGGCTCTCGGCCTGGCTCGATGGCGAGCTGGACGAGGGCGCGCGCGCCGCCGTCGAGGCGCACCTCGCCCGCTGCGCCGAGTGCCGGGAGACGCTCGCCGCGCTGCGCGCGGTCGACCCGGCCGCCCGCGAGCTGGGCGTCCGTGCACCCGAGGGATACTTCGACGGCTTCGCGGCGCGGGTGCGCGAGCGGATCGAGGCCGAGGCGGCGGTTCGCCGACCCGCGTCCTGGCGACCGCCCACCTGGACCTGGGCCGTCGCGGCCGCGCTCCTGCTCGCGGTGGTCACCCCGCTCACGCTGCACCGGGGGGAGACGGTGCTGCCCGCCCGCACCGCTCCTCCGGCGCCGACGCGGCCGCTCGCGACGCCGGCGCTCCCGGCCGCGGTGCCGGCCACCGCTTCGCCGACGCGGCCGCAGAGCGCTGGCGAAGCCCCATCGCCGCGATCGACGGCGGGCAGGCTCGAGGCGCCTGCCCCGCGGCAGCGGCTGATGAAGACGGCGCCCGCCGCGGCTGCACCCGCGGCGGCCCCGACCGCCTCCATCCGGCAGCACTCGGAGCAGGCTGCTGCGAACGACGGGCGCCTGTCGGCCCTGGAGGGCGCTGCGGTGGCGCCGCAGCGAGACGCCTCGCGGCAGGAGGGGCGCGCCGCCGTCTCGATCGAGGCGGCGGACGCGATGACGGCGCAGGAGGTCCGCCTGGCCCCGGCGACCGCCGCGGAGGCCGGCGGCGGGGTGCGAGCCGCCGACGTGGAGTCGGCCTTCCGGCAGCTCGACCACCTCCGCCCGGTTGACGTCGCTTCCTGGCGCAGGCTGCGCGAGCGCTGGCGGGCCTTCGCCGCGGCTCACCCGGCGGCGCCGCAGGCGGACGAGGCCCGGGTGCGGGTGATCGCGTCCGGGCTCGAGCTGGTGCGCCTCGGCGCGGGCGCCGAGGACGCGGCCACGTTCCGGCGGGACGCCGAGAGCTACCTGGCCCGGGAGGATGCGCCGCAGAAGCCGCGCATCCGCTCGATGCTCGAGGAAGCGGCGTCGCCGCGCTAGAGGGCGCGGGCTTCCTCGCGCTGCCGCAGGCGGCTGTGGCGGTGGCCGTAGGCGAAGTAGAGGGCCGCCCCCACCAGCAGCCAGACGCCGAAGCGGACCCAGGCCGCGCGCGGCAGGCCGGTCATCACGTACAGGCAGGAGACGGCGCCGAGGGGGGCCACCAGCCAGACGAGCGGCACCCGGAAGGGGCGCGGCCGCTGCGGGTCACGCAACCGCAGGGCGAGGACGCCCAGACAGACGATCAGGAAGGCGAAGAGCGTCCCGATGTTGGTGAGGTCGTAGGTCTCGTTGTCGTCGAGGAGCGTCGCGCCCAGCGCGACCACCACGCCGGTGACCATGGTGGTGACGTGCGGCGTGCGGTAGACCGGGTGGACGGCGCGGAAGGCCGGGGGCAGCAGGCCGTCGCGGCTCATGGAGAAGAAGATCCGCGGCTGGCCGAGCTGGAAGACCAGCAGCACCGCGCTCATGGAGACGATGGCGCCGAAGGAGATGATGGCCTGCCCCCAGCCGATGCCGGCCACCTCGAAGGCACGGGCGAGCGGGTCCGAGCCCTTGAGCTGGGCGTAGGGGACGAGGCCGGTCGCCACCAGCCCCACCACCGCGTAGATCAGCGTGCAGATGACGAGCGACCCCAGGATGCCCCTGGGCATGTTCTTCTGCGGGTCCTTGGTCTCCTCGGCGGCGGTGGAGACCGCGTCGAAGCCGATGTAGGCGAAGAAGACGATGGCCGCGCCCTGGTGGATGCCGCGCCAGCCGTTGGGGGCGAAGGGCGCCCAGTTGCGGGGGTCGAGGTAGAAGATGCCCACGCCGACGAAGAGGGCGAGCACCGCCAGCTTGAGCGCCACCATGGCGTTGTTGACCCAGGCGCTCTCGCGCACGCCGATCACCAGCACCCAGGTGATGAGCGCGACGATGACCATCCCCGGCACGTTGATGGCGAGGTGATGGCCGAACAGCACCGGCAGCTCGCCCAGACGGTCGGGGAAGGAGAGGGCCACGTTGCGGTAGCTGTGGGCCAGCCAGAAGGGGAAGGGGATGCCGAAGAAACGCAGGAAGGAGGTGAAGTAGCCGGACCAGGCGATCGCCACCGCCACGTTGCCGACCGCGTACTCGAGGATGAGGTCCCAGCCGATGATCCAGGCGACCACCTCGCCGAGCGTCGCGTAGGCATAGGTGTAGGCGGAGCCGGCGATGGGGATGAGGGCGGTGAGCTCGGCGTAGCACAGCCCGGCCAGCGCGCAGACGGCGCCCAGCAGCAGGAAGGAGACGACCAGGGCGGGACCGGCGCCGTAGCGGACGACGGTGCCGTCGGACGCCACCTCTCCCACGGCGGCGGTGCCGATGGCGGAGAAGATGCCGGCGCCGATGACGGCGCCGATGCCGAGCATGACCAGGTCGAAGGCGCCCAGGCTGCGGCGCAGCGCCGGCCCCTGCGTTCCGCTCTCGAGGTCGGAGACGATGTCCGCGACGGCCTTGGTGCGGAACAGCGCGCGCATTGCCGCCTCCGTGGCGGCCGGGCGCGGCCGCGGTGCTGGAGAGGCGGCATGATAGCATGCGAGTTTTCCCACGCGGTCGGAGGCCCTCGATGCTGGTGGTGATGCGGCAGGACGCGACGGCGGAGCAGATCGGCGGGGTGATGCGCGCGATCGAGGCGCGCGGCTTCAAGGCTCACGCCATCCCCGGCGCCCAGCGCACCGCCATCGGCATCACCGGCAACCGGGGGGCGGTGGACCGGCCGGTGTTCGAGAGCCTGCCCGGCGTCCTCGAGGTCATCCCCGTCACCCACGCCTACAAGCTGGTCTCCCGCGAGGTGAAGCCGGAGGACACGGTGGTGAGGGTGGGCTCGGTGGCGGTGGGCGGGCGCGCCTTCGTGCTGGCCGCCGGCCCCTGCGCGGTCGAGTCGCTGGAGCAGACGCTCACCATCGCCCGGGCCGTGAAGAAGGCCGGCGCCACCCTCCTGCGCGGCGGCGCCTTCAAGCCGCGCACCAGTCCCTACGCCTTCCAGGGCCTGGGCGAGGAGGGGCTGAAGGTGCTGGCAGCCGCGCGCGAGGAGACAGGGCTGCCGGTGGTCACCGAGGCCGTCGACACCGAGAGCGTCGATCTCGTCGAGCGCTACGCGGACGCGATCCAGGTGGGCGCCCGCAACATGCAGAACTTCTCGCTGCTGCGCCGCTGCGGCAAGGCGAGCAAGCCGGTGCTGCTCAAGCGCGGGCTGGCGGCGACGCTCGAGGAGTTCCTGATGTCGGCCGAGTACGTGCTCTCCGAGGGCAACTACCAGGTCATCCTCTGCGAGCGCGGGGTGCGCACCTTCTCCGACTTCTCGCGCAACACGCTGGACCTGGCGGTGGTGCCGGCGGTGAAGGCGCTCTCGCACCTGCCGATCCTGGTCGACCCCTCGCACGGCACCGGGCGGCGCGACAAGGTGCGGCCCATGTCGCGCGGCGCGCTGGCGGTGGGGGCGGACGGGCTGATCCTGGAGGTGCACCACGACCCCGACGCCGCGCTCTCGGACGGCCCCCAGTCGATCACCCCGGCCATGTTCGAGGCACTGGTGGGCGAGCTGCGGCAGATCGCACCGGTCGTCGGGCGCAGCCTGTGACGGCGGGCGTCACCCCCTGGCTATACTGATGAATGGTATAGCTGGTCAGCTCTCGTCCCAGGAGACGTCCCAGAAGAGGTAGTCGCGCCAGCTGTCCGGGGTGCGGTGGATCCCCAGGCTCAGGGTGAGGTGGGGCAGCGCCGGGGGCCGGCGCGGCTTGCGCACCAGGCGCAGCCCGGCCTGCTCGGGCAGGAGATCGCCCTTCTTGCGGTTGCAGGGGATGCAGCAGGTGACGATGTTCTCCCACTCCTTTCGCCCGCCGCGGGCCACGGGGATCACGTGGTCGAAGGTCAGGTGCGCGGGGGGGAAGCGCTCACCGCAGTACTGGCAGCGGTGATCGTCGCGGGCGTACACGTTGGCGCGGGAGAAGGGGACGTCGGCGAAGGCACGTTTCATACGGACGTGGCGGAGCAGGCGCAGCACCGAAGGCAGCTTCACCCGCACCGTGACGCCCCGGATCTCCCGGTCGTAGACGGCGATGACCTCGACCTTGCCCTGGAAGAGAAGGGTGATCGCTTTCTGCCACGGCACGACCCTCAGGGGCTCGTAGGTGGCGTTGAGGACGAGCGTCTGGTCCATCGGCAGTGGCGATCGCAAAGATTGTGCCGTTCGGCTCCGAACGCTGTCAAGGAGCTCACACCACGAGCATCGCGTCGCCGTAGGAGTAGAAGCGGTAGCCGTGGGCGACCGCCTGCGCATAGGCGGAGAGGACGCGCTCGCGGCCGGCGAAGGCGCTCACCAGGAGGAGCAGCGAGGAGCGGGGGAGGTGGAAGTTGGTGAGCAGCGCGTCCACCACCCGGAAGCGGAAGCCCGGCACGATGACGAGACCCGTCTCCGACTGGCCTGCCCGCAGGGCCCCGTCCGCGCCCACCGCCGACTCGAGCGCGCGGGTCACGGTCGTCCCCACCGCCACCACCCGCCGCTCGTCCGCCCGGGCTCGCCCCACGGCGGCCGCCGTCTCCTCTGGGATGGCGAAGCGCTCGGCGTCGACCCTGTGCTCGCGCACGTCCTGCGCCTCGACGGGGCGGAAGGTGCCTGGGCCGACGTGCAGGACGAGGCTGGCGGTCTCGATGCCGCGGCCGGCCAGCCGCTGGATGAGCGCGGGCGTGAAGTGCAGGCCCGCCGTGGGGGCGGCGACGCTGCCCGGCTCGCGGGCGAAGACGGTCTGGTAGCGCTCGCGGTCGGCCGCCGTGTCGGGCCTCTTGATGTAGGGCGGCAGGGGCACGTGCCCGTGGCGCTCCACGGCGCCGGCCGTGTCGCCGTCATCGGCCAGCAGGCGGACGTGGCGGAGGGCGCCGGCGCCCCCTGGCTCGACGCGCACGCGGAAGCCGGGCGCCACCTCGGCCTCGCTGCCCGGCGGGAGCCGCCGGGCCGGGCGGAGCATCGCCTCCCACAGGCCGTCGCTCCGCGGCCGGACCAGCAGCACCTCGACCGCGCCGCCGCTGGCGCGCCGGGCCAGGAGCCGCGCGGGGATGACGCGGCTGCGGTTCGTCACCAGGAGGTCCCCCGGCCGCAGCAGCTCCGGCAGCTCGCGGAAGAGCCGGTGGGAGAGACGGCCGCTCGCGCGCTCCAGCACCATCAGGCGGGAGGCGTCGCGCTCGGCGAGCGGCTCCTGGGCGATCCGCTGGGGTGGCAGCGGGTAGTCGTAGCCGTCGATCGAGTGATCGCCCTGGTCCACGCCGTGGTCAGAAGAGCTTGCGCTGCGGCGTGGCGGCTCCCCCCGGCGCCGAGTCGGGCGCGGGCAGGCCGAGGTGCTCGTAGGCGCGGCGGGTGGCGGTGCGGCCGCGCGGCGTGCGGTCGAGAAAGCCGTGCTGCAGCAGGTACGGTTCGTACATGTCCTCGATCGCGTCGGGTGCCTCGCTGATGGCGGCGGCGAGCGCGCTGAGGCCGACCGGGCCGCCGCCGAACTTTTCGATGATGGTGAGCAGCAGTCGGCGGTCGACCTCGTCGAAGCCGAACTCGTCTACCTCCAGCAGGCGCAGGGCGTCGCGGGCCACGGCGGCGGTGACGCCGCCGTCCGCCCGCACCTGCGCGTAGTCGCGGACCCGGCGCAGCAGGCGGTTGGCGACCCGCGGTGTGCCCCGGCTGCGCCGCGCGATCTCGTGCACGCCCGCCGGCTCCGCTGGCACTCCCAGGATCCGCGCCGAGCGGACCAGGATGCGCTCGAGGTCACGCTCGGTGTAGAAGTCCAGCCGGTGCACGATCCCGAAGCGGCCGCGCAGCGGGGCGGTGAGCAGGCCCGCCCGGGTGGTGGCGCCGACCAGGGTGAAGGGCTTGAGCGGGACCTTCATCGAGCGCGCGCCGGGCCCGCTGCCGAGCATCAGGTCGAGGCTGTAGTCCTCGAGCGCGGGGTAGAGGATTTCCTCGACCTTGGCGTCGAGGCGGTGGATCTCGTCGACGAAAAGGACCTCGCGCGGCTCGAGCGCGGTCAGCAGCGCGGCGAGATCGCCGGCCCGCTGGATCACCGGCCCCGCCGTGGCCCGGACGGCGACGCCGAGCTCGGCGGCGATGACGTGGGCCAGGCTGGTCTTGCCGACGCCGGGCGGGCCCGACAACAGCACGTGGTCGAGCGCCTCGCCGCGGCCGCGGGCCGCCTCGATGGCCACCCGCAGGTTGGCGACCACCTGGCCCTGGCCCACGTACTCGTCGAGGCGGCGCGGCCGCAGCGACAGCTCGAAGCCGAGGTCGTCGTCGAGGGGACGGCCGGTGACCAGTCGCTCGCTCACGATGCGTTAGCTTAACGCAGCGCCGCACCGCGGTCCGTTGGCTGGTGACCTTCTCTTCCTTCCCGTTTGCCGTGTCCGTCCGCCTCACCTTCCCGAGAGCACGTGCAGCGAGCGGCGCAGCAGGTCTTCGAAGCGGCCCTCGCCGCCCTCGCGCAGCGCCCGCTCCACGCCGCGCTCGGCCTCCGCCCGCGAGTAGCCGAGGTGCACCAGGGCCGAGACCAGGTCCTCCTGCGCGCTGGCCGGCGAGGCGGCCGCCGGCATCTCCTCCTCGGCGAGGAGGCCCTGGACCTTGTCCTTCAGCTCGACCACCAGGCGCTCGGCCGTCTTCTTCCCGACGCCGGGGATGCGGGTGAGCCGGGCGAGGTCGCCCGACTGCAGGGCCGACACCAGCTCGGGCGCCTCGATCCCGGAGAGGATGGAAACGGCGAGGCGCGGGCCGACGCCGGAGACCTGGATCAGCCGCTCGAAGAGGGCCTGCTCCACCGCGCTGATGAAGCCGAAGAGGGCGAGCGCGTCCTCGCGCACGTGGGTGTGGGTGAGCAGAGTGACCTCGCCGCCGACCTCTCCCAGGCGGTAGAAGGTGCTGAGAGGGATGGCGACGCGGTAGCCGACACCGCCCACGTCCACCACCGCCTCGTGGGGCTGCTTGCGCAGCAGGCGGCCGCGCAGCTGCGCGATCACCGCGGCCTTCCCGGGATCGCCACGGCCAGCTCACGACCCTGGGTACCGGCGAAGCAGAGGGCGACGGCCAGCGCGTCGGTGGCGTCGCCGGGCTCGCGCTCCTGGGGCAGGGCCAGCAGCCGCGTGACCATGAAGGCGACCTGCTGCTTCTCGGCGCGGCCGTGGCCGGTCACCTGCTGCTTCACGGTGGCCGGCGGGTACTCATGGACCGGGACGCCGGCCTGGGCGCCGGCCAGCAGCACCACTCCGCGCACGTGGCCGAGCACGAGAGCGGTGCGGGTGTTCTGGGCGTGGAAGCAGTCCTCCACCGCGAGGGCGTCGGGGTGCAGCCTCTCGATCAGCGTGCGGACGCCGTCGTGGATGGCGCGCAGCTTCTCCGGCAGGCTCAGCCGCGGAGGCGGCGCCAGGGCGCCCGTCTCCAGCAGCCGGTGGCGTCGGCCGTCGGTCTCCACGGCGCCATAGCCGGTGCGCTGCGAGCCGGGGTCGACGCCCAGGACGATCATCCCGTCGGGCGCGCCTAGCCCGCCGCCGCCGCCTCCATCTCCTCCTCGGAGATGTCGGAGTTGTCCCAGACGTTGCTGATGTCGTCGTGGTCGTCGAGGGCCTCCAGCAGCTTCAGGAGCTGCTGGGCCTTGGCGCCCTCGAGCGTCACGCTGGTGTCGGCGAGCTTCTTGATCTCCGCCTCGTCGGGCTCGATGCCGGCCTTCTTGATGGCGTCGCGGACCCGCTCGAAGGAGTGGGGGTCGGTGTAGACGGTGAAGCCGTGCTTCTCGTTGACGATGTCGTCCGCCCCGGCGTCGAGGGCGATCTCCATCAGCTTGTCCTCGGTCGTCTTCTCCGCGGCGATCGAGATCGAGCCCTTGGGCTTGAACATGTAGGCGACGCTGCCGGCCCCGCCCAGGTTGGCGCCGTGCTTGGTGAAGATGTGGCGGATCTCGGAGACCGTGCGGTTGCGGTTGTCGGTGGTGCCCTCGACCAGGATGGCGACGCCGCCGGGGCCGTAGCCCTCGAGGACCATGTCCTCGTAGGAGGTGCCCTCCAGCTCGCCGGTGCCCTTCTTGATCGCGCGGGTGATGTTGTCGGCGGGCATGTTCGCGGCCTTGGCCTTGTCGAGCACGGTGCGCAGGCGCGGGTTGGAGTCGGGATCGCCGCCGCCCAGGCGGGCGGCGATCGTCATCTCACGGATGAGCTTGGTGAAGACCTTGCCGCGCTTCGCGTCGAGCGCACCCTTCTTGTGCTTGATGGTGTGCCATTTGGAGTGTCCGGACATCGCCCTCTCCTGCGCGCTTTTCGCTGAAAGTGTAGCACCCGCCGCCGGGCCGACAGCGGGCAAAAGAAAAGCCCCGGTCCAGAAGGACCGGGGCTTAGAGGAGAAGAAAATCCCGGCAACGTCCTACTCTCCCACCAGGTTGCCCTGACAGTACCATCGGCGCTGGAGGGCTTAACGGCCGTGTTCGGAATGGGAACGGGTGTGGCCCCTCCGCCAAGGTCACCGGGATGAAGCTGTCAAGCCATCGAAACCGAAGATCCTTTCGAGTCCGCGACCGCGGACTCACGAACGCGCGGGTGAAGTCGCACCGCCTACGGTTTCGGGCAGTGTAAACACCATGGTCAAGCCTCACGACCGATTAGTACCCGTAAGCTCAGAGCCTCACAGCTCTTGCACATCGGGCCTATCAACCTGGTCGTCTTCCAGGGGTCTTTAGGCAGGTTACCCTGCGGGAGACATCATCTCGAGGCGGGTTTCACGCTTAGATGCTTTCAGCGTTTATCCCAACCGAACTTAGCTACCCAGCTATGCCACTGGCGTGACAACTGGTGCACTAGAGGTTCGTCCATCCCGGTCCTCTCGTACTAAGGACAGCCCCTCTCAAGTCTCCTGCGCCCACAACAGATAGGGACCGAACTGTCTCGCGACGTTCTAAACCCAGCTCACGTACCGCTTTAATGGGCGAACAGCCCAACCCTTGGAACCGGCTACAGCTCCAGGATGCGATGAGCCGACATCGAGGTGCCAAACCTGGTCGTCGATGTGAACTCTTGGACCAGATCAGCCTGTTATCCCCGGCGTACCTTTTATCCGTTGAGCGATGGCCCTTCCATACAGAACCACCGGATCACTAAGTCCTGCTTTCGCACCTGCTCGACTTGTAGGTCTCGCAGTCAAGCTCCCTTGTGCCTTTGCACTCGACGGCTGATTTCCAAACAGCCTGAGGGAACCTTCGAGCGCCTCCGTTACTCTTTAGGAGGCGACCGCCCCAGTCAAACTACCCGTCTAGCCCTGTTCCTCTCCCCGATCAGGGGAGCAGGTTAGAACCTAAGAACGTCAAGGGTGGTATCTCACCGTTGGCTCCTCCGAGCCCGAGAGCCCGGAATCAAAGCCTCCCACCTATCCTGCGCAGAACGCACCCAAGTTCAAGGCTAGAGTGCAGTAAAGGTGCACGGGGTCTTTCCGTCTAGTTGCGGGAAACCGGCATCTTCACCGGTACTACAGATTCGCAGTGCCCCTCGTTGAGACAGCGCCCAAATCGTTACGCCATTCGTGCAGGTCGGAACTTACCCGACAAGGAATTTCGCTACCTTAGGACCGTTATAGTTACGGCCGCCGTTTACCGGGGCTTCAGTTCAGAGCTTTGCCTTGCGGCTAACCCCTCTCTTTAACCTTCCGGCACCGGGCAGGCGTCAG
>DATKME010000013.1:0-32939 GCA_035542035.1 Vicinamibacteria bacterium | reverse complement strand
GGCTGTCGGGGAGCTGCGGCACCGCCCGGCCAAGAACGGCGGTGAAGTGCTCGCCGCCCAGAGGCGCGAAGCGCAGCCGGCCGCGGCGGTCGAGGCGCAGCAGCAGCCGCACCGAGAGGTGGCATAGCCCGCAGCCACCGTCGTAGAAGAGGACGGGCGCCGCGCCACCCGGCCGCGACGGAGCGGCCTCGACCCGCGGGCTCGCCGGACGCGACAGCATTCCCCAGTCTAACGTCTTGGGAGGCACTCCGGAGCCGACGAGGCCGAAGCAGTTCGGTCGCGCATGCGGCTGCATGTCGAATCGTCTTCGCGTAGGCGCCCTTCCCGTCCTGGTGGTGGCCCTGCCAGCCGTCGTGCTGACGGGCGGCGCTGGTTGCGACGACGTCGACCACGGCGACTGCCGCGGCGGCCAACTGCAAGTACACGACGCAGCAGGTGTTCGAGGGCTTGCTGTTCGGCACTGGTCCGGCTGCCTCGCTCTTCCCGGAGATGTGGCGTACATCGCCGCGGCCAGCGGCCAAGCCGGCCAAGGCCGCGGCCGAGGCGCTTCGGGAGGGGGCCGCCGCGCTGCGACGAGCTCGCCGACGAGAAGACCGCGGCCAAGCTGACCGAGCTGGCCGGCGACATCGCGAGCGGAAAGGGCACGCATCGCCGGGGTTCCGCGCGAGAAACTGGCCGCGTATGCCTGTCGTGTCATCCCACGAAGGAACCGGCGTACATCCACCTGATGCGTCTCTGCGGCGCGCACTGGCGCGTCCTCCTGCTAAAGGAAGCGGTACAACGCCGGTTTCGCCGCGGTTCATCATCGCCGGCAGTCACTGGATCCGCAGGAGTTGACGCTATTGCCTGTTCTTGGCCGGCTCTTCTTCGCAGCAAGCAGGAGAAGAAGGACGCGTCACGCGGCGACTCGCAGTTCCTGCAACTCTCGGAAACACGTCACGATCTGGTTCCACCCGGGGAGTGTCAGGTCCACCATTCGCTGGCCGGTAGCGAAATCAGCCCCAGCCCGGACGGTCCCCAGGAGCCGGGTCACGAGTTCCATGGCCCTGAGAACGTCAAAGGCGGCTCGCGACGGCGCTCGGCCATGCGCCGGGCCATGACGCTCACGTCGGCGGCGAAGCCTTCCAGGGCTGCCGACCTCGCTGATCTCGCACTCCGGATCAAGGGTCGCCGCTTTCGGCCGCCGCCGTTTCACGACGAGCCAGAGTGCGCGGCCTTCTCACGCCTTTCGGAGATCGCTTGTCCGAGCGCCCGCGCCACGCGAAGGTCAGTGCCGCAGGCGCGACGCGGCCAGCTCACGCCGCAGGTCCTCGAAGGTCACCGGCTTGGTCAACCTGCCGTCCATCCCGGCGGCGCGGCAGCGCTCGAGATCGGCCGGGTCATCTCCGGCTGTCATCGCCACGAGCCGCGGCTGATGCGAAACGGCGGCGAGCCTCCGAATGCGCCGCGCTGCCTCCAGGCCGTCCATCTCCGGCATCTGCAGGTCCATCAGCACGAGGTCATATTCCCGGCGCTCCACGGCCCCGACCGCGTCGGTGCCGCTCGAGACGCCGTCGGCCTTTTGGCCGAGCCGGTCGAGCATCAGCCGGATGACCTGGACGTTCGATGGCACGTCGTCCACCACGAGGACGACCAGGGCCGGCAGCCCTGGAGCCGGCTCCGGCCCGGGAGTCGTGCCGGCCAGGGCCGCGTCCGAACGGAGGTGGCCACGGATCTCCTCGAGCCATCGCTCCATCGGCGCCAGGTCGTCCGGACCGAGTTTCGCCTCGGCTCGCCTGAGGAACGTCTCCCACTCGGTCGCTGTCTTGCTGACGCTCGCCAGGCCGTGCGTGCCGGCAGAGCCGGCCAGGCGGTGAACAGCGGTCGCCAGGCCGGCCAGGGCGGATCGGTCGTCCGGAATGGCACGGAGACGGACGAGGAACGACTCGATCGCGGTCAGCTTCTCGGGCATGCTGGCCAGGTATTCGCGCGCGAGGCGGGATCTCCAGTCTTCTGCAGGCATGGCTCGCCGGTCGGGGCGATATCCCGAACGCTACGTTATCCTCCCGCGGGTATGCTACGGCGTCTCGCATGGCCCCCGCTCGATCCGCCACGGCGTGTCGTCGCCGCGCGCTCCGGTTCCTCTGGACCGCCGGGTGCCTCCTCATGGCGGCCCTGCCGGCGGTGGCCGAGCCGAACGCTTTCTTCGCCCGACTGAGCCGGAGAGACGGTCTGCCGCACGACACGGTCAACACCGTGCTGGCGACCCGCGACGGGTTCGTCTGGATCGGCACCTCGGACGGGCTGTGCCGCCACGACGGCCGCAGCGCCACCGTCTACCAGCACGACCCGGCCGACCCGTACAGCCTCTCCGACGACAACGTCCAGGCACTCGCCGAGCTGCCGGACGGCAGGCTCTGGGTGGCCAGCTTCGGCGGGCTGGACCTGCTGGATCCCGTGACCGCTCGCTCCGCCCGACACCCCTGGCGCGGCTCGGTGTCGCCGACGCACGGTCATCGGTTCGCGCTGCTGCGCGACTCGGGGGGCCGGCTCTGGGTGGCGCACCCCCACGGCATCGACCGCGTCGACGAGCCCGGCGGTAGCTTCGAGGCGACCGCCGTGCGCGAAGCGGCCGTCGGTCTCACCGAGGCAAGGGACGGCTCGATCTGGGTCGCCACACCGAGAGACGGGCTCATTCAGCTGGCCCCGCGCACGCGGACGGTTCTGCGGAGGCTGCGTCACGACCCCAGGCGACCGGGCAGCCTGGCCAGCAACAACCTGGCTGACGTTCGGGTGGACGGGCACGGCATGCTGTGGGTGGCGACAGCGGACGCGGGTCTCGACCGTTTCGACGCGGAAAGCGGCGGGTTCACCCACTTGCAGCGCCAGCCCGGGGCGCCGGGTGGGCTTCCGACGAACGTCCTCGTCAACCTGCTCGCTGACTCTGCAGGCGCGCTCTGGGTCGGCACCGAGAACGCCGGCCTCGTCCGCATCGCGTCCGGCGTCATCGACGTGTTCACCAACGACCCGGCACGGCCCGAGAGCCTCGCCTCGAACCTGGCCCTGCCCCTGGCAGAGGACGCCGAGGGCGGAATCTGGGTCGGGGGCCTCGCCGGCGCGAGCCGGTTCGACCCGATTGGCGCGCGGTTCGCTCGGTACCGGCGCGGCCTGCGTCCGGGCGACGGGCTCCAGAACGAGATGGTCTGGGCGCTGCTCGAGGACCGGCGCGGCGCGATCTGGGTCGGGACCTCTCAGGGACTCGAGGTCCTGGATCGGCGCTCGGGGCGGTTCAGGGCGTACGAGCACGGCGGGGGCGATCGCTGGAGCGTGCCGGCCGGGCGGGTGAGCGCTCTGCTCGAGGACGGTCGCGGTGAGCTCTGGGTCGGGACGAGTGGCGGCGGACTGGCCACCCACGACCGCAGCAGTGGACGCTTCCGCCACCTGCGGCTCGCGGACGGCCTCCACGAGGGAGACGGCAACGAGCGGATCCGGCAGCTCCTGGAGGACCGCCGCGGTCGCATCTGGGTCGCAGCCGGGCCGACCGGCCTCTGCTCGATCGCGCCGGACCGGCGCCGGGTGGAGCGCGTCCGAATCGGCGACGGTGCACCCGACGTCTTCTGTCTCGGCGAGGGCCTGGACGGCGCCCTCTGGGTCGGCACCCTCGGGGACGGGCTGTACCGAGTGGATGCGGCGACCGAACAGATCACGCACTTCCCGCACGGCCGGAGCGACGGGTCGGGGATCGCGGGCGACAACGTGCACTCGGTGCTCGCCGATTCCAGGGGCCGGCTCTGGCTGGGAACGCTGCACGGGCTGCAGCTGCTGCCGAAGGGCTCGACCCGCTTCGAGCTCTTCACCACCCGGGACGGCCTGGCCAACGACGTCGTGGTCGGAGTCGAGGAGGACGCCGGGGGGATGATCTGGGCGGCGACCAACAACGGCCTCTGCCGCCTCGATCCGGACACGCGATCGTTCTTCTGCTTCGACGCGCGCGACGGGCTGGCGTCGACGGAGTTCAACCACCACGCCCACGCGCGGACCCCGCGCGGCGAGCTGATGTTCGGGGGAACCACCGGCTTCTCCGTGTTTCGCCCCGACTCCCTCGTTCCGAGGGCGAACCCGCCGCCGCTGGCGGTCACCGAGCTGCGCGTCGGCGGCCGGGCCTTCCACGGCATCCCGCGACCGCTCGTCCTCGAGCCCTCCGAAGTTGCGATCTCGTTCCACCTGGCGGCGCTCACCCTGCACCGTCCCGACCTGGTCCAGTACTCCTTCAGGCTCGACGGCCTCGAGACCACCTGGACAGAAGGACGGACGGAGGCCGTGTACTCCAGGCTGCCGCCGGGAGCCTACGTGTTCAGGGCGCGGGCGCGAGTCCCGGAGGGCGCGGCCTCCGAGATTGCCGTCCCTTTCCACCTCCCGGCTCCGTGGTGGAGGACCCGGTGGGCGGTCCTGGCCGACGTGCTGCTGGCGGTGGGCCTGGGCTGGACCGCCTTGCGCTACCGCGACCGCGCCTCTCGCGCGCGCGAGCGGGAGCTGGAGCTGCGGGTCGAGACCAGGACCGTCGAGCTGCAGCGCGCCAACTCCGAAGCGCTCGAGGCGAAGGAGGCCGCCCTCGCCGCAGGGCGGGAGGCCGAACGCGCCGGCCGCGCGAAGGCCGAGTTCCTCGCCAACATGAGCCACGAGATCCGCACGCCGATGAACGCGGTGATCGGCATGACCGGGCTTCTGCTGGAGACGCCGCTGACGCCCGAGCAGCGCGAGTACGTGGAGACGATCCGCACCAGCGGAGACGGCCTGCTGGGCGTCATCAACGACATCCTCGACTTCTCGAAGATCGAATCCGGCAAGGTGGCCCTCGAGGCGGTGCCGTTCCCGGTGCACGAGCTGGTGGAATCGGCGCTCGACCTGGTGGCCGTCAAGGCGGCCGAGAAGCAGCTGGACCTCGGCTACCTGGTGGCCGACGACGTCCCCCGGCGGCTCCGGGCCGACATGGCCCTCGTCCGCCAGGTGCTCGTCAACCTCCTCTCGAACGCCGTGAAGTTCACCGACCGCGGACAGGTGACGGTGAAGGTGTCCGTCGCCGAGGCCCCGGACGCCTCCGGTCGAGCGACCCTGGTCTGGTTCGCGGTGGAGGACACCGGCACGGGCATCGCTCCGGACCGCCGGCACCAGCTCTTCACGCCGTTCGTGCAGCTGGAGCCGACCGTCGCCAGGCGCGCCGGCGGAACCGGCCTCGGGCTCTCGATCAGCCGCCGGCTGACCGAGCTGATGGGCGGGGAGATCCTGGTCGACAGCACTCCCGGCACGGGATCGACCTTCCGCTTTTCGGTTCCCGCGGAACCGCTGTCCGCCAGCAACCGGGACACCTCCGCCAGCGCTCCTCCCGGCACGCGCGTGCTGGTGGCCGACCCGTACCCGGTCGACTCCGCCTTCCTCGGCGCCGTGGGCCGGGAGCTCGGCGTCGAGGTGGTGACGGTCGACGCCGCGGCGGCCGCCGTCCGCCGCTTCGAGCAGGAGGGGCCGTTCGACCTCGTGCTCCTGCGCTGCGGCCGGCCGGAGGGCGAAGCGGAAGCCGCCGCGGCGCGCATCCGCGGCCTGGCCGCGGGGCGGAGGACGGCCATCCTGGCGCTGCGGCCGCTGCTGGCGCGCTCGCCGTCGTCCGTGTTCGACGGCACGCTGAGCCTCCCCCTGAAGCGCGCGGCCGTCTGCGAGGCCTGGCTCGCCGCGCTGGGGGTGACCGCTCCGGATCAGCCGACGCGCGGATCGACGGAGCCCTCCGAGCTTCCGTCGCTGCGAGTGCTGGTCGCCGAGGACCACGCGGTGAACCAGAGGGTCGCCCTGCAGATGCTGAAGCGCATCGGTTGCCCGGCGGACGCGGTCTCGAACGGGCTGGAGGTGCTCGAGGCGTTCCGCCTGCGCGACTACGACCTCGTGCTGATGGACATCCAGATGCCGGAAATGGACGGCCTGGAGGCGGCGCGGCGGCTGCGCGCTCTGCGCCCGCGGGACCGCGGACCGGTGATCACGGCGATGACCGCGGGCGCCCTGGAGGCGGACCGCGACGCCTGCCTGGCAGCCGGCATGGACGACTACGTGACCAAGCCCGTCACCCTCGACGTGCTGCGGGCCGTCATCCACTCGGCGGCGGGGCGACGCCGCCGTCCAGCCGTCGCCGCGGCGGGCGCCGGGGCCGAGGCTGCGAGCCCGCCGTCGTCACCGGCCGCGGACCTCGCCGAGCTGCGGCAGCTCGACGACGGGACCGGGCAGGTCCTCGCGGGTCTTCTCCGAGGATTCCTGGAGGATCTCCCGCCGCTGCTGCCGAGGCTGCGCCTGGCGCTCGACGCCTCGGATGCCGAGGGCGTGTGCCGGGCCGCGCACGCGCTCGAGGGAACGGCGCTGACCTGCGGCGCCGCTGGGCTGGGGGCGCAGGCCCGCCAGCTGGAGGCGGCCGCGCGCATGGGAGAGCTCGCCTCTGCCCAGGCACTGCTGCCGGGGCTCGAGGCCGAGGCCGGCCGGGTCGTCGCCGAGCTCCGACGCGAGCTCGGCAGGCTGCTCGCCCGCCGGGAGTAAAGTAGCGCTCACCCATGCGCGTGCTGGTCGTGGACGACGACCCTGACATCCTTCGCTTCGTCGAGGCCGCCCTCGCGGCGCAGGGCCACGAGGCCGTCGGCGTCGCCAGCGCCGAGCAGGCGCTCGCGCAAGTCGGGCGGGAACCGCCGGACGCCCTCCTCACCGACATCCGTCTGGAGGGCATGGACGGCCTGCAGTTGCTGGCCGAGGTCCGCCGCGGGCAGCCCGAGCTGCCCGTGATCGTGATGACCTCTCACGCCTCGGTGAAGACGGCCGTCGAGGCCATGCGCAGGGGCGCGGTGGACTTCGTCCAGAAGCCCCTCGGCGAGGAGGACCTCGCCCGCGCGATGGGCGGGCTCGCGCGGCTGCGGCGGCTGGAGAACGAGAACCGCTGGATGCGGCGGGAGCTGCAGGAGGCGTACGCGCCGGCGCGGATCGTGGCCGTGTCCGAGCCGATGCGCCGGGTGGTCGCCACCGTCGAGAAGCTCGCCCACTCGGACGTCACCGTGCTGATCACCGGGGAGTCGGGGACCGGCAAGGACCTGGTGGCCCGCGCGCTGCATTTCGGAGGCCGGCGGGCGGCCGGCCCCTTCGTGGCCCTCAGCTGCGCGGCGCTCCCGGCCGGCCTGGTCGAGGCCGAGCTGTTCGGCCACGCCAGGGGATCGTTCACCGGGGCGGTGGCGGAGCGGGCGGGCAGGCTGGAGGCCGCGCACGGCGGGACGCTCTTCCTGGACGAGGTCGGCGAGCTGCCGCTCGAGGTCCAGCCGAAGCTGCTGCGTGCCCTCGAGACCCGGGCCTTC
Organism: Vicinamibacteria bacterium; assembly: GCA_035542035.1. Lineage (GTDB taxonomy): Bacteria > Acidobacteriota > Vicinamibacteria > Fen-336 > Fen-336 > DATBSL01. The sequence continues at coordinate 25,590 of DATKME010000013.1, read as the reverse complement.
GAGAGAATCGGCGAGAACCGCGTGCGGCAGACGGACGTGCGCCTGGTCGCCGCCACCCATCGCGACCTGCGCCAGATGGTGCGGGAGGGCCGCTTCCGGGAGGACCTCTACTTCCGCCTGGCCGTGGTCCCCATCCACATCCCCCCGCTGCGCGAGCGGCCGGACGACCTCGCCCCGCTGGTGCGCTACCTGCTCACCCGGATCAGCGAGGAGCCTCCCGCGATCACGGACGGCGCGCTGGAGGAGCTGCAGCGCCGGCCGCTTGCCGGCAACGTCCGCGAGCTGGCCAACCTGCTCGAGGCCGCCGTGGCCCTGCACGAGGGCGACGGCCCGCTGACCGAGGCCGACTTCGCCGGCCCGCCGGCCTCGTCCGCCAGCGCCGCCGAGATCGACATCCGCCTGCCTGCCGCGGGCGTCGCCCTCGACGACGTCGTCCGCGCCGTCCTCCTCCATGCGCTGGAGCGCAACGGCGGGAACAAGTCGGCGGCCGCGCGCTGGCTGCGGATCCCGCGACACCTGCTGCGGTTCCGCATGGAGAAGCTGGGGATCGACAGCTCGGATCCGGAGTCGTAGCGCCCCTCCGGCGATTGGAGTCCGCTCGCCAGCCGTTGGCGACATGTCGCCAGCCCGATCCCGACCGGCTCCTCGAGCGGTTTACCAGAGACGCCCCAAGTCACTGACCCTCCGTGCGCTTCGACGCATGCCCCGCCTCGCGCGGCCCGGCATCGGCCGTGCAGTGACCAGGGCGTCCACGAGGAGACCAGGAAGAGAGGCGACCCGTGAGCACCCCCCTCCCCGCCGCCCCAGCCGGCGAGCCCTGCCCGCCGGACCGGCCGTCGCTCGGCGCCCGGGGTCGCGCCGCCGATGCCCAGTCCTGGCCGGTGGCCGTCACCAGCCTGCAGGAGCGCCTTCGAGACGCGGTGGAGGAGGTCCAACGGCTGCGCGCTCGCCTGGGCCTCGCGCCGTCCGCAGCGGCTGAGGACCGGAGCGAGTTCGTCGGAACCAGCCGGCCGGTGGCCGAGCTGCTGGCGCTGGCGGACCAGGTCGCGGCCACGGATTGTCCGGTCCTCCTTCTCGGCGAGACGGGTTCCGGCAAGGAGCTGGTCGCCCGGCGGATCCACGACCGGAGCTACCGCGCCCACCGGCAGCTGGTGACGGTGAACTGCGCGGCGCTGCCGGCGGGGCTGGTCGAGAGCGAGCTGTTCGGCTACGAGAGGGGCGCCTTCACCGGCGCGCTCAAGACCACCCCGGGCCGCTTCGAGCTGGCGGACGGCGGGACCATCCTGCTCGACGAGATCGGCGAGCTGCCGCCCGAGACCCAGCCGAAGCTGCTACGCGTCCTGCAGAGCGGCGAGTTCCAGCGCCTGGGGGCGACGCGGATGGCCCGAGTGGATACGCGGATCATCGCCTCGACCAACCGCGACCTGGCGCGGGAGGTGTCGGAGGGCCGCTTCCGGGCGGACCTCTTCTATCGCCTGAGCGTCTTCCCGATCACGCTGCCGCCGCTGCGGCAGCGGGTGGAGGACATCCCGCTGCTGGTGTGGCACTTCATCACCCGCAAGCAGGCACAGCTCGGCAGGAACGTCACCGAGGTGCCCGAGGCCTTCATGCGAGCGCTCGCGAGCTACTCCTGGCCGGGCAACGCGCGCGAGCTGGAGAACGTCATCGAGCGGGCCCTCATCATGACCGAGGGCCCGACCCTCGCCACCGAGTGGCTGGCGCTCGGCGGCGCCGTCCCCTCGCACGCCGCCGCCTGCACCCTGGCCGAGGTGGACCGTGAGCACATCCGGGCGGTGCTGGCGGCCTGTGGCTGGAAGGTCGCGGGCAAGGGCAACGCCGCCGAGCGTCTCGGACTGAGCCGCAGCACGCTCCAGTTCCGCATGAAGAAGCTGGGAATCGAGCGGCCCGCCCAGGGCTGAACGCCGCGCCGGATCGCCGCGCTCGCGCGCTCGACGGATTGCTCCGGCCATGTTCTGGAGCGCCGGCGACGGCTGTGGTGTAGCATCGGCGCGCCCGGCCTTCGGGCGGCCAGACGCCTGCTCAGGCGCGACCAGACGAGGAGACCCAGCGATGCTGAATCGACGCCGGACGAGCGCAGCGCGGACCTGGCTGATGGCGCTCTCGATCGTGAGCCTGACCTGGGCGGCTGGCGGGTGCGGCGGCACCAAGGCGACGCCAGCGGGAGACCAGAAGACCACCCCGGCTGCGGCCTCGTCACCGGCGACGGTCGGCGACGAGGCAGAAGCGCTGCCCGCCTACGAGGCGGCGCTGCCCGAAGCCGTGCGCGCCACCCTCCTGCAGCGCTTCACCGGCGATCTCGAAGAGATGGTCGAGCGCCGCGTCATCCGCGTTGGAGTCACCTTCAACCGCACCTTCTACTTCGTGGACAAGGGCGTACAGCGCGGCGTCTCCTACGAGCTGGCGCAGGCGTTCGAGGAGCAGCTGAACAAGAAGCTCAAGACCACGAACGCGACCAGGATCCACGTCTTCTTCGTGCCGATGCCGCGCGACCTGCTGGGCGCGGCGCTCACCGAGGGCAAGGTCGACCTGGTGGCGGCCCAGGTGACGGTCCGGCCGGAGCTGCAGGCGCTCGTCGACTTCACCGAGCCGACCCGCAGCAACGTCAACGAGGTGGTGGTGACCGGCCCCGGCGCGCCGGCCATGAAGTCCGTCGACGACCTGTCCGGCAAGGACGTCTACGCCCGCAAGGACGGCAGCGCCTGGGCCAGCCTGGTGGCGCTCAACGAGCAGCTGAAGGCGAAGGGCCTGCCGCCGGTGGTGCTCGACGAAGCCCCGCCGAACCTGGAAGACGACGACCTGCTGGAAATGGCCAACGCCGGCCTCATCCCGATGGTGGTGGTGGACGACTACCTGGCGGATTTCTGGGACAAGGTGTTCCCCGACCTCACGGTCCACCACGACCTGGCCTTGCGCAAGGGCGCCAACCTGGCGGTGGCGATCCGCAAGAACAGCCCTCACCTGAAGGCCGAGCTGAACGCGTTCCTGGCCAGGTTCGGACTGGGCACCGCCTTCGGCAACATGCTCGAGAAGCGCTACCTGGTGAGCACCAGCTACGCCAAGCGGGCCACCTCGGAGGCGGAACGGAAGAAGTTCCTGACCCTGGTGGACATCTTCCGCAAGTACGGCGACAAGTACGGCGTCGACTACCTGTTGATGGCGGCGCAGGGCTACCAGGAGTCGCAGCTCAACCAGGACGCCAAGAGCCAGGTGGGCGCGATCGGCGTCATGCAGGTGATGCCCGCGACCGGGAAGGAGCTGAAGGTCGGCGACATCACCCAGCTCGACCCCAACATCCACGCCGGCGTCAAGTACATGCGCTTCATGATCGACCAGTACTACAAGGACGAGCCGATGACCCCGCTCGACAAGGGGCTGTTCACCTTCGCCTCCTACAACGCGGGGCCCGGCCGTGTCCGCCAGCTGCGCCGGGAGGCGGAGAAGCGCGGGCTCGACCCCAACGTCTGGTTCGGCAACGTGGAGCAGATCGCCTCGCAGCGCATCGGCCGCGAGACGGTCACCTACGTCTCGAATATCTACAAGTACTACGTGGCCTACAGGCTGGTGATGGAAGACCGCGCCCGGCGCGAGGCGGCCAAGGCGTCGGTGAGAACCGGATCCCGCTAGACCGACGAGCGCGTCTGCCACAGCTGCGCATGAGACTGTGGCTGACCATGCCGCGTTATCGCAGACGCGGTCGCAGTCTGGAACTCCCGATGTCGCACTCCCTGATGTTCGCCTGCGTCCGCTGGTCACCCGCGTCTCGGAGTTCCTGCAACTCCCTGAAACAGGCGACAAGCTGGTTCCAACTGGAGACTGTCAGGTCTACCAACTCAGAGGCACGCCCCCTTCCCCGGGGCATCACCAGGGCATCACGGCCGACTCCCGACACCGCAGGTGTCGCCGTGGCCGGCCGGGACAGAGCGAGCCACTCACGATACGCACAGGGAGCATGAGCGTCGTCGATCTGTTCAGGCTTCCTGATCTTGACGCGGCGTTGACCTCGACGCAGGTAGTCTCTCGAGTTCGATGTCGGCACCGCCCCTCCCCCGCGGCCCTGTTGCGTCGACCCCTGCCGAGACCCGCAGGGCGACCACGTCTCCGGCGAAGGTCGTGGTCGCGACTTCGGTCAGGGGGCACGACAGGTGCAATCATAGAATGAGCCAGTTTCGTGCGTCGCGGAGGACAGCAGATGAGCATGAGGAGGGCAGTTCTTCTTGCCGCATCCATTGCGCTGGTCGGCTGTGCCAGTCACGGCGGGCCGCCGGCTCTGGACGTCAACCCAACACGCCACCCCAACCTTGCCGCGGCACAGAGGCTGTCCCGGCAAGCCTACGAGAGAATCCTGACCGCGCAGCAGGCCAACGAGTGGGACATGAACGGCCACGCTCAGAAGGCGAAGGAACTGCTCGTGCAGGTCAACGATGAGATCAAGCTGGCGGCCGAGGCCGCCAACCGCCACCGATGACACGGAGCCGCAACGAAGTCCCAACCACACGAAGGGAGCCGACGAAGATGAAGAGAGCCATGCTCGTTGCCGCAGCGACGGCCTTGATCGCGAGCGCTGGGCTCGCCGCCCAGCCCGCCGCCAACATCTCCCCTAAGCGCCATCCCAACCTCGCCGCGGCGCAGAGGCTTTCCCAGCAGGCCTACGAGAAGATCGCGTTGGCGCAGCGGGCCAACGAGTGGGACATGAGCGGCCACGCCCAGAAGGCGAAGGAATTGCTCGAGCGGGTGAACAACGAGCTCAAGCTGGCGGCCGAGGCGGCAAACCAGAACGCGAAGTAGATCCGCCGGGGCGTGAGGGGGACGTCCTCTCGCGCCCCGGGACTCGTCTCAGGCTGGGCTCCAGAGCCGGGGCTGCGCGTCCGGAAGGAGCGGCACGCCCAGCAGGCGGGCGTCTCTGCCAGGCGCTCCCGAGCTTCGGGGATCGGCCATGCGGCCATCGCCGCTGCTTCGCCTTCGAGCACCTTCGTGAAACGCTCCGGAACAGGTGCGAAGATGGCCCTGAGAGAGAATGGCTTCCAGGAGGTCACGAGCGTTCGCGCCACGCGTGCCTTGGGGGAGTGTGTTGAGGTGACATCCGAGGATCGCCCGGGTGATCCAGAAGAGGGCGTCCGGGTTCTCGACGAGCCGGCGTTTCTGGCCCGCCTGGAGAGCGAAGTCGCGCTGGTGCGCCGCAAGGGCCGGATGCTGTCCGTGCTCCTTCTTGGGCGCGCCTGCTGGCGGTCGGAACCCCCCACCCGGATCGAGCTGCGGGCGGTGGCTGATTCCGCCAGGGAACAGCTCCGGCTCCACGACGTCATCGGAATCCTCGAGTCCAACGTGGCCGTGCTGCTTCCCGCGACCACGGCCATAGAGGCCAGCTGCGCGGCCGTGCGGCTTCTTCAACAGTCGGCCTCGACCGCAGAAGAGCCGCTGTCTGTGGGCCTGGCGAGCGGCTTCGGTGAGGTGCCCGGCGGAGCGGGTGTTCTGCTCGCAGCGGCGCAGGAGGCGCTCGAGTCGGCCCCTGTCGGGCAGATCGTCACCAGCAGCGTCATGCATGGCCGACCCTCGGTCCTCCTGGTCGACGACGATCTCCCCCACGTCGCGCAGGCAGCGGAGATGCTGTCCCAGCGAGGCTGGGAGAGCTGTCCGTCCTCCCTGGAGGACGACGCGCTCCGACAGGCGCAGGATCCCCGTCATGCTGCAGTGTTCGTGAACCTCGCGTTCGCGAGGGGCAGCGGCAACAGAATCCTGCGGGCAGCCCTCGCCAGCCATCCCGAGCGGCCGGTCGTGCTCATGAGCGACTGCGAGCTGGAACCCGTCATGCTGCTGCAGGTGCTGGAATCGGGCCCCGTTCTCTTCGTCAAGAAGCCGCTCTCGTCCACGGACCTCGATGCCGTGGTCGCAGTCCTTCGCGACTGCCTGCCGGCGGCCCGGACTGGACGTCGACCGCCGAAGGGCGACTGACTGCACGCGGTCTGCTGCGTGGCGCTGGCGACGACGTGCAACGGCACGGCGACGCGCCGCCGTCAGCGGGCCTACTTCCCCGCGGCCGCGTCCTTCCCCCGCTCGCTGCCCTCGTAGCGCCTGCGCCAGATCGGGTCCGCGAGGCAGGCGCCCGCCGCCGGCGAACACGGCCTTGAGGTTCGCGGCGGCGTAGGGCGCGAACTCACTCTCGCAGGACGCCCTCCGCCGCCGCGCCGACCACGCGGACCTCGCCCCGCGTGGCCTAGCGTTCCGACTCCTCGCTGAGCGCGGCGGCGTCCGAGAGCCCGGTCGCGATCTGCGGCAGGATGCCGCGCTGGACGTAGATGGGCCGTGTCAGCTCCCGCAGGCGCGGCAGCTCACGCGCGAACACGGCCCCTCCCAGGATGCAGGCGCAACCACCGATCAGGATGGTGCGGGGCGCCCCGATGCGCGCCGCCAGGGCACCGGCCAGCAGGCTGCCGAAGGGCGCCGTTCCCATGAAGGCCATGGTGTAGAAGGCCATCACCCGGCCGCGCATGTCCTCACGGACGATCGTCTGGATGATGGTGTTGCTGGAGGCCATCTGCACCATGAAGCCGCTGCCGGTCACCACCATCAGCACCAGCGACAGGGCGACCGACCGCGACAGCGAGAAGGCGATCAGGCCCGCCCCGAACAGGGCCGCCGCCATCGGGATCACTCGGCCGAGCCCGACCACGCTGCGCCGTGAGGCGAGGTACACCGCGCCGCCGAGGGCTCCGACCCCCGTCGCTCCCATCAGGAACCCGAGGGTGTGCGGGCCGCCGTGCAGGACCCGGCCGGCCATGAGCGGCATCAGCACGGTGTACGGCATCCCCATCAGGCTCACCAGCGCCAGCAGCAGCAGCACCGAGCGGATGGGCGCGAAGCCGAACGCGTAGCGGACGCCGTCGTGGAGCTCCTGCAGCGCCCGCTTCGCCGGGCCCCGCGGCCGCGCCGGCAGGAGCCGCATCATGAGCAGCGACGCGATCACGGCCAGGTAGGACACACCGTCGACGAAGAAGCACCAGCCCTCCCCGGCGGCCGCGATCAGCATGCCGGCCACCGACGGCCCGACCAGGCGCGCGCCGTTGACCATCGACGAGTTGAGGGCGATGGCGTTCGGCAGGTCCCGCCGGTCCTCGACCATCTCCACCACGAACGCCTGTCGAGCCGGCGTGTCGAAGGCGTTGACCAGGCCCTGGACGCAGCTCAGCAGGAGAACGTGGGTCACCCGGATCGTCCCGGAGAGGGCCAGGGCCGCCAGCGCGAACGACTGGAGCATCGAGAGGACCTGGGTCACCACCAGCACCCGGTAGCGGCTCCAGCGGTCGACCCACACCCCGGCCACCGGCGCCAGCAGGAACGTGGGGACCTGCCCGGCGAAGCCGACGATGCCGAGCATGGCGGCAGAGCCGGTCAGGCGGTAGATCAGCCAGCTGGTGGCGATGCGGGTGATCCAGGTCCCGACCAGCGAGGTGCCCTGGCCGGCGAAGAACAACCGGTAGTTGCGGTGCGAGAGGGCCCGCACCATGAAGCCGAGCCGATCTCGCGAGGCCCCGTCCACCTGCGTGATGCTCCTCGCCTATCGTAGACGGGCTGCTACGCTCCCCGGCTGCCGCGCAGGCTCTCCAGCGAGACCAGCCGGCGGATGGCGTCGAGCGTGAGCTCGTCCTTGCCCAGCTCGCGCAGGCCCGACCACTCCCGCCGCAGCTCGGAGGCGAGGGCGGCTTCGAGCGTCCGCAGCCAGCCCTCGATGCGCAGGTCCACGAACTCGCGCTTCTCCTCCAGCGTCAGCTCGCGCGCCAGCAGCAGGCGCGAGGCGTCCTCGGAGTCGACCAGCGTCTGCAGCACCGGCCAGCGATCGCCGGGGCGCTCTGCGCACAGCGCGACGAAGGCGACGCTGGAGGTCTCCCGTATCAGCTCCTCCTCGCGGGTGGTCTGGCTCTCGTGCTCCTTGGTCTCGTCCCAGCTCTCGGAGTCCTCGGCCAGGTAGCGCAGGTACTCCATGGCGAAGAGGCAGGTGGGTGCGATCAGCTCCTCGCGGGTGCGCGCGTCCACCCAGAGGGCCGCCGCCGCGCGCACGCAGCGACGGGCCGTCGTCTCCGCCAGCTTGCGACCGAAGACGAGGGCGGCCGACTCCTTGACGAAGCAGGGCAGCTCGCTGGCCACGATCTCCCGGTACCCCGGCGAGTGCCGTCCCAGCAGCACCGCCGCCCGGCGGTCGAGGACGCCGAGGTCGCTGGTCACCGCCGGCAGGCCCAGCGTGGTGCAGGCGAGGTTGTAGACGATGGCCCGCGGCAGCGTCACCCCTTCCGGCCAGGCGTCGCGCAGGTCGCGGATGTCGGGGAGCGTGCGGCCGCCGCCCCACTCCTCCGGGTAGGTCGGGATGGAGCGGCCGTAGCTGACGGACCCGGTGGCGCGGATGCGGACCCGCGTCTGCGGCACCAGGCTGCCGAAGGGCGCCAGCAGCGGTGCGATCCGCAGCAGCGTCTCGGTGTGGGCCTTCGTTCCCGCCTCGAGCAGCTTGGCGAGTGACTCGGCGTCCGCTGGGGTGACGACGGACCCGCCGTTGGCCGCGGCCCGTTGCGCGGCCTCGCGGCGGAAGCCGTCCGCCACCCGGGCGGCGTCCGCGGGCGCGTCGGTCCGTATGCCCTGCAGCGTGATGCCGTCCGCGCGCGCGAACTGCCGCAGCACCCCCGGGTGAGCCGGGTCCAGGCCGCCCCGGAAGCCGGCCCGGCCGGCGCCGATGAGGAAGGTGACCGACGGCGCCGGCTCGCCCACGCGTCGCGCGTGCTCGGCGAGGCGCCGCTCCGCCTCCTCGCGCCCGGCCAGCGCGAGCGTGCAGGCGGCGTCGGTGGCGAGCTTGCCGCTCTGCTCGGCGGTGTCCGACATGGCCACGAACACGCGGACCACGGCCTCGCGGTCTTCGAACGCGGTCCGGAAGGTGCGCGGGTCCGGCAGGTCCTCCACCCCCAGCCCGCGCTCGAGGGCCAGGTAGAAGGCCTCCAGCAGGTCGGGCAGCCGGGCGAGGGCACCGACGTTCTCGCACAGGGGAACCAGCCGAACGCACGCCACCCGGGCCAGCAGCTCCGCCCGCCTCGACCTCAGCACCCGGGCCGCCAGGAAGGCGTCCCCGCGCTCGGGCGAGCCGTCGAACAGCCCCTGCAGCGCCTGGTGGTACAGCGTCCCGATCTTCACCACCGCCCCGATCTCGGCCGTCGAGTTGACCTGGGGCACGGTGATCTCGTGGATGGCGTTCTGCTTCGGGGCGATGCCGACCCGCTCGCAAGCGAGGTGGAACAGCACGTTGGCGCGGGCGACGGAGGCCAGGATCCGCGTCACCTTCTCCTCGTCCTGCTCGATGAACGGGTTCGGCACCCGGAAGAGCAGGTGGCGGTCCTCGCCGGGGACGACGCCCAGCCGCAGCAGCGCCAGCACCACCTTCTCGGGCACGTCGAGCCAGTCGGGGCTGATCTGCCGCCCCTCCATGTCGAGCAGCACCTCGCTGCACGGGCCCAGCAGGTCCGCGATCGACTCCTCGTACTCCTGCCGCGCCTCCATCAGCGGGTTCCACTCGAGGTGGGTCAGGGCGAGGCGGGCGCGATCCGGCGCGTCCTCGGGGGCGGCCCGCAGCGCCCGCTCCAGCTGTCCGGCGCGGTGGGCGGTGGAGTCGGGGTGCTTGGTCCCGGTCAGCCGCAGCCTCTCGTGGCGCGCGTCGGCGAGGAAGCGGCGTCGGGCGGCGGCGAACTGCTCGCGGTCGAGGCCGTCGAGCGCGCCGTAGCCCGCGGCGGTGCAGGTGCTCTCCCACACGGCGTCCGGCGGCGTTGCCGGGGGCACCGTCGCCGGCGCACTCGAGCCGAGGCGCGCCTGGCGCAGGATCCGCTCCCGCACCCGGTCCACGAAGACCGCCAGCTCCTTGACGTCCTTGGAGCCGTACGACAGGCGCTGCCAGGTCCCGTAGCGGAAGGCACCCTCGGGGCCGCCGGCGAAGGCCGCGAAGGGAATGCCGCCCACCGCGCCCGAGAGCAGCAGCTCGAAGGCGTCGACCGAGTTCTTCACCACCGCCTTTTCACACAGCCCGTTGCGCCGGCGGTCGAACGGCTCGCCGACGAGGCCGGGGAACGCCAACGGGGAGTAGAAGGTCCCGCCGAAGTCCGTGCGCTCGACACCGAGCGGGCGCAGCTCGTCGGCGGCCTTCACCATGAAGTCGCGGCGCTCGCGCATGTAGGGCGAGGGCCGCCGCAGCGCCGCCAGCGGGCTCTGCAGCGCGGCGAGCGCCCAGTCCTGGGCCAGCGTCGACGGGGTGGCCACCAGCCAGGCGGAGAGGTTCGCCAGGATCTCGCGCGCCCTCACCCCGTTGGCGCGGATCTGGTCGGAGATGACGAGCCAGCACGCGCGCGCGCCGGTGGAGGCGCCGAACATGTCCATCTTGGACAGCCCGGACAGCGTCACCACCCAGTCCCGCCACTCGGGGCAGGCGAAGGCCGGGTTGACGAACCAGCCCACGTAGTCGAGCCGCTGGTACACCGAGTCGTACAGGACGTAGCAGCGGTGCTCCACCGCCACCCGGACCAGCTCCTCGACCAGGGCGCGCGGGAAGACCCGGCCCGTCGGGTTGTGGGGGTTGTTCAGGATGAGCGAAGAGATCCCGCCCTTCGCCAGCAGGCGAGCCAGCGCCTCGGGGTCCGGCAGGAACTCGGGCGCCTGAGTGGGCAGCTCGACCACCCTCTTGCCGGCGCGCTCGACGAACCAGTCGTACTCCCAGCTCGGCCGCGGGACCACCACGCCCGACCCGTCCTCCCCCAGGACCTCGAGCACGAAGGCCAGCCCGGAGCGAGTGCCCGGGGTGAAGAGGACCTCGTCGGGCAGGAAGCGCACCTCGGACTCCGGGTAGTCGAGCAGGCCGTCGCGGTTGAAGAACTCGGCGACCTCGCTGCGCACCTCCATGCGCCCGACTGCCGGACCGTAGCTGTGGACGGTGTTGCGGGTGATGCGCTGGGCGGCGCGGACGACCTCCGGGTGCGGCTTGAAGTCGGCGTTCTTGTAGTCGCCCTGGGTCAGGTCCAGCGCCCCCTCCTGCTGGACCCGGCGGGCGAAGAACCGGACGAACGGCTCCGGCGTGGCGAGAGCCCGGGCGGAGAGCGCACGGGCGGAGCCGCCGCCGGCGGCGCGACGGGTGGACGTCGTCTCTGTGCTCAAGTCGCTCATTTTCGCACGACCGACGGTCGCGCACGAAGACGCGGATCCGCAAGCGACCCGGCGCGCCGCCGCGCAATCTCCTTGGCGCCCGCCGACTTCGTCGGACACTGGGCCTTCCGCACTATGGACGTCGTCGGGAGCTCGCGCCTAGCGTACCCGCACTGCACGACTCCATCGACCGTCCGCAGGCAGCCGACGGATCCGCCCCTGCCTGGCGGGTCGCGGCCCTGCACCTCAATTCCGGATGGTGTGACCACGGAGGCCGCCCATGAAGCCAGAGATCAAGCTCGCCTGTCTGTCGGGTCTCGCGGTGATGCTCGGGGGGATGGCGGAGGCGCAGGGCATCCCGCAGCGCGTGGCTGCGCTCGAGAGGAAAGTCGCGTCGCTGAACCGGACGGTTGCCTCTCTGAAGTCGGACCTCTCGGCGCTGTCCTCCCGCCTGGACCTCGTCAACTACCAGCTCCGGTTCTACAGCGCAACGGTGGACTGCGACGCGGGACAAAGCCTCGCCGCGGCCCTGCTGGCGCCCGCGACGGCACCGACCGTCCAGGTCACCGTCTCGGGCACCTGCCACGAGGTGATCGAGATCAACCGCGACCACGTGTCGATCCAGGGCCAGCCCGGTGCCACCATCGACGCTCCAGCGGGGAGCGCCTGGGGCATCTTCGTGAACGGCGGGCAGGACGTCCGCATCGACCAGCTCACGGTGAAGGGCGCACCCACCTCGATCCACGTCCGACACGCCCACCTCGAGGGCAGCGCCCTCAACCTCTACGGCGGCGTCACGGCGCTCATGGGCTCGACGGTGAGGCTCTATCCGTCGGTGCTGATCCAGGGTGCCCCTTACCAGGGGGTGGACATCGACGAGGAGAGCTCCTTCACCATCTTCGGCTGCCAGATCCGCGACGCCGGCTACGCCGGGGTGCGCGTCGTCAACGGCACCTTCTCGGCCGAGAACTGTCAGATCGAGCGCTCGGGCCAGTTCGGGATTCTCGCCCAGGGCGGCGCCAACGTCTCGCTCGAGGAGGTCAACGTGACCGACAGCGGGACCGCAGGCGTGAGCGCGGGCCTGGGCAGCGCGGTGCTGATCCAGACGCCAGGCTGGAGCAACGGCGGCGCCCCCCTCCGCAGCCGCATCACCGGCAGCCCGGTCGGCCTGCAGGCGGCGGGCGGATCGAGCGTCCGTCTCGGCCACGTGACGATCCAGGGCAACGGCGACGGTGTGTCTCTCGGCGACGCCAGCGTGGTCGAGCGGGACATGTTCGGCCAACTCCAGGTCACCGGCAACTCGGCGGCGGGGGTGCGCTGCGCACCGGCACCGGCGGTGCCCCAGCTGGTCCTGGTCGATTCCTCCTCGGTCTTCGGGAACCCCGGAGGCGACATCGTCTGCGCGGGCTACTGAGGCTCCTCTCGGCCGGGGGCGGGGCTGGTCTGTGCGGGCCCGGGCGGGGCGGCGCCGCTCAGCGCAGGGGGCGGCGCTCCTCGAGCACGACCCTCACCAGCTGGCTGCGCGTGCGCACTCCCGTCTTCGCGAAGAGCTGCTGGAGCAGCCCCTTCACCGAGCTCTCGGAGACCGAGAGCCGGTCGGCGATCTCCTTGTTCGAGAGCCCGTCCAGGACCAGGGTGACCACCTGACGCTCGCGCTCGGTGAAGGCGCGGGAAGGGGTGCCGCCCGGCCCGCCCAGGCGGCCGATGGCGTTCTGCAGCAGCTGCTGGTCGAAGCGTACCCGCCCGGCGGCCACCTCGCGGATGCTCTCGCACAGCGCCGCCGGCGGGTCGTGCTTCAGGAAGACACCGGCGATGCCGGAGCGCAGCAGCTCCGACGCCTCCAGCGGGCTCACGCCGGCGGTCACCATCAGCACGCGCCCGGCGAAGCCGGCCCGCCGCGCCCGCTGCAGCAGGTCCCCGCCCCTCTCGGCGCCGAGGTCCAGATCGAGCAGCAGCACGTCGACCCCCTGCCGCGAGAGGACGAGCAACGTTTCCTCCGAGGTGGCGCAGCCGCCGATCACCTCGAAGTCCGGCTCGGCGGCGAGCAGGCGCTCGACGCTCTCCCGGAACAACTGGTGATCATCGACCAGCAGGATGCGGATCCGCCGCTTCGGCTTCATGGGCCTTTCGCGTCCTCCTCCGCCCGCATGGGCGCGAGCGTCAGCGTGAAGCAGCAGCCCCGCGGACGCGGCTGGTAGGCGAGCTCGCCGCCGAAGCCGCGGACGATCGTCCGCGAGACGTACAGGCCGAGGCCCGTGCCGCCGGGGGTGGGCTGGAACGGACGGAACAGCGACTCCGGCGAGGCCACGCCGGGGCCGGTGTCGCAGAAGCACACCTGCACCGAGCCCCCGGCCTGCGTCGCGGAGACGGTCAGCACGCGCTCGGCGCAGCCCTCCATGGCCCGCTGGCTGTTGCGCGCGAGGTTCAGGCAGGCGTGCAGCAGCCCGTAGCGGTCGGCCCACACCAGCGGCAGGTCCGCTGCCAGCCGCCACTCGACCCGCATGCCGGCCTCGCGGAAGGCCGGCTCGATCAGCACCCGCAGCTCGTCGACCAGCGCCGCCAGGTCCACGGCGCCGAGGTCGGCCTCCACCGGCTTCAGCTCCATCGCGGAGATCCGCTCCAGTCCCGCGATGACCGTGCCGAGCGCCTCGAAATCCTGGTTCCCGCGCAGGCTCTCCACCCGCTGCAGGTTGCGGTGGACGGCGAGGGCGGCGCCGCACAGGTTGCGGATCTCGTGGGACACCGCGCTCATGAGGATGCGGGCGTTCTGCAGCAGGTGGTCGAGGCTCAGCTCCTCCCGGCTGCGCAGGTCCTCCGACAGGTCGACCACGATGGCGGCCAGGCAGGAACCGGCCGCGGTCTCGTAGGTGGAGAACCACACGGCAGCGAGGAACACCTCGCCGTCGGCCCGCGTGCCCTTGCACTGCAGGCTGGTCCGGTAGGCGCGGCCGCCGGCGGCGACAGCCGGGCTGAGCGCGGGCAGGTAGCCCAGGATCGACTGCCCGCCGAGCGGCGGCCCGCCAGGCGCGAACAACTGCTGGGCGGCAGCGTTGGCCAGCACGATGCGGCCGGCGCCGTCGCTGGTGACGATGGCCGCCGGACTGCTCTCCACCAGGATGCGCACCTGCTGCTCGGCCTGCTCGCGCAGGCGCACCTGCTGCTCCATCTCTTCCAGGTGCTGCTGGGTGCGGCGGCGGTTGCGCAGCAGCTCCGCGATCAGCAGGCCGGTGCCGACGAACCCGGCCGAGGACAGCAGCAGCCGCGGCAGGCTGTCGCTGGGCGGCAGGTTGCTGAAGCCCTCCTGCAGGACCGCGCAGACCAGGGCCAGCGCCGTGGTCTGCCAGCGCCGGAGATAGCCCGCCGCCAGCATGATCGGGAACAGGTAGAGGAAGCCGATCGAGAAGTACGGCTCCGTCGACCAGTCGAGCACCGCGATCGCCGCGACCAGCGCGCCGGCCGCCGCCAGGAACGGCGCCCGCATCCGCTCCGAGTAGATGGAGGCGAGGTCCAAGGTTCGGCCCCGCTCATCATCGCACGCCGGCGGCCGCCCGCCCCGGCCGCCGCCAGAAGATAGGCCCGCTGGCCCGAAAGATAGGGTTCCCTCCGCCTCCTCCGCCGATCAGCATGGGGAGTTGGCAGATGACCCGGGGAAGAGCGAAGCGCGCCGCCGTCCGTCCCGCCTCCTGGCCGCTGGTGGCGTTGCTGCTGGCGCTCCTGCCCGCGACGTCGCGCGCGGACGGCGCCGCCACCCCCAGGACGCTGTCGCTGGCTGACGCGCGACGGCTGGCGGCCGAGCGCAACTGGGCGCTGGCGGCGGCCCGCTCGGGCGTCCAGCAGGCGGAAGGCCTGCGCGTGCAGGCGGGCGCCTGGCCCAACCCCGTCGCCTTGGCCAGCGCCGGCAAGCTCAACCTCACCCCGCCCGGCCCCAGCGGGTCGAGCAGCGACACCGCCCTGGGCGTCACGCAGCTGCTCGAGCTGGGAAGCAAGCGGAGCGCCCGCATCCGGGCCGCCGCGGCCGGCCTGGCCGCCTCGCAGGCGCAGCTGGCGATGACGAGGGTGGCCCAGGACGCCGCGGTGGTGAAGGCCTACGCCGTCGCCGTCGCTGCCGCCGAGACGGCGCGGGTCGGCCGCGACTCGGCGCAGACGCTGGAGCGCGCGGCGGCGATCGCCGAGGTCCGCTTCAGCGCAGGAGGGATCTCCGCCGCCGAGCGCGACCAGACGCGGGTGGCGGCGGGCCGCTTCGCCGCCGACGTGCGCTCGGCCGAGGCGGCGGCGGTCCAGGCCCGGATCGCCCTGCAGACGCTGCTGGGCGAGCCCGTCCCCGACGGCGCCGTGACGCTCAGCGACGACCTCGCGAGCCTGCTGCGGCTGGCCGCGGCGGGCGCCCCCGCCGCGCCCCAGGCCACGGCGCTCGAGAGCCGCGGAGACGTGCGGGCCGCGCGCGCGGCCGCCGAGCAGGCGCGGGCGCAGGCTGACCTGCAACGCGCGCAGCGAGTCCCCGACCTGTCGCTCTCGGCCCAGTACGAGAGGGACCTGCCCGACAACCCCAACACCCTCGGCTTCGGAGTCTCGATCACCCTCCCGATCTTCGACCGGAACCAGGGTGCGATCGCCGCCGCTCAGGCCGCCAGCCAGCAGGCGGCGAGCGAAGCGGCCCGGGTTCGTGCCCAGGCGAACGCGGAGGTCGCGGCGGCCCGCGCAGCCCTGGCCGCCGCCCTGGACAGGCACCGCTCGTACGTCGAGGAGCTGCTGCCCCGGGCCGAGGCGGCGAGCAGGACCGTCGCCTTCTCCTACGAGAAGGGGCTCGCCTCCCTGCTCGAGCTGCTGGAGGCCGAGCGCAGCCTCAACGAGGTCCGCCTCGCCGCCGTGGACAGCCAGGCGGACGCCGTCGGCGCCGCCGCGGACCTGGCGGCCGCATGTGGGGAGACCCTTCCATGAAGCGTTCCCTGACACACCCCGCTTCCCTGCTCGCGCTCGCCGCGCTGCCACTGGGCGGCTGCGTGGCGCGTGCCTCGGCGCCGCCGCCTGCTCCCTACCAGGTCGACGGCGACGTGGTCGCCTTCCACGATTCCGCCGCGGAGCGGGCCACCGTCCAGGTGGCCCCGCTCTCGCGCACCAGCGACGACCACCTCGAGCTCACCGGGCGGCTGGTCTGGGACGAGGACCTCACCGCCCGGGTGTTCCCGCCGGTCGCCGGCCGGGTCACCCGCATCGCCCTCGACTTCGGCGCTCCGGTGACGCGCGGGCAGCGGCTGGCCGACCTCAGCTCGCCCGACTACGGTCAGGCGCAGGCGGACGCCGCACGGGCCGAGGCGGACCTGCGCGTCGCCACCCGCGCCTTCGAGCGCGTCTCGGAGGTGTTCGAGCACGGTGGCGCGGCGCGCAAGGACCGTGACCAGGCCGAGGCCGACCTCCTGCGGGCGCGGGCGGAGGCCGAGCGGACCAGCCGACGCCTGCGTCTGTGGGGCGGCACCGAGGCGGGCCTGGTCGACCAGGACTACGTCGTGCGCAGCCCGGTGGCGGGCGTGGTGGTCGAGCGCAACCTGAACCCCGGCCAGGAGGTGAGGCCGGACGCCACCGCTCCCCTGTTCGTGGTGTCCGACCCCTCACACCTGTGGATCCTGCTCGACGCCACCGAGGCCGACCTGGCCAGCCTGGAGCCGGGCGCGCGCCTCGAGATCCGCAGCGCGGCCTTCCCCGGCCGCTCCTTCGAGGGCGTGCTGGACACGCTCGGTGCCAGCCTCGACCCGGCGACGCGGACGGTGAAGGTCCGGGGCAAGGTGATGAACCCCGACCGCCTGCTGCGGGCCGAGATGTACGTCTCCGTGCTCGCCCAGCGTCGGACCGGCGAGCGCCGGCTGCTGGCGCCGGCACGCGCGGTGCTGCACGAGGGCGAGCGTCACTACCTGTTCGTCGAGGACGGTGCCCACCGATTCCGCCGGACGGCGGTCCAGCTCGGCGTCGAGCGCGAGGGCGCGGTTCCCATACTCGGCGGCGTGGCGGACGGCGCCCGCATCGCGGTGGAGGGACAGCTGCTGCTGGAGTCGGCCTGGGCGGAGGCGCACGGGCGGTGAGGAGCTTCGTCACCTTCTGCCTCCGCCAGCGCGTGCTGCTGCTGGCGGTGGTGGCCGCGCTCGCCGTCGCCGGGTTCGTGGCCTTCCGCCAGCTGCCGATCGAGGCCTATCCCGACGTGACCAACGTCCAGGTCCAGGTGATCACCCCCTTCCCCGGGCACGCCGCCGAGGAGGTGGAGCGCCTGGTGACGATCCCGCTGGAGAACGAGCTCAACGGCATCCCCGACCGCGCCTCCCTGCGCTCGATCTCGATCTTCGGCCTGTCCGTGGTCACCATCGTCTTCGACGACGACACCGACCGCGCCTACGCGCGGCAGCAGGCCTTCGAGCGCATGCAGCAGGTGGTGCTCCCCGGCGGGGTGCAGCCGGTGCTCTCCCCCGACTCGACGCCGGTCGGCGAGATCTACCGCTACACGCTGCAGGGGCCGCCTGGCTTCTCGCCGCTCGAGCTGAAGGCGCTCGAGGACTGGGTGGTCGAGCGCAAGCTGCGGCAGGTCGCCGGGGTGGTGGACGTGGCGGGGTTCGGCGGGCCCACCAAGCAGTACCAGGTGCTGGTGGACCCGCTGAAGCTGCGCTCCTACGGCTTCTCGCTGCGCCAGGTCTTCGACTCCCTGGCCGCCGGCAACCGCAACGCCGGCGGCTCCTACATCGAGCACGGGCCCGAGATGTACATCGTCCGGGGCCTGGGGCTGGTGCGTGACGAGCGCGACATCGGCGGGATCGCCGTGGCCAGCCACAACGGGACCCCCATCCGCATCCGCGACGTCGCCACCGTGACCGTCGGCCCGGCCGTCCGCCTGGGGCTGGTGGGCAAGAACGAGGACGACGACGTGACCCAGGGCATCGTGCTCCTGCGCAAGGGCGAGAACGCGCTTTCGGTCCTGGAGGGCGTGAGGGCGAAGGTCCGCGAGATCAATGAACGCTACCTGCCTCCTGGCGTGCGGCTGGTGACTCACTACGACCGCACCGACCTCATCCACCGCACGCTGCACACGGTGCTGCACAACATGGCCGAGGGCATCCTGCTGGTGCTGGCGGTGCTGGTCGCCTTCCTGGGTGTGCGCAACCTGAGCGCCGCCTCCGCGGTGGCGCTGGTGATCCCGCTCTCGCT
Organism: Vicinamibacteria bacterium; assembly: GCA_035542035.1. Lineage (GTDB taxonomy): Bacteria > Acidobacteriota > Vicinamibacteria > Fen-336 > Fen-336 > DATBSL01. The sequence goes on along the minus strand of DATKME010000013.1, from coordinate 7,227 downwards.
GCTCGGGGCCTTCATCCTGCTGGACCTGCGCGGGGTCCCCGCCAACCTGATCTCCATGGGCGCGGTCGACTTCGGCGTGATCGTCGACCCGGCGGTGTTCGTGATCGAGAACATCCTCCGCTTGCTGGACGAGAAGCAGGGGCGGGTGCGCTCGCTCTACTCGCTGGTGGCGCAGGGGACGGCCGAGGTGGGCACCCCGCAGCTGTTCTCGACCGCCATCATCATCACCGCCTTCGTGCCGCTGTTCACCCTGCAGAGCGTCGAAGGCCGCATCTTCCGCCCCGTCGCCCTCACCCTCACCTTCACCCTGGTCTGCGGCACGCTGCTGGCGCTCACCCTGGTGCCGGTGCTGGCCAGCTTCATCCTGCGGGGCAGGACGACCGGCGGCGAATCGGCTCTGGTGCACCGGCTGCTCGCCTGGTACCGCCCCCTGCTCGACCTCGCGCTCGCCCACCGCCGGATGGTGGTGGCAGCGGCCCTGGTGCTGCTGGGCGCCACCCTGGCGGCAGTGCCCTTCCTGGGCTCCGAGTTCCTGCCCAAGCTGGACGAGGGCGCCTTGTGGGTGCGGGTCACCATGCCGGGGTCGATCGGGCCCACGGAGGCGGCCAGCGTCACCCGCCGCGTCCGGGCGGTGCTGCGGGAGTTCCCCGAGGTCACCACGGTGGTCTCCCAGCTCGGCCGGCCCGACGACGGCCTCGACGTGAACGGGTTCGACACCGCGGAGTTCTACGCCGACCTCCGGCCGCGCGAGGAGTGGAAGACGTCGCACGACCGGGACTCGCTGGTGGCCGAGATGAGCCGACGGCTGGAGGCGATCCCCGGCATCGACGCCAGCTTCAGCCAGGTGATCGAGGACAACGTCAACGAGGCCGTCTCCGGGGTGAAGGGCGAGCTGGCGATCAAGATCACCGGCGAGGACCCCGAGGTGCTCCAGCGCCTCGCCGACCAGGCCGCCGCCGCGCTGCAGCAGGTGCCGGGAGCCACCGACGTCGCCGCCGAGCGGCTCTCCGGGCAGCCCCAGATCCAGATCCGGATCGACCGCGACGCCGTCGCGCGCTACGGCTTCTCGGTCTCGGACGTCGAGCAGGTGATCGAGACCGCCCTGGGAGGCTCGGTCGCCACCCAGGTGTTGGAGGGCGAACGCTCGTTCGACCTGGTGGTGAGGATGACGCCCGGCGCCGTCTCCGACGAGGAGTCGTTGCGCCGGCTGCCGGTCCTCGGTCCGGGCGGCGAGAAGCTCGCTCTCGGCTCGGTGGCCGAGGTGGCCGTCAAGCCGGGGTTCGCCCGCATCTACCGCGAGGAGAACGCCCGGCGGGTGGCGGTGAAGCTCTCGGTGCGCGGCCGCGACCTGGGCTCCGTCGTGCACGACGGCGAGGCCAGGCTGCGCGAGGCCGTCCACCTGCCAGCGGGCTACACCCTCGGCTGGTCGGGGTCGTTCGAGAACCAGCAGCGCGCGCTGCGCCGGCTGGCGGTGATCGTCCCGCTGACCCTGGCGGCGGTCTACCTGCTGCTGTTCACCGGCCTCAACTCGACGCGCCTGGCGGCCCTCATCCTGACCAACGTGCCCTTCGCCGCCGTCGGTGGCATCTGGGCGCTGGGCCTGTCCCGGCTGAACCTGTCGGTCTCGGCCATGGTCGGTTTCGTGGCCCTGCTCGGCGTCTCCGTGATGAACGGCCTGCTGCTGGTCCATCGCATCCGTGACCTGCGCCACGCCGGCCACCCGGTGGCGGCGGCGGTGCGCGAGGGGGCGCTGTCGCGCTTCCGGCCGGTGCTGATGACGGCGCTGATGGCGGAGCTGGGACTGCTCCCGGCGGCCCTGTCTACCGCGGTGGGGGCCGAGACGCAGCGGCCGTTCGCGGTGGTGATCATCGGCGGGCTGGTGACGGCGACGCTGCTGACGCTCTTCGTGCTGCCCGTGCTCTATGGAACCTTCGACACCGAGACACCGGAGTACTGAGATGAAATACGTCCTCGGCTTCATCCCCCACGACCGGCTGGACGCCCTGGTCGACACCCTGGAGGAGACGCACGTGCACGGGCTCACCGTCTCCGAGGCTCGCGGCTTCGGCCAGGAGCACGACCCACGGCACCCGCAGCACCACGACCACCCCGGGGTCGACCTGGTGCGCAAGCTGCGGATCGAGATCGTCTGCCGGGACGAGGAGCTGCCGGCCCTGCTCGACTCGCTGTCGCGGCTGCGCCAGCCCGGCCGGCACGGGGCGGGCAAGGTCTTCGTGCTCGACGTGCTGGAGGCGATGCGGCTGCAGACCGGGGAGCGCGGCGAGGCCGCCCTCGGGCCGCGTTAGGCCGGCGGCGAGTCCCCGGCGCGTCCGGGGCCCGGCGGGCTGACGCGCAGGATCGCGCTGTCACGCAGCAGCGCCGGCAGGTCCTCCGGGAAGCGCTCGATGCCCCGCCAGTCGGGCACCGGCACGGGGATCCCGCCCCGACGCAGGCTCTCGCGGGAGACGAGGCCGGGCACCGTGAAGTCCAGCGCGTCGAAGACGTCGATCGGCGGACGGGCGCCGCGGAGGAGCGCGTCGACGAACTCGCGCACCTCGTAGTAGTCGCCGCCGCCGTGTCCGGCGCGCCGGGCCTCCTCGCCGGGATTCCGCCAGGGCTCGGGCAGGAACTCCTGCTCGTAGTCCCACAGCTCCTCCCAGGTCTCAGCGTCAGGCGAGCGCCCGAGCAGCCACACCAGCGGCTCCTCCTCGTCCCGGCGCGCCGACAGGTACGAGCCCCGGGTGCCCTGCAGCGCGTAGTGGCTGCCGTTGGCGGGCCGCTCCGAGACGAGGTCCAGCCGCAGCGTCAGCATGCCGCCGCTCGCCAGCGCGCACAGAGTGGTGGTGGTGTCCTGCCCGCCGTACGGCCGCCCCCGCGAGTCGCGGTAGTGGTGGCCGCTGCCCATGCAGGACACGGTCGTCACCCGGCTGCCGGTCCATTGCAGCAGCGGCCCCAGGCTGTGGGTCGGGTAGGTGTTGCCGTCGAGGCCCACCTGCCAGAAACGGCGCCAGGGCGTCATCTCGTGGAGCGCCTTCAGCTCGTGGACGTAGCCGCCCTCGCCGTAGTAGACCTCGCCGAACACGCCGGCTCGCGCCATCGCCCGCACCAGCACGCTCTCGCGGGTGTAGCAGTAGTTCTCCGCCATCATGTACGTGCCCCGGCCGGCGCGGACCGCCTGCACCAGACGCCAGCACTGCTCGAGGTCGGTGGCGGCCGGCACCTCGCACAGCACGTGCAGGCCCCGCTCCAGGGCGGCGACCGACTGCGGCACGTGCAGCGGCATCGGCGTCGCCACCACCACCAGGTCGAGGCGCGCCCGCTCGAGCATCTGCTCGTAGTCGGTGAAGAGCAGGGACACCCCGGCTTCGCTGCCGGCGCGCTGCAGGACCTCGCGGTCCAGATCGCACAGCGCCACCACCTCGGTCTCCGCGATGGCGGCGAAGCTCGGCACGAAGGTGACGCCGCGCGGCACGCCTGCGATCCCGACCCGAAGCTTCTCCGGCATGGCTACCTCACGAGCCGCTCTTGCCCGCGGCCAGCGCTGCGCGGATCGCCTGCTCGTGCAGCTGCTCCAGCCGTTCCCGCTGCGGCGCCGAGAGCCGCAGCGTCGCCGCCTTGGCCAGCACCCGCGTGCGCTCGTCCTCCTCTGCCGTCGTCGGCTGGCCCGCCGTCACCCGGTGCAGGTAGTCCGCGAGCTGGGCGCGCTGCTCGTAGGCCAGCGAAGCGGCCGAGGCGGCGGTGAGCGCCCGCAGCTCCTGCGCGGCCGCCGGTCCCAGCGCCGCCGCGCCGCGGGCCGAGGCCGCCGTCGCGCGGCGGAAGAGCGCCGCCGGGCCGGCCGGGCCGGCCGCCTCCACCAGCTGCTCGATCGACTGCGGCGAGAGGAAGGGCAGCTCGAGCGCCGCGGTCCGGACGGCCTCGCTGCGGCTGCGGCTGCGCACCGCGGAGAACGTCGTCGCCGCCTCGAGCGCGTCCGCCTCCTCCAGCGCACGGCCTCCGGCCGCCTCCGGAACCCAGGTCACCAGCGCGAAGTACCGGTCGCCGTCGCGGGCGACCGCGATGCGCTCGGCGAAGCGCCCGTCCTGGGACGTGCGCTGCAGGGCCGCCCGCCGCGACGGGAGCGCGCCCAGCCGGCCGTCCCGCCGCCAGCCCTCGTCCACCGCGGTGGCGGACGCGCGGCGACGCGCGATCACCTCGTCGAGGTAGTGCTCCAGCGAGAGCACGCCCGCTGGCGCCGTCTCGGACACCAGGAGCGCGTAGCCGCCGACCCGCGGCTGCGCCAGCGCGGCGCGGGCGGCGGACGCGGCGGGCACCAGCGGGTTGCCGGGCTTGAGGCCGACCCACCCCGGGGGGAGCGTCAGGTCGAGCCCGAGCTCCGGGTCGAGGATCCGGCGCTCGCCGAGCGCCCAGGTCCCGACCTCCAGCGCGGGCCCCGGCTCCGTGCGGGCGAAGCGCGCGACGCCGAAGGCGCCGGCCCCGACGGCCAGCAGCGCGGCGACGGCGCCGAGGGCGGCCAGCCGGGGCGCCAGCAGCAGCACCAGCCCTGTCGCCAGCACCGCGGCCGAGGCGAGCGCCAGCAGCGCCTCAGCCCTGATGCCGCGCGCGACGAACACCCCGGCCAGGGGGAAGACGGCGGCCGCCGCCAGCAGGCACGTCAGTCGGACGATCCGGCGGCAGAAGGCCCAGCGGGGGACGAGAGCCAGGCCGAGCGCCAGCGACGACAGGCCGATCTTCAGCCAGGGCGCGTCGTCCAGCTCGGGCCGGACCGCCTCCGGCCGCAGGGCCACCACGAAGGCGGCGGCGGCGAGCAGCCCGAGGACGGCCGCCGCCACGACCTGCCGCCAGCGCGCCGCGTCTGCAGGTGAGGCCTCCGGCACGACCGGGGTCGCCAGCCGCCCGGTCGCCCGGGGCCGGCCCCCACCCGCCGCCTGCCCCGCCAGCCACCGCGACAGGTCCACCGCCTCGGACAGCCTGACCCAGCGCGGGCTCCCCGGCCGCTGCACCAGGCTGTCGCGGTTGAGCAGCCCCTGCTGGAACCAGGTCTGCACCATGTCCACGTCCATGGGGCCGACCTCGCTGCCATCGTCGAGCCGGATCTTCAGGTTCGCCATCGGCCCCTCCTCCCCGGGGTGGCGCGCTGCAAGCTTACGCCCGACCCGGGCCGCAAGAGCGCTGCACGGATCGGTGCTGGCGGACAGAACGTCGCCTTCGGCGCCACGTCGTCCCCTCGACGGAACGGGAGCGCATGTCTATATTGTGGGTGGATTCCAGACGGTCCCATGCCTGCCAGGCGCGGACGTGCGTCCCGTCCGGTGCTTTCTTCTCCGCTTTCAGGAGGCCTGACATGACCCGCACCATCGAGGCGCTGGTTGAAGAGCAGGCGCACCGCTGGCAACTCGAGCGTGCCGACCACGGCGGCGAGGCCCGACGTCCCGTGATCACCGTGTCGCGCCAGCACGGCGCGCGCGGCGGCGAGGTGGCGCGCCAGCTGGCGGTCGAGCTCGGGCTGGAGCTCTACGACCGCGAGATCCTGCACCGCATCGCCGAGAGCGCACACCTGAGCGAACGGGTGGTGGCGGCCCTCGACGAGAAGACACGTGACCTGCTGACCGACTGGCTGACCGCGGTCACGGGCAACGCCTACCTCAGCCCGGCCGAGTACCACGCCTACCTCCGGCAGGTGATCGCCGCCGTGGCGGAGCGGGGCGGTGCTGTCATCCTCGGCCGCGGAGCCCACCTCATCCTGGGCGAAGGCCGGGCGCTGCGGGTGCTGGTGGTGGCGCCGCTCGAGGCCCGCGTGCGCACCGTGCAGGAGCGCGAGGGCCTCGCGGAGCGCGACGCCCGCCGCCGCATCGTGGAGGTGGAGTCGGAGCGGCGGGCGTTCCTGCTGAAGCACTTCCACACCGACTTCGGCGACGCCGCCGGCTTCGACGTGGTCGTCAACACCGTGGCGCTCGGCGTGTCAGGTGCGGTCAGGTCGATCGAGGCGGCGCTGGCCGGAGCGCCGGCCGCGGGCCGGACGGCTCAGTCCCGGTCGACCCCCGCCCACTGAGGGCGGGGAGCGCGACCTTCGCCAGGCGGCCGCGGACGGTAGCCGCTAGGGCGTGGGCGAAGGGGCAGTGTGGGTGTTGTTGTCCAACTGCGAGCCGCAGGCGCCGTTGATGTTGCCGCACATGACGAAGGTCCCCTGGACGTACACCCGCAGCTTGTACTGGTTGTCGGGATCCAGCTCGCAGCCGCTGGCCGGCCCCGTGCAGTACTTGCCGTTGAAGGTCCAGGTGGGCCCTGGCCGGCCGCTGTCCTTGGCATAGCCGACCCGCCAGGTCTCGCAGGCGGTCCGCTCGGGGCTGTCGGAGGCGCGCACGGGGCAGGTGGCGCGCCCGTCGGTGAACCCGATCAGGGCGCAGTAGGCCGCGTCCTGTACGATCGGCGTCGAGTCGAGCGTGTCGAACGCCGGGGCAGGCATCCAGATCTTCGAGTTGAACTTCTTGATGGGCGGCGGATAGGGGGCGCCACAGCCGCTGCCTGCCGGCGGCAGGTCGCCCCGGTCGATCGGGAACGATGCCGGGACGCAGGTGGCCAGCAGTGCGGAGGCGCTGTGCCACACGTAGCCCTTCGAGGTGAGGACGTCGTAGTTCTCCGAGAAGGCGTTCGCGTCCTTCACCTGGATCTGCTGATAGAGGTAGTCGTCCGGGTTGCGCTGCGCACAGAGCCCGGCCAACTGCAGCTCGGCCACCAGGCCGTTCAGGTACCCGTCCTTGTCGACCACCCTGTAGTTGACGGAGCCCGGCGGGTTCGCGTCACCGAGGTTGAACAGCTGCGGCTTCTTGGAGACCAGCCGGTCCATCGCTGCCATCACCTGGTCCGCGAGCTGCGCGACGGTCTTCTTGTCGGCGCTGCTGCACTGCGCGTTGACGTCGCCCTTTCCGAGCGGGCAGGCCTGGCTCCCGTTCCCGCCGGAAGGCGACGTCGGTGTCGCTGTCGGCGTGGGCGTGGGCACCGTGGTCGGTGTCGACGAGGAGGGCGAGCCGCCTCCACAGGAGAGGGTGAGTGCGGCGGCCGCGAACGCGGCGGCGGTCATCGTCGGACGGAAGAGACACCTTGTCATCGAGAACCCTCACGAGGACGGCGACAGCTCAGCCTACAAACGAACGAACAAATGTAGCGCAACCTCTTCCCGCGATACAACCGCTGATCGCCGGCGAACACACCGATTGACGATGGACCCTG
>DATKME010000012.1:0-6299 GCA_035542035.1 Vicinamibacteria bacterium | reverse complement strand
GCTCGAGGAAGTGGGGCGCGAGGAGAACTTCTTCGACCTGGGCGGCCACTCCCTGCTGCTGCTGCAGGTGCACGAGAAGCTGCAGAGCCTGTTCCCCGCCAGCAAGCTGAGCGTCGTCGAGCTGTTCAAGTACCCGACGGTCGCCACACTCGCCCGGCGATTGCGGCCCGGCGACGAGCCCCCACCGTCAATGGCGGCCGACCACGGGGCGCCTACGGCCGCTGCGACCGCTGTCGGCTCCCGCGACATCGCGATCGTGGGCCTCAGCGGGAGGTTCCCGGGGGCCCCCGACGTGGAGGCCTACTGGCGGAACCTCCGCGACGGCGTCGAGTCGGTCACCCAGTTCAGCGACGAAGAGCTGCGGGCTTCCGGCATCCCGGCGGATCTGCTCGCCTCTCCGAAGTACGTCAAGGCCGGCGCGGTCCTCGAGGAGGTGGATCTGTTCGACGCATCCTTCTTCTCCTACACGCCGCGCGAGGCGGAGGTGATCGACCCGCAGCAGAGGTTGTTCCTGGAGGTCGCCTGGGAGGCCCTCGAGCGTGCGGGGTACGACCCCGGCACGTGCTCGATGCCCGTCGGCGTTTTTGCCGGCGCCTCGATGAGCAGCTACCTCCACAACAACATCCTCCGGAACCCCGAGCTTCTCGCCTCGGCCGGCGCGCTGCAGGCCAAGATCGGCAACGACAAGGACGCGCTGGCGACGCGCGTCTCCTACAAGCTGAACCTGCGCGGGCCGAGCGTGACGGTGCAGACGGCGTGCTCGACGTCGCTGGTGGCGGTGCACATGGCCTGCCGCTCGCTGCTGGCGGGCGAGTGCGACATGGCGCTGGCCGGGGGCGTCTCGATCAGCGTGCCGCAGAGAAGCGGCTACCTCTACGCCGAAGGGATGATCCTGTCACCCGACGGGCACTGCCGCGCGTTCGACGCGCGGGCGCAGGGGACGGTGTCTGGGAGCGGCGTGGGGGTGGTGGTGTTGAAGCGGCTGTCGGACGCTCTGCGCGACGGGGACCGGGTGCAGGCGGTGGTGAAGGGGTCTGCGATCAACAACGACGGCTCGGAGAAGGTGGGCTTCACGGCGCCGGGGGTGGGGGGGCAGGCGCGGGTGATCCGCTCGGCGCTGGAGGCGGCGGGGGTGGGTGCGGAGACGATCGGGTACGTGGAGGCGCACGGGACGGGGACGGCGCTGGGGGATCCGATCGAGGTCGAGGCGCTGACGCAGGTGTTTGGGGAGCAGAGCTCGCGGCGAGGCTACTGCGCGCTGGGGTCGGTGAAGACGAACATCGGGCACCTGGACGCGGCGGCGGGGATCGCGGGTCTGATCAAGGCGGCGCTGGCGGTGGAGCGAGGTGAGATCCCGCCGAGCCTTCACTACCAGGAGGCGAATCCCAAGATCGACTTTGCAGCGAGCCCGTTCGTGGTGAACACGCGGCTTCGTCCGTGGCGCAGCGAGGGGCCTCGGCGCGCGGGAGTGAGCTCGTTCGGGATCGGGGGGACGAACGCGCACGTGGTGCTGGAGGAGGCTCCGGCGGCTGGATCCGGGGCCGAGACTCGGCAGGCGCAGCTGCTGGTGCTGTCGGGGAAGACGGAGACGGCGCTCGAGCGGATGCGCGAGCGGCTGCGCGCGCATCTGGAGGCGGATGGGGGGGTGTCGCTTTCGGACGCGTCGTACACGCTGCAGGTGGGCCGGGGTGCGTTTGCGCACCGGGGTGCGGCGGTGGTTCGGGACCTGGCGGACGCGGTGGCGGCGCTGGGGGATGCAGGGCGTTGGGAGAGCGGGGTGGCCGGGGAGGTGGGGGTGGGGTTCCTGTTCCCCGGCCAGGGCTCTCAGCAGCCGGGGATGGGGGAGGAGCTCTACCGCAGCGAGGGTGTCTACCGCGCGGTGGTGGAGGAGTGCGTGGAGACACTGCGCGGGGTCCTGGGCGAGGACCTGCGCGAGGTGATGTGGTCGAAGGGGGAGCAGGCGGGGGAGCGGCTGCGGCAGACGCAGTGGGCGCAGCCGGCGCTGTTCGTGACGGAGTACGCGCTGGCGCGGCTGTGGATGTCGTGGGGGATCGAGCCTTTGGGGATGCTGGGCCACAGCGTGGGCGAGTACGTGGCGGCGGCGCTGTCGGGCGTGTTCTCGCTGGAGCAGGCGCTGCGCCTGGTGGTGGAGCGAGGACGGCTGATGGGGGCGCTGCCGGCGGGGGCGATGGTGGCGGTGGGTCTGGGGGAGGAGGAGCTGGTCCCGCTGCTGGGGGAGGCGCTGTCGCTGGCGGCGGTGAACGGGGTGGGGATGTGCGTGGCGTCGGGGCCGGAGGAGGAGGTTTCGGGCCTGGCGAGGCGGCTTGGGGAGCGCGGGGTGCCGAGCCGCCGGCTGCACACGTCGCACGCATTTCACTCCGCGATGATGGATCCGATCCTGGCGCGCTACGAGGAGTGCGTGCGTGCGGCGTCTCCTGGGGCTCCGCGGCGGCGCTTCGTGTCGAACCTGACGGGGGAGTGGATCCAGGCGGAGCAGGCGCAGGAGCCGGGGTACTGGGTGAGCCAGCTTCGCGGGTGCGTGCGCTTCGGCGCGGGAGTGCAGCGGCTGGCGCAGGAGGCGGGGATCCTGCTGGAGGTGGGGCCGGGGCGGGTGCTGACGACGCTGGCGGGCGGGAGCGTCGGGGACCGCGGGGTGGTGGCGGTGCCGAGCCTTGGGGGGGCGAAGGCGAGGGAGGGGGAGAAGGAGTCGCTGCTGCGGGCGCTGGGGCGGGTGTGGGTGAGGGGGGCGAAGGTGGAGTGGGAGAAGGTGCGCGGGGAAGAGCCTCGCCGTCGCCTCCGCCTGCCCACCTACCCCTTCGAGCGCCAACGCTACTGGGTCGAGCCCGGCACCAGACGCGTGGCTGCGCCATCGCGCGAGTCCGACGACCTGACGGACTGGCTGTACCTGCCCTCCTGGAGGCGCACGGCGCCACGCGCGACGTTCGAGCCGGCATCGGCGGCGGGGCCCGCCGCGCGTTGGCTGCTGCTCGGTGAGGGCGAGGGCATCGCCGATGCGCTAGCCGTGCGCCTGCGCCGCGCCGCGCAGAGTGTCGTGAGGGTGAGGGAAGGCTCGGGCTTCGCCCGGCTCGGCGAGGGGGCTTTCACCGTCCGCCCCGCGTCCTCGGAGGATCACAGCGACCTGCTGACCGCGCTGAGGAACGACGGGGGCCTCCCCGCCCGCGTCATCCATCTCTGGGGCCTCACGCCAGCGGCGACGCCGCGCGGCCGCGAGGGTGTCGAGCATCTGCAGGACCGCGGCTTCCGCAGCGTCCTCGCCGTCGTCCGCGCCCTGGGGGCCGAACTCGCGGGCCAGGATGTGCGGCTGGCCGTCGTCACCAACGGCATGCAGGAAGTCAGCGGCGAGAGCCTGCCCTGGCCGGAGAAGGCCACCGTGCTCGGTCCGTGCCGGGTCGCGCCGCAGGAGTACCCGGGCCTCTCGTGCCTGGCGGTCGACGTCGTCCTTCCCGCAGACGGACGGAGAGCCGCAATCGCCGAGAGCCTGCTCGCGGAGTGCACGGAGCCGCTCGACGACCGCGTCGTGGCCCTCCGAGGCCTCGACCGCTGGGTGGAGAGCTTCGAGCCGGCGCGGCTACCGGCGCGACCCGGCGTGCCTCGCGCGTTGCGCGAGGGCGGCTGCTACGTGGTGACCGGCGGCCTCGGCGGTATCGGCCTGGCCCTCGCCGAAGGCCTCGCCGGGGAGCTCGGGGCGAAGCTCGTCCTCGTCGGGCGCCGAGGCCTGCCGCCGATGGAGGAGTGGTCGGCGTTCTGCGCCGCGCACGGCGAGGACGACGAGACGAGCCGTCGCATCCGGAAGGTGCAGGCGCTCGAGGCCCTGGGGGCGGAAGTGCTGGTGGTGCGCGCCGACGTGTCGAACGCCGACTCGATGCGCGACGCGCTGGCCGCCGCCGAGGCGCGATTCGGCGCCATCCACGGCGTCATCCATGCGGCCGGCATCGCCGGCGGCGGGACCATCGCGCTGCGGACCAGGGAGGCGATGGAGCAGGTGCTGGCCCCGAAGCTCGGGGCAACGCTGGTCCTGGAAGAGTTGTTGCGCGGCCGGCGCCCCGACTTCGTGCTCCTCTGCTCCTCGCTCGCGTCGGCCTTCGGAGGCTTCGGGCAGGCCGACTACGCGGGAGCGAACGCGTTCCTCGACGCCTGGGCCCGCTACGCCTCGGCCGGGTGCGGTCCGCTCGTCGTCTCCGTGAACTGGGACACCTGGCGCGAGGCGGGCATGGCGGTCGACACGGCGATGCCCGGAGACCTGGAGAAGGCGCGGCAGGAGCGGCTCCGCAACGGTCTCGCCTCCCGGGAGGGAGTCGAGGCGTTCCGCCGGATCCTCCGTGAGCGGATGCCACAGGTGCTGGTCGCCCGCGGGGACCTCGAGGGGCGCCGGCGGGTGTCGAAGAGCGCCGGCGTCGCGCTGACGGCCTCGGCACCGGCGCGTCCCGGCCGGCCCGCGCCCCCACGGCACGGCCGGCCGGTGCTCGGCGGTCCATTCGAAGCTCCGCGCGACGACGTGGAGCGCACGGTCGCGGCTGTCTGGCAGGAGGTCCTCGGCTTCGAGCAGGTCGGCGTGCACGACAGCTTCTTCGACCTCGGCGGCCACTCGCTGCTGGCCACGCAGATCGTCAACCGTCTCCGCGACACCTTCGCCGTGCGGCTCAGTCTGGAAGGCATGTTCGAGGCTCCCACCGTGGCAGGGCTCGCCAGGGCGCTGGTGGCGGCCGAGCCGGAGCCCGGCCGGGTGGAAGCCGTTGCGCGGCTCGTCCAGGACGTGGAGAGCCTGAGTGAAGACGAGGTCGGCCGAAGGCTGAAGCAGGCGGCGGAAGGAGGGCGCGCGTGAGCGGCGAGGCTCCTCCGCGGCCGGCGAGTCCGTCCGAGCGCAAGCGCGACCTGCTGGCGGCATTGCTGCGCGAGCGCGGCCTGGCGCCGAACGGGTCGGCGATTCCGCGGCGAGGCGCTGCGGACGCGCCATTGTCCTTCGCCCAGCAGCGGCTGTGGTTCCTGGAACAGCTCGAGCCCGGGCTGCCCGTCTACAACATCACCGGAGCGATCCGGCTTCGCGGCCCGCTCGACCGTGCGGCGCTCCAGCGCAGCCTGGGCGAGATCGTGCGTCGTCACCAGGTGCTGAGGGCGACCTTCGTCGAGATCGGCGGCGAACCGCGGCAGCAGGTGGCGGCGGGGCCCATCGAGCTCCCGTTGTGCGACCTGGGCACGCTGCCTGAGGTGCGCCGTGCCGCGGAGATGCTGGAGCGCGCGAAGGCTCAGGCGCGGCGTCCGTTCGACCTGGCGCGCGGTCCCTACCTGCGGCTCGAGCTGGTGCGGGCCGCGGCGGACGACCACGCCCTGCTCCTGGCGCTGCACCACGCGGTTGCGGACGGCCTGTCGCTCGGGATCTTCGTCCGGGAGTTGCGGGCCCTCTATGCGGCGTTCCGCGAAGGCCGGCCGTCGCCCTTGCCCGACCTGCCGGTGCAGTACGGCGACTTTGCGGCCTGGCAACGCGAGCGGCTGCAGGGCGAGACCCTCCAGGGTCACCTGGACTACTGGCGAGGCCTGCTCCGCGACGTGCCCACGCTCGAGCTGCCGACGGACCGGCCGCGGCCTCCGGTGCAGAGCTTCCATGGAGATCGCAGGAGTCTTCTGATGTCCCCGGCCCTCGTCGATTCGCTGCGTGCGCTCGCGCGGGGCGAGGGCACCACGCTCTTCGTGGTCCTGCTCGCCGCATTCCAGGTGCTGCTGCACCGGTACACCCGGCAGCCACGTCTGGCCGTGGGCAGCCCGATCGCCGGCCGGACGCGGTCCGAGCTGGAAAGCCTGATCGGCTTCTTCGCGAACACGCTGGTGCTTCCGGCCGACTTCAGCGGTGCCCCGAGTTTCCGGGACATCGTCGATCGCGCGCGGCGAGTGGTGCTGGGCGCCGAGGCCCACCAGGAGCTGCCGTTCGAGCGACTGGTGGAAGAGCTGGATCCGGACCGCGACGTGAGCCGCTCGCCGCTCTTCCAGGTGGCCTTCGCCTTCCAGCAGTCACAGCCGGCAGCCGGCCTGCCGGTGTGCGGCCTCTCGTTCCAGCCCGTCGGTATCGACGCCGACGTCTCCAAGTTCGACCTGACGCTCTACGCCACCGACACTCCGAACGGCCTGCTGACGTCCGCCGAGTTCCGCACGGACCTGTTCGAGGGCGGGCGTATCGAGCGGATGCTGGGGCACTACCAGCGGGTGGTGGAGGAGGTGGTGAGGGAGCCTGGGCAGCGGGTGAGCCGGCTTTCGTACGTGGGGGAGGAGGAGCGGCGGCGGGTGGT
>DATKME010000011.1:0-33785 GCA_035542035.1 Vicinamibacteria bacterium | reverse complement strand
CAACTTAGATCAGAAATCGGCTCGGCGTACCTCTCACGTACCTGCTCCTGACCAGCAGGTTGCACCAAACCGCGGCACTGGCGAGCTGCCGCCGAGCGCGTCAGAGCTGAGGTCGTCGTCGGCTGCGCCCTTCATGGCCTGACCTCCCGTCATGACGCCCTCGGTCACGCGCGAGGGCGCTCGCAGGCCGGAGACCAGCCGCTCCTCGATGGCGTTCGTGCCGACCGAGGACACCCGAGTGAGGAGACGACACCAAGCAGGAGCGCGGGGAAGATCGAGCTGCCGCCGGCTCGGCTCGTTGCCGACAACCTGCCGCCGAGCGCGACGAGCGGCCCGGTGAGGACCGTCGTCACCGCGGGGACGAGCAGCGTCACGCCGAACAGGGCGACCATCGCCAACGCTACCCAGCGGCCGTACTGGTTGGCCCGGACGACCCAGCTGCCGGCCAGCGTGGCCAGTGTCGCGACAACCCCGAACGTCGCCGCCATCCCCACGAGGATGGGTAGGCCGCCGCGGAGGAAGGGGCGATCCGCGCGCGCGAAGACGAAGGGCAGGACCGGGAGGATGCAGGGGCTGAGGATCGTCAACACACCGCCGAGGTAGACGAGGACGAAGAGGACCATGGAATCACCAGCCGCTTGACGGTTGATGGATCGCCTGTGCTGGTCGCGCCATTCCTGTGTCGCGAGCTACGCGGCGACGGTTCAGGCGGACAGACGCTCCGTCGCCGTGATCGCGGCCGCCAGACGTCGCACGGCACGGACCTCGTAGAGTGTCCCGAGCAGCCATCCCAGCGTCGTCGTGAGCAGCGTCGCGCCGCCGTGCCAGATGAGGACGTGAGGGAGGTCGGAGCGCGGGCAGATCAGGTGCCAGGCAGCGTCGGCGAGAAGGCCTGCCGCCAGGCCGGCGAGCGCGCCTGACCACCGAGGCCGCACGGGCAAGGCCCGCTGGACGAGCCAGAAGGCGAGCGCCAGGCCCGGAATCGCCAGCAGCTCCTGGATCGAGAAGCAGACCGCACCGCGGTGCCGAGCCATCTCTGCGCTTGTGGTGGCCGGTGCCAACGTCCAGGTGAGCAGGCTGGCGGCCAGCTGCGTGGTGGCGCCGAGCGCGAGCGCCAGGCCAACGCGTGCGCGAGCTAGTCCGCCACCGGGCACGGCTTCGCGAAGAGCGAGCCCCGCCAGCAGCAGGCCGGCGACAGCTTCGCCTATGGCCACTCCCCAGAGGAGCCAGGGGCCAAGGGCGGCGGCGTCCTCGCGCAGAGGATGCAGTCTCGGCACGAGCAGGAAGAGGGCGAGCGCCCAGATCGCGATCTCCATGGCGCGGAGCGCTGGCCGCGGCAGTGGCCGAACTGGCTGCAGGTCGGTGAGCACTTCCTGCCGCAGCCTCTCGGGCAGCCGTGGTGTGCTCATCGCCTCTCTCCAGCCAGCAGCTCGCGGAGCAATCGGACGCCGCGATGCGCCCGGAGCTTGGCTGCCGCCTCGCTCACGCCCAGCACGGCACCGATCTCCCGGAACGACAGCCCCCAGACGTGGTGCAGCAGCAAAGGCTCACGGCGGTCCTCGGGAAGTCGCGCAAGGGCGCCACGAACGGTCTCGCGATCGGCGAGGCTTTCGGCCTCGGGTGGAATGGCGATGTCGGGAAGCGAGTCGCCCACGGCCGTCTCGCGACGATCCCGCCGGGCACCAGCTCGACGGCTCATCAGGAACACGTTGCGCGCGATGGCGTAGACCCAGGGCTTAAGAGGGCGCGGCGGCAGATACGTCCGCCGCGAACGGTGCACCTGGAGGAAGGTCTCCTGCAGCAAGTCCTCGGCACGGATGGGGTCCCGGCACAGCGCGCGCAGGTAACCGCCGATCTGTGGCGCGAGCTGGCAGTAGATGCCCTCGAATGCGGATCCGTCGCCGGCCTGATACGCCGTCATGAGCGCGCAGAGCGCACCCTCGTGCGCCTCTGGCACGAGCCTCCCTGATTCCCTATTTGCCTCGGCAGGCGCCGAGGTTTCATCCCTTGCCAAGCTGGTGCTTCCGTTAGGCGATCGTACCTCGGCCGGCGGCCCTCCGGCCGCCCACTCCGGTCGATACGCGACACCACCGAACGGCAAAGGAGCAAAAGAAAGCTCCGGACAACTCAACGGTCAGTCGGGGCGACTGCCCCAAGGGGAGGACATGCGCATTCCTGCAGCGGTGACGCGCGTCGTCGACTGGAGCCTGGAGGGGCTCGGGGGGGCGGCCTTCGTCGCTCCCCTCTTGACCCGGATCGTGATCGGGCTGGCGTTCGTCCAGACGGGTCTCGGCAAATGGACCCACATCGACCGCACCATCCACTACTTCGCCGGCCTCGGAATCCCCCTGCCTGCCGCCAACGCCGTGTTCGTGGCGAGCCTCGAGCTGGTCGGTGGCAGCGCGCTCGTGGCCGGGCTCCTCACGCGGCTCTTCGCGGGCTTTCTCTCGATGACCATGGTAGTGGCCCTGCTGACGGCCGACCGCCAGGCGTTCCTCACATCCTGGTCGCGTGCCAGCGAAACGTCCCCGACGGACGTGACGTCCTTCGTGTTCCTGCTGTTCCTCCTCTGGCTGCTCTTCCTGGGGGCGGGAAGGCTGAGCCTCGATCAGCTGCTGCGCTCACGCCTCATGAGCAGCGGGCGCCCCCGTCGGCCAGAGCCTGCCACCTGATACCAGGAGTCGACCCGCAGCAAAGAAGCAGGAAAGCGACCGACATCAAGAGCAGAGGTGAGAGGCCGGGGCGCAGGGGTCCAAGGACGGACGGCGCCGCGGCAACGCCAAGGCGTGGGGCACGCGCCCCAAGAGACGACCCGGCCTTTGGCCGGAGAACAGGGGAGACGAGAGTGAACCGCAAGCTGAAGCTGGTACTGGTGAACGCCGCCATGGCCGGGATGATCGCGGGCGTGGGCGGCACGGCAAGCCGCGCCTCGGCCGAACCGCCGAGCTCGGCGCAGAACGGGTGTAGTGGCAAGAGCGGCTGTGGCTCGAAGAAGACGGCGGCGGCTTCCGACTCCCAGAGCGCCGATCGCCACGCCTGCAAGGGCATGAACTCCTGCAAAGGCAAGGGGAACTGCAAGAGCGGCGACAACGGCTGCGCCGGCAAGAACTCCTGCAAGGGCAAGGGGGGCTGCGCCTCCACCGAAGCCCGGCACGCCTGCAAGGGTCACAACGAATGCAAGGGGATGGGCGGCTGCAAGACCGGTGACAACGGCTGCGCCGGCAAGAACTCCTGCAAGGGCAAGGGAGGCTGCGAGGTGCCGCGCAAGGCGGCCTAGGACTGGAGCCCGCGGCCAGAGGTGTCACGGCGCGCCCGTGGCCCCTCTGGCCACGACCCCTGGAGGAGTCATGTCACGAAACCGCTGGGACCATCCCGACCTCGGCCTTGGAGTGGGGCTCCGTACGGCCCACTTCGCCCACATCCTGTCGCAGCGCCCCGAGCTCGGCTTCTTCGAGGTGCTCACCGAGAACTTCCTCGACACCGGCGGCCGCCCGCTCTTCGTCCTCGACCAGATCGCCGAGCGCTACCCGATCGTCATGCACGGCGTTTCGCTCTCGATAGGCTCCACCGACCCGCTCGACTTCGACTACCTGCGCAAGGTCAAGGACCTCGCGCGCCGCACGAAGGCAGCTTGGGTCTCCGACCATGTCTGCTGGACGGGAGTCCTCGGCCGCAACACCCATGACCTTCTGCCGCTGCCGTACACGGAGGCTGCGCTGCGCCACACCGCCGAGCGCGTGAAGGCCGTGCAGGAGTTTCTCGAGCGCCCGGTGGTGCTGGAGAACCCATCCACCTACCTCGAGTTCACGCCGAGCGCGATGAGCGAGTGGGAGTTCATCGGCCGCCTGGCGGAAGAGGCCGACTGCGGGCTCCTTCTCGACGTCAACAACGTCTACGTCTCGGCCTTCAACCACGGCTACGACGCCCACGAGTACATCGATGCCATCCCCGTGGATCGTGTGTGCCAGTACCACCTCGCCGGCCATACTCACAAGGGCACCCACATCCTGGACACCCACTCCGACCACGTCGTCCAGGAGGTGTGGGAGCTGTTCGGGCACGCGGTACAGCGCACCGGGCCGCGGGCGACGCTTCTCGAATGGGACGCCTCCATCCCTCCGTTCGAGGTGGTTCACGCCGAGGTCCTGAAGGCAGCCGCCTGGCGCGAGCGGGAGGTGAGCCGTGCCGCCTGAAGGCGCTTCCTCCGCGCTGGGCCTCGACCGCGTCCAGCGGTGGCTGCAGGCGGTGATCGTCCACCCCGGCTGTGTCGCGGATGCCTTGGCCTCGGCCGAGGCGCGCGTCGAGGTGCCGACGAAAGCCATCGAGGAGGTGGTCCGGCCGTCCTGGTCCTTGACCGCCGTGGAGAGGGTCGAGGTGTACCACGGCATGTACCTCCTCCGCATGGTCGAGGCATTGGAGAGCGACTTTCCGGCAGTGCGGCACTTCCTGGGCGAGGAAGCGTTTGCGGAGCTCGTCCGGGATTACGTTGAGCGGTACCCGTCGCGCAGCTACACGCTCAACCGTCTCGGGGACCACCTTCCGCAGTTCTTCGCGGAGGAGGTTGACCGGCCGGACGCGGCGTTCTTGCACGACCTGGCACGCGCCGAGCTGGCGGCGACAGAGGTGTTTGACGAGGAGCCATCGCCAGTGCTCGAAGCTGAGGCTTTGCGGCGGGTACCGCAGCTGGCGCTGGCGCAGGCCCGCCTGCGCCCGATTGACGCCCTGCGGCTGCTGGAGCTACGGCACACGGTGGTCGGGCACCTGGAGGCGGCCAAGCACGGACGCCCGGCCCCGAGGCCGCGGCGGCGCCGTTCCCATCTCGCCGTCTACCGCCGCGACTACACCGTGCTGCGCAGGGAGATGACCGGCGACGAGTACGGGATGCTCTCGGCGCTCGTTGCCGGCCAGCCACTCGGCGAGGCAATCGGCGCCGCAGCCCTCCGCCTCCGCGCGGCTCGGCGGGAGGAGACCGTCTTCCGGTGGTTCCGCAGCTGGGTCGCGGAGGGCCTGTTCAGCGCGATCGACTGCGAACCCGAGGCGGCACGAGGCTCGCAGCCGGGGATGACGGCCGCTTCTCGAATGGGGTGAGAGAAGGTGACCGTGGGTGCCATGAGCTTCGCCGTCGTCTCCGAGCCAGACGCGACCCCCGATGAGATCGCCGTCGTGAGCGACGGTCTGCATCGGTTCAACGTCGCCGCGACCGGCCTCGGCCACCACCAGACGGTCAACCTCTTCCCTGCGGAAGGTGTTCAAGCGCAGCGCCGAGGCCGACGGCATGGCCGGCGACGCTGCAAGGTGATTACGTGCTTCACTTTGTCTTGACATGACGTCAGCCGGTCGCTAGCTTCCAGGAGACCCGCTCCCACCCTAAACAGCTCCGTTCCCCGTTAGCGCCGTCGCGCAGGGGGCAGAGGTGAGGTATGCCGATCGGCCGCCGTCCGAATGGCAGAGGTGTCTCTATAGGAGGTCAATCATGTCCTCGCGTTCTGTTGCGCTCGTCGCCGTTCCCTCTCTGGCTGCCGTCGCACTCCTGCTGGCCCCTGCTGTGACGCCCACCCTCGCCGATTCACCCGAACCGGAGTGGGCCGCGAATGTCACAGTGATCGAGGCCTGCTCCTGCCCGATGTTCTGCCAGTGCTACTTCAACACCCACCCGGCCGGGCACCACGACCATGCCACAGGCGAGATGAAGCACTTCTGCAAGGGAAACCTGGCCCAGCGGATCAACCACGGCCACTACGGCAAGGTGGCGCTCGATGGCGCGAAGTACTGGCTGGTCGGCGACCTTGGCCCCGACTTCTCGCAGGGAAAGCTCGACTGGGGAGTGCTCATCTTCGACAAGGCCATGTCGAAGAATCAGCGCGACGCGGTGCTGGCCATCGTGAAGCACGCCTACCCGGGCCAGTTCGGCTCGTTCGAGACCTCCGAGGGCTCGATCGACACCTGGCAGGCCAACAACGATGCCGCGGTGGCCACTCTGGACGGCGGCCGTACCGCCGAGGTCCGCCTGAAGCGGGTGCAGGGGAACACCAGCGCGCCGGCGGTGATCTCGAACCTCCGCTACGTTGGTACCCCGCGAAACGACGGCTTCGTGCTGATGCCGAACGAGGTGGAAGCGTACCGTGTTGGACAGAAGGCGTTCGAGTTCAAGGGCACGAACGGGTTCGTGATCACCTGGGACATGTCCTCGCAGGACGTGACGCCGCAGCGGGCCTCGAACTGAGTCGCCGTGATGACGCTCAACAGGCGTCAGCTCCTGACAACGCTTGCCGCCGGAGCGCTGGCTAGCCGGCCCGGCTACGCACGCACCAGCGCCGCAGCACCTCGACTGGAGCGCCCGCTCCTGTCGGGAGCCGGAGCGGTCGACTGGAGCGCCGTCCGCGAGCTGTTCCCGCTTGCCCCGGACTGGACGCACCTTGCCGCCTTTCTCTTCGTCTCGCACCCGCACCCGGTCGCTGAGGCGATCGAGGAGTTCCGCGCCAGGATCGACTCGGATCCCATGTGGATCGAGCTCGCCGCCTTCACGGATACGGAGGGGCGGCCCTTCCACAAGATGAAGGCGGCGATCGCGGAGTACCTGGGCGGCGCTCCGGAAGAGCTCGCGCTCGCATCGAACACCACCACGGCGCTCGCCCTGGCCTACCACGGTCTGCGCATACGGGCCGACCAGGAGGTCCTCACCACCGAGCACGACCACTATGTGCACCACGAGTCGATCCGATACGCGTGCGAACGCTCAGGCGCGGCGATTCGGCGGGTGGCGCTCTACGATCGCGCGGCCGAGGCCTCGGCGGACGAAATGGCAACCCGCGTGGCGCACGCCATCGGCCCGAAGACGCGGGCTGTTGGCATCACCTGGGTGCACTCCTCGACTGGCGTGAAGGTGCCCGTTCCGCAGATCGCCGAGGCGGTAGCCCGCGCCAACCGCGGCCGTGCCGAGGCCGACCGATGCCTCTTGATCGTCGACGGTGTACACGGGTTCGCCAACCAGGACGTGGACGTCGCGAAGCTGGGCGCCGACTTCTTCGCTTCGGGCATGCACAAGTGGCTTTGCGCGCCGCGCGGCACCGGGTTCCTGTGGGGGCGGACGGAAGCGTGGGCGCATCTGCGCCCGACCGTCCCGAGCTTCGATCCGGACGAGCAGGAAACCTGGCAGGCTTGGATGGACTGGCGGGCCGTCGCCCCGACCAAAGCCTCGTTCGTCTCGCCCGGCGGGTTCCTTGCCTACGAGCACTTCCTCGCCGTGCCGGCGGCCATCGCGCTCCACACCACGATCGGCCGGGCCCGCGTGGCGGCTCGGGTCGCCGAGCTCAACGGTGCCTTCCGGGATGCCGCGGCAAAGCTCCCGAACGTGACGCTGGTCACGCCGCCCGATCCCTCGGTGTCGGGCGGGCTTACCTGCTTCGAGGTCCACGGTCTCTCCGCCGATGAGGTCACCCTGCGTCTCCGAGCACGGAGGATCAGCACCTCGAGCTCGCCCTACCGGGTGTCTTACCCGCGCGTCTCCGCCGGCATCATGAACTCGCCCGAAGACCTCGAGGTCGCGCTCCGGGCGCTCCGGGCGATGACATCCTGAAGCAGAGGGGTCCTGCTTGAATTCTCAAACCAGGTTCGGCTCTTGCCGGACCGGGCCGTCCATGTGATGACCCCTCCCGCCGGTGTACCTGTGGCGTCCCTCTTATAGGGCTTTATTGTATAGTCCAGCGTTTAAGGCGTTTCAGGAGAATCCAATAACTTACGTGTCATCAATAACCTAGGATTGCTCGACCCCCGCCGCCTCCACAGCCTAAGTCTTTGTGATTCAGCAACTTAGATCAGGATTCGGCTTGGCGTACCCCTCACATACCTGTCCTGACCTCGACAGAACGTCTCCAGTAGGAGTACAGCAACTCATTGCATCTAAGGGACTAAGCACGAATCGCCTCTTGGGAAGCGCTACTCGGCGCGAGTAGTGGAGGCGGCGGGAGCGCCACCCGAGTCTTGGCGACTGTCGGTGTTCGACGAGCACGTCGGCGATTGAGGACCTAAGTCAGCGGGACCGTACCGGGTGCCGACCGCCGGCCTCGAGGTCGGCCTGCACCATCAGCCGCGCCAGCTCCTTGAAGATCACCCGCGGCTCCCAGCCCAGCTCGCGCCGCGCTTTGGACGCATCGCCCAGCAGCTGGTTCACTTCGGCTGGACGGAAGTACTTCGGGTCCACCTTCACGAACTCCCGGTAGTCGAGACCGACGCAGCCGAAGGCCTGCTCGCAGAATTCCCGGACCGAATGCGTCTCGCCGGTGGCGATCACGTAGTCAGCCGGGGTGTCCTGCTGCAGGATCCGCCACATGGCCTCCACGTAATCGGGTGCGTATCCCCAGTCGCGCTTGGCCTCCAGGTTGCCGAGGCGCAGCTCGCGGGTTCGACCTTGCTCGATCGCCGCCACCCCCATGGTGATCTTGCGGGTGACGAAGTTCTCTCCGCGCCGCGGGGATTCGTGATTGAAGAGGATGCCGTTGCAGACGTGGATCCCGTAGCTCTCGCGATAGTTCACCGCCATCCAGTGGCCGTAGGCCTTGGAGACGGCGTAGGGCGACCTCGGATGGAAGGGCGTGCGCTCGGTCTGGGGTGTCGCCTCGACCAGGCCGAACATCTCCGAGCTGCCGGCCTGGTACACCCGCGTCCGCAGCCCGATGTTGCGTACTGCATCGAGCAGGCGCAGCACTCCGATGGCGGTGACGTCCGTCGTGTACTCCGGCATCTCGAACGACACCTTGACGTGGCTCTGCGCTGCGAGGTTGTAGACCTCATCCGGCGCGACCGCCTCCAGCGCCCGCAGCAGGCTGTTCTGGTCGACCAGATCTCCGTAGTGGAGCACGAGCCGGTCGCGGATCGGGTCGACCCGCCAGGTGTTGAAGGAGCTGCTGCGGCGCACCAGCCCGTGCACCTCGTACCCCTTCTCGAGCAGCAGCTCGGCGAGGTAGCTGCCGTCCTGCCCGGTGATGCCGGTGATCAGCGCCCTTTTGACGGTCACCTGCCCTCACGCAGCTTTCGTCGAGCCATCAACGGCTGGCGGCAGCACCGATGGTCGTCGCCGTCGAGCGGGCGACGGCCTGCAGGGCGAGGTCGTGGGCCCGGCGCAGGACCTGATTGTCCTCGTGAACGCGGCCGAGAGGGCTCCGCTCGTAGGCTCGGCGGAAGCGCTCGAGGGCCGGAATCTCCTCCGGGGCGAAGCACGGGTGCCAGAAGTTGAGGAAGAGCACGATCCGGGTGTGGTCCGAGTGGTTCCAGACCTCGTGCTCGAAGGAATCGTCGAAGACGAGCAGCTCGCCCTCCTGCCAGGTTCGCTCCTCCGGGCCGACCCGGATGTAGCAGCCGGGCGGGGCGACGAGCGCGAGGTGTGCCCGGATGATGCCGTTCATCGGTCCCGTATGCGGCGGGATGTGCGCATGCGGGTTGAGCGCGGAGAACATGATGTGATCGCGCTCGAAGCGAGGCAGGCTCTCCAGGAGAGCCGTCGTCCTCGGGCAGCGCGCGCAGTTCTCCTCGAAGCGCCGCCCGTAGAAGTAGAGGTTGAACGTGTTCCACCCGTCCAGGCGATGCTGCGTCTCGTCGAGGTAGCCCTTGAACCCCTGTCCGCCGGACTGGAGGACGCCCTCCAGCTCCTCGCGAACGACGGGGTAGGCGTCGCGAAGGGGCCGCGCCCATTCGAACTCCATCGGGTCGTAGAAGGCTCGGGCCGGCACGCCCGGGACGTAGTACGGCGGGTGCTGCATGCGATGCGTGTACGGGGACGGGATGCGATGCGGTTGTCGGGTGGGAACGTCGAAGAGCGACCGCAGGCCCAGCGCTTCGAGGCCGCGCCGGACGGTCGGCAGCTCGTCCATCTCCGACAGCGAGCTCCGCAGCTCTTCGAAGTCGCGCACCCGCGCGGCGCGGAACGCCTGCACCACCTCGGGCGCGACGCGCCGGGCTCTCCCCACTCCCAGGCGCTTCGCCACCGCCAGCAGCAGCCCGCCGAAGCGATACCGCAGCCAGAGCGCGTGCGCATAGAACGCAGGCCGCTCGAGCACCCGGCGCACCCTGGCGCGCGTCAGGGTGCGCAGGAACACCAGCACCCCGAGCGCCATCCAGAAGAAGGCGCCGGTGGCCACGAGGATTCCCTCGATCACGCGTCCTCCAGCGGCGGGCATGTGGCGCCGCCATCACAGGCTTGAATCGGAAGCCGCGAGTCTGCATGGGCTCCCGGCCGCTGTCAACCGCGCTACCATGATATCCATCCCATGCCGAAGCGATCCGTCCTCGACGCCGCTCTGTTCGCATGGCTCTGCATGGCGGCCTGCCGGACCGGCCAGGAATCGCAGTCGTCGCCCGCCACGCCGACGGCCGGTCCCTCCGCCACTCCGGCGACGGCCAGCCCCAGTGCGGAGTGCTTCGCCGGGGACGTGCAGACGCTGCGGCTGCCGCTCTACTGGGACCGTCAGGGGTCGCCCTCCTTCGACTACAAGTTCCAGCTCAAGACGTCGTCGCGAGCGAACGCGCCCGTCGTGATCGTCATCCCCGGCGGGCCCGGGGGCCCGTCCATCGGGTACGCGGCGTTGGCCGGCGGCGCGCTCCCCGCCGACGCCACCGTCCTCTACACCGACCCCCGCGGCAGCAACTGCAATGCGGCCCCCGGCGGCCATTTCCCGGTGGACGCCTACAGGACGGAGTACCTGGCGCGCGACGTCAAAGCGGTGGTCGAGAAGCTGCAGTTGCGGAACTTCTACGTCTACGGCCACTCGTACGGGACGGTCGAGGGGACGGTGCTGACCAGCATCCTGGAGCGCGAGTCGGCCTACGTCCCCAGGGGACTGGTGCTGGAGGGGACGCTCGGCCGGCACCTGGCCGCCGGTTTTCCCGAGCAGATCTCCGCCTTCGACGAACAGTGGCAGCTCGTCAAGGAGCAGTTGACGCCCGGCGTGGCCGAGCAGTTCTCGGGCGCGGCCCTGCCGCTCGGCTTCTCCTCGCGCCAGTGGGCGCGCCTCATCACCGAGTCGCTCTACGAGGGCGTCGTCCCCGGCCTGGGCATCCGTCTGCAGGTCGAGCTCGACCGGCTGGCGGCCGGTGATGCCGCGACGAACGCGCAGCTCACCGCGTACTTCGACCAGCTCGACCTCGGGTTCCGCTACCTGGTCGACGCGAACGTGAATGCCATCAGCTGCCGCGAGCTGTACGGGAGCCTGTTCGCCAGCGACCTCTCCGCCGGCCACCTGGTGCCGACCGGCAATGACGGCTGCCAGTCGCTGGGGGTCGCCTTCTCGGACCCGTACGACTCCGCGTTCTGGCCGACCACGACTCCCATCTACTACTTCCAGGGGTCGAACGACCCGGCCACGCCGCCGAGCTACGCGGCGTATCACCTCGACACGCACCGCGGCTCGCCCCGTCATTTCGTGTACGTGCTGGAGGCCTCGCACGACCCGCTGACGCAGAGCCTCACCACGGCGGGCTGCTCGGGCGGCGTCTGGCGCAGCATCCTGTTCGGGACCGGGACGCTGCAGGACGCCGTCCGTCCCTGCCGGGGCCTCGACGTGCGCGTCAGCGACTCGCCAGCGCAGTAGCTTGACGCCCGGCCGCCGCGAACTTACTTTTGGGCGCATGCATCCAAAGCTGACTGGGGTCGTGGTCGTGATGGCGATGGTGGCGGCAGCACCCTCGGCCCGGGCGGCCGATCCCCCCTCCTCGATCGGGGTGGAGCTGGGCTACGTCAAGGCGCGGCAGCTCGATTCCACGCTGGTGTTCGGCGGCGACTTTCGATTCGGCGTGGCCAGCCACCTGTGCCTGGCGCCGGAGTTCAGCTACTGGAAGAAGAGCGAGAGCTCGATTGCGATCACCTCTTCGGTGGAGGACCTGCAGTTCGGCGTCAACCTGGTTGCGGTCCTGCCGCTCGGCCGGCGCCTGGGATGGTTCGGGGGGGGCGGCGGGGGCCTCCACCACGTCACCGGAGATCTCGGAGTGACCGGCTCGACCGTCGTCTCGGACTCGACCACCAAGGGCGGCGTCGACGTGCTGACGGGACTCGAGATCTCCGCCGGCGACAACCTGAGCTTCGTCCTCAGCGGCCGCTACGACTGGGTATTGGGGCTGGGCGGAAGCGACGCCACGCGCCTCGACCAGTACAAGTTCCTCGGCGGGTTTCGCGTGAGGTTCTAGCGGGTGGAGCGCTTCCGACCCGGGCCCGCGGGCGCCCTCGCCCTCTGGCTGCTGCTGGTCGCGGTCGAGGGCGGCTGCGGCCGCGACGAGGTGGCGGCGAGCGGCGCGCGTCCCGCCGAGCGCGGGGCCCGCACGGCGCCGCCTGCGGGCGACCTGTGTGCGGGCCTGGTTCGCGACCTCGACGCGCGGCCGATGACGGCCCTCGCACGTCCCGCCCTGGGAGCGGCGGTGGTGGACCCGCAGTTCGGCACCCGGATCCGTCGCATCACCGGCGCCTCGACGGGCGAGGGCGCCAACGCGGTGATCAAGCCGGCCTACGGCACCATCCAGGCGTGGAACGCCGACGAGTCGCGGATCCTGCTCTGGCACCGGGAAAAGGGGCACGAGCTCTACGACGGACGCAGCTACGCGTTCCTGCGGTCCGTCAAGCTCGTCTCACCGACCGACATCGAGCAGGTACTCTGGGACCCGGTGGATCCGGACCTGCTCTACTACCCCAGCAACTACAACGCCCAGCCGAACTTGATGCGCTATCGCGTGAGCAGCAACTCGAGCGAGGTGCTGCACCGGTTCGACAACTGCCCGGCCGGCGACTGGGGACGGCTACTCTCGCTGGGCAGCGACCCCATGTACCTGTCGTGGGCGGAGGGCTCCAAGGTGATCGGCCTGTCCTGCGGGGAGCAGAAGTTCCTCTACGACGTCGGCCGCAACGCGATACTCGGCCGGGCGACCATTGCCGGGAGGGTCGCGCCCCAGCCGGCTCCGAGCGGCAGGCTGGCCTACTTCGACGGCAAGGTCTACGACTCTTCGTTGCGCGTCGCGAGAAGCCTCCCGCTGGCGGGCGGCTTCGAGCACGCCTCGCTCGGCCGCTCGGCCGCGACGGGACACGACCTGTACGAGGCGGTCGTCTTCGACCCGCCCCGCGGAGGCGGCCGCGCCGACGTGGGTACGTTGGTGAGCTTCGACATGGAGACCGGGCAGCGGCGCGTGGTGGTCGGGCCGTCGACGGGTTACCCCTATCCGCCCAGCGGCACCCACATTTCCGCCATCGCTCACCGACGTCCCGGCTGGGTGGCGGTGTCGATCGTCGGAGATCCCCGAGGGCAGCACCTGCTCGACAACGAGCTTCTGCTGGCCAACGTCGACAGCGGGACGGTGTGCCGCGTCGGGCACCACCGGAGCTGGGCCGGCGAGGGGCGCTGGGGATACTGGGGCGAGCCGCACGTGGTGATCAGCCCCAGCGCCACGCGGCTTCTGTTCGGGAGCGACTGGGGCAACGGAGCGACCGTGGACACCTACGTGGTAGAGCTGCCGGGCTACGCTGGGCGCTAGCTGGCCTCTCCGATCGCGCGGATCCATCCCCGTCGCTCGTAGTACCAGAGCCCCACCCACTCGTGCAGGGCGGAGGCGAAGGCGCACAGCCGCTCCGCCGGGCGGTCGAGGCGCTCCAGGTCGAACCGAGTCTCGACGCTGGGAGCGGAGACCACCGAGACGCCGACCTGCTCGAGGCAGGCGGCTCCGCGGCGGGAATGCAGCGGCGAGGTCACCATCAGGACCCGGGCCCAACCGCGCTCGCGGCAGAGCGCCGCGATGGCCAGCGCCTCGTCGCGGGTCCGCCGCACGGGACCGACCGCGAGCACCTCGCCGGTGACGCCCAGGCGCGAGAGCATCTGCCGGGCGAGCACGGCATGCGAGGCCGCCGGTGGCGGCATCTCGGTGACGACGAGGCGGCGGGCAAAGCCCCTGGCGATCAGCTCGATCGCACCCACCAGGCGGTCGTGGGCCTCCGTGGTCGGCTCGCCGTCCGCCTGAAGGCGCGACCCGAGGACGACGACGGCGTCGGCCTTCTGGAGCGAGTCGCGGCGAACGAGCGGCGCGGTCAGCGGGGTGGAAGCCGGCGTGAGCGCGACCGCCAGCCAGAACCCGGCCAGCAAGCCGACCGCCGCGACGAGGATCGGGCGCCCGTGTCGATACGACAGCAGGGCGCCGAGCAGAGCACAAGGTATCCACGCCGAGGCGAGGTCGATGAGGCCCAGGTCCCGCGCCAGAAAGCCGGCGACGCCTCCGGCGAGCGCACCGGAGAGGACCGTGCTCCAGGATGGGCTCGAAGTCACAGACGCCATGGCTCCTTGGCAGACCGCAGGCATTCTGGCCTGGAAAGTGCGCGCAGAGAAGACCACGGCCCGACCGTTTTCCATGCTAGGCTCGCGCAACCTGCGGCGGCGTTTGCCGGCCGCGTTTCACAAACGAAGGTCGTCCACGGTTCGAGGTGACTGGCATGACGAGCTTGGTCTGCCTGCTGGCGGCGAGCCTTGCCGCCCAACCCCGCGCGCAGGAGGGCGTCTCGAGGGCGTCCTCGCCGCCGAGCGCAACCCGCACGGCAGCCGCAAGGCCGTCGCCGGATCATGACAGGCTGGACGTTCTCGCCGGCACGTTCCGCTTCGAGCGCACGACGACACTGCCGGGGGGGACGCCCCAGCGCAGTATCGGCCTCAGCGAGAACCGCTGGATCCTGGACAACCGGTACCTGGAGTGTCGTGCCGTCGAGACCGAAGATGACGGCTCCGTAGGTGACGAGAGCCTCGTCACCTACGGCTTCGACCTGCGACGGCGCGTGTTCTTCGCCGTCCTGCTCGGCAGCCGTGGAAGCAACTACCAGACCCTCGAGGGCTTCTACGACGACCCCGCCCGGTCCTTCGTGCTGATCGGCAAGGACGCGGGCGACGGGCGTATCCCCGGACCGAAGCTGCGGCAGGTGGTGCGGATCGACGGACCGGACCGCTACGTCGTCGAACTGTTCACGGTCGCGGTCGGCAGGTTGCCGCAGAAGATCGTGGAGATCACCTACTCACGGCAGTGAGTGCGGGGGCATTGATTCGCCCGTCGCACCGTAATTGTTGACAAGCGGCCCCTCCTCGAAATATCGTCGAGCATCCAAATTCCGCCGTAGTGCCAGACGACTGTGTTTCGGCCGCAACTGACTTCACGGGTGAGTCGCTGCGCGCCGGGATTTGGTCGGACCCGCGCTCGTCGACCGGCCCCGCTTCCAGGGCCGAGGTCGCGGTGCGGCCTCCGACGGGGGGAAGGATTGACGCAGGTGGCGCGGTCAGAAGGCGCATGGGTCTTGCGGCTCCGCCGACAGGCGCCGCCGAGGGTCCGGCTGTTCTGCTTCCCGTACGCGGGAGGAAGCGCCGCAGTCTACCGCGGCTGGCTGGATGCGCTTCCCGCGCACGTCGAGGTGTGCGCCGTACGGCTGCCCGGGCGTGAGGCGCGGCTGAGTGAGGCTCCGTTCACGCGCGGAGAGGATCTGGTCCCTGCCGTGGCCGCGGCGCTCCTGCCCCTCCTCGACATGCCGTACGCCCTCTTCGGTCACAGCATGGGGGCGGTGGCGGCGTTCGAGCTGGCGCGTCAGTGGCGCCGGCAGGGCGTGTGTCTTCCCGTCAGGCTGTTCGTGTCAGGTGCGCGGGCTCCGGAGCGGCCCAACCCCGATCCGCCGCTAGGGCACCTGTCCGACCGGGAGTTCGTGGCCGAGGTGCGGCGGCGGTACGACGCCATCCCCACGGGTGTGCTCGAGAATCCGGAGCTACTGCAACTGCTGCTGCCTAGCCTGCGGGCCGACTTCGCGATCTTCGAGAACTACGTGTACCGCGCAGAGGCCCCGCTCGACTGCCCGATCTCGGCCTTCGGTGGCCAGGACGACGCACGAGTGTGCGCCGACGACGTGGCGGCATGGGGGACCCACACCACGCGGCCGGTGGCCATACGGATGTTTCCCGGAGATCACTTCTTCATCCATGGTTCGGAGCAGGCCGTGCAGCGGACCGTTTCCGAGGACCTCGCCCTTGCGTGAGGCGTTGCCGGAGGGCGTGGACGAAGCAGGCGGGGAAGTCCACGTCCTGAAGGCGACGCTGGCCGTGGCGCCTGCGGCTCTCGACCGCTGTTGGGGATCGCTCTCGGCTGAAGAGCGCAGCCGAGCCGGCCGCTTCCGCTTCCCCGTTCACGAGCGCCGCTTCGTGGCGGCGCGAGGCCTCCTTCGGGAGATCCTCGCCTGCCTCCTCGGCCGACCGCCGGCGGCGATCGCTTTCCAGTACGGCCCGCACGGCAAGCCGTCCCTCGCGCCGACGTCCTCGCCCGGGGTCGACCTTCGCTTCAACCTCTCCCATGCCGACGAGGTGGCGCTCTATGCGATCGCCGTCGGGAGGGAAGTGGGCGTGGACGTCGAGCGCGTGCGGCTCCTGCCCGACGCCGAGCAGGTCGCGGAGCGTTTCTTCTCGCCAGGTGAACGAGCGGCACTGCGGCGCCTGCCTCCGCGCGAGCGAGCCGCGGGCTTCTTCGCCTGCTGGACGCGGAAGGAGGCCTTCCTGAAGGCCACCGGGGAAGGCCTCTCTCGACCGCTGGACAGCTTCGACGTGTCGGTTCCCCCCTCCGAGAGCGCGCGCCTCCTTCGGGTCGACGGTGATTCGCTGGCAGCGCAGCGCTGGTCGTTGACGGCGATCGGCCCCGCCCCGGGCTTCGCGGGCGCGGTGGCGTTCGAAGGACAGGCGAGCGTGTCCTGCCACCAGTGGGTGGTGGGCGGCGAGGTCACGGGTTTGCTGGAGGCGAGATGAGCTCGGAGGAGACGGAGGACCGGACGGTCTACAAGGTGGTGCTGAACCACGAGGAGCAATACTCCATCTGGCCGGCGGACCGGGAGAACCCCAACGGCTGGCGCGACGGAGGCAAGTCCGGCACGAAGGCGGAATGCCTGGCCCACATCAAGGACGTGTGGACCGACATGCGTCCGCTCAGCCTCCGCAAGCGCATGGAGGAAGCGGCCCGCCAGGGATGAGCCGCGCCCCCGAGGAGCCTCGACCCCGGATGGAACACCGTGAGCGGAACACCACTACGGGTGCGTATCCGCGCGTCGACATCGGGACGGTCTTCACCGAGGTCGCCGCCGCGCGCGCGGATGCCGTTGCCGTGTCGCGCGGCGACGAGCAGCTCACTTACGCGGAGCTGGACGCCCGCTCGAACCAGCTGGCCCGCCATCTGCGGAGGCGCGGGGTGGGAGTCGAGGCGCGGGTCGGCGTCTGCCTCGAGCGCTCCCTGGACCTGATCGTCGGCCTGCTCGCGATCGTCAAGGCGGGAGCGGCCTACGTGCCGCTGGATCCCGAGTACCCGAAGCAGCGACTCGGCTTCCTCGCTGGCGACGCGGGGGTCTCGGTCGTCCTCACCCAGCAGCAGCTGGCAGACCGGGTCGCCGGCTGCGCCGCTGAAGCCGTGCTGCTCGACCGCGACTGGCCCCGGGTCTGCGAGCAGCCCGTTGGCCCGGTGTCGATCGTGGTCGATCCGGACGACCTGGCGTACGTGACCTACACCTCCGGCTCGACGGGCCTCCCGAAAGGCGTGGAGGTCTGCCACCGCGGCGTGCTGCGGCTGGTGTTCGGGGTGGACTACGCGGAGTTCGGACCGGAGCAGGTATTCCTGCAGCTGGCTCCGGTGAGTTTCGACGCCTCGACGCTCGAGATCTGGGGTGCGCTGCTGCACGGAGGGCGATGCGCGCTGTTTCCCGGGCGGGTGCCGACGCCGCGCGAGCTGGGGGACGCCGTCGAGCGCGAGGGAGTGACGACCCTGTGGTTGACCGCGTCTCTCTTCAACACCGTGGTCGACGAGCGGCCCGAGTCCCTGGCGCGGCTGAGCCAGCTGCTGATCGGGGGCGAGGCCCTCTCGGTGGCGCACGTCGAGAAGGCCTATGAACGGCTGCCGGCGACGCGGATCATCAACGGCTACGGCCCGACCGAGAGCACGACTTTCGCCTGCTGCCACGCGATTCAGCGCCGGCTGGGGGACGCCAGATCGATCCCCATCGGCCGGCCGATCGGCAACACCCGGGTGTACGTGCTCGATCCGACGATGCGGCCGGTGCCGGTCGGCGTGGCCGGCGAGCTGTACATCGGCGGCGACGGACTCGGGCGCGGCTACGCGAAGCGGCCGGAGCTGACGGCGGAACGCTTCCTGCCCGATCCCTTCGACGAGCGGCCCGGCGCACGGCTCTACCGTACCGGCGACGCCGTGCGGCAGCTCGACGACGGCGCGCTCGAGTTCCTCGGACGCCTCGACGACCAGGTCAAGTTGCGCGGCTATCGCATCGAACCGGGCGAGGTCGAGGCCACGCTCCTCCGACACCCGCGGGTGGGGCAGTGTGCGGTCGTGGCCCGCGAGGACGCACCCGGCGAGAAGCGGCTGGTGGCCTACGTGGTGCCGGCCTCCGGCGTGGCCGCCGGTGGGGACGGAGCCCTGGCCACCGGCGAGCACGTCGAGCGCTGGCGGAGCCTGTACGACGAAACCTACGGCCGCGACTCCGCCGACCGCGATCCCGCATTCGACACGGTCGGCTGGACCAGCAGCTATACCGGCCTTCCCCTCGGCAATGCCGAGATGGCCGAGTGGACGCAGGGCACGGTGGATCGTGTCCTCGCCCTCGGTGCCAGCCGGGTGCTCGAGATCGGTTGTGGCACCGGCCTGCTCCTCTTCCGCCTGGCCCCGGGCTGCCTGGAGTACGTCGCCACGGATTTCTCCGACGTCGCGCTCGCGCGCGTGCGCCAGGAGGCGGAGAGGCGCGGGCTTTCGCAGGTGCGGCTCGAGCGCCGGAACGCCGACGATTTCAGCGGGATCGAGCGCGGAGCCTTCGACGCCGTCGTGCTCAACTCCATCATCCAGTACTTTCCGGGCGTCGACTACCTGGCGCGGGTGGTGGCGGGCGCGGTAGATGCCGTCCACGACGGCGGCTGCGTGTTCCTCGGGGACCTGCGCAGCCTGCACCTGCTGCGGGCCTTCCACGCCTCGGTCCAGCTGCGGCAGGCGCCCCCGTCGCTGACGGCGGCCGAGATCGCGGGCCGGGCGCGCCGACACGCCGCCGACGAGCAGGAGCTGGTGGTGGCGCCGGCGCTGTTCGAGGCCCTGGCGCGGAGGCTGCCGCGCGTCAAGGGGGTGGCGGTGCAGCTCCGTCGGGGCCGCCACGACAACGAGCTGACCCGCTACCGCTACGACGTCTGGATGAGCGTCGGGCTGGCAGGCGGGTGGCCCGAGCCGCGCCGCCTCGACTGGACGGCCGACCGGCTCAGCCTGGGGACGTTGCAGCAGCGGATCGAGGCGGAGCGTCCGGCGCGGCTGCTGGTGACGGACGTGCCCAACTGGCGCGTGGCGGCCGACGTCGCCGTCCTCGAGCGGCTGCTCTCGCCCCGGGACCAGGCGACCACGGCCGCCGAGCTGGAGCGGCTCGGGGAGGAGGCGCGGCGGGGCAGCGTCGATCCCGAGGACCTGTGGGCCCTCGCCGCGCGCTGGGGCGGTGCCGTCTCGGTCCGCTGGGCCGAATCCGGACGCCTCGACCGCGTGGACGTCCTGCTCGAGAGGCCTGGTGCGCTGCCAGGCGCGCAGCCGGCTTCGCCGCGGCTTGAGCTGCAGACCGCACTCGAGGACGTGTCCTGGAAGGGGCTCGCCAACGACCCGCTTCGGCCGGCCCTCAGCCGGCAGCTGGCACCCGAACTGCGCGAGTTCCTGGGGGAACGGCTTCCCGCCTACATGGTGCCGACCGACATCGTCTTCCTCGAGGCGCTGCCGCTGGGGCCGAACGGCAAGGTCGACCGCAGGGCACTGCCGAGGCCGTCGTCGGGTCGGCCGGATCTGCTGACATCCTATCGCCCACCCGTCTCGCCGATCGAGCGCTACCTGGCGAGACTGTGGTGCGAGGTTCTCGGCGTCGACGAGGTCGGCGCCGACGACGACTTCTTCGAGCTGGGCGGCGACTCCCTGCAGGCGGCCGTGATCGTCAACCGGCTGCAGGCGCGCCTGGGCCAGGTCATCTACGTGGTGGCCCTGTTCGATGCCCCTTCGGTCGCCGCGCTGGCGGCGTATCTGGAGCGCCACTACGCGGAGGCCGAAGCGCGCCTGTGCGGGAGCGATCCTGCCGGCGGCGCGTGCCGGCAGGCGACGAAGCCTGCCGCCGCCGAGCCCCCGGTCGACGAGGCCGCCGAGGCGCGATTGCGCGCGCTGCTCCCGCCGCTCGCCCCGGCGGGGCCGCGCGCGGCCCCGCGCCGGAATCCCCGCGCGATCTTCGTGCTGGCGCCCCCGCGCTCCGGCTCGACGCTGTTCCGGGTGATGCTCGGCGGGCATCCCCGCCTGTTCTCTCCGCCCGAGCTGTACCTCCTCGGCTTCAACACGCTGCGCGAAAGGCGCCAGGCGCTCGAGGAGCGCCTCAGCTTCATGCTCGAGGGCACAGTCCGTGCCCTGATGGAGATCCGCGCCTGCGGGGCGGAGGAGGCGGCGCGTCTCATGACGGAGTACGAGGAGCTCGACCTCACGACCCGCGCGTTCTACCGCGTCCTTCAGGACGCCCTGGGCGCGCGCCGTCTCGTCGACAAGACGCCCGGCTACTCGCTCGACCTGGCCACCCTGCAGCGTGCGGAGGAGGCGTTCGAGGAGCCTCTCTACATCCACTTGGTGCGCCACCCGGCGGCCGTGGTGCGGTCCTTCCAGGAGGCCAGGATGGACCGCATCTTCGACTTCGAGCACGGCCTCTCCGCGCGCGCCCTCGGCGAGCTGGTGTGGGTGGTGTGCCACCGCAACACGCTGCGGTTCCTGGCGCAGGTGCCGCCGTCGCGGCACCTGCGCGTGCGCTTCGAGGAGCTGGTCCGCAGCCCGAGGCTGGTCCTGGACGGCGTTTGCCGATTCCTCGGCCTCGACCTCGATCCCGGGATGCTCGACCCCTACCGGGAGAAGCAGACGAGGATGACGGACGGCATCCACCCGCTCTCGCGCGGGCTCGTCGACGTCAAGTTCCACCGACACCAGGGCATCGACGCCGGTGCCGCCGACACGGACGATCTCGCCGCCGAGGCAGCGCAGCTCGGGACATCGACCTGGGACCTGGCCCAGGTGCTCGGCTATTCCGCGCCCGTTTCCCGCGCGGTCGAGTCGGTGCTCGAACCGATCCCCGTCGCGGCGCCGTCACCGGCCGAGCTGCTGCAGCGGCTGGACCACCTCAGCGAGGGCGAGATCGACGCCCTGATCGCCAGCCGGGTGTCCGAGGAGGCGGCGAATGGCTGATCGGCCCGAGCCTCCCCTCCAGGAGGTGGATGCGAAGCGGGCCCGGCTCGCCGAGCTGCTGGCAGCCGAGGCGAGACGGCCGCGTCGCTGTCCGCAGTCCTACGCGCAGCAGCGCCTGTGGTTCCTGGATCAGCTGGTCCCCGGCAGCGCCGCCTACAACGTGGTGCAGGGATACAGGCTGGAGGGCGAGCTGCACCTCCAGGCGTTGCGCCGCAGCCTGGTGGCCGTGGTGGAGAGGCAGGCCAGCCTGCGCACCACCTTCGCCGACGCGGACGGCGTCGGGATCCAGGTCGTGGCTGCCGAAGGGGGTGACCCTCTCCGCGTGGTCGACCTGGAGGCGGCCAGGTCGGAGGAGACCGAGCGCGAGGTCCGGCGCCTCGCCGAGCTCGAGGCGTCGAGCCCGTTCGATCTGCGCCAGGGGCCCCTCTTCCGGGCCACGCTCTACCGCCTCGGCCCCCGCGACCACCTCCTGCTCCTGGTGATGCACCACATCGTCTCGGACGGCTGGTCGCTGGGGGTGCTCTGGCGCGAGCTCCGTCAGCTCTACGCCGCCCATCGGAACGAGCGTCCTCCCTCGTTGCCGACCCTGCCCATCCAGTACGCCGACTTCGCCGCCTGGCAGCGGGCACAGCTGGGAGAGGAGCGCCTGCGCGTCCAGCTCGACTTCTGGCGAAGGCGCCTGGCGGGTGCGGCGCCGCTCGACCTCGCCACCGACCGGCCGCGCCCCGCGGTCCACAGCTTTCGGGGCCGCCGGCTTGCGCTCCGGCTCGGGCGCGACCTGCGTGAGGCGACGCGGTCGTTCGCCAGGCGCGAGGGCCTGACGCCCTTCATGACCCTGCTGGCCGCCTTTCAGGCCCTGCTGAGGCGCTACTCGGGCCAGGACGACGTCGTGGTGGGGACGCCGATCGCGGGCCGCACCCGGGCGGAGGTGGAGGGGCTGGTCGGCTTCTTCGTCAACACGCTGGTGCTGCGGACGGACCTGTCGGGGGACCCGACGTTCGCAGAGCTGGCGCAGCGCGTGCGCCAGGCGTCGCTCGAAGCCTTCGCCCACCCGGATGTCCCCTTCGAGCGGCTGGTCGACGAGCTGGCGCCGGAGAGGAGCCTGGACCGCAACCCCGTCTTCCAGGTGGTCTTCGCCCTGCAGAACGCTCCGGCGGAGCCGCTGCAGCTGGAGGGCCTGCGGGCGTCGCCCTTCGAGGTCGAGCGGCTCACCTCCAAGCTCGACCTCGTGCTGTCGCTCGAGGAGCGCGGGCCGGGCCTCGAGGGGTTCATCGAGTACGCCAGCGACCTCTTCGACGCGCCCACCATCGAGCGCATGGGTGCGCACTACGAGACGCTCCTGCGCAGCGCGCTCGCGCAGCCCGAGCTGCCCCTCTCGCGCCTGCGGCTGCTCGGCGAGGGGGAGCGGGCCCGCCTGCTGCGCGGCTGGAACGCGACCCGCGCGGAGTATCCGCAAACCGCGATCGGGTCGGTGTTCGGTGAGGTGGCGCGTGCACGGCCGCAGGCGACGGCCGTCTCCTGTGGCGGCGAGCGTCTCACCTACGCCGAGCTCGACGCGCTCTCCAACCGCCTCGCGCGGCACCTGCGCGCGCACGGGGTCGGGTTGGAGAGCCGGGTGGGAGTCTGCCTCGAGCGCACGCCGATGCTGATCGTGGGCCTGCTGGCGATCCTGAAGGCCGGCGGCGCCTACCTGGCGCTCGATCCCGAGTACCCGCCGGAGCGGCTGGAGTTCCTGGCCGGGGACGCCGGGGTGTCGGTGATCCTGACGGAGGAGTCGCTGGCGGCTCGGGTTGCTTCCTGTGGCGCAGGGACCGTCCTTCTCGATCGGGAGCGCGGCCGCGTGCTCCAGCAGTCGGCCGAGCCGCTGGACGAGGAGGCGGGTCCCGACACCCTCGCCTACGTCGCCTACACCTCGGGATCGACGGGGATTCCCAAGGGCGTCGAGGTCCGCCATCGCGGCGTGCTCAGGCTCGTGTACGGGGACTGCGCCGAGCTCGGGCCGGCGGAGACCTTCCTACAGCTGGCGCCCGTCAGCTTCGATGCGTCCACGCTGGAGATCTGGGCGCCGCTGCTGCGCGGCGGTCGCTGCGCCCTGTTTCCCGGGCGCGTGCCGAGCCCGCTGGAGCTGGGCGAAGCGCTGGAACGGGAAGGCGTGACCTCGCTGTGGCTGACCGCGTCGCTGTTCAACGCCGTCGTCGACGAGCGGCCGGAGGCGTTGTCGGGATTGAAGCAGCTGCTGATCGGCGGCGAGGCGCTCTCGGTGGCGCACGTGAAGAAGGCCTACCAGCGGCTTCCGGCTACGCGGATCATCAACGGCTACGGCCCGACAGAGGGCACGACCTTCACCTGCTGCCACCCGATCCCGCGGGACCTGGCCGAGGCGACCTCGATAGCGATCGGCCGGCCGATCGCCAACACGCGGGCCTACGTCCTGGACGACGCCCTGCAGCCCGTCCCCCTGGGTGTCCCCGGCGAGCTGTTCGTGGGCGGAGACGGTCTGGCTCGCGGCTACCTGAACCGCCCGGCGCTCACGGCGGAGGTGTTCGTCCCCGATCCCTTCGGGCAGGAGCCGGGAGGGCGGCTGTACCGGACGGGCGACCGTGTCCGCTACCGGCAGGACGGTCGCATCGAGTTCCTCGGCCGCCGCGACCAGCAGGTGAAGGTGCGCGGCTACCGGATCGAGCCGGGGGAGATCGAGGCGGCCCTGCGCCGAGCGCATCCGTCGGTCCAGGAAGCCGCCGTGGTGGTGCGACAGCAGCCGGACGGCCAGAAGCGCCTGCAGGCGTTCCTGGTCGGCGGCCAGCCGGGCAGCCGGCCTTCCGGCGCCGAGCTGCGGGGCCTCCTCGGGTCCTCCCTGCCCGAGTACATGGTGCCGCACGGCTACGCCTGGCTGGACGCGCTGCCGCTGACCCCGAACGGAAAGGCCGATCGCGAGGCGCTCGCTCGACTGGAAGTGGCGGTGGCCGCCGAGGAGACGAACGCCTTCACGGCCCCACGCACGCCGGTGGAAGCACGCCTCACCGAGCTCTGGGCGCAGGTCCTCGGCATCCCGCGTGTCGGCATCCACGACAACTTCTTCGAGCTGGGCGGTGACTCGATCCTCTCGATCCAGCTCACGGCGCGAGCGGGCAAGCTCGGGCTTCGTATCAGGCCCCGCGACCTCTTCCAGCACCAGACGGTCGCCGAGCTGGCTCGCGTGGTGCCGGCAGTCGACGCGCCCCCGGTCGAGCCGGTGGCGGCTTCGGCTCCCGTCCCCCTGACGCCGATCCAGCGCTGGTTCTTCGACCTGCGGCTGCCGGAGCCGAGGCATTTCTCGCAGGCCGTGCTGCTGGACGTGCCGTCACCCCTCGACGCGGCCCGCCTCGAGCAGGCGCTGGCGATCGTGGGCGCCCAGCACGACGCGCTGCGGCTGCGCTTCGACGGCGAGGGCAGCGCCCGACGCCAGCGAATCGGGCCGCCCGAGCAGCCACCGCGGCTGCGCCGCATCGAGATGGAGGCCGTCGCGCACGACGCGCGGTCCGCCGCGGTGGGAGCCGTCGCCGCCGAGCTCAGCTCGACCCTGGACCTCGAGCGCGGGCCGTTGTGGGCGGTCGCCATCCTCCATTGGGGAGACGACTCCGTCCAGCTGCTCTGGGTCGTGCACCACCTGGCGGTCGACGGCGTCTCCTGGCGGATCCTGGTCGAAGACCTCGACAGCGCCTACCGCCAGCTGCTCGACCCGGAGACGGTGTCGCTGCCTCTTCGGACGACACCGTTCACGACCTGGGCCGAGCGGCTCGGCCGACATGCTCCTGGCGCGTCCGAGGCGGAGGCCGACTATTGGCTGCGCGAGCTGGCGCAGCCGACCCGGCCCCTGCCGGTCGACGATCCCGGCGGCCGCGGCGCCAACGACTTCGGCGCGGCGAGCAAGGTCGCCGTCCAACTTGGCGAGGAGGAGACCGAGTCGCTGCTGCGAGACGTGCCGCGGGCCTACGGGACGCGGACGCACGAGACTCTGCTGGCCGCCCTGGCCCAGGCGCTCGGTCCCTGGACGCGTGCCGGCGACTGCCTCATCGACGTGGAGGCGCACGGGCGGGAGGAGGTCGTCGACGGGGTCGACCTCTCGCGCACCGTCGGCTGGTTCACCGTCGTGCATCCGCTGCGCCTGCCCCTGGAGGGCGTCGACTCGCCCCGCCGGGCGCTGGTGCGGGTGAAGGAGAAGATGCGCGGCGTGCCGAACCGGGGGCTCGGCTATGGCCTCCTGCGGTACCTGGGGAAAGACGCGAGGCTCGCGGAGCGGCTGGCCGCGCCTGGCGCCGAGCTGAGCTTCAACTACCTCGGGCAGTTCGAGCAGCTCCCCGTTGACCAGGGCCGCTTCCGGCTGGCGGGGGGAGAAGAAGCGATCCGATTCACCGGCCACGGGCGCCGCCCTCACCTGCTGGGCCTGAGCGGCCGCGTGCTGGGCCGCCGGCTGCGGCTCGAGTGGAGCTTCTGCGAGAGCCTGCACCGGCGCACGACGGTCGAGAGGCTGGCCCAGGCTCACCTCGAGGCGCTGCGGGCGCTGGTCGCGCACTGCCAGGCGCCGGGAGCGGGCGGCTACACGCCGTCCGACTTTCCGCTGGCTGCGCTCGAGCAGAGTGCCCTCGACCGGCTGGTGGCTGGCGAGCGCGACATCGAAGCGATCTACCCGCTGTCGCCGACGCAGCAGGGCCTCCTGTTCCACGCCCGCTTCGCCCCCGAGTCGGTCGCGTACCACACGCAGATCCAGCAGACGGTGCAGGGGACCTTGGACGTGGCAGCCCTGCGCAGCGCCTGGACGGAAACCATGGAGCGCCACGCGGTGCTGCGGACGTGCTTCGCCTGGGAGGGCCTGGACGAGCCGCTGCAGCTGGTGCGCCGGCGGCTGGCGGTACCTTTCGAGGAGCACGACTGGCGCTCGCTCGCGGACTCGGAGCGGGCGAACCGGCTGCAGACGCTGCTGCGCGCCGATCGACAGCGGCGCTTCGACCTCGCCCGCGCCCCCGTCTGGCGGGTGAGCGCCTGTCGCGGACCCGGCGACACCTTCGACCACGTCCTCTCCTTCCACCACACCATCCTCGATGGCTGGAGCCTCGCCGTCCTCCTGCAGGAGGTGTTCTCGCTCTACGAGGCGAAGCGGGACGGCTCCTCACCGCGGCTGCCGCCGGCGCGCCCCTTCCAGGACTACGTCGGCTGGTTGCGCCGGCGAGACGCCGGCGACGAGCAGTTCTGGCGGGAGGAGCTGCAGGGCTTCGCCGCACCCACGGCGCTGCGCCTGCCGGCGCCGCCGGCTGCAGGGCCTGACGAGCGGTACGAGGAGCGCGGCCGGCAGGTGTCGCCGCAGCTCGCCGCCGCCCTTCAGGACCTCGCGCGCCGGTCCCATCTCACTCTCGGCACCCTGCTGCAGGGCGCCTGGGCGCTGCTGCTCGGCCGCTACGGCGGCGCGGACGACGTGGCGTTCGGCCTGACGCTCTCGGGCCGACCGCCCGAGCTGGAAGGCGTCGAGTCGGCCGTCGGCCTGTTCGTCAACACGCTGCCGGTTCGCGTCCGGCTCCCGGCGCGCGAGCGCGTGGGGGAGTGGCTGGAACGGCTGCAGGAGCGACAGGCCGAGCTGCGGCGCCACGAGTGGAGCTCGCTCGCCGACGTCCAGCGCTGGAGCGAGGTGCCGGAAGGGGCGCCGCTCTTCGAGAGCCTCCTCCTCTACGAGAACTACCCGGCGATCGAGTCGTTGTGGCACCGGGAGGGGTCCCTGCGCGTCGTCGACGTGAGGGGCTACCAGGACTCGGGCTATCCCCTCACCGTGGTGGTGGTGCCGCGCGGCGGCTTGTGGATCCGCATCAAGTACGACGCCCGTCGCTTCACCGGCGCCACCGTCGACGGGATGCTCGCGCACCTCGAGCAGGTGCTGCGCACGTTCGCGGCGCGGCCCCAGGGACGCCTGGCCGACGTTTCGTTGGCGGGAGAGGAGGAGCGCCGGCACGTCCTCGTCGACTGGAACCGCACGGCGTCCGCCTACCCGCGCAACCGGGGCCTGGACCGGCTCTTCCGGGACCAGGCCCAGCGCACGCCGGACCGGCCCGCCCTCGGGTTCGGCGGCGAGCGGCTCAGCTATCGCGAGCTCGACGCGCGCGCGAACCGCGTGGCCCGCAGCCTGCGCCGGCGCGGGGTCGGCCTGGAATCGCGCGTGGGCCTCTGTGTCGAGCGCTCGGCGGCGATGGTGGTGGGGATGCTGGCGATCCTCAAGGCGGGCGGCGCCTACGTGCCCCTCGACCCCGCCCTTCCGCGCGAGCGTCTCGCGTACATGGCCCGGGACGCCGGGGTCCGCGTGGTGCTGACGCAGGAGTCGCTGCGCACGCTGGTCCCGGCGGGGAGGACGGCGCTGAGCCTCGACGGCGACCTGCGGGCGCTGGACGAGGACGACAGCGACCTCGGCCTCGACACTCCCGCCGACGCGCTCGCCTACGTCATCTACACCTCGGGCTCCACGGGCGAGCCGAAGGGCGTCGGCGTGCCGCACCGCGCCGTGGCCCGGCTGGTGCTCGGCACCGACTACCTCACGCTCGGCCCCGGGGACGTGGTCGCCCAGGTGTCGAGCCCGTCGTTCGACGCGACCACCTTCGAGGTGTGGGGTCCCCTGCTGAACGGCGCGCAGGTGGCGGGGATCACCCGCGAGGTCACGCTGTCGCCGCCGGCCTTCGCCGAGGAGCTTGGCGAGCAGGGTGTCACCACCCTGTTCCTGACCACCGCGCTCTTCAACCAGCTCGCCCGGGAGGCACCGCAGGCGCTGGCCGGACGCACGGTGCTCTTCGGCGGGGAGGCGGTCGACCCGCAGTGGGTGCGCCGCGCGCTGGAGTGCGCGGCCCCGCGGCGGCTCCTGCACGTCTACGGCCCGACGGAGACGACCACCTTCGCCACCTGGCACCAGGTCACGGAGGTGGCGGCCTCGGCGGATAACGTCCCCATCGGCAAGGCGATCGCGAACACCACCCGCTACGTGCTCGATCCCGACCTCAACCCGGTTCCCCCCGCGGTGGCGGGTGAGCTGTACCTCGGCGGAGACGGCGTGGCGCGGGGCTACCTCGAGCGGCCCGCGCTCACGGCCGAGCGCTTCCTGCCCGATCCCTTCGGCAGCGCGCCCGGCGGGCGTCTCTACCGGACCGGCGATCTGGTGCGAGCCCGGCCCGATGGCGCCCTGGAGTTCCTCGGCCGCGTCGATCACCAGGTGAAGCTGCGCGGCTTCCGCATCGAGCTGGGGGAGATCGAGGCGCTGCTGGCGCGACACCCGGCGGTGCGCGTGGCGGTCGTGGTCGTGCGCGAGGACGAGCCGGGCGACCGACGGCTGGTCGCTTACCTCGAGTGGGCAACCGCCACCGGGGTCGCTGCCGGCGAGCTGCGAGCCTGGCTGGGATCGCAACTGCCCGAATACATGATCCCCGCCGCCTTCGTGGCGGTCGACGCGATTCCGCTGAACCGCAACGGCAAGGTGGACCGCGGTGCGCTGCCGGCGCCGGAGGGTCGCCGCCTCGAGCTGGCCGAGGAAGTGGTGCCCCCGCGGACGCCGGTCGAGGAGATTCTCGCCGGGATCTACGCCCAGGTCCTGGGCGTGGAGCGCGTCAGCGCGGGCGACAGCTTCTTCGATCTGGGCGGGCACTCCCTGAAGGCCACCCAGGTGGTGTCACGCGTGCGCGAGGCCCTGCAGGCCGAGCTGCCGCTGCGTGCGCTCTTCGAGGCGCCGACCGTCGCCGAGCTCGCCGTCCGGGTGGAAGAGGAGAGGAGGCGCGGCCTCGGCGAGCGCGCCGCCCCGGAACTCACCGTGCGCCCGGACGAAGCCGGAAGCCCTCCGCTCTCCTTCGCCCAGCAGCGCCTGTGGTTTCTCGACCAGCTCGAGCCGGGCGGTGCGGCGTACAACGTGCCGCTGGTGCTGCGCCTCTCCGGGCCGCTGGACGCCGAGGCCCTCGACCGCGCGTACCAGGAGATCCAGCGCCGCCACGCGGTGCTGCGGACCAGCTTCGCGTCCGACGGCGGCGCGCCCGTCCAGCGGGTGGCCCGTTCCGGGGTTCCGTTGGAGCGGTCGGACCTCCGCGGAAGGGACACCGCGGCTGGCGACGAGATGGTCGCGGGAGAGGTCGCGACGCCGTTCGACCTGGCGCGCGGCCCTCTCGTCCGCGGACGCCTGCTGCGGCTGACGGACTCGCAGCACCTGCTGGTGGTGGTGACGCACCACGCCGTCTCCGACGGCTGGTCCATCGGCGTCTTCGCGCGCGAGCTGGAGGCGCTCTACGCGGCCTTTCGCGCCGGGCAGCCGTCGCCCCTTCCCGGCCTGGCGCTGCAGTACGGCGACTTCGCGGGCTGGCAGCGCGACTGGCTCAGTGGAGAAGCGCTCTCCTCGCAGCTCGACTACTGGCGGCGCGTGCTCGCCGGCTGCTCCGAAGGGGTGACCTTTCCCTGTGACCACCCACGGCCCACGCGACCGGCGGCGCGCGGCCAGCGCCGGTCGCTGCCACTCTCGCCCGGGCTGTCCGACGACATCCGGGCGTTCAGCCGGCGCGAGGGCGTCACCCTCTTCATGACCCTGCTCGCCGCGCTCGACGTCCTGCTCTCCCGCCACAGCGGGCAGAGCGACATCCAGGTGGGAACGCCCATCGCCGGCCGCACGCACGCCGAGCTCGAGCCCCTGGTCGGATTCTTCGTCAACACCCTCGTGTTGCGCACCGAGCTCTCGGGGAATCCGAGCTTCCGGGAGCTGCTGGCGCGCGTGCGCGAGACGGCCCTCGGGGCCTACGCTCACCAGGACCTGCCCTTCGAGAAGCTGGTGGCGGAGCTGCAGCCGCAACGTGACCCCGGCCGCACGCCGCTCTTCCAGGTGATGTTCAACCTCGTCAACCTGGAGACCCGGCCGCCGCGCCTCGAGGGGCTCGAGGTCGAGGCGCTGCCGAATCCCGAGCCGGAATCGAAGTTCGACCTGACGCTCTATGCCCTCGACGGGCCGGGCGAGATCCGTCTGGTCGCCCTCTACAACCCCGATCTCTACGACGCGCGGCGCATGGCCGAGATCCTCGGGCAGCTCGAGCTGGTGCTGGCGCAGGCGGTCTCCAGCCCCGAGGCCCCCATCGACCGTCTCTCCCTGGTGACGCCGTCGGCGCGGCGCTTCCTGCCCGATCCCGCGCAGCCGCTCGCG
The DNA here is from genome assembly GCA_035542035.1 of Vicinamibacteria bacterium. Classification (GTDB taxonomy): domain Bacteria; phylum Acidobacteriota; class Vicinamibacteria; order Fen-336; family Fen-336; genus DATBSL01. The sequence goes on along the minus strand of DATKME010000011.1, from coordinate 3,352 downwards.
GCGGCCCCGCAGCAGCCGATCACGGCGAGGCTGCACCAGCAGGCGCAGCGCGTGCCGCGACGGCCGGCCCTCCTGGGAGGCCGGCACACCTGGAGCTACGCCGAGCTGGACGAGGCGTCCAGCCGGCTGGCCGGCCGTCTGCAGGCGCTGGGGGTGGCGCGGGGCGACACCGTCGCGATCCACGGCCAGCGCACCACCGCATTCGTGGCGGCGCTGCTGGGGGTGATGAAGGCGGGCGGCGCCTTCCTGATCCTCGATCCTGCGTATCCGGCGCCGCGCACGATCGACTGCATCCGCCAGGCGGAGCCCGGGGCCCTGCTCGACTTCGAGGGCGCGACTGCGTTGCCAGCAGCCGTCGATGCCTGCTTCTCCGGGGCTCGGGTGCGGCTGCCGGAGGACCCTGCCGGTGGGCCCTGGACGGACGGTCCGGCCGTCGACCTCGGTCCGGGCGACGGGCGGGCGTACGTGGCCTTCACCTCGGGGACGACCGGGGTGCCGAAGGGCATCGTGGGCACGCAGGCGCCGCTCTCGCACTTCCTCGACTGGCACACCCGGCACTTCGGCCTCGAGGAACGCGACCGCTTCAGCCTGCTGTCCGGGCTTGCCCACGACCCGATGCTGCGCGACGTCCTCACGCCCCTGTGGCTGGGGGCGACACTCGCGGTTCCGCCGCCCGACGTCCTCTCCAGCGGCCGCCTCGGCGAGTGGATGGCGGAGCAGGAGGTGACGGTTGCTCACCTCACGCCGGCCGTCGCCCGACTGCTCGCGGAAGGCCGACGTCCCGTCACCCTGCCGTCGCTGCGCTACGTCTTCTTCGGTGGCGACGTCGTGACCGGGGCCGACGTGGCCCGCCTGCGGGCGCTCGCCTCTGGCGCCCGCTGCGTCAGCTACTACGGGGCGACCGAGACGCCACAGGGCATGGGCGTGTTCGTGGTCCCGGAGGGAGTGGACCTGGACGAGCGCCGGCCGCTGCCGCTGGGGAAGGGCATCGCCGACGCGCGGCTGCTGGTGCTCGGGGCAGGCGGCGGCCTCGCCGGCATCGGCGAGATCGGCGAGGTGCACGTGCAGACGCCGTACCTCACCGACGGATACCTCGCGGACGAGGCCAGGACACGCGAGCGCTTCGTGCCGGACCCCTTCGCGGCCGCGGGGCAGGGGCGGCTCTACCGCACCGGCGACCTGGGCCGCTACGGGCTCTCGGGCGACGTCGAGCCCGCCGGACGCGCCGACGATCAGGTGAAGGTGCGCGGCTTCCGCATCGAGCCGGCCGAGGTGGAGGCGATCCTGCGCGAGCACCCCGGCATCTCCGAGGCGGCCGTGATCGCGGCGGAGGACCGCCCCGGCGAGCGACGGCTGGTCGCGCACGTGGTGGCGAGGAACGCCGAGGTCCCGTCGCCCGAGTCGCTGCGCACCTTCGTTTCCGGACGGCTGCCGGAGTACATGGTGCCGTCCTTCTATCGCGTGCTGCGCTCGCTGCCGCTGACGCCGAACGGCAAGATCGATCGCCGGGCTCTCGCGGATCGCGGCGGCGACGTGCCCGAGGAGGGGCGGACGCCCCTCGCGCCACGCACCCCCGTCGAGGAGCTGCTGTGCGGGATCTGGGCCGGCCTCCTCGGCGTCGAGCGCGTCGGCGTCCAGGACGATTTCTTCAGCCTCGGCGGGCACTCGCTGCTCGCGACACAGGCCGTGTCCCGCCTCCGCGACGCGCTCGGGATCGAGCTGCCGCTGCGGCGGCTGTTCGAGGCGCCCCGCATCGCCGACCTCGCCCCCGTGGTGACCCAGGCCCTGCTCGACGCCGACCCGGAAGCGGCCGAGGAACTCTTCGCCGGGACGGACGAAGCGCCGGCCGCGGCCCCGGACGACGCGGGGCCAGCCTCGCTCGACGCCCTGGAGGGCGAGTGACCCGCCCGTCGAGGGACGTCTCCAGGCTCACGCCCGAGCAGCGGGGGCGCCTCGAGGAGCGCCTGCGCTCGCGGCTGGAGCATCGGGGGACCGCCATCCGCAGGCGGGGGCAGGCGGACGCGCCGCTCTCGTTCGCCCAGCAGCGGCTTTGGTTCCTCGAGCGCCTGGAGCCCGAGGCCGCGGCGTACAACGTGGTCGGGGCCTTCCGGCTCTCCGGGCGGCTCGACAGCGACGCGTTGCAGCGCGCCCTGGCGGAGATCGTGCGGCGACACCAGGCCCTGCGCACGCGGTACCAGGAGATCGCCGGACGCCCCGTCCAGCAGGTCGTCGCCGTGGACGGGGTGCCGTTCGAGACCTGCACGCCGACGGTCGCCCCGGCCGACCGCGAAGAGGCCATCCGCCAGACGGCCGCCCGCGAGGTAGCGCGGCCGTTCGATCTCACGCGCGGGTGCCTGATCCGCGCCTCGCTGCTGCGCTTCGCGGAGGAGGAGCATGCGCTCGTCCTCTGTCTCCACCACATCGCCTCCGACGGCTGGTCGGTGGGCGTCCTGCTGCGGGAGCTGGACGCGCTCTACGCGTCCTTCGTCGCCGGCCAGGCGTCGCCCTTGCCCGAGCTGCCGGTGCAGTACGCCGACTTTGCGGCCTGGCAGTGCGAGCGGCTGCAGGGTGAGGAGCTGGAGCGCCAGCTGACGTACTGGCGGGGTCGGCTCGCCGACCGCCCCGGCGCGCTCGAGCTGCCGGCCGACCATCCACGTCCGCGCGTGCAGGGATTTCGCGGCGCGCGGCGCGATCTCACGCTGCCGCCCGCGCTGGCCGATGCCGTCCGTTCCTTCGCTCGGCGCCAGGGGGCGACGCCGTTCATGGTCCTGCTGGCGGCCTTCCATCTCCTGCTCGGCCGCTACACGGGCCGGCAGGACGTCATCGTCGGCTCTCCGGTGGCGGGGAGGACGCGGTCGGAGCTGGAGGGCCTGATCGGCTTCTTCGTCAACATGCTGGCGCTGCGGGTGGACCTCTCGGGCGACCCGAGCGTGCGCGAGCTCCTGGCCCGTGTCCGCGAGGCCGTCGTCTCCTCGCAGGCGCACCAGGAGCTGCCGTTCGAGCGCCTAGTCGAGGAGCTGGAGTGCGGCCGCGACATCAGCCGCAGCCCCGTCTTCGAGGTGGCGTTCGCGCTGCAGAACACGCCGCGGGCGCGTCTGCGACTCGGAGACCTCGAGCTCCTTCCAGTGGCGGTCGATACCGGGACGGTCCGCTTCGACCTCGAGTGCCTGGTCACGGAGAGCCCGACCGGGTTCCTGGTGGCGATGCGCTACCGCACGGACCTGTTCGAGGGCGGGCGTATCGAGCGGATGCTGGGGCACTACCAGCGGGTGGTGGAGGAGGTGGTGAGGGAGCCTGGGCAGCGGGTGAGCCGGCTTTCGTACGTGGGGGAGGAGGAGCGGCGGCGGGTGGT
>DATKME010000010.1:0-5351 GCA_035542035.1 Vicinamibacteria bacterium | reverse complement strand
CATCGAGGCGCCCGCCGCCACCGGCATTCAGCGCGAGGAGCTGGTCTCGGTCGTGGCGGCGGAGAATCGCCGGGCCGGCGCCCGCAGGGATCGGAAGGCCTGGATCGAAGCCCTGCCCCTGCTGCCGCGGCGTCCCGCCGCCACGCCCACCGAGTGAGGAACCGCTAGGACTTCAGGCGCGGCAGCCGCGCCACCAGACGCGCCCCGACGCCCGTGAGCGACGGCTCGGCCACGAGCGTCCCGCCGTGCGCGGTGACGATGTGGCGCGCCACCGTGAGCCCCAGGCCGCGGCCCTGGCCCGGTCCCTTGGTCGTCGCGAACGGCTCGAATACCCATTCGCGATCCCGCTCCGGGATGCCCGGCCCGTCGTCCTCGACCGCGATGACCACCTGCCCCCGCTCCGCCGTCGCCGACAGGCGGACCTGCCCGCCGCCCACCGACGCCACCGCCTCCTGGGCGTTCACCAACAGGTTGATCAGGACGTGGCGCAGCCGCTCCGCCGAGCCATACACGGCGGGCATGCCGACCGTGAGCCCCACCGATACCGAGACGTCCACGTCCCACTTGAAATGGGAGTCCAGCTGTCCCACTTCCCGCAGCAGGGCTTCGACGGGCACGGCGGCCAGGGGGCCGTTGGGGCGCTGGACGAGGAGCTGGAGATCGGTGAGGAGACTGTTGAGGCGGCCGGTTTCGCGCTCGATGGCGCCGGTCAGGCGGTGCCCCGGGAGGTTGGCGGCGGCGACGAGGCCGCCGGCGCCGAGGATCACGGCCTGGAGCGGGTTGCGCATCTCGTGGATGATGGCGCGCAGCAGCGACGAGGCGGCGGTGGACCAGTTGGCGCCGGTGTAGAGGCTCCAGGTGGGATCGTCGCTGTCGGCGGGGTTCTCCACCAGCGCCTCCGGCGGGGAATCGGCGAGTGCCGCGCTGGCAAGCTCGACGGTTTCCGACATGTTCGCCTCTCTCCAGTACTGCACCGGCAGGACGCCGGGCAGCGAAGGGCGCGCCGCCCGGCACGGTACGCCCAAGCAATTCTCACGCCACCAGCGCCCCCTCCGCCATCCCCAGGGAGGCCCGCGCCGACGCCGGTGCCCGCACGTAGATGCCGGGGTACTGGCAGGCTGCGCGGACCAGGCGGTCGCTGACGCCGTAGGGCGTCTCGGCCGCGCCGAGGAGCAGGAAGCCCGTGGGCGTCAGCGCCGCCGCGAGGCGCTCGAACACGTCGCGCTTGACCGGACGGTCGAAGTAGATGAGCACGTTCCGGCAGAAGATGACGTCGAAGCTGCCCAGCAAGCCGTACGACAGGAGCAGGTTCTGCTCCCGAAACGTGACGTACTTGCGCACCTCGTCGGCGATGCGGAAGCCCGCCGGCGTTTGCTGGAAGAAGCGGACGAGCAGTTGCGCCGGGAGACCCCGCTGCACCTCGAACTGGCTGTAGAGACCGGCCTTGGCGCGGACCAGGGCCTTGGGCGAGTAGTCCGTCGCGACGATCTCGACCTCGCCCGGCAGCACCGCCGGCGTGAGGGTGGCGAGCAGCATCGCAATGGAATAGGGCTCCTGCCCCGTCGAGCAGGCGGCCGACCAGATGCGCAGCTTCTGGTGCGCGGCGCGCCGGGCGGGCAGCAGGGCGGGGACGATGTGCTCCTTGAGCGCCTTGAACGGCGAGGTGTCTCGAAAGAACAGCGTCTCCTGCGTCGTCATCGCTTCGACCGCGGCCTGCGCCAGCAGCGGGTCCTTGCCTTCGCGCATCCGCCGCACCAGGGCGGCCACGTCCGGCAGGTCGAACTGCTCGGCGATGGGCGCGAGGCGGCTCTCGAGGAGATACTCCTTCCCCTCGCCGAGGTAGAGGCCGCTGCTCCTGTTGAGCAGCTCCGACAGGTACCGGTAGTCGTCGGGTGCGGTCACGGACGCGCCGCCTTCACATCAGTTCCAGCTGCTGGAACTTGGAGCTGATGATGTCGGTGTCGAACGGCTTCATGATGTACTCGTTCGCGCCGAGCGCGAGGGCCTCCTCGATGTTGTTCATCGTGTTGTGCGAGGTGCACATGATGACCGTGGGCTGCGGCATGCCGGCGAGGCCGCGCAGCTGCCGGAGGAAGGTGAGCCCGTCCATCACCGGCATGTCGATGTCGAGCAGGATCGCGTCCACCGAGCCCCACTCGGCGCAGTAGGTGAGCGCCTGCTGGCCGTCGCCCGCCTCGTCCACCGTGAAGCCGAGGGGCTCAATGATGCGGCGAATCGCCTTGCGGATGGCGGCCGAGTCGTCCACGACCAGAATGCGTTTCACCTGGGGACTCCCATACCGGGGTTGCCGTCGCCAGATGCAGGGACGGCCGCAGGGGGTAGGCGGAGGAAAGAGGCCGCCATGGTAGGGCCCGCTGCGACCGTCTCTACATCACTACCTGCATGTCGTCAGGCCGTGCCTTCGGCCACCTGGAGCAGCTTCTCGGCGCTCACGGCGACGAGCAGATCGCTCTTGCGCCGCACGACGCCGTTGCACACCTGCCGCCAGCGCGGATCCAGCGTCTGCGGCGGGCGCTCGAGCCCGTCGGCGCCGACGGCCTGAACGTCGCCCACCTCGTCCACGAGGAACGAGAACAGCTCGTCGCGGTCGCGCACGACGACGTTCATGATCCGCTCGCCACTCGCGCGCCGGGGCAGGTTGAGCCGGATGCGGAGGTCGATCGCGCTCACGATCTGGCCCCGCAGGTTGAGGAAGCCGGTCACCTCGGCCGGCGCCAGCGGCACCGGCGCGATGCGCTCGGCCGTGAGGACCTCCTGCACCATGACCACCGGGATGCCAAGCCACTGCTCGCCGACGCGGAAGGTCACGTACTCCACGTCGCCGGCCGTGGCGCGGTTGCCGCCGGTGGCCGCCTGCCGGGTCGCGCTCATGCCGCCGCTTCCTCCAGCTCCGTATGCGCCTCGTCGAGGACGGCCACGATGGCCCCCCGATCCGACTTCGACAGGTAGTGGGTGAAGCCCGCCGCGCGCGCCCGGCGCTCCTGCGCCGCCGACACGCGTCCCGTCAGGGCCACCATCGGCATGCCCTGCCAGGCCGGATTGGCCCGGATCTGCTGGCCCAGCTCGAAGCCGCCGGTGGCCTTGCTCCCCACGTCGCACAGCAGCGCCTCGTACGCCTCGCCGCGCTCGAGGCGCGCCAGTGCCTCGCTCCCCGTGCGGCAGCAGGTCACCTGGAAGCCCTCCGCGCCCAGCGCGGGCGTCATCAGGCTCTCGAAGAACGGGGAGGCGTCGACCAGCAGGACCGTCCGCGCGGCCGCCTCGGCCGCCCCGCCGAACCAGTCGGCGTGGGCCAGCTGGAGGTAGTGCTGCGTGTCGAGCACCTCCGTCGCCTTGCCGTTGATCACCGCCGCGCCGAGCACGCCGGGACGCGCGGCCCGCGTTTCCACGGTCACGCGGTCCTCGACGATGTCGCGGATCTCCTCGACGGCGAGGCCCATCGAGCGGATGCCGTCGCTGAAGACGATCACGGGCCGCGGGTCGCGGGCCCGGATCTCCAGCCCCTCCCGTGCCGGCACGATCGGGAGCAGCGAGCCCCGGTACTGCACGAGCCAGCGACCGTCCGCCGCCTCGAGCGAGTTCGCGGGAAACTCCTCGAGCCGCGCCACCAGCGAGAGCGGCACCGCGCGCATGGCCTCCTCGCCCACGTCGAAGAGCAGCAGGCTGCGCCGCTCGGACCCGCGCAGCGAGCCGCGCTCGTCCGCCGCCGTCGCGACCGTCTTGCCCTCGTCGCGCTCGCCGATGCGGCCGCGCGTGGCCAGGCCCGCCGTGTCGAGAATCATGATGACCCGGCCGTCGCCCAGGATCGTGCACCCGGCGTACGACGTCAGGTGCTTCACCAGGCGGCCCACGGGCTTGACCACGATCTCCTGCGTGTCGAACACCTCGCTGACCACGAGGCCGTACCGCGACTCGCCGACCTGGCAGACCACGATCGTCTCGTCGGCCCGCTCCGCCTCGACCGGCAGGCCGAGCGTTTCGCCGAGGTCCACCAGCGGCAGCAGGCTGTCGCGCAGGCGGTAGAACTTCGCACCGTGCACGTCCTCGACGAGGCCGCGCGACTCCGCCGTCACCCGCACCAGCTCCACTACCCCGATCTGCGGAATCGCGAACGCCTCGCCGCCCGCGCCAACCACCAGGGCCGAGATGATCGCCAGCGTGAGCGGGATCTTGATCCGGACCACCGTGCCCTTGCCCGCTTCCGAGCTGACGTCCACGGTGCCGCCGATGCGCTCCACGTTGCTGCGCACCACGTCCATCCCGACGCCGCGGCCCGACACGTTGGTCACCTTGCTCGCCGTCGAGAAGCCGGGCTCGAACACGAACCGGAGCACCTGCGCCTCCGACAGCTGCGCGGCCGCCGTCTCGGTGACCAGGCCGCGCTCGATCGCCTTGCGCCGCACCGCCGCCGCGTCGATCCCGGCCCCGTCGTCGCTCACCTCGAGGATGACGTGCCCGCCCTCGTGGTACGCGTTCAGCGTGATCGTCCCGCACTCGCGCTTGCCGGCCTTCTTGCGCACGGCCGGCGCCTCGATGCCGTGGTCCGCGCTGTTGCGCACCATGTGCACCAGCGGATCCTGGATCGCCTGCAGGATCTGCCGGTCCAGCTCCGTGTCGGCGCCGTGCTGCTCCAGCTCGATCTTCTTGCCGTTGGCCTGGCACAGGTCGCGCACCAGCCGCGGCAGCTTCGTCCACGCGTTCCCCACCGGCTGCATCCGGGTCTTCATCACCGCTTCCTGCAGGTCCGTGGTCACGCGGTTGAGGTGCTGCACCGGCGCGAGGTAGACCGAGTCCTCCTCCGTGCGCGAGAGCTGCAGCAGCTGGTTGCGCGCCAGCACCAACTCGCCCACGAGGTTCATCAGCCGGTCCAGGATCGTCACGTGCACCCGCAGGCTGCTCTCCGCGATGCCGGGCTTGGCGTCGCCCGCCTCGGCGGACGGTTCCGCCTCCGCCGCACGCACGGCCGGCTCCGCGGCCTGGGCCGGCGGCGCGGGCACCGGCGCCACGGGCGCGGGCGCGGCCGGCGGCTTCGTCGCGGCAGCGGGAGCGGCGGGGCGGGCCGCCGGCGCCGGCGCGCCGGTCAGCCAGGCCTCGAGCCGCGCAATCACGGCTCCATCGTCGCCGGAAGGCTCTGCGCCCGCTTGCTCCAGGCCCGCGAGAATCGTCTTGATCACGTCCACCGCGCCGAGCACGTCGCTGATGACCTCGGGCGTGACCGGCAGCTCGCCGTCGCGCATCCGGCCCAACACGCTCTCAGCCGCGTGAGCCACGGTCTCCAGGCGCGAGAGCCCGATGAAGCCGCACGTGCCCTTGATCGTGTGGATCGTGCGGAA
>DATKME010000009.1:0-5816 GCA_035542035.1 Vicinamibacteria bacterium | reverse complement strand
GCTCGAGGAAGTGGGGCGCGAGGAGAACTTCTTCGACCTGGGCGGCCACTCCCTGCTGCTGCTGCAGGTGCACGAGAAGCTGCAGAGCCTGTTCCCCGCCAGCAAGCTGAGCGTCGTCGAGCTGTTCAAGTACCCGACGGTGCGGGCGCTGTCGGAGCGTCTTGGGCCGGGCAGCCAGGCGCTGGAGCGGGCGCGGCCGCAGGAGCGGAAAGAACAGCACAGGGGCGAGCGGGAGCCGATCGCGATCGTGGGGATGGCGGGCCGCTTCCCCAAGGCACGCAGCGTCGCGGAGTACTGGGAGAACCTGCGGGCGGGACGCGAGTGCGTGACGTTCTTCACGGACGAGGAGCTTCGCGGCTCGGGTGTGAGCGAGGAGCTGCTGCGGGACCCGGCGTACGTGAAGGCGCGGGCCATTCTCGAGGACGTGGATCTGTTCGACGCGCCCTTCTTCTCCTACACGCCGCGCGAGGCGGAGGTGATGGACCCGCAGCAGCGGCTGTTCCTGGAGACCGCCTGGGAGGCCCTCGAGGACGCCGGCTACGACGCCGAGCGCTGCCCCGGCCCCGTCGGCGTCTACGCGGGCGCGAACATCAGCACGTACCTCCACAACAACCTCCACCGCAGTCCGGAGGTCCTCGCCGCGGCTGGCGGCCTGCAGACGAAGGTGGGCAACGACAAGGACTCCCTGGCGACTCGGGTCTCCTACCAGCTGGGGCTGCGAGGGCCGAGCGTCTCCGTGCAGACGGCGTGCTCGACGTCGCTGGTGGCAGTGCACATGGCCTGCGCCAGCCTGCTCAGCGGCGAGTGCGACATGGCCCTGGCCGGGGGCGTCTCGATTGGGTTCCCGCAGAAGGTCGGCTACCTCTACCAGGAAGAGGGCATCCTGGCGCCGGACGGTCACTGCCGTGCCTTCGACGAGGATGCGCGAGGGACCGTCTCGGGCAGCGGCGTCGGGGTCGTGGTCCTCAAGCGGCTCTCCGATGCGCTCGCGGCCGGGGACACGATCCGCGGCGTCATCCTCGGCTCGGCCGTGAACAACGACGGATCGCTGAAGGTCGGCTACACCGCGCCGAGCGTCCAGGGACAGGCCGAGGTCGTCGCAGCCGCACTCGCGAACGCCGGCGTCGCGCCCGGGACGATCGGCTACCTGGAGGCGCACGGGACGGGGACGGCGCTGGGGGACCCCGTCGAGATCGAGGCGCTGACGCAGGCGTTCGGGGTCGGAACCGCTGGCAAGGGCTCCTGCGCGTTGGGGTCGGTCAAGACGAACATCGGTCACCTGGACGCGGCCGCGGGCGTCGCGGGTCTGATCAAGGCCGTGCTGGTCCTGGAGAAGCGGGAGATCCCGCCGAGCCTGCACTTCGAGAAGGCGAATCCCAGGATCGACTTCGCCTCGACTCCCTTCCGGGTGAACGCGCGTCTCCAGCCCTGGTCCGCGGACGGCCCCCGGCGCGCCGGTGTGAGTTCCTTCGGGATCGGCGGCACGAACGCGCACGTGGTGCTGCAGGAGGCGCCGGCGGCACCGCCCGCCGCACCCGTCGCCGGCTGGCAATTGCTGGTGCTCTCGGCGCGAACTGAGGCGTCGCTCGCCCGTGCCGCCGAGGGCCTGCGTGCCCACCTGCCCTCGACGTCGGACGCCGAGCTGGCCGACGTCGCGTACACGCTCCAGGCCGGACGCCGCGCGTTTCGCCACCGCCGCGCCGTGCTCTGCCGCGGCGTCGACGAAGCCGTCCGCGCCCTATCCGACGCGGAGCCCTCGCTGTCGCTCGGCGGCTTCGCCCCCGACGGCAGCCGGCGGCTGGTGTTCCTCTTCCCCGGCCAGGGCGCGCAGCGCGTGGGCGCCGGCGCCGCGCTCCATCGCGAGGGCGGGGTCTTCCGCGAAGAGCTGGATCGCTGCTGCGACCTTCTGAAGCCCGAGCTCGGTGTCGATCTGCGGGGCCTCCTGTACCCGCCCGCCGGCCTCGAAGCGGAGTCGGAGCGCCAGTTGCAGGAGACCTGGCTCACGCAGCCGGCCGTGTTCGCTCTCGACTGGGCGCTGGCGCGGCAGTGGCTGGCCTGGGGCCTTTCACCGTGCGCGTTCCTCGGCCATTCCGTGGGCGAGTACGTGGCCGCTTGCCTCGCCGGCGTGATGGCCGCCGAGGACGCGATCCGCCTCGTGGCCGAGCGAGGCCGTTTGCTGCAGAGCCTGCCACGCGGAGCGATGCTGGCAGTCCCGCTGCCCGAGGCGGAGGTGCTGCCGCTCGTCGCGGGCGCGCTGTCGCTGGCGGCGGTCAATGCCCCGTCGCAGTGCGTCCTGTCGGGGCCCGAGGCGGCGATCGCGGCGGCTGCGTCGGAGCTGCGCGGGCGGGGGATCGAGGGCCGGCGGCTCCGCACTTCGCACGCCTTCCACTCCTCGATGACGGAGCCGATCCTGGCTGCCTTCGAAGCCCGCGTGCGTTCGGTGCGCCTGCATGCCCCGCGCATCCCGTTCCTCTCGAACGTCACCGGGACCTGGGTCACCGCCGAGCAGGCCACCGAGCCCGCCTACTGGTCGCGGCAGATCCGGAGCACGGTTCGTTTCGCTGACGCGCTGGACGTCGCCCTTGCGGACGGCGCAGCGGCGTTGCTGGAGGTCGGACCCGGGTCGACGTTGACGGGGCTGGCGCGGCAGCATGCCTCGTTCGGACCGCAGCACGTCGCCCTCTCTTCGATGCAGACGGAAACCGTGGCTGCTGGCCAGGCCGAGCCCGCGCAGCGCGTCCTCGCTCGACTCTGGGCCTGCGGCGTCGAGGTGGATTGGAAGACGCTGCATGCCGGTTCACGGCGACGCCGCGTGCCCCTGCCCACCTACCCGTTCGAACGGCGACGCTACTTCGTCGAGCCGCCCTCCTCTGAGGCGCGTCCGCGCTCGACGCTGCCGCGGAAGCGACGCGACGTCGGCCAGTGGTGCTCGGTGCCGGTCTGGAGGCAGGTGCCGCCCGGCTTCGCCACTGCCGCGGAGGCGGCCGACAGTTGCCGACGGTCGTGGCTGGTGCTGGCTGAGGCGACTGGCCCCGGGGCGGAGGTCGCGGCGGCGCTGCGCCGGCGCGGCGAGCCCGTGGCGGTGGCGCATCCCGGCAGGGACTTCGAGCGGCACTCCGCCGAGGAGTTCACGATCCGACCGGAGGCCGAGGAGGACTATCGCGCCGTTCTGCGGGAGCTCGCCGGGTGTGGGCGTGAACCGCGGCTCGTCGTCCACGCCTGGAGCGCGGGATTCCCTGACGAGGGGGCTGCGGACGGCGAGCTCCTCGATCGCGCCTGGCGCGAGGGGTTCGGCGCCGCGCGCCTGCTCCTCCAGGCCCTGGCCCAGGTACGCGGAGCGTCGCCCCTGCGGCTGGTGGCGCTGGCGAGCGGGCTCCACGAGGTGATCGGCGGCGAGGCCACTCGACCCGAGCGCCTGCCGCTGCTGGGCGTCTGTCGCGTCGCGCCGCAGGAGCAGCCGGACCTCGAGTGCCTGAGCCTGGACGTGACCGCGCCGGGCTCGGGCGCTCTGGACGACGCCACGCTGGACCTGGTGATCGAGCAGTGCCTGACGGGGGAGCCGGGCTCGACACTGGCGATTCGCAATGGCCACCTCTGGCGAGAGGACTTCGGGCCGGTGCCCCTGCCGCCGGCGTTGTCGGACCGGCTCCGCATCCGTGAGGGCGGGACCTACCTGATCACAGGAGGCCTCGGGAGGATCGGCCTCGAGATCGCAGGCTTCCTGGCCCGATCGGCTCGCGCCCGGCTCGTGCTCGTCGGGCGCAGCCGCCTGCCAGAGCGTGGGGAGTGGGCGGATTGGGTGAGCTCACGCGGCGAGGCCGATCCCGTCAGCCGGCGGATCGTCGCCGTGCTCGCGCTGGAGTCCCTCGGTGCGGAGGTCGTGACCGTCCAGGCCGACGTGGCCGACGCCCAGGCCATGGAAGCTCGTGTTGCCGGGGCGGAAGCACGGCTTGGTCCGATCCACGGTGTCGTCCACGCCGCGGGCGTCACCACGGGGCCGTCGTTCGGCCCGCTCGGCACACTCTCGGCCCAGGCCTGCGCCGAGCAGTTCCGGGTCAAGGTGCAGGGAACGCACGTCTTGCAGCAGGTGCTGGCCGGGCGCGCGTTGGACTTCTGCGTTCTGATGTCCTCGCTCTCCACGGCCCTCGGCGGGCTGGGGATGGCGGCGTACGCGGCGGCGAACCTCTACCTCGACGGCGTCGCCGTCCAGCGACGGCAGGCCGGTGAGGCGGGCTGGACGAGCGTCGGCTGGGACGGCTGGTGGCTCGGGGAAGAGGGCGGCGCGCGCCCGGCGACTCCCCTGGCGGCTCTCGCCATGAGCCGCGCCGAGGGCATCGCCGTGCTGGAGCGCCTGCTCGGCGGCCGACCGACGCCACGAGTGCTGATCTCGACCGCGGACCTGGCGGCGCGGGGCGGCCGCTGGGTCGAGCGCGAAGAGCCGCCGGAGTCGGCGGCAGCGGCGGCGACGCGGCACCCCCGGCGCGAGCTCAGCGGCGCGTATGTCGCTCCGCGCAACGAGGTGGAGCGTTCGATCGCCGGCATCTGGCAGACGCTCCTCGGCATCGAGGAGGTTGGCGTCCACGACGGCTTCCTGGAGCTGGGCGGGCACTCGCTGCTGGCGACGCAGATCGCCACGCGCTTGCGGGAGACCTTCGGTGTCGAGGTGGCGCTGCGCGACGTGTTCGAGGCCGCGACGGTCGCGGGTCTCGCCGAGCGCGTGGCCTCGGCCGGCGGGAAGAGCGGACGAGCGGAGAAGGTGGCGCAGGTGGTGCAGCGGCTGAAGAGCCTGTCGCCGGAAGAGCGGCGTTCGCTGCTGCAGCGCGAGCGGGAGCTGCGCGAGCGCGCATGAGCAGCGAGACCGAGCCCGGCGGCGTGCCCGACTTCTCCGCGGAGGACCGCGAGCTGCTTTCGCTCCTGCTCGAGCGCGAGAGCCTCGAACCGGCCGCGCCCGCGTCGATCCCGCGTCGGGCGGACCGCGTCGTCGTCCCGCTTTCGTTCGCCCAGGAGCGGATGTGGTTCCTGAACGCGCTGGAGCCGGAGCGCCCGCTCTACAACATCCCCTTCGCCGTGCGTCTCGAGGGACGCCTGCAGGTCGAAGCGCTGCGTCGGGCGCTGGAAGAGGTGGTGGCGCGACACGAGGTGCTGCGCACCGCGTTCGCGGTGAAGGCCGGCCGGCCCGTGGCTGTCCTGGCGCCCCCTTGCCTCTGGTTCCGGACCGAAGACCTCGCCTCTCTGAGCGCGCCGGAGCGCGACGCGGCCCTCTCCGGTCGCCTGGCGGGGGAGGCGCGAGTGCCGTTCGACCTCGCTGGCGAACCGCCCCTGCGCGCCGCCCTGCTGAGGCTCGGCGCGGAAGAGTACGTTCTCGTCCTGACGCTGCACCACATCGCCTCCGACGCGTGGTCGGTGGGTGTGCTCGTGCGCGAGCTGGCAGCGCTCTACGACGCCTTCGCCGCCGGACGGCCGTCTCCGCTCCCGGAGCTGCCGCTGCAGTACGCGGACTACGCGGCCTGGCAGCGCCAGGCGCTGCAGGGAGAGGCGCTGCAGGCCGAGGTCGACTACTGGAAGCAGCGCCTGGCCGGCGCACCGCCGGTCCTCGAGCTGCCGAGCGATCGGCCGCGGCCCACGATCCGCAGCGGGCGCGGAGGGACGGTGCGTCGGACGCTCGAGCCAGCCCTGCTGGAGGAGCTTCGCCAGCTGTCGCGGCGCGAGGGGGCGACTCTGTTCATGGTGCTGCTGGCCGCCTTCAAGGCTCTCTTGTGGCGCTACAGCGGGCAGACGGACGTGGTGGTGGGGACGCCGATCGCGGGGCGGACGCG
>DATKME010000008.1:0-19853 GCA_035542035.1 Vicinamibacteria bacterium | reverse complement strand
GCTGCAGCGCCTGGTCCACCGAGGGCAGCGAGCGCCGAGGGTCCACGCCGATGACGGGGGACATGAACGCGAATATACAGGGGTCGGGTCCTGCATTGCAGCAGGCGCGTGGTATCCTCGCCGCGACCATGCCTGGGGACCGGCCGCCGGACTTCGCCGCCCGCCTGCCCCGTGTGGTCCCGCCCGAGGAGGGGGACATCTCGCAGCTCTCCGACGAGATGGCGGAGCTGCTCTACCCGGGGCGAAGGCCGCGGCCCTTCCGGCTGGGCGTGCGCTTCCGGCCTTTCGACAACCCCAACTACGAGCGCGCCCTCGCCCTGGCCCGCCGGTCGCCCGCGTACGGCGAAGAGGCGAGCCCCGAGGGCACGGTGCACCAGGCCGCCTTCGACGCGGGCGGCGCCCGCGCGCTGCGCGACCTCTACGAGCTGGTGCGCGGCCGGCCGGGCACCGAGGTGCTGGTCGACGGCAAGAGGGTGCCCTACGCGCACGAGCTGTGGCTGCCGCTGTTCTGGATCTTCCTGGGCGGGGAGGCCTGAGCCGCGCCGTGGCGCTGTCCGAAGACCTCGACCGCCTGGACGTCTCCATCCGCCAGCTCCACGCCAAGTGGGACCAGTTCTTCGCCGGCGCCGAGAGGAAGCCGCCCGTCGAGCTGCAGGCGGAGGTGGACGCCCTGGTCAAGCGCTACGCCAACGCGGAGATCCGCAACAGCGGCGACCGCTTCCGCTACCAGAGCCTGACCGCGCGGCTCACCACCTTCAGCGAGCTGTGGCAGAAGCGGCTGCGCGCGCGGGAGGAGGGCAAGGCCTTCGGCATGCACGGGCTGCGCGCCGAGCAGCTGCCGCCGTCCCCGCTTGCCGGCGCTCCCCCAGCGCCGCGCCACGTCGAGCAGCAGCAGCCGCCGCCCTCCTTCCGCGTGGGCAGCGGCCGCGACGACGCGGCGATCCGGGCCCTCTACGAGCGCTTCGCGGAGGAGCGTCGGCGCGCCGGCGAGGGCGCGCCCCCGCCGTTCGCCGCCTTCCAGCAGCTGATCGCCCAGCAGACGGACCGTCTGCGCAGCGAGAAGACCGCCGCCGCCGTGGACTTCCGCCTGGAGACCAAGGACGGCAGGGTGGCCTTGAAGGCTCGCGTGGTGAAGTGAGCCTCGCCCGCCGCCTGCTGCTCGCGGTCGGCCTGGCCGCCCTGGCGGCGGCGCCGGCGGGCGCCTGGCCGGCGGAGGCCATGACCGCCCTCACCCGCGACGCGCGCCGGCTGCTGCCGCGGAGCCTGTCGCAGCTGCTGGGCGCGCGCGAGGCGCAGGTGCAGCAGCAGATGGCGCGCCTGCCGCCGGCGGTGTCGCAGGGCGTCGCCCGCGACCTGCGCGCCGGTCGGCTGACGACCGAGACGGTCGCGGCCGTGGACGCGGAGCTCGCCGGCGCGGTCCAGTTGCTGCGGGAGCGGCGGGTCAGCGAGGGCCTGGTCCGCCTGGGCGGGCTGGCGCGGGTGACCGCCGACCTGTCGGACCCCGTGCTCGCCGTGGGCGCGGAGGGCTGGCCGCGAGGCCTGCCCGGCGAGTACTACGCCCTCTTCGCCGCCAACGTCGGCCGGATGCCGGTCGTGCTCGACTACTCGCTGCTCTGCCGGACCGCCGCCGCCTCGCCCCCGGTCCCCGGCTGCTCGGCGTCGATGCCGCCGGGCCTCGATGCCTTCGAGCTGAAGCGGGCGCAGCTGCCGGCGATCTGGCAGTCGCTGGTCGAGCGCAGCCGCCAGCAGGTGCCGACGATCCGCGAGGAGCTGGTGCACGAGGGCCGCGTGGTCGGCCACGAGCGCCTCGACTTCCGCTCCCCGGCCTGGGCGGCGGCCTCCGTCGCCTACTCGCGGGCCGTGACCGCCACCGCCGTCACCTGGCTGGCCGCCTGGCGCGAGGCCCACGGCGACCTCACCCGGATGGCGACACCGCGGGTGGTGGCGCCGGTGGACGCTCCCGCGCCGGCTGCCGCCCCGGATCGCCGCCTCTCTCCCCCGGAGGCCCCATGACCAAGAGAGCGCTCGTCTCCGTCTACCGCAAGGACGGTGTCGTGGACCTGGCGCGCGGCCTGGTCGCGCGGGGTTTCGAGATCCTCTCCACCGGCGGCACGGCGGCCGAGCTGGAGCGCGCCGGCGTGCCGGTGATCGGCGTCTCCCAGGCGACCGGCTTCCCGGAGATCCTGGACGGCCGGGTCAAGACGCTGCATCCGAAGGTCCACGCCGGCATCCTGGCCCGCCGCGACGACCCGGCCCACCGGGCCGCGCTCGAGGAGCACGGCGTCCCGCCGATCGACGTGGTGGTGGTGAACCTCTACCCCTTCGAGGAGAAGGTGGCGAAGGGCTGCCCGTTCGAGGAGGCGGTCGAGAACATCGACGTCGGCGGTCCCAGCATGGTGCGGGCGGCGGCCAAGAACTTCCGCGACGTGGCGGTGGTGGTGGACCCCGGCGACTACTCCCTGCTGCTGGAGCAGCTCGACCGCCCGGGCGGCATCGACCCGGCCACCCGGCTGTACTTCGCGCAGAAGGCCTTCCGCCACACCGGACGATACGAGGCGGCGATCGCCGCCTACTTCTCCCAGGTGGAGACCCGCGACGGCGGCTACGCGCCGGCGGAGGCCGACGACACCTTCCCCTACCGCCTGAACCTCGCCTTCGAGAAGGTGCAGGACCTGCGCTACGGCGAGAACCCGCACCAGCGCGCCGCCTTCTACTCCGACCTGGGCTCGACGCTCTTCTCGGTGGCGGCGGCCCGCAAGCTGCAGGGCAAGGAGCTCTCGTTCAACAACATCCTCGACCTGGACGCGGCCTGGCGCCTGGTGACGGAGCTGGAGGAGCCGGCCTGCGTCATCGTCAAGCACACGAACCCCTGCGGCACCGCCGTCGGCGGCTCCCCGCTCGAGGCGTACGAGCGCGCCTGGGCCTGCGACCCGACCTCCGCCTTCGGCGGCATCGTGGCCTTCAACGAGCGGCTCGACGGCGAGACGGCGAAGAAGATCGCCGAGAGGTTCGTGGAGGCGGTGATCGCCCCGGGCGTCGAGCCCGCGGCCCTCTCGGCGCTCGGGCGCAAGACGAACCTGCGGCTGATGAGCATGGACACCACCGCCGTGCACAAGGTGAGCGGCTTCGACCTGCGCCGGGTGATGGGCGGGCTGCTGGCGCAGCAGTGGGACCTGCACCGCCTGCAGCGCGAGCGCTGCGACGTGGTGACCCGGCGGGCGCCGAGCGAGGACGAGTGGAAGGCGCTGCTGTTCGCCTGGACGGTGGTCAAGCACGTGAAGTCGAACGCCATCGTCTACGCCAACGCCGTGCAGACCGTCGGGGTCGGCGCCGGCCAGATGAGCCGGGTGGACTCGGCGCGCATCGCGGCGCAGAAGGCCGTGCTCCCGCTGGCCGGGACCGTGGTCGCCTCCGACGCCTACTTCCCCTTCCGCGACGGCGTCGACGAGATCGCGAAGGCGGGCGCGACGGCCGTCATCCAGCCCGGCGGCTCGGTGCGCGACGAGGAGACGATCGCGGCGGCCGACGAGCATGGCCTGGCCATGGTGTTCACCGGCGTCCGGCACTTCAAGCACTGAGGCGGCCGGCGTGCGGGCGGTGTGGCGGGTCCCTGTCCGACCGGAGACGCTGGCCCGAGCGGGCCTGCTGCTGCTGGTGGTGGCCCTGTTCCGCCAGCCGCTGCTCCAGGGTGGCGTCATCTACGATCGCGACGTCCACCTGATCTGGCACCCCCAGGTCGAGGGCTTCGTGCGGGCGGTGGCCGGCGGAGCGCTGCCGCTGTGGGACCCGAGCCCGGCCTTCGGGCAGCCGCTGCTGGGCGACCCCGGCGCCCAGGTGCTCTACCCGCCGACCTGGTTGAACCTGGTCATGCGGCCGTGGACCTACTACACCCTGTTCGCGGCCGGTCACCTGGCCCTGTCGGCGCTCGCCTTCTTCGCCCTCGCCCGGCGCTGGCGGCTGTCCGTGGCGGCCGCTGCCACTGGCGCCGCCGCCTGGGTGCTGTGCGGGCCGCTGCTGTCGCTGGTGACCCTGTGGCACCACTACGCCGGCGCCTGCCTGGCGCCGGTCGTGCTGCTGGCCGGCGAGAGGGCCGCCGCCACGCGGCGGGCGCGCGACGTGGCGCTGCTGGGCCTCGCCATCGCCCTGCAGATGCTCGCCGGATCGGCCGACATGTGCGCACTGACGCTGCTCACCCTCGCTGCCTGGACGGCGGCGGCGCACGTGCGCTGGCGGCAGCCCCGCGAGGTCCTGGCGCTGCTGGGGGGCGGGGCCGTCGCCATCCTGCTCGCCGCGGCGCTCGCCGCCGGCCAGTGGGTGGCCTCACTGGAGCTGCTGGCGCGCTCCTCCCGCCGGGAGCTGCCGGAGGCGGTGCGCACCTACTGGTCGGTGCACCCGTCGTCTCTCCTGGAGACGGTTGCGGCCAGCGTGCCCTCGCGGCTCCCGCTGCAGGCAGGCTGGCGGCAGGAGCTGTACGAGGGGCGCGAGCCGTTCCTGGTCTCGCTGTATCTCGGCCTGCCTGCGCTGGGGCTGGTCGCGGCCGGGCTGGCGCGGGCGGGGGAGAGGCGGCGGCGTCTCGCGCTCGCCGCCGTGCTGGTCACGGCGGTGCTGGTGGCGCTGGGCCGGCACGCTCCGGCGTACGCCGTGCTGACCCATCTGCTGCCGCCACTGCGGGTCCTGCGCTACCCGGTCAAGGCGATGGTGTTCGCGGCCCTCGCCTGGTCGGGTCTGGTCGGGCTCGGCGTGGACGGCTGGCGCTCTCTCGCGGGGCGCCGGCGGCTGGCCGCGCTGGTTCCGCTCGCGCTGGCGACCGTGCTGGTGGCCGCGTTGTCGGCGGCGATGCTGGTGGAGGTTCCCGCGCTGCGCGCGGCTGCCGCGCGCGTGCTGGATCCCCGGGAGCTGCCGGCGCTGGTCCCGCTCGGCCACGCTCTGGCGCTGCACGCCCTGCTCGGCGCCGCGCTGGCGGCGCTGGCGTGGCGCAGCCGGGGCGCCGCCGCGGTGCTGGCGGTCCTCGACCTCGCGCTGGCCCATCCCCTCCCCACTCCCGTCGCCCCGCTCGCCCTCTACGCACACCGGCCCGAGGTGCTGGCCGCTCTCCAGCCCGTCGCCAGGGCGCGCGTCTACTCCTACGAGTACGGCGAGACCGCCCGCGCGCAGGCCTGGGGCGGCGGCACACCGTACGCGCTGGAGCGGCAGCCCGCCGGGTGGAGCCTCAGCGCCTCGACCGCTCTCGCGATGCAGCTGAGCCTGGCCCCCCAGACGGCCGGCCGCTGGGGCCTGCGCCAGGGCTTCGACAACGACTACCGGGGCCTGCAGCCCGCGCCGGTGGCGGTGTTCACACGCCTGGTCCGCGTGTACGAGGCCGACACCGGGACCGTCCTGCGACTGCTGCAGCTCGCCTCGGTCACCCACGTGCTCGCCCTGCACCCGTTCGCGGCGGACCGCCTGCCGGTCACCGCCGTGGTGCCGGGACTGTTCCGGGACCCCGTGCGGGTGGAGGCGGTCCCGGGATCGCTGCCGCGGGTGCGCGCGGTCGGAGGCGTGCGGGTCGCCGGCGAGTCGGACGTGATCTCTGCTCTTCTCGACCCCAGTCTCGATCCCGCCCGGACCGTGGTCCTGTCGGAAGGTCGGCCGGCCGATCCGCCGGCGGGATTCGAGGGGCGGGCCGTCGTCGTCCGTGAGACCGCCGACCGGATCCAGATCGAGGCGGACCTGCCGACCGCGGGCTACGTGGTGGTCGCCGACAGCTACGACCCTGGCTGGAAGGCGACTGTGGACGGCGTTGGCGCAGCCGTCCTCCGCGCGAACCTGGCGTTCCGGGCGGTGCCGGTGCCGGCGGGACGCCACCGGGTCGAGCTGTCCTACCGGCCGGCCGGCGTCCTCGTCGGCCTTGCCGTCTCGGGGGTGGCCGCGGTCGCCTGCCTTGTCTTCCTGGCCCGGCGGCGGCCCCGGGCCCATGCAACCCCGCCTGCCGGTTGGCGTTCCAATCCTTCGGGGACAGGAGAGGAACGAACATGACCAGTGCGAAGTGGTTCGGTGTCGCCGTGCTGTCGCTGGGCACGGCGGCCGTTACGGGGTGGGCGGTGGCGTCGCCGGACCAGGACGGCGGCCCCCGGGCGGCGTGGCGCGCGCGCGGCGGCCAGCGGCTGGCCCAGTACCTGGGGCTGACCGACCAGCAGCAGGCGCAGTGGAAGACGATGCGCCAGCAGCAGCGTGAGCAGATGAAGCCGCTTCTGGAGGAGGGCCGCACGCTGCGGCGGAAACTGCAGCAGGCTCTGGGCGCGTCCCAGCCGGACCCGCAGGCGGTGGGCCAGGCGACGATCGACCTGAAGGCTCACCGGGAGAAGGTGCGGGCGCAGCGCGACCAGTTCCGCCAGCAGCTGGCCGGCATCCTCGACCCGCAGCAGAAGCAGAAGCTCGACGCCCTCCAGCAGATGCGGCGGACCATGGGCCGCGGCCACGGCTGGCGCGGCGCCGGCCCGCTCGGCGGCGGCGCCGGGGCGCCGCTCAGCTAGCCCCGCGTCCTCGTCCGGTGCCCGCGGCCGCGCGTACGGCCGCGAGCACCTCGTCGGGGGTCGCCTGCGCGGTGCCTATCTTTCCCACCACCACGCCGGCGGCGACGTTGGCCAGCGCGGCGGCCTCCGGCAGGCCGGCCCCCGCGGCCACCGCCAGGCTCAGGGTCGCGATCACCGTGTCGCCGGCGCCGGTGACATCGAAGATCTCGCGGGCGGCGGCCTTCACGTGCAGCGGCGGGCGGCCGCGCTCGAAGAGGCTCATCCCCTGCTCGCCGCGGGTGACCAGCGCCGCCCGGCAGCGCAGCAGCGCCAGGATGCGGCGGCCGGCGCGCAGCAGGTCCCGCTCGCCGCGCAGGCGGATGCCGGTCGCCTGCTCCGCCTCCGCCGCGTTGGGGGTGACCAGAGTCACCCCCCGGTAGCGGCGGAACTGACGCAGCTTGGGGTCGACCAGCACGCTCACCCGCCGACGGCGCGCCAGCGGCAGCACCTGCCGCAGCAGCGCGGCGGTGACGACGCCCTTCTGGTAGTCGGAGATCACCAGCGCCTCGGCGTTCGCCAGCTCGGCGCGAGCCGCGGCCAGCACCGCCGCGGCCGCGCGGCCGCCGAGGTCGCGGGCGTCCTCGCGGTCCGCCCGCACCACCTGCTGGCTGTGGGCGACGATGCGGGTCTTCAGGGTGGTGGGGCGGCCGGAGTCGGACACCGCCAGCAGCGGCTGCACCTGCGCGGCCTGGAGCGCCTCGCGCACCAGCCGCCCCGCCGCGTCGTCCCCCACCGCGCCGACCAGGGCGGCCTCGCCTCCCAGCGAGCGCACGTTGGCGGCCACGTTGCCGGCCCCGCCCAGGTGGAAGCTCTGCCGGCTGACCTCGACCACCGGCACCGGCGCCTCGGGCGAGATGCGCGACACGCGTCCCCACAGGAACTCGTCCAGCATCACGTCGCCCAGCACCAGCACCCGCCGGCCGCGCATGGCCTCGAGCAGGGCGGCGGCCCGAGCGGGGGAGAGCAGGGTCACGCCGGGGCCCCCGCGGGGCGCGCCCGCGCCACGGCGAAGGGCACGGCCTGCAGCAGGAGCACCAGGAGGAGCACTTCGGAATCGCCGAGATTGTACTCGAACAGCCCCGCCGCGAAGATCGCGGCCAGCATGCCCAGGCTGCCCACGGCCGCGGCCGCAGAGGCGCCCCGCTCCCCGCGGGCCGCGCGGGCGGCTGCCAGCGCCGTCGCCGCCACGGTGACCGCCCACCAGGCGAAGAACACGAAGCCGGGCAGGCCGCGCTCCGCAGCCACCTGCAGCAGGTTGTTGTGGAGGTGGGGGGCGCGGGGATTGGGCGCCTCCGGCCAGCGGTAGCTCGGGTAGCGAGTCAGGATCATCCCCGGTCCCTGGCCGAACACCGGGCGGTCGATGATCATGTCGATGCCGGCCTGCCACATGTAGTAGCGGTCGAGGCTGCTGGCGTCGGCGACGGTGAGCCGGCCGGCGAGCTCCTTGGGGTGGGCGAGCAGCAGGGCCAGCACCGCGGCGGCCACCACCAGCAGCAGCCGCGGCGCGCGCAGCGCGGCCACGGCGCAGAGTCCCACCACCGCGCCCAGCCAGGCGCCCCGGGTCTGCGAGACCACCAGTGCCCAGGAGGCGAGGGGCACCACCAGGAGCGGCAGCGCCGCGCGCGCGGCGGCAGCCCTCTCGCCGGGGTGCAGCGACAGATGTCCCGCGAGCACCGCCAGGCCGGCCACGAACAGCCGCGTGGGCCACAGACCCGGTCCCGCCGCGTCGAAGGCGGCCACCACCGCCACCGCAACCATCACCAGGCCGGGCACGCGGAAGTCCCGCAGCCGCGGCGACGGCGGGGGGGCGAACAGCAGGCGGGCGGCGGCGACCACCAGCACCACCATCGTCACCCCCGAGGCCGACATGTAGTGGCCGAGGAAGCCGGGAGGCCGGTGGTTCAGCCGGTCGAAGCCGAGCAGGTGGTGCTGCAGCACCATCAGCGCCGCCAGCGCGAGGCCTCCCAGCAGCACCGAGTGCAGCACCGCCTCGCGCGCCTCGGCGTCGGTCAGCGTCTCCAGGGCGACGTAGAAGAGCGCGAGCAGCAGCAGCTTCTTGGAGTCGGCATGGGAGACCGCGGGAGAGGCGGCGAAGCAGGCGGACAGCAGCGACCAGACGGCGAAGGCGACGAGCGGAGTGTCGACCGCGGTGGCCGGCAGGCGGGCGAGCCGGCGGGACAGCCGCAACACGAACGCGCCCGCGGCCAGCGCCAGCAGGATCTCGCTGGCGAAGATGGACACCGGGGCGGTCGCCGCGACGCCGGCGAGCAGCCAGAGCTGGAGCCGCTGCAGCCTCACCGCTAGCCCGGGGAGCGCCTAGTCCTCGACCTTCGCCTCGTCCACCAGCATCACCGGGATGTCGTCCTGCACCGGGTAGACGCGACGGCAGCGGACGCAGCGCAGCCCGGCTCCCCCCTTGACCACCTCGACGGGGGTCTTGCACTCCGGGCAGGCGAGGATCTCGAGAAGCTCGGGATCGATCGGCATACGCGCGAGTCTAGCCTAGAGGCGGCCTCCGATGAGAGCCGAACCGGCAACGACCGGCACGGGGGGTTCGGGGGGACGAAGTCCCCCTCGAGAACGAGGAAGCCAGGCAGAGCCGTCGGCTTCTCCGGACCTGTCCCGGCCGTGGCTGTGGCTAGGATCGTCCTGCCGCCGGGACCCGGCGGCGAAGACGAGACTGCCGGCCTCTCTCCCACCGGCCCGACAAGCCAGGAGGCTGCCATGCGTGTCGTGTTCGTGGAGAGGGAGAACGCCCCGGAGCGGCTGGTCTGCGAGGCGGAGATCGTGTTCGAGTCGGAGTCCGGCCCGCTCGCCGGGATGAAGCTCGTCGGCTTCTCGATCTGGCGCTCGCCGGAGGGCGAGTTCTACGTGACCTTCCCGTCGCGCGCCTTCGGCGCCGGAGGCGAGCGCCGCTTTTTCGACTTCCTGCGCTCGGTCGAGGGGCAGGCGGCCGACTCCAAGCGCGTGAAGGCCTGGATCCTCGAGCAGTTCCGGGCCACGCGCGAGGCGGCGGCCTAGACGGCCGTCGCCGCGTGCCATCGCCGCGCGCGGCTGCGGGCCGCGCGCGGCGTCTCACTTTGACCGCCTGCGGAGCGCATGGGAGAATCGCACAGGAGGAGCCCCGTCTCGCATGTCGATCCTCGTGTTCGTGCTGGCCGCTTCCGCGGCACACGCTGCTGTCGCGTCCCCCCCGGCTGCCGTCGCCGCGCCGCCCGCGGCCACCGCGCGGGCCGACGCCTACTACCACTTCAGCCTGGGGATGCAGGCGAGACTCGCCGGGGACAACGACGAGGCGCTGGCGGAGTACCGCCGGGCGCAGAAGCTCGATCCCTCGTCCTCCTCCATCCGCGTGGAGACGGCGCGGCTGCTGCGCGACATGAACCGGCTCGACGACGCGGCCGCCGAGGCCCGCGCGGCGGCGGCCCTGGACGAGGACGACGCCGACGCCCACCTGGTCCTGGCGCAGCTCTCGCAATCGCAGGCCTCGGCGAACGACCCCGAGCCGGCGCTGCGGCGGGCCGCCGCGGAGTACGGGCAGGTGGTGCGGGTGCGCCCGAGCGACGGTCAGGCGGTGCTCAGCCTGGCGGCGCTCTACGGGCAGCTCGCGGATCTGCGGGGCCAGGCGCGTGACACCCAGGGCGCCGCGCGTGACCACCTGGCGGCCGCCGCGGCCTGGGAGAAGTACCTGGCCATCGACCCCGGCAACTTCGAGGCGCACGTGCAGCGCGGGCAGCACCTGCTGCAGGCCGGCGAGCCGGACCAGGCGGCCGCCGCGCTGAAGGGCGCGCTCGAGCTGCAGCCGTCGTCGGCGCGCGCCTACCAGATGCTGGGCGCCATCTACGCCCAGGCCGAGCAGTCGGACCAGGCGGTGCTCCACTTCCGCAAGGCGCTCGAGCTGGATCCCGGCAACGTCAAGGTGCGGCTGGAGCTCGGCGAGGTGCTGGTGCAGGCGAAGCGGCCGCAGGAGGCGCTGTCCGAGGCGGACGCCGTGCTGCAGGCCGACGCCAGCAACCGCTTCGCCCTCGACCTGCGCGGGCGCAGCCTGCGCGACCTCAAGCGCTACGACGAGGCCGACCGCGCCGCCGACGCCCTGCTGGCCAGCGCCCCGGACGACCTCAAGGCCTCCTACCTGAAGGTGACGATCGCCGAGGCGCGGCACGACTACCCGAAGGCGGTCGAGCTGCTGGAGCAGGTGCTGTCCCGCCCGCAGGCGAGCGACGAGGAGGGCGCCGCCAACAGCCGCGTGTTCCTGCTGCACCTCGGCTTCGCCTACCAGCAGCTGGAGCGCTACGCGGACGCGGCCAGGGCCTTCGCCCGCGCCGAGGCCGCCGGCGGCCCGCCGGACGCGACCATCCTGAGCTTCCGCGCGGAGGCGCTCTATCTCGCGAAGCAGAAGGACGAGGCGCTGGCCGCGACCCGGGCCGCGCGCCAGCGCTTCCCCGACGACGTCGACCTCGCCGGCCTCGAGGCCAACATCCTGCGCGACAAGGGGGACACCGCCGCCGCCACCGCCCTGGTCGAGAAGATGCGCACGCGCGCGCCCAAGGACCCCAAGGTGCTGGCCCGCGTCGCCGACTTCTACCGCCGGGCGAAGGACTTCCCGCAGGCCGAGGCGGCGCTGCGCCAGGCGCGCCTGATCGACCCCAAGAGCCTGTCGGTGCTGTTCCAGCTCGGCGCCGTGCTGGAGCGGGAGAAGCGCCCGGACGAGGCCGAGGCCGTGTTCCGGGAGGCGCTCGCCATCGAGCCCGACTCGGCCCCCGTCCTCAACTACCTGGGCTACATGAACGCCGACCGCAACGTGCGCGTGGACGAGGCGCTGGGGCTCATCCAGAAGGCGGTCGAGCTGGACCCCGCGAGCGGCGCCTACCGGGACAGCCTGGGCTGGGCGCTCTACCGCCTCGACCGGATCGAGGCGGCGGAGGCCTCGGTGCGCAGGGCGCTCGAGAGGGACGCCAACAACGCGGTGATCCTCGACCACCTCGGGGACATCCTCAACAAGCGCGGCCGGGTGGCCGACGCCCTCCAATGCTGGCAGAAGGCCCTGCACGGCGAGGACGAGGAGGGGGAGCTCGACCGCCCGCGTGTGGAGGCCAAGATCCGTGACGCCCAGGGTGTGCTCCACGCCCAGCAGCAGGCGGTGGCCCCGCCGGCTCCCTGAGGCGGCGCTCGCCTTCGCGCTGGCCGCTTCCAGCTGCGTGCGAGCGCTGCCGCCCTCGCCGGACGTCGTCCGCCGCGCGGCGGCCCTCGACTCCTACTCCGCCGACCTGCACGTCTCGGTGCGCGGCGCCCTGCGCGGCGGCAGCCGGGTGCTGGTCGCCTTCCGCCGGCCCGACGCCCTGCGCATCGAGATCCCCGGCCCGGCCGGTGCTCGCCTGGTCGCGGTCACCTGCGAGGGCCGCCTGACCGCAGTGCTGCCCGGCGAGCGCGCCGTCCTGGAGCGGCCGGCGGCACCGGCCGAGATGGAGGCCCTCGTCGGCATCCCGCTCTCGCCCGCGGAGCTGATGGACCTCCTGGTGGGAGTGGCGCCGAAGGGCGTGCGCCGCTACCAGGCGCGCTGGGGACGCGAGCTGCCGACCCGCATCGACGCGGAGCTGCAGGACGGCACCCGAGTGACGGCCCGGGTCTCCGACGCCGACGCGGGCGGCGGGGTCGCGGGTGCCGCTTTCGACCCGCCGCCGCACCAGGGCTACCGGCCTGTGGACGCCGACGAGGCGCGGCGTCTGCTGGGAGGGCGGTGATGGCGGATCCCAGGAAGCCGAACGCCACGCCCAGGTCCAGAGGGCGGGAGCTCGGAGCGAAGCGCGATTCACTCGCGCGTGGAGGGGGGGCCTGGGGGGTGCGGCGCAGCATCCCCCGGCACGGAATGCGCCTTCGCAGCCATGCGAAGGTCAACCTCGGCCTCGAGGTGCTCGGCCTGCGCCAGGACGGCTACCACGAGCTGCGCACGCTCTTCCAGACGATCGACGTCCACGACGACGTGGTGCTGCGGCCGACGCGCAGCGAGATCCGCGTCGCCTGCGACCACCCGCTGGTCCCGAAGGACGGGAGCAACCTGGCGGCGCGCGCCGCCGAGCTGCTGCGGCGCTACGCGCGGGTCCAGCACGGCGTCGAGATCGAGATCCGCAAGCGCATCCCCGTGGGCGGCGGTCTCGGCGGCGGCTCCAGCAACGCCGCGGCGGTGCTGGTCGGGCTCGACCGGCTGTGGGGGCTGGGGCTGGGGCCGGCCGGCCTGCACGGGCTGGCCCGGCGCCTGGGGGCGGACGTACCGTATTTCCTGCTCGGCGGGACGGCGCTCGGCCTGGGCCGCGGCGACGAGGTCTACCCGCTGCGCCAGCAGCTTCGGGCCCACGTGGTGCTGGTCGACCCCGGGATCCACGTTTCGACCGCGCGCGTCTTCGCCCGGCTCGATGCAGGTTTGACACCCCGGGAAAACAGCAATAGCATCTTTTTCTTCGTATCGAGAGAGTTGGAGGGCACTGGTGCGTTCCGGCTCCTGGTCAACGACCTCGAGGCAGCGGCCCTGGAGGAGGCGCCTGCGCTGCGCCAGCAGGCGGCGCGGATCAGGGCCGTGCTCGCCGGGGCCGGCGCCGGGCTCGCCGCTCTCTCGGGCAGCGGCGCGAGCTGGTTCGGGCTGTTCGGTACCGCGCGGACGGCCGCCCGGGCCTGCCACAGGCTGGCGGGCGAAGGCTTCCGGGCCCGCGTCGCGAGGACGTTGACGCTCGCCGAGTACCGGGCCGCGTGGGGTTGGTCGCGGGTGCGTTGAGGAGACGATCGACGGACGAGGAGGAGCGGTCCAACATGGAGATCACCGACGTCAAGGTCATCCCGGTTGACGACGAGAAGCTCAAGGCATTCGTGTCCATCGTCTTCGATCACTGCTTCGTGGTGACGGACATCAAGGTGATCCACGGGCCCAAGGGGCTGTTCGTCTCCATGCCGAGCAAGAAGCGGAAGGACGGGACCTTCAAGGACATTGCCCATCCGCTCAACAACCAGATGCGCCAGTACCTCGAGGAGAAGGTGCTGGGTATCTACCGCCAGCAGGTGGCGACCGGGGCCGCCGCCGCGCCCGCGCCGTCGAGCGGCGGCGAGGTCGGCGACAAGGGGGGCTCCGAGGGTTAGGACCCCGCGTTGGGGCGTGGCCAAGTGGTAAGGCGCGGGGCTTTGGACCCCGGATCGAAGGTTCGAATCCTTCCGCCCCAGCCACCCGGTGCCGGCCCGTGTACGCACCGATGACGCACCTATGAGACGAGAGCTCCGGATCTTCACCGGCACTGCGCACCCGGCGCTGGGAGAGGCGATCGCCAGCTGCCTGGGAATGCCCCTGGGCCGCGCCCACCTCGCCCGCTTCAGCGACGGCGAGGTCTGGTTCCAGATCCACGACAACGTGCGCGGCGCCGACGTGTTCGTGGTGCAGCCGACCTGCTCCCCGGTCAACGAGAACCTGGTGGAGCTGCTGCTGATGCTCGACGCCTTCAAGCGCTCGAGCGCGTCGCGGCTGACGGCGGTCCTGCCCTACTACGGGTACGCCCGCCAGGACCGCAAGGACAAGCCGCGGGTGCCCATCTCGGCCAAGCTGGTGGCGGACCTGCTCTCGACCGCGGGCACCGACCGGGTGCTCACCGTCGACCTGCACGCCGCCCAGATCCAGGGCTTCTTCGACGTTCCGGTCGATCACCTGTTCGCGGCCCCGGTGATCATCGAGCACGTGCAGAAGCTGCACCTGCCGAACCTCACCGTGATCTCGCCCGACGCCGGCGGGGTGGAGCGGGCGCGCGCCTACGCCAAGCGGCTGGACGCCGCCCTCGCCATCGTGGACAAGCGCCGCGACCAGCCCAACGTGGCCGAGGTCCACAACGTGATCGGCGACGTCGAGGGGCGCACGGCGCTGATCGTGGACGACATCGTCGACACCGCCGGCACCCTCACCAAGGTGGCCGAGGCCATCAAGGCGGCGGGGGCGCGCGAGGTGCTGGCCTCCTGCACCCACCCGGTGCTGTCCGGGCACGCCCTCGAGCGCATCGAGAAGAGCCCGCTCTCCACGCTCATCGTCACCGACTCGCTGCCGCTGACGGCGGAGAAACGCGCCTGCAGCAAGATCGTGGTGCTCACCATCGCCGAGCTGCTGGCCCGGGCCATCAAGAACATCCACGAGGAGACCTCGGTCACCAGCCTCTTCGTCTAGCCCCCTCTTCAATGTAGAATCAGAAGTTCTGGAGTGTTGCGAAGATGCCTGAATTCGTGGTGCCGGCGGAGAGCCGGAGCGAGACCGGGAAGAACGTCAACCGCCGGCTGCGCAGCCGCGGCCTGATCCCCGGCGTGGTCTACGCCGCAGGCAAGGAGGCGGTGCCGGTCGCCGTCTCGCCGCGGGAGATCGGCGCCATCCTGAAGAGCGCCGCGGGCGAGAACACGCTGTTCGACCTCGACCTGGGCGGCGCCCGCCGCAGGGTGATCCTCAAGGAGTTCCAGCGCGAGCCCCTGCGCGGCCAGCTGCTGCACGCCGACTTCTACGAGGTCGCGCTCGACAAGGCGATCACCGTCAAGGTGCACATCGAGCTGGAGGGCACGCCCGTCGGGGTGAAGCAGCAGGGCGGGCTGGTGGACTTCGTCACCCGCGAGCTGGAGATCGAGTGCCTGCCCGCGGACATCCCCGAGAAGATCAGCGTCGACATCTCGCACCTGGAGCTGCACAAGCACCTGCGCGTCGCCGAGCTCAAGCTGGGCGACAAGGTGAAGGTGCTGGCCGACCCCGACGTGGTCATCGTCCACGTCGTGCTGCCCAGGGCCGAGGAGGCCGCCGCCGAGGCGGCGCCGGCCGAGGGTGTGGCGGCCGAGGGCGCCGCGGTGGAGCCCGAGGTCATCAAGAAGGGCAAGGCCGAGGGCGAGGTTGCCGAGGCGGCGGCGGCCCCGGCAGCCAAGGGCGAGAAGGCAGCGGGCAAGCCCGAGAAGAAGGAAAAGAAATAGGCCAAACGGCATGCCGCGACGCGTGCGCTCCACCGGCACGCGTCGCGGTGATAGTGGGCCTGGGCAATCCGGGCGAGCGCTACGCGGCCACCCGCCACAACGCCGGCTTCCTGGTCGTGGACCTCCTCGCCGCCCGGGCGGGGGCGGCGGGCCGGGTGGACGACGATCTGTGGGTCGCCGACGCCCGGCTGGAAGCGTCGGCGCTGCGGCTGGTGAAGCCCCTCTCCTACATGAACCGCAGTGGTCCGCCCGTGGCCCGGCTGCTCGCCGGCCTCGGCGCCGTGCCCGCCGACCTGGTGGTGGTGCTCGACGACGTCGCGCTGCCCCTGGGCGCCATCCGGGTCCGCGAGCGCGGGAGCGCCGGCGGCCACAGGGGGCTGCGCTCGATCGTGGAGGCGCTGGGGACGCAGGAGTTTCCGCGCGTGCGCATCGGCATCCGGCAGGGAGAGCTGCCGGACGAGCTGGCCGACTACGTGCTGGCCGCCGTGGCGCCGGAGGACGAGCCCGCGTTCCGCGAGGCCGTGGTCCGCGCTGCCGACGCCGTGGTCTGCCTCGTGCAGGAGGGCGCGGCGGTCGCCATGAACCGCTTCAACGGAAGGATCCCTCCCGCGCCCGCGGAGGGCCCGCCCGCCTGAGGACCTGGCCGGGGTGGCCCGCATCGGATATACTCAGCGGTTGTCGCGGGGGAACCATCCCTCGGCGGCACCTTGACCCTTGCTCCCGGTAGGGACCCTCGGTCCCCAAAGGAGCTGGCCGTCGGTCGCGGAGCGGCCGCCGGACATCCAGAAGGAGGACCATTGAGCGAACGCGTCTACGAGATCATTTTCATCGCCGACCCCAACCTCGGCGAGCCCGAGGTGGACGCCCTGGCCACCCAGGTGCAGGGCTTCGTCGAGCAGGCCGGCGGCAAGGTCCAGAAGGTCGAGAAGTGGGGCAAGAAGCGCCTCGCCTACGACGTGGGCCGCCACCGCGAGGGGTCCTACGTGCTGCTGGTGGTGGAAGGCAGCGGCGGGCTCGTCCGCGAGGCCGAGCGGCGGCTGAAGGTGACGGACGGCGTCATCCGCTTCCTGTCGGTGCGGGTGGACGAGGAGCTGCGCAAGGCCGAGCGGCGCAAGGCGAAGCGCGCGCTGGGCGAGGAGAAGCGTCGGGGCCGCGGCGGAGCCGCGCCCGCGCGTGAGACGGAAGGGGTGCAGCCATGAGCTCCGGCGGCTTCGGCGGTGGTGGGTTCGGCGGCGGCTTCGGCCGGCCTGGCGGGGGCGGCGGTCGCCCCGGCGGCGGCGGTGCGGGCGCCAAGGGCGGCGCGGACAAGAAGGACGGCGGCGGCAAGCGGTACTTCTTCCGCCGCCGCAAGGTCTGCAAGTTCTGCGCGGACAAGATCGACTACGTCGACTACAAGGACGTCAAGCTGATCTCGCAGTTCGTACCCGAGCGCGGCAAGATCCTGCCGCGGCGCATGTTCGGCACCTGCGCGGAGCACCAGCGCAAGCTGACCGAGGCCATCAAGCGGGCCCGGCACATCGCGCTGCTGCCCTACGCCGCCGACTGAGCGAGCGGCGCCACCGGTGAACGTGGGCACGAAGGACCCGGTGTCGGCGGGCACGGGGACGAAGGCCGAGCCCCGCCTGGGCGGCGTCGTCGGCGCGGGCCTGCTGGCCGCGCTTCTGTTCGCCGCGGCCGCCTTCGTGCCCGCCCTGGGGCCGCTCGCCTTCCTCTGCCCGGTGCCGCTGGCGGTCCAGCGGCTGCGGGGCGGAGCGGCCGGTGGCTGGCTGGCGACCGCGCTGGCGGTGGCGCTGATCGCCGCCGCCACCTCCCCGGGCGCCGCCGGCGGCTTCCTGCTGGCGCTGGCGCCGGTGGGGCTGCTGCTGGGCGAGGCTCTGGCCCGCGGGCGCGGGCTGCTGCGCGGCTGCACCTGGGCCTTCGGCCTGCTGCTGGCGGGGCTGGCGCCGGCGCTGTTCTTCGCCGGCGACGCCATGCAGCGGCGCTCGCTGGAGCCCGTGGACCAGCTGCGCTCGGAGGCGTTCCTGTCCGAGCTCCACCAGCGGGGCGTTCCCGACGACGCCGTCGCCGACTTCCGCGAGCAGGTCGGGGCTATCCGCGAGGCGATCGCGGTGGTGTTCCCGGCGGCCTGGATCATCGGCGCCGCGCTGCTGGTGATCGCGAACGCGGCGCTGCTGCGCCTCTACCTGCTGCGGCGGGACCCGGGGTGGCTGGAGGAAGGCGAGTTCGAGCGCATCCACTTCCCCCTCGCGCTGGTCGCCGCGTTCATCCTGGCGGGGGCCTCGGTGGCGTTGCCCCTGGCCCGGCCGGCCGCGTACAACGTGCTGCTGGTGGTCGCGTTCTTCTTCGCCCTGCAGGGCCTGGCCGTGGTGGTCTTCTACGCCAGGCGCCTGGCGGCGCCGCCGCTGCTGCGGCTGGCCCTGCTCGTGCTGGTGCTGGCGAACCCCTGGGCGCCGGAGATCCTGGCGCTCCTGGGCCTGTTCGACAACTGGTTCGACTTCCGCCGCTGGGCCGAGCCCCCGCGCGAGAAGGTCTAGTGGACCCGGCCGGGACGGCCGGCGTGGTTGAATCTCGAGGAGAGTCATGGAGCTGATCCTGAGGGAGGACGTTCACAACCTGGGGCGCCGCGGCGAGGTGGTGAAGGTCGCCGACGGCTACGCCCGCAACTTCCTGCTGCCGCGCGGGCTGGGCATGCCGGTCACCGCCACCAACAAGGCGATGATCGAAAAGGAGAGGAAGGCCCACGAGGCGCGGCTGGCCAAGGAGAAGGCGGAGTTCGAGTCGCTGGCCGGGCGCATCGGCACCCTGCGCTTCGTGGCCCCGCGCAAGGTGGGCGAGAACGACGTGCTGTACGGCTCGGTGACCGGCGGCGACATCGCCGAGTTCCTGAAGACGAAGGGCATCGAGATCGACAAGCGCAAGGTGCTGCTGGAAGAGCCGATCAAGACCCTGGGCGAGCACGAGGTCCGGGTCAGGCTGCACCCCGAGGTGCAGGCCACGCTGCGGCTGCTGGTCACCAAGGAGGGCTAGCCACCCACCGGGTCGCCCATGTCCACCGAGGCCCCCCCGCAGGACAGGACGCTCCCGCACAACGCCGAGGCCGAGAGGACCGTCCTCGGCGCGATCCTGGTGGACAACCAGGCCTTCAACTCCGCCGCGGAGATCCTGGGCCGCGAGGACTTCTACCGCGACAGCCACCGGCGCATCTTCGAGGCGATGGCGGCGCTGGCCGAGCGCTCCCAGCCCATCGACCTGGTGACGCTGAAGGAGGAGCTGGTGCGGCGGGCGGCGCTCGAGGCCTGCGGCGGAGCCGCCTACCTGGGGTCGCTGGTGGACGGCATGCCGCGCATCACCAGCGTCGAGCACTGGAGCCGGCTGATCAAGGAGAAGGCCGTCCTCCGCCATCTGATCCACGCCGGCAACCGCATCGTCACCAGCGCCTTCGAGGCGGCCGACGACGCGGCGGTGCTGCTCGACCAGGCGGAGAAGGCGATCTTCGACATCGCCGAGCGGCGCATCCGCGCCGGCTTCGTGGCCATGGGCGAGATCGTCAAGGAGAGCTTCCGCACCATCGACCAGCTCTCCCAGAGCAAGGACGTGGTGACGGGGCTGGCCACCGGCTTCGTCGACATCGACGAGATGACCAGCGGCCTGCAGAAGGGCGACCTGGTGATCGTGGCTGCCCGGCCGGCGATGGGGAAGACCTCGTTCTGCCTCAATGTCGCCCAGCACGTGGCCATGCGGGCGGGGGAGACGGTGGGCGTCTTCTCGCTGGAGATGTCGAAGGAGCAGCTGGCCCTGCGCCTGCTCTGCGCCGACGCCCGCATCGACGCGCACCGCCTGCGCACCGGCAAGCTGGGCGAGAAGGACTGGACCCGGCTGGCCAAGGCCTACACCGACCTGTCGCAGTCGAAGATCTTCATCGACGACTCGGCCACCATCTCGCCGCTGGAGATGCGCGCCAAGTGCCGCCGCCTCAAGGCCGAGCACGGCCTGGCCCTGGTCGTGGTCGACTACCTGCAGCTGGTCACCTCGTCGGGCCGCAGCGAGAACCGCCAGCAGGAGCTGTCCGCCATCAGCCGCTCCATGAAGGGGCTGGCCAAGGAGCTGTCGGTGCCGGTGCTGGCGCTGTCGCAGCTCTCGCGCGCGCCCGAGGCCCGCACCGACCGCCGGCCACAGCTGTCGGACCTGAGAGAATCCGGGGCGCTCGAACAGGACGCGGACGTGGTGATGTTCATCTACCGCGAGGAGGAGTACAAGCCGACGGACGAGAACCGCGGCATCGCGGAGATCATCATCGGCAAGCAGCGCAACGGCCCCACCGGCTCGCGCAAGCTG
>DATKME010000007.1:0-2663 GCA_035542035.1 Vicinamibacteria bacterium | reverse complement strand
GCCGCGCTCGGCGAGTTCCTCGCCGCCCTGCGCCAGATCGCCGACATCCTCAGCGCCATCATGCCCGAGGTGCATGAGCTCTCGGACGACGAGACGCTGACCTATCTGCACGGCTGCGTCTCGACCAAGCGGCACTACGTCCGCACGCCCGACACGCCGGCCTACCTCGACGCCTTCCTCACCGATGACGATTTCCAGGGCGGCCTCTTCCCGCGCCTCGGCGGCCATTACATGCGCACCATCTCGGTGCGGGCCTATCCGACGACCTCCTCGCCGGGGCTGCTCGATCGCCTGAACGAGCTCGGCGTCAGCTACCGCTGGGTCTGCCGCTTTCTGCCCCTCGACAAGGAGGACGCCCGCAAGGTCGTGACGACCGTGCGCAAGCGCTGGTTCGCCAAGCGCAAGGGCGTCATGGCGCTCTTGAAGGAGGCGATCACCCGCGAGCCCTCGCAGCTCGAGGATCCGGACGCGGCGGCAAAGACCACGGACGCCGACGCGGCGCTGGCCATCCTCGGCGGAGACTGGGCTTCGATCGGCTATTTCACGCCGACGGTGACGCTGATGGACCCGGACCCCGACCGGCTGGCGGACCGGGTTCGCGAGGTCGAGAGCGCCATCAACCGCGTCGGCTTCGTCTGCAAGGTCGAGGACGTGAACGCGGTCGAAGCCTGGCTCGGAAGCTTGCCGGGACAGGCCTATGCGGATCTGCGCCGCCCCCTCGTGTCCTCCCTGAACCTCTGCGACATGATGCCGATGTCGGCCATCTGGCCCGGCCCCACCCGCAACGCCCACCTCACCTCGGAATGCCAGAAGCGCGGCCACGCCGCGCCCCAGCCGCCGCTGATGTTCGCCCGGACCGCCGGCACCACGCCGTTCCGGTTCGACCTTCACCAGGGCGATGTCGGCCACACGATGTGCGTCGGCCCCACCGGCTCGGGGAAGTCGGTCCTCTTGAACGCCATCGCCGTCCAATGGCTGCGCTACCCCGAGGCGCAGGTCTTCTACTTCGACAAGGGCGCCAGCTCGCGCGCCACGACCTTGCTCACGGGCGGCCGCTTCTACTTCCTCGGCGGCGACCAGAGCGAGCTGGCGTTCCAGCCCCTGGCCGACATCGACACCTCCGAGGACCGCGCCTGGGCGCAGGACTGGGTCCAGGACATCGTGGCGGCGGAGGGCGTGGCGATCACGCCGCCGATCAAGGAGGAGATCTGGGGCGGTCTGCGCAACCTCGCTGCAGGCCCGCGCGAGCAGCGGACCCTGACTCTGCTGGCGGCGACGATCCAGGATCGCGACGTCAAGGCCGCCCTGCAGCCCTACACCCTGGGCGGGCCACACGGCCACCTGCTGGATGCGCAGCACAACGTGCTCTCCGGCGCGAGATGGCAGACCTTCGAGATGGCCGAACTGATGGCCAACAAGGCCGCCCTGGCGCCGGTGCTCACCTACATCTTCCGGACCCTGGAGAAGCGTTTCGACGGTCGGCCAACCCTTCTGGTGCTCGACGAGGCGTGGCTGTTCCTAGACCAGGGCTCGTTCGCCGCGAAAATCCGCGAATGGCTGAAGACGCTGAGGAAGTTCAACGTCGCCGTCGTGTTCGCGACCCAGAGCCTGGCCGACATCGCCCGCTCGTCGATCGCGCCCGCGCTGATCGAGAGCTGCCCGTCACGCATCTTCCTGCCCAACCCGGACGCTCAGACGCCGCAGATCGCCGAGCTCTATTCGGGCTTCGGCCTGAACGCCCAGCAGGTGCGGATCATCGCCAGCGCCACCCCGAAGCGCGAGTACTACTTCCAGTCCGCCAGCGGGAACCGCCTGTTCGAGCTCGGCCTCGGGCCCCTGGCCCTGGCCGCCGTCGGCGCCTCCTCGCCGGGAGACCAGCAGCTGATCAGCGCCATCCTCGAACGGCACGGGCCGGCAGGATTCGCGTCGGCCTACTACGCCGCCAGAGGCCAGCCGGAGGTCGCCGCCTACCTGGCTGAGACCGCCGCCCGCTCGCTGGCGAAGGTGGCGTGATGCGACTTGCCTCGAACGAGCCTGGGCCTGCCGATCCGCTGGCGGGTGCGATCGGCCCGCCTCCCCTCACGGCCGCGCAGCTGGCGGTCGTGTCCGCGCTCGCGCGGCGTCTGCCGGCGAGCTGGATCTCCACGCCGCGCCGGCGGCGATTCCTGTTCCTGGGCCTGGCGGCGCCGGGATTCTTCGCCGTGTTCGGCGCGCCGCTTCACCACCAGCTGCTCGTCATGGCGCTGGGTTTCCTGCTGTTCGCCGCCGCGGTCCTGTTCCGCGTCCGCACCGAGCCGCTGTTTGTCCGCGCGGACGCGGCCGAGCTCTGGCCGCCCCCCGCATCGCGTCGGTCCATCTCCACGGAGTCTCATCATGCGTAAGGGCCTCGCGGCCGCGATGGCTGCGGTCGTCTCCGTCGGCGTCCTCGCCGGGAACCCCGAGCCGGCGCGGGCCCAGCTGACGGTCGTCGATCCGGCCGCCATCGCCCAGGCGGTGAAGCAGGTCTCTCAGCAGTTGCAGCAGATCCAGCAGCTGCAGGCGCAGCTCACCAACCAGGCGGCCATGCTCCAGAAGCTGGGAACCAACGTCACCGGTCCCTTGGCGTCGATCACCTCGCAGGCGACCCAGCTTCTGCAGCAGGCCCAGGGGATCGGCTACAACAG
>DATKME010000006.1:0-84631 GCA_035542035.1 Vicinamibacteria bacterium | reverse complement strand
GGCCAGGGCCTGGTCGAGGGACAGCCGCTCCCGCGTCCCGCGCACCTCGACGGTGCCGTTGGAGAGCGCCAGCGCCCGCCGCTGGCCCTCGGCCACCACGAAGAGGTGGAGGAAGCCGGGCCGGACCGGGACCTGCTGGTGGTAGCCGGCCTCCAGCAGCCGGCGTCCCGCCTCGATCGCCAGCCGGGACAGGGGCGAGGACTCGCGCAGCTCGCGGGCGAGGACGGGGACGGCCAGGGCCTTCAGCTCCGGGTCGGCGGGGTCGAGGACCACCAGCTCGGGCAGCAGCCGCGCGACCAGCCGGCCGAAGGCCCCCGCCAGGGTCTCGCCCGGCCGGTAGCAGGCGGCCACGGCCTCCATCACCTCGTCACGGCCGATCCCGGCCGCCAGCGAGCGGCCCAGCTCCTCGACCACCCCGACGATGGTGTCGTCGAGCTCGATCGCCGACGCCGGCTGGCCGATCGGCTCGTGCCGCGGCGTGTAGCGCAGCGTGCGGAGGGTGAAGCCGGTGTCGAGCACGCTGATCGAGCGCACCTCGGCGAAGTCGTGGTCGTCCGAGGCCACCCAGAACACGGGCACCACCGGCCGCTGCCGACGCTCCTGCAGGCGCCGGGCCACCTCCACGGTCGCGACCGCCTTCAACAGCACGAACAGCGGTCCGCCGAAGAGCCCCGCCTGCTGGCCGGTCACCACCACCACCGAGCCCGGCTCGCCGAGCGCCCGCGCCCGCTCGGCGGCCGCGGGAGAGGAGCGCGCCTCCTGCTGGCGGACGAGGACGCGGGCGACCTCGGACCGGGGATGGCTGGCGCCGGCCGTGCGCTCGGCCGCGCCCAGGATGGCGTCGAGACCGAAACCGTCGCTCCCCAGGAAGGGCAGGGCGCGCTCCCGGCCCGACAGGTAGTCGAGGAACAGGGGGCTGAGCGGCTGGTCGAGCGACTCGTAGGTGAGCGTCTCGTGGGCCGACTCTGACATGGGTCGGAAAAGAGTAGCACAGCCGCAAATCCAAGCGCTGGTGTGACTTGACGCGCGGCTGCGGTTGACACCGCCGGAGGCCGCTGCTAAATTGCGAAATCCCGGGCTGCGTGTGGCCTGCCGCGGCTTTCGGGGGACCAAGGATGACCAATCAGACCAGCCCGACGGGCGAGCGGATCCCTGCGACGATCGGCCGGTACCAGATCATCGACGCCCTCGGGTACGGCGCGATGGGCGCGGTGTACAAGGCCTTCGACCCGCTCATCAAGCGCACGCTGGCGATCAAGACGATCCGCCTCGACGTGCCCAAGACGAGCCCGCAGCACGCCCTCTTCATCGAGCGGTTCTACCAGGAAGCCCGGATCTCGGGAGCCCTCTCGCACCCGTGTATCGTCACCCTCTTCGACATCGGCGAGGAGGGCGGGGTGCCGTTCCTGGCGATGGAGTTCATCGACGGCCGGACGGTCGCCTCCTACATCGAGGAGGGCACCCGCTTCCGGCCGGAGAAGGTGGTCGGCCTGGTGAGCCAGGTGGCCTCCGCGCTGGACTACGCGCACTCCCAGGGCGTGGTCCACCGCGACATCAAGCCTTCGAACCTGATGCTCTACGACGCCGACAAGGTGAAGGTCGCCGACTTCGGCATCGCCAAGCTGGCCGACGCCGACATCACCCACGCCGGGGCGCTGGTCGGGACGCCCTCGTACATGTCGCCCGAGCAGGCGATGGGCGAGCGGCTGGACGGGCGCAGCGACATCTTCTCGCTGGGCGTCTGCGCCTTCGAGATGCTCTCGGGCCAGCAGCCCTTCCCGGGCGCCAACGTCACCGCGATCCTGTACAAGCTCGTCCACGTCGACCCCGTCGAGCCGCTCGACCTGGAGGCGAACGGCCTGGTCCCGGAGAAGTGGCGGGAGGTGTTCGCCAGGGTGCTGGCGAAGAAGCCGGCCGACCGGTACCAGAAGGCGGGCGAGTTCGTGCGCGACCTCGAGTACTGCCTCGGTGCCTGGTTCACCGGCCTCGGCGAGGAGACGGCCGTGCTCGGGGCGCTCGACCGCGCGCCCGCCGGCGAGCCGGCGACCGTGCTCCTCTCGGCGCCGGGACCGGCCGCGGAGGGGCCGGAGGTCGAGGCCACCGCACTCATGCCCGCCATGGCCGACGAGACGGTCGCGGCCCGGCCGGCGGACGAGCCCCAGACCGTCCTGCTCGCCCCGGCGGCTGCACCTGCCGAGGAGCCGGCCACCGTGCTCATCAGCTCCCCGCCGATGGCCGCGCCACCTGCGCCACCGGCGGAGGACGCGACCGTGCTGATGCCGCAGCTGCCCCCGCAGGACGAGGTGCCGGCGACGGTGCTGATGCCGGCGCCGCCGCCTCCGCCGGTCGGCGTCTCCTTCGAGCCGACGCCGAGGCCGCCCGAGGCGAGCCGGACGCTGCCGCCGCAGCCGACGACCCGCCACCGGACGGATGCGGGCCGGGCCGGGTCGAGGACGCCACGGCGCGGCGTGCCGGTGGCCCTGGTGCTGGGCGCCGTCGGCCTGGTCGCCCTCGCCAGCTTGGCCCTGCTCGGCTACGCGCTGTGGCGCCGCGTCCAGCCCCAGGCGACCGTCGCCTCGCCGGCCTCCGTGGCGCCCACGACCCTCGCGGCCGCGCCCGCGACCCCGCCGCCGACGACGCTGGCGGCCGCTCCGATCTCGGGGTCCCTGCACGTCGAGAGCGACCCGCCGGGAGCGGCGGTGCGCGTCAACGGGGCGGTGCGCGGGACGACACCGCTGGACCTGACGGACCTCGCGGCCGGCGAGTACCTGCTGGAGCTGGAGCGACCCGGCTACGAGGTCCAGAGCCAGCGCATCCCCGTGACCGCCGAGCGGCCCTCGGCCGAGCTGCGGTTCAAGCTGACCCGTGCCGCGCCGCAGATGGGGGCGGCGGACATCTTTTCCTCGCCGCCGGGGGCATCCGTGACGATCGACGGCCGGCCGGCGGGCCGCACGCCGGTCAACGGCGTGGCCCTGCGGGCGGGATCGCGCACCGTCCGCATGGACATGTCGGGGTACGAGCCGTGGTCGGGCTCGATCGACGTGGTCGCCCACCAGAAGGGCCGGCTGGAGGCGCGGCTCAAGCCGCTGCCCGCCGCCAGGCCGGCGGCGCCTCCGCCGCCGGCGCCGCAGGCGGTCGACCTCGCCCGCGTCTACCCGGACGGCGAGGTCGACGTGAAGCCGCGCCGGCTCTCGGGCACCACGCCGTCCTATCCCTCGGGCGCGCCCCACCTCAAGTCGGGCGAGCGGGTCTCGGTGCTGGTCCAGTTCGTGGTGACGGACACGGGCGCGGTCCGCGACGTGAAGGTGGTCGAGTCCGGCGGGCGGGCGGTCGACGAGGCGGTGGTGGCCGCGGTCCGCGGCTGGAAGTTCGAGCCCGCCGTCAAGCAGGGCACCAAGGTGAAGTCGCTGACGATGTTCCGGCAGACTTTCCTCGGGGGCTAGGTGGCGAAGCTGGTCGTCAACCCGAACTCGCCGGGACGCCGCGAGATCCTGCTCTCCCATTCGACCGTCCTCACGATCGGCCGCGACCCTTCGAACGACCTGGTGCTGACGGACGGCATGGTCTCGCGTCGACACGCGGTCGTCGAGCACCGCGGGGGGCGGTTCTTCCTGCGCGACTGCCACTCCGCCAACGGCTCGGTGGTCAACGGCGACCGGGTGGGCGAGCGCGGCCTGAACGACGGCGACCTGGTCGCCATCGGGAGCGCGCGGCTGCAGTTCCGGGAGGACATGCTGGAGGCGGGCAGCGGCAAGATCGTGCCGCACCCCTCCGCTCAGCCGCTGCACTGCCCCGCCTGCGGCGGGGCCTACCGCCGCGGCGATCACTTCTGCAGGGAGTGCGGGGCCCCGGTCGCGCACCCGGTCGGCCCGCCGAAGGCGGTCTGCCCCTCCTGCGAGGCCGCCGTGCCGCTGCCCGCGCGCTACTGCAACGCCTGCGGGGCCGCGCTCTCGCCGGCCGGGGACAGGCTGGAGGAGCCGGTCCCGCCGCGGGACACGCGCCCGCTGGCCCTCTCGCCTGACCTCGCCGGACCGGGGATGTCGAGCGGGTCGATGGCGATGGCCCCGTTGCCCCGGCCCGCCGGCCGGCGGAGGGCGGTCGAACCGGTGCGGCGGCCGGAAGCGGCCCGGGCCGGGATGCGGGCCACCCCCGCACCGGCCGGCAGCCGGTTGGCCGCGGCCCTCGTCGACGCTGTCTTCGTGTTGTCGGGGCAGGCCGTCATGCTCGCCCCGGTCGCCTGGTACTGGTGGACGCGCGAGACGCCGCGGACGCCGGCGGAGGTGTCTCTCCTCCCGGTGGTCGCCACCGTCACGCTGGTGCCGCTGGCCCTGCTGCTGGGCGGGCTGTTCCACCTCTACTTCTGGACCGTGCGGGGCGCGACACCGGGGAAGGAGCTGCTCGACCTGCGCGTCGAGACCGAGGACGGGGTCTCGCCGATCGGCGTCGGTCGGGCGGCGCTGCGGGTGCTCGGGTACGGGCTCAGCGCGGCCAGCCTGGGGGTCGGCTT
Source organism: Vicinamibacteria bacterium (assembly GCA_035542035.1). GTDB lineage: Bacteria > Acidobacteriota > Vicinamibacteria > Fen-336 > Fen-336 > DATBSL01. The sequence goes on along the minus strand of DATKME010000006.1, from coordinate 80,124 downwards.
CCTGATGGTCGCGTTCGGCGGCGGCCTTCACGACCGGATTGCCGGCACCCGTGTCGTCCGGGTGGCGCGGCGATGAGGCTGGAGACGGACGGCGTGGCCGGCGCCGAGCCCGCCGCCTCGGGGAGCAGCCTGACCGTCCCCATCGAGGCCCCCTCGACACCGGCACGCGGCGCCGTCCGGGCCTGGCGGGCGGTGTGGGAGTTCCTCCACGACCTCTCGGTCGCGGTCCTCTTCTGCTTCTTCCTCATCACCTTCGTGGCCCAGGCCTTCCGGGTGCAAGGCACCAGCATGGAGCCGCTGCTCGCCGACGGCGAACGGATCGTGGTGAACAAGTTCGTCTACCGCTTCCGCCCCATCGATCGCGGCGACGTGGTGGTGTTCTGGTACCCGCGCGACCCGTCGGTGTCGTTCATCAAGAGGGTGGTGGGGCTCCCGGGCGACACCGTCGAGATCCGCTCCGGGCGGCTGATCGTCAACGGCCAGGCGGTCGACGAGAGCTACCTGCCCGCGCCCTTCCGCGACAGCGACCAGTTCCCGGCCACCGAGATCCCGAAGGGGTTCTACTTCGTACTGGGCGACCACCGGCGCAGCAGCAACGACAGCCGCAGCTGGGGCGAGGTGCCGGAGCGGTACATCTACGGGCGCGCCGTGTTCCGCTTCTGGCCGCTGCGTCGGATGGGGGCCATTCATTGATTCCGCCCGGGTGAATCGGGCTTCGCCCCGCGCTCGTTGCCTGTTTGCCGGAGGTCGCCCGCCGCACGGTAAACTTGGCCGTCGCCGCGGCCCGCGGCGCCCAGCACAGAAGGGGAGATGACGACGCAGGACACGGCAGGCAGGTCGCGGGTGCGCCCGCGCGCGGTGCTGGCGCTCGAGGACGGGACCGTCTTCGAGGGCCGCTCCTTCGGCCGCGCGGGGGAGGTCACCGGCGAGGTGGTCTTCAACACCGCCCTCTGCGGGTACCAGGAGGTGCTGACCGACCCCTCGTACGCCGGGCAGATCGTGACCATGACCTACCCCCACATCGGCAACTACGGCGTGAACCCGGAGGACGTGGAGTCCGCCCGTCCCCAGGTCGCTGGCTTCGTGGTGCGGGAGAGCTCGACCGTCGTCTCCTCCTGGCGGGCCTCGGGCGCCCTCGACGCGTACCTCGACGGGCACTCGATCGTCGGCATCAGCGAGATCGACACCCGCGCCCTGACCCGCCACCTGCGCACCCACGGCGCCAAGCGCGGGGTCATCTCCGCCCGCGACCTCGACCGCGACTCCCTGGTGGAGAAGGCGCGCGCGTCGCGGTCCATGGTCGGCCTCGACCTGGCGCGCGAGGTCACCTGCCAGAAGCCCTGGCGTTTCGACCCGACGGCCGAGACGGCCCGCTCGCGCCACCTGGTGCCTGTGCTGCACTCGCCGCGGGGCGTGGCCCTGCTCGAGGGCGAGCGGCCGTTCCGGGTGGTGGCCTACGACTTCGGCATGAAGCAGAACATCCTGCGCAACCTGGTGGCCGCCGGCTGCGACGTGACCATCGTGCCGGCGACGACGCCCGCCGCCGAGGCGCTCGCCCTGGAGCCCGAGGGGATCTTCCTCTCGAACGGCCCCGGGGACCCCGAGCCCTGCGCCTACGCCATCGAGGCCGCGAAGGTCTTCATCGACACGCTGCCCACCTTCGGCATCTGCCTGGGCCACCAGATCCTCGGCCTGGCCTGCGGCGGCCGGACCTACAAGCTCAAGTTCGGCCACCGCGGCGCCAACCACCCGGTGAAGAACCTGGAGACCGGCCACGTGGAGATCACCGCCCAGAACCACGGGTTCTGCATCGAGCCCGCGCTCTTCGAGCGGCCGGAGTTCATCCTCACCCACCGCAACCTCAACGACGGGACCGTGGAGGGCTTCCGCATGCGCGACCGCCCGGTGCTCTCGGTGCAGCACCACCCCGAGGCGAGCCCGGGCCCGCACGACAGCCACTACCTCTTCGAGCGCTTCGTGTCGCTGATGCGCGCGCACCGGGAGGGGCGCTAGCGTGCCGAAGGACCCCTCCATCCGCTCGGTGCTGGTGATCGGCTCGGGGCCGATCGTCATCGGCCAGGCCTGCGAGTTCGACTATTCGGGGACGCAGGCGATCAAGGTGCTCCGCCGCGAGGGGATCCGGGTCTCGCTGGTGAACTCCAACCCGGCGACCATCATGACGGACCCCGAGTACGCCGACCGCACCTACGTGGAGCCGCTGACGCCGGAGGCGCTGGAGGCGATCCTGGAGCGCGAGGAGCCGGACGCGCTGCTGCCGACCGTCGGTGGCCAGACCGCCCTCAACCTCGCGGTCGAGCTGTCGCGCCGCGGTGTCCTCGACCGGCTGGGTGTGCGCCTCATCGGCGCGAGCCGCCACGCGGTCGAGGTGGGGGAGGACCGCCAGCTCTTCAAGCAGGCGATGGCGCGGATCGGACTCGAGGTGCCCAGGAGCGGCCTGGCCGGAAGCCTGGCCGAGGCGAAGGCCGTGCTGGAGCTGACCGGCCTGCCCGCCGTCATCCGGCCCTCGTTCACGCTCGGCGGCAGCGGCGGCGGCATCGCCTACAACCTGGAGGAGTTCGAGGACATCGTCTCGCGCGGCATCGACCTCTCCCCCGTGCACCAGATCCTGATCGAGGAGTCGGTGCTGGGCTGGAAGGAGTACGAGCTGGAGGTGATGCGCGACCGGGCGGACAACTTCGTGGTGATCTGCTCGATCGAGAACTTCGACCCCATGGGCATCCACACCGGCGACTCGGTCACCGTGGCCCCGGCGCAGACGCTGACCGACCGGGAGTACCAGGTGATGCGCAACGCCGCCCGCGCGGTGATCCGCGAGGTGGGGGTGGAGACGGGAGGCTCCAACATCCAGTTCGCGGTCGACCCGAAGACCGGGCGGCTGGTGGTGATCGAGATGAACCCGCGGGTCTCCCGCTCCTCGGCGCTCGCCAGCAAGGCGACCGGGTTCCCGATCGCCAAGATCGCGGCTCTCCTGGCCATCGGCTACACGCTCGACGAGATCCAGAACGACATCACCCGGGTGACGCCGGCTTCCTTCGAGCCGGTGATCGACTACGTGGTGGTCAAGATCCCGCGCTGGGCCTTCGAGAAGTTCAAGGACGCCAGCCCCGCCCTGGGTACCCAGATGAAGTCGGTGGGCGAGGTGATGGCGATCGGCCGCACCTTCAAGGAGGCCCTGCAGAAAGGCCTGCGCGGGCTGGAGACCGGCGTCTCCGGCTTCGCCCGCGGCGACCTCGACGACTCGCGGATCAAGGAGAAGCTGCTCCACCCCGACCCGGACCGGATCTTCTACGTGAAGCGCGCCCTCGACCTGGGCTGGGCCCACGAGGAGATCTACCGGATGACGGGGATCGACCCCTGGTTCCTGGACCAGATCCAGCAGATCGTCGACCTGGAGAAGGAGCTGGTCGCGGGCGACAACCTGAGGCGGGAGCTCGAGGCGGCGCCAGCGCAGCGCAGCGCCCCCCTGGTGAGGGACGCCAAGCGCATGGGGTTCTCCGACGCCCGGCTGGGGCAGCTCGGTGGGAAGAGCGAGGCCGAGGTGCGCGCCTCCCGCAAGGCGGCCGGCATCGTGCCGGTCTACAAGCGGGTCGACACCTGCTCGGCCGAGTTCGAGTCCTACACTCCCTACCTCTACTCGACCTACGAGAGCGAGTGTGAGGCCGCGCCCACGAACCGCCGCAAGGTCGTCATCCTGGGCAGCGGCCCCAACCGCATCGGTCAGGGGATCGAGTTCGACTACTGCTGCTGCCATGCCGCGTTCGCGTTCAAGGAGGAGGGGTTCGAGACCATCATGGTCAACTGCAACCCCGAGACGGTGTCGACCGACTACGACACCTCCGACCGGCTCTACTTCGAGCCGCTCGCCTTCGAGGACGTGATGAACATCCTGGACAAGGAGAAGCCCGAGGGGGTGGTGGTGCAGTTCGGCGGGCAGACGCCGCTCCGGCTCTCGGTGCCCCTGCACCAGGCCGGGGTGAAGATCCTGGGCACCAGCCCCGACGCCACCGACATCGCCGAGGATCGCAAGCGCTTCTCCGCGCTGCTGCGCGAGCTGGACATCCCGCAGCCGGAGAGCGGGACCGCCACCTCGCTGGAGGAGGCGAAGGCGGTGGCCGACCGTGTCGGCTACCCGGTGCTGGTACGGCCTTCGTACGTGCTCGGCGGGCGGGCCATGGCGATCGTCTACGACGCCGGCCGGCTCGAGGAGTACGTGCGGGAGGCGGTGAAGGCCTCACCCGAGCACCCCATCCTGATCGACCGCTTCCTGGAGGACGCTTTCGAGGTGGACGTCGACGCCCTGGGCGACGGCGAGCGGGTGGTGATCGGCGGCATCCTGCAGCACATCGAGGAGGCCGGCATCCACTCCGGTGACTCCGCCATGGTGCTGCCGACCTACAAGATCACCCCGCCGCACCTGGAGACGATCCGCCGCTACACCCGGCAGCTCGGCCTGGCGCTCGGCGTGCGCGGGCTGATGAACGTGCAATACGCGATCAAGAACGACGTGGTCTACGTGCTGGAGGTCAACCCGCGCGCCTCCCGCACGACGCCCTTCGTCAGCAAGGCGACCGGGGTACCGCTGGCCAAGGTGGCTTCGCGCATCATGGCCGGCCGCAGCCTGGCGGAGCAGGGCCTGACCGAGGACCTCACCGTCAATCGCATCTTCGTCAAGGAGTCGGTGTTCCCGTTCCTCAAGTTCCCCGGTGCGGACATCCTGCTGGGGCCCGAGATGAAGTCCACCGGCGAGGTGATGGGCATCTCCACCGACTTCGGCATCGCCTTCGCCAAGTCGCAGCAGGCGGCCGGCTTCCGCATCCCCACCGCGGGCACCGTGTTCATCTCGGTCAACGACAACGACAAGGAGGGCGTGCTGCCCCACGCCCGCGCGCTGCACGAGCTGGGGCTGCACGTGGTGTCGACCCGGGGCACGGCCGAGTACCTCTGCGCCAACGGGGTGCCGGCAGCGACGGTGTACAAGGTGAACGAGGGCCGCCCCAACGTCGTCGACCTGATCAAGGACGGACGCATCCGCATCGTCTTCAACACCCCTTTGGGCGGCGAGTCCTTCTACGACGACAGCGCCATCCGCAAGAGCGCGACCCTGCACAACGTGCTGGTGGTGACCACCCTCACCGCCACCGCCGCGACCGTGCAGGCCATCCGCGCGCTGCGCGAGCGCGCCGCCGACATCCTCTCGCTGCAGGAGATCCACGCCGGGAGGCCATGAAGCCTCTCTATCTCGCGCTCTCCGGAGGCGGCGCGCACGCGGCGGCGCACTGCGGCGTGCTGCGGGCGCTCGACCGCGAGCGGATCAAGGTGGCCGGGATCGTGGCGGTCTCGGCCGCCTCGCTGGTGGCGGCGGCCTGGGCGGCGGGGGAGGACATGGACCAGCTGGTGGAGCAGGCCTCGCGGCTCCACCCCTGGATGTGGGTGCGGGGCTGGGGCGGCGGGCTCCTCTCCGGCAGCCGCCTCGGCGCGCTGATCGACGAGTGGGTGCCGCCGGCCACCTTCGGCGACCTGCGGGTGCCGCTGCTGGTGGTGGCGACGGACGTCGACACCGGCCAGGCAGTCGTGTTCCAGGAGGGCAGCGTGCGCGACGCCGTCCGTGCCTCCTGCAGCTTCCCCGGCTTCTTCCCGCCCTACCAGCTGGACGGCCGCCGCCTGGTCGACGGCGGCGTCTCGGAGGTGGTGCCGGTGCGGCGGACCCGCGAGATGGCGGGGGAGCAGGGGGTGGTGGCGGCGGTCGACTGCAACGCGGGCGGCCGCTGGCCGGCGGCCGACTCCTTCGTGGCCATCGCCCTGCGCGCCGGCCTCACGCTGCTGCGCGGCCGCACCCGCGCCGAGCTGGCCGGGGCCGACCTGGTGGTGGCGCCCCAGATCGGCGAGTCGGGCTGGATGCGGCCGCAGCGGATCCCGTTCTTCGCCGCGGCCGGCGACGAGGCCATCGTCGAGGCGCTGCCCGAGCTGCTCCGTCTGCTGGCGGGCTGAGCGGCGGGTGCGCACCCTCCTGCGTGCGCTGGCCGGGGTGGCGCTGCTCGCGCTGCTGTTCGTCGGCCTGCTGGCGGGGTACGACCGCCGGGCGCCGCGACCCGTCCCCTGGATGCAGGCCCTTCACCTGCAGCCCCGCTACGCGACGGTCGACGGGCACCGCCTGCGCTACGTGCGCACCGGCCACGGTCCGGCGGTGGTCCTGGTCCACGGGTTCGGCTCCTCCATCTACACCTGGAAGGACGTGATCCCCGGCCTCGCCGCCGACCGGCAGGTGGTCGCCCTCGACCTGCCGGGCTTCGGCCTCTCGGACCGGCCGGCCGACCTGACGGTCGAGGACCTGCCGCGCGCCGTCGTCGGCGTCATGGAAGTCCTCGGGATCTCCCGGGCGGTCCTGGTCGGCAACAGCATGGGCGGAGCCGCCGTCGCCCTGGTGGCCGCGGTGGCGCCCGAGCGCTGCGGCGCTCTGGTGCTGATCGACGCCGCCGGCTTCGACATGGACCCGCGCGACCAGCCCGCCCTCGTCCGCGTCGTCCTGTCGCCGCTGGGCGCGGTGCTGGCCCGGTTGCCGGGCAAGCGGCTGGCCGTGGAGCTGGTGCTGCGCCAGGTGCTGCACGACCCGCGGCTGGTGACCGACGAGCGGGTGGCCGAGTACCTGCGCGCCGCGCGCCGCCCGGGCAGCGTCGCCGCCCTGCGCTCGCTGGGCGCGTCGTTGCGCGGCCGCCCCGGCGTGGTGCAGGACGCGCTCGCCCGGGTGCGCGCGCCCACGCTGGTGGTCTGGGGGAAGGAGGACGACTGGATCCCGCTGCGCGACGCCGCCCGCTTCGCTGCCGCCATCGCCGGAGCGAAGGAGATGGTGATTGCGGACGCTGGCCACCTGCCCCAGGAGGAGCGGCCGCAGGAGCTGCTGCGCGTCCTGCGGGAGTTCCTGCGGTCGGTCGAGTCGCGGCCGTAGCGCCGCCGGCCGTATCATCGCGCCCATGCGCGACCGACAGTGGCAGCCCCCCGCGCCGACCAACGGCCGGCGGGAGCTGATGAAGCGCACCCTGGGCCTGCTGGGCGGCAGCGCCTTTGCCGCGCTCCTGCCGCGCACCGCGCGGGCAGCACCTGCCGAGGAGGTCGAGTGGCTCGTCACCACGCGGTCCGCGCCCTGGCAGAAGCGCGCGGCGCCCGTGACCTCCGGGCAGGTCCCGGACGTCGTCGTCCAGACCGACGCTCCCCTGCAGGCCATCGACGGCTTCGGCGCGTGCTTCAACGAGCTCGGCTGGGCCGCGCTGGCGGCTCTCGCTCCCGCCGACCGCGAGGCCGTGCTGCGCGAGCTGTTCGCCCCGGGGGTGGGGGCCGGCTTCACGCTGTGCCGCATGCCGATCGGGGCGAACGACTTCTCGCGCGACTGGTACTCCTACGACGAGACGGACGGCGACTTCGCGCTCGAGCACTTCACGATCGCCCATGACCTGGAGGCGCTCGTCCCCTTCGTCAAGGCGGCACAGCGGCAGCAGCCGGCGCTGCGGCTCTGGGCCTCGCCCTGGAGCCCCCCCACCTGGATGAAGCGGAACCGGCACTACGCGATGGCCATGCCGGGGCCGTGGCAGCCAGGGGTGCAGAACGGCCTGCGAGCCGACCAGGTCGGCCGCGAAGGCACCGACATGTTCGTGATGGAGGACCGCTACCTGCGGGCGTACGCGTCGTACTTCGGGCGCTTCGTGGACGAGTACCGCAAGCAGGGCATCGGCGTCGGCATGGTGATGCCGCAGAACGAGTTCAACTCCGCGCAGGTGTTTCCCAGCTGCTGCTGGACCGCCGCCGGCCTCGCCCGCTTCATCTCGTACCTGGGGCCGGAGATGGCGAAGCGCGGTGTCGCGGTCTTCTTCGGCACCCTGGAGCGCGCGAACGAGGGGCTCCTCGAGCCCAGCCTGCAGGACCCGGCGGTCGCCGCCCACGTGAAGGGCGTCGGCCTGCAGTGGGCCGGCAAGGGGGCCATCGCCGGCGTGCACCGGCGCTACCCGGGCCTGGTGCTTTACCAGACCGAGCAGGAGTGCGGCGACGGCAGGAACGACTGGAGGTACTGCCGCTACGCCTGGACGCTGATGAAGCACTATCTGCGGAGCGGGGCGAGCGCCTACCTGTACTGGAACATCGCGCTGCGCGAGGGCGGCCTCAGCCGCTGGGGCTGGGCGCAGAACTCGCTCGTCACCGTGGACCCGCAGGCCCGGTCGTACGCGTACACGCACGAGTACTACCTGATGAAGCACCTGAGCGCCTTCGTGCGGCCGGGTGCGCGGTGCCTGGAGGCCGTCAGCTGGAGCGGCTACGACAACCAGCTCGCCTTCGCCAACCCCGACGGCAGCGTCGTGGTCCTGATCCAGAACGACATGAGCGAGCCGCTGCCCGTGCGAATCGGCGTCGCGGGCACCGTCGTCTCACCGACGCTGCCGGCGGATTCCTTCAGCACGCTGGTGGTGAGGCGGCGCGGCTAGCGCGGCTTCAGGTTGGTCAGCGTCTCCCGGGCCTTCTGGGCGATCGGGCTCTGCGGGTACTGCTGGACGATGATCTCGATGGTGCGGACGCCCTCGTCCTCGCGACCCCAGTGGAGATAGGTCTGACCCAGGACGTACAGCAGCCCCGGCTGCTCCTCGGCGCGGGGGCCGAGCGAGAGCGCCTCCTTGACCAGGCGCTCCGCCTCCGGGAAGTTCTTGCGCATGTTCTCCAGGACGGCCAGCAGCATCCGCGTGTGGCGGCGGTCCTCCGACGACTCCTCGCCGTCGCGCTGGGCGGCCCGGCCCAGGAGCTGGCGGGCGTCGTCGAGGCAGCCCTCCTGGTAGAAGGTCACGCCCACCTCGTAGAGGTGCGAGCCGAGGCCGGCCAGCGCGTGCGGGTCGTCGGGATTGCGCAGCAGCTCGTCTTCCATGGCGATCACCTGGCGGGCGATCGCCAGCACCTTGTCGAGCGTCCGCGGGAAGACGCCCTCGCCCTGGTAGCCGTTCACCCGCCACAGCTGGCGGCCCTGCGGCGAGACGAACAGGATGGTCGGCAGGTTGTCCACCCAGTAGCGCCGGGCCACGTCCACGTCCTTGGGCGAGCCCTCGGTGTCGACCTTCACCGCCACGAAGTCCTGCGCCTTGTGCACCACCAGCGGGTCCACGTAGGTGGTGTGGTCCAGACGGATGCACCAGCTGCACCACTCGGCCCAGAAGTCCACGATCACCGGCTTGCCGGCCCTGCGCGCCTTGCGCAGCGCCTCGTCGAAGTTCTTCTCCCAGTGGATCGAGGCCGGCGGGGAGGGTGGCGCGGCGCCGCGGAAGCCGGCCGCGAGCACGACGGTCAGGGTGAGGCCGGCGATCACGGGCGGCACGCCTCCACGTGCGCCGCGAACAGCGCCTGGAAGGACACGGGCTGGTCCCAGAACGACTCCGGGTGCCACTGCACCGCGACCACGAAGCGGCGGTCAGCGGCCTCGAGCGCCTCCACCACCCCGTCCTCGGGGCAGCGGCCGGCGGCGACCAGCCCCCGGCCGACGCGGTCGACGGCTTGGTGGTGGAAGCTGTTCACGGCTACCGTGTCCCGCCCGAGGATCGCGCGCAGGCGCGTGTGCGGCAGCAGCTCCACGACGTGTGATCGCCGGCGCCTGCCGCCCGGTGCGTCGTGCTCGCTCGCACCCTCCAATTCTGACGGGATGTCCTGGAGGAGTGTTCCCCCCGTCGCAACGTTTAACAGCTGCTGGCCACGGCAGATGGCGAGAATCGGAACGTCGCGCTCGAGCGCTTCGCGTGCGAGAGCGATCTCGAAGTCGTCGCGGCGGCGGTCCACGCGGCCGAGCCGCGGACGGGGTTTCTGTCCGTAGAGCGCGGGGTCCACGTCCCCGCCGCCCGAGAGCAGCAGGCCGTCCACGCGCTGCAGCAGGTCGCCGGCGTCGTCGGCACGCACCGACGGGAGCAGCAGCGGCACCCCGCCGGCCTGCGCCACGGCGCGCAGGTAGTCCTCCCGGATCGCGTGGCGCCCCGGCCGGCCGCCCGCCCCCAGGGTGACCCCGACGACCGGCCGCCTCACATGCGCTCGGGCACGGGGATGCCGAGCATCCCGAGCAGAGCGTCCATCTGCCGGACGAACGCGTCCACGACCAGCGCTCGGCAGGCGCGGAGCTCGGCGGTCTCGGCGTGCAGGACCGAGTAGCGTGGCTTCTGGTAGTACGAGTGGAACGCCTGGGCCACCGCGAACGCGTGCTTGGCCGCCAGGGCGACGTCCTCGGCGCGGATCGCCTGCTCCACCACCTCCTCGGTGCGCGCCATCAGCAGCAGCAGCGACCAGGCCTCGTCGCCTTCCTCGCCGGAGAGGAAGGCGGCGAGGGCGCCCGCGCGCGCCCGCGCCAGCAGGCGGGAGACGGGGTGGCCCTCGGCCTCGAGCTTGCCGAGGATGCTGCGTGCCCGCACCACCGCGTTCTGCAGGTAGGGGCCGGTCTCGCCGGTGAAGGCGAGCGCCTCCTCCATGTCGAAGGTGATGATCCGCGTCCGGGAGAAGCGCAGCATGAAGTAGCGCAGGGCGCCGGTGGCCACGGCGGCGGCGGTGGCCTCGCGCTCCGCCGCAGCCCGCGCCGGGTCGCGGGCGTCCACCTCCGAGCGGGCCTTGCGCACCAGCGCGTCCAGCAGGTCGTCGCCCTTCACGCCGAGGCCCTTCCGCCCCGAGACCTTCACCGCGGCCTCGTCCTCCGAGACCTCGTAGCCCAGAGCGCGCGCCGTCGCCGGCGAGAGCACCACCTTCTCGTAGGCCAGGTGGTGCGAGCCTTCCGCCGCCTGGGCGTGGCCGAGCGCCGTCACGCCCGCCTTCACCACCCGCTGCGGGTAGGACTGGCCGACGTCGATGACGTTGTAGACGGCGACGGCGTGGCCGAACCTCGGCGCGTCCGCCTCGCCCTCGCCGCTGGTCGTCGTCCACAGCAGGTGGCCGTCCTCGTCCTGACGGTAGCGCCGGTAGCGGAAGTCCCGGTCGAGCAGGCCCAGCTTCCACAGCTGGTAGGCGATGTCCTTGCCGGTGTAGGTGACGGTGCCGTTCGAGCGCACCAGGATCTTGTCCTCGTCGATGGCGGAGTCGCCCTCGCCCATCGGCAGCACCCAGCAGCCGGCGTTCCTGCCATCGGCCTCGCGGCGGATGGCGCCCTGCTCCCGCAGCAGCTCGAAGGCGCGGTTCCAGAAGTGCAGCCGCAGGATGTCGCTCTCGTGCGCCAGCAGGTCGTAACGGATGCCGAGCCGGGCCATGGTCGCCAGGTGGCAGTCCACGATGCGCGCCGCGACGTGCGCGGCCAGGCAGGCGGTCTCGTTGCCGCCCGCCTCGATCGCATGCAGCGCCTGCGCCTGCAGCGCCCGGTTGGCGGGATCCTTCGCGTAGAAGTCGCCGACGCGCGCGTAGAGGTCCCAGCAGTAGTGATCGAAGCGGCCGCCGATCCTCTCAACCTCCGCCAGCGATTTCTGTTCGAGATGCTGGAAGCCGACCACCACGTCCGCCACCTGCACTCCGGTGTCGTCGATGTAGTTCTGCACGCCGACGTCGTGGCCACGGCTCTTCAGCAGCCGCACGAAGGTGTCGCCCAGGCAGGCGTTGCGCAGGTGGCCGACGTGGGCGGCCTTGTTCGGGTTGATCGAGGTGTGCTCGACGATGACGTGCCCCGGGCGCGGAGCGGGGTCCGCGCCGCCCGCGAGCGCGTCGTGCAGGCCGGCGGCGAAGGTCGCCCGGTCGAGGAACAGGTTGAGATAGCCGCCGCCTCTCACCTCCGCCTGCCGCACGCCGGGCGCCGAGGCCAGCCGTCCCGCCAGCACCTGCGCGACGTCGCGCGGGCTGCGGCGCAGCGTCTTCGCCAGGTCGAACGGCGCGGTGAGCGCGAGGTCGCCGAGCTCGACCCGGGGCGGGTACTGGAAGCTGACGTTGCCCGTCTCGATTCCGAACGCCTCGCGCACGGCGTCGCGGACGGCGCCCGCCAGCGCCCTCTGGACCTCCAGGATCACGGCCGGTAATCTTATCGTGCGCGAAGCCGAGCCGCGCGCGTTCACACACTTTTGCCTGCTCCTCACGACGCCGCTCCGCCCGCCGTCCGCTGGAGATCCGTGGCGCTGCCGGTCGAGCACGGCGGCTGGGGCTTCCTCCTGGAGCCGGTGGCGCTCGGCCTGCTGCTGGCGCCGTCCCCCGCCGGTCTGGCGCTCGCCTCCGCCGCGCTGTGCGCCTTCCTCGCCCGCCACCCGCTGCGCCTCGCGCTGATGGACCGCCGTCGCGGCGCCCGCCACCCGCGGACGGCGCTCGCCGAGCGCTTCCTGCTGGCGTACCTGGCGGGGGCCCTGGCGCTGCTGATGCTCGGCCTTGGGCTGGCCCGTGGCCGTGTCTGGCCGGCGCTGGCGGCGTCGGCGGCGCCCGCGCTCCTCGCGCTGTGGTACGACGCGACCGCAAGGAGCCGGGAGGCCACGGCCGAGACGGCAGGCGCGGTCGCCCTCGGCGGCGGCGCGGCGGCGATCGCGCTCGCCGGGGGAGCGCCGCCCGGCCCGGCCGGCGGCGCCGCCGCCCTGATGGCGCTGCGCGCGGTGGCCTCGGTGGTCTATGTCCGCGCCCGCATCCGGATGGACCGCGGCAAGGCCGCCGGCCCGGGGACGGCGCTGCTCGTCCACGCGGCCGCCCTCGCTGTCGCCGTCGCGAGGTCCTCGCCCGCTGGGCGCCGCGGCTGTCCATCGTCGCTTTCCTCGTCCTGCTGGCACGGGCCGCCTGGGGGCTGTCCCCGCGCCGGAGGGTCGTCCCGCCGCGGGCGCTCGGCCTCGCGGAGATGCGCCACGGGCTGCTGGCGCTCGCGCTGCTCGCGCTCGGCTACCGGCTGGGGCTGTAGCGCGCCACCCTGGCGCGTATATGATCGAGTGATGGCGCGACGCCTCCCCCTGCTGGTGGTCCTGCTCCCGGCGCTGCTGCGCGCGGCGGTGCCCCACTTCGAGGTGGCGGCCGCGTTCGTGCCGGCCAGGAGACCGGGCGCCAACGCCGGCGTCGCCGTCACCTTCCAGCCGCTGGACCCCGACGTGCGGGTCAACGAGTCGCCGGCGCCGCGCCTCAAGCTCGACCTCCTCCAGGCCGTGCTCGTCGACCGGCAACCCCCCGCGCCGGGCAACGTCCCGGACTACGACCCCTGCACGGCGAGGTACCTGGACCTGGCCAAGCCCGTGCTCTTCCCGGTGGCCCTCGCCAAGGGCGCGCCGAAGGGCGACCAGGTGGTGAAGGGCAGCGTGGTCTTCTTCTACTGTTCGCAGCGGGAGAGCTGGTGCCGGCGGGGGACGGCGGAGATCGAGATCCCGGTCACCGTCCGCTGACCGGCGGGCGGCTCGCGCGCCGCCGCGCCGCCCGCGGGCATTCTGACCTGGGGCGGCTTCGGGTCCATAATACGAGTCGGCTCGATTTCATACCGGGCTTGGCCCCCAGAGGCCCACAACCGCGATGCACGTCCCGGACGGCTTTCTCGACCTCAAGACCCTCGCGACGACCGGTACCCTGTCCATGGGGGGAGTCCTCCTGGCGCTCCGCAGGTTGAGCCGGGGCCTTCCCCGCCGCCGCATCCCCCTGATGGGCCTCGCCGCCGCCTTCCTCTTCGCCGCCCAGATGCTCAACTTCCCCGTCGCTGCCGGCACGTCGGGACACCTCGTCGGTGCGGTGCTCGCGGCCGTGCTCCTGGGCCCGAGCGCGGCGATCGTCGCGGTGACGGCCGTGCTCGTCGTCCAGGCGCTCCTCTTCGCGGACGGGGGCCTGCTCGCCCTGGGCGCGAACATCCTCAACATGGCGCTCGTCGCCGTCCTCGGCGGCTACGCCGCCTTCCGCGCCCTCGGGCGTCTCCTGCCGGGAGAGCGAGGCTTCCTGGCGGCGACCGCGTTCGCCGCGTGGCTCTCGGTCCTGCTCGCTTCCGTGGCCTGCGCCGCAGAGCTGGCCGTCTCGCAGGTGGCTCCATGGAGGCTCGTCTTTCCCGCGATGGCGGGAGTGCACATGGTGATCGGCGTGGGCGAGGCCCTCATCACGGCGCTGGTGGTGGCCGCGATCCTCCGCACGCGACCGGAGCTCGTCGCCGGACGCTCGGCCACGCCCGAGTCCGCCTCGGCGCGGATCCGCGTACCGGTGGCCGCCGCGCTCCTCGGTATCCTGACGCTCGTCCTCATCGGCGTTCCCCTCGCCTCCACGCGGCCGGACGGCCTCGAGCGCGTCGCCGAGGCGCTCGGCTTCGCCTCGCGTGCGAGCACGCCCGGCCGCTCTGCCCCGATGCCGGACTATCACCTCGCTCTGCTGGGCTCGAGCACGGCGGCCACCTGGGCTGCTGCTCTCGTGGGGGTGCTGGTCGTGTTCCTGCTCTCCTGCGCCCTCGCGGCCGTCCTGGCCCGCAAGGTGGGCGCGGGAACGACGACCGCCAGCAAGGGCTGAGCCCCGTGCGCCACGACTTCGTCGACAAGTGGAGTCGGATCGAAAGCCCGGTGCATCGGCTGCCTCCCGGCTGGAAGCTCGCCGGAACGCTCGCGATCGTGCTGGCGGTCGTCGCCGTCCCGCTCCGCGTCGGCTGGTTCTTCGCCGCGATGGCCGCCGGACTCGTGATCCTCGGGGTGCTCAGTCGCATCCCCGGCCGGTTCCTGCTCGGGCGGCTCCTGCTCCTCGAGCCCTTCGTGCTGGGGATCGCGCTCCTCTCGTTCCTCCAACCCGGGGGGGGTCGCGCCGGGCTCGCGATCGTCCTCCGCAGCACGTTCTGCCTGGCGACGGCGGTCCTGCTCACGAACACCACCCCCTTCTCGGACATCCTCCAGGTGCTGCGGCGCATCCACGTCCCGGCGCTTCTGGTGACGACGATCGCGCTCATGTACCGTTACCTCTTCGTCCTGGTCGAGGAGGCCGGTCGCATGCAGCGAGCGCGTGCCGGCCGGACCCTGCGCCCCGGACGCGCCTTCGAATGGCGCACGACCGCCGCTCTGGCTGGCCAGCTCTTCCTCCGCTCGACCGAGCGGGCCGAGCGGATCTATGCCGCCATGTGCGCAAGGGGGTGGCGGTGACACCCGCGGTCGACGTCCGCGGTCTGCGCTTCGGCTACGGGGACTCGCCCGCTGCGCTGGCGGGGGTCTCGTTCACGGTCGCGGCCGGCGAGTGCGTCGGGATCGTGGGGCCGAACGGCGCCGGCAAGTCGACGCTGTTGCTCCACCTCAACGGCGTGCTCCCGGAGGAGCCCTCGCCCGAGCCTTCCGTCTTCGTCGACGGGCTGCCGGTCACGAGCGGGAACCTCCCAGAGGTCCGCCGCCGGGTCGGCCTTCTGTTCCAGGATCCCGACGACCAGATCTTCTGCCCGACCGTCCACGAGGACGTGGCCTTCGGACCGGCGCAGCTGGGGAAGGTCGAGCCCGAGCTCGGCCGCGTCGTCTCGGCCGCGCTCGCGAGGGTGCGGCTCGAAGGCTTCGAGCGACGGCTCCCTCATCACCTGAGCCTCGGCGAGAAGCGCCGCGTCTGCCTCGCCGGAGTCCTCGCCTGCGAGCCCTCCATCCTGGTCCTGGACGAGCCGACGGCCGGCCTCGACCCGCGCGGCCGGCGCGAGCTGGTGGCCCTGCTCGGCTCGCTCACGGCGACCAGGATCATCGCCTCCCACGACCTCGACATGGTGGTGGCGCTCTGCTCGCGGGTGATCGTGCTCGACCAGGGGGCGATCGTGGCCAGCGGTCCGAGCTCTGCGGTGCTGGCCGACGAGGCGCTGATGCTCGCGCACGGCCTCGAGCGCCCGCATGCGCTCCAGCACCGGCACCCGCACGCCCGGGTGCCGGCCTCGGCCCCCTGAGCCTCAGAGCCGGGCCGAGCTGATCACGAGGCGCCCGTGCTTGACGCCCTTCAGTCCCAGCAGGTGGTCGGCGAGGTGCTGCAGCTCGGCGGCCTTGCCGCGAAGGGCGAGCACCTCGAGGCAGAGCCGCCGGTCGAGGTGCACGTGCATGGTCGAGAGGACGCGCGCCTGGTGGTGGTGTCCGGCGTCGATCAGGCGCTCCGACAGCTCGCGCTGGGCATGGTCGTAGATGAGCGTCAGGCTGGCGACGGCTTCGGCGCTCCCTCCGGTCTCCTCGTCCTCGACCAGCCGGGCGCGCACGAGGTCTCGCACCGCCTCGGAGCGATTCGAGAGGCCGCGCTGGCGGAGCCAGCGGTCGAACCGGGCGAGAAGGGGCTTCTCGATGGCGAGGCTGATGCGCTCGAGTTCCATTCGCGACCTCTCTCGGGAAGACGCCCGAACCGTAGCACGGCCGGCCTCCTCTCCGAAAAGGCGTCGCTGGCGGGCGACCGGGACGGGCGCAGGTCCTACAGCACGCCCTCCATCGAGCGCGCGTAGCCGGTCAGCTCGACGTAGCCCTGGCCCTCCCCCGCGCCTTCGCGGCCTTCGCCTTGGACGCGCACCGCCCCTTCCCAGTAGACGAACGAGGTGCGCATCTCCTGGTCCTCGAGCCACGGCTCGACCCGCAGCCGAAGGCCCGCCGACGGCACCTCGACGCGCCACCCGGAGGGGTAGCTCACGCCGGTGGCGGCGCTCTTCCAGCGGCGGAGCGCCTCGATGCGGACCTCGTCGCGCGCCAGCCGACGGGCGCGGCCGTCACCGTCGACGAGGGTCCCGGCGGAGACGGGCTCGCACGAGCCATCCGCCCGGCGGATGCGGTAGCACATCAGCTCGCGGCCGTCGCCGAGCTGCAGCGAGAACCAGTCCCAGCCTACGTCGCCCCCGCCGAGGGCGCTCGTGCTCCACTCGTGGTCGAACCAGGCCTCGCCCGCGGCCGACCGCTGCTGATCGCCGACGCCCACCCTGCCGCTGGCAGCGATCCGTGTATAGCCGACATAGTAGGACGCGTTGCCGGGCTCCTCGCCCTTGGCCGACACCCCGCGGTCGCCGTGGGCGACCAGGGGCTTCTGCGGGCGGAGTCGCAGGTCGACGAGCAGGCCCGTCGCCGGGTCCGCCGCCGAGAGCCGCCACCCGCCCGGGGCGCCGCCGTCCTCGAGCCGCCAGTCCTCGAGCCAGACGCGAAACGGCTCGGCCGAGGCGCCGGCGAGCCCGCCGGCTCCCCGTTCGAAGCGCTCGGCCGCAAGGTGCCGGCCGGCGCCGACGTCGGTCAGGGCGAGGTGGGCGAAGTAGACCTGGTTCGTGGAAAGGCCAGGACCGGCCGGCGGCGGTCCCGGGGAGAGGCCGCGCCGGAAGAAGGTGAGCTGGAAACCGAAGCGGCCGCCATCCGCCGCGACCAGGTTTCCGGTCACGTACCACCACTCCGTCTGGTACTCGAAGTGCGGGCCGTGGTCCGCCGGCAGCGTGAAGGGGCGCGCCTTCTGCACCCGGGAGAAGCCCGACACCTCCAGAGCCGGGGCCAACTCCAGGCGGACCCCCGCCGAAGCGATGGGGGACCC
This sequence comes from Vicinamibacteria bacterium, assembly GCA_035542035.1. GTDB lineage: Bacteria > Acidobacteriota > Vicinamibacteria > Fen-336 > Fen-336 > DATBSL01. The sequence continues at coordinate 62,709 of DATKME010000006.1, read as the reverse complement.
CGCGGTCTCGCCACGAGACCCCCGTTCGCCAGCGCGCACGGCGGCGAGCGCCAGCACGACGGCCAGCGCCGCGGCCAGCGCGCGAAGGACGGCGGAAGGGCTCCTCATTCCTGCCTCAGCGCCTCGGCCAGCGAGCGCCGCCGCAGGCGCAGCAAGGGGTAGACGGAGGCCAGCATCGCGGCGCCGACGCTCACCGCCAACGCCTGCACGAACAGCGCGGGGTCCAGCTGCAGGCGCATGGTCCAGCCGAACGAGCGCACGTTGATGACGTCGACCAGGATCACCGCCAGCAGAACGCCGAGCGGCAGGGAAAGCGCGCCGGCGACCGCCCCCATGAGGCCCGTCTCCAGCAGCGTGAGCACCCACTGCTGGCGCTCGGTGAGGCCGAGCGTGGCCAGCGTGGCCAGCTCGCGCGTGCGCTCCACCTGCACCGCCATGAGGGCGCTCCACACCCCGATGAACGCCACCACCACCGCCAGCAGGCGCAGCGACTGGGTGACCGCGAAGGTCCGGTCGAAGACCCGCATGGCCTGCCGCCGCAGGGCGCGGTTGGGCGTCACCTGCAGGGCGCTGCCGGCGACGGCGCGCCGCGCCTCGGCGACCACCGCATCGATCGAGGCGCCGGGGACGAGGTGCAGCCCGAGCGAGGAGACGCCGCGGTCGTCCCACCAGCGCTCGTAGACCTCGCGGCTGATGAAGACCGTCCCCTGCTCGGTGGCGTAGTCGTAGAAGACCCCGGCGACCGGGAAGCCGTGCTGCCCGCGGTCGGTGTCGAGGACCACGGCGGCGCCGTGCCGCGGCAGCGCGCGCCGGAACGCGAACGGCTCGGTGACCACCACCGCTCCGGCGCGCACCTGCGCCCACGCCTGCGCGGGGTCGCCCTCGGCGAAGCGGTAGAGACGCGTGTCGCGCGCCCGTCGCGGGTCGGCCACGGCCACGTTCACCTCGCCCGACGGGCTCGACACGCGGACGCTGCGGAAGCTCTCCACCCAGGCGACGCCGGGCACCCGCGCCAGCTTGGGGGCCACGTCGGGCGACAGCGTGGGGAAGGCGCGGGCGCCGCCGACCGAGGGGGCGGCCACGAACACGTCGGCGCGCAGCGTGAGGTCGAGCCAGTTCTCGACGGTCGCACGGAAGCTGCCGATCATCAGGCCCACGCCGATCGTCACCGAGACGGCGACCGCCAGGGCGGCGACGGCGACGCCGGTACGGCTGACCGACCGGCGGACGGTGCGCGTGGCCAGCCGGCCGAGGGTGCCGCCCAGCCGCCCGGCGAGCGGCGTCAGCGCCGCCATCGCGGCCACGGTCACGAGCGGCGCCAACAGGGCGAGCCCCATGACGATGGTGAAGAGGCCGGCGAAGCTGGCGACCAGCGAGCGCTGCACTGCCAGCAGCAGCCCGCCGCCGGCGAGCGCCAGCAGCACGCCGGCCAGACCCAGCCGCGGCAGCAGCCGGTGCGAGCGGGCCTCGACGGTGCTGCGGCGCAGCGCCTCCACCGGCTCGACCCGCGCCGCCTCCAGCGCCGGCGCCACCGCCGCCAGGACGCCGGCGCCGAGCCCCAGAGCGACCGCACGCGCCGTCGCCGCCGCGGTCAGCGGCGCGCCGGTGACGGACAGCACGAAGTAGAGGTCGTTGATCGTGCGCGCCACCAGCCGCACGGCGCCCTGGCCGAGCGCCCAGCCGAGGCCGATGCCGAGGGCGGTGCCCAGCGCCGCCGCCGCCGCCGTCTCCAGCAGCACCAGGGCGAACACCTGCTGCGGCGTCGCGCCCAGCAGCCGCAGGGTGCCGAGCACGGCCCGCCGCTGCAGCACGCCGAACATCACGGTGTTGTAGATGAGGAACATGCCGACGACCAGCGCCAGCAGGCTGAGCGCGGTCAGGTTGAGGCGGAAGGCGGCGGTGAGCTGGCCGACGGTGGCGGCCTGCGCGCTGGCGGCGACGAGCCGCGTCCCGGACGGCAGCAGCGGCCGGACCCGGGCCAGGGCGGCCTCGTCCGCGATGAGGTCGATGCGGGAGAGGCGGTCGCCCATCCGGAACAACCGCTGCGCGGTGCCGACGTCGAGCAGGAGGACCGTCTCCAGCGCCGCCGCCTCCTCGCGGTCGGCCGGACGCGCGATGCCCACGACCGTCAGCGTCTCCAGGCGGTCCATCGCCGTGAGGCGCAGGGGGGAGCCGAGGCGCAGGCCGTAGCGCTCGGCCAGCGGCGAGGCGATGACCACCGCCCGGGGGTCCACCAGCAGGCGGGCGAAGCCGGCCTCCGCGAGCGAGCCGCCACCCAGGTGCGCCCGGAACGGCGCGTCGGAAAGGGAGTCGAGGCCGAGGACGCGCAGCGGCTGGCGGTCGAGGTCGACCGCGACCGCGTAGCCGTCGACCACCGGCGTGCAAGTGCGCACCCCCGCCTCCCCGCGCAGGCGCCGGAACAGTTCCTGGGGGACGCCGGCGGGGCCGCCCCTCACCTCGTGCGTCGCGCGGCCGGTGACCACCTCGCTGCTGCGCAGGAAGCCGCGCTCGGCGCTGCCGTTGGCGAGGTCGATGGCGATCACCACCGCCACTCCGAGGGCCACCCCCAGCACCATCAGCCCCGTGTGCAGCGGTCGCCGCGCGAGGTCGCGCAGGCCGGTGAGCAGCAGCGTCCGGGTCACGCGGTGGCGGCGCCCGCCGGCGGGAGCGGGACCAGGTGGCCGCCCTCGATCGCGAACACCCGGTCGGCCGCGGCGGCGAGCGGCGCGCTGTGCGTCACCAGCAGCAGCGTGCGGCCCCGGTTCCGGGTCACCCGCTCGAGCAGCGCCATCACGGCGCGGCCGGTCACGTCGTCGAGGTTGCCGGTGGGCTCGTCGGCCAGCAGCAGCGGCGGGTCCTGGACCAGCGCGCGGGCGATCGCCACGCGCTGCTGCTCGCCGCCGGAGAGCCGGTCGGGAAAGCTGGCCGCCCGGTCGAGGAGCCCCACCTCGGCCAGCAGCGTGCGCGCGCGTGCCGCCGCCTCGGCCGGTGGACGGCCGGCCAGCTCGGCCGGCAGCTGCACGTTCTCCAGGACCGTCAGCGTGGGGACCAGGTTGAAGAACTGGAACACGAAGCCGAGGTGGTCCCGCCGGAACCGCGTGCGCTCGGCGGGGGAGAGCCGGCTGAGGCAGGTGCCGGCCACCCAGACTTCGCCGGCGCTCGGCAGGTCGACGCCGGCGATCAGGTTCAGGAGGGTGCTCTTGCCGCTGCCGCTGCGGCCGCGGATGGCGACCATCTCGCCCTCCGCGATGGCGGCGCTCGTCTCGCGCAGGACCTGGCGGACCTCGTCGCCCTCGCGGTAGTCCTTGCCGACGCGGTCGAGGCGGACGATCGGGGCGCGCGCCATGGAAGCAGATAAGCTTAGGCCCCAGCGTGAACGAGCCGCAAACCGCCGCCAGGCCTGGTCCCACCCTGCTGTTCGCCGGCGTCGCCGGCCTCGGCGCGTTCCTGGCGTTCTCCGTGCAGCCACTGCTCGGCAAGCGGCTGCTGCCCTGGTTCGGCGGCACCTCGGCTCTGTGGACGACCTGCATGCTGTTCTTCCAGGCCGCGCTCCTGGGCGGCTACGCCTGGGCTCACGCGCTCGCGCGGCACGCCTCGCCCCGCCGGCAGCGCGACCTGCACCTCGGCCTGCTGGCGCTCGCGCTCCTGCTCGTGGCCTGGCGGGCGGCACGATGGCCGTCGCCCGTCACCCCTGGGGACGACCTGCGGCCGCAGCCGGCGGACCCGCCGGTGGCGACCGTTTTCGGCCTGCTGGCCTCGGCCATGGGCGTCCCCTTCGTGGCCCTGACGGCCGGGAGCCCGCTGCTTTCGGCCTGGCTCGCGCGCCTGCGCCCGCCGGCCTCGTCCTGGCGGCTCTTCGCCTGGTCGAACGCCGGCTCGCTGCTGGCGCTCGTGGCCTACCCGCTGTGGATCGAGCCGCGCGCCAGCCTGCGCGCGCAGGGCTGGGGCTGGTCGGCCGCCTTCGCTGCGTACGCGCTCGCCGCCGGCGGCAGCGCGGTGCTGGCGGCACGCGCGCCGGCGTGGTCGCCCGCGATCCGCCCGTCCGAGGCGGAGGCGACGGGACCAGGGCTGCCCCTGCTCTGGCTGGGTCTGAGCGCCTTCCCGGTGATGATGCTGCTGGCCGTGACCAGCCACATCACCCAGGAGGTCGCGGCCGTGCCCCTGCTGTGGACGCTGCCGCTGGCGCTCTACCTGGTCTCCTTCGTGATCACCTTCGGCTGGCCCGTCGTCGCGCAGCGACTGCTGCCCGGAGCGCTGCTGGTCCTCGCCGCCTCGGCAGCGGTCGTCGGCCTGGCCCGGGTGCTGGACCTCGGCGTGACGGCCCGGGTGGGCCTGTGGTCGTTCGTGCTGCTCGCCTACGCGCTCGCCGGCCACGGGGAGCTGGTGCGGCGGCGTCCCGGGCCCGGCCGGCTGACCGGCTTCTACCTGACGGTCGCCGCCGGCGGCGCGCTGGGAGGCGTGGTGAACGCGGTCCTCGCGCCGCGTCTGTTCGACGGCTACTGGGAGCTGCACGTCGCCATCCTGGCCGGCCCGCTGCTGGTGCTCGTGAGCTGGCTGCACGACCCGGACTCGCCGCTGCGGGGGGGCGGCGGTGGCGAGGGCCGGCCGCGGGCGCTGCGGCTGGCGATCGCCGGCGGCCTGGGCCTGCTCGTCCTCGCCGGCTGGCTGGCGCACGACGTCTGGGGGTCGCGCCAGGGTGTCGTGCTCGCCCGGCGCAGCTTCTACGGCGTCCTGCGCGTCGTCCGCGAGCAGGCGGGGACGCCGGGCGAGCAGCTGAAGCTCCTGCACGGCCGCATCGCCCACGGCCTGCAGCTCGGCGATCCCGCCGGCCGCCGCCAGCCGACCACCTACTTCGGCCCGTCGAGCGGCGTCGGCCTGGCCATCGCCCGTCACCCGCGGCGGCTCGCCGGCGAGCCGATGCGCGTCGGCGTGGTCGGGCTGGGGGTGGGGACGCTCGCGGCCTGGAGCCGTCCGGGGGACGTCTTCCGCTTCTACGAGCTCGACCCCGAGGTGGCCCGGCTGTCGCAGGGTGAACGGCCGCTGTTCACGTACCTGCGCGACGCGGCCGGCAGCGTCAGCGTGGTGCTGGGCGACGGCCGGCTGGCTCTCGAGCGCGAGCCGTCCCAGCAGCTCGACGTGCTGGTGCTCGACGCCTTCAGCAGCGACGCCATCCCCGCGCACCTCCTGACCCGGGAGGCCTTCTCGCTCTACCAGCGCCACCTGCGCCCGGGCGGCGTCATCGCCGTGCAGGTCACCAACCGCTACCTGGACCTGCAGCCGGTGGTCCGGGGGGCGGCCGCCGCGCTCGGCCTGCGGGCGGAGCACGTCCCCTCGTACGAGCGCGGCGTCCTGTGGTCCTCGGACTGGATGCTGGTGGGCCCGGAGAAGGGCCTCCTGGACGACGAGCTGATCAGCGCCGCCAGCCTCCCCCCGCTCGGCCGGCGGCGTCCCGTCCTCTGGAGCGACGACTGGAGCGACCTCGTCAGGGTGCTGAAGCGCTGAACCCGGTGGCGAGCCGGATCACACCGGACCGTTTTCCAGGCACTTTCCTCTTGCTAAGACGGGTGCCGGTTCTGGCAGAATGCGCCCGGCTCGACTCACCCGGGCCGTCCCCGGGTGCCTGAGAGCGCAGGCGAGGCGACGACCGATGAGACAGACCACCTGCAGTGTGCCGCTCCGCTCTCTCCTGGGGCTGGCTCTCGTCCTGCTGGTCGCGCCCCCGAACCGCGCTCGGGCCGACGACGCCGACGCCCTCGTCCCCATGCCGCCGACCCAGCCGGTGGCGTCCGCGCCGCTGCCCCCCGCCCCCATCGGCCTGCCGGCGGCCGGCGACGCGCTCGCCTCGCTCGACGTCGCGGCGGGCGCCGCGCTGGACCCGGAGGCCCTGCTGCGCCTCGCCCACAGCGGCGTGGCGGCGCTCGGCCCGCTCTCGATCGGGACGCCCGACGCCGGCCTGCTGCTCAACCCGGTGCCGATGCCGAGCGGTCCCTACTGGAGCCTGCGCCACCCCCTGGAGGCCTTCGGGACGGCCGAGACGATCGCCTTCATCATCACCGCGATCGAGGACGTCGAGGCCCGCTTCCCGGGCTCGCCGCGGCTGGTGATCGGCGACATCAGCCGCTCCGACGGCGGGCAGCTCAGCCGCCACCGCTCGCACCAGGCCGGCCGCGACGCCGACATCGGCTTCTACTATGCCCGCGGCGGCCTCGCCGACTTCGCCATCGCGCGCCGCGCCCGTGACCTCGACCTGCGGCGCACCTGGGCGCTGGTGCGGGCCTTCCTGACGGACACCGACGTCGACCGCATCTTCGTCGACAAATCGCTGATCGCCGTGCTGTACGCCTATGCCCGCGGCACCGAGAAGGAGGACCGGGACTGGCTCGACGACGTGTTCGGCCGGCTGGGCGGCGGCCAGAAGGGGATCATCCAGCACGTGAAGGGCCACCGGGACCACATGCACGTGCGCTTCTTCAACCGCCAGGCGCAGGAGTACGGGCGGCTCGTCTACCCGGTCCTGGTGGAGGAGGGTGCGCTGCCGCCCCCGCGGCTGACCCACCGCGCCCACCGCGGCGAGACCGTGACCTCGCTGGCGGCCCGCTTCCACACCACGCCGGCCGCCATCCGCGAGGCGAACCGGATGCGCGGCTCGCGCCTGCGGACGGGGCACAGCTACGTGATCCCGGTGCGGGTCATGCCCGGCGAGCTGACGCCGGTGGTGGTCCCCGCGCGCCGCCTGCCGCCGGCGCACTCGGCCCAGACCGAGCGGTCGCCGCTCGAGCTTCAGCTCTCGTCCGGCGTGAACCACGCCGGCGCCGGCGGGGGCTCGTAGCGCTCGAGGCGGTCCAGCAGCCGGTCCGGGTCCTCCTCCACCGCCACCAGCTCCCGCCCGCCCGCCCAGATGAAGCCCTCCGCGGCCGCGTGCTGCAGGAGCGCCACCAGCGGGTCGTAGTAGCCGGCGACGTTCAGCACGCCGACCGGCTTGCGGTGGATGCCGAGCTGGGCCCAGGTGACGACCTCGAACAGCTCCTCGAAGGTGCCGATGCCCCCGGGCAGCGCCACGAAGCCGTCGGCCAGCTCGGCCATCAGCGCCTTGCGCGCGTGCATGGTCGGCACCACCCGCATGTCGGCGACGCGGTGGTGCGCGAGCTCGCGCGCCGCCAGCGCCTGCGGGATCACCCCGGTGACGCTGGCGCCGTCGGCGAGCGCGTGGTCGGCCAGGACACCCATCAGCCCCACCGAGCCGCCGCCGTAGACGAGGCCGAGCCTCCGCACGGCGAGGGCCCGCGCCAGCGCCGCCGCCGCCTCCGCGTGTCGCGGATCGCGGCCCGGGCTCGAGCCGCAGAAGACGCAGACCCGGCGCACGGCGGCTCAGCGGCCCTTGGGGAACAGCGCCATCAGCAGCCCGACCGCCGCCGCGCCGCCGCACCCGTAGCGGACGAGCTCCCAGCGCGCGGCCGGGTACTGCAGGCTCTCGCGGATGCCCAGGCCCTCGGGGGCGGGCTCGTATTGGCCGAGCTGCGAGCTGGCGTAGAAGAAGCCGAGCACGCCCAGCAGCAGCAGGATTCCGCCGAAGTTGCGCACCGGCGGATCTTACCCGCGTTCGCGGCGGCGATCACCCGCCGACGCCCGGGCGCAGCCACGTATCATGGGCGGATGCGCCGCCGCAGAGACCCCCTCAGCCGACGCTGGCTCTGGCCGGGCTGCCTCGCCGCCGCGGTCCTGGCCGTGCTCGGCACGCTGTCGGGGCTCTCCAGCGGCCCGCGGGCGGACGTCGCCACCGTCGTCTCCGTCGCCCCGCTTGCGCTCGACTCCGCCGACCCCCGCCACCAGCGGGTCGGCGCCCTGCGCTACCTGGGCGGGTTGTGGCTGCGCTCGCCGGACCCCCGCTTCGGCGGCCTCTCCGACCTGCGCGTGAGCGCGGACGGAGGGCGCGTCTTCATGATCTCCGACTGCGGCCGAGGCTTCACCGCCGCGCTGTCGTACGACGCGCAGGGACGGCTCGACGGGCTGAGCGAGCCCCGGCTGTACGACCTCGTCGGCCTGCAGGGGCAGCCTCTCGCGGTCGGCGAGGAGGACTCGGAGAGCCTCGTCATCCACGGCGACGCGCTCGAGGTCGGCTTCGAGGGCAGGGCGCGGATCTGGGCGTTCGACCTCACGCCGCCGTTCGGCGGGCCGGCCCGGCCGGTGGCGGCGCCGGCCGGCCTCCGCGGCTGCGGCTTCAACGAGGGCATCGAGACGATGGCCATGCTCGACGCCACGCGCCGCCTGCTCGTGTGCGAGGGCCGACGGCAGCCCTCCCTCGACGTGCCGGCCTGGATCGGCGACGGCTCCGCCTGGACGGAGAGGCGCTACCCCCTGCGCTTCGAGGGCGTGCTGGGCGAGCCGTTCCGGCCGACGAGCGCCACCGTGCTGCCCGGCGGGGACGTCCTCGTCCTCGAGCGCCGCTTCCCGCCGCTCGCGGCGCGAGTGGTGCGGCTCCTGCGGGAGGACGTCCTCGGGGAGGGCCCCCTGCACCCGCGGGAGATCGCCCGGCTCGTGCCGCCGCTCACGGTCGACAACATGGAGGGCATCGACACGCGGCGGGACGAGTCGGGGAGGACGCTCGTCTACCTGGTCTCCGACGACAACAACTGCGCGAAGAGGCCGGGGGGCCTGCGGGGGACGGGCCTGCAGCGGACGCTGCTGCTGCTCTTCTCGCTCGAGGACTAGGGAAAGGCGCCGCGCCTCAGCCGGCGAGCGTCAGCGGCTGCTCGGGGCTCGCCCGGCGGATCAGGCCGAGGCGCTTCATCTTCTCGTGCAGCGTGGTGGGCAGCACGCCCAGGGCGCGCGCGGCCCGCCGCTGGTTGCCGTTCGAGGCCCGCAGGGCCTCCTCGATGATGCGCCGCTCGTAGCTGTCCACCAGGGTCTTGAGGCTGGGACCCGCCCCAAAGGCGACATCGTGCATGACCACCCCCGACCCACAACCGGGCGGCAGGCGCGCCGCCCTCTGGAGACAAGACGTCGTCGGCGTCCAAAAGGTTTCATGGGGGCGGAAAAAGCGCCGGGAGGGCGATAGCATAGGGCCCACCATGACGACGACCACTGCCGTGAAGCGGGTGCACAACTTCGGGGCGGGCCCGGCGGTCCTGCCGCTGGGCGTCCTCGAGCGGGTCCAGGCGGAGATGCTCGACCACGCCGGGACGGGCATGTCGGTGATGGAGATGAGCCACCGCTCCGCGGCGTTCGAGGCCATCATCCAGAGGGCCGAGGCGGACCTGCGGACGCTGCTGGGGCTGGGGGCGGAGCACGCGGTCCTCTTCCTGCAGGGCGGCGCTTCTCTGCAGTTCGCGATGGTGCCTGCGAACCTGCGCCCGGAGGGCGCGTCCGCCGACTACGTCCTGAGCGGCCACTGGTCGAAGGCGGCGCTGAAGGAGGCCGAGAAGTCCGGGAGGGTGAGGGTGGCGGGCTCGAGCGAGGCGAGCCGCTTCGACCGGGTGCCGGCCCAGAGCGAGCTGGACCTCGACCCCGAGGCCGCGTACCTGCACTTCACCTCGAACAACACCATCTACGGCACCCAGTGGGCGATCGACCCCGAGCCGCCGGCGCGGGTGCCGCTGGTCTGCGACGCCTCCTCCGACATCCTCAGCCGGCCGATGGACGTGGCCCGCTACGGCCTCATCTACGCGGGCGCGCAGAAGAACCTCGGCCCGGCCGGGGTGGCGCTGGTGGTCGTGCGCCGCGACTTGCTGGAGCGGACGCCGGGCGGCCTGCCGGCCCTGCTCGACTACCGCCTCATGGCCGAGCACAAGTCGCTCTACAACACCCCGCCGACCTTCGGCATCTACGTGGTGGGGCTGGTGCTGCAGTGGCTGCTGGAGAGCGGCGGCCTGGCGGAGGCGGCGCGGCGCAACGAGGCGAAGGCGGCGCTCCTCTACCAGGCGATCGACGGCAGCGGCGGGTTCTACCGCGGCCACGCCCAGCCGGGAAGCCGCTCGCGCATGAACGTCACCTTCCGCCTGCAGACGGAGGAGCTGGAGAAGGCGTTCCTGAAGCAGGCGCAGGCGGCGGGCCTCGACGGTCTCAAGGGGCATCGTTCGGTGGGCGGGCTGCGCGCCTCCATCTACAACGCCTGCCCGCTCGAGTCGGTGCGTGCGCTGGCCGCGTTCATGCGCGACTTCCAGAAGCGCAGCGGCTAGCTTGGCGGCGCCGGGGCTCGAGGCACTCGGCTTCACGCCCGCGCAGGCGCGGGCGTTCGCGCCCCTCGAGGCGGACGGGCTGAGGCCGGGACGCGTGGTGGCCGGGCACACGCCCCGGCTGTCGCGCGTGGCCACCGCTTCGGGCGAGGTGATGGCCGAGCTGGCCGGCCGCCTGCGGCACCAGGCCAATAGCCCCCTGGACCTGCCGGCGGTCGGGGACTGGGTGGCCCTGCGCGAGCGGCCGGGCGGGGGCGCCGTGATCGAGGCGGTGCTGCCGAGGCGCACCGCGTTCGTGCGCCGGGCCGCCGGCGAGCGCTCGCTGCCGCAGGTGCTCGCTGCCAACGTCGACACCGTGTTCCTGGTGATGGGCCTCGACGCGGACTTCAACCCGCGCCGGCTGGAGCGGGCGCTGGTGCTCGCCTGGGAGAGCGGGGCGGAGCCGGTGGTCCTGCTCAACAAGGCCGACCTGAACCCGGAGGCGGAGGCACGTCGTGCGGAGATCGAGCGGCTCGTGGCCGGGGTGCCGGTGCTGGTGACCTCGGCGAAGCAGGGACAGGGCCTGCCGGCGCTCGCGCGCTGGCTGTCGCCGGGCCGCACCGTCGCCCTGCTGGGCTCCTCCGGCGTCGGCAAGAGCACGATCGTCAACCGCCTGCTCGGCCGCGAGAAGCAGAAGACGCAGGAGGTCCGCGAGACGGACCGCCGTGGCCGTCACACCACCAGCCACCGCGAGCTCGTCCCGCTCCCGGGTGGCGCGCTGCTGGTCGACACCCCCGGACTGCGGGAGATCCAGCTGTGGTCGGAGGGCTCCGGCCTGCGGACGGCGTTCTTCGACCTGCAGGAGATCGCCGGCGGCTGCCGCTTCAGCGACTGTGGCCACGGCAGCGAGCCGGGCTGCGCGGTGCGCGCGGCGGTGGCGGAGGGGCGGCTCGATCCCTTGCGCCTGGATAGCTTCCTCAAGCTGCAGGCCGAGCTGCGGGCTCTCGAGGTCCGGGAGGACCCGCTGGAGCGGCGACAGGAGCGCGGCCGCTGGAAGGCCGCCCACAAGTCGCTGCGCAAGGGGAAGGGCCACTAGTCCATCCGATCCCCCCCGGCCGGCGCGGGGGGCTGGAGTACGATGGCGGCAATGGCCTCCGGCTACGACGCGCTGGTCGTCGTCTCCTTCGGCGGGCCCGAGGGGATGGACGACGTCCTGCCCTTCCTGCGCAACGTCGTGCGCGGGCGCGGCGTGCCGGACGAACGCCTGCGCGAGGTGGCGGCCCACTACCGGCACTTCGGCGGCAGGAGCCCCATCAACGACCAGTGCCGGGCCCTGGTCGCGGCCGTGCAGCAGGAGCTGAGGCGCTGCGGGTCGCGGATGCCCGTGTACTGGGGCAACCGCAACTGGCACCCGCTGCTCGCCGACACGCTCCGGCAGATGGCGCGCGACGGGGTGAAACGCGCGCTGGCCTTCGTGACCTCCGCCTTCGGCTCGTACTCGGGCTGCCGGCAGTACCTGGAGGACATCGCCCGCGCTCGCGCAGAGGTGGGCCCAGACGCGCCCGCGGTCGACAAGCTGCGCGCGTTCTACAACCACCCCGGCTACGTCGAGCCGCTGGTCGAGAGCGTGCGGGCGGCCTTCGAGGAAGTGCCGGCCGCGCGACGGGGCGTAACCCGGCTCGTCTTCACCGCGCACAGCCTGCCTCGGGCGATGGCCAAGGGCTCGCCGTACGAGGCGCAGATCCGCGAGTGCGCCGGTCTGGTCGCCGGCGCGCTCGGCCGCGACTTCTCGCTCGCCTGGCAGAGCCGCAGCGGGCCGCCGGGCCAGCCGTGGCTCGAGCCCGACGTCGTCGACCACCTGCGAGGGCTCGCCGCCGACGGCGTGAGCGACGTGGTGGTGTCCCCGATCGGGTTCGTCTCCGACCACATGGAAGTCGTGTACGACCTCGACCTCGACGCGAAGAGCCGCGCGCTGGAGCTGGGCATCCGGCTGGTGCGCGCCGCCACGGTCGGCACGCACCCCCGTTTCGTGCGCCTGGTCCGCGAGCTGGTCGAGGAGCGGCTGTCGGACGCCCCGCTCCGCGCCTGCCTGGGCGGGCAGGGACCGGCACCCGACGTCTGTGCCCCCGGCTGCTGCCTGCCGCCGGCGGCGGCCCGCGGGGCCTAGATGGCGGCCACCAAGAGGGCGAGGAAGATGAGGAAGGAAGAGGCGGACGGGGGCTCCCGCCCTGTCATCCTCTTCACCGGCTTCCCGGGCTTCCTGGGGGCGCGGCTGCTGCCGCGCGTGCTCGAGATGCAGCCGGAGGCCCGGGCCGTGTGCCTGGTGCAGGAGAAGTTCCTGGACCAGGCCCGTGCCGCCGCCGAGGCGATCGAGGCGGCCCACCCGCACGCCCACGGGCGCATCGGGCTCGTCACCGGTGACATCACCCTGCAAGGCCTGGGGATCGAGGCGAAGCCGGCGCGGGACCTGCGCCACGCGCTGCGCGAGGCCTGGCACCTGGCGGCGGTGTACGACCTGGCGGTGCGGCGCGACGTGGGCCGCCGCATCAACCTCGAGGGCACCAAGAACGTGCTGGAGTTCGTGGGCGAGGCCAGGCACTTCGAGCGCCTGCAGTACGTCTCCACCGCCTACGTCTCCGGCACGGCCCGGGGCACCTTCCGGGAGACGGACCTCGACGTCGGCCAGGGGTTCAAGAACTTCTACGAGGAGACGAAGTTCCAGGCCGAGGTGGAGGTGGCGCGCTCGCGGCTGCCGCGGACGGTCTACCGTCCCGGGGTGGTGGTGGGCGATTCGCGCACCGGCGAGACCGCCAAGTTCGACGGCCCCTACCACGTGCTGCGGCTGATGGAGAAGCTGCCCTCGCCGGGTGTGTTCTTCCGGGTCGGGCTCGGCTTCGGCACCGTCAACATCGTGCCGGTCGACTTCGTGATCGAGGCGATGGCCGCTCTCGCCCACCGCCCGGCGAGCGCAGGGCGGACCTACCACCTCTGCGACCCGCAGCCGCATACGCCGGGCGAGCTCACCGAGATGTTCGCGGCGGCGATCGGCAAGCGCTTCGCGTACGTGCCGGTGCCGATGACGGTGGCCAAGGCGTTCTTCGCGCCGAAGCCGGTGCAGCGCTTCTTCGGCATGCCGGCGCAGGCGCTCGACTACTTCGACGACCCGGTGCGCCACGACACCACCCAGGCCTCGAAGGACCTGGGCGAGCTCGGTATCGAGTGCCCGCGGCTGGCCGACTACCTTCCGCGGCTGGTCGGCTTCTACAGGGCGCACCGCCACGAGGTCCGCCGGGAGGCGATGGTCTGAGCGACGGCGAGCGGGAGCTGGCCACAGCCGCTCCCTACGACTTCGACGAGTCGCTGCGCTTTCTGCCCTTCGGGCCCTTCGACCCGACCTGCCGCCGGGGGCCGGGCGCGCTGTGGAAGGCCGGCCACACGCCGGAGGGGCCGGTCACCCTGCACCTGAAGCGGGAAGCTGCCGTGGTCCGCGCCCGCGCCTGGGGACCGGGCTGCGGCTGGGCGCTGGACCGGGTGCCGGCGTTGCTGGGGCTGCACGACGAGCCAGCCGCCTTCGCACCGGCCGGCGGGCGGATGGCCTCGTTGGCGCGCCGCTGGCGCGGCCTGCGCCTGTCGCGCAGCCCCTGGGTGCACGAGGGGCTGGCGGAGTACGTGCTGCAGCAGCGCGTGAGCTTCCGCGACGCCACGCGCGCGCAGGGACGGCTCGTGCGCTCGCTGTCGCCGGAGGCGCCGGGACCGCCGGGCCTGCGCCTGCCGCTCGCGCCTCTCGACTGGCTGCGGCTGCGCAGCGACGACTTCCACCGGGCCGGGATCGACGTGCAGCGGGCGCGCACCCTGCGCGCGGTGGCACGCGAGGCGCGTCGCCTCGACGCCGCCTTCGAGCGCGCGCCGGCCGCCGCCCGCGCCGTGCTGTCCTCGGTCCCCGGCTGCGGGCCCTGGACGGTCGAGATCACATTGGGTTTCGTGCTGGGCGACCCCGACGCGGTGCCGACCGGCGACCTGCACCTGCCGCACGAGGTGGCCTGGGTCCTCGCCGGCGAGGCCCGCGGCAGCGACCGGCGCATGCTCGAGCTGCTCTCGCCGTTCGCCGGCCAGCGCTTCCGGGTGCTGCGCCTGCTGCTGGCCGCCGGGCGCGTGCACCTGGGACGTGCCCTGCCCCGCAGCCGCTGAGGATAGAATCGAGTGTTGCGCGGCCGTTCTGGCCGCCCCGAGGACCGCATCCATGGAGAACGTCGCACTTCGGCCGGTCACCGGGCTGTTCGGCCGGATCGGGCACACCTCCGAGACGGTGGCGCGCCATCTGGGGCAGATGGCCGTGCTCATCTGGGGCGTCGGCAAGTCGCTACTCCGCGGCCGGGTCGCCTTGCACGACGTCGCCACCCAGCTGCAGCAGATCGGAATCGGCAGCCTCCCGCTGACGGCGGTGACGGCGATCCTCTCGGGGGTGGTGACGGCGCAACAGGGCGGCTATCAGTTCACCTCCTCGATCCCGCTCTACGTGCTGGGCAGCGTGGTGGCCTCCAGCGTGGTGCTGGAGCTGGGCCCGGTGATGACCTCGTTCGTGGTCATCGGGCGGGTGGGGGCGCGGATCACCGCCGAGCTCGGCACCATGAAGGTCTCCGAGCAGATCGACGCCCTGCAGTCGCTGGGCCGCGACCCGGTGGCGGTGCTGGCCGCCCCCCGCATCATCGCCTGCACCATCGCCATGCCGCTGCTGGTGGGCCTCGCCAACCTCATCGGCATCATCGCCGGCGTGATCGCCGCCCGCTTCACCGTCGGCCTGGGGCCGGAGAGCTTCCTCTACGGCGCCCGCATGTTCTGGCACAGCTGGGACCTGCTGTACTCGATCATGAAGGGCCTGGTGTTCGGGTTCGTCATCCCGCTGATCTCGGTGCACATGGGCTTCGAGACCCGGGGTGGCGCCGAGGGCGTGGGCCGGGCGACCACCTCGGCCGTCGTCTTCATGATCATCACCGTGCTGGTGCTGGACGCCGTCTTCCCGCCGCTGTTCCTGAACTGAAGCCCGTGATCGAGTACATCGACATCTACAAGGCGTTCGACGTGCCGGTTCTGAGCGGCGTCAGCCTCACCGTGCAGACGGGCGAGACCGTCGCCATCGTCGGCCCCTCGGGCACGGGCAAGAGCGTGCTGCTCAAGACCACCAACGGGCTGCTGACGCCCGACGCCGGCGACGTGCGGATCGACGGCGTCTCCGTGTACCACTCGAGCCGGGACCAGATCGAGGCCATCCGCCGCAAGGTCGGCTACGTCTTCCAGTACGCGGCCCTGTTCGACTCCATGACGGTCTACGAGAACCTGCTGATGGGGCTGCCGGACGTGGACGGCCGCCGCCGCGATCCCGGGGTCCTGCGCCGGGTCTCGGAGGCGCTGGAGGACGTGAACCTCGACCCCTTCCAGGTGCTGCAGAAGCTGCCCTCGGAGCTGTCTGGCGGCATGAGGAAGCGGGTGGGGCTGGCGCGGGCGATCGTGGGACGCCCGGAGATCCTGCTCTACGACGAGCCGGTGACCGGCCTCGACCCCGTCAACACCGCCTCGGTGTCGCGGCTGATCCTGGACATCCGGGCGCGCCGGCCGGTGACCTCGATCGTCGTCACCCACGACGTGGAGGGGGCGCTGGAGATCTCGGACCGGGTGGCCCTGCTGGAGCACGGCAAGCTGCGCTTCGTGGGCGCCCCCGACGAGTTCCGCAGGAGCGACGACCCGGTGGTGCGCGCGTTCGCCGACCGCCGCGCGGCCGCGGAGGCCGCGCTGGCCATCCTGGAACGACAAGAGTAGGCGAGGAGGAGCCCCCTTGAGCAACGACAAGCCGCTGCCGCCGCTGCCGCCGGCCCGCGGGCGGTACCGCGAGGTGTGGGTCGGCCTGTTCGTGGTCGCCGGCATCGCCGCCGTCCTGGTGACGCTGATGACCATGACGAACGCGGCGCTGTGGCGGGGCCGCTACTACATCTACACCGAGGTCCCCAACGCCAGCGGCATCCGCAAGGGCGACCCCGTGCTGATGCGGGGCGTGAACATCGGGCGCATCCTCCGCTTCGACATCCGGGCGCAGGGGGTGGACATGCGCCTGGAGATCGAGGGCGAGTACAGGATCCCCAGGGACTCGCGGGTGGAGATCAAGGCCAACGGGCTGCTGGGCGGCATGGTGGCGGACGTGATCCCGGGCACCTCCGGCGAGACGTTGAAATGGGGCGACCGGCTCCGCGGCACCACCGGCCAGGGGCTGTTCGACAAGATGGACGCCCTCGCTGGCCAGGCGGACAAGATCGCCGTGCGCGTCCAGAACCTGCTGGACGAGCAGACGGTGCAGAACCTGAAGGGCTCCGCCGCGGATGCGCACGAGTCGTTGGGTCAGCTGCAGGCGATCCTGAAGGAGCAGCGGGGCGAGCTGCGCGACCTGACCACCAGCCTCCGCCGCTCGGCCCAGAGCGTCGAGAAGGCGACCGCGGGCCCGGAGCTGGAGCGCACCGTCGAGCGGATCGACCGGATCACGGAGAAGCTGGAGGGCACGGTCTCTA
Source organism: Vicinamibacteria bacterium (assembly GCA_035542035.1). Taxonomy (GTDB): domain Bacteria; phylum Acidobacteriota; class Vicinamibacteria; order Fen-336; family Fen-336; genus DATBSL01. The sequence goes on along the minus strand of DATKME010000006.1, from coordinate 46,004 downwards.
CCCTGGACCGCAGCTCGAACTCGCTCGATTCCATCCTCGCCCGCATGGATCGGGGCGAGGGAACGCTGGGCAAGCTCTCCAAGGACGACCAGCTCTACAAGAACGCGGTCGACGCCACGGACAACTTCAACAAGGCGGCCCAGGAGCTGCAGAAGCTGCTCGGCGACCTGCGGGCCAACCCCAAGAAGTACATCAACCTGAAGATCTTCTGATCGCCGCAGGACGAGGCTCCGGCGTGCGCCGTTCGCAGCGCGACGCGTACGATCAGCTCTGCGGCTGGACGCTGGGTCTCGGAGACGCCGCCTTCGTCCACCAGCACGCGCACATGCGGCTGGCTCGGCAGCAGCGGGCGTGGCCCGCCTTCGTGCTCCCGGCAGCGCGTGGCGTGCTGACCGCGACCGACGTCCTGTCCACGCCCGCGGGTCCCGACCGACTGGCGGCGATTCGGAGCTGGTGCGAGTCGGTCTGGGAGGCGTACCACGACAGCCGCAGGCAGGTCATCGCGCTGCTGGCGGAGTACGGTATCGTTTGACGACGACAGGCGAGGACGGAAGTCGCGAGACTCGGGGAAGGAGGCGCGGCGATGCAATCGGCGCTCGACGGTCTCTGCAGCGAGCTCGAACAGGAAGCGGAGACGACGCTGCGAGTGCTGCAGCGGGTGCCCCGCGACGGGTTCGACTGGAGACCACATCCCCGGTCGATGACTCTGGGTGAGCTGGCCCTGCACGTGGCGCGCATACCGGCCGACTTCTCCCGCATCCTCGAGGGCGACGGGGTCGATTTCGCGGAGGCCGACTTCGGCGGCCCCGGGCCGACCGCCGAGACGGACCTGCAGCGCGAGCTGCGGGACAGCCTGGCGGCGGCGCGCGCCTGGCTGGCCGGGCTGGACAGCGGGAAGGCGACGGCCACCTGGTCCGCCCGCAGCGGCGGCCAGCTGCTCTTCGCCGTGCCGCGGGTGGCGCTGGTGCGGTCGCTGATGTTCAACCACCTCTACCACCACCGGGGCCAGCTGTGCCTGTACCTGCGTCTGCTCGAGGTGCCCGTGCCGCCCGTCTACGGCCCGACCGCGGACGAGAACCCGTTCCGCTGACAGGAACGCCAGACGCGGGGGGAGACCATGAACTGGCGGTCGGTCTGGGCGGTCGTTGCCGGCGTGCTCTTCGGAGTCGGTGTCACCACGCTGCTGGACGTGGCCCTGCACGCGGCGGGCGTGTACCCGCCGCTCAGCCAGCCGATCGACGACCGGCTGGCGCTGCTGGCGACCTCCTATCGCATCCTGACCGGCGTCGCAGGCGGGTGGTTGACCGCCCGGCTCGCACCCCGCGATCCGATGAAGCACGCGCTGATCCTCGGGGGTCTGGGCCTGGTCGCCGCACTCCTCGGTGTCGTCGCCACCTGGAACCTCGACCTCGGGCCCCGGTGGTATCCGATCGGGCTGGTCATCCTGGCGATGCCACAGTGCTGGGCGGGGGCCAGGCTCTTCGAGCTGCGGGCGGCGAGGCGGGGGAGCGCCTGAGGCCAAACCGGGCGAAACCTCGACACAAAAGGTACTTGATCGCCAGCGACTGAAGGTCTACATTAGCGGTGCATTGAGCGGAACACCGGTCCGTTCCCGGTCAGCTCGCCGCAACCGCTCGCTCCCGCATTCGGGCCTCCGCCCCGTCCCCGCCCGGGCCGTCTCGCCCGGAGCCCGCGTACCAGCGAGGGAAGATGAAGAAGCTCTTCGTGGTCGATACGAACGTCGTCCTGTTCGATCACACGTGCATCTACAACTTCCAGGAGCACGACGTCGCCCTCTCGATCGTCGTGCTGGAGGAGCTGGACCGCTTCAAACGCGGTAACGAGCTGATCAACCTCGAGGCCCGGCAGTTCATCCGCGAGCTGGACGAGCTGGCCGGAGACCGCCCGCTCACCGGCGGGCTGCCCCTCGGCGAGGGTCGCGGGCGGCTGTTCGTTGAGGTCGGCGAGCCCGCCAACTCCCGCGTCAGCCAGGCCTTCGCGCTGAGCAAGCCCGACCACCGCATCCTGGCGCTGGCGGACGAGCTGCGGCAGCGGCGGAGCGACCGCCACGTGGTCTTGGTCAGCAAGGACGTCAACCTGCGGATGAAGGCGAAGTCGCTGGGCATGGTGGCCGAGGACTACACCACCGGCAAGGTGCGCCACGTCGACCGGCTCTACTCGGGGACCGCCTGCGTCGAGGGGCTGCCCAGCGACCTCATCGCCCGCTTCCACAACGAGCCGCACTCGGTGCCGGTGGTCGACGTGCCGATGGTGGCCACGGCGCCGGCGGGGCTGCTGCCGAACCAGTACCTGGTGATGAAGAACGGCAGCCTCAGCGCGCTCGCCCACCACAACCGGGCGGCCGGGGCGCTGGAGCGGGTGACGAAGCGCCACGCCTACGGCATCGAGCCGCGCAACGCCGAGCAGATCTTCGCCCTCGACGCGCTCACCCGGCCGGAGGTGCAGCTGGTCACGCTCACCGGCCGGGCCGGCACCGGCAAGACGCTGCTGGCGCTCGCCGCCGCCCTGGAGCAGCGGCGCACCTACCACCAGATCCTGCTGGCGCGGCCGGTGGTGCCGATGGGCAACCGCGACATCGGCTACCTGCCCGGCGACGTCAAGAGCAAGCTCGACCCCTACATGCAGCCGCTGTGGGACAACATCGCGGTGATCCGCCACCGGCTCTCCGCGGAGAGCCGCGAGCACAAGGCCCTCGCCGAGATGATCGAGCACGAGAAGATCGAGATCGCCCCCCTCGCCTACATCCGCGGCCGCTCGCTCGACCACGTCTTCTTCATCGTGGACGAGGCCCAGAACCTGACCCCTCACGAGGTGAAGACCATCATCACCCGCGCCGGCGAGGGCTCCAAGGTGGTGTTCACGGGCGACATCCACCAGATCGACACCCCCTACCTGGACAGCCAGTCGAACGGGCTGACGGTGCTGATCGACCGCATGAAGGAGCAGGAGCTGTTCGCCCACGTGAACCTGGTGAAGGGCGAGCGCAGCCACCTGGCGGAGCTGGCCAGCACCCTGATGTAGCTATATCAGCGATTGATATAGCTGGCGCCTAGGGCCGGCGCGGGCGCAGGATGGCCACCGGCTCGGCGGTCTCCACCATGACGGTGGCGTGGGCGGCGAGCGTCACCTCGCGGCCGGCGTCGGGGGCCGCGGCCGGCCGCGGCTTCTTCCCGCCGAACAGGCCCTCCACGGCGGCGCCCATCTCGGACAGGCCGGCTTTGAACGAGTCGCGGGCCGCCCGGCCCGAGCGCAGCGTCAGCGGGCGGGTGCGCAGCGGGTAGCGAGGACCTTCGGGCAGGGTCACGCCGTCGAGCTCGAACGCCAGCTCGGCGCGGCCGCCCTGACCGGCGCTCACCGCGCGGGTGACGTGGCCGGTGACGGTGCTGTGCGCCGGCAGCGCCTCGATCCCGTCGATGCGCACGGCGCCGGCGACCTCGCCCGAGACGGCGTCGCCGGCCGCGGCCGTCTCCGAGCTGAGCGGGGTTCCCAGGGAGACCCGCAGCGTCGTTCCCTCGGGGACGGTCACCCGCAGCCGGGGCTCACGGCCCAGCAGCCGGCCGACCAGGCCGACCGGCTCCTCCACCACCAGCGCGCTGCGCCGGGCGGGACGGGTGCCGATCTCGAGCACCGCCAGCCCGCCGGCGAGCAGCGCCAGCAGCGCGGCCACGGACAGGGCCCGGGTGCGCGGGGAGAGGGCGTGCGCCCGCGCCGGAGCGGCCGCCACCGGCGCCGGCCGCGTGCTGAGGACGGTGGGCGTGCCGGCCGGGGCCGCGTCCGCCGGCGGGGGCGGCGCCGCCGCCGGAGCCGCACGCTCGATGCTGGCCGCGGGCGGGGTGACCTCGCCGAGCCCGCCGGCCCGGCGCAGGGCCGCGATCATCTCGGCTCCCGTGGCGAAGCGGCGCCCCGGGTCCTTCGCCAGCGAGCGGGAGAGCACCTCGTCGACCGCGCGGGGCAGACCGGTGGCCTCGAAGTCGACCGGCGGCGGCTCCTCGGTGAGGATGCGGACCAGGATCGCGGTCACGCTCTCGGCCCCGAACGGCCGGACGCCGGTCAGGCACTCGTAGAGGACGCAGCCGAGCGAGAACAGGTCCGAGCGCCCGTCGACCTTGCCGCCCCGCGCCTGCTCGGGAGACATGTAGCTGGGTGTCCCCAGCAGTGCGCCGGTGGCGGTCAGGTTGGCGCCCGTCTCCGGCTTGGCGATGCCGAAGTCCATCACCTTCACCTGGCCGGACGGCTCGACCATGACGTTGGCGGGCTTCACGTCGCGGTGGACCACCCCGTTCGCGTGCGCGTGGTCGAGCGCGGCCGCCACCTGCGCCAGCAGGGTGACCGCCTCGGCCAGCGGCAGGCGCCCGCGGTCGGCCAGCAGCGACTGCAGCGTGCGGCCCTCCACCAGCTCCATGACGATGAAGCTCGTCTGCGGCGAGGAGACGATGTCGTGGGTGGTGACGATGTTGGGGTGGCGCAGGCGGGCGGCCACCCGGGCCTCCCGCAGGAAGCGCTGCTTCGCCTCCTCCAGCTGGCCCGGCTCGGCCGCACCCTCCAGTCGGATGCGCTTGACCGCCACCTCGCGGCCGAGCAGGAGGTCCTGCGCACGGTGCACCTCGCCGCAGGCCCCGGCCCCCAGCCGGCTCAGCAGCTCGTAGCGCCCGGCCAGCGTCTTGCGCAGCGGCGCGCCGTCACCGTCGGGCTCGTCGGGAAGGAGCAGCTCCGGGACGTCCTCGCTCGTCGTGTGAGTCCTCCGCCGGCGGCCGGCGGGGCGGCCGCGCGCGGGAATGCTATCTCACTTCCTTTCACGACGGCCCCGTGAAACCGCGGCCGCCGCCGTGCCAGCATCTGCCATGCGACGCCGTGCGCTCCTGCCGGGCCTGCTCGCGGCGACCCTCGTCTGCTGTGCCGAGCCGGCCCGCGAGCTGGCCCGGCCCGCCGGCGCGGCCGGGGTGCGCACCGGCCTCGACGCGCTGGCCGCGGCGTTCGGGCCGGTGCAGCCGGACCCGGGCTTCGACGCGCTGCGGACGGCGCTGGCCCGGGCGGCCCTGGTTCCCTCGCGTGCCTTCGATGACCCGCGCCTGTGGTCGTGGCGCCAGGACGACCGGCGTGCCGTCGAGCTCCACGGCGCGCCCGGCGGGACCGGCTACCGGGTCGAGGTGCGGGCGGGGGCGAGGGTGCCCGCCACGCCGGGAGACTACGAGGGCCGGGTGCAGCTCCGCCGAACGAGCCCGGGCCGCTTCGAGTGGGAGGTGGAGGAGGCGCTGGCGACCGGACCGGTGCGGCCGGCGGACCTCGCCGATGCCCTGAGCGCGCTCTTCCGCGGGGCCGAGCGCACGGACGCCGCGGGCGCCCGCGCCGCGATCGCTACCCAGCTTCCGAGGGCGACGGCCGCCCTCGGCCGTCTCGCCCGGCTGGAGCGGCTGGGGATCGAGCACGACGCCGCGCACGCCACCCGCATCGAGCTGGGCGTGCGGCTGACGCCCGGGGCGCTGCAGCCGACGGCGCCGCACTACGCGGCCTTCCTGCGGCGGTACGTCAGCCCCATGAAGCTGCACGCGCGCGCCACGGACGAGTGGGGCGCCATCTGGTGGGGGCTCGACGCGTCGGACGACCTCTGGAACCTGAGGCTCCGCGTCCGCGATGGCAGCCTGGTGCCCTTCGAGGGGCCGGCCGATCGCGGGATCGCCAGCCAGCTTCGCGTCACCGTCGACTACGAGACCCGGATGGGGGTGTTCACGGTCGGGGCGCGCGAGCTGGCGATCGACGTCACGCTCGTGCGCACGCCGGTGGAGAAGGGCCTCCTGGCGCGCTTCACCCGCGAGCCGCGCTGGCGCCTGCCCTTCCTGGTGGCTCCGCTGCTCGGCGGCCCGCTCGCCTACCCCTTCGAGGCCGAGGGCTCCGAGGCCGGCTGGTGGGCCCGCGAGCAGCCGGGGCGCACCACGCTGATGACCCGGCGCTACCGCGCCCGCGTCCGCGAGAACTGGCTGGTGCGGTGGCTCGGCGGCATGACCAACGGCGCGGTTGACGAGTTCCGCCACGGCGCCGAGGCCGAGGCGGATCGCTTCAACCGCGAGTGCCTGTTGGCGCTGGGCGACGACGTCTCCGCGCTGGCGGCCTCCGGGAGCGGCCGGCTGCCGGCGGCGCCGTGACCCGCCGCGTCAGTCGCTGCCCAGCACCTTTCCCAGCCCGAAGCTGTCGAGCACCGAGCCCTCTTCCTTGCGCTGGCCGGCGCGGGCGGCCGTGACGATGCGGTCGGCCATGCGGCTGAGGGGCAGCGACTGCAGCCAGACGTGGCCGGGGCCGGTGAGGGTGGCGTAGAAGAGGCCCTCTCCGCCGAAGAGCGCGGTCTTGATGCTGCCGACGAACTGGACGTCGTAGGTCACCGAGGGCTGCAGCGCGACCAGGCAGCCGGTGTCGAGGCGTAGCGTCTCCCCCGGTCCCAGCTGCATCTCGGTCAGCATCCCGCCGGCGTGGACGAAGGTGAGGCCCGCCCCGGTGAGGCGCTGCATGATGAAGCCCTCGCCGCCGAAGAGGCCGACCCCGATCTTCTTCTGGAAGGCGATGCCGATGGCGACTCCCCGCTCGGCCACCAGGAACGAGTCCTTCTGGCAGATCAACTCGCCGCCCAGGCCGGCCAGGTCCATGGGCAGGATGCGGCCCGGGAAGGGGGCGGCGAAGGCCACCTTCTCCCGCCGTCCGGCGCCGGCGCTGAACTGCGTCATGAACAGCGTCTCGCCGGTGAGGACGCGGCGGCCGGCGCCGAGCAGCGCGCCCATCAGGCCCGCGCCCTGTGACGCGGCGCTGCCGTCGCCGAAGATCGTGTCCATCTGGACGCCGCCCGTCATGTACATCATGGAGCCGGCCTCGGCCACCACGCTCTGGCCCGGGCCGAGGTCGATCTCCACGAACTGCAGCTCCTCGCCGTGCACCACGTAGTCGAGCCCGTGTGCGCTCCCGGCCCCGGTGACCGGGAGCGGGTCCGAGGTGGAGACCGGTTCCGGGGAGGGGGCCGGCGCCGACGGCGCAGGCACCGCGGCCTGCTGCAGGTAGGGCTGGAACTTCGGCACCTCGCGCAACGGGGTCCAGTTCTGCATGCCGGCGACGAACACCAGCGTGTCGGCGTCGGCGCTGCCGCCCTGGATCGAGTTGATCACGTCCTGCTCGCTGACCGGCCCCACCTGCTGGCCGCCGATCGCCATGTACCACTCGGGGCTGGACATCGGGTCTCCTTTAATGGTGCGAGGCGCGGGCCGCCTCGATGCGCGCGTTCACCTCGCCCTCGAGCCGTGACACGGTGGCGGGGTCGAGCGCCAGGCGGTTCGCGAGCTGGGCGAGGTAGATGCGCTCGCCGCCGGTCACCGTCTCGTCGGCGCGCACGATGGTGTAGCCGAGGGCGTAGAGCTGCTCCTTGAACTCGGAGTCCGTGACCCCGGCCACGATCTCGGCCACCGGCCGGGGGGGTGCCGCCAGCTCGCGCTCGACCTCGGCGGCAGCCCCCACCTCCTGCGCCTCGGCCAGGATGCGCTCCCGCTCGGTCGGGCCGATCTCGCCGTCGGCCCTGGCCGCGGAGATCATGAGGCGCAGCAGCTGCACCACGGCCAGCGGCAGCTCGCTGGTCGCGTCGGTGCCGGCGGTGGCCGGCGGAACGGAGCCCGGCAGCGGTGGCGGTGTCCCCGCTCCCGGCTGTCCCGCGTAGGCGGGAGCCCTCTGGCCCTGCTGCTGCTGCCAGGTCTCGTACAGGCCCCAGGCCACGCCGGCGGCCGCCAGCATCGTCCGCGCGTTCACCAGGCCGTCGAGGGCGTGGCGGGTGTGGTGCGAGGGCTTGTCGCGCCCGCTCAGGGCGCCACGGATGAGGCCGTTCAGGATGTCCTCGGCGTCCAACCCCACCTCCTGCCGCCGGGCTTCGGCGTCCCGCCGAAGCGAGCGGACACCATTGAACGAACGTAGCACAGGCGGCGGAGGTTCCGTGCGGCCTCAGGGCCCGCCGCGCCACCCTCGGCCCGCCCGGTCTATGCTGGGCCGTACCCATGCGGGTGTTGCACGTGGCCGACCGGCTGAGCGACCGCGGCGGGGCGTACACCTGGATGCACGGCGTCATCGACGCGCTGTCGGCCGACCACGAGGTCTTGCTGGCGGTCGGAGCCGACGACGGCCCGCAGCGGCCGTCGTGGCCGGTGCGGGTTCGGCCCGGGCTTTCGGCGCGCGCGGCGGCCCCCGTGCCGCTCGACGACCTCGCCGAGGGCGCGGACGTCGTGCACCTGCACAACGTCGTGAACCCGGCCGTGCTCGAGTGGGCCAGAGACCGCGGCCGCGTGCTGCTGACCGTCCAGGACCACCGCTTCTTCTGCCCGGGCCGGGGCAGGTGGACGGCTTCGGGAGAGGTCTGCCGGCTGCCGCCGTCCCGCGATCGCTGCGCCGGCTGCTTCCAGGACCGGGACTACTTCCGCGAGGTCCACGCGCTGACGGAGCGGCGCCTGGCCGCCGCGACGGCGCTGCCGGTGACGGTGCTCTCCCGCTACATGGCCGGCGAGCTGGTCACGGCCGGCGTGCCGCCGTCGCAGGTGACCGTGGTGCCGCCGTTCGTGGCCGACCTGGACGACGTGGCCGACGGTGCGGACGGCGAACCCTGCGTGCTGTTCGTGGGGCGGCTGGCGGAGGCGAAGGGCGTGCGGGAGGCCGTCAGGGCCTGGCGCCTGTCCGGCGTGCCGCTGCCGCTCGTCCTGGCCGGCACGGGCCCGCTGCGAGGGGAGCTGGAGCGAGAGGCCGAGTGCTCGGCCGCCGCTCCTGCGCTCCAGGTCCTCGGCTGGGTGGACCGTCCGCAGCTGCCGAGCCTGTACCGCCGGGCCCGCGCCCTGCTGCTGCCGCCTCTCTGGCAGGAGCCGTTCGGGATCGTCGGCCTGGAGGCGGCGGCCTTCGGCCTCCCCGTCGTGGCCTGGGACTCCGGCGGGATCGAGGAGTGGCACGAGGGCCCGGGGCTGGTGCGGCGGGGCGACGTGCCGGCGCTGGCGCGGGCGCTGGGGGAGGCGGTGAGCCGTCGCCAGTCGCCGCGCCGGCGCTTCCCGCGCGACGAGACGATCGGCCGGCTGCTGACTCTCTACGAGCGCGTCGCCTCAGGAGGAAGCTAGCTCTTCTGCGGCGTCGCCTCCATCTTGGACGGCTCGATCCACTTCTTGCCGTCCTTCTCCGTGACCTTGCCGGTCACCGTGGCTTCCTTCGCGCCGCTGCAGACGTGGCCGAACTTCTCGGCGACCGCGTTCTTGGTGACGTAGTACTCGGTCCCGTCGGCGGCCACCACCACGTCCTGGCACTTCGTCGCGTCCGCCTTCTTCAGGTTGCACTTGGCGCACACGACCTTGCCGGCGACCGTGGTCTCGTCGGCGGCGTAGGCGCCCGCAACCAGCGCGAGGACGACGGCGAGCGCGAGGGAGAGCTTCGCGACCATCTTCATACCCCTTGTCCTCCTGAGAGAAAGAACTACTCTACCGGACATCCGCCGCCGCCGGAAGCGGCCGGGCGGCTCTCAGACCGTCCGCGCCAGCGTCGGCAGCGGGTCCTCCCGCAGGTAGAGGACGCCCGGGCTGGAGAGCAGCGTCCGCTCCTCCTCGGGCGTGAAGTCGTCGCGGATGACCAGGCTGAAGGGGTCGCCGAAGAACATGCTGGAGTTGACCTCGTCCAGCAGGGCGTTCGCCCGCACGTAGGTGCGCGCCTGGGCGCGGTCCGCCAGCACCGTGAAGCGCATGCCGTCGAGGGTGACCAGGCGGATCTCGGGCATGCGCGAGACCTTCTTCACGAAGCGGCGGCCGAGCCGGACGCGCCGGTTGCGGATGCGGCGCCAGACGAAGAGGCCCGCCAGCACCAGCGTCAGGATGCTGCCGCCGCTGTCCCGGTGCGAGACGATGAGCGAGACCAGCACCCCCACCGCCACCAGCACCACCAGGGCGGGCAGCAGCCAGTCGCCGACGGTACGGTCGCGGAGCGAGCGCCACTGCTCCTGCAGCCTCAGGGCGAGCGGGGCCTTGCTGGAGACGCCGCTCTCGATCTCCCGCTGCACCGTCTTGAGGTCGGCGACCAGCTCGCGGGCGTCCGGGTAGCGGTCCTGCGCGCGCTTGCGCAGGCAGCGGGTGATCACCCGCTGCAGGGAGGGCGGAAGGTTGGGCCGCAGCGCGGTCACCGGCCGCGTCTCCTCGAAGGCGATGGCGTGCAGCGTGTCGAGCGCGGTGCTGCCGGAGAACGGCAGCAGGCCGGTCACCATCTCGTAGAGCAGCACGCCCAGCGAGAAGATGTCGCTGCGGTGGTCGACGGCCTGGCCCCGCGCCTGCTCCGGGCTCATGTAGCGCAGCGTGCCCAGCACGAAGCCGGCCTGGGTCTTGGCCAGCGTCTCCAGGTGGGAGATGCCGTCGGGCGCCTCGGGCGCGGCCTCCAGCAGCTTGGCCAGGCCGAAGTCGAGGATCTTGGCGTGGCCGTCCGGCGTCACCATCACGTTCTCGGGCTTGATGTCGCGGTGCACGATTCCCGCCTCGTGCGCCTTCTGCAGCCCGCCCGCCACCTGCCCGGCGATCTCCAGCGCCCCCAGCACGTCCAGCTCCCGGGCCTGGATCAGGTCCTTCACGGTTCGGCCCTCGACCAGCTCCATGACGATGAAGAGGCCCTGCGGGCCCTCGTCCACGTCGAAGACCTGGGCGATCGCCGGGTGCTGCAGCCGGGCGGCGGCGTGGGCTTCCTGCTGGAACCGCGCCTTGCGCTCCTGGTCGCGCGCGACCTCCGGCGGCAGCAGCTTCAGCGCCACCGAGCGGCCGAGGCGTGTGTCGCGGGCGCGGTAGACGACTCCCATGCCGCCCCTGCCGAGCAGCTCCTCGACCTGGTAGTGCTTGATGGTCTCGCCGATCATCGCCAGGGCCCGCGAGGGGCACGCATCCGGGGATCCTATCAGACGCGCACGTTCCCCCCGCGGCGACAACGACGTCGCCGGTTCCGGGGTTCCGCGAAGTCGCGCCTCAGGCGGGCGTCAGCGAGGCGGTGGTCAGGAAGCGCGGCGGCCTGCGGTGCCGCGTACGCTGCTCGTACGCGTAGGCCAGCCGCACCAGCAGCGCCTCGCTCCAGGCCCGGCCAATGAACGAGAGCCCCACCGGCAGCCCGAAGACGAACCCCATCGGCACGCAGAGGCTGGGGTAGCCGGCCACCGCCGCCGGCGTCGAGCTGCCGCCCACGAAGTGGTCGCCGCTCACCGGGTCGATGACCCAGGCCGGCGCGCCGGTCGGAGCCACCACCGCGTCCAAGCGGTGCTTGTCGAGAACGACGTCCAGCCCCTCCTTGCGCGAGAGCGTGCGGCATTTCTCGAGCGCCTCGCGGTACGCCGGCGTCGTGAGCGGTCCCTTCTCCTGCGCCTTCAGGAACAGCTCCTGGCCGAAGTACGGCATCTCGCGCTCGCGGTTCCTCTCGTTGAAGGCGATGGCGTCGGCGAGCGTGCGGATGGGGGCCTTCGGCCCCAGCGCGGCCAGGTAGGCCTCGAGCCCCGCCTTGAACTCGAAGAGCATCACCTCGAGCTCGGGATCGCCCAGCTTTTTCAGGTTGGGGACGTCGGCGGGGTCGATCACCTCCGCCCCCGCCCGGCGCAGCTCGGCCACCGCCTCGTCGAACAGCTTGTCGGTGTCGGGGTGGAACCCGGCGAGGTTGCGGGCCACCCCGAGGCGCGCGCCGCGCAGACCGTCCGCGTCGAGCGAACGGGCGTAGTCGGTGGCATGCGCGGCCGCGTCGGCCGTCGCCCTGTCGCCCGGGTCGGGGCCGGCCATCGCGGTCAGCAGGGCGGCCGCGTCGGCGACGGTGCGCGCCATGGGGCCGGCGGTGTCCTGCGTCTGGGAGATCGGTATGATCCCGGCGCGGCCGACGAGGCCGACGGTGGGCTTGATGCCGACGACGCCGCAGGTGGAGGAGGGGCAGACGATCGAGCCGTCGGTCTCGGTCCCCACTGCCAGCGCCGTCAGGTTCGCGGACACCGCCGCCCCCGAGCCCGAGCTGGAGCCGCAGGGGCTGCGGTCGAGCGCGTACGGGTTGCGGCACTGGCCGCCGCGACCGCTCCAGCCGGAGACGGAGCGGCTCGAGCGGAAGTTGGCCCACTCGGAGAGGTTGGCCTTGCCGAGGATCACCGCCCCGGCGTCGCGCAGGCGGCGAGCAACCGCGGCGTCGACGGACGGATGCGAGCCGGAGAGCGCGAGCGAGCCGGCCGTCGTGGTCATCCGGTCGGCCGTGTCGATGTTGTCCTTGACCAGCACCGGGATGCCGTGGAGGGGGCCCCGCGGGCCCTTCGCCCTCCGCTCGGCGTCCAGCGCGTCGGCGATCGCCTCGGCCTCCGGGTTCGCCTCGATGACGCTGCACAGCTCCGGCCCCCGGCGGTCGACGGCGGCGATGCGGCCCAGGTAGCTCTCGACGAGGCGTCGCGAGGTCAGCTCGCCGGCCGCCATCCGTCTCTGCAGCTCGGCGACGGTCACCTCTTCCAGCTCGAACGGCGGCACCTCGACCGGCCGTGACACCGGCGTTCGCTCCTGCGCCCCGGCGCCGCTGCCGGGCACGCCCGTGATCCCCAGGAGCGTCCCCCCGCCGACGAACTCCCGTCGCTTCATGCGCCCTCCTGTCCGGCCCCTGGCAGCCCGCGGCTCGGCTCCCCCTCGCCGTCGCGGCGGAAGACGAGCTCGCGCGCTTCCCAGTCCACGACCAGCAGCGTGCCCGTCGGCACGAAGACGTCCTCCCCGACCTCGCGCGTGAGCAGGCGCACGACGCCGCCATGGGTGAACACCAGGTGCCGCCCGGGCGGCAGCGAATCGACGAAGGCGAGCACGCGCTCCCGCAGCGCCTCGAACGTCTCGCCGCCGGGCGGCTCGAACCCGGCAAAACGTACCATCGCCTCCCGCCAGTGCGCGTCCATTGTCTCCCAGGGGACGCCCTCGAGCTGCCCAAAGCTCATCTCGCGGAGACGGCCATCCAGCCTCGGCTCGTCATCGCAGGCCAGGCGGGCCGTCCGCACGGCCCTCTGCAGGTCCGAGCACCAGACGCCGTCGAAGCGCTCGCCCTCGAGCGCCGGCCGCAGCGCCCGGGCCTGCTCCTCCCCGTGCTCCGTCAGGGGCACGTCCTCCCACCCGGCCAGCCGCCGGCTTCGACTGGCCGGCGTCTCGCCGTGTCGCACCAGCCACAGCTCCCGGTGTCCGCTCCACGAGGTCATGGCCGCGAGTCTACCCGCAGACGCGGAGCGGCAGCGCCGCGTCCAGGGGAATGGACAGGGCCGGCGATGATAAACGAGAACCCCTGTCCGGGCCCGTGCGTAAGAGCGTGTGAACGTCGGGGATCGCCCCGGACACCACCGGCAGGGCCGGGGGAGCGACCGGGCGGCGCCGCGAGGAGGAGGAAGGATGAGGAAGAGCGTCGTGGTGGGAGGCCTCGGGCTCGCGCTGCTGGCGGCCGCCTTTGCCGCCGCGCAGACGACGAACACCGCCTGGCTCCACGTACGGGTCGACGAGGCGCAGAAGGCGTCCAAGGTGCGCGTGAACCTGCCGATGACGGTGATCGACGCGGTGTTGAAGGCCACCCCGGAGCTCATCGAGGAGCACGGGAAGGTCAACCTCGGCGACCACCACGGGATGAAGCTCGCGGACTGCCGCCGGGCCTGGAAGCAGCTGATGGCCGCCGGCGACGCCGAGTTCGTCACCGTCGAGTCCGAGGACGAGAACGTGCGCGTGCAGCGCAAGGGCGACCTGGTGATCGTCTACGCGGACCACAAGGGCCACCCGGCGCGCCCGGCGAAGGCGGAGGCCGAGGCGGGCAAGGCCGAGACCGCGGCGAAGGACAAGGGGCCCGGCGAGGTGCGGGTCGAGGTGCCGGTGAGCCTGGTCGACGCGCTGCTGTCGGGCGAGGGCGAAGAGGTCAACCTCCAGGCGGCGCTGGCCGAGGTGCAGAAGCGCAGGGGCGACATCGTGCGCGTCCACGACACCGACGCCGACGTGCGCATCTGGATCGACGAGCAGAACTCGCCGGGACCGTCGACGAGGTAACCGACCATGGCAAAGCTGGCGATCGTCCTGGCCATCCCGCTCGCGCTGCTGGCGACGGTGGCCAGCCTCGGCGTGATGGTGGTCGACGTCCGGGAGAGCGGGCCGGACGGGCACCACATCGTGGTGCCCGTGCCCCTGGTGCTCGCCCAGACCGCCCTGGCCGTCGCCCCCACCTTCGCCCACGAGAAGGACCTGCGCATCCACGACGCCGAGGCGCTCAGGCACCTGCCGCTCGCCCGCCAGGTGCTGCAGGCGCTGGCCGAGGCCCCCGACGGTGAGCTGGTGCGGGTCGAGGAGCGCGAGGAGCAGGTGGTGATCACCAAGCAGGGCCGCTCGCTGCACGTCCAGGTGCACGGCGGGCACGGCGAGGACGTCGACGTGAACGTGCCGCTGCAGCTGGCGCTGCAGGCCCTGCCGGACGCAGAGGGGAACATCCGCACCACCGCGCTGGCGGCCGCCCTCGGCGGCGTGCGCTTCACCGACCTGGTGAAGGTGCACGACGGCAACGAGCAGGTGCACGTCTACGTCTGGTGACTCGCAGGGGTCGGGTCCCGAGTGTCGGCCCGCGCTGACACGACAGACCTGACCCCTCTCCTGTTCCTCAGCGATCTGCCGGGTCAGGGCTCCAGTGACGGTCGTGGGCGCCAGCATGCCGGCGAGCCTCCCGGCCGATCGGACCTGGGCTGACGTTCACCGAGGATACACTGCCCCCGCGTGACCAGCGCTGCCCGAAAACTGCGCCTCGACCCCTGGGCCGCCGAGTACGAGGCGTCCATCCAGGTGACTGAGGACTCCGAGCCCGCCCGGGTCGACACCCGGGTCGAGTGCGCGGCCTGGGCCGCGGTTCGGCCGGTGACGCGGCCGCGTCCCCAGCGGCTGGCCTTCGTGGACGGGGTGCGGCGGATCGAGCACCGGCTGCTGGTCGAGGCGGGCGCGACGACGGTCTTCGGCCTGGTGGGCTCCTACGCGGTCGGCGCCGCCATGGTCGGGACCGCCGCCCGCGTGGAGTCCGAGCGGGTCGGCCGGGTGCTGGTGGTGAGCGGCGGGGTGGTCCTGGAGCCCTTCCGGGTCGCCGTGGGCAAGGGGCCGGCGCTCGTCTTCGAGGCCCGCAGCGAGCCGGAGAACACGCCGGTGGCGCCGGTCGACGGCCTGCAGAAGGCCATGCGCGAGCAGGAGGCGCGGCTCGCCGAGCGGCTCTCCGCCGAGGTGGACGTCGTCTTCCAGGACGGGCCCCTCTCGTTCCTGCTCCCGTCGGCGGCCGCCGCGGTGGTCGGCTTCGTGAAGCGGCTGCAGAGGGCCTACCTGGAGCCAGCGGCCCACGCCCTGCTGCCCCGGCTCGACACCGGCGAGCGCACGCCGCTCTTCCTCATCGAGGGCCGCGAGCTGCGCTATTCGTGGTACCAGCGCATCGCCTTCGGGCGGCCGATCGAGTCGGCGCTGACCGGTGTCGTGCGTCTGGAGACGCCCGCCAGCCGCGGCCTCGACGAGGCGCGGCGCCTCGCCGACCTGGCCGCCCGCGAGCTGCCGCGCTTCGCCTCGGACTCCAGACACGACCCGCGCGCCCCGCAGAACCTCTTTCCCGTCGGCGGGCTGGAATCCCGCCTCCAGCACCTGCTCGGCGACCCGGCGGTGGTGCGCCGGGCGATCGAGTCGCAACTGCACGACGAGGTCACCGCGTGAGCGAAACCGTGGGACGTGTGCTCGGCACCCAGGACGCCATGCCGCTCGAGTTCTGGGTGGCGGTCGACGAGGGGCGCTACCTCCAGCTCGACGACGTGGTCGAGGTCACGACGGGGCTGCCCGACGGCCGGGAGATCCGGCTCTACGGCGTGGTCGACCTGGTCCGCGCCCGCCACGAGGGGGCGAGGCTCGACTCCGACGTCTTCCTGATCGAGAAGGGCGTGCTGCCGGCCACGGTGGCCGAGGCGGCGCACGTGCGGGTGACCCGGGTCGAGCCCGAGGTGTTCGTGCCGCCGCGGCCAGGCCAGCCGGTGCGCCGCGCCTCCGGCCTGCGCCGGGACGAGGCGCTCTTCTTCGACGCCATGGAGCGGCGGGTCCCCATCGGGCTCTCGCGCGACGGCGAGCCGTGCTTCGCCAACCTCGACTTCCTCGACGGCTCGCGGGGCGCCCACGTCAACATCTCCGGGATCTCCGGCGTCGCCACCAAGACCAGCTACGCGACGTTCCTGCTGCACAGCCTGTTCACCTGCGGGGCGCTGGGCGGCGAGGCGGCGAACGCCTACGCCCTCGTCTTCAACGTCAAGGGCGAGGACCTGCTGTTCCTCGACCAGCCGAACGCCCGGCTGCGGGAGGAGGACCGCGAGGCCTACCGGAAGCTGGGCCTGCCGGCGGAGCCGTTCGCCAGCGTACAGCTGCTGGCGCCGGTCCGGAAGGGCTCGCCGGAGCGCCTGGCCGCGGCCGGCAGCCGCAGCGGCGGCGTCGCCGCGTTCTTCTGGACCATCCGGGAGGTGGTGGAGGAGCGCCTGCTGCGGTTCCTGTTCGCGGAGACGGAGGACGCCTCGAGCCAGCTCAGCTTCGTGGTCGACCGGGTGGAGGCGAAGCTCGCCTCCGCCGCGGCGGCTTCGGGCGAGCCGGGGGACCCCTGGATCGAGGTGGAAGGCCGGCGCGTCGACACCTTCGACGCGCTGGTCGAGGCGATCGCCGACCACCCCCACGGCGACGAGAGCCTGGCCGAGCGCTGGACGCGGCCGGCGGCGGCGGGGACGGTGGCGGCGTTCGAGAGGCGCCTGCACGCCGCGGCGAAGCACGTCGGGCACCTGGTCCGTGGCAGGGACGTCGGTCGGCGCGAGGACCACCGCCTCGACTGGAAGAGGAAGCAGCTCTCGGTCGTCGACATCCACGGCCTGCACGACCGGGCCAAGCGCTTCGTGGTGGGCGCGGTGCTCAAGCGCATGTTCGAGGAGAAGGAGGCGCTCGGCACCGCGCGGCCGCTGGTGTTCGTGGTGCTGGACGAGCTCAACAAGTACGCGCCGCGCGAGGGCAGCGGGCCCATCAAGGAGGTGCTGCTCGACGTCTCCGAGCGCGGCCGCAGCCTCGGCATCGTCCTGGTCGGCGCGCAGCAGACGGCCAGCGAAGTCGAGGGCCGGATCGTGGCGAACGCGGCGCTGCGGGTGGTCGGCCGTCTCGACAGCGCCGAGGCCGAGCGGCCCGAGTACGGCTTCCTGCCCGCGGCCTCGCGCGGGCGCGCAGGCATCCTCAAGCCCGGCACCATGATCGTGCAGCAGCCCGAGATCCCGTCGCCCCTGCTGGTTCGCTTCCCCTTCCCGGCCTGGGCCACCCGCAAGAGCGAGGTGCCCGAGGCGCTCGCCTCCGACCCGTTCGCGGGCTTCCGGGGGTGAGCGGTCGCTGATGCGCTTCCTGCACACCGCCGACTGGCACGTGGGCAAGACGCTGCGCGGCCGCTCGCGCCTCGATGAGCAGGCCGAGGCCCTCGAAGAGGTGGCGCGGGTGGTGACGGAGGCGAAGGTCGACGCGGTGCTGGTGGCGGGAGACGTCTTCGACTCGCCGGCACCACCGCCCGAGGCCGAGAAGCTCGTCTACGACTTCCTGGCCCGGCTGCTGGCGTCCCGCACCGCCTGCGTGATCATCGCCGGCAACCACGACCACCCCCGCAAGCTGGGAGCGCTCTCGGCACTGCTCGAGGGCCTGCACGTGCACGTGCGGCCTGAGGTACGGCCACCCGAGGGCGGCGGGGTGGTGGCGCTCGCTTCGCGCGACGGCGGCGAGGAGGCGCGGGTGGCGGTGCTGCCGTTCGTGCCCGAGCGGAAGGTGGTCGACGCCTGCCTGGTGATGGGACCCGAGAACCAGTGGTTCGACGAGTACGCCCGCCGCATCGAGCAGCTGCTGGCGGCGCTCGTGCGGGGGCTCACGCCCGCGACGGTCAACCTGGTGCTCGGCCACCTGCTCGTCGACGGTGCGCGGCGGGGCACCGGCGAGCGCGAGCTGCACCTCGGGCAGATCTACGGGGTGAACCCGCAGCAGCTGCCGTCCTCGGTCCAGTACATCGGCCTCGGCCACCTGCACCGGCCGCAGGAGGTGCTGGCCCCGGCGAGGACCTTCTACGCGGGCTCGCTGCTCGAGCTCGACTTCGGGGAGAAGGAGCAGGACAAGCGGGTGATCGTCGTCGAGGCCAAGCCGGGGCGGCGGGCGTCGGTCGAGTCGGTGCCGGTGACCGCTGGTCGGCGCCTGCGCGACGTCGCCGGGACGCTGGACGAGCTGCAGGCGGTGGCCGGGGACCTGGCCGACGCCTTCCTGCGGGTGACGGTACGGGCGGAGGCCCCGCTGCCCGGGCTCGCCGAGAGGGTGAAGGAGCTGCTGCCGAACGCGCTCGAGGTGTCGGTCGAGCATCCGCGGCTCCCGGGCGGGAACGGCGCCGCCGGGAGGGGCGGACGCGTGGCGCTCGAGCCGGGACGCCTGTTCACGGAGTACTACCACCACCGCCACGGAGCGGAGCCGCCCGCCGAGCTGCAACGGCTCTTCGAGACGCTCTACGAGGAGGCCTCGCGGTGAAGCCGCAGAGGCTGGTCCTGGAGGGCTTCACCTCGTTCCGCGAGAAGCTGGAGCTCGACTTCTCCGGCCTCGACCTCTTCGCCATCACCGGCCCGACCGGAGCCGGTAAGTCTTCCCTCATCGATGCGGTGGTCTTCGCCCTCTACGGGCAGGTGCCGCGGGTCGGTGACGACTACAAGCAGCTCATCAGCCACGGCGCGGAGCGTCTCTCGGTGCTGTTCGAGTTCGCCGTCGGCGGCGAGCGGTACCGCGTGGCCCGCTCCGTATGCCGCGACCGGCCCTCGCAGCAGCGCCTGGAGCGGCTCACCGCCCGCGGCCCCGAGCCGCTCGCCGACAGGGCGAAGGAGATCCGCACGGAGGTCGAGCAGCTCCTGGGCCTCGACTACGACGGCTTCACCCGCTCGGTGGTGCTGCCGCAGGGGCAGTTCGACGCCTTCCTCAAGGGCGAGCCGAAGGAGCGCCGGAAGATCCTGGTCGCGCTGCTGAACCTGGGCATCTACGAGCGGATGCAGCAGCTGGCGAACAACCGCGGGTCCGACGCCAGGAGGGAGGCCGACTTCATCCGCCGCCAGCTGGACACGGACTTTGCCGGCGCCAGCGCCGAGGCCCTGGAGGCGCGCCGCGCGGAGCTGCGGGCGGCGGAGGCGGATGCCGGGGCCGCGGCCGCGGCGCTGCGCGAGGTGGGCGAGGCGGGGAGCCTGGCGCAGGCCGTGCGGTCGGCGCGCCGCGAGCTCGGCTCACTGCAGCGGGACGAGGCCGAGGCCGGGCGCCGCCTGGAGACCGCGGAGCAGACCCTGCGCGGCGCCGTGCAGGCACGGGAGTCGCTGCAGGCCGAGGTCGCCCGCGCGCGGAGCCGGCTCGAGGCGCTGGCGGTGGACGACGCCCGGCTCGCCATCCTGGCCGCGGCCCGCCCCTCGGCCGAGCAGCTGGCCGGCCTGCGATCGCGGCTCGAGACCCTCGACTCCGCCCTGGAGGCCGGCCGGAAGCGCGTCGCGGAGGAGCGCTCCGAGCTGGCGGGATCCGAGGCGGCGGTCGCCGACGCGGAGAAGGCCGAGGCCGCAGCCCGCCAGCAGGCGGCCGAGGCGCAGTCGGCGCGGGACGCCGCCCACCGCCAGCACGCGGCCGGGGAGCTGCGGGCCCGCCTCCAGCCGGGCGAGCCCTGCCCCGTGTGCCAGCAGACCGTGCGGCTGGTGCCGGCCGGCGAGGCGACGGCGGTGGCGGCGGCCGACGCGCGAGCGAAGGACGCCGAGGCCCGAGCCCAGGCCGCCGGCGCCGCGCTGCAGCAGGAGCGCCTCCGTCTCGAGAAGCGCCGCGGAGCCGTCGCCGTGCTCGAGCGCGAGCTGGAGCAGAACGAGGAGCAGCGGAAGGCGACCCGCGAGATGGCGGAGGCGGCGCGAGCACGGCTGGCGCCCGCCGGGTTCCTGGAGCTCGAGGCGGCGGACCCCGCCGCGCTGCTGGCGCGCATCGCCGACGAGCTGGCGGGGCTGGAGGCGGCGCAGCGCGCCCGGGCCGGGCTCCAGGCAAGCCAGCGCGAGGCCGAGCAGAAGCTCAGCGGGCTCGAGGCGCAGGTGGCCGCCGCCGGCGCCCAGCGTGACGAGGCCAGGACCCGACTGGAGTCACTGTCGGCCCGCCGCCGCGACGTCGAGGGCCGGCTGGCCCAGTCGGGCACGGCGCTGCGCGCGATGGCTTCGGCCCGGCAGTGGCCGGGGTTCGACGCCGTTGCCGACGGCCGCGACGAGGCCGACCTGGTCGAGGCGTTGCGCGAGGCCGCGCAGCGGCTCTGCGCCGACCGGTCCGCGGCGGTCGCACGCCTGCGAGAGGCGGTCGACTACATCGAGAAGGCGATCGTGCGCGCCGGCGAGCTGACGGCGGAGCGGGCGCGGCTCGAGGCCTCGGCGGCGCTGCACAAGGCCCTCGCCGACCACCTGAAGGCGAACGAGCTGGTGGCCTGGGTGCAGGAGGAGGCCCTGCAGCGGCTGGCCCAGGCGGGCTCGCAGCACCTCGCGAGGCTCTCGCAGGGCCGCTACGCCCTGCGGCTCGGCTCCGGCGAGGTGGCGGAGGCCGCGCGGGCCGAGCAGGACTTCTTCGTCGTCGACCACTGGAACGGGGACAGCGTCCGCTCGGTGCGGACGCTCTCCGGCGGAGAGACCTTCCTGGCCTCGCTGGCGCTCGCCCTGGCGCTGGCCGAGAGCCTCGCCCAGCTCTCGACGGAGGGCCGCGCCCGCGAGGCGCTGGAGAGCCTGTTCCTCGACGAGGGTTTCGGCGCCCTCGACGGCGACACCCTCGAGGTCGTGGTCGGGGCGCTCGACGCGCTGCACGGTGGTCAACGCATGGTGGGCATCGTCACCCACCTCCGCGAGCTGGCCGAGCGCCTGCCGGCCCGGCTGGAGGTCCGCCGGCAGGGCACCGGCACGGCCACGGCCGCCGTCCTCTGACGGGCTGGTCCCGCCGGCTGCGGCCGCGCTAGCCGAGCGGGGCGACCGTGCCGCGGCAGCGCAGGCCGCGCGCGGCGAGGTCGCCGAGGACCTGGTCCAGGAGGCCGTCGCGGGCACCGAGCGCCTCCGGCGGGTGCACCCCCGGTTCGCGGAAGCGGCCGGAAGCCAGGAGACGGGTGACGGACGTCGCCACGAAGCCGGTCGAGCGTGACATGCTGCGCAGGCCCGTGCCCTCGTGGAAGCGGTCGAGGAGGTCCCAGGTGTAGGCGAGGTGTTGCCTGCCGGCGTAGCCCTCCACGCGCACCCGCATCACGGTCAGGTCCGGCTCGCCCTCCTCGAACGCCCAGCGCGGGAACAGCAGGGCGGCGGTGAGGTCGCGCGGCCGCACCCGCTGGCCGGCGACCTCCACCGGCTCCAGCGAGAAGAAGCCGGTCGCCTTGAGCACCCGCATCAGCTCGGCGTGGCCGGGCCAGCGCAGGGTCTTCTCCTTCATGAACGGGGCCTTCAGCGTGTCGACCAGCGTGCGCAGGCCGTCCGTGTTGAAGGCCTCGAGCGTGCCCACGCCGGGGAAGTCCAGCAGCTCCGGCTCCGAGAGCGGCTCCTTGACCACCACCCGGCCGTGCTCGACCAGGCGCGCGGGCCGGGTGTACTCCTCGATCACGTCCCAGGGCGCGAAGCCCGCCTTGTACTCGAAGGGCCAGTGACGCTCGGCGGGCAGCCCCCCGACGTAGATCTCGACGCTCTCGCAGGGATCGAGCCGCGCCGCGGCGTGGCCGGCCATCATGTTGGACAGGCCGGGGGCCACCCCGCAGTCGACCACGGCGGTGCAGCCGCGCTGGCGCGCGAGGGCGGCGACCTCGAGCGCGTTCTCGGGCATGAAGCTGATGTCGACGTAGTCGCGGCCCGCCTCCACCACCGCGCGCAGCGTCCGCAAGCCGATGACGCTCGGCAGCGCGCCCACCACCAGGTCGTAGCCGGAGACCAGTCGCGCGACGGCCTTGGGGTCGGCGAGGTCGACCGGAACCGTGCCGAGCGCGGCCTTCGCGGCGACGCGATCGAGGGCCTCCCTCCGCACGTCCGCCACCTCGACTCGCAGCCCCGCCTCGGCCGCCAGGTCGCGGGCGATAGCCGAGCCCACCATCCCTGCGCCGAGCACGACGACCTTCTTCGCGGCCTGGCTCATCTCGCCTCCCGGGCCCGAGGCTCGCCATGGTATGTGGTCGTCCCGCCGCGGGCAAAGCCCGGAAATGCATCGCCTGCCGTGTTCTGCTAGCGTGGCCGGCGATGGCCAGCCCGACGGACGCATCGGTGCGCTTCGAGGACGTCGTCGCCGCCGCCGGGCGGCTGTCGGGGATCGCCCACCGCACGCCGGTGGTCACCTCGCGCACGCTGGACGAGCGCACGGGGGCCCACCTCTACCTCAAGTGCGAGAACCTGCAGCGGGTCGGCGCCTTCAAGTTCCGCGGCGCCTACAACGCCGTGGCCAGGCTGGCGCCGGCCGAGCGCGCCCGCGGCGTCCTCACCTACTCCTCCGGCAACCACGCGCAGGCGATCGCCCTCGCCTGCCGACTGCTCGACACGCGGGCCACCATCGTGATGCCGCAGAACGCCCCCGCGGCCAAGCGCCGGGCCACCGAGGGCTACGGGGCCCGTATCGTCGCCTACGACCCGGCTCGGCAGAAGCGGGAGGAGGTCGCCGAGGCTCTGCGTCGCGAGGGCGATCCCGTGCTGATCCCGCCGTACGACCACGCGGACGTCATCGCCGGCCAGGGCACAGCCGCCAAGGAGCTGTTCGAGCAGGCGGGGGAGCTCGACCTGCTGCTGGTTCCCTGCGGCGGCGGCGGCCTGCTGTCCGGCTCCGCCCTGTCTGCCCGTCGGCTCTGCCCGCGCTGCCGCGTGGTGGGCGTGGAGCCGGAAGCGGCCGACGACGCGACGCGCTCGTTCCGGACCGGCGTGCTGCAGACGGTCAGCAACCCGGAGACGATCGCCGACGGCGCGCGGACGCCCTCGCTCGGCCGGCTCACCTTCCCGCTGGTGAGGGCGAACGTGGACGACATGACCACCGTCCCCGACGCCGACCTCGTCCGCGCCATGCGCCTCGTCTGGGAGCGGCTGAAGCTGGTGGTCGAGCCGACGGGCGTCCTCGGCCTGGCGGCGCTCCTGGCCGGCCGCGTGGGGGCCGCCGGCCGGCGGGTCGGGGTGATCCTCTCCGGCGGGAACGTCGACCTCGTCTGCGCCCTCGAGCTGTTCCGGGACGCCCCGGCCGACTGAGGCCCCGGCCTACACCGTGCGGCGGGTGCCGCGGCGGCCGGGCTCCTTCGCCTGCCGCTCGAGGTACTCGATGATCGCCCGCGTCCGCTCGGTAGCCGCGCCGCCCCAGCCGCCGGCGTGCTGCTCGGCGTCCTCCTGCGGCAGCAGCCGCAGCTCCTCGGGAACGGTGACGATCCGGCGGTTCACCTTCACCCTGAAGGCGAAGGCCCGGTTCGCCGCGTGCCAGAAGGGCACGATCTCGTACCGCGCGTTCGTCTGCAGGGCCTCGTCGATGCCCCGCTTCACGTCTCTCATCAGGTCGTCGCGTCTCAAAGATGGCCTCCCAACCGCATCAGGGTACACCGGCCGGAGGGCGGACGGCGGCTAGCCACCGACCAGAGCGCGAAGCGCCTCCTCCAGCTGCTCGTAACCGGGCCGGGCCAGGTGCCGCACCGGCACGCCGTCGCGGAGGAACACCAGGCTCGGCCAGAGCCTCACCTGGAAGGAACGGCCGAGGGACCGGCCCGGCCCGTCCTCCACCTTGATGTGGCGCACCTCGGGGTGGCGCTCGAGCAGGCTGGCGATGCGCGGCGCCAGCGCGCGGCAGAAGCCGCACCACTCCGTGCCGAACTCCAGCAGGACCAGTCCGCTCGCGTGGTCGACCTCATCCCGGCTGGGGGCCTGGCTCTCGTCGAGGTAGGCGGTCTGGTCGGGCATCAGTGGCGCCTCGGGGATTCCCAGAGAATCATAGCGGCTGGATGTCGCCGAATGCCACGCCGACCAGAGAACAGCACGGTCACCGCGCCGGCGGCTGCAGCTCGAGGATGTCGAGGAGGCTCGCTCCCTGGCGCTCGACCCGGTGGAGGGCGCGCTGCCGGGGCAGCGGCCGTTCGTCCTCGCTGCCAGCCAGCAGCAGGTTCGGCCGTGACCAGCGGCCGGGCTCGAAGCGCGCGGCCTGCGGGGAGGCGAGGTAGTACGAGAGCTGCTCGTCCGAGCAGGAGCCGGCCACGGTGATCGGCCCCGGGCTCTGGGGACGGTACTCGCGGACCAGCCAGTCGAGCCCCTCCTTGAAGGAAGCGCACCAGTAGTCGGTCTCGTACCGATGCGTGGCGGAGGCGAGGCCGCCGGCGAAGACGCGGTTGAAGTACACGTACTGGTAGGGGTGCAGCTCGATCATATCGCGCGCCGTCAGGAGCGCGCTCGCCAGCAGCGCCGCCGCCGCCAGCACGCGGGCCAACCGAGGAGGGCGCGCAGCGAAGAACGCCGCCGCACCGGCTCCAGCGAGCGCCGCCAGCGGCGGCAGGACGAACAGCACGTGGCGGACGCCGTTGTAGAGCGGCGTGTGGCGCAGCACCATCCAGGCCACCGGCCCCACCGGCAGCGCCAGCAGCCAGGCCCCGCGGACGACGCCCGCGCGGCTCACCGCGCGACGGCGCAGCAGGATCGCGCAGCCGATGAGGGCGAGCACGGCCGCGACCAGGTACCCCTCGGGCAGCGTCAGGGCGAGCAGGCGCGGGACGTAGTCCGGCGGCAGGTCCCGGGAGAGCAGCAGGCGGCCGTCGAAGCGGATGGTGACGTCCTCCCAGAAGTGGGAGAGCTTCTGGAAGGCCAGGAAGGGCGCCCGCAGCGGCCGCATCAGCGCCCATGGCCAGAAGACGACCATCGTGGTCCACCCGACCGCCAGGGCCCCCAGCCAGGCCCCGAGCACCCGGCCCAGATCGCCAGGCGTCGGGCGGCGGGGCCATGCCGTGCAGCAGGCCACCGCCAGCCAGAGCGCCGCCGCATAGAGGAAGAGGACGCAGCCGGCGACGCGCACGCCGCAGGCCATGCCGATGGCGAGACCGGTGGCGGCCACCTCGCGCCAGCCCAGCCGTGGCACGCGGGTCGAGGCGGCCAGGATCGCCCAGGCGGCGAGAGCGAACAGGCTGGCGAAGGGGAGGTCCTTCGGGTTGGCGAACCAGTCGCCGTAGAAGCGCGGCGTGAGCGCCAGGAATGCCGCCGCCAGCAGGCCGGCCAGGGGGCCGGCGAGACGAGAGGCCAGGCCCCACACGGCGACGACGCCGAGGATGCCGAAGAGCCCGTTCACCAGGTGGCGGCTCTCGTACACGCCGAAAGGCAGGGCCGCGCGGCCCGCCTGCGCGACGAGCTCGAAGAAGCCCCCGTAGAAGTACAGGTTGTTCTGCCAGAGGGCGCGAGCGTCCTCGCCCCGCGTGGCGTACCAGGAGACGAGCCGGTTGCCGTAGCGGTTCTGAACCGGCTCGTCGACCGTCATCCCGTAGTCGCGGAAGGTGGCCAGCACGAGCGCCAGCAGCACGACCACCAGCGTGGCCGCGATCGCGTTCCAGGCGGCGCCGGGCCGGCACAGGGCCGCCCGCGCGCGCGCGGCCGGGTCCGTCGCGGCCGTCGATCGAGGGCTGCTCATGGTGACCTCCGTGCGCGTCGGGCCAACGAGGTGTCGCCGGCGAAGGTCCTACTCCAGCAGCCGCGCCCCCGCCTCCGGTCGGCAGGGGTAGAGCGCCGCCGGCAGGTCGATCCTGGCCTTGTAGGCCGGCAGCACCGCGGCCGTGAACGGCTCGACGGCAGAGGCGTCCACCAGGGCGACCGCGCAGCCGCCGAAGCCGGCGCCGGTCATGCGCGCGCCGTAGCAGGAGGGCTGCTGCCGGGCCAGCTCCGTGACCAGGTCCAGCTCCTCGCAGGAGACCCCGTAAAGGTCGCGCAGGCTGTGGTGCGAGTCGTTCATCAGGCGTCCCGCGAGCACGAGGTCGTCCCGGCGGAAGGCGTCGGCCATCTCGATCGGCCGCCGGTTCTCGGGCACCACGTGGCTCGCGCGCTTGAAGTCGAGCGGGTCGAGGCGGCCCCGCGCCGCCTCCAGCTGGCCGGGGCCGACGTCGCGCAGGGCCTTGACCTCGCGGTGGGTGCGCCCGAGCTCGGCGACCACCCGCTCGCAGGCCGCCCGGCGGTCGTTGTAGGCACTGCCGGCCAGCTCCCGGCGGGCGCCGGTGTCCATCACCACCACCGCCGCCCGCGGCGGCACCGGGACCGACCGCGTCTCCAGGGTGCGGCAGTCGAGCAGGAGGGCGCTGCCCTCCTGGCAGGCGGCCGAGGCGAACTGGTCCATGATGCCGCTGTTCACGCCGACGTAGCGGTTCTCCGCCCGCTGAGCGAGCTTCGCCATGGGCACCGGGTCCCACTCGACTCCAGCGGCGGAGGCCATCGCCCGCGCGGTGGCCATCTCGACCGCCGCCGAGGAGGAGAGACCGGCGCCGATGGGAACGTCGCCGTCCAGCACGAAGTCGAGGCCGCGCGTGGGCAGCCCCTGGCTGGCGAAGGACCAGGCGACCCCGGCGACGTAGGAGATCCAGTCGGTGCCCCCGGGGGCGGACAGCTCGTCCAGCGAAACCTCCTTCGCCTCGTCGAAGGCGACCGAGAAGCCCCGGAGCAGCCGGTCCGGCCGCGGCCGGAAGGCGAGGACCGCCGCGCGCCCGATGGCCATCGGCAGCACGAAGCCGTCGTTGTAGTCCGTGTGCTCGCCGATGAGGTTGACGCGACCCGGCGCTACCGCGACGTGCCGTCCGCCTCCGGGGAACTGCTGGTCGAAGCGCTCGCAGGCGCGGCGCAGGAGCTGCGGGTCGACGCCGTGGGTGTTGGCTGTCATCTCTGGCCGGATCTCCGGTAGTGCACCTCGCTCTGCGCC
This sequence comes from Vicinamibacteria bacterium, assembly GCA_035542035.1. Taxonomy (GTDB): domain Bacteria; phylum Acidobacteriota; class Vicinamibacteria; order Fen-336; family Fen-336; genus DATBSL01. Next base: position 19,044 of record DATKME010000006.1, on the reverse strand, counting down.
CGCAGCCGGGCGGCGGCATCCTCAGCGGTCAGGTCCCGTTGGGGCTCGGCGGTCAGCTCGTAGCCGACCAGGAACTTGCGCACGGTGGCCGAGCGCAGCAGCGGGGGGTAGTAGACGGCGTGCAGCCGCCACCACGGGTGCTCGTCCCCGTCGGTCGGCCGCTGGTGGAAGCCCATCGAGTACGGGAACGAGGTGCGGAAGAGGTTGTCGTAGCGCACGCAGACGCCGCGCAACGCGTCGGCGAGCGCGTCGCGCTCGTCGCTCGAGAGCGAGGGCAGGTCCGGCACGCGGCGCGACGGCACCAGCATGGTCTCGAAGGGCCAGACCGCCCAGAACGGCACCAGTGCCACCCAGTGCTCGTTGCGGAAGACCAGGCGCGCCTCGCTGGCCAGCTCCTTCTCCAGGTAGTCGCCGAGGAGGTCGCGGCCGGTCCGCTGCATGTAGGCGCGCTGCGCCAGCAGCTTGCGCGCGGCGATCGTCGGCACGTGCCCGGTCGCCCACACCTGGCAGTGCGGGTGCGGGTTGCTGGCCCCCATCGTGGCGCCCCGGTTCTCGAAGACCTGGACGTAGCGGTTCTTCCCGGCGCCGCCGAGGGCGGTCGTCTCCTCCGCCCATGCGTCCACCACCGGCCGGATGTCGGCGGGCGCCATCTCGGCGAGGGTGAGGTCATGCCGTGGCGTGAAGCAGAGGACGCGGCAGCGGCCGGTGGCCGGCTCCACCACGATCAGGTCGTCGTCGTTGACCGCCGCCACGTCGCTCCGCGGCAGGAGGGCGGCGAAGTCGTTGTCGAAGGCGAAGGTCCGCGTGTAGGCGGGGTTGCGCTCGCCGTTGGCGCGCACGTTCCCCGGGCACAGGTAGCACGAGGGGTCGTACGCCGGCTTCGACTCCTCTGGCTCGTCCTCCACCTGGCCCTGCCACGGTCGCTGCAACCGGTGCGGCGAGCACAGCACCCACTCGTCGAGCAGCGGGTTGTACCGCCGGTGCGGCGACGCGAGCGCGAGCGTGGCGACGGGCTGTCGTTCCCGGGTCATGTCGGGCAGAGGTGGCGGTGGGTCGCGCACGGCCGCCAAGCGAAGGGTAGACTGTTTGCAGCGTCCGTGCCACCGGCCGGGCGGCTGTAACCGTCCGGTGGCGGCGCCGTCCAAGACCCGAAAGAGGAGGTAGACTCGATCGTGCCCCTCTACGAGTACCGTTGCACCACCTGCGGACACCGTTTCGAGGTGCTCCGGCGCGTCGGCCAGGACGCGGCGGGCCTCGCGTGCCCGGAGTGCGGCCGGGCCGAGGTCGAGAAGGAGTACTCCACCTTCGCCGGCGCGGTGGCCGGCGGCGGCTCGAGCGGGGGGGGCTGCGCGCCGTCGGGTCGCTTCACCTGAGCCTGACGCCGCGGCCGCCCGTGCGGCGGCCACCGGCTCACGGGACCTCGACCTCCCACCTCGATGCGGGTGCGTGAGAGGATGGGCGGCGGAGGGGGACTCGTGACCAGAAGAGGCGGCCTGCTTGTCGGGGCACTCGCGCTGGCGGTGGCGCTGGCGGCGTCCCTGGCGTCCGCACAGACCGTGGACGAAGTGGTTCGGCGCTACCTGGAGGCGCGGGGTGGAGCAGCCAGGCTGCGCGCCGTGCAGTCGCTCCGCCTGCGCGGGACCCTGGCGCTGCCGGGGATGGCGCCGGCGCCGTTCGCCCTCGAGCTGAAGCGGCCTTCCAAGATGCGCACCGAGATCACCATCGAGGGCCACGTCGGCGTCCGGGCCTACGACGGCAGCCTCGCCTGGCTGCAGCCCCCCGTGCCCGGGGAGCCGCCCCGCCTGATGGCGCCCGAGGAGGCGGCCGAGGCCAGGGCCCAGGCGGACGTCGACCTCTCCCCTCTGGTCGACGCCCAGGCGAAGGGCTACACCGTCGAGCTGGTGGGCCGCGACCGGCTGCCCGAAGGGGGGGACACCTGGAGGCTTCTGGTCCGCGGCAACGGCGAGCCGGAGCGCACGCTGCACATCGACGCCCGCACCCACCTGGTGGTCCGCACAGACGAGCAGCGCACCGTCGACGGCAAGCCGGTCGCCTTCGTGACCGAGGTCGGCGACTACCGCTCCGAGGGCGGTCTGGTCTACCCCCACCGACTCGAGCTGGGCCCCCGCGAGGGGGGCGAGCGGCAGACGCTGCTGGTGGAGTCGGTGGAGGTCAACCCGCCGCTCGACGACGCCCGCTTCTCGCCGCCCAAAGCGTCCGCTGTGCTACCCTGACGGCCCGCGGCCGCCCGCAAGCACCCGCGGACGGCGGGCGTCCGCAGCGAGGTGGCCATGGCGTGGTGGATCTGGGTGCTGGGCGGTCTCGGCCTGCTCCTGGTGGAGGTCACCACGCCGGGCGGGTTCTTCGCGGTGTTCTTCGGCGCCGGCGCGCTGCTGGTCGGCGGGGCCAAGGCCCTGGGCTGGACCGGCCCGGCCTGGCTCGAGTTCCTGGCCTTCACCGCCCTCTCGGTCTCGCTGCTGATCGCCTTCCGCAGGGACCTGCGCCGGCTGGCGCTCCACTCAGGCCCGCCGGTCGACCGGCTGGAGGGTGAGCAGGCGGTGGTCGTCGACGCGGTCGCGCCCGGCGGCGTGGGTCGGGCCGAGCTGCGCGGCAGCACCTGGACGGCCCGCACGGACGGCCCGTCCGTGCTGGAACGGGGCCGGCGCTGCCGCATCGAGCGCGTCGACGGGCTGACGCTGTGGGTCCGCGGCGAGGAGCCCCAGGTCGCGGACGCGGCCCCCGAGCCTGAGGACGCTGTCGTCGGCCCGCGCCCGTCCGCTCGCGAGGCGTCGGTCAAGGGCGACTGAAGCCATTTCAAGGGAGGAGCACGGCATGGGTACGCTGTTGGTCTTCATCCTTCTGGCGCTGTTCGTGTTCTGGCTGATCGGGAGGACGGCGGTGGTGGTCCCGCAGCAGCACGCCTACGTGGTGGAGCGGCTGGGCCGCTTCGCCGGCGTGCTGGACGCGGGCTTCCACATCCTGATGCCCTTCGTCGACGCGATCCGCTACAAGCACGTCCTCAAGGAGCAGGCCATGGACATCCCGGAGCAGGTCTGCATCACCAAGGACAACGTGCAGGTGGCCGTCGACGGCATCCTGTACCTCAAGGTGATGGACCCGCAGCGCGCCTCCTACGGGATCTCCAACTACGTCTTCGCCATCACCCAGCTGGCGCAGACCACGCTGCGCAGCGAGATCGGCAAGATCGACCTGGACCGCACCTTCGAGGAGCGGGCCTACGTCAACACCCAGGTGGTCACCGAGGTGGACAAGGCCTCCGAGGCCTGGGGCGTCAAGGTGCTGCGCTACGAGATCAAGAACATCACCCCCCCGCAGGACATCCTGGCCGCCATGGAGAAGCAGATGCGCGCCGAGCGCGAGAAGCGCGCGGTGGTGCTGCAGTCGGAGGGCGAGCGCGACGCTGCCATCAACAACGCCGAGGGCCAGAAGCAGCAGGTCATCAAGAACTCGGAGGCCACCAAGCAGCAGCGCATCAACGAGGCCGAGGGGCAGGCGGCCGCCATCCTGGCGGTGGCGAAGGCGACGGCCGAGGGCATCCGCTCGGTGGCGGCCTCGATCAAGGAGGACGGCGGCTTCGAGGCGGTGCAGATGCGCATCGCCGAGCAGTACCTCAGCCAGTTCGGCCACCTGGCCAAGACCGGCAACAGCCTGGTGATCCCGGCCAACCTCTCGGACGTGGGCTCCATGATCGCCGCGGCCATGACGGTCATCCAGTCGCGCGGCGCCGGGCCCGCGCCCGCCGCGGCCGGGCGGGTGGGCCCGGCGCAGGTGCCGCCGGCGGTGCGCTAGCCGTTGCCGTTCCCGGCCCCCGGCCTCAGCGCGTTCTCCACCCCCGAGCGGGCGCTGATCGCTCGGCTGCGCACGCCGGCGGCCGTCCAGCGCTGGCTGCGGTCGCTGCCGTACAACTGGGAGAAGGGCCAAGAGACGCTGCGCTCGTTCCGCCAGGTCGTCCGCCGGGGGACCGCGCACTGCCTGGAGGCGGCTCTCGCCGCCGCGGTGGTGATGGAGCAGCACGGCCGCCCGCCGCTGCTGCTGAGCTTCGAGAGCGTCGACAAGCTCGACCACGTCATCTACCTGTTTCGCGAGCGCGGCCGCTGGGGCTCGATCGCCCGCTCCCGCGACCCCGGGCTGCACGGCCGCAAGCCCGTGTTCCGCACCCCCCGTGCGCTGGCGCGGAGCTACCTGGACGCCTACGTCGACCTCACCGGCCGGCTCACCGGCTTCGCCGTGGCGGACCTGCGCGAGCTGGGCCGCTACGACTGGCGGCTCTCGGCACGCAACCTCTGGAAGGTGGAGCGCTGGCTCGTCGACTACCCGCACCGGCCGCTGCAGATGTCGGAGGCCCGCTACCGTCTCCTGCTGGAGCGCTTCCGGGCTTTCAAGGCCCGCTGGCCGGACCGCAGGCCCGCCTACTTCGAGGGCCGAGAGGCGTGGCTGTAGCCGGCGGTGCTAGGCTCTTGGCGCGCGGGGGAGCGTTGATGGAGCGCTGGCGGGTCGGCATCCTGGTCTTCGACGGCGTCGCGGCCCTCGACGTGGCGGGTCCGCTGGAGGTGCTCTCCCGCGCGCGCCTGGAGCCCGGCGCCGAGTCGCGCCAGCGCCAGGACGCGGCGCTGTTCGACGTGTTCACGGTGGCCCGGACCCGCGAGCCGGTGACGGCGACGGGCGGCCTGGTGCTGCTGCCCAGCCACTCCTTCGCGGACGCGCCGCCCATAGACCTGCTGTTGGTGCCGGGAGGGTTCGGCACCCGCCCGCTGCTGCAGGACGCGGAGACGATCGAGTGGATCCGCACCACGGCGGCGAAGGCCCGCCGCACCGCCTCGGTCTGCACGGGCGCGCTGCTGCTGGCGCGGGCGGGCCTGCTGCAGGGCCGCCGCGCCACCACCCACTGGGGCGCCTTCGGGCTGCTGGCCACGCTGTGCAACGACGTGACCATCGACCGCGAGGCGCGCTTCGTCGACGACGGGGTGCTCACCTCGGCCGGGCTCGCCTCCGGCATGGACCTGGCGCTGCACGTGGTGGAGACGCTGTTCGGGCGGCCCGTGGCCGACGAGACGGCACGCTACATCGATTACCGGAGGGGATAGCGATGGACGAACCGGCCGACGGCGACGCCGCGGACCAGGCGGCCGGGGACTCCCGCGAGGCCTGGTACGAGGGGCCGGACGAGGAGGCCCCGGAGGAGAGCTGGCTCGCGCTCGACGACGACGCGCTCCTGCACCGCATCGAGACGCTCGGCGCCGAGGAGGAGCAGGACGAGCACCTGCTGGAGGTGGTCGCCAGCTCCCGCCACTTCTTCATCCGCCAGGAGGCGGCCAAGCGTGTGCGCGACCGCAGGCAGCTGTTCGCCTACGAGGACGACCGCCACGTCGGCCAGATCCTCATCCGCCACCTCACCCGCCGCGAGGACCTGACCTACCTGGAGCGGCTGTCCGCCTGCGCCCGTCACGTCGAGGTGCGCACCGCCGCTCAGGTGCAGCTCGCCCGCGTGTGGAGGAAGGTCGAGGGGCCGGGCACCGAGCTGTCCGCTCCCGAGACGCCCGCCGTCCGGCCCATCGCCGCTCCACCGGCGCCGCCCGCCGCCGCTGCGCCCGCCGAAGCCCCCGTCGACGACCCGCTGGCCACCACCGTGATGGAGATCCAGGGCGTCGACGCCAGCCTGCTCGGCTGGGCGGCGCACTTCGTGGTCGAGCACGCGTGGAACCACCTGGGCACCACCGCCACCCGCGAGCTGCTCCGCCGGACGCACCAGGAGCTGCTGCCGGCGCACCCCACGCTGCAGCACTTCCGGATCACCGACGACGCGCACGTGATCGCCGGCATGCCGACCGGCGCCCGCTTCCCGACCGAGGCGGTGCAGGCCGTGGCCTCCTGGATCACCGCGTTCCGGCGGGCGGCCCGCCAGGTCGCGCCGGAAGTACAAGCCACCACCATCCGCGCCTGCACCTCACTGATGGCCGACGCGCTGCGCGACGCCGGCTTCTACGTGGCCTGCGACGCGGCCGAGGGCGGGGCGTCCTAGCTCGGTGCCGTGACACACCGGAGGTGAGCATGTGGTTCGCCTGCATCCTCCTGGGGGGCGCGGCGGCCGCCGCGCCGGGGCCCGGCCCGCACTCGCCGCTCTTGCCCCGTCCCCAGGAGGTCCGTTACGGCACGGGCAGGCTCCCCGTCCGCGGGCTGGCCGTCCGGCTGCCGGCGAGCGCCTCGCCGGAGGATCGGTTCGCCGCCTCCGAGCTCGCGCGCTTCCTCGGCCTCGAAGCCGGCCTGCTGGCGCCGGAGGGAGCCGGCTCGTCGCCCGCGATCCGGCTCCTCCGCAGCGGAGCGATCGACGCGCTGCCGGTGCCCGGCGACGAGCCCGGGCCCCAGTCGCGCGAGGCCTACTCGCTGTCGGTGCGACCTGACGGCGTCGAGATCCGGGCGCGCTCGTCGGCGGGCCTGTACTACGGCGCCCAGACGCTGCGGCAGCTGGTCGAGGGCTCCGGGGCCGAGGCGGTCCTTCCCGAGGTGGAGATTCGCGACTCTCCGTCGCTCGCCTTCCGCGGGGTGATGGTGGACATGAGCCACGGGGCGCTGCCCACGGTGGACGAGGTCGAGCGGCAGGTCGACTTCGTGGCGGGCTTCAAGGTCAACCAGTACTACCTCTACAGCGAGGCCAGCATCGAGCTGGACGGCTACCCGTTGCTCAACCCCGACGGCCGCTTCACCAGGGAGCAGGTCGGGCGGATCGTGGAGTACGCCCGCCGCCGGCACGTCGACGTGGTTCCCTGCCTGGAGATGTACGGCCACCTGCACGACCTCCTCCGGGTCGAGAAGTACGCGGAGCTGGCGGCGCTGCCCCACGGCGGCGAGCTCGATCCCCGTCGTCCCGAGGTGATACGGCTGCTGTCGGACTGGGCCGGCCAGCTCACCGGCCTGTTCCCCAGCCCCTTCGTGCACGTGGGTTTCGACGAGACCTGGCAGATCGAGCAGGCCGCCCGCAAGCAGGGGGCGGAGAGCACTCCGGCGGCGCTCTTCCGGCGGCAGCTCGGGCAGGTCGCCGCTCTCTTCGCGGGGCGCGGCAGGAAGGTGATGGCCTGGGGCGACATCGTCCTCGAGTACCCGGAGATCCTCGCCGACCTGCCGCCCGGGCTGATCGCGGTCGCCTGGGAGTACGACCCGCAGGCGGACTTCGGCCGCTGGCTCGGTCCGCTGCGGGCGCGCGGTGTCCCCACCATCGTCGCCACCGCGGTGAGCAACTGGCGCGAGGTCTACACCGACTACGACTACACCCTCTCGGACATCGACCGCTTCCTGGCCGAGGGACGCGCCGCCGGGGCGATCGGCGCCATGAACACGGTGTGGTCGGACTCCTCGCAGGGCCTGATCCGCGCCGCGCTGCCGGCGGTCGCCTACGGCGCGGTCGCGGCCTGGCAGTCCGCCGCCGTCGACCGCGCGGGGTTCTTCGCCGACTACTCCGGCGTCGTCTATCCGGCCGCGGCCGCCCCCCGGGTGGCCTTCGCGCTGGACCGGCTCTCCCACGCCGAGTCGGCGCTGCAGAAGGCGCTCGGCCAGGAGACCGTCCACGCCTTCTGGGACGACCCGCTGGAGCCGGACGTCCTGGAGAAGCTGGCGGCCCACCGCGGGGACCTGCGGCAGTGCCGGCTGCTCGCCGAGGCGGCGCAGGAAGCCCTGGGCGAGGCGCGACGGCTCGCGCCGGATGCCTCGACGCTCGCCAGCCTGTCGGTGAGCGCGGGGATGCTCGACTACGCGGGCCTCAAGGGGCTCGCCGCCGTGGAGCTCGCCGACCGCTGGCGGTCGCTCGGACCGCGGATGGACAAGGCGGAGTGGTGGAAGCTCTTCGCCTCGGAGTGGGAGTACCAGTCCCACAGCCGCGTCGTCGACCTGATGGACGCGATCACCACCCTGCGCCAGCACTACCGTCGCGCCTGGCTGGACGAGTACACCGAGTACCGCCTCGACTCCACCCTCGGCCGCTGGGACGCCGAGTACCAGTACTGGAGGCGGCTGCAGGCGCGGCTGCGCCGCTTCGCGGCGACGGCGCGGGACGGGTCGGCGCTGCCTCCGCTCGACTCGCTGGTCCACGGCAGGCAGGCCGGGGACGCGCGCTGAGGCCCCTCGAGCCGGGACCGCCGGGCCCCGGATTGCCTAGAATCGAGGCTGCACATGCCTATCTACGAGTTCTACTGTCGCCACTGCCACCGGGTGTTCAGCTTCCTGTCGCGGGTGGTGAACACCGACAAGACGCCCGCGTGTCCGCGCTGCGCGCGCGCCGAGATGACCCGGCGGGCTTCCGCCTTCGCCATCTCGAAGGGCCGCCAGGAAGAGCCGAAGCCGGAGAAGCCGCCGGGACCGGACCTCGACGAAGCGCGGCTCGAGCGCGCCATGGAGGCGATGGCCGGCGAGATGGACTCGATCGACGAGAACGACCCCAGGCAGGGGGCCCGCCTCATGCGAAAGCTCTTCTCGGCGACCGGCATGCCGGTCGGCGTGGGCATGGAGGAGGCGCTGCGGCGCATGGAGGCCGGCGAGGACCCCGAGAAGATCGAGGAGCAGATGGGCGACGTCTTCGAGGACGACCCCTTCGGCGGCCTGCTCGGGGGCGAGGGCGAAGCCGGCGGCCAGGAGCCGGACGACGAGAAGAAGGGGCTCGGCCGGCTGCGCCGAATGCTGCCGCCCACCCACGACCCGGAGCTCTACGAGCTGAGCTAGGCCTCAGGCGTGAGCGTGGTCGCCGCAGCAGTGCCGCTCGAGCTGCACCGTCAGGTGGCTGATCGGGAACTCCGCCGTCACCCGGGTGCGCAGGGCCAGCAGCACCTCCTCGTGCGCCGCGTGCTCGGCGACGATGGCGTGGGCGGAGAGCGCGTGGATTCCGGAGGTCAGCGTCCACACGTGCAGATCGTGCACCTTCTTGACCCCGGGCACCGCCTCCATCGCCGCGCGCAGGGCGGTGAGGTCGACGTCCCGGGGCGTGCCCTCCAGCAGCACTTGCAGCGCCTCGCGCAGCAGCTGGAAGGTGCGCGGCAGGATCCACAGAGCGATCGCCGCTGCCACCGCCGGGTCGACCCAGTACCAGCCGGTCGCCTCCATCACCCCGGCGCCGGCGATGACGCCCACCGAGGAAACGGCGTCCGCCAGCACCTCGTTGTAGGCGCCGCGCAGGTTGAGGCTGGTCCGCGAGCCCGAGCGCAGCAGCGCCGCCCCGGACACGTTCACCAGCAACCCCACGCTGGCCACGGCCAGCACCTCGACCGTGGCCACCGCCTGCGGGTGGTGCAGACGCAGCCAGGCCTCGCGCAGGACGTAGCCGGCGACGCCGAACAGGGCCACGCCGTTGGCGACGGCGGCCAGGACCTCCACCCGCTGGTAGCCGTAGGTGCGGCGCGGCGACGGCGGGCGCTCGGCGAACTTCATCGCGGCCAGGGCCAGCACCAGCCCGGCCACGTCGGTCAGCATGTGGCCGGCGTCGGCGAGCAGCGCCAGACTGCCGGTCAGCACCCCCGCCGCCACCTCGACGCCGAGGTAGGCGCAGGTGAGGCCGAGCACGGTAGCGAGGCGCCGGCGGCTGGCGCGGTGGGCAGGGCCGGCGCCGTGCAGGTGAGCGTGGTCGTGTCCCTGCCCCATTCGTCCCGAGGATAGCAGGCCGCCGTCCCGCCGGATCAAGCGGCCGGGGCGCCGGGCGCCGGCCGCGGCGCTATACTTGCCGGGTTTCGCAGTTGGAGATCGAGGTAATCCCGTGACCCATCAGAAGAGACTCGCCATTCTCGTCGGGGGCGGCCCGGCCCCCGGGATCAACAGCGTCATCGGCGCGGCCACCATCCGCGGCGTCCTCGAGGGCGTCGAGGTGCTGGGCATCCGCGACGGCTTCGAGTGGATCATGCAGGGCAACGTGGACCGCGTCCGCCCGCTGACCATCGACGAGGTGAGCCGCATCCACTTCCGGGGCGGCTCGCACATCGGCATCTCGCGGGCGAACCCCACCAAGAACCCCGAGCACCTCGAGAACACGGTGATCTCGCTGCTGCGACTCAACGTCTCCCAGCTCGTCACCATCGGCGGCGACGACACCGCCTTCTCGGCCATGAAGCTGGAAGAGAAGGCCCAGGGGCGCATCCAGGTCGTGCACGTGCCGAAGACGATCGACAACGACCTCGACCTGCCGCACTACATCGACACCTTCGGCTTCCAGACCGCCCGCCACATCGGGGTGGACATCGTCAAGAACCTGATGGTCGACGCCAAGACCACCTCGCGCTGGTACTTCGTGATCGCCATGGGCCGCAAAGCGGGCCACCTCGCCCTCGGCATCGGCAAGGCCGCCGGCGCCACCCTGACCCTGATCCCGGAGGAGTTCGGCGAGGGGAAGATCAGGCTGAAGACCCTGGTGGACACGCTGGTCGGCTCCATCCTCAAGCGCCTCAGCTACGGACGCCGCGACGGCGTCGCCATCCTGGCCGAGGGCCTGGTGCTGGACATCCCGCCCGAGGACCTGGCGCAGCTGGAGGACGTCGAGCGCGACGCCCACGGCAACGTGCGCATCGCCGAGGTGAACATCGGCGAGATCCTGAAGGCGCAGGTTCAGGCACGGCTCAAGCAGTTCAACATCAAGGCGACGATCGTGGCCAAGAACATCGGCTACGAGCTGCGCTGCGCGGACCCCATCCCCTTCGACATGGAGTACACCCGCGACCTCGGCTACTGCGCCACCAAGTACCTGCTCTCCGGCGGCAACGCGGCCATGGTGTCGATGCAGGGCGGCCACTTCGTCCCCATTCCGTTCAAGGAGCTGCTGGATCCGAAGACGGGAAAGGCGAAGATCCGGCTGGTGGACACCCACTCCACCCGCTACGCGATCGCCCGGCGCTACATGATCCGGCTGCGCCGCGACGACTTCCAGGACCCGCACGAGCTGGCGAAGTTCGCGGCCACCTGCGGCATCACCCTGCAGGAGTTCCGCAACGAGTTCGAGTACCTGGTGCAGGACGAGGCGCCCCCGCTCGACCTCGACGCGGACGCCGCGCTGGCGAAGCAGGAGAACGGCGTCCACCAGTGACGACCGGCCGCTGGCCGGCGACGATCAGCCGCTGGCCAGCAGGCTGTAGAGCAGCAGCCCCAGGACCACGAGCGTGACGACCACGTAGACGCGGTCCTTCTCCAGCGCGAAGACGACCGCCGAGAGCGCGACCCGGGCGACCGGGGTGGCGATCAGCAGCAGCAGCCCCAGCTGGATGAGCGCCCGGGCGCGCATCGCCGCCGCCTGGCGGACGATGCCGCCGGGCCCGCGCAGGTCCTGCGGCTCGCCGTGGAAGGCGTGGATGTCCGGCCGCTCGGCCCCGTGGCGTGCCAGGTAGAGGCCGCCCGCCGCCATCACGGTCAGCCCGGCGGCGAGCACGCCCGTGCGCAGCAGCGTCCCGATCACCTGCTCGGCGCGGCCCGGCGTCCACCAGGGCTCCCGCTCGGCCATCCTCAGAGCCTCCCGGCGATGCCGTTCACCATCATCTCCAGCGCCAGCACCACCACCACCAGGGCGAACACCCGCCGCAGGCGGCCGGTGGCCGCGCCGGCTAGCGCGCGAGCGCCGAGCAGGGAGCCGGCCAGCACGCCGAGCATCACCGGCATCGCCAGCCCGGGATCGATGTAGCCGCGCCGGAGGTACACCCCGGCGCTCGCCGCCGCGGTCACCCCGATCATGAAGTTGCTGGTGGTGGTCGAGACCTTGAACGGCAGTCCCATGCCCTGGTCCATGGCCAGGACCTTCAAGGCGCCCGATCCGATCCCCAGAAGCCCCGAGAGGACGCCGGCCAGGCCCATCAGCGCGAACCCCAGCGGCAGACGCGTCACGTGGTAGGCACGGGGACCCCCGGGCGTCGGGAAGCTGCCGTCCAGGCGCAGGCGCGTCGACAGCGGGTCCGGCTCGCTCGGACGGTGTTCCGGCGGGCGCGGCTGGCTGGACGCATACGCGGAGTAGAGGAGGACGACGCCGAACACGACCGCGATCGCCCGGGTGGGAATGAAGGCCGCCAGGAAGGCGCCGCCCAGCGCGCCCAGGGTGGTGGCGACCTCCAACAGCATGCCGAGGCGGAGGTTGGTGTAGCCCTCGCGCACGTAGGCCGAGGCCGCGCCGGAGGAGGTGGCGATCACCGACACCAGCGAGGCCCCGACCGCGTAGCGGATGTCGACGCCGAAGGCCAGCGTCAGCGCGGGCACGATCACCACGCCGCCCCCCAGGCCGGTGAGGGCGCCCAGGAAGCCGGCCGCCAGCGACACCGTCAACAGCAGCAGCGTGAGCGCGAGTATGGTCATGCCGGGGGCGCAGCCGACGGTGGCAGTCGGTACTCCTTCACGATACTACGGCAGCCGTCGGCAGCCGTGGAGGTCAGTAGCCGCGCTGCTTGTCGGCCACGTTCAGCAGCGGCTGGCTGCGCCGGAAGCGCTCGAGGTTGTCGAGGAACAGCCGCATGGCCGCCTCGACCCAGCCGGGGACGTGGTCGGCGCAGTGCGGGGAGACGAGCACGTTGTCCATCCGCCAGAACGGGTGGGTCTCGGGCAGCGGCTCGTGCTCGAAGACGTCCAGCGCCGCGCCGCGGATGCGGCGCTCTTCGAGCGCGCTGACCAGCGCCGCCTCGTCCACCACCGGGCCGCGCCCCACGTTCACCAGCACCGAGGTCGGCTTCATGGCCGCGATCGCCGAAGCGCCGACCAGGCCGCGGGTGTCGGCGGTGAGCGGCGTCGCGACCACCACGGCGTCGGCCCGGGCCATCAGCTCCGGAAGGCGCCCCGGCGGCACCAGCTCGTCGACCAGCGGGTCGGCTGCCGAGAGCTCGACCCGCCGGCGCAGCGCCAGGACCCTCATCCCGAATGGCCGCAGGCGGGCGGCCACCGCGCGGCCGATGTCGCCGTAGCCGACGACCCCCAGCGTCTGCCCGGCCAGCATCCGCATCTCGGCCGGGCGCCAGGCACGGGCGTGCTGGTCCTCGACCAGCCGGCGCAGGTCCTTGGCGAAGAAGAAGAGCGCCGCGGCCACGAACTCCGCCAGCGCCGCGCTGAACGGCCCGCTGCCGCTGGTGACCAGGGCCGGGTGGGCGACGACCTGCGGCAGCAGCACGCGGTCCAGTCCGGCCGAGCGCGAGTGCAGCCAGCGCAGGCGGGGCGCCTTCGCCAGCGAGGCGGCGAGGAGCTGCGGGCCCGCCCAGCAGTCGAGGAGGGCCGCGGGCGCGTCGGCCTCGTCGAACGCCTCCGGGTGGTGCCCGACCACGAAGCGCACGCCGGGCGGCGGCGGGTCCAGCACCCGCAGGCCGGGGTCGTCCGGCCGGGCCAGCACCCAGCAGGTGAGCGAGGCGGTGGCGTCGGGGTCGGCCACGCTCAGTGTCCGGCCGCGCGGACGAGGGCGTCGATGTGCTCGGCCGTGGTGCCCGGAGAGAGCCCGCCGCCGGCGGAGAGGATGAAGGGACCGTGGCCGGCCTCGCGGAGACACCTCCGCGCCTCCGCGCCGGCCCGGGCCGGGGTCGCGCGCACCAGCATGTCGAGGGGGGCCACGTTGCCCATCAGAGCGAGGCGCGGCCCCACGGCCGCTCTCGCCGCGGCCAGGCCCACCTGGTGGCTCAGGTTCCAGGCCTCGCAGCGCAGGCGGCCGATGCGGGTGAGCAGGTGGGGGCAGGGGGTGTCGTTGTGGTAGATGCGGATTCTGCCGGGGAAGGCGTCGAACACCCGCTGCAGGAACGGCTCGGCCAGCGCGTCGTAGGACTGCGGCGAGAGCAGCCCCGGCAGGTCGTCGAGCAGCAGGATGCCGAGCGGCTCTCGCAGCCGCGCGAGCTGGGCCCGCAGGAACGCGATCACGGTGTCGGTGAAGATGGAGAGCGCGGCAGAGGTCGCCTCCGGCTCCAGCGCCGTGGCCTCCAGGAACGGCATCATCCCCAGGACGTGCGCCGCCACCGCCAGCGGCCCGCGGGCCGCCGCGAAGCGGATGCGGTGCGGCTCGGGAAGGCCGCCCTGCTCGAGCCGCTCGAGGCGGCGCAGCACCAGCGGCATCAGGCCGTCCCTCTCCGGGTCGGGTTGCGGCAGGTCGGCCCACTGCGCCGGCGGCAGCGCCAGCGGCCGCAGCGCCGGGGGCTGGTCGGCGTGCCACACCACGCGCGCGCCGAACGCGCTCGGCTCGTTGGCCATCCCGTACTCGACCCAGAACCCCGGCAGGAAGGCGACGGTGGGGAAGCGCCGAGCCAGCTCCAGGTAGGCGTTCAGCCAGGCAGCGGTGTCGAGGAAGAAGTCGAGCGTGTTCATCCCGAAGAAGCCGGGCATCCAGGGGCTGTCGACGATCAGCGCCACGGGCACGCGGTCGGGGCGTCCGCCGCGGGCCGCGGCGGCGAGGTCCTGCCAGGGCTGCGGCAGCGAGCTCACGGCTGCTCGCGGCTCCCGGGGACGTAGCGCGAGCGGACCTTCATGTACTCCTCCAGCGTGCGCTGCGGCCGCTCGTACTGCGGCGGGATCTCCCGGCGGGAGATCGACTGGAAATAGAGCACGCAGGCGTCCCGCCACCAGCGCGCCTCGCGCTCCTGGATTTCGAGGAAGGTGGCGACCTGGCGGTAGCGCTCCGCGTCCACCCTGCCCTCGAGTGACCGCCAGGTGGCCTGCATGCGGCGGACCGTCTCCACGCCCGCGTAGTAGTGGGCGACCAGCTCCTCCCACAACGTCCGGCCGGAAGCCAGGCGGTGGTCCCAGCCCACGTGGTGGAACCACAGCAGGTACTGGGGGGGCACCTGCCGCAGGTCGCCGAAGACCTGCGCTACCGGCGGGACGTACTGGCTGACGGCGTCGCTGCCGGTGGCCGTGCGGTCGAAGCCGATGCCGTTGGCGTCGGCCCGGTGGTAATAGACGGAGGTCCAGTCCGGCCGCTCTCCGCCGCTCACCCACGGCCCCGGGCCGTAGTGGTGGCCGCGGGCCATCAGGTGGTGGAGGCCCAGCGGGGTCATGTAGTCGACCGCCGCCTCGCGCGAGCCCAGCATCATCTGCTTCACCGGCTCGACGAAGGCGGGATCGTTGCCGAACGTCATGCGCAGCCAGCTCTCGGCGATGGCGCCGGAGTCTCCCCCCGGATCCCAGGCCAGGCGCCCGAACGCGTACCAGTTGGCGCAGTCGAACACGGAGCCGCACCAGTTGCGGTCCGTGCCGATGTTCGCCACGCCGGCCATCCCTCCCGAGCCGTGGCCTTCCAGCGAGCCGTCGACCACCTTCGAGACGAGCGACCCCTCGCCGCGGGCGAGGGTGTCGGCGCGCAGCACCTCCTCGAACAGCGGGCCGAGGTAGACGAGGTGGGTGGCGAAGCCCAGGTACTCCTTGGTGATCTGCAGCTCCAGCATCAGCGGCGTGTGCGGCATGGCGCCGAACAGCGGGTGGAAGGGCTCGCGCGGCTGGAAGTCGACGGGGCCGTTCTTGACCTGCAGCAGGACGTTCGATCGGAAACGGCCGTCCAGCGGCTTGAACTCGTCATAGGCCTGCTTGGCCCGGTCCTCCGGGACCTCGCGCGAGTAGACGAAGGCGCGCCACATGACGACGCCGCCGTGCGGCCCCACGGCGTCGGCGAGCACGTTCGCGCCCTCCGCGTGGCTGCGGCCGTAGTCCTGGGGACCGGGCTGGCCCTCGGAGTTCGCTTTCACCAGGAAGCCGCCGAAGTCCGGGATCAGCCGGTAGATCTCGTCGGCCTTCGCCCTCCACCATTCGCGCACCGCGGGGTCTTCGGGATCGGCGGTCGTCAGGCCGCCGATCTCGATGGGCGCGCTGAAGCGCGCCGTCAGGTAGACGCGGATCCCGTACGGGCGGAACACGTCGGCGAGCGCCGCGGCCTTGGCCAGCCACTCGGGGGTGAGGCTGGTGGCGTCGGCGTTGACGTTCGTGAGCACCGTCCCGTTGATGCCGATCGAGGCGTTGGCACGCGCGTAGTCGGTGTACCGGGGCGGGCGCCAGTCGGGCAGCTTGTGCCAGTCCCACAGCGAGAACCCCGCGTAGCCGCGCTCGACCGTGCGGTCGAGGTTGTCCCAGTGGTCCAGGACGCGGTAGCGCAGGCGCGGGGCCTCCACCAGCGAGAGCGCCTCCACCGGCTGCGCCGTCTGCAGGAGCTGCAGGAAGCGGAAGACGCCGCGCAGGGCGCCTACGTCGGTGTTGGCGGCGACGACGGTCGCTTTCCGGCCTGCGACCACGACCGAGCGGATGAGGAACCCCTCCTCGCCGGCGCGCGCCAGGTCGGAGGAGAGGCCGAGCGACCCGATGGCCTTCGACCCGCGCGGAGTTCCGACCAGCAGGGCGCCGTCGGCCGCGGCCGAGGCGCCGGCCGGAGTCTCGCGGTGGAGCAGACCGCGCAAGCCGCGCGTCAGCTCCTCGCGCGCGGCTCGGAGCGTCGGCGAGTCGCCCTCCACCACCAGCTCGCGGATCGCCGCGCGGTAGCGGGCCAGCAGGGCCGCGTCCGACACCGGCCGGTAGCGAAGCCACAGCTCGTAGCCGTCCTCGGCGCGGGCCGTGGCCGCGCAGGCCAGGCCGAACAGGAACATGCTGGCTGCGCGGCGCGAGGGGCGCATCAGGCCGGCAGGTCGGGGACGCGAGCGTCGTCCGGGTCGGCCCAGCGGTCGTTCGGGACGAGAGGCGTCCAGCCCGGCCGCAGCGGGTCCTGGTCGTAGGGATAGGAGCCCAGGCGGCGGAACAGCTGGTGGTACTCGGCGAGCTTCTCGCGGTCGAGCCGCACGCCGAGCCCCGGCCCGTCCGGCACCGCGATCGCGCCGCCCTCGTAGCGCAGCCTGCCGCCGACGATCACGTCGTCGCGCAGGTGGTGGTAGTGCGCGTCGGCGGCGAAGCTGAGGTTCGGCAGCATGGCGCCGAGGTGCAGCATGGTGGCGAGCTGGATGCCCAGCTCGCCGGAGGAGTGGACCGCCACCCCGAGCTGGAAGGTCTCGCAGACGCCCGCGGCCTTCAGGCAGGGGCGGATCCCGCCCCAGAACGTGGTGTCGAGCAGGACCACGTCCACCGCCGTGTCCAGCACGTTGGCCGCGAGCTGCTCGAAGTTGACGACGACGGTGTTGGTGGCCAGCGGCAGGCGCACCTTCTCGCGCACGCGTCGCATGCCGTTGAGCCCGAACACCGGGTCCTCGAGGTAGTCGTTGCACAGAGGCTCGATCTGCTGGCCGAAACGGATGGCCTGCTCGGTGGACCACACGCCGTTCGGGTCGAAGCGCAGCCGGTCCTCCGGCAGCGCCGCCGCGAGCGCGCGGTAGCACTCGAGCTCGTGCTCCGGAGGGAACACGCCGCCCTTGAGCTTGTGGGTGGTGAAACCGTGGCGCCTCTTCAGCTCACGGGCGTGAGCGACCAGCTGCTCGACCGTCCGCACCTCGCCGCTGCCGTCGCGGTGCGGGTAGCGGAAGAAGAGATACGAGGCGAAGGGGACCCGCTCCCGCAGCCGCCCGCCCAGGACCTCGGAGACCGGCACGCCCCAGCTCTGGCCGAGGAGGTCGAGGCAGGCGAACTCGAGCGCTGCCACCAGCTGGGTGCGGTTGTTGTAGAGCGAGGCGGTCGGGTTCGCCAGCAGGAAGCGCATCTCCTCGAGCCGCGCCGGGTCTCGGCCGAGCAGGTACGGCCTGAGCGCGGCGAAGGCGGCGCTGGCGCTCTCGCCGCCGCCCCCCATCTCGCCGAGGCCGACCCGGCCGTCGTCGGTCTCGACCTCGACGATCGTGCGCACGAACCGGCCCCAGTGGCAGCCGTTGCCGTGCCGCAGCGGAGCCTCGAGGGGAACGGTGACGGGCGTGGCGCGGATGTCGGCGATGCGCACTGCCATTTGCCCCGAGTTGGGACGAATCGGACTCTATCCGAATGCTCCGCGGTGTCAACCGCGGAGCGAGCGCCGAGCCGCGTCGCCCTGCCGCCGTGCCATCATCCCCGCCATGAAGCGGGCATCTCCTCCGTCCCTGCTGGCCGCCCTCCTGGCTTCCACCTGCTCCGCCGCCGCGGTCGCCCTGGCCGAGCCGCCTGGCACCAACTACGACGAGCTGAACGGCGCGGTTGTACGGACACCAGACCCTCCGTCAGCGCCCCCGACCGGGAGCGCGTCTCCCACCTCGCCCGCATCGCGTCGACGACGGCGACCGGCTCCTCCGGCGCGACGACCAGGGGGTCGACGAGCCGCCTGATCAGCTGCCGCGCCAGCGCCGGCTTCCCCTTCAGCACCTCCCGCCAGTCCGCGGTCCGCTGCTCGAGCGCGGCGCGCAGCCGCTCGCGGTCGGGCGGCCGCGCCGTCCTCAGCACCCTGGCGCGCGCCTCCAGGCGGCCGATCTCCGCCTCCCGCTCCCCGATCGGGCCGGCGACGGTGGCCGCCGGGACCCCGGCCGCGATCGACGCGACGAGCCGGTCGCGCTCGCGTGTCACGCGCTCGAGGTCGGCGGCCACCGCCGCGAGTTCCTCGGCGGGCGACTCGTCGACGCCCCGGAGGAGGTCCTCGATCGCGCGCGGCGACAGCGGCGACAGGGGTGAACTCAGGGCGTCGATCACCGAGGCGTCCGTCTCGTCGATCGGGAGCCTGAGCTTCGACTCGCAGAGGCGCGTCCTCCGGGCCCGGGCGCAGACGTAGCGGTTCCCGTTGACGGCCTCGAAGGGCCCGCCGCAGACCACGCAGCGGAGCCAGCCGCCGGTCAGCAGGTAGCGCCGCCCCGACCCCGGCGGCCGCCCGCCGTGGTCCTTCAGCGCGCGGTCGCGGAACCGGGCATTGGCGCGGTCCCAGAGGCCGCGGTCGACGATCGCCAGGGCGGGCCGCTTCACCACGACCGGCGCGCGGCCCGCGGGGACCGCGGCCATCTCGACCTCGGCGCGGCTCGGGCGCGACCGGCGCCAGTCGCGCATCTCGGGGTCGGTGTCGTAGATGTTCCGGAGGACACCGTCCACAAGCTCCCCCACGTAGGCCCGCTGCTGGATCATCCTACGAATCCCCATGCTCGACCAGACCCCGTGGAGCGGCTTCACCCGCCCGGCGTTCAGGCGCCGGACAGTCCCCGCAATTGT
>DATKME010000005.1:0-20910 GCA_035542035.1 Vicinamibacteria bacterium | reverse complement strand
GGCGAGCCGCAGCGCGCTCGCGCCCTGCTGGCGCAGGCGTGGCGTCTCGCCAGCACCGAGGAGCAGGCGCAGCGGATCACGGCGCTCCAGCGCGGGCTGCCGTGAGCGACGGCGAGACGATCGCCTGGGCCGTCCTGCTCGGGCAGGACCTGCGCGGGCTCGAGGTCCTGGTGGCGGAGTTCCGCCTCGGCGCGCACGAGGCGGCGTTGCGCGACTGACGCCATGTGATCGGGGCGTTACCTTGGGTAACAGCCTCGGGGACCGCAGAGCAGCGTCCGTCGCTGGGCTAGATCGATAAGCCGCTCTGACTAAAGCATATACGCCACTCCACTCCGGGCGGTACGGCCGTTGCTCATCCGACGGGCGTTATGAGGCATCCCTCGCCGGACCGCCGCCCCGAGCACGGCTTCTCCCTGGTCGAGCTGCTGGTGGTCGCCGGGATCATCGCCGTCATGGCCGCCGTCGCAATTCCGTCGATCGGCCAGTACATCCGCAACTACAAGATCCGCGGCGCCGCGCAGCAGGTGGCGGACCAGATCCAGACGGCCCGCTCCAAAGCCATCATGAAGAACGTCCAGCTCGGCGTCCTTTGGATGCCGACCTCGTCCGCGGGCGCCACGATCACCACCAGCACCTGGGCCATCGAGGACGACCTGCAGCCGCAGGTCAGCCCGGCCTGGTTCACGGTGGCCACCGAGAACCTCACCACCTTGCTGGCCGACAGAGCACAGAGCCCGGGCTCCATCGCGCTCCCGGACAGCATCCAGTTCGACAGCCCGGCGAACTGCCCCGGCGGCGCGGCGGCGAACGTCTGGGGCATCCGCTTCAACAGCCTCGGCGGGACCTGCCAGATCGGCACCTCCAACTGCCCGACCCCGGGCACGCCCCCCACGTACACCAGCAGCAAGCGCATCAGCTTCGCCAGCGGGACGGGGATGGCCACGATCTGCCTGTTGGACACCCGTACCAACCTGCGCCGCACGGTGATCGTCACCCCGGGCGGTCGCGTGCTCATCCAGTAGGAGACGGCGATGGCTGCTACTCGAGAAGCGCCGGTCCGCAGGCCGCAGGGCCAGGACGGGTTCACGCTGGTCGAGGTCCTGACGGCGATGGTGGTCCTGATCTTCGGGCTGATGGCGATCTCCAACCTGTTCGCGCTCGCCACCAGCTCCAACGTCGTCGCCCGCCAGATGACCGCCGCCACCGCGCAGGCGGCGGACGTGATGGACCGCCTGAAGTCGGTGCCCTTCGCCGGGCTGACACCCGGCGGAGCGGCCGACAACACCGCGCTCTCCACCGCCGCGTCGGCCGCCCACACCTGGACGGACTCGCAGCCGATCGAGGTCAGCGCAGGCACCCCCACAGCGGTCAACACCTACGAGGCGGACCGGAACATCACCGGCCTCGGCACCATCCGGGTGCGCTGGCAGATTCAGCAGATCGACCAGCAGACGGTGTTCATCCACGTGGTGGCGGCGAGCGCCCCGGCGCTGCTGCAGGCGCGCTCGCAGGTGGACCTCACCACCTTCCGCAGCTGCACCTCGCCGGCCCTGTCCTGCCCGGCCACCCCGTGAGCGCCCGCGAACGGTCCCGGCAGGGGATGGAGGATCGCATGCAGACGAGGACCTCGCAGTCGGGCTTCAGCCTGGTCGAGCTGATGGTGGCGCTGGTGTGCACGCTGCTGGTGAGCGGCGCCATCTACGGCCTGCTCTCCTCGGGGCAGGGCGCCTTCCGGCGCGAGCCCGAGGTCGCCGACATGCAGCAGAACCTGCGGCTGGCCATGGACACGATCTCCAGGGACGTGGCCACGGCGGGGATGGGAAGCATCACCGCCGCGCCTCTCGCGCAGATCTTCACGCCCAACCTCGACAACCTCGACCTGCCGCGGCCCGAGGTCGGCGCCTCCGGCAAGACCGACGAGCTGAGCCTGATGACCAGCCGCTCCTGGTGCGGGGCCGAACAGATCTGCAACTCGAGCTCGGGCAGCACCTCCCACATCTGGCTGACGGCCCAGACCTCCTGCGCCGCGGCCAACGACACGCCGATCATCCTGATGGGCGACGGCACCTGGACGATCCGGCACGTCACCGGCGTCACGACCGACAACGGCGGGGGGCTGTGTCAAGGCACGCAACAGGCCGATCTGGCGTTCGCCGCGGAGACCTCGGGAGGCCTGAACGTCTCGGGAGGGCTCTGCACCTACAACGGCTTCGGGTCGAACCCGCTGAGCTGCAACCTGGCCTACCCCACGGCGTTCATCCTGAACGGGGACGTGGTGACCTACCGGATCAACCTGGGCTCGGACGGCGTGCCCAACCTCGAGCGCGGCTCGGCCCGCTCGCTGGCGGCCACCGGCATCCAGTACCAGGTCCTGGCGCGGGGCATCGACGACCTGCAGGTGGAGTACGCGACGGCGAACGACTCCACCGCCTTCGTCGCCGGCGCCCCCCTGGTGGTGAGCGGCAACTACGGCACGGTGATCACGCAGGTGCGGATCACGCTCTCCGGGCGGACCACGAACCAGCCGAACCTCACCGGGGTGACGGCGGACGCCTCCGGCAACCTGGCGATCCGCAGCACGCTCACCTCGACCGTCGCGGTGCGAACGGCGCTGCTGGCGCTGAGCCGGCAGCACATCACGGACCCGAGCCCGGGGCCCACCCCGTTCTGGAATTGACCGCCATGGACAGCCAGGAGGCCGTCATGAGAACTCCCCAGCCGTCCGGCGCCCGCGGCCGCAGCCAGGGCTTCGCCCTCGTGCTCGCGATCCTGGCGCTGCTCCTGCTCACGTTCCTCGGCCTGACGCTCGCGGTCTCGACCACCACCGAGCTGCAGATCGCCACCAACTACAAGTGGGCCCAGCAGGCGCGCTTCAACGCCGAGGCCGGCATCGAGGTCGGCAAGCGGATCCTGCGCGACCTGGACTGGACGCAGATCCTGCCCGCAGTGCGGACGGGAGCCTACGGCGCCTGCGGGACGATATTGACCCCGCCGAGCCCACTGAACTCCGCGGCACCAGGCTGCTGGCCGGCGGGCAACGCGCCGGCGGCAGCGGCCTCGGCGCACTCCGGTGCCGCCCGCGACAACGAGAACGCGGGCTGCGACCTGAGGGGGAACACCGGCTACGGCGTCGTGCTGAGCGACGGGGTCAACGTCTACCAGAACGTCAGCACGGTCGCGGTCCCCTCGTTCGCCCCCAATGCCGCCAGCGGCACCACCATCCCGCTCCGGGGGGCGTTCACCCTGTGGGTCCGCCGGGCAATGGTGGAGGACCAGCTGGGCCGCTTCGGAGACGACAGCGACAACACCACGCTGATCCTCACCTCCGAGGGCACGGCCCCCTTCGCGCCGATCGCCACCGCGGGACAGCAGGCCTCGTTCAACGCCGTCAACCGGGCGGTGTACGTGATGGAGGTCCTGCTCTCCAACTACGTGCTGCCGCCCTGCGGGACGCGCGGCGGCCAGACCGGCGGCAGCCAGGCGGGCGCCGGCTACGCGGCCTGCACGTCGCTCGGCGACGACGCGGTCAGCCGCGAGCTGGCGACGATCGGCGGCAACGTGGGCACCGGCGCGCAGATCAACGGCGGCACCGGGAAGTGAGGAGGCACGCCATGACACCGCGCACGGCACTGAACCTCGGCTCCGGGCGGGTCACCTCGGCGGCCCGGCGCCTGCTCCGCCTTCAGACCCTCGGCCTGGCCGTCCTGGGCGCCCTGACCTGCCTGCTGGCCGGCGACCGCATCCACGCCCAGTCGGCGGCCAACGCCGGCATCGACCCCCTCGGCGTGCTCGACCTGCAGGTGAAGGCGAACGCGGTGGTGCTGCTGGACAGCTCGGGGTCGATGCGCGAGACGACCTTCGCCGTCAGCGCCACCGGCATCAGCAACGGCGAACTGGTCGGGGACGATCCCAACGCGAAGCTGTCGCTGGCGAAGGGCGTGCTCAGAACCGTCATCCAGGCGAACCAGTCCAAGGTGAAGTTCCGCTTCGGCCAGTACACCCAACCGCAGGCATCGGTCACTCTGAGCAACACCGACCGCTTCTACTACGCCACGACACTCGCGGACAACCCTGGCTGGACTGCCACCAACCTGAACAACGTCAGCGTCAACTCCGGGGGCAACGGCGCGAGCGGCGTGGGCATCTCCCGCACGCCGGCCAGCGACACGGTCACCATCAATGGCACCACGTACTACTACCTCACGGCCGGAAAGTGGTGGAACGGCGCGACGATCCGCACCAACAACACTCTGGTGACGACGGGCACCAAGACCAACCCGGCGGTAGTCTGGCTGCGTACCGACACCAACAACACGGCCTGTACCGCCGCCTCGTCGGTCTGCGTTCCCTTCACGTTCAAGGGCGCCTACTTCAACAAGGGCTCCGGGACCTGCACCGGTTTCCAGGAGGTGCACCCGCTCGCCGATTGCTCGGTCGTCGACCAGTACGACGGACCCAACGGGATCGGCCAGAACCTCCAGTCGGAGCTGCTCATCGACGCCAACGGCGACATCGACGGCTATGCCGACGGCACGCTGGGCCAAAACCCGGCTTCAGCGCCCACCTGGAAACCCACCTGGAACAGCATTCGCTCGGGCGGCAATACTCCGATCGCGGCTTCGATCTCCACCATCCGGACCTGGTTCCAGGGCACGCTGTGGCCGACCCTCACCACCCCCAAGCCGCGCACGTTCTCCATCATCGTGACAGACGGTGACGACACCTGCGCGTCGGGCAACCTCGACACTGCCGCGCTCACCGCCGCGTACCAGGCCGAATTGGCCTACCGGCGGGTGAGCGCCAGCGAGGCGGCGTCCTCGATGACCACCTTCGTCGTGCTGTTCGGGCAGGCGGCGGCGCAGAGCACCCGCGGCAACTGGATCGCCTGGGGCGGTAGCGGGCTCACCGGCATCCCCAACAACGGCACGGCGTGGACGCGCTCGCCCACCGCAGCCGAGGTCAGCGCCTGCAAGGCGGCCGGAGGCTGCGTCGACGCGTTCACCGCGGCGGACACCGACGCGCTCAACAAGGCCCTCCAGAGCGCGATCGACCAGGGCTCCCAGATCGGGCAGTTCTCCGCGGCGCCCACGGTCACCGAGAACGTCTGGGAGTACGGCGCCGACGTGGGGGTCAACCCGCTCGACCCGGCCCAGCGCTACAACGCCTTCGTCCCGGTCGTCTTCCAGCCCGTCTTCGACGCCTCGAACTACACCGCCACCTTCTCCGCCTACAGCGGTGTCCCCTCGACCCTGAAGTGGGAAGCGTCGGCCCAGTTGACGGCGCGCATGAGCAGCACCTGGTCCGGAGGAGCCAACTCCACGTTCAGCCAGTTGCACGGAGGCGCGACCCCGGCGACGATCGGCGGCTCGTCAGCCCTGATCAAGCGCCGCATCTACACCACCAGCGGCAACGGCGTCTTCACCGCCAGCGGTCGCACGCCGGTGCCCCTGTGGCCGCCCACCACCAGCGGGACCGGCGCGGTGGCCCCGGCCAACGACACCACGGCAGGCGTCCTCGATGCCGCCCTCGGCATCGTGGGCGCCGGGAACGACGCCGAGTTCACCAGCCTGCAGGCAACCTACGGCGCCTGCCTGGGGACGCCCTTGCCGACGGCCTGCGGCAGCGGGACGACACCTTCCACGGCCGCCATGATCCAGCGCGCCCGGCGCGAGGCGCGGGAGCAGATCCTGGCCTACACCGCCGGCGCGGTGAAGGCCCTGGACGCGAACGGCAACCCCCTGCGCAGCTCCGCGTCGGGGTCGACGGGAGAGATCCTCTACCAGCCACGCAGCGGAAGCCTCATCGCCGAGACGACCCTCGCCACCCCGGCGGTGATCACGCCGCCGGTCCAGGTGGCGACGAACGCCCACAACGACGAGTACGTGAAGTTCCGCGACGGGCCCCGCAACGGCACCACCGCGGTCAACGGCATCGACTTCGGCTTCGGCCTGCGCAACCCCGACAACGACGGGACCACGGCGTCGATGAACAACAACGCGCTCAAGCCGGTGATGACCGTGGTCTACCTGCCGACCAACCAGATGCTCCACGCCTTCCGCGCCGGCGGCTGCCCGGGCTCGACCTGCTCGGACGTCGGCGGCGAGGAGCTGTGGGGCTTCGTCCCCTTCGACCAGCTCGGCAAGCTCGCCGCCAGGATGCAGAAGCAGAAGCGCGACCCCCACGCCTACGCCCTCGCCGCCTCGCTAAGGTTCGCGGACGTCTACGTCCCCGAGGCCTTCAGCCAGTCGGTCGGCGGCGTCAGCGTCAGCCTCGCGGGCACCTGGCGGACGATCCTCTACTTCGGGCGCGGCATCGGCGGGAAGTACCTGACCGCGCTCGACGTCACGGTCCCGGGCCCCGCCACCCGCGCGGCGATGGGCGCGACGGCCATCAACCCGCCGCTGGTGATGTGGAACCGCGGCAACCCGGACACCGTCGATGGGACCACCGGCGGCACGGCCAACAACACGACCGCCGACCAGACGGCCTACGCGAAGATGGGCGAGACTTGGTCGGTGCCGGCCGTGGTGCGCGTCAGCGCCACCGACAACCCGACCACCCGCAAGCCGGTGACGACGGGCTGCAGCTCGTGCGGCGTCGAATTCGTGGCCTACGTGGGCTCGGGCTACGGCAGCGTCTCCACGGAGGGCAGCACCTTCTACGCCCTCGACGCGCTCACCGGCGACGTGGTGGCCTCCTACGACGTGGGCGACCGCACCAGCGGCGCCATCTTCCCCGACAACGCGATCGTGGCCCCACCCGCCGCCTTGACGCCCGACACCTTCAACCAGCCGGGCTCGGCCAACGCGACCCAGTACGTGAACCCGTCGGAGGCCCTGGCGACGCGCGTCTACGTGGGCGACATCCACGGGCGCCTGTGGCGGTTCCCGACCACGGCCACCGGGATCGCGAACAGCTCCCAGACGGCGGCGCCGGCGGCGAACGCCGGCGGCCTGTTCGCGGACTTCGGCGCCAACCAGCCGGTCGCCAACGGGGCGGCGCTCCTCTACTACAACAGCGACAGCACGGGCGCCAAGCCGCACGTCTACGTGGAGGCCGGCAACGACCAGAGGGTGACGCCGCCAGGCGACGTCCCGCCGTTCGCGACCACGCCGCCTTTCAACATGTACGGCTTGCGCGACGAGGACCTCACCAGCGACCCGGACAGCACCGACGGCGTGAACGGCCCTGCGCGCGTGCTGTTCGTGGTGCCCTTCCCCAACAGCCCGGCGCCCGGCTACCGCGGCACGGTGCAGCCGGCGGCGGCGTTCAACAGCGCGGGTCTCGGGCGCGTCTTCTTCGCGGGGACGCAGTTCACGCCGGCCGGCACCGAGTGCGTGTCCAGCCTCGACAGTGTCCTCTTCGCTCTCACGGGCGTCGCCGGCGATGCCGCCTTCGACCTCAACGCGACCGGCCAGGACAAGTACATCGCGCTGCCGGACCAGCTGATCACCGACATCCAGATCGTGCGCCAGAACCCGACCTCCGGCCAGCTCAACATCTCGCGGGGCATCGGCGGCATCGGCGCACCGCCGCCCGTGCCGGGAGTGCCGAAGGGCAAGAACGCCGCTCCGCCGACGTTCGGCGACGTCTACCCGGTGGACGTCCGGCTCTCCTCCTCGGTCTGCCAGTGACGGCTTCTTCGATGCGGGCGGCCGGTTCCGGCTCCGGCCGGCCGCCCGCGTCGAAACCCCCTTCCCAGGCCCGCCTCACGCGCGTACGATCCCGCTGATGTCACTCTCGGCCCGACGGTGCCCATCCTGCGGATCGCGGAACAAGCCGAGCTGGGACTACTGCGTCCGCTGCGGCGAGCCGCTGGCCGGGGTGGAGGTCACGGCCTCCGAGCGGGCGGCCCCGACCCCGGCGAGACCAGCCACGCCTTCCGGGACGTCGGGCCTCGGCTTCTCCTGGCGGGGGGCCTCCACCGTCGTGGGGGCCCTGGTCGCCTGCATCCTCGTCCTCTCCTACGTCCCCCGCTCGACGCAGGCGCCCGACCCGGCGGCGTTCGCCATGCTCGGCACGGCGTCGGCGGCCACCACGCCGCCCGTGCCGCCGGCGCCCGGTCCCGGCTACGAGTCGTTCAACGACGCCCGCCAGAAGCTCTCGCGCGGAGACCTCGCCGGCGGCATCGACGCGCTCGCCCGGGCGGTGGCCGACGCGCCAGCGGAGCCCGTGTATCGCCAGCTCTACGGCCGAGCCCTCTGGAGCGGCGGACGGCTGGACGAGGCGGCCCGCGAGCTGCGGGAGGCGGTCCGGCTGGCGCCCGCGAACGCCGGCTACCGCACCGACCTGGCGGCGGTGCTCGCCGCCAGCGGCCAGATCGAGGCCGCCATCGGCCAGTACGAGCAGTCGGAGGCGATGGCGCCGCTGAACGTGGAGTCGCTGCGCAGCCTGGCCTCTCTGTACGAGCTCTCGGGCAACCAGGCGGCCGCCGTCTCTGCCCTCCGTCGGGCGGTGGAGCGGCGGCCGGGCAACACCCTGCTGGAGACCGAGCTCGGTCAGTACCTCGAGCAGTCCGGCGACCTGCAGGCGGCGGCCGCCTCCTACTCGGCGGTGCTCTCCCGGATGCCGCAGGCGGCGGTGACCCGCGGACGCCTGGCCGAGGTGCTGCTGAAGGAGGGGCGGCCCGCGGACGCGGTGCAGACGCTGCGGGCCGGCGTCGAGCAGGACCCCGGGTCGGCGCTGCTGCACCGCGGGCTGGGCAGCGTGCTGGAGCGGACCGGGAGGCCCGACCTCGCGGCCGCCGAGTACCGGGAGTACGTCCGCCTGGCACCCGGGAGCGCGGACGCGGCCGCATTGCAGGAGAGGGCGGAGCACCTGGACGGGGGCTCGAGGGCCTCCTCCTAGCGAACCCTCGCACGTGACGCCGGGGGGCCTCCGCCCTGCGACCGGCCCATCCGTCTGCGGCTATGATGGGCCGTGGACCTCGCCTCTCTGTTCTCACGACACGTCGAGCGGCTGCAGGCGGAGACGGGGAAGGCCCTCGCCGCCACCGGCTTCGACTCGCTCGTCCTCGGGAGCGGCACCCCGTTCACCTACTTCGCCGACGACGAGGACGCCCCCTTCCGGTCCAACCCCCACTTCGCCCACTGGTGCCCGCTGGGCGGCCCCCACCACCTGCTTCACCTGGTGCCCGGGAAGCGGCCGCGCCTCGTCCGCTACGCGCCGGCCGACTACTGGTACGAGCAGGGGGGTCTGACCGAGGCCTTCTGGCTCGACGCCTTCGACCTCGAGCCGGCGGGCTCGCTGGACGGGGCCTGGCGCGCCCTCGGCCATCCTCCGCGCGCCGCCTACGTCGGAGACGAGACCGATCGCGCGACGGCGGCCGGCCTGGCCGCCAACCCGGCGCCGCTCGTGGCGCGGCTCGACTGGGTCCGCAGCTACAAGGACGACTACGAGGTGCGCTGCCTCGAAGAGGCGACGGCGCTCGGGGCGCGCGGCCACCAGGCGGCCCGCGACGCGTTCGCGGGCGGCGCTTCGGAGCTGGAGGTCCACCAGGCGTTCGTGCGGGCGGTGGGAGCGACCGAGTCGGAGCTGCCGTACGTCACCATCGTCGCCTTCGACGAGAAGGCGGCCACGCTGCACTACCAGAGGAAGCGCACCCGCCGCGGCGGGCACGTGCTGCTGCTCGACGCCGGCGCGGCCTGCCGGGGCTACGCCTGCGACATCACCCGCACCACGCCGGCGGCGGGCGGGGACGCCCGCTTCGCCGCGCTCGTCGGGCGCATGGACGAGCTGGAGCGGCAGCTCGCCTCCTCCGCCGGGCCGGGCCGGGCCTACCTCGACGTCCACGTGGAGGCGCACCGCGGCGTCGCCCGCATCCTCTGCGGGCTCGGCCTGCTGCGCGTGGGCCCGGAGCAGGCCTTCGACCAAGGGCTCACCCATCCTTTCCTGCCGCACGGCGTCGGCCACCTGCTCGGCATCCAGGTCCACGACGTGGCCGGGCGGCAGGCCGACCCCTCCGGCACGCCCGCGCCGCCGCCGCCCCAGTACCCCTTCCTGCGCAACACCCGCACGATCGAGCCGGGGCAGGTCTTCACCATCGAGCCCGGCCTCTACTTCATCCCCATGCTGCTGGACCCGTTGCGCAGCGGGGCGCAGGCGGCGGCGTTCGACTGGGCGGCGATCGACGCCCTCCTGCCCTACGGGGGCGTGCGGGTCGAGGACAACGTGCTGGTGACGGCCAGCGGACCGCGCAACCTCACCCGCGAGCGCCTGCCGGACTGATCCGTCGGCTCAGCGCGCCGCGACGACGGCGAGCGCCACTCCGCCGAGGTCGACCGGCCGACCGCCGGAGGGTGCGGCCGCGCCGTCCGCGAGGCGCACGGCGCGCGCGAGGGGACGGGAGAACGACTCCGCCCGGCCGTCGGTCGGCTGCGCCACCCGGAAGATCCGCCCGTCCGGCACCCGGACGAGCGTGCCCGGCGGGTAGGCGCCGAGGCGGTTCACGAGCAGCTGCAGCAGGACCGGGTCGTAGCGCGTGCCGACCCACTTGGCCATCGCCGCGAGCGCGCCCGGAGGCGCCGCGCCACCGCGCACCAGGGTGTCGTAGTCCTCCGCGATCCGCAGGATGCGCCCGAACAGTCCGGGGCGGGGAGACGCGCTAGCGTCCCGGTGGTGCTGCAGCACCGAGAGCACGCGCCGCATCTTGCCCTCGTGGAAGCCCTTTTGCCGGAGCAGCAGCCGGGCGCCGCGCGCGGGGTGCTCGGCGAGTGTCGCCGCGGCCGCGGCATCCGGTTCGCAGGCCGCGTAGCCGCTGTCGTGGTAGAGCGCGGCCACGCCCAGGTCCTGGACCGCGGCCGCCGGCAGCCCGACCGCGGTGCCGAGCAGCAGGGCGAGCCGGGTCACGCGCACCTGCTGCGCCACGAAGCCATCCGGCTCCGGGCTCTCCCACACGTCGGCGTTGATGAGGCCGCGCTCCAGCAGCTCGACGACGAGCCGGCGCAGCGGCAGCGCGTTGGGCGACCGCCCGGCGGCGAGGTTCTGGAACGCCTCGTCCGCCGCCACCATCATGCGCTCCAGGAACCCTCGCGCGTCGTGCGACTCCTCCGTGCCGCCGCCCTCGTCCGCCATCCGGAAGCGGTAGCGGCCGAGCAGCTCGAGGTCCTCGACGCCCGCAGCCGCGAGCGCGCGGGCGAGCGTGTTGCGCGGCTCGCGCGGGGCCGGCGCGGCGGCGAGCGCACCGACGAGCTGCCGGATGGCGGCACCGCCCAGCGGGGCGTGGAAGGTGATGCCGCCCACGTTGTGCCGCTGCAGCTCGCCAGACAGCTCGCGGATGCTGGAGACCTTCTCGCCGGTCCGGATGCGGATCTCGTTGACGTAGACCTGGTCCTCGACGGCGACCAGGTGCACGGAGCCGAGCAGGTCGTGCAGCTGGGCCAGGGCCCGCGCCAGGTCCTCGGTCGGCTTGGCGAAGGCACTGTTGTCGGGCGAGTGCATGCGGCTCATGCGGAGCAGGCCGGCCATCAGGTGCGCGGCACGCTCGCCGAGCTCGCGGACCTGGTTGGCGAGCGCGGGGTCCTCGCCGATGCGGGCGCGGAGCAGGGCCCGCCCGAGCTGCTCCTGCGCGCGCGCGATCTCGTCGCCCAGGTCCGGTGCCGAGCTCGGGTCAGCCACGGCGCACGCTCCCTCCCCGGAGCGCGTTGGCGGCGACCGGCGCCACCAGGGCGTGCCCTCCTCGGGCGAGCCGCTCGAGCAGCGCCGCGGCCTGGGGGCCGCGAATCAGCCGCAGGCCCGCGACCGACGCCAGTTGGAGGGGCAGCAGCGCCGAGACCCGGGCCCCGCGGCCGAGCCAGCCCGAGCGGACGGCCAGCCACGCATCGAAGAGCCCCAGCGCGGACCGCGCCGACGCCTGGGCGAGAGCCTGGCCCACGGCCTCGGCCTCCTGGTCGGTCATGGCCTCCGCACGCTTCTCGGCGTACGCGCGCAGCAGGGGGAACGCCCGTTCGCCGCCCCTGGCGGTTACGGGCAGCGCCGCCAGCCGCACGTCGGCGTCGGGCGAGTCGAGCAGCCTCCGTAGCACGCGCGCGGTCTCCAGCCCGACGGGCACGGTGGCGAGCTGCGCGAGCGCCTCGAGCTGCAGCTTCGGGTCGGGCCTCTGCGCCGCGTTCTCCACGTGGCGCAGGGCCGTCCCGGGGTCGACCTCGACCAGCAGCCGGTAGAGGGTGAGCCCTGCCGGCCCCTGGGCCCGCAGGAATCGTTCCGCCAGCTGCTCCGGCGTGCGCCGGAACGCGGCCGCAACGATGGTGTGCAGCATCTCGGCGCGTGCGCCGTCGGTTTCCTCCGTGAGCAGGTCGAGCAGGAGCGACTGGGTCTCGATCGGGGCGTCTGCGAGCAGCTGCACGAGCTGCGCGGCCGGGACGCGTGAGTCGGGCGCGAGCAGCACTTTGAGCGTCGGCAGGTCGAGATACGACGCCAGGAAGCGGCTGGCTCCGGCCGGGTCCTGAGCGAGGGCTCGACCTGCCGCCGTGAGCAGGTCCAGCACGAGGCCGACGCGCCTCTCGACGAGCAGGAAATCCCGGACCTCCAGGGCGAAGGCCAGGGCGCGCTCGTCCGGTGGCGCGCCGCCCAACACCTCCACCACCGCCTGCACGGCTTCGACCGGCAGGGACTCGGCCGATTCCTCGCCTCGCAGCTCCTCCACGAGCGCCGGCGGCACCACCCGATGGCGCAGCGGCACCGTCTCGCGGAACAGGGGCAGCGGCACGTCCCACTCGCCCGGCGGCTCGCGGCGCTGCCGCTGCGCGTGGCCGGCCCCGCCCCCCTCGAGCGGCGGCTCCGCGTCCTCCTCCTCCGGCACGAAGCCCTCGATGGCTCGCGTGGAGATGTGGGCGAAATCGGCCTTGCGCAGCAGCGTGACGAGGTCGTCCTCCTGCTGGCGCACGCCGCTGAAGCGGATCGACAGGATCTGCAGGAGGGTGAGCAGCTCGGTCCAGCTCGCGCCGGGCTGGAAGGCAATCTGCCGCACCCCGTCGCGGAACAGACGGAACGCGAGCGAGCGCTCGCGGTCCTTCTCGACGTAGACGATCTCCTTCCCCAGCAGCAGCTCGAAGGGGTGCACCTCGAGGACGAGGGAGCCAAAGCCCGAGAGCACCTTCTCGATCTTGTCCCGGTAGTCCGAGATCAGCGTGCGCACGACGCGGTTGGCGGGGTCGTACAGGGTGAAGCTGCGCGCGGCGCGGGTGAGCGCCAGCACGGCGGCGTTCGCAGCGGCCGCATGCGGGCTGCCGCCGAGCCGCCGCTCCTCACCCCCGCCGCCCTCGGAGGGAGCGGCCGGCTCCGCCGAGACGCCGCCCGCCCGTGCACCCGGCGAGCCCATCACGCCACTCTCGCTCTCGGCCCGCCGGTCGCCGCCGGCGCCTCGCAGCGTTCCATCCTGTCAAACCCCACGCACGACCTTCCTGCCGCAGGGCCTGGGCGCGACGGCCGCCCGCGGGCCGCGTGTGGGCAAGGTAACAGCGCGGGTCGTGACGGTCAACCCGTCTCCGAGTCGCCGCCCGTCCTCGCGCGGCCCGTCTCCTGCGTCAGCGAGCGGAGAGTGCCCGCCGCAGCTCGGCCACCAGCTCCGCCGGCGTCCACTCGTTGCCGCGGAGCAGAGCGCTCAGCCGGCCCCGGGGGTCGACCACGGCCGTGCGCAGGTTGTGGGTGAAGGAGGCGGTCTCCTCGACGTAGTCGAGCTCGAGGGCGCCGCCCAGCGTGCGGATCGCCTGTTCGCTGCCGGTCGCCAGCAGCCAGTGGGTGAACGGCGGCGTCGTCTTCTGGAGGGGCCGGCCGAAGGCGCGCAGCACCGTCGGAGTGTCGTACTTGGTGTCGAAGCTGACGGTCACCAGCCGGGTGCGCTCGCGCAGCGCCGGCTGCGCCACCAGCTCCGCCTCCGCCGCCGCGAAGCGGCGCATCATCAGCGGGCAGTAGTCGGGCAGCGGACAGCGCGTGTAGACGAAGGTGAGCGCCACCGCCCGGCAGCGCGGGTCGGGCAGGTGCAGCGGCCGGCCATCCTGGTCGATCAGCGTGACGGCGGGCAACGCCGCCCCGATCTTCGCCGGCCCCCCCTGCGCCGGCGGCGGGGCGACGCCGGGTGGCGCCTTCTTCACCACCACCAGGTCCTCCAGCCAGTAGCGCGAGCCGTCCACCATCAGCGTCGCCGTCACCTCGTCGCCGACGGCCAGCTGCCTCAGCAGCGGCGCGTCCTTCTCCAGCACCACGAACTCCATGGTCATGGCCGGCATGACGCCGGGAATGTCCTGGTGCGCGAGGGTGAGGGTCGGCTCGGCCAGGTTCACTGACACCACCTTGCCCTTCACGGGGTGGCGGATGCCGGTGGCGGCCGGCGCGGCCTGCCGGCGACAACCCGTCGCCAGGGCCAGGGCGAGCACGACGAGCACGGCCAGCTTCCGAGGCATCCGCCCAGCCTACTCCCTCGCCGCCGGCCCGGCGGTGGCGAGCGCCCGCACCATCCAGGCGATGGCGGCCACGGCCAGCAGCAGGCAGACCGCGAACACACCGAAAGGCGTCCACTGAGCCACCACCCACGACGGCGGGTCCAGCCCGGCGTCGTGCAGCACCAGCCGTCGGAGGTCGTCCCGCAGCAGGAGCATCGCGGCGACCGTGACCGCGGCCAGCGCCGCCAGCGCCGGGGTGGCCGGCCACGGCTGCCGGGCACCGAGAGCGAGCACGGCGGCGCCGGCGAGCGCCACCGCCAGCAGGATCGCCACCGACAGCAGCGACACGGAGACGCGGTCGCCGCCGACGAGGCGCAGCAGCACCGGCTGCGGCTGCGCGATCAGCAGCGCCAGGCCGACCATGACGTTGGCGGCGGTCGCGGCCGCGAACACGGCGGTGCCGCGGCGCACGGCAAACCGCGCCAGCTCGGGCTCCCTGCCGCGCCGCAGCGCGCCGTAGAGGGCCACCGCCAGCGCGGCGACGGCCACGGCGCCGAGCAGCAGGTGCAGGTAGCGCGGCCAGAAGGTCGGGTCGTCCAGGTTGAGGGTGAGCCCGCGGGGGTCTTTCCGGTATGCCGACGAGAAGCTGTCGGGCCGCAGCGCCCGGGTGGCGTTCGTCACCTGCAGGAAGGCGACGGCCGAGAGCGCGAGCGCGACCAGCGTTCCCGTCCAGCGCCGGGCGGGGCCGGGCTCCGGCCGGAAGGCGAGGTGGTACGCGCCGTAGTAGGCGGCGAGCAGCAGCGGCATCAGCCCCAGCCAGAACCAGCCCATCAGCACCGAGCTGGTGAAGAACACGCGGCCGTAGAGGACCTGGACGAAGAGCAGCGGCGCCACCCCGAGCGTGATCGCGGCCGCCATGGCCACCGGCAGCGCCTTCTCCACCGTCCGCAGCAGCTGGTTTCGCGGCACGGCCTCCTCCGCCCGCCGCGAGGCGCGGAAGTGCAGCGCCAGGATCGAGCCGCCCAGGACCAGGTTCATGGCCAGCGTGTGCAGCAGGAAGGTGAGCTGCAGCAGCGCCCACAGCAGCGGCGGCGGGGCCGGCTGCGGCAGCGGGTCGGCCAGCGGCACCAGCGGGTTCACGGCATCACCTCCCCCGGGTCCGCTCCGGCTCCCGCCGAGAGGCGCCCGAGGTACGCGGCCAGCGCGCGGCGCTCGTTCTCGCTGCCGGAGAACGGCGGCATCTCCTCCCGCAGCTCGGGCAGCCGGCCGATCAGCTCGTACAGCTCGGCGGCCGAGCGGCCGCGCAGGCGGGGCTGGATCGGCCAGGGCGCGCCGGCGCCGTGGCAGGCCGAGCAGTGGGCCTCGAACGCCGCCAGGCCGCCGCCCGGCGGCGCGGGCGAGTCGAGGCCGGCGGCGCTGTCGCCGCCCAGCCGCGACAGGTAGACGGCGAGCGCGTGCTGCTCGGCGCGGGTCCCGGCGAAGGGCGGCATCCGCCGGCCGCGCCAGGTCACCACCCGCACGCCGGGCTCGGACCACGACGCGGCCCGGCCGTCGCTCGCCACCGGCCGCGCGGTCTGCTCCAGCACCGTCTCCAGTGCGGCGACGCCTCGCCCGCGCACCAGGCTGCGGATCGAGAGGTGGCCGTCCAGCGTGTGGCAGGCCGCGCACTCGACGGCGAAGACGACCTGGCCGGCCTGCGCCTCGAGGGCGGCCCGCTCGGCGGGGAGCAGGCGCTCGAAGCTGGGGTCGCCCGGCCGGAAGCCCGCGGGCACCTCGCTCCAAGGCGAGCTGGCGAGGACGCCGCGGCGGTCGATGGCGCCGACCGAGAAGGGGTCCTGGCCGGCGGCGGCGGCGGGGACCGCGGAGACCCGGATGCCGTTCACGAACAGGTAGCGGTCGATGACCCACGGCTTGCGCAGGCCCTCCCGCACCCACTCGCCGCCGCCCATGGCGACGAGGCCGAGCAGCATCAGCAGCGAGGCCGCGAGCCGCCCGTAGTGCCGCGGGCGCAGGGCGGCCACGCCGAGCGCCAGGAGCAGCAGGGCGACCGCCGAGACGATCGCGCTCCGCGCCGCCATGCGAACGACCGGCTGGCCCACGTTGGCCGGCGCGAAGACGCCGCTCAGCACCGAGAGCGGAGCGGCGTCGCGCGCCGTGAGCGTCTCGGCCACGGCCACGTCGGCAGCGGCGGCGGCGGAGAGGAACCACACGAGGGCCAGGGCGACGGCGAGCGCGGCCGGGGCGATCCAACGGGTCGCGCACCAGCGGCAGAGACGCGACTTGAGCTCGGCGTCGCCCAGGAAGGCGGCGGCGAAGAGGACGTAGAGCCCCGCCAGGCCGGCGGCCACGGCGCTGCGCAGCGCCACCGTCGGCAGGAACGTCGGGTTGAAGAAGCCGTCGGCCAGGCGGTGGGTCTCGGGCCAGGCGCCCGAGGTCAGCATGAAGGAGAGGATGCCCGAGATCACCACCAGGCTCGCCCAGGCGGAGGCGGCGTACACCCAGCCCACCGCCAGGTGCTGTCGCGGCGACAGCCGGTCCCAGCCGTAGAAGTAGACGCTGGCGGCGGCGATCTCCACGGCGAAGAAGGTCCACTCGATGGCCCAGGCCCAGACGAAGGTGACGACCAGCGCGCTCACGGCCTGCGGCTGCACCAGGCCGATGGTCAGCCAGATGCCGACCCCGGTGAGGGCGCCGGCCACCAGCGTCAGCAGCACGAAGTCACGGCTGCGCGCGCGCAGGAAGCCGAGCAGGACGGCGTCCTGCTCGCGGCGCGCCTTCCTTTCGGCGAGCACGAGAAAGAGGCCGCCGCCGACGGCGAAGTGCGAGATGAACACGTGGAGGATCCCGACTGCGGCGATCAGCAGGCCGGGCGCCGGCACGTCCCACAGCGGGTAGTTCATTCCAGGACCTCGAGGCGATGTCCTTTTGTGACCCGCACCGGCGCCGCGGTCAATGAGACGAACGTCTCAACCGGCTCGCCCCTTCCGGCGAGGGCAGCCGGCCTTGGTACGATGGGGGCTCGTCCGCAGGCCCTCAGGGGAGGACATGGATCTCGTCCACTGGTTCGTCGACTTCTTCCTGCACCTCGACCGGCACCTGGCCGAGGTGATCCAGACCTACGGCACCTGGACCTACGCGCTGCTGTTCGGGATCGTCTTCATGGAGACCGGGCTGGTGGTGACGCCGTTCCTGCCCGGCGACTCGCTGCTGTTCGCGGCCGGCAGCTTCGCGGCCCTGGGCGCGCTCGACGTGCGGCTGCTGTTCCTGCTGCTGGTGACGGCCGCGGTGGTGGGCGACAACCTCAACTACGCGGTCGGCCACTACCTGGGGCCGAAGGTCTTCCACTACGAGCGCTCCCGCTTCTTCAACCCCGAGCACCTGCGCAAGACCCACCGCTTCTACGAGAAGTACGGGGTGAAGACCATCATCATCGCCCGCTTCGTGCCCATCGTGCGCACCTTCTCGCCGTTCGTGGCCGGGGTGGGGGCGATGAGCTACCTGCGCTTCCTGGCCTTCGACCTGGTGGGCGGCGCGCTGTGGGTGGGTGTGTGCGTCTCGGCCGGCTACTTCTTCGGGAACCTCCCCTTCGTCAAGAAGAACTTCAGCCTGGTGGTCCTCGCCATCGTCCTCATCTCGGTGATGCCGGCGGTGGTCGAGTACCTGCGCCAGCGCTCGTAGGCCCGGCGGTCCGCCAGCCGCGACGCGGCCGCCGACAGCTCGTCTTGACGGCCGCCGCGGGCGGGGCGAGGATGCCGCCCGGCGCGATGGAGCCGCTCAAGATCGGCATCACCGGCGTGCGCGGCGTGGTCGGGCAGACGCTGACGCCCGAGCTGGTGGTGCGCTTCGCCGAGGCCTTCGGCGCCTACGTGGACGGCGGCGAGGTGCTGGTCTGCCGGGACCCGCGGCCCTCCGGCCCCATGCTGCAGGCGGCGGTCACCTCGGGCCTGCTGGCGGTCGGCTGCCGCGTCACCGACCTCGGCATCTGCCCCACCCCCTCGCTGCAGCTGGCCGTGGCGCGCTCGGAGGCGAGAGGCGGCGTGTCCATCACCGGCGGCCACAACCCTCCCGAGTGGAACGCCCTCAAGTTCGTGCGGGGGGACGGCCTGTACCTCGACGCCATCCAGGGCGAGGAGCTGCTCGACGTCTACCACCAGGCGGCCGTCGAGCGGGTGGCCTGGGACCGCATCGGCACCGGCGTCGGCACCCGGGACGCCATCGAGCCGCACCTGGCGGCACTGCTGGCCCGCACGGACGCGGCGCTCCTGCGCCGGCGCCGGCTGCGGGTGGCAGTCGACTGCGGCAACGGCTCCTGCGCGCGGCTGGTGCCGCGCTGGCTGCAGGCGCTCGGCTGCGAGGTGCTGCCGATCAACGACGACCCCACGCTGCCCTTCCCCCGACTGCCGGAGCCGACGGCGGCGACCGCGGCACAGGCGCGGGCGCTGGTGCTGGCGGGCCGCGCCGACCTCGGCCTGGTGCTCGACGCCGACGGCGAGCGGCTGAGCCTGGTGGACGAGACGGGGAAGGCGCTCTCGGAGGAGCTGACGCTGCCGCTGGCTGCGGAGGCGGCGCTGGGGCGCCGGCCGGGGCCGGTGGTCACCAACGTCTCGACCAGCGGCCTGGTCGACCAGGTGGCGGCGCGCCACGGCGGCAGCGTCGTGCGCACGCCGGTCGGCCAGGCGTTCATCTCCGAGGCGATCCTGGAGCACGCGGCCGTGCTGGGTGGCGAGGGCAACGGCGCGGTGGCGGTGCCCGAGGTGCAGCCCACCCACGACAGCGCGGCGGCGATCGGCCTGCTGCTCGAGCACCTCGCCCGCACGGGGGCGACCCTCTCGGCCCTGGTCGCCGCCCTGCCGCCGGCGGCCGTGTGCAAGCTGGCGCTGGCCGTGGCGCCGCGCCTCCTCTTCTCGGTGATGCAGGAGTTCCGCGACCGCGTGGGCCGGGTCGAGGGCGCCCAGGTCGACCACACCGACGGCGTGAAGGTGCTGTTCTCCGACGGCTGGGTCCACGTGCGCGCCTCGAACACCCAGTCGCTGGTGCGCGTCATCGCCGAGGCGCAGACGGCGGCGCGCGCCCAGGAGCTGCTGGAGTGGGCGCGCGAGCGGGTGAGGCTCTGAGATGCGCGCCATCCCCACGCTGAAGATCAGCATCTCCGGCGTGCGCGGGGTCGTCGGCGACTCCCTGACGCCGGAGCTGGTCACCCGCTTCGCCCAGGCGTTCGGCACCTACGTGGGCGGCGGGCGGGTGGTGATCGGCCGCGACCCGCGCACCTCCGGCGAGATGGTGCGTCAGGCGGTGCTGGCCGGCCTCGTCTCCAGCGGTTGCCGGGTGGCCGACCTGGGCGTCTGTCCCACGCCGACCGTGCAGCTGCTGGTCCGGCAGCTCGCCGCCCAGGGCGGGATCGCCATCACCGCCAGCCACAACCCTCCGGAGTGGAACGCGCTCAAGTTCGTGGGCGGGGACGGCCTGTTCCTGAGCGCCGCCCGCGGCCGCGAGCTGCTCGACATCTACCACCAGGGCGACTACGCCAAGGCGGCGGGGGCCCTCCAGCGCACGCCGGAGGTGGTCGCCGACGCGGTCGGGCGCCACGTGCGGGCGGTGGCGGAGGCCGTCGGCCCGCTGCCGGCCGGGCGCCGGCTGAGGGTGGTGGTGGACCCCGGCGGGGGCGCCGCGTACGAAGCCGCGCCGCGGATGGTGGAGGCGCTGGGGGCCGAGCTGGCGGCGGCGCTCCACACCGCGGCCGACGGCCGCTTCCCCCGGCCGGCGGAGCCGGTGCCCGAGAACCTGGGGGCCCTCTGCTCCGCCGTGCGCGAGCGCGGCGCCGACCTGGGCTTCGCGCAGGACATGGACGGCGACCGCCTGGCGATCGTGGACGAGACCGGCCGCCCGATCGGCGAGGAGCTGACGCTGGTGCTGGCGGCCGAGCCGGTGCTGCGGCGCACCCCCGGCCCGCTGGTGACCAACCTGGCGACGAGCGACGCGGTCGAGGCGCTGGCGGGCCGCTACGGCTGCCCGGTGTTCCGGACGAAGGTCGGCGAGGCCAACGTGGCCGAGGGCATGCGCCAGCACGGAGCGCCCATCGGCGGCGAGGGCAACGGCGGCGTCATCTGGCCGGCGGTCAACTTCGCCCGGGACAGCCTGGTGGGGATGGCCCTCGTGCTGCACCAGGTGGCGGCCAGCGGCTCGCCGGTCTCGGCGCTGGCGGCGGCCTATGACGGCTACCACGTGGTGAAGCTGCGGAGCCACTGCCCCGCCGAGCAGGCCCGCGCCGTCCTGCGTCGCGCGCGCGAGTCCTGGGCCGACCGGCCGGTCGACCTCAGCGACGGGGTGAAGGTGCGGCTGGAGGACGGCTGGTTCATCCTGCGCGCCTCCAACACCGAGCCGGTCGTCCGCGTGATCGCCGAGGGGAGGAGCGAGGCCCGGGCCCGTGCCATCGCCGAGCGGGTGATGGCGGACGTGGCCGGCTGGCTGGCCTGAGGCGGCGGCCTCGTCGAGACCGGGCCGTCAGCGCGGCAGGGACTCCTCCGCCGCCGGC
>DATKME010000004.1:0-145194 GCA_035542035.1 Vicinamibacteria bacterium | reverse complement strand
CGCCCGCGCAGGAGACTTGATCCTCGCTGCATCCCTGCTCTTGTATCGCGCCGTCTGGAAGCTTCGATCAGGCGCCGCTGCCCCGCCGGTTTAGAATGCCGCCTTCGCCAAATCCCGGGCCCGTTCCACCAATCCACCATCCCTCGCCAGGTCCCCAAAGCGCAGACGCGTCGAGCCGCTCTGCTGGCGTCCAAGTAATTCGCCCGCGCCGCGCAAGCGCAAATCCGCTTCCGCGATGCGAAAGCCATCGTTCGTTTCCTCCATCGTCTTCAGCCGTTGCCGTGCCTCGTCCGATTTCTCCTGCGCAATTAAAATGCAATGCGATTCCTCCGCACCGCGCCCGATGCGCCCACGCAATTGATGCAATTGCGCCAGGCCGAATTGTTCCGCGTTTTCTATCACCATCACCGTGGCGTTGGGAACGTCCACTCCCACCTCGATGACGGTGGTCGCCACCATGACCTGGGTGTCGCCGCCGGCGAAGGCGGCCATGGCGGCCTCCTTGTCGGCGCTCTTCATGCGCCCGTGCAGAAGGCCGACCCGCACACCGCCCAGCAGCGTGGCCCACTCCCCCGCCGCCTCGGTCGCCGCCTTCACGTCCTCCAGCTTGTCCGACTCCTCGACCAGCGGGTAGACGACGTAGGCCTGCCGGCCCTCCGCCACCGCGCGGCGGACCAGCTCCACCACCTCCCGCCGCTGCGAGGCCGGGCGGAGCAGCGTCCGCACCGGCGTGCGGCCGGGCGGCTTCTCGTCGACCACCGAGACCTCGAGGTCGCCGTAGGCGGTGAGCGCCAGCGTCCGCGGGATGGGGGTCGCCGTCATCACCAGCACGTCCGCGTCGTAGCCCTTGCGGCGCAGCTCCTCCCGCTGCAGCACGCCGAAGCGGTGCTGTTCGTCGACCACCGCGTAGCCGAGCCGGTGGAAGGCCACCCCCTCCTGGATGAGGGCGTGGGTGCCGATGACGATCTGCGCCTGGCCGGCGGCGATCCGCGCGAGCGCCTGCACCCGCTCGCGGCCCTTCACCGCCGAGGTGAGCAGCTCCACGCGGTACGCGCAGCGTCGGAGCAGCCGCCGGAAGGTGAGGAAGTGCTGCTCGGCCAGGATCTCGGTGGGCGCCATGAAGGCCGCCTGGGCGCCGTTCTCCAGCACGATCACCATCGACAGCAGCGCCACCAGCGTCTTGCCGCAGCCCACGTCGCCCTGCAGCAGCCGGTTCATCGGGTGGGGCGAGCCCAGGTCGAGGGCGATCTCCCGCAGCACGCGCTTCTGCGCGCGGGTCAGCGGGAACGGCAGGATGCGCTTGACCGCCTCCCGCGAGGCCGCCCCCGCCGCGAAGGCCGCCCGCTTGCGCTCCGCGCGCAGGCCGGAGCGCCTCCGCGCCAGGCCGAGCTGGAACAGCAGCAGCTCCTCGAGGATCAGCCGCAGGTGCCCGGGCGAGCGCGAGCGGTTGAGGGCGGAGAGATCCTCCGTCTCCGCCGGCAGGTGAACGCGGCGCAGCGCCTGGCCGCGGGCGATCACCCCCAGGTGCTCGCGGACGAGGAGCGGCAGCGGGTCCTCGACGTCGTCCGGGAGCTGGCCGGCGAGCTGCGCCAGCACGCGCCGCAGCGGCTTGACCGTCAGCGGCCCCAGCTTCTCGTAGACGGGCACGATGCGCCCGGTGTGCAGGCCGGGGCCCGGCTCTCCGTCGAGGATCTCGTACTGCGGGGAGCGCATCACCAGCAGCCGCGAGCCGAAGGCGTCGCTCTCCACCAGGCCGAACAGCACCGCCCTGCGCCCGCGGGCCAGCACCTCCCGCAGGAAGGGCTGGTTGAAGAACACCACCTTCAGCCGGCCGCTGCCGTCGTCCAGCCGGATCTCGTAGATGGTCATCCGCCGACCGCGGCGCAGCCCGGCCACCGCCACCTCGCCAGCCACCGAGACCCGCATCCCCGGCCGCAGGTCGCCTATGCGCACGAAGGTGGAGCGGTCCTCGTAGCGCAGCGGCAGGTGCAGCAGAAGGTCCTCGGCCGTGCGCACGCCGACCCTGGCCAGCGCCTGGCCGCGCTGCGGCCCTATGCCCTTGACGTACTGGACGGGCGCCCGCAGGTCCATGCCTCGGGCGCATGATCCCACGCGTGCGGGCGGGGCGGGTCCGCCGCCGTGGTCAGGGTCGCGGTGCGACGAAGTCCAGCAGGGCCCGGCCGGGCTCGAGCCGCAGCTGCCGGGCGCTCCAGGGCAGGGGGAAGGGCGCCAGGATGTCGAAGCCCTGCGGGTGGGCCGCGCTCTTCGTGGTCATGGCCACGATCTGCGCCACCAGGCTGGCCGGCAGCGAGACGCCCCCCACCGTCGCCTGCTCGAGGTCGATGCGGCCCTGCCCGTTGGCGCTCGCCAGGCGGCCGTGGACCTCGACCGGCAGCGTCCCCCCCAGGAACATCAGCAGGCCGGAGGCGGCGCCCTTGGGCAGCTGCGCCTTCACCCGGTCCAGGTCCACGAGGGCGCTCGCCCCCAGCCGGTCCTGCGAGAGCCGCAGCTGGAGGCCGGAGACGCCGGCCGGCAGCGTCGGCCCCAGCGAGAGCGTGACGTAGGAGTTGAGCTGGCGCTCGGTGACGACCACGGTCTCGGCGGCGGCACGCCCGCTCTTGAGCCTCTGCTCCATCCGCGTGAGCGTCTGCTCGACGTGGTCCGCTTCCTCCCAGCTCAGGCCTGGCGGCGCGGGCGGGCGCGGCGGCCGGGGGGTGGGCGTGGGAAGCGGCGCCGGTGCCGAAGTCGTGGCCGGGGTGCGCGCAGCCGGGCTCGCCGGCGCCTGCAAGGCCCCCAACAGGACGAGCAGCTGGACGACGTTCGCCATCACCGGATGATAGCCGCCCTCAGCCGCCGAGGCGTGCCGCCTCCTCCGGGCGGCCCAGGGCGCGCAGCAGCTCGCCGAGCTCGTGCCGCACGGCCGGGTCCTCGCGACACCAGAGGGCGGTGCGCAGCTCCTCGACGGCCTTCTCGTCCGCGGACTGCTGCCGGTAGGCGCGCGCCAGCAGCCGGTGGGCGCTGGCGAGGTAGGGGTCGAGCAGCGCGGCCCGCGTCAGCTCGGCGACGGCGCCGGGAACGTCGCCCGAGGCCAGCAGCGAGTCGCCGCGCGCCGCGTGTGCCCGTGCGTCCTCCGCATCGGTCCGGCGGTCGGGGTCCTGCAGCATCCCCCGCTCGGAGCCGAACACGCGCTCGAGCCTGCGCGAGAAGTCCGGCGCCCGCAGCGCCTGCATGGCGGGCGCCAGCGCCGTCGCCGCCGTCCACTGCTCCTCGGCCTCGGCCGTCCGGCCGCCGGCAGCGAGGGCCCAGGACAGGAGCAGCCGCCCCTGCGCGTCGCCCGGGTCGCGCCGC
Source organism: Vicinamibacteria bacterium (assembly GCA_035542035.1). Lineage (GTDB taxonomy): Bacteria > Acidobacteriota > Vicinamibacteria > Fen-336 > Fen-336 > DATBSL01. Next base: position 141,846 of record DATKME010000004.1, on the reverse strand, counting down.
ACCGCCCCCTTGAGCCAGAACGCCGCCGCCTTTGCGTCGCCCTCGACCAGCAGCGCCCAGCCGAGGTCGAACGGCAGGTCGACCGAGGCCGGCTCCGCCTCCACCGCCTGCCGCAGCAGCGTGGAGGCGCCGTTGGGCCCGCCGCCGGCGCGCTGCCGGGCGATGGCGCGGTTGGCGAGGGCCGCGGCCGTCGGCCGCTGCTGGACCAGCTCGGCGTAGAGCACGTCCGCTTCCCGGTAGCGGCCGAGGCCCAGCAGGGCCACGCCGTCGAGGAAGCGCGCGTCGCGCGCGAACACCGACCCGGCCCGGACGCAGCCGAGCACGCGGCGCGCCTCCTCGAAGGCGCTGCCGTCGAGGAGCAGTCGCCCCAGCACCAGCATCGCCTCCTCGAACTCCGGCGCCACCACCAGCGCCTGGCGCACCCCGGCGATCCGCGAGCCGGCGTCGCGGGCCGTCAGCGCCTCCCCCAGCGGGCGCAGAGCGGCCAGCGGCACCTCCTGCCCGCTGCGCAATAGCGCCTCGCGCGAGCCGAGCGGCGGCCGCGGACCCGCGAGCGCGATGTCCCAGGCGAGCGAGTGGACGAGCGCGCCCAGACCGGCCAGAGCGCCGCTGCCGACGAGCGGCGCGCTCAGGGACGCGCGAGCGGGATCGAGCAGCCGCAGCGACAGCGTCACCTCCTCGCCCTGCTGCTCCCAGGATCCGACCACGATGCGCGAGGCCCCGAGCGCGCCCGCCACCCGGATGCTGGTCGCCCGGGTGTTGGACGCCGCCGCCACCCCCAGCGCCTCCTGGGCGTGGCGCCGGTCCGCGTCGGGCACGGCCGGCACCCCGACGCGCTGCAACGCCCGCGGCAGCTCCACCCCGACGGCCGCCCCGATCCAGCCCGCCGCCCCTCCGGACGGCCCCTCCGGCGGCACCACCAGCACGGCGTCGCCGTCCGCGGCGGCCTGCGGCGCGAGAGCGAGCAGCAGCGAGAGCAGCGCCGCGCTCACGCCGGCAGCTCGATGCGCGCCGGCGGACGCACCCAGGCGTGGGCGGCGAAGCGGCGGTCCACGCGGTAGCCCAGTCGCTCGTACAGCCGGTGGGCGCGACGGTTGGAGACGGTGACGGACAGGGTGGCGGTGGCCAGGCCCTGCGCGCGGAAGGCGTGCAGCGCCAGGGACATCAGCGCGGCGCCGACCCCGCGCCCCTGGACCTGGGGCGCCACCGAGACCTGGCAGACGTGGCCGTTCGTCGCGCACAGCCGGCTGGCGATCAGCACGCCGACCGCCCCCTTCGGGCCCTCGGCGACGCGGGAGGCCTCCTCGTCGAAGCGCCCGCAGCCGGAGCGCAGCACCAGCGTGTCGACGAAGGCGCGGCAGGCGGCCGGCGTCGCGTAGGTGAGGTTCAGCGCCGCGTCGACGCTGCCGACGTGGCTACGGTAGACGATCTCGGCCGCCGCCTGCAGCTCGTCACGGCCCAGCGGCCGCAGGCACACGCCCCTGGGCAGCGCCGGATCTGCCGCCGGCAGCGGCTGGCGCAGATCGCGACTCATGTAGTGGCGCGGCCGGCTGGCGAAGCCGGCGGCGGCGAAACGGCCCTCGACCGCCTCGGAGGTGCAGAAGAGGGTCTGGCACTCGACCCGGCTGCTGCCGCGCTCCGCCCGGGCGTCGCCGATCACCGCCTCCACCAGCGCTTCCTCCAGTCCGCGGCCGCGCTGCTCCTGGCCGGCGTAGACGGAGCCGATGATCACGCGCCCGGCGTCGACCATGTAGTAGCAGTAGGCGAGCGCACGGGAGCCGTCGCTGACCGCCCGCCCCGGCAGCGTGCCCCGCTCGACGCCGGCCGCCACCGCCGCCCGCACGTCGGAGAAGTCCCAGGCCAGTTCCGAGCGCCACGCCGCCGATTCCTCGTCGAGCAGCCCCCGGAGCTCGCGGATGGAGACGTCACGGAGCGGGCGTGTGCGCACCCCGACTCCGCTTGGCCTCGTCATGGATGAAACTCCGCAGGCGGGCGTCGTCGGCGGCGGCCAGCCCCAGGAACTCGAGCCCGGCCAGGAACAGCGGGCGGCCGTCGGGTGGCGAATCACCGTCGAGCGACGCGCCGGCGACCCGGGCCTTCGTGTGCACCGGGCCGTCGGGCAGATCGAAGCGCAGGTCGACGACGGCCCCCCCGTCGAGCGCGGCGTCCGAGCGCAGCAGGCAGCCGATGCGGCTGACGTCCACCACCCGCGCCGGCCGCGGGGCGCGCCCGGCCAGCACCGCGGCGAGGTCGACCCGCACCCTGGGCTCCCGGCGCCCGCTTCCGGTTCGCTGAGGCGGCCAGCCGCTCATGGCTTCTCCGCGATTCTAGCAGGCCCGCCGGAGGTGGGCGGTCGGGATCACATGTGGCGAAGCATTGAACACGAAACGTCTGGGGCCTGGCGGCGACACGCCGCCGCAACGTGACGTGGCGCAGTTGACCCTCTCCGACCGGATCCTATAATTGCCCGTCGGAGAGGACTTTGCCGCGCGAGCAGTCGGCGACCGCGACGGGACGGCGATCCGTTCCCACGACACGGGCACCGGTGCGCGAAGCCCCCAGCGAAGGCCGCGCCAGGCTGGTGGCGCTCAAGCCGGATCCGATCGCGGCCCTCGACGAGCAGGGCCGGGCGATCCGCGACCCGGTCGAGAAGCTCCGCTACCTGCGCCGCTCGCTCGAGCGGTACGAGAAGGTGGACGAAAAGCTGCAGGCGGTGCCCGGCGCCCCGCTGCGCTGGCTCGCCTACCGCTTCACCCGCGTCGACCAGGCGCGCCCCCTGTTCTCCGAGAACCCCAACGGTGCCCTGACGCCGACGCGAAGGGGACCGCGCGACTCTCCGCGCAGGGCGCGGCGCACGCTCAACGTGGCGGCCGGGCTGCTGGTGGCCGCCGCCGGGCTGGCGCTCGCCGCCTACCCGCGCTCCCGGGCGCAGCCGACGGAACTTCTGCCGGCGGCGCCGCCCGCGGCCACTGCCGCCTTTCCCGACGTGGCGGAGGCGCTGCCGCCGCTGCCGCGGGCGGTCACACCCGAGCGGGTGTGGATGGTCCAGTCGGGCAACGGCTTCGAGCTCTACAGCAACGGCCTGCGCATCGACACCCGCTACGCGGTGGCCGGCGAGCCGCGCCGCTACCACGCCTTCGACCTCGAGCGCGGGATGGAGAGCGAAGCGCAGGACCGGCCCATCGGCATCGTGTACCACACCTCGGAGAGCGACATCTGGCCGCTCGAGGAGTCCTTCAACGAGAAGCTGCGCGACTCCAGCCAGAACCTGCTGCACTACCTGCGGAAGAACAAGGTCTACCACTACCTCATCGACCGCTTCGGCCAGGTGTTCCGGGTGGTGGAGGAGACGACCAAGGCCAACCACGCGGGGGTGTCGGTGTGGAGCGCGGGCCGGCGCGCGTACCTCAACCTCAACGGCCCCACGCTGGGCGTGTCCTTCGAGACCCGCTGGGAAGGCGGCCGGGCGCTGCCGATCACCCGCGCCCAGCTGGAGGCGGGGCGCGCGCTGACCGACTACCTGCGCCAGAAGTGGGCGATCGACCCCGAGATGTGCGTGACCCACGGGCTGGCCAGCGTCAGCCAGCGCAAGCACCTGATCGGCCACCACGTCGACTGGGCCCGCGGCTTCCCCTTCGCCGCCTTCGGCCTGCCGGACCAGTACCAGCGGCCCTCGCCGGCGGTGGCGCTGTTCGGGTTCGACCACGACGAGGAGCTGGCGGCCCGCATGGGCGAGCCCTGGCCCGGCGTGCGGCGGGCCGAGGAGCAGCTCGCCGACGAGGCCGGGCGCCAGGGGCGGTCGGTGGCGGAACTGCGGCGGGACAAGACCTCGCGATACGATCTCTGGCTGGCAGAGCAATCCAGCGACGCGGAGACGGCCGGGAAGACCGGCGCCGACGCCGTTCAGCCGCGGCGCCATTCGGGCGGAGGGTAAACGACATGGCGGAGAACAAGGACCACCTCTGGAAGGCCCCCGACGAGTCGCCGGAGCGGGCCGAGGACAACGTCAAGGCGGGCGCCCACCCGGTGGGCATCGACGTGGGCACCAGCAAGGTGGTGGTCTCCCGCCGGGGCCCGCGGGACGTGGCCAGCACCACCCAGCTCAACGCGTTCCTGCCGGTGCCCTTCTCACCGGTCACCGAGCGCACGCTGCAGCAGCAGAGCGACATCCACTACTTCCGCGACGGCGACGAGCTGGTCATCTTCGGCTCCGCCACCGAGCGCTTCGCCAACATGTTCAACGCCGAGGCGCGCCGGCCCATGGCCGACGGCATGCTGAACCCCAAGGAGAGGCAGGCCTGGCCGGTGCTGGAGGCCATCCTGCAGGGCTTGGTGCCCAAGCCGCGCACCCAGAGCGAGGTGCTCGCCTTCTCGGTCCCGGCCGCCGCGACCGGCCGCGAGGCGCAGCTCACCTACCACGAGGCCAGCCTGCGCCAGCACTTCTCCTCGCTCGGCTACCGGGCCATGGCCATCAACGAGGGCCTGGCGGTGATCTTCTCCGAGCTGGAGGACCACAACTTCACCGGCATCGGCATCTCCTGCGGCGGCGGCATGTGCAACGCCACCCTGGCCTTCCTCTCCATCCCCTCGATCATGGTCTCGCTGCCGAAGGCCGGCGACTTCATCGACAGCTCGGTGGGCGCGGCCGTGGGCGAGCACGCCACCCGGGTCAAGGCGATCAAGGAGGAGGGCCTCGACCTGTCGCGCGAGCCCAGGGACAAGATGGAGCGTGCCCTCGCCATCTACTACGAGGACGTGGTGGAGTCGCTGGTGGACACCCTGCGCCGGACCATCTCCAAGGCCGAGAAGCTGCCCAAGGCCGACCGCCCCCTGCCCATCGTGCTGGCCGGCGGCACCGCCAAGCCCAAAGGCTTCCGCGACCTCTTCGAGCGCACCTTGCGCGCGCGTCGGCTGCCGGTGGAGGTCTCCGAGGTGCGCATGGCCTCGGACCCCCTCACCGCCACCGCCCGCGGCGCCCACATCGCCGCGATGTTCGAGAAGTAGGTGCTCGAGGCCTAGTGCGCGTCGCCTCCCGGGCCCTGCTGGGGCTCGTCGTGCTGGTCGCCGTTGCCGGCCCCGCCCTGGCGGTGCAGGACTGGTACGAGTACTACCTGCAGGCCCGGGACGACGTCGCCAGGCGGCGCTGGTCGGACTGCCTGCAGAACCTCGACCGCGCGCTGCAGCTGCGGCCGCGGTCAGGGCTCAGGCTGCGCACCTACGGCGTCGACTTCATCGACTACTTCCCCCACTACTACCGCGGCGTCTGCCTGCTGCAGCAGCCGTCTCTGCCGAGCGACGTGGCCCAGGTCGCGCGGCTGAAGACGGTGCTGGACGAGTTCAGCCGCGAGGAGTCGGCCGGCGAGATCACCAAGGACGCCGCCCAGCACGGCGCCCTGCGGAAGCAGCGGGACGAGGCCCAGCGGCAGCAGCTCGCCCTCATGACGAAGCTGGCGCGGGCCCAGGTGGAGCACCTGCTGCAGCAGGCGCACGAGCTCGCCCGGCGCGGGGCCTGGGACGATGCGCTCGCCGAACTGGCCAAGGCGCGGCCGCTGGCCAGCGGCCTGGACGCCGAGACCGCGCGCATCGTCGCCGCCGAGAACGACCGCGTGCGGGGACTGCAGCGGGAGGCGCTGGACCTGGCCGCCCGCCGGCAGCGGCTGGAGCAGCGGATCGCCGACGGGCAGCGGCTGCTGGACCAGGGGAGGCCGAGCGACGCCAAGCTCGCCTTCGACGCGGCCCGCGAGATCGACCCTGCCGATGCCCGGGCGGCAGAGGGCAGCCGGGTGGCCCAGGAGCGCATCCTGGCCACCACCACCCGCGAAAAGCGGCGCGAGGCCTACGCCGCCGGAAAGGCGCTGTTCGACGTCCAGCGCTACGAGGAGGCCCAGGGCCCACTGACCGACGCCTGCGCCGGCGGCGAGAACCCTGACGCCTGCGCCCTGCTGGCGCAGGCCCGCAAGATCGTGGAGGAGGTGCGCAAGCAGAAGGAGCTGCAGGCCGAGATCGACCGCGACATGGCCAAGGGCGAGGCGCTGATGAGGAAGGGCCGCTGGCCGGACGCCTACGTGGCGTTCGAGTCGGCTCTGCGCCTGGACCCCGGCCACGCCCGCGCCCGCGAGCAGGCGAGCGCGGCGGAGCGGCGCACCGGCGCGGCGATGCTCGAGGCCTGGTTGCCCAACGAGGAGCCCGAACTGGCGCTCTTCAAGCCGGAGGCGAAGGTCGAAGGAGGCATCCCGGTGGTCGAGTCGCCGACCCTGTCCCTGCAGGGGGTGGCCACCGATGATCGCGGCATCGACCGCCTGGAGTTCAAGGTGGGCGACGCCTTGGTCGGCGGCCCCCTGATCCCGCCGCGGCTGTCGGAGGCTCCCGAGCGCAGCTATCCCTTCGTGCGCGAGCTGCCGCTGCAGCCGGGACGCAACCGGATCGCGGTGACCGTGTACGACACCGGCGGGCTCTCGCGAACCGTCCCCATCGAGATCGAGAGGCGGCTGCCCTTCTACGAGAGTGGCTACTTCCTGCCCTCGGCGCTGGCGGGGGCGGCCTCGCTGGTCGGCGTCGGCTGGGGGGCGCACCGGGTGCGGCGGCGACGGGCGATGCGCCAGCGATTCAACCCCTACATCGCCGGCGCCCCGGTGCTCGACGACGCCATGTTCTACGGACGCGGCAAGCTCACCCGGCGCATGCTCAGCACCCTCAGCCGCAACAGCCTGATGATCACGGGCGAGCGGCGCATCGGCAAGACCACCTTCCTCCACCACCTCAAGCGGGCGCTGGCCGAGGACCAGGCGGGCGAGTGGCGGTTCTTCCCGGTGTTCGTGGACCTGCAAGGGGTCCCGGAGCAGGCCTTCTTCCACGCGCTGATGGCGGACATCGTGGAGGGCCTGCGGCTGGTCGGCCGCACCCGGGAGGCGCTGCGCTTCCGCCCGGACGCCGAGCGCTACGAGGCGCGCGACTTCAGCCACGACCTGCCGCTGGTGCTGGAGGAGCTGCGCACCCGCACGGAGAAGAGGGTCAAGCTGGCGCTGCTGATCGACGAGGTGGACGTCCTCAACGAGTACTCGGAGAGCGTCAACCAGCGGCTGCGCGGGATCTTCATGAAGAGCTTCTCCGAGAACCTGGTGGCGGTGATGAGCGGCGTCGCCATCCGCCGGCGCTGGAAGAGCGAGGTCTCGCCCTGGTACAACTTCTTCGACGAGATCGAGCTGCCGCCCTTCACCCGCGAGGAGGCCGAGGCGCTCGTCCGCGAGCCGGTGGCCGGCGTCTTCCGCTTCCAGCCCGAGGCGGTGGACCGCATCCTCGATCTGTCCGCGCTGCGCCCCTACTTCGTGCAGAAGTACTGTGTGCACGCGGTCGGCCACATGCTGGACGAGGGACGCAGCACCATCCGGGTGGCGGACGTGGAGGCCGCGCGCGCGGCGGTGGAGATCGAGGGCCCGCCGGGGGCGCCCCAGGCGCATGCGCCCGCCACGGGGGCTGTGGCACACTAGCCACTTCATGGCCACCACCCCGCCGGTCACCCGCAATCCGTTCATCGTCGGCAGCTTCGTCCGCGGCGAGGACTTCTTCGGGCGGCAGGGGCTGGTCTCCGAGATCCTCGAGGGCGAGCGGCAGTCGATCTGGGTCCTCGGTGCCCGCCGGCTGGGCAAGACCAGCCTGCTGCGGGAGCTTGAGCACCGGGTGCAGCGCAGCCGGGAGACGCCCTTCGTGGCCCTCTACTGGGACCTGCAGGGCAGCGGCGACGCCCGCGGCCTCGCGGAGACGCTGCTGTCGAGCGTCGAGGACGCCGAGGCCTTCCGCCGCGCCACCGACATCGGGGTCGAGCACCTGGAGAGCCTTCCCATCGCCGAGATGATCTCCACGCTGGTGCGGCGCACCGTGCGCGCGGGCTGGCGCCTGTTGCTGCTGGTGGACGAGGCAGAGGAGCTGCTGGTGGTGGGCCGCAGCGACGCCACCGTGCTGGCCCGGCTGCGCCGCGTGCTCTCGCGCGGCCCGGACGTGCGCTGCGTCATCACCGCCACCCGGCTGCTGGCGCGGGTCGACGAGGAGGCGCGGATGCCGACCTCGCCGTTCCTGCAGGGGTTCATCCCGCCCGTCTACCTGACCCCGCTCGCGCCCGAGGCGGGCCGTGCCCTGCTCGGCCGCGGCGGCTTCGCCGCGGCCGAGGTCGAGCTGATCCTGCAGCGCACCGCCTGCCACCCCTTCCTGCTGCAGCTGCTGGCCAGCCGCCTGTTCGAGACCCGCGACGTCGCTGCCACCGTCGACCAGCTCACGGTCGACGACATGGTGGCCAACTACTTCGCCGTCGACTTCTCGACCCTGGAGGAGACCGAGCGGGCGCTGCTGTGCGAGGTGGCGCGCGAGGGGCCTCTCGTCCGCCGGCAGCTCGCCACCGCGCTGGGCCAGCCCGAGGATGCGCTGGCCACCACCATCTACGGCCTGTCGATGCTGGGGTACCTGGCGAAGGACGGCGAGAGCCTCCGGCTCGGCAACTGGTTCTTCGAGCACTGGCTGCGCCGGCGGCTGGCGACGCCCGGCCGCAACGGCGAGCTGCCGGCCCTCTAGCGCCGCCGGCGGCCGCGCCCGGCTCGCGGGCGGGGGCGGCCCTCGCCTGCCGCTGCGGGCGCGGCCGCCTCCTCCTCCGCCGCTATCTCGCGCGGGGTCGAGGCGTCCAGCCAGCGCTTGAGCAGCGTCGCCACCATGCGGTCGCGCAGCTCGTGGCCGGCGATCCGCCGGGCCACCGGGCCCAGGTCCACGAAGTCGTCCACCGCCAGCGCGCGGCCCGCCAGGGCCAGCTGGTCGACGATGCGCTCGGCCTTCCTCTCCTCCACCTCGGCGTCGGTCGGCACCGGCAGCTCGCGCACCTCGACGTGGTAGCGCTTGACCAGGCGGTTGAAGTTCATCAGGTCGAGCGCGCCCACCAGGCTGATGGCGCGGCCGGTCTTCCCCACCCGGCCGGTGCGGCCGGCCCGGTGGATGTACTGCTCGGGCGACTCCGGGGTGGAGAAGATGAACACGTGGGAGAGGTCCTCGATGTCGATGCCCCGGGAGGCGACGTCGGTGGTCACCAGGTGGCGGATCTCGCCGCTGCGGAAGCGGGCCATCACCTGCTCGCGCTTCCTCTGCGGCAGGTCGGAGGAGAGCAGGGCCGCCGCCAGCCCCTTGTTGACAAGGAAGGTCGAGACCAGCCGGGTCTCCTCGCGGGTGTTGCAGAAGATCATGGAGGAGGCCGGGTTCTCGTACTCGATCAGCTTGTAGACGGTCGCCTCCTTGTGCACCCGCGGGGTGAGACAGTAGAGGTGCTCGACCTCCTTGACGTAGATCTGGTCCTCGGAGAGCAGCACCCACTCCGGCTCCGCCATGTAGTGGTAGATCAGGCCCCGGATGCCGATGGGCACGGTCGCCGAGAACAGCAGAGTCTGCCGCTCGGCGGGGACGTGCTCCATGATCTGGCCCATCTCCACCGCGAAGCCCATGTCCAGCATGCGGTCGGCCTCGTCGAGCACAAGGTAGCGCACGCCCGAGAAGTCGAGGGTGCCGCGCCGCAGGTGGTCGAGCACGCGCCCGGGGGTGCCGACGATCACCTGCGCGCCGGCGCGGATGCCCTCGAGCTGCCGCTCCATGGAATCGCCGCCGTAGACGGTCTCCACCTTGATGCCTCGGCCGAGGCCGATCCCGGAGACCTCCGCCGAGACCTGCAGGGCCAGCTCGCGGGTCGGCGCCAGCACCAGCGCCTGCACCGACTCGCGCGCGGGGTCGATCCTCTCCGCCAGGGGGACGCCGAAGGCGGCGGTCTTGCCGGTGCCGGTGCGGGACTGGACCACCAGGTCCTTGCCGGCCATGGCCAGCGGGATGGTCTCGGCCTGCACCTCGGTCGGCGCGGCGTAGCCCTTGTCCTGCAGGCTGCGCAGCGTCTCCGGGGAGAGGTCGAGCGCCGCGAAGGTGCTGATCGAGGAAGACGACGTGTCCACCATAAGACAGCGATTATCGCACGCCGGCGCGCATGGCCTTGCTATACTTGAGGTTTTGCGAGGCGTCGAAGGCCGCCCGCATCCGTCCTGCGGACGCGGTCCGACGAGGAGAAGACGAGAATGCCTGAGGTGTGCAGCCGCTGCGGCCGGCCCTGGAAGCCGGCGCCGGCCCACCGCGTCCCCTTCCCGCCCGAGGTCAAGCAGCGCGTGCTCGAGGCGGTGTGCGCCGGCTGCTGGGGCGAGTGGGAGGACATGGAGGTGAAGGTGATCAACGAGTATCGCCTCAACTTCCTCGACCCCGAGCACCGCGCCATGCTGCAGCGGGCCTGCCTGGAGTTCCTGAACCTGCCGTCGCCTGCATGATCCACGTCGAGAGCCTGGGCAAGCGCTACGGCGAGCGGGTCCTCTTCGAGGACGTGTCCTGGCACGTCAAGAAGCGCGACCGCATCGGCCTCTCGGGCCCGAACGGCGCCGGCAAGACGACCCTGCTGCGGATGCTGGCCGGCATCGAGGAGCCCGACTCCGGCCAGATCCGCATGGCCTCGGACACCACCATCGGCTACCTGCCCCAGGACGGCGTCGTCCACTCCGGCCGGACCGTGTACGAGGAGGTGGTGCTCGCCTTCCAGGAGCTGCTGGCCCTGAAGGCGGAGCAGCACGCGATCGAGGACCAGCTGGAGCACGCCAACGAGGAGCAGGGCGGCCACGAGAAGGCGCTCGAGCGCTACGCCGAGGTGACCGAGCGCTTCAAGCAGCTGGGCGGCTACGAGATCGACGCCCGCGTGGCGGACGTCCTGAAGGGGCTGGGCTTCTTCCCTGCCGACCAGCAGCGGCAGACCGAGGAGTTCTCCGGCGGGTGGCAGATGCGAATCGCCCTCGCCAAGCTGCTGCTGGCCCGGCCCAACCTGCTGCTGATGGACGAGCCCACGAACCACCTGGACCTGCCGGCGCGCAACTGGCTGGAGGAGTACCTGGCCGAGTACCCCGGCTCGGTGGTGCTGGTCTCCCACGACCGCTACTTCCTCGACGCCACCGTCAAGCGCATCACCGAGGTCGGCCTCAAGACGCTGACCGACTACCACGGCAACTACACCCACTACCTGCGCGAGCACACGGCCCGCATGGAGCGCCTGCGCGAGGCGCACCGGCGCCAGAGCGAGGAGATCGAGCGCGCGGAGGTCTTCATCAACCGCTTCCGCTACCAGGCCACCAAGGCCAAGCAGGTGCAGAGCCGGATCAAGATGCTGGACAAGGTCGAGCGCATCGAGATCCCGCCGGAGCGGAAGAAGATCCGCTTCCAGTTCCCGGAGGCGAAGCGCCCGGGGCGGGTGGTCCTGGAGCTCAAAGGGATCCGCCGCGCCTACGGCGACAACGTGGTGCTCCGGCACGTCGACCTGATGGTCGAGCGCGGGGACCGCATCGCGCTGGTGGGCCCCAACGGCGCGGGCAAGTCCACGTTGATGCGGATCCTGGCCGGAGTGGACCGGCCCGACCAGGGCATCCGCCTGGAGGGCCACAACGTGGTCCTCGACTACTTCGCACAGAACCAGGCGGAGGTGCTGAACCCCGCGCGCCAGGTGGTCGAGGAGATGTCCTCCGCCAGCTCGCTCACCATGGCGCCCATGATCCGCACCATCCTGGGCGGGTTCCTGTTCGAGGGCGACGACGTCTTCAAGAAGGTGGCCGTCCTCTCCGGCGGCGAGAGGAACCGCCTGGCTCTCGCCAAGATGCTGCTGAAGGCCTCCAACGTCCTGCTGCTCGACGAGCCCACCAACCACCTCGACCTCGACTCCAAGGAGATCCTGCTGGAGGCGCTCGAGGCGTATGGCGGCACGCTCATCTTCGTCTCCCACGACCGCTACTTCGTCGACAAGCTCGCAACCAGGGTGATCGAGGTGGGCGGCGGCGAGGCACCCCTCTACCCCGGCGGTTACGAGGACTTCCTGTACTGGAAGAAGCAGCGAGAAGCCGGCGTCACCACCGGCCTGCCGGTCATGCTGCCTCCCCGCCGCGGCGACGACGAGGAGGACGGCACCGCGTCGGTGGCGACGCGGGCTGCCGCTCCCGCCGCCTCCGCCGGGGCCGTCTCAGCTCCGCCAGCGGCCGCGCCTGCCCCGGCGAGTGCGTCGACCTCGTCCCCCAGGCCGGTCTCGAACGGGCACGGGCGCGCCAAGGGTCGCTCCTCTTCCTCCCCGGCGACCACCGCTCCCTCCCCCTCACCGGCCGGCGCCAACCGGCAGCCCGCCGCAAAGGCCGATCCGCTGGCCCCGCGCCTGCGTCCCTCGGGCACGTCGCCGGAGCGCCAGGTCCTCGAGCGCGAGCTGCGCAAGTCGAAGGTCCGGCTCGCCGAGCTGGAGAAGCGCATCACCGACGCCGAGCAGGCGGTGAAGGCGCTCGAGGCGGAGATGGCGGCGCCGGGCTACTACGACGACCGCGCCCGGGCCGCGGAGGCGGCCGAGCGGCACCAGAAGCTCATGTGGGACACCGGCGAGCTGATGAGCCAGTGGGAGGCTGTGCAGGCCGAGGTCGACGAGAAGGCGGGACGGCTGGCGGCCATGATGCCGGCGGCCAGACGGTAGGCGGCCGCGCCGCCAGCTATATCATTCAATAGTATAGTAGGCGCGGGTGGTCGGCAGTCGGCAGAACCCGTGGTCCGCAGTCGGCTGATCAGTAGGCGGGCCCCAGCAGCACGGCGTTCATGAACAGCAGCTCGGTTCCCTCCGCGTAGCCGCGGTAGTTGGGGTCCTCGGCGAAGGCGATCACGTGGCCCTCGCCGCGAGGCTGTTCCATGAGGTAGGCCTTCTGGGCCAGCTGCTCGCGCGAGTCGTCCCACACCAGGCCGCTGGCCACCACCGCCTCCCTCTTCGCGTAGACGCCGACGTTGGTGCCCTTGTCCAGCTTCAGCGGCGTGAACACGCGGCCGCTGTCGACAGGGGCGTGCACCCGGCCCGGGGTGCCGGCGGACAGCCAGTGTTCGCGGTCGAGCTCGACCCGCAGCACCGCTCCCGGCACCGCGTCGGGCCGCTCGCGCTCGGGCTGGATCGCCTTCTCCAGGTCGAAAGGCTGCGGCTTCTCGCCCTCGTTCTCCTTGGCACGCGGGCCGCCCGCCTTCTTGTCCTCCTCCTTCTCCTCGAGGTCGGGCTTGCCGCCCTTGAGCTCGGTGGTGGTGGAGAGCAGGCCCACGTTCTCCCGCGTCAGCCAGCGCGAGGCCTCGCCCAGCGCCACCAGGGTGCCCCCTTGCTCGACCCACTCGGACAGGTTCGCCACCGCACCCTTGCCAAGGACGTCGCCGTAGTCGCCCGAGGGCAGCACCACCACGTCGAAACGGCGCAGGTCCACCCGCCTCAGGGCGGAGACGCGCACCGCAGACACCGGCTGCCCGAAGCGCCGCTCCAGCACCCAGCGCGCCCAGCCCGCCGACTGGCTGGAGGTCGGCCGGTCCCAGGCCAGCAGCACCCGCGGGCGCTTCAGCCGGTGCACGCGCTCGCTGCCCAGGGAGACACCCTCCTCGACGTACCCGGTGTCGACCGGGACCGCCGCCGCGTGGTGCGCCTGCACGAGCCGCTGCAGCGTCTCGCGCGCCGCCGGGCCGTTCTCGGAGACGCGCACGATCGCCGTCCCCGCCGGCCAGGTGCGGCCCGCCAGCCGGAAGCCTTCCTCGGCGACGCGGACCGTCAGCCCGGCCTGCAGCCCCTCCGCCACCAGCGCCGCCGTCCCGGAGCCCCAGGGCAGCAGCCAGGCGATCTTCGCCGCGCCCAGCTCCGCCGGCGGCTCCGCGGCGAAGGGGCGCGTCTCGCCCGAGAGCGCCGCGCCGGCGCCGGCACACTCCACCTCGAAGAGCAGCGGCAGGCTCCACGCCGTCACGTCGTAGATCTGGTCGGGCAGCCGCTTCTTGCGCCGCCGCTCCTGCTCCTTGACGAAGGCCTCGTCCATCGAGACCTGCGGGTCGAGCAGGTTCCGCACCAGGCGGCCCGCCGGCTGCGCCAACGGCACCACCAGCGAGCCGGCCGGGAAGCGCCGGACCCCGTCGCGCAGCTCGGCCGCCGCCCGGTGCACCTCGATGCCCTGCCCGGCCAGCAGCTCGCCCAGACGCTGCAGCCGCGAGCCGTCGGCGTCCGCGGTCAGCACGTAGGCACGGACGGCGCCGGTCCCGCCTTCCCGCACGGCCTCGCGGCGGAAGGAGAGGAAGTCGCGCAGCAGCTTCTCCCGCCCGCGGGCCGCCGTCTCCACGGTGGCGAGCGCGGCGCGGAAGTGGTTGGCGATGCCGTCGAGGTAGCGGAGCTCGCCGCCGTCCTGGCGCCGCCAGACCAGGCCGCGCGCCGAGGCCTGCTCGAAGGTCATGCCCACGGCGCCGTGGGCCATGGGCCAGGACTCGCCGTAGCCGGGGTAGAAGCTGTCGAAGACCTCGCGCACGAAGTAGGCCTGTCCGGCGGCGTCGAAGCGGGCGGCGATCGCTCGGCCGAAGGCGTCGAGCCAGTCCTGCTGGGCCCGCGAGAAGTGGGGGTTCAGCGGCCGGGCCGGCGGCGCGAAGTAGTAGGTGGAGTCGCCCCCCATCTCGTGCAGGTCGACGGCCACCTGCGGGAACCAGTCGAGGAACAGCTTCAGCCGGCCGCGCGTCTCGGGCTGCGACTGCGCGAACCAGTCGCGGTTCATGTCGAAGAGGTAGTGGTTGGCACGGCCTCCCGGCCAGGGCTCGTCGTGCTCGGCGGCTTCGGGCTCCGAGTCCGGGGACGGCCCCCGGGCCAGGCGGTTGGTGGCGAGAAAGCGTGCCCGTCCGTCCGGGTTCTGCAGCGGGTCCAGGACGACGATCGCCTCGCGCCGGACGAGATCGACGACCGGGTCGCCCTGCGCCGCGAGCAGGTGGTGGGCCAGCGCCACCACGGCGTCGGAGGAGGAGATCTCGTTGCCGTGCACGGCGGCCATCACCCAGACCACCGCCGGCAGCTCCTGCACCAGCTCGTCGGCCTCCGCCTCGCCGACCCCTCGCGGGTCCGCCAGCCGCCGCAGGCCCTCCTTCACCGCGTCGAGACGCGCCAGCCGCTCCGGGCTGCCCAGCACGATGGCGTGAAGCGCCCGGCCCTCCTCGGAGCGGGCGTACTCGATCACGCGCGCCCGCTCGGGAGCCGCCGCCGCCAGGGCGGCGAGAGCGGCGGCGATCGCTTCCGGCGAGGTGATCTCGTCGCCGAGCTCGTGGCCGACCAGCTGCTTGAACGCCGGGATGCGCGGGTCGTAGCGGGCGTCGGGCACCAGCGGGGGCGCGGCCAGGAGGATGGGCAGGACGAGCGGCATCAGCATCGCGTGGTCTCCTCGTTACGTTCCGGGCTCTATAGTCCGTGTCGGTCCAGCCAGGTGACGAGCGCGTCCGTCACCAGGGCGAGCACGTCGGCGGCGCTGCGGCCCGAGCGCTGCAGGACGCCGAACGAGTGGTCCGCGTCGGCCAGCAGGACCAGCTCGGCGCGTGGCGCCAGCCCGCGAATCGTCTTCTGCAGCAGGTCCGAGCGCGCGAAGGCGTCGCGGGTGCCCTGGACGAACAGCATGGGGACGCTGATCAGCGGCAGGTGGGCGTCGCGCAGGCGCCCCGGCTGGCCCGGCGGGTGCAGGGGGTAGGCGAGCAAGGCCAGGCCGTCGGCCCTCTCTCCCGCCGCCACCACCTGCGAGGCGATGCGGCCCCCCATCGAGCGGCCGCCGTGCACGATCGCGCGGGCGCCGGTCGCCTCCAGCGCCAGGCGGCCCGCAGCGCGGGTGGTCTCCTCCAGCAGCGACGGCGGGTCGGGCCGGCGCCGGCCGGCCTCCGCATAGGGAAAGTTGTAGAGGAGCGCCGCCCGGCCGGAGGCCGCCAGCAATCCGGCGAGCGCCACCAGCATGGGCGTGTGCCGGTTGCCCCCGGCGCCGTGGCCGAGCACCACCACCGTGCGGCCACGGCCGTGGAGCGAGGCCGTGGCATCGAGGCCGGGGAGGCTCAGGTCCGTCACAGCGGCGCAGGATACAGGGCCGGCGGCCCCGCGTCGAGACGCCACGTCGCGATGGCCGCTGCGGTACACTGGCCGCAGCCGCGGGGCGGCCAGCTCACGTGTACGAATCGTGGTTCGGCTTCCGCGAGAAGCCCTTCAACCTCACGCCCGACCCGAAGTACCTCTATCTCTCGCCGAAGCACGCCGAGGCCTTCGCCCACCTCGAGTTCGGCCGGCGCGAGCGCGGCGGCTTCATCCTGATCACGGGAGAGGTGGGCACCGGCAAGACCACGCTGGCCCGACACTTCCTCTCCAGGCTGGGCCCGGAGACACGCAGCGCGGTCGTGCTCTACCCCGCCCTGACCGCGGTCGAGCTGCTGCGCAGCATCCTCGACGACCTGCACGTGCAGGCGGAGGGCCAGTCGCTGAAGGACCTGGTCGACGCCCTGCACGCGTTCCTGCTGGAGGCGCGCCGCTGCGAGCGCAACGTGGTCCTGCTGATCGACGAGGCGCAGGACCTCTCGGCCGAGGTGCTGGAGCAGGTCCGGCTGATCTCGAACCTGGAGACCGACACCGAGAAGCTGATAC
The DNA here is from genome assembly GCA_035542035.1 of Vicinamibacteria bacterium. Lineage (GTDB taxonomy): Bacteria > Acidobacteriota > Vicinamibacteria > Fen-336 > Fen-336 > DATBSL01. The sequence goes on along the minus strand of DATKME010000004.1, from coordinate 125,339 downwards.
AGATCGTGCTGATCGGCCAGTCGGAGCTGCGGGAGATCCTGGGGCGGCACGAGCTGCGCCAGCTGGCGCAGCGGGTGACCGCCCGCTACCACCTGACCGCCCTCGGCCTCTCGGACTGCGGCGAGTACATCCGCCACCGGCTGTCGGTCGCGGGGGGCGAGGGAAAGGTGGGCTTCACCGGCACGGCACTGCGGCAGATCCACGCCTCCTCGCGCGGCATCCCGCGCCTCATCAACCTGATCTGCGATCGCTCCCTGCTGGCCGGCTACGTGTCCGGCGCGCGCACGATCACCGCGCCCATGGTCCGTCGGGCCGCGGCGGAGGTGGAGACGGAGCGTCCGGCGCACGCGCTGCGCTGGCGTCACGGGCTGGTGGCGACGGCGCTGGCGATCGGCCTGGCGCTGGCCGCCTTCGCTCTGGCGCCGCGGCTGGCACGCGCGCCAGCGCCCGCCGGGGACCACCCCGACCCCGCGGCATCGCCGGCTGCCGACCTCCCTCCCCCTCAGCAGCCTCCGAGCGCCGCCTTCGAGACGTTCCTGCGCACGGCCGACCGCCAGGCCTCCCTTGCCGAGGCGAGCGCCCGGGTGGCGGCGGCCTGGGGCGGGGGTCGTCTCTCACAGGTGACGCTGCGCACGTACCTCGCCCAGCTCCGGAAGCTGGACCTGCCCGCCGCGCTGGAGCTGTTCCACCCGTCCCGTCGCGACACCTGCTTCGTCGCGCTGCTCGGCCTGGACGATCGCGCCGCGCGAGTGGCGAGCGGAACCGGCTCGCTGGAGAAGGTCCCGCTCGCCCAGCTCGAGCCGCTCTGGACGCGCGATGCGGTCGTCTGGTGGCCCGAGGACGAGGCGGCGCGCGGCGACCGCGGACGTCAGGAGGCGTGGGCGCGGCGGCTGCTGGGCGCGCAGGGATACCGGGACGACGACCTCGCGGTGGCCCTCCGCCGTTTCCAGGACGCAGCCGAGCTGGTGGGCGACGGCGTCCTGGGGCCGCGGACGCGCCTCTTCCTCTTCGCGCGGGAAAAGAGGCGCTCGCCCCGGCTGAGCGGGGGAAGCGGCGGGGCGGGAGGCCCCACGCCGTGAGCCTCATCCTCGACGCCCTCAGGAAGGTCGAGCGCGAGCGGGACGACCCCGAGCAGGTGGTGGTGGTCGGCTCCATCCCCTGGCAGGGCGTGCGCCGCTCGCGGCGGTGGCGGTGGCTGGCCGGCCTGCTCGTGCTCGCCGTCGTCGCCACGGCCGGCTGGTGGGCGGTCGCGACTGGCAGGAGTGGCCGGCGCCCGGGACTGGCGGCGACACGGACCCCGGCGCCCGCGCCGTCCGCGACGCCGACCGCGGCACCCGGCCCGGCGACGACAGCGACGGCCGCGCCGCCTTCCCGGCCGCGGAGGCCGACCCGGCCGCCGGCATCGGCGCAACCGGCCACCCAGCCGCCGGACCTGCGGCTGATGGCCATCAGCTCGCAGCAGGGTCGTCCGGTGGCGGTGATCAGCGGCCGCGTGGTGCACGAAGGCGACCTCTTCGACGACGTGCGCGTCGTCCGCATCGGGGAAGCGGAGGTCGAGGTGGAGGTGCGCGGCCACCGCCGCGTGCTGCGCTTCTGATGCCCCGGCCGACGCCGCTGCACCTGCGCGGCCACACGCCGCAGACGCTGGCCGAGGCCGTCCCCGGCCTGCCGTTGGCCGTCGCCCGCCGCGTGCTGCACCGGGTCCTGGGCGAGGACCGGGACCGGCTCGAGGGCGTGCCCGGGCTGTCGAAGTCGCTGGCCCGGGAGCTGACGCGGGCGGGCCGCCTCGACCGGCTGGAGGTCCTCGACCGCCGGCGCAGCGCGGTCGATCCCTTCGTCAAGTACCTGTTCCGCGCCGGGGACGGCCAGGTGTTCGAGGCCGTGCGCATCCCGCTCGAACGCCCGCGGTACAGCATCTGCGTCTCCTCGCAGGTCGGCTGCGCCCTCGCCTGCGCCTTCTGCGAGACGGGGCGGCTCGGCCTCGCCCGCCAGCTCGAGCCGTGGGAGATGGTCGAGCAGGTGCTGACGGTCCGGCGGGAGTCGCCCGAGCGCCCGGTCACCGGCGTCGTCTTCCAGGGCCAGGGCGAGCCGCTGCAGAACTACGACAACGTCATGCAGGCCGCCCGCGTGCTGCGCGACCCCTGCGGCCCGCGCATCGGGGCCGACCGCATCACCATCTCGACGGTGGGGTTGCTGCCGCAGATCGAGCGCTACACCGAGGAGGGACACCGGTACCGGCTGATCCTGTCGCTGAGCTCCGCCTTCTCGGAGAAGCGGGCGCGGCTGGTGCCGCTGACGGCACGCTACGGCGTGCCCGAGCTGGCGGCGGCGATGCGGCGGCACGCCGAGCGCCGCGGCGGGCCGGTGAGCCTCGCCTGGGTCCTGATCTCCGGCTTCAACACCGGCGCGGACGAAGCGGCGGAGCTGGCGCACCTGTTCCGCGGGGTGCCGGTGCGGGTGTCGGTCATCGACGTCAACGACCCCAGCGGCCGTTTCCAGCGCCCGTCCGACGAGGAGCGCGGTCTCTTCCTCTCGGCCCTCTCGCAGCACGGGCTGGGGTTCGTGCGCCGCTACTCCGGCGGCCCCGACATCCACGCGGCCTGCGGCATGCTCGCCTCCCGCGCGCAGGGCGGCGCTTTGCACGCCCCGCCGGCGTCGGCCGCGTCGTGAGCGCGCGCGTCCTGCCGGCCGACAGCCCGCAGGCGATCGCCGAGGCCGCCTCCGTGATCCGCGGCGGCGGCCTGGTGGCCTTCCCCACCGAGACCGTCTACGGTCTCGGCGCGAACGCCTTCGATCCCCGGGCGGTCGCCCGCGTGTTCCAGGCGAAGGCGAGGCCGTCGTTCGACCCGCTAATCGTCCACCTGGCGGAGGCCTCCGATCTGCCGCGGGTGGCGGCGGTCCTCGATCCCCGCACCGAGCGGCTGGCCCGCCGCTTCTGGCCGGGCCCGCTCACGCTGGTGCTGGCCAAGACGGACGCGGTCCCGGAGATCGTCACCTCCGGCCTCGACACGGTCGGCGTCCGCGTCCCGGCCCACCCCGCGGCCCACGCGCTGCTGGTAGCCGCGGCCACGCCCATCGCCGCTCCCAGCGCGAACCCCTTCGGGTACGTGAGCCCGACCACCGCGGCCCACGTCGTCGAGCAGCTCGGGGAAGCGGCCGACGTGGTCCTCGACGGCGGCCCCTGCCGCGTCGGCGTCGAGTCCACCATCCTCTCGCTGGCCCAGGACCCGCCCGCGATCCTGCGGCCGGGCGGCCTGGCGCGGGAGGAGCTGGAGGCCTGCCTGGGAACGCCGCTGGCGCTCGCCAGCGCCGCCGCGCGCCCTTCTGCCCCCGGACAGCTGCTCGTCCACTACGCGACGCGCACCCCGCTGCGCATCCTCGGCGGACCGGCGCAGGAGGCTCCGGCCGGCGCCGGCCGCGTGGGCCTGCTGGCGCTCGGCCCCACCGCCGCCCCCGGCTTCGCCGCGGTCGAGGTGCTGACGGAGGATGGCGACCTCGCCGCCGCCGCCTCCCGCCTGTTCGCCGCCCTGCGGCGGCTCGACGCCCTGGGGCTCGGCCTCATCCTGGCCGAGCCCTGCCCGGAGCGGGGCCTGGGGCTCGCCATCATGGACCGGCTGCGGCGGGCGGCCGCCCGGTCCCATCCATATCGACAGATGATATAGATGGTCGGCTAGCGTGCCACAGAGGGGTGCTGCGCGTGGGCGTGCGGGTGGCCCTGGGCGGTCTGCGCGGAGACCGCCGCACGCCGGGCCCTCAGCCACTCGAGCCAGGCCGGCACGCCCTCTCCCGTCCGGGCGGACAGCCGGATCACCTCGGGCAGAGGCATCACCCGCGCCAGCGCCGCCTCGACGGCCGCCACGTCGAAGTCGAGGTGGGGCAGCAGGTCGATCTTGGTCAGCAGCACCAGGTCGGCCTTGCGGAACATCACCGGGTACTTGAGCGGCTTGTCCTCGCCCTCGGTGACCGAGAGCGCCACCACGTTCGCGGCCTGGCCGAGGTCGTACACCGCCGGGCAGACGAGATTCCCGACGTTCTCGACGAAGAGGTAGTCGAGCTCGCGCCAGGGGAAGTCGTGCAGAGCCCGGTGCACCATCTCGGCGTCGAGGTGGCAGGCCGAGCCGGTGGTGATGGCCGCGGCGGGCACGCCGACGGCCCGCAGCCGGTCCGCGTCGCGCTCGGTCTCCAGGTCGCCGGCGATGACGCCGAGGCGGCCGCGGACGGCACGGGCCGTGGCCTCCAGCACCGCGGTCTTCCCCGCCCCCGGCGAGCCCATCAGGTTGATGGCGAAGACGCCGCCCTCGAGGAGGTGCTCCCGGTTGTGGGCGGCCGTGCGGTCGTTGCTGGCGAGTATCTTGTCGTGGACCTCGACCGAGACCAGGTTGGGATCGCCGCAGCCGCAGGTCTCGCACATCAGGGAACCTCCATCTCGATCTGCTCGAGCAGTATCTCGTCTCCGCCGACGAGCTTCGCCGGCACGCCGCAGGCCGCGCAGCGCAGGGCCTGGCCGTCGGCGATCGCCGCGCCGCACTCCGGGCAGGCCCAGGCCGCCTCGGAGCGGCGGATGTCCAGGGTGGCCTTCTCCAGCAGCCCCTGCTGGCACAGGCTGAACGCCGAGGCGAACAGCTGCGGCTCGACGCCGGAGAGGGCGCCGATCCGGACCGACAGCCGGTGCACCGCCACGGCGTTGCGGGCCAGGGCCTCCTTCTCCACGCGGTCGACCAGGGCCGAGACCAGCGAGTACTCGTGCATCAGCCGTCCACCCTAGCAGATCCGCGGCAGCTGCTCGCCGGAGAGGCGCTCCAGCAGCCGGTGGCTGCCGATCGCGGTATGCAGGACCAGCCGGCCCGGGTCCTCGGCCTGCACCGAGCCGATGCGGCAGGCGGCCTCGCCGCCGGGCTGCGAGCGGACCGCCGCCAGCGCCTCGTCGGCGCGCTCGCCGGGCACGATCGCCAGGAAGCGGCCCTCGCAGGCCACGTACAGCGGGTCGAAGCCCAGCAGCTCGCAGGCCCCGCGCACCTCCTCGCGCACGGGCACCGCCGTCTCCTCCAGCCGGATGCCGACCCGCGAGGAGACCGCGATCTCGCACAGCGCCGTCGCCAGACCGCCACGGGTCGGGTCGCGCAGGACGCGCGTCTCCCTCACCGCCTCCAGCAGCGCCTGCACCGGGCGGACCACCGGCGCGCTGTCGGAGACGAGCCGCGTCTCGAACTCGATGCCCTCGCGGGCCGCCATCACCGCGATGCCGTGGTCGCCTACCGGCCCCGAGACGAGAACGGCGTCCCCTGGCCGCGCGCGGTCGGGCCCCACCGAGACACCCTCGCGGACCCGCCCGATCCCCGAGGTGTTGACGTAGACGCCGTCGCCCTTGCCGCGGTCGACCACCTTGGTGTCGCCGGTGACCAGGAGGACGCCCACCGAGCGGCAGGCGGCGGCCATGGAGTCGACCACCCGGGCGAGGTCGCGCATCGGGAAGCCCTCCTCCAGCAGGTAGCCGGCGCTCAGGAACAGCGGGGCCGCCCCGCACATGGCGAGGTCGTTGACGGTCCCGTGCACGGCCAGAGAGCCGATGTCTCCGCCCGGGAAGAAGGCGGGCTTCACCACGAAGGTGTCGGTGGTGAAGGCCAGCCGCTCGGCGCCCACCGTCACGATGGCGCCGTCGCCCAGCGGCTCGAGCTGCGGGTTGCGGAAAGCCGGCGCGAAGAGTTTCTCGATGAGCTGCGCCGTCTTTCGGCCGCCGCCGCCGTGGGCGAGCTCGACGATGTCGCCGTGGTCGAGGGGCGCCGGGCAGCTGAGCATCGCGTCGAGGGAGCGGGCCATGGTCAGGACGCCGCCGCCGGGCGCGCAGGGCGGCGGTAGTGGAAGTATGCGGCGCAGGCCCCCTCGCTCGAGACCATGGTGGCCCCCAGCGGGTGCTCGGGCGTGCAGCGGGTTCCGAACTCCGGGCAGTCGGTGGGGCGCAGCCGTCCCTGCAGCACCAGCCCGGCCCGGCACTCCTCGGGCTCGCGGACGCTGAGGCCGGCCACGTCGAACACCCGCTCGGCGTCGAAGCCCGCGTACTTCGCCGCCAGCGCGTAGCCGCTCTTCGGGATCGTCCCCAGTCCCCGCCAGCTGCGGTCGGACACCACGAACACGTCCTCGATCATGCGCAGCGCCGCCGGGTTGCCCTCGCGGACCACGGCACGCGGGTACTGGTTCTCGACGAGCGCCTCCCCCCGCTCGAGCTGCGTCACCGCGGCCAGCACGCCCTTCAGCAGGTCCAGCGGCTCGAAGCCGGTGACCACGACCGGGATGCGGTAGCGCTCGGCGATGGGCTCGTAGTCGCGGTAGCCGGTGACGGCGCAGACGTGGCCGGGGGCCAGCAGGCCTTGGACGAGCGTGTCCTCGCAGGACAGGAGGGCCGAGAGCGCCGGCGGCACCAGCACGTGGGCGACCAGCACCGAGAAGTTGCCGACACCCTCGGCCGCGGCGCGATGGACGGCCATGGCGTTGGCCGGCGCCGTGGTCTCGAAGCCGACCGCGAAGAACACGACCTTGCGCTGCGGGTGCTCCTTCGCCAGGCGCAGGGCGTCGAGCGGCGAGTAGACGATGCGCACGTCGCCACCGCGGGCCTTCACCTTCAGCAGGTCGTCGACCGAGCCGGGGACCCGCAGCATGTCGCCGAACGAGCAGAAGGTGACCTCGGGGCGGGAGGCGATGGCGAGCGCCCGGTCGATCAGCTCGAGCGGGGTGACGCAGACCGGGCAGCCCGGCCCGTGCACCAGCCGCAGCGCCTGGGGCAGCAGCTCGTCCATGCCGAACTTCAGGATGGAGTGGGTCTGCCCGCCGCAGACCTCCATCAGCGTCCAGGGCCGGCTGACGGTGGCGTGGATGCGGCGGACGACCGCCTCCACGGCGGCGCGGTCGCGGTACTCGTCGACGTGCCGCATCAGCCCTTCCCCGGGCCCGGCTGGGGTGGCTCGCCCAGCTCGGCCAGCTCGCCGATCTCGGCCAGCGCCTCCAGCGTCTCCATCGCCTGCTGCTCGTCGATGCGGGAGATGGCGAAGCCGACGTGGACCAGCACGTAGTCGCCGAGCCGCACCTCCGGCACGTAGGCGAGGCAGGCCTGCCGCTGCACCCCTGAGAAGTCGACCTTCCCCATGCGCAGCTCGCCCTCGCCCGTGATCTCGACCACCTTACCCGGCACCGCCAGGCACATGCCTCAGGCCTCCCCATCCCCGGCTGGTCCCCCGCCCTCGCGCAGGGTCGACAACGCCACCCCGGCGTGGACCAGCACGGTGTCGCCGACACCCGCCGCCGGGACGAGGTCGAGCACCACCTCGACCGTCGCCCCCCGCACGCTCACCCGCCCCACCCGGCCGAGGGGTGTCTCCTCGACCGAGAGCACGCGGCCGGCGAACACCAGCGAGCCCTTCATCATGCACCCGCCGCCGCGTCCGCTACCAGCACCTGGCCGAGCGCGATGCCGCCGTCGCCCGGCGGCACCTGCCGGTGGCGCAGGACCGTCCGCTCGCCGGCCAGGCGCCGCAGCACGCCCTCGACCAGCCGCGCGTTCTGGAAGCAGCCACCGGTGAGCACCACCGGCAGGCGGCCGTGCCCGGGCCCGGCGTGGCGGACCATCGCCACCGCCGCCTCGGCCATCGTCTCGTGGAAACGGGCCGAGACCAGGCCTGACGCGGCGCCGGCCACGAGGTCGTCGACCGCCGCGCGCACCATCGGCCGCAGGTCGACCTCCGTGACCCCGTCGCGCGGGGCGAGCGTGAACGGGTAGGGCCCCGCCTCACCGGCGTCCGCAACCAGATTCCACTCGAGCGCGACCTGGCCCTCATAGCCGGCCCGGCTCCGCCGCAGCCCCAGAGCGCCCAGGGCATCGAACCAGCGGCCGGCGCCGTGGGCCAGGGGGGAGCGAACGGCCTTCTCCAGCATCTGGCGGACCACCGCGATGTCGCGGTCGGCCACGGAGTCGAAGAGGGCGAGCCGGTCCAAGGGCGCCTGGCGGTCGAAGGCATCCTCCAGCGCCGCGAGAGCCAGCCTCCAGACCTCGCGGATCGCCTGGTCGCCGCCGGCCAGCGGCAGCGGCCGCAGGGTGGCCAGGCGGGCGAAGCGGGGGCCGTCCACGAGCAGCAGCTCGCCGCCCCAGGCCCGGCCGTCCGTGCCGAGGCCGGTGCCGTCCCAGGCGAGGCCGAGCACCGGGCCGTCGAGGCCGTGCTCGGCGAGCGCGCTCGCGACGTGGGCGTGGTGGTGCTGGACCGCCACCTTCGCCGGCTCGCCCCGCCGCCGGGCGTAGTCGGTGGAGGCGTAGTCGGGGTGGAGGTCGTGGGCGATCAGCTCCGGGCGGACGCCGAGGAACCGCTGCAGGCGCTCGACCTGCTCCTCGAACGAGCGCACGGCTTCCAGGTTGTCCAGGTCTCCGATGTGCGGGCCGAGCCAGGCCGAGTCGCCCGCCGCCAGGCAGAACGCGTTCTTGAGGTGCGCGCCGCAGGCGAGGACCGGCCGGCGCACGGGCCGGGCCAGCGCGATCGCGCGGGGGACGTAGCCGCGCGAGCGCCGCAGCACCGTGGGCACGCCCGCGATCACCCGAGTCACCGAGTCGTCGCAGCGGTTCTCGATCTCCCGGTCGTGCGCCAGGAACAGGTCGGCGATCCCGGACAGCCGCGCCACGGCTTCCTCGTCCCTCGCCGCCATCGGCTCCTCGGAGAGGTTGCCGGAGGTCATCACCAGCGGACGGGCAACCGCCTCGAGCAGGAGCTGGTGCAGCGGCGTGTAGGCGAGCATCAGGCCGACCAGCGGGTTGCCGGGGGCCACCTCGGGCGCGAGCGCGGCGGCCGTCCGCCGGCTCACCAGGACGATGGGTCGCTCCACGGACGAGAGCAGCCGCTCCTCCTCCGTGCCGAGATCGGCGAGTCGCCGGGCCGCCTCGAGGTCGCGCACCATCACCGCGAAGGGCTTCTCGTCGCGGCGCTTGCGCGAGCGCAGCGTGCGTACCGTCGCGGAGGACGTGGCATCGCAGGCGAGGTGGTACCCGCCGAGGCCCTTCACCGCGACCACCTGCCCCGACCGCAGCGCAGCAGCCGCGGCCGCGATCGGCTCGTCGGCGCCGACGGCCGTCCCGTCGGCGCCGAGCAGCCGCAGGCGCGGCCCGCACGCGGGGCAGGCGATCGGCTGGGCGTGGAAGCGGCGGTCGGCCGGCTCCTCGTACTCGCGCCGGCAGTCGGCGCACATCACGAACCCCGCCATGGTCGTGGCCGGCCGGTCGTAGGGGACGTCGCGCGCGATCGTGTAGCGCGGGCCGCAGTGGGTGCAGTTCGTGAACGGGTAGCGGAAGCGGCGGTCCCCAGGGTCGAACGTCTCGCGCAGGCACTCGGGGCAGGTCGCGAGGTCCGCCGGGATGGAGACGACGCGGGCGCCCTCGTCCGCGCTCGACACGATCTCGAAGGTGCGGGTCGCCTCGGCGGGGATCGTCGCGCTGCGGACCTCCCGCACCTCCGCCGCCGGCGGCCGCTCGCGCTCGATCCGCCTCAGGAACGAGTCCAGCGCGGCAGAGGTGCCGAAGGCCTCGATCGTCACCCCGCCGGGGTCGTTGCGGACGCGGCCGCCCAGGCCCGCCTCACGCGCGATGCGGTACACCCAGGGCCGGAAGCCGACGCCCTGCACGGTCCCACGGACCTCGATCCTGCGGCCTTCGACTGGCATCACCCGGTCGGTGGCCGGACACGTCGGCCACCCCGGTGGACAGAATCCCCCGGCGCACCCACCGGCGTCCATCATCCGTTTGCATCATTTCGCTGATTCGTCGTTCTTTGCAGTTATGGACGCTGCGGACGACCCGGCCGCTCGTCTCCCTCGAGCAGCCCTCCCCCCCCCTGGCGCCCGCCGTCCTGCCCTCGAGCGTGCCGAGCCCGCGCCTCGAGCCGCTCGAAGACCTGCTGGGTCTCGTCGCAGCCCCAGGTCAGCGTCATCGTCACGTGCTCGTAGATGTCGGGCCGCAGGCTCTCGGCCTCCGGGTCTCGACGCAGCACCTTGAAGACGATGCGGTTGAGCTCCCGCAAGGCGTCGCAGACCTCGCGCGAGGGGAAGCCCTGCCGGAAGCGACGCTCGGCGAGATCCCGGCAGTAGGCGACCAGGATCGAGCGCTCCCGGGTGCGCACGGCGTTCATGAGGTGACGGAGGATCAGCGTGTGGTTCCACTGGTGGTCCTCGCCGCTGACCTGCTGGTAGCTCGGGAAGCGCTGGCGGCCGTCCGGCCCGGTCAGCACCTCGGTGAACTCGGCGGCGATCTCGGGGGCGTGCCGGTTCAGCAGGCGGTAGATGCGCAGGTTGGTCTCGAGGTGGACCTCCTTCATCGCGGCCCGGTTCGCGCGGTTCCATTCCACCGGGTCCATGCGGCGGTTCTCCAGCAGGAACGGCAGGCGGCGCAGCACCTGCAGCCGGGGGCGAGGCTGCCAGCCGAGACGGGCGCGGGTGGCGCTGGCGTCGATGGTCATGGCCAGGTCGACGTAGCGCGCCATCCACGGCCGCTCGAACGGCCGCCTTCCGATCAGGCGACCGGCCAGGTCCAGCGCCCACATGCCGGGCCGGCACAGCGGCCGCGGGACGTGGATCGCCCGCGGGCGGCGGCCCAGGGCCACCTGCGTCGCCTCGTCGAAGAGCTGCTGGTGGGAGACGGCCTCGTCGGGGCTGGCCTGCAGCACCGTCCCCGGAGCCATGTCCTCCACCCGCTCCAGCAGCGCCAGGAAGAAGAGGACGAGGTCGTCGACGTGGAGGTAGGGGATCGCCGAGCGGCCGCGGCCGCCCAGGATGCGCGCGTTCCAGGCGGAGGAGAGCCAGGTCTCCAGGAACATGAAGAGCGGCGGGTACTCGCACCAGTCCGAGAACAGGGCGGCGAAGCGGACGACGGTGGAGGGGAAGTGCTCGCGGTACTCGGCGAGCATGCGCTCGCCGATCGCCTTGGTGCGGGCGTAGACGTGGTCGCCGTCGGGGGGGCTGGTCTCGGTCAGGGCCTGGCCCGTCCTGGGGAACGCGCAGGCCGCCGTGGAGCTGGAGAAGAGGAAGCGGCGCAGGCCCAGGCCCTTCGACAGCTCGAGCACGTGGCGCAGCCCCTCGACGTTGGTGCGCCAGTACTCCGGGTGGTCCTCGCCCGTGAAGTCGTAGTGGGCGGCGAGGTGGATCAGGAGCGTCGCCCCGCCCTCGCGCTTCAGCTCCTCGAAGATCGGAGACAGCGCCTCGCGGTCGCCGATGTCCGCCTGGTGCCAGCGGATCGAGGGGTGGACCGGAGCGCCCGAGCGGGCTTGGCTGCGCCGGGCGATGCCGACGATGTCGTAGTCGTGCTTGAGGGCGTCCAGCAGGTGCCGGCCGACGAAGCCGGAGGCCCCGGTGACGACGAGGCGCGGACGGGTCACGGCTCGCCGACCAGCACGGCGTCGCCCTCGACCGCCGCGGCGACCGGCCGCAGCGGGCGCGTCGGCGGGCCGGCGACAGGCCGGCCTTCCGCGTCGAAGGCGCCCTGGTGACAGGCGCAGACATACTGCGACCGCTCGGGTCGCCAGCTGACCCGGCAGCCGTAGTGGGAGCAGAGCAGGCTGCGGGCCACCACGCCGGTCTCGGTGCGCAGGAGCTCGACCGGCTCGCCGCCGTGGTCGACCACCCTGCGACCTCCCGTCGAGAGCGTGGCCAGGGGGACGCGCAGCCTGCGGTCGGGCGGGGCACCGCAGGCGAGCGCCAGCGGCGAGGCGCCGAGCAGCGCCAGCGTCAGCCGCCGTCTCACGGCGCGGCCACCGGCCCGGCCAGCGGCAGTCCGCGCGACCGCCGAAGCCAGACGACCGCGACCGCCATCGCGGCGTCGCCGAGCCCCGAGAGCGGCACCACCCACGGCGCGTCGGTCAGCGCGGTGCAGAGGCCGAGAAAGACGACGGCGATCGCCTTGGTGAGCACGAGCAGCAGGACGCCGCGGTAGCGGAAGTACTCGGTCAGGTAGACGGCCGCCACCACGAAGTGGAAGGCGCCGGCCTGGCGGGGGAAGAAGAGCGGATTCACGGAACCGAAGCCGCCGAAGCGCGCTCCCCACTCGGTGGCGAAGGCCAGGAACAGGCCCACGACCAGGCTGTGGGCGGCGATCAGCACGACCAGGACCGCCTCCGCGCGCGCGAGCCGTCGCGCCGTCTCCCCCACTCTCATCGGCTGCGTGTCGTCTTCAGCGGGCCTCCCACCACACGTCAGGAGGCCGGGTCTGGCTGCGCCGCCGGGCCGGGCAGCCCAGCCGTTCCAGCTCGCGCAGCACGAGGCCCGCGGCGGACGGCACCGCCTCCCGCAGCGGCGGGCTCAAGCCTACACCCATCGCCGTGCGGGCCGGAACCGCGCCCACCAGCAGGACCTCGCGCGGCCCGCGGCCGGCGAACTCGGCCGTCAGCAACGCCTCCTTCACTCCCGGATCGTGCGGGCTCAGCCGCGCCTGCGGGGCGTGCCGCAGCAGGTCCTCCCGTCGGTACAGCCGCAGGCTGCCGGGCGGGGCCTCCGCGCGGACGGTGTCGACCAGCACCAGCGCCTCGAGCTCCGAGACGTAGGGGATGAGGTCGAGACCCGGCGTGCCGAGGTCCTCGACCTGCACCTCGGGCGGGAACTCGTGCTCCGCCACCAGCAGCTGCACCACCCAGGGCCCGAAGGCGTCGTCCCCCATCAGGACGTTGCCCAGGCCGAGGACGCCGATTCGGCTCACGGCACCGCCACCCGCCCCGTCAGAGAACCTTCACCCGCGCGACCTCACGGCCCTCCGGGTCGAGGGTGTGGACCGCGCAGGCGAGGCAGGGATCGAAGGAGTGGACGGTCCGCAGCACCTCCAGCGGCCGCTGCGGGTCGGCGACCGGGTTGCCCACCAGCGAGGCCTCGTACGGCCCCTTCTGGTCCTTGCCGTCGCGGGGGCTCGCGTTCCAGGTCGTCGGCACCACCGCCTGGTAGTTCTTGATCTTCCCGCCCTCGATCACCGCCCAGTGGGAGAGCGTCCCCCGCGGCGCCTCGTGGAAGCCGAAGCCGCGCACCTCGCCCGCCGGGAACTGCGGGGGGTTGAAGATCGCGGTGTCGCCGCTGGCGATGTTGTCGACCAGCAGCTTCCAGTGCTTCTGCGCGGTCTCGGCGATCACCGCCGTGCGCACGGCCCGCGCCGCGTGACGGCCCAGCGTCGATTGCAGCATCGCCGGCGTCACCTGGGTCTTCGCGATGCCGGAGACGGTCTTGAGAGCGAGGTCGGCCCAGCGCTTCGTCGGCTCGTGGCCGCCGACGTAGCCGACCAGCACCTGCGAGAGCGGCCCCACCTGCATCGGTTTGCCCTGGAAGCGCGGCGCCTTCACCCAGGAGTACTTGCCGCCCTCCTCGAACTTCGTGTACTTGGGCTCGGTCGTCTCCTCGTACGGGTGCTTCTGCCAGGCGCCGTCGTACCAGGAGTGGGCGATCGACTCCTCGACGTTGTCGCGGAAGTAGGGGTCGTCGAAACTGCGGATCGCCCTGTGGGTGGAGAAGTCGCCGCCCATGATGGTGCCGCCGGGCAGATCGAACTGCGTGCCCCTGGTGTCGACCGGCAGGTCGGGGACCGCCAGGTAGTTGGTGACGCCCGCGCCGTACTTCAGCCAGTCTGGGTACATCGCCCCGATCGCGCAGACGTCGGGCAGGTACACCTGCTGCACGAAGGCCACCACCTCGTCCAGCACGTTCTTCACCATGTAGAGCTTCTCCATGTTGAGCGTCGCCTGGTTGTCGAGGTTGATGGCGTTGGCGACGCCGCCCACCGCCAGGTTCTGGATGTTCGGCGTCTTGCTGCCCAGGAGCGACACCACCAGGTTCGCCTTCCGCTGGTACTCCAGCGCCTGCAGGTAGTGGTGCACCGCCAGCAGGTTCACCTCCGGCGGCAGGTGCATGGCCGGGTGGCCCCAGTAGCCATTGGCGAAGATCCCGAGCTGGCCGGCGCCCACGAAGCCGGCCAGCTTGTCCTTGGTGGCCTGCAGGGCGACGCGGCCGTTCATCGGCCAGGGCGAGAGGCTCTCGGCCAGTGCCGAGGCCTTCGTCGCGTCCGCCTTCAGGGCGGAGACGACGTCGACCCAGTCGAGCGCGGAGAGGTGGTAGAAGTGCACGATGTGGTCGTGCAGCGCGTGCGCGATCACGATCAGGTTGCGGATGTACTGGGCGTTCTTCGGGATCTCCAGCTTGAGCGCGTTCTCCACCGCGCGCACCGAGGCGATGGCGTGGACGGTGGTGCACACGCCGCAGAAGCGCTGGGTGAAGATCCAGGCCTCGCGGGGGTCGCGGCCGAGGAGGATGTTCTCGATCCCCCGCCACATCTGTCCCGAGGCCCAGGCGTTCCTCACGGAGCCGCCGTCCACCTCGACGTCGATGCGCAGGTGACCCTCGATCCGGGTGATCGGGTCGATGACGATTCTGGCCATCTCTTCTCCCCCTAGGCGCGGGCCGGCGCGGGAGGGCCGGCGAGGATCGGGAACGTGCGCACCGCGGCGACGTAGAGAGCGATCTCCAGGGCCACGATGCCGAAGGTGATCAGCAGCTCCGGGACGGCCGGGAAGTAGCTCCACTGCGAGCCCGGCCGGAAGCCGACCAGGTAGACGTTGAAGCGGAAGACCGCGCCGGCGGTGACCAGGAGGAGGCCGGCGAGAACCTGGCCGCCGGGCTGGCGGCGCCTGGTGTCGGACATCAGCAGCGAGGCGCCCGCCGCGGCCAGGCCGAGCTCGACGAGGACCGCCAGCCCGTACCAGGACGCGAGCGCCGGCAGCCGGCCGCGGGCGGCCATGTCGACCACGCGCAACGCCACGAAGAACCAGGTCACCCAGGCGCCCACCCGGCCCAGCGAGGCGAGCATGGCCGTCTCGCGGCGGCGGCCGAAGGCGCTGGCGGACACGTGGCTCTCGACCATCACCACGCCGATGCCCATCAGCACGCAGTTGACCAGGAAGAACAGCGGCAGCCACGGCGTGAACCACAGCGGGTGCAGGCGCGGGCCGGGCAGCAGCATCATGGTGCCGAGCGAGGACTGGTGCATGGTCGGCAGCAGCAGGCCCAGCGCGATGATGAACGGCATGGCCTTGCCGACCGGGCCGGCCGCCCGCGCCGCCAGCGAGCGCAGGCCCGGGTGGCTGCCGTCGCGCCACTTCTCGAACGCCGCCGGCGACAGCTCGACGAGCACCACCCCGACGTAGGTGGCGACGCAGAGCGCGACCTCGAGCTGCGGCGAGTGGCTCCAGCGCCAGAAGTAGACGGGCACCTTCCACAGCTCCCAGGGCCGGCCGAGGTCGATGGTCACCGCCAGCACCGCCAGGCCGTAGCCGAGCAGGCTGGTCAGCAGCGCGGGCCGCACCAGCGGGTGGTACTCGCCCCGGTTGAGCACGTAGACGAGGAGCGCGACCGCGTAGCCGCCGCAGCCCAGGGCGGTGCCGGTGACCACGTCGAAGGCGATCCAGATGCCCCAGGGGTAGCCGTCGTTGAGGTTGCTGACGGCGGCGAGGCCGGCGGCGAAGCGCCAGGCCGCCATCACCCCGCCGAGCGCCGCGATGGCGACCAGCAGCTGGAAGGGCCGCGTCCACAGCTCGCCTCCGACCGGCGCGTGCGCATGCACCTGGCTGCTCATGGCTTCCCCTCCCCCGGGCCGCCCTTGGTGCGGTTGCGCCACAGCACCGCCCCCAGCGCCGCGTAGAGCACCACGGGGGCGACGAAGCCCTGGTAGAGGCCCTCCTGGATGGTGTAAGCGGTCTCGGGCACGCCCTCGGGCCCGTAAGCCGGCAGGCCGAGCTTCTCGAACGGCACGTGCGAGAGGTACAGCACCTGCGTGCCACCCGCCTCGGTCTCGCCGTAGACGTGCGGCACGTAGCGGTCCGGCTCGGCGGCGAGCCGCCGCTTCGCCTCGGCCAGCAGCTCCTTTCGCGTGCCGAAGATGACGGCGTGGCGCGGGCACACCTCGCAGCAGGCCGGGATCTTCCCCTGGGCGAGGAGGTGCCGGCACATCTCGCACTTGACGATCTTCGGCGTGGTGCTCACCCACTCGAACTTGGGGACATTGAACGGGCAGGCCATCTCGCAGTAGCGGCAGCCGACGCAGTACTGCGGGTCGTAGCTGACGATGCCGGTCTTCTCGTCCTTCGACAGCGAGTGCAGCATGCAGGCGCTGGCGCAGGCCGGGTCGACGCAGTGCATGCACTGGGCCTTGAAGAAGGAGACCCGCTCGCCCTCGCGGTAGAGCTTGATGACGTTCTTGGTGCGGGCGTTGAGGTCGAGGGGCGCCTGGTGGATGCCGTCGAGGCTGGTGTCGGGCGGAAGGCCGTTGGCCTCGCGGCAGGCCACCACGCAGGCCTTGCAGCCGATGCAGCGGGTGGTGTCGTACAGCATGCCGACGGCGTCGGGGGAGACCTGCCGGCGCAGTCGTGCCGCCTGCACGGGCGCCGTCGTCGCGGCGGTGGCGACGCCCGTCCCGGCGAGCACGCGCAGCGCCCGCCGGCGGCCGGGGTTCACGGCTTCACCCCCGCGTCCCTGCTCGCGCCTTCCTGCTTCGGCTCCACCCGCTGGGGCGACGGCGCCGGCGGCTCTCCGCCGAGCGACTTCGCGAAGCGGTAGCCCGCGCCGAGCGCGGCGCCGGCGACCAGGCCGGCCAGGCCGGTGGCGACCGCGCCGACGTGGCCCTGCTTCTCGTGGATGCCGGGGTAGGTGTCGGGCGGCGTCGGCCGCTCGATCGGCACCGTCTCGTGCAGGGGGACCCGGAAGCCGACCTGCTGCTCGGTGCAGCCGAAGCAGGGGTGGCCGAGGCCGATCGGCCAGGAGTCGGTCACCTCGCCGAAGTGCAGGGTCGAGCAGCTGGCGTGGGTGGCCGGACCCTTGCAGCCCGTCTTGTAGAGGCACCAGCCCTGGCGGTGGCCCTCGTCGCCGAACTGCTGCACGAAGCGGCCGGCGTCGAAGTGCGCGCGCCGCGGGCAGTGCTCGTGGATGGTGCGCCCGTAGGCGAAGGTGGGCCGGTTCTTGTCGTCGAGCTTCGGCAGGGTGCCCAACGCCACGTACTGCAGCGCGGTGCCCAGGAAGATGTACGGGTTGGCCGGGCAGCCGGGCAGGGTGACCACCGTCTTGCCCTTCAGCACCATGGGCGCGCCGGTCGCGCCTGTCGGGTTGGGATCGGCCGACGGGATCCCGCCCCAGGACGCGCACGAGCCGATGGCGACGATCGCGCCGGCCTTGGCGGCCACCTCCTCGACGATCTCGAGCGCCGTGCGCCCGCCGATCATGCAGTAGATGCCGCCGTCCTTGGTGGGGATGGCGCCCTCGATCACGCAGATGTACTTGCCGGCGTTCTTCTCCATGGCGGCCTTGAGCGCCGTCTCCGCCTGCAGGCCGGCCGCTGCCATCAGCGTCTCGTGGTAGTCGAGCGAGACGAGCTCGAGGATCAGCTTCGCGAGGTCGGGGCGCGACGTGCGCAGGAGCGACTCGGTGCAGCCGGTGCACTCCTGGAAGTGCAGCCAGATCACGGACGGCTTGAGGCCGGCGGCCGCCGCCTCCGCCATCTTCGCAGCGGCGGTCGCCCCCAGCCCGACCGCCGCGGCCGCCATGGTGACGACCTTCATGAAGCTGCGCCGGTCGTGGGCCCAGGTCGGCGTCTCCGCGACCCCGCGTGTCCCCTCCGCCGGGTGGTCGTTGCCGACCCGCTCCGCGACCTGCCTTTCGAAAGACCGGAGGTCGTCCATCGCTCGTCGCCTCCCTGGAATTCCGGCTGAGCCGGAGGTTTGGTCCCGTGGCCTCGAGTGATGTAGCTGCTTCAGGCTGTGCGGCGGACGATAGGTCGGACCGATGGACCAGATGAATCGACCCGATGGCCCATTCATGTGGTCTCAATGAACCATTTCGCCCTTCGTGTACGAAACGTCTCAGCGCCCGAAAACGCGCGAAGGCTCGGCACTTACGGTGCCGCCGTGCGCCTCCCGGACGGGCGAGTGGTGATAGCCTCGGCACTCCCATGATCGGCCGGGCCCTCGACGAGCTCCCCACGCCCTGCGTGGTCGTGGACATGGACGTGCTGGAGCGCAACGTCGCACGCATGGCCACCCTGGCACGCGAGGCGGGGGTGCGCCTGCGGCCGCACGCGAAGACCCACAAGTGCCCCCAGATCGCCTCCCTGCAACGTGCCGCCGGCGCGCGGGGCCTCTCGGTGGCGAAGGTCGGCGAGGCGGAGGTCTTCGTCGCCGCCGGCTTCGACGACCTGTTCGTGGCCTACCCCGTCGTGGGCGAGGACAAGGGCCGCCGCCTGCTGCGCCTCGCCTCCCACGCGCGGCTCGCCTGCGGCGTCGACAGCGTCGACGGGGCGCGCACGCTGGCCTCTCCCTTCGCCGCCGCGGGGCAGAGGCTCGACGTGGTGCTGAAGGTCGACGTCGGCTACGGCCGGGTGGGCGTGCAGCCCGAGCGGGCCGTGGAAACCGCACAGGCCGTCGCGGCACTGCCCGGCCTGCGGCTGCGCGGCGTCTTCACCCACGCCGGCCAGGCCTACGCCGCCGCCAACAGGTTGGAGGTGGAGGCCGTCGCCCGCGACGAGGGCGAGAGGCTGTGCGCCGCCGCGTCCCGGCTCCGCCTGGCGGGGCTTCCGGTCGAGGAGGTGTCCGTCGGCTCGACGCCCACGGTGGCGGTCGCCATGCGGGTGGCCGGCGTGACCGAGTGCCGCCCGGGCAACTACGTGTTCCACGACGCCTCTCAGGTCGACCTCGGCAGCTGCGGCGTCGAGGACTGTGCCCTGACCGTGATCGCCACCGTGGTGAGCGTACCCACGCCGCAGCGGGCGGTGGTCGACGCCGGCAGCAAGACCCTCTCCAGCGACCCCCTGCGCCCGCGGCCCGGCGGCCACGGCCGCCTGCTCGGCCGCGCCAGCCGCATAGACCGTCTCTCCGAGGAGCACGGCGTGATCGCGGTGGCCGAGGGCGAGTCGTTCCGGGTGGGCGAAAGAGTGCGCATCCTGCCCAACCACGCCTGCGTGGTCGCCAACCTGCACGACCGCCTGGTGGGCGTGAGCGGCGGCCGCGTGGAGGCACTGCTGCCGGTGGCCGCCCGGGGCCGGGTGCTCTAGCTTCAGGGGCGCCGCGCCGACCGCCTTCCCGCCGCCGACCAGCCCCTGCCAGAGCCCAGGCCGTTACTTGACTGGTCATGCTTTTTTGCTTGACGCGTCAAGCAATCGGCGGATAACCTCCCGGTCCAGGTTCCCCGATGGGCTCGATCCGTGAGGAGATCAAGCAGACGCGGCCCTTCGCCTCGCTGGCCACCGAGGCCGTGCTGACCCTGCTGCGTACCGCCGACCAGGTCCGCGCCGAGCTGGCGGCGGTGGTCGACCCGCACGGCATCACCCTCCAGCAGTACAACGTCCTGCGCATCCTGCGAGGCGCCGGACCCCGGGGCCTGCCCACCCTGGAGGTCGCCGTGCGCATGATCGAGAAGAGCCCGGGGATCACCCGGCTGCTCGATCGGCTGCAGGCGAAGGGCCTCGTGTCGCGACGCCGCTGCCCGCAGGACCGGCGGCAGGTCCTGTGCTGCGCGACATCCCGGGCCCTCTCGCTGCTGGGCCGGCTCGACCGCCCGATGGACGAGGCCGCCGCCTGCGCGCTCCTGCCCCTCGACCGCCGGAGCGCCGCCCGGCTGGTCCGCCTGCTCGACTCCGTCCGCGCGCAGGCGGCCCGGCGCGAGGCCGCCCTTGGTTCCCCCGCTGCCGCCACGGCAGCACCACCCCGAGACCGAAGACAGGAGAAGGAGATACGGACATGAACACGCGTACCGCCGTGCTGGCTTCCGTGCTGATGGCCTTCGCCGCCTCCCCCACCCTGGCGGCCGACGCCTACACCTTCGACAGGGCGCACACCACGGTGGGCTTCCAGGTCCGCCACCTGCTCACCAACGTCACCGGCAGGTTCAAGGACTTCGACGGCACCATCCAGGTGGACCGCGCGAACCCCGCCGCCTCCACCGTCGACTTCACCGTGCAGACCGCCAGCATCGACACAGGCGAGCCCAAGCGCGACGAGCACCTGCGCTCGGCCGACTTCTTCGACGTGGCCACCCACCCGAAGCTGACCTTCAAGAGCACGTCCGTGAAGCCCGTGGGCAAGGACACCTACCAGGTCGCCGGCGACCTCACCATGCACGGGGTGACGAAGCCCGTCACCCTCACCGTCACCTACCTGGGCTCGAGCAAGGACCCCTTCAGCGGCAACGAGAAGCTCGGCTTCGACGTCGCCGGTGCCCTCAACCGCCAGGACTTCGGCATCAAGTGGAACAAGGCCCTGGACAGCGGCGGCGTGCTGGTGGGCGACGAGGTGAAGGTGCAGATCGCCGTGGAGGCGAACCGGGCGAAGCCGGCGACGAACTAGCCGCGCGCGCAGACGGCCCCCGTCGGCCCGCGGCGGCGGGGGCGTCTCGCGGCGGACGCGCGGCGGGGCAGTAGAATGCGCGCCATGAGCGTGCACCCGGCGGCGATCGTCTCCCCTGAAGCTCAGCTCGGCCGCGAGGTGGTGGTGGGCCCGTTCGCGGTCGTCGAGAGCGGCACCACCATCGGCGACGGCTGCGAGGTCCGCGCCCACGCCACCGTCAGGACGGGCACCCGTCTCGGCCGCCACAACCGCGTGCACGAGGGCGCCGTCATCGGCGGCGAGCCGCAGGATCTCTCGTTCCAGGGCGGCGAGACCGGGCTGGTCATCGGCGACGGCAACGTCTTCCGCGAGGGCGTCACCCTCCACCGCTCCAGCAGGCCGGGTGGCGCCACCGCGATCGGCTCCGAGTGCTTCGTGATGGCCTACGCCCACGTCGCGCACGACAACCGGCTGGGCGACCGGGTGATCCTGGCCAACAATGTGATGCTGGCCGGGCACGTGGAGGTCGGCGACCGCGCCTTCCTCGGCGGCGGCGCCGGCGTCCACCAGTTCTGTCGGGTCGGCCGCCTGGCCATGGTCGGCGGCCTGTCCAAGGTGGTGCAGGACTGCCTGCCCTTCGTGATCAGCGACGGCCACCCCGCCCGCGCCCGCGGCCTCAACCTGGTCGGACTGCGGCGGGCCGGCTTCGGCGCCTCCCAGCTGCGGACGCTCAAGGAGGCCTACCGCCTGCTCCTGCGCTCCTCCCTGCCGCAGGAGGAGGCGCTGGGGCGCCTGCAGCAGATGCAGGACCCGCTGGTCGACGAAATGGTCGCCTTCGTGCGAGGCTCGAAGCGGGGCATCGCCCACGCGCAGCGGGCGGGCACCGACGAGGCGTGACGCGCGTATCATCGTCTGCGCTGGTTGCGACCGGTTTCCAGTGAAGAAGGAGTGAGGCCACCGTGGTGAAGAGGGTCTTCCTGTTCGTGCTGACCAACCTCGCCGTGATGGTGACGGTCTCGATCGTCCTCGCCATCCTCGGCCAGCTCGGCGTGCTGAACCTGGCGGGAGGAGGCCAGGCGGCGCTGCTCGTCTGGTGCGGCGTGTGGGGCTTCGGCGCCGCCCTCGTGTCGCTGCTGCTCTCGCGCTGGAGCGCCAAGCGCGCCCTCGGCGTCCAGCTGATCGGCCCGGACGCGCCCGACGCCGGGGCGCAGCGGCTGTATGCCACGGTGGCTCACCTGGTCCAGGCGGCGAACCTGCCGATGCCCGAGGTCGGCATCTACGACTCGCCGGAGGTGAACGCCTTCGCCACCGGGCCCTCGAAGAACCGCAGCCTGGTGGCGGTCTCCACCGGCCTGCTGCGCAGCCTGGAGCCGGCGGAGATCGAGGGCGTGCTCGGCCACGAGGTCACCCACATCGCCAACGGCGACATGGTGACGATGACGCTGATCCAGGGCGTGGTGAACGCGTTCGTGCTCTACCTGGCCCACCTCGTCGCCTACGCCGTGCGCGCCGCCGTTTCCGGCCGTGACGAGGAGGGCCGCAGCTCGGGCTTCCTCGGCTACCTGGCCGGGCAGCTCGCCTTCGTCGCCGCCCAGATCGCCTTCGGCCTGCTGGGCTCGATGATCACCGCCTGGTTCTCGCGACGCCGCGAGTTCCGGGCCGACGCGGGCGGCGCCGCGCTGGCTGGTCGCGGCAACATGGTGGCCGCGCTGCGGCGGCTGCTGGAGAACGAGAGTCGGGTCGACACCCGCAACGCCCCCCAACTGGCCACCTTCAAGATCAACGGCCGCTCGAGCCTGATGCTGCTGCTGGCGACCCACCCGCCGCTCGAGCAGCGGATCGCCGCCCTCGAAGGCCGGGCGTGAGCCCGCGCGCCGGCGCGGCGCACCCGCTCATCGCCGTCGCAGCGCTCGCGCTGGCGGCGGCGATCGTCGCTCCATCGGGAACCGCCGCCGACTCCCGGCCCGGCACCTTCCGCATCACCCCGCTGCGGCCAGTGGCGGAGCTGCGCCGCGAGGCGCAGGCCCTCTCACCGCCCCCGGAGAAGGGAGCCTTCCGCGCGGTCGACCTGGTCGAGCTGACGGCGCTCGACCCCACCATCCGGCTGGACATCCGTTACGCCACCGCCGACAACTTCCTCTCCACGCCCGTCTACCAGGAGCCGCGCGCCTTCCTGCAGCGTCCGGCAGCCGAGGCGCTCGTCCGCGTCCACCGCCGGCTCGCCGCTTCCGGCTACGGGCTGCTGATCCACGACGCCTACCGGCCCTGGTGGGTGACGAAGGTCTTCTGGGAGGCGACGCCCCCCGACAAGCGCGAGTTCGTGGCTGACCCGGCCAAGGGCTCGCGCCACAATCGGGGCTGCGCGGTGGACCTCACGCTCTACACCAGAGCCGACGGCCGGGTGGTGGAGATGCCCAGCCTCTACGACGAGATGAGCGAGCGCGCCTACCCGGGCTACCGCGGCGGCTCACCCGGGCAGCGCAGCCGCCGCGACCTGCTCCGCGCGGCGATGGAAGCCGAGGGTTTCTCCGTGTTCGCGTCGGAGTGGTGGCACTTCGACCACCGCGATTGGCGACACTACCCGATCCTGAACCTCGACTTCGACCGGATCGGCCGCTAGCCGCGGCGGCCGCGCTCAGCGCCCGGTCAGCTCGCCGACCAGGCCGTCGGACTGGTAGACCGTGCGCAGGGCCTCCACGATCCCCCGCGCGTCGACGGCCACCGCCCGACCGCGCTCGTCGTCGAAGTAGAAGTCCCAGGCCAGGCTCTCGATGTTGCCGTCGAAGATGATGCCCACGAACTCGCCCGCGCGGTCCACCACCGGGCTGCCCGAGTTGCCGCCGATGATGTCCGCGGTCGAGACGAAGTCGAGCGGCGTCGCCAGGTCCAGGGCTCCCTTCCTCTCCTGCCAGCGGGGGACGAGCTGCCAGGGCGCCTGGTTGCCGTGCGAGATCGCGCGGTCGAGCAGGCCGTAGTAGGTGGTGAAGGGGGCGACCACGGTGCCCTCCGCCGGATAGGGCTTCACCGTGCCGTAGGCGAGGCGCAGGGTGAAGGTGGCGTCGGGCGGCACCGTCCTGCCGTACACCTTCCAGCGCGCCTGGGCGATCTTCTCCATGGCGCGGGTGGTGGGCGCCTCGACCTCGTCCTCCAGGAACCGGCGGGCCTCGCGCACCATCGGGTCGACCCGCCGCGCCAGCACGATCATGGCGTCGGTCGAGGCCGCGACCGCCCCCTCGCCGCCCGAGACGAGCGCCTGGCGGACCGCCGGGTCGCCGAGCTTCGTCCCGGCGATGGCGGCGCGGGCGGCCTCGGCCGGCGTCCTTCCCTGCAGCAATGCCTCGACGAACGGGTGCTCCGCGCCCAGCGTCTCCTGGGCGAGCTGGAACTCGTCCGCGAGGGTCACCTCGTCCAGGTCCGTGTACACCGGGGCCGGCGAGAACAGCGCGTTGCGCAGCGAGTCCAGGTTGGCGTCGACGTACTCCTCGTAGCGCTTCTCGTTGGGCTTGCTCACCTCCGCCACGTACTCGACGATGGTGCCGGCGATGCCGAGCAGCCGCGAGCCCCCGAAGTTGACGAGCCGCGACTCCGGCGCCCGGGGCAGCAGCTTCTGCTGCACCGCGGCAACGGTGGTCCAGGGGTCGCCGGTGGCCTGTGCCAGCGCCGGGTCGGCGCTCACCCTGGCCCGCAGCGCCTTCTCCGCCTCCGCCTTGCCGGCCATGGCCGCCGCGTCCTTCAGCGCCGCCAGGTAGCCGCCTATGGCCTTCTGCGAGTTCTCGTAGCCGAAGATGAGCTCGAGCGCGCGGCGCTGCTGCTCGGGGCCCCGGGCGGCGTAGGCGCGCAGCGCCTCCAGCCGGCGCTTGAACTGCATCAGGCGGAAGGGGTAGGCCTGGTCGCGCAGGTAGTCGAGACGGGCCATCGTCTCCAACCGCGAGGTGGAGCCCGGGTTGCCCGAGACGAAGACCAGGTCCCCGGCGGCCGTCCCCTTGCCGCTCCAGCGCAGGAAGGCGGCCGGCTTCGCCGGCTGCCCGTTCTCGTACGCGCGCATGATGCAGATGTCCACGTCGTGGCGGGGGAAGGTGAAGTTGTCGGGGTCGCCTCCGTAGAAAGCGACCTGCTGCTCGGGGGCGAACACCAGCCGCACGTCGGTGTACTTGCGGTACTGGTAGAGCTGGTACTCGCCGCCCTGGTAGAGGGTGACCACGTCGCAGCGCAGCTTCGTGCGCGCGCTGCACTGGTTGGCGATCGTGGCGATCTGGGCCTTACGCGCCTCACGCGCCTGGGCGTCGGTCATCTGTGGCTTCACCGCCGCCTGCACGCGCGCGGTGACGTCCTCCATGGCGGTGAGGACGTTCACCTCGTAGCCCGGGCAGGGGGCCTCCTTCTGCCGCGTCTCCGCGTAGAAGCCGGCGCGGACGTAGTCCTTCTCGGCGCTGGAGACGTTCTGGATGCAGCCCAGGCCCACGTGGTGGTTGGTGATCATCAGGCCGTCGGGCGAGACGAACGAGCCCGATCCGCCGTCCATGAAGCGGACCGAGGCCAGCCTCAGGTGTTCGAGCCACTCCCTGGTGGGCTCGAAGCCGTACTTCTCCTTGAGCTGCCGCGCGGGCGGGTTGTCGAAGGTCCACATGCCTTCGTCGGCCAGCGCGACGGGAGCGATCAGCAGCAGGGCGGGGAGCAGGGAGCGGAGCCGGTCAACTGTCATGGGAGCTTCTCCGTGGACACCCGTTCGGACCGACAGGCGCCGAACCCGGATGATACGCCGGTCGCCGGCCCGGCGTGATAGCCTGCTCCCATCCCGGAGGCGAGAGATGCGATCGGGGGCATTCGTGCTCTTGGCGGCGGCCCTGCTGGGCGCGGTGGCGGCGGCCCAGACGCGCGGCCGGGGGGCGCGCACGGTGAAGCCGCCACTGCACGGGCGGCACTGGGTTGCGGTCACCGGCAAGCCGCTCGCCGCCACCGCAGGAGCCCTGATCTTCGCCAGGGGAGGCAACGCGGTCGACGCCGCCTGCGCCATGCTCGCGGCCACCTGCACCATGTGGGACACCCTGAGCTGGGGCGGGGAGACGCAGGCGCTCGTCTACGACCCGCACGCGAAGAAGGTGACCGGCGTGAACGCGCTCGGCGTGGCGCCGAGCGGGGCCACGCCCGAGTTCTTCAAGGCCAAGGGGCTCCACTATCCCCCCGAGTACGGGCCGCTGGCCGCCGTCACCCCCGGGACGCCGGGCGGTCTCATCACCATGCTCTCGGAGTGGGGCCGGCTCGGCCTGAAGGAGGTCCTGGCGCCCGCCATCGAGATGGCGGACGGCTACGCGATCGAGGCCGAGATCGTGGGGACCATCGAGCGCCAGAAGAAGCGCCTCTCCGAGTGGCCCTACTCGAAGTCGCTCTTCTTCGTGCACCCCGGGGCCGAGCACGAGGCGCCGGAGCCAGGCGAGGTCTTCCGCCAGCCCGACCTGGCCGCCACGCTGCGGAAGCTGGTGGAGGCGGAGCAGCAGGCGCTCGCCGCCGGCAAGAGCCGCCAGGAGGCCCTGCAGGCCGCCTACGACCGCTTCTACCGCGGCGACATCGCGGAGGAGCTGGTCCGGGGCACCCGCGAGCAGGGCGGCCTCTTCACGAGGGAGGACCTCGACCGCTGGCGGGTGAAGCTCGAGCCGCCCGTCAAGACCAGCTACCGCGGGATCGAGGTCTACAAGCTCACGGTCTGGACCCAGGGGCCTGCCATGCTGCAGGCCCTCAACATCCTCGAGAACGCCGACCTCAAGGCGATGGGCTACAACTCGCCCGAGTACATCCACACGCTGTACCAGGCCATGAGCATGGCCTTCGCCGACCGCGACTTCTACTACGGCGACCCCGACTTCCCGCCGCAGGAGCCGGTGGCGGGCCTGCTCTCGAAGGAGTACGCGAAGCAGCGCTTCGCCGCCTTGCGCCACGACCGCAACGACCCGGACGTGCGGCCGGGCGACCCCTACCCGTTCCAGGGCGGAACCAACCCGTGGAAGGCCCTGCTCGAGCGCTGGCACACCGTGCCCGGCGAGCACACGGGCCGGCCGCCGCAGGACCAGGCCGACGACATGAGCTACGACGAGGCCTTCCGCGCCGGGACCACCTCGGTGGTGGCCGCCGACGCCGAGGGCTGGGTGGTCTCGATGACGCCGAGCGGCGGCTGGGTGCCGGCGGTGATCGCCGGCCGGACCGGCATCGGCCTCAGCCAGCGCATGCAGAGCTTCGTGCTGGACGAGGCGGAGAACCCGTTCAACGTGGTGGTGCCCGGCAAGCGGCCGCGGGTGACGCTCACGCCGTCCCTGTCGATGAAGGACGGGCTGCCGCAGTACGCCTTCGCCGTCCAGGGCGGCGACACCCAGGACCAGAACCTGCTGCAGTTCTTCCTCAACGTGACCGAGTTCGGGATGACGGTGCAGCAGGCGACCGAGGCGGCGAACATCAACAGCCACCAGATGCGCAGCTCCTTCGGCCAGCACGAGTCGCGCCCCGGCCTGGTCACCCTGGCGAGCTCGACGCCCGCCGACGTCCAGGAGAAGCTGAAGCAGATGGGCTACACGCTCGGCTTCGAGCCGATCACCTCCGGGCCCATCAACGCCGTCTTCGTCGACCACGCCCACGGCACGCTGTGGGGCGGCTCCGCCTACCACGGCGAGGACTACGGCATCGCCTGGTAGCGGCAGACGCCGTCAGCGGCGGACGGCGATGCCCTGCACCTCGAAGCGGGCGCCGAACAGCAGCGGGCCGGCGCCGATGAACGCGCGCGCCGGGTAGTCCCTGCCGCTGAAGTAGCCCGGGTACACCTTGTTCCAGGTGTCGAAGTACTTCACGTCCGAGCAGTAGACCGTGACCGAAACGAGGTCGTCCATCGTCATGCCCGCCTCGCCCAGCACCTGCTTCACCTGGTCCAGCACCTGCCGCGCCTCCTGCTCGGCCTCCGCAGGCGGCTTGCGCGTGACCGGGTCGAGCGCGATGCGGCCGGCGATGTAGAGCGTGTCCCCGGCCAGCACGGCGTCGCTGAAGGGCAGGCCCGACACGGCCCGGCTCGGCAAGTTGAAGTACCTGCGCGCGGACGCCGCCTGGGCTCGTCCGAGCGACGCAGCGACCGCGACACCGGCCACCAGCACGGCGATGAGCGTCACGGCTCTCTCCATGGCTCCTCCTGGTTTCTCCCGCCGCTGCGCCGGGGGGCGCCGACGAGCAGCAGGCGTTCGGCGATCTCCAGCACGTCGACCGGCCAGCAGGCGTGCGGCCGCGGCCGCCTAGCCCGCGACGCCGTCGGCCGGCAGCTGAGGACCATCGCCCGCCACTGTTCGGGCACCGCCGGCCGGCCGTGCACGGCGCCGAGCAGCGCCCCCGCGATGGCCGCGTTGGTGTCGGTGTCGCCCCCGCGCCGGACGGTGGCAACGACGCCCTCCTCCAGGCTGGCCGCGTGCAGCAGCTCGTGGAAGGCGTTCTGCAGGGCGATCCGGACCCAGCCGGCCCTCGGCCCGTCGCAGACCGGGGGCGCCTCGCGCGCGGCCTCGAGCGCCTCGACGACCAGCGGCGTGGCGGGCTCCGCCACGGCCCAGTCGTGGGCGGCCCGCCAGGCCGCCTCGGCCCCGTCACCGTGGCACACGGCGTGTGCGATCGCGACCACGAAGGCGGCGCTGGCGTCGAGGCAGGCCTGGTGCACGTGGGTGAGGCCGGCGTCCTCGCGAGCGAGAGCAGCGGCCTCGGCGGGCGGCCTCGCGTGCGCGAGCACGCCGAGCGGGCTGGCGCGCATCAGGGCCCCGTTCGCCTGGCTGTCGGGGTGGGGCCGGCCGCGCAGCGCGCCGCCGACCGTCGACCCGACGTCGAACGGCCGGGACTGCAGCCAGGCCGAGAAGGCAGCGCGGACGGCCTCCCGGTGGTAGCCATCCCGCGCCAGCACGGAGCGGGCCATGGCCAGCGCCATCTCCGAGTCGTCCGTCGGCTGGCCGGCGAGGAGGTCCCAGACCTCGCCGCCGTCCACCAGCCGGCGCGGTCCGTTGGCCGCCGCCGCCGCGATCGCGGCGGCACTGCGGAACTCGACCAGCGAGCCGAGGCTGTCGCCGGCGACCTGCCCGAGCAGGCAGCCCTGGGCGCGGGAGAGGCGCCCCGCGTCGCTCTCCGCCTCCCCTGGCCGCAGCCGGACGGGAAAGCCCTCCGGCAGCGGCTCGCCCGACGCCGCCGTCAGGACGCCCCCCCAGTCGCGCGAGGCGAGCGTCCGCACCACGCCGGCCGAGCCGCCGAACGCGTTCCGGCAGTGGCTGGCGCCGTCGGCGCGGTAGGACATCTCCCGGCCGGCCTCGTCCACCAGGTGCGCGCCCGCCCCCCGCAGCAGCGCGTGGCCGCCGCCGTAGTCCCAGGCCCCCGGCTGGTTCAGCGAGACCGCCGCCACGGCCTCGCCGGCCGCCACCAGCGCCAGGCGGTGGGCGATGCTCGGCAGCGTGCGGCACCGCGCCGGCGCGACACAGGCGAGGTTGCCCTCGAGGCGGCGGTCGGCGGCGCTGGAGAGCAGGACGACGTCCAAGGCGCCGAGGGCCGCGGGCAGGCGGGCCGGCAGCGCCCGGCCGTTGCGGGTGAGCGGCCCGCAGCCCTCGGCCCAGGCGAACAGGTCACCGGCGTCGTCGGGGTAGGCGAACGAGAAGACGACGCCCAGCCGCGGCACGCCGTCGCGGACGAGGCCAATGGAGACAGCGCTCCCCCGGCGGCCCTGCAGGTAGTCGCGCGTCCCATCGTTGGGGTCCACCAGCCACACGGGCGCGCCCGCCTGGCCGGCGGCAGCGCCCGTCTCCTCGCCCAGGTAGCCCCAGCCGGGGAAGGCTTCGGTCAGCAGCCGCCGGCAAAGGTGCTCCGCCTCGGTGTCGGCCTCCGCCTTGTCGCCGGCCCCGCGGGGGCCGCCGGGCCGGTGCAGGTCCTGGCGAAGAACGTCGCCGGCGTGCCGCACGGCGGCAATCGCCACCTCCAGCGCCCGGCCCAGGTCGCCCGGCATGCGCCAGCGATTCTGGGATGCGGCGGCCGCGCACGTCCACGCGGCCGCCGCGCCCCAGGGTGGAGCAACGCCTAGAACGTGTAGAAGACCCGGATGATCCCGGTGCTGCCGGTGTAGGGCCGGACGGCGTAGCCCGTCGACAGCTCGCCGATCCAGTCGATCCGCGGAGCGCTGGTCTGCGCGCCCAGCGCCGCGACCGGCAGGCTCTGCGGCCCCGCGGTGTTGATGGCGGCGAAGTCCGAGACCTCGAACTTCTCGTACATGTAGAAGGCGCCGACGCCGAGCTTCTTGGAGAAGGAGTAGCGCAGGTCCACGGTGAGCTGGTGCCACTTGTTGGTCACGTTCGGCAGCGGGATGAACTGCCCGGGCGGCGTCGCCGAGAGCTTCCCGATCCAGGGGCCGGCGAAGACGTAGGGCTGGTCCATGTCGCTGAAGTCGTAGGCGATCCGCAGGTCGGTGTTCTTCAGGGCCTTGATCAGGTTCACGTAGGCGGTGACGAAGTTCGACTTCTCGTCGCTGTTGAGCGTCCAGTTGCGGGTGGGGTCGGTCCACGAGGGATCCGGCGCCGGGTTGGCGCTGCGCGACTGCACGTCCCAGTTGTAGGTCTCGCGGCCGTACTCCGCGCCGACGTTGACCTTCGCGCTCGGCGCATAGGTGACGTCAACGCTGTACCCGGTGTTCTTGTTGTCGAGCAGGCCGAACTGCTGGCTGCTGTCGGCGCCCTGGTAGTCGTCCTTGCCGGTGAACAGGGAGAAGTCGACGCCGATCGAGGAGGTCGGGGTCAGCGACAGCATCACGGTCCCGCGGTCGCGGTGACGCGCGGCCTCGTCGTAGAGGCGCGTCGCCGGCTGCAGGCCCGCCGCCGCCAGGTCGTCGACGCTGAGGCCGATGGAGTCGCGGTTGGTGTGGTCGTACCGCGCCCGCAGGGTCAGCCACTGGTTGCCCACGGTGTCGAACGAAACGTACGCGGTGTTGTCCTTCCAGCCCTCCGTCGAGCGGAAGGTGTGCTCCGACCTGTCGTAGATGTAGCCGACCCGGACGCCGCTACGGGGAATGACGTTGAACTGCGCGTTCACGTCCAGGGTGTTCCGGTTGTAGGTGAACGGCTCGGTGGGGCCGCCCGTCTCCTCGGGCACCGCGTCGAAGCGGACGTACTCGGTGGCGTCGAACTCGGAGGTGAAGTCGGTGCGGCTGTTGAAGCGGTAGCGCGCGTCCAGCGTCACGTACTTGCTGGGCCGCGAGCTCAGGTTCATGGAGCCGCTGGTGTAGTTCACCCTCATGTCCGCCGTGCTGCGGGGCAGCTCGGCCAGGCCCGGAAACGCGGCGTAGACCGCAGGATTGGCGATCGAGGTGTTGGTGGTCCAGGGGATGAGCGCCGCATCCTGCCGGCTGGCGCCGGTCGAGAAGCTGGCGTTCGCGGTGGTGTGGCCGGGCAGCTTGACCATGCCCATCCAGTCGACCGTGTCCAGGGTGTTCGAGGGCGGCAGCGACGAGCGCCCCACGGCGGCCCCGTTGCCGTTGACGTAGCCGCTGGGGTCGTAGCAGGTGCCGGGCGCCTGCCCGGCGATGCCGACCTTGCAGAAGTCGGTCGCCCGCGAGGGGTTGTCGAAGGTGAAGGACTCGTTCGGGATGTCCTGGGCGAACTTCGAGTGCTGGTAGCCGAGGTGGAACATGCCCTGGTGGCTGGCCCACTCCACGGCGGCCGAGAGCTCGGTCTCCCGGTTGTCGACCACGACCGGAAGCTCCACGGCGTAGTTGAACCCGAAGGAGGCGCCGTAGGGCATGTCGCCCGTGCGCTTGTAGCTGTTCACCTTGAAGATGAAGTCCAGGTTGTCGGTGGCGGAGATCTTCGCCTGCGCGAAGATGGTGTCGCGCCGCGAGCGCATGTCGAACTGGTTGGCGGCCCCGTCGTAGATCGAGCCGGTCTTGAGCTGGGCGACGTTCTGGGGGATGCCCACCGCCTGCCCGGCCTGCACCTGCGCGCGCAGGTTGGGGTCGAGCGCGCAGTTGCCGGCGGTGCAGTCGTAAGGCGTCCGCGCGTAGTAGGCGTAGTTCAGCGGCGTCTGGTCGAACGTCGCGAACAGCTGCACGCGGTGGCTGTTGAAGTTGAGCTGGTAGTTCTGGTCGCGGTAGCCGATGTCGCGCGCCCGCAGGTCGAAGGTCCAATCCGGCGTGGTCTTCTTGTAGAGCAGGTTGGCGTTGACGCCGTCGCGCAGATCGCGGTAGCGCTCGTAGCGCGCCTCGTCGCCGGTGGTGGAGGTGAAGCGGCCGCCGACGTCGACGCTGCCGCCCGACTCCGTCTCCGGCGCCACCGCCTCGGCGGCGGCCGGCGGCGGCTGGGGTTTGTCCGTCTGCTGCGGCTGGTCCTGCGCCCGCGCGAAGCTGGCGGAGGCGAGCAGGAGCGCCGCGGTGCCGATCATGAGCCTGTTGCGCATCGCTATCCTCCTCACCTATCGCAGGAAGGCCTTGCCCGACGGGGCGTTCGACCCGTGGATCTGCTGGTGACAGACCACGCAGGAGCGCCCGATCAGCCGGTTGGCGCCGGTGGAGTTCGTGAGCTGGTAGCCCTCGTACACCGTCGGGGGGTGCCTCGAGCTCACGTGACAGCGCTGGCACAGGAAGGGCGGCTTGGCGACCAGCATGCGCTCGTTGTTCGAGCCGTGCGGGTCGTGGCAGGTGTCGCAGTTCTCGGTGACCGGCGCGTGCTCCCACAGCATCGGCCCCCGCTTCTCCGCGTGGCAGGTGTAGCAGAACTCGCTGACGCTGCCGCCCGCGTTCAGCATCTTCACGTTGGACGAGCCGTGCACATTGTGGCAGGTGGTGCAGGCGAGCTTGCCCTCGCGCACAGGCATGTGCGCCAGCTTGAGCTGCTTGTTGACGATCGGCCGGTGGCAGGAGGCGCACAGCGCGAGCTCGTCCGCCTGCTTCAGCTGCTTCTCCCCCACCGCGTGGTGGATGCTGTGGCAGGTGGTGCAGCCCACGTTGCGCTGGTCGTGCTGGCTGCCCGCCCAGAACGTGTGCTGGCCGCGGAAGTGGCAGCTGGCGCAGGTCTCGCTGGCCTGCTGCGGGGAGAGGGTCGAGAAGCGGCGGATCTTCGTCTTGTCGCCGCCGGCCTCCGCGTGCTCCTTGCCGGGCCCATGGCAGCCCTCACAGCCCATCGCGGCCTTGGTGTCGCCGTGGCACGCCTGGCATCCGGTGGGCGACATCGGCGAGCCCGCCCGGAAAGCGTGGGAGTGCGGCCCCCGCGTCACCGCGGAGGCCTGGTCCTGGTGGCAGCCGAGGCAGGTGGCCGTTCCCGCGTAGGCGCCGTGCGGCGCCTTGGCCGGGGCGATCTTCGCCGGCTCCTGGACCGCCGCCGCCGCCGTTCCGGCGCCCGCGACGCAGCCGATGGCGATCGCGGCGGCCAGGCCCCCACGGGCCAGAGTCGTCCTGAGTGAATCCATGGCTTGCTCCTTGGGTCGTGACGTCGGATCCCAGAAGGTTGCGGTACCGAGCACGGCGGACGGTCGACGCCGCTGCCGCGCGTTGGCAAATCTCAACCACACGCCGAACGCCCCCCGATGAACGCGCCCGGCTGCCCCGGCGATCGACACGTGCGTGCGCCCCCCAAACACACCCCACGCCGGCGGGACTCGCCGGCGACGCAGATCCCCCCGCCCGGCGCGCGTCGCGCGCGCCGGTACGTCAAACCACCGGCCTGGCTGGCTGCACCTCTTTGTGAATCTTAGTCGAGACGGTTCCCGGCCCGGTAGAGGCTCTTGCGAAGCTGCTCGACCAGCTCGCGGTCGAACCGGTGGTGGCCGCCCAGCGTCACCTGGCACGGCAGCCGGCCCTCGCGCGCCCAGCGCGTCACCGTGTTCGGCGACACGCCCAGCAGCTTCGACACCTCGGAACGGGTCAGGAACTGGGTCCCGACCGACTCGGTGGCGACGTCGACTGTATGTTTCACGCCGGCAGAGTACTTGGTCGTTTTGGGGGAGATAAATGGGTCAGATGGTTCAAGATGTAGTCCCTCAGGACGGGGATCCGCCCGCCCTGAATGCCGCCAAGCCACTCATCCAGAAGAGTTTCCCCAGCGCGCTCGTGGCGACCCTGGGGTGGCCTGCGAGGCGCTCCGCACAGGCGCCCGCATGAGCAGGGTGCTCGACCGTGGGCGACGAACCCAGCGCCTCCTTTCTTGCGTCACGGTTCAGCCCGCCGAGTGGAGCGGCGCGCGAGGCCGACCCCGTTTCCTCGCTGCCCGGACGGAGTCGGGTCGGTTCAGAACCGATACATGAACCAAACGCGCTGTTCGTAAACCGACTGGAGCATGCGCATGGCGTTTTCGCACCGTTCGACGCGACTCGAATCGTCTCGAATCGCCCGACTCGCCGGATCCACGTGCTCCGCCCCGAACGGGCATTCCCACCGACAGAGCTTGCGTCGACTGCAGGGGCTGAAGACAATGTCCTGTCTCACGGGGGATGATGGATCACTGTCCGTCAGGAGGTCTGATGATGCGTCGATCGATGATCCTGTTCGCGGTGCTGGCGATCGGCTGCGCGGGGGCGGCGGTCGCTGCCGAGAAGGCCGATCCGGCAAAGGGCAAGACGCTGATGAGCAGCGTCAGCCCGAAGTGCACCATGTGCCACACCGACACGAAGAACTCGCTGGCCAAGGCCGGCGCCGAGAACAGCGAGGCGGAACTGAAGGCCTGGGTCCGCACGCCGAAGGAGCAGATGACGAAGAAGGGCAAGCAGGGAATGATGCCGGCGTACCCGCCGGAGAAGATCTCCGACGCCGACCTCGACGCGGTGGTGGCCTACCTGGCCACCATGAAGTAGACCCTGCCGAGCAGCCGACCCCGGGGGGTCCAGCCATCATGATGCGTCCAGCCACAGACCGCGCGCTCCTCCTGGGGTCGGCCCTCCTGCTGCTGGCCTCCCCCGCGGCGCACGCGCAGCAATGCTTCGACTGCCACGCGCAGCCGGGGTCTTCGGTCGCCTTCAAGGGCGGCGACAGCCTCGACGTCACCATCGACAAGGCGGCCTGGCAGGCCTCCGTCCACGGCAAGGGCGGCCTCTCCTGTACGGACTGCCACGGCGACATCAAGGACTACCCCCACCCCGAGTCCGGGGACCGCTCCCCGCGCGACCTGACGCTGCGGCTCTACACCTCCTGCCAGCAGTGCCACGAGGAGCAGTTCAAGAAGACCCTGGACAGCGTCCACCAGCGGGCGCTGGCCGCCGGCCACAAGGGCGCCGCCGTCTGCTCGGACTGCCACGACCCGCACAGGCAGCAGAAGATCACCGACGACCAGGGCAAGCTCCTGCCCGCGGCCCGGCTGCACATCCCGGAGACCTGCGCCAGGTGCCACGCGGCGATCTACGACCAGTACCGCCACAGCGTGCACGGGGCCGCGCTGGTGACCGGCAACCCCGACGTGCCGACCTGCATCGACTGCCACGGCGTCCACAACATCTCCGACCCCACGACGGCCCGCTTCCGCCTGGCCTCGCCGCGGATGTGCGCTGACTGCCACACCGACCGGCGGCGGATGGCCAGATACCACCTCTCCACCCAGGTTCTGCGCACCTACGTGGCGGACTTCCACGGATCCACGGTCACCCTCTTCCAGCGCACGCACCCGGACCAAGCGACCAACAAGCCGGTATGCTACGACTGCCACGGCATCCACGACATCGCCAGCAAGAACGACCCCGGGAAGGGGCTGCAGGTGAAGGCGAACCTGCTGCGCACCTGTCGCAAGTGCCACCCGGACGCCGGCACCAGCTTCCCGGACGCCTGGCTCAGCCACTACATCCCGTCGCCGGAACGCACGCCCGCCGTGTACTGGGCGCAGGCGGCCTACAACGTCCTCATCCCCGGCGTGGTGGGCGGCATGGTCCTCTTCGTGGGCACCGACTTCGTCCGCCGCCGGCTGGAGCGCCGCGCGCACAAGGACCGCCGCCACCACGAGCCGAACCCGATCGATCACGCATGAGCACACCCAGCGACCGTTTCGCCCCCCCGCGCCGGTACCCCCGGTTCGCCCGCGCGCACCGCATCCAGCATCTGGTGATGCTGGTCTCGTTCCTGGTGCTGGCGGCGACCGGACTGCCCCAGAAGTTCATCTACCTGAACGTCCACCTGCTCGATTGGATCATCGACGCCATGGGAGGTATCGAGGCGGTCCGGGTCATCCACCGCGTCGCGGCGACGTTGCTGATGCTGGCGACCGCGTACCACCTGCTCGACGTGGCCTACCGGCTGTACGTCCGCCGGGTGGCGCTCAGCATGCTCCCCGGCTACAAGGACCTGCTCGACGCTCTGCAGGCGGTCCGCTACAACCTGGGCCTGGCGAGACAGCGGCCGCGGATGGACCGCTACACCTGGGAAGAGAAGGTCGAGTACTGGTCGCTGATCTGGGGGACCATCGTCATGATCGCCACCGGGTTCATGCTCTGGAACCCGGTCGCCACCGCGCGCTTCCTGCCCGGCCAGTACATCCCGGCGGCGCAGGTCGTCCACGGAGGCGAGGCCGTGCTGGCCGTCCTGGCGGTGCTGGTCTGGCACTTCTACTCGGTCCACCTGCGGCATTTCAACCGCAGCATGTTCACCGGCGAGATGAGCGAGCGCGAGATGGAGGACGAGCACCCGCTGGAGCTCGAGCGGATCCGCTCGGGCCAGCAGCCGTCCCCCGCCCCGGAGGAGATCGCCCGCCGGCAGCGGGTGTTCCTGCCGGTGGCGGGCCTCGTCGCCCTCGTCCTCCTCGCCGGCATCTACTGGCTCGTCACCTTCGAGCAGACGGCGATCACCACCCTGCGCAGCAGGTAGCCTTCGCGGGGGCAGCCCGCGAGCGTGCGAGAATGGCACGCTGGATGAGCATGGCGCGGGTGCAGTTGATCGACGTGCTGGACGCGGCGAGCGCCCTGTTCGCCGGGTGGCCGCGGCCGGGGATCGTCGCGCTCGGCCTCGCCGGCGTCGCCCTCACGGGGTTCGGCGACTGGGCCACCGGCGTGGAGTGGGCGTTCACCCTGCCCTACCTGCTGCCGATCACCTTCGTCACCTGGCTCGCCGGCCGCCGGGCGGGCCTGCTGCTGGCTGCGGCCTCCAGCCTGACCTGGTTCGTGCAGGACGAGCTGGTGCACACGGTGTACCTGCACCCGCTGTCGCGCTACTGGGACCTGGGCATCCAGGCCGGCATTTTCGCCTTCGTCAGCCTGCTGCTGGCGAGCCTGCGCGAGCACCTCGAGGCCGAGCGCGCCCTCGCCCGGCACGACGCGCTCACCGGGCTGGCGAACCGCCGCCACTTCGCCGAGGTGGCGGGCCGCGAGGTCGCCCGCGCCTGCCGCTTCGGCCACCCCACCGCCCTCGTGTTCCTCGACGTGGACGGCTTCAAGGCCGTCAACGACACCCGCGGTCACGCCACCGGCGACCGTCTGCTGCGGACGGTGGCGTCGGCGCTGGCCGAGGCCGTGCGCGAGCTCGACCTGGTGGCCCGCGTCGGCGGGGACGAGTTCGCGCTGCTCTTGCCGGCCACCGACCTCGCCGCGGCCCGGGCGCTGGTGGCACGGGTGCGCGAGGCCCTCGAACGGGCGACCCGGGCGGCGGGGTGGCCGGTCGGCTTCAGCATCGGCGCGGTCGTCTCCGAGGCCGCCGGGGCCGACCTCGAGCGCATGCTGCGGGAGGCGGACCGCCTGATGTACGAGGCGAAGGCCGAGGGCGGCGG
Source organism: Vicinamibacteria bacterium (assembly GCA_035542035.1). Classification (GTDB taxonomy): domain Bacteria; phylum Acidobacteriota; class Vicinamibacteria; order Fen-336; family Fen-336; genus DATBSL01. Next base: position 88,279 of record DATKME010000004.1, on the reverse strand, counting down.
CGGCTTCAGGGTGGAAGCAGTGGGGGCGCCCCGTCCCGACGAACGGCCTCAGCGGTAGGCGAACACCATCGCGTAGACGATCCAGAGCACCATGAAGGTGCCCAGCCCCAGCGCCGTCCAGGCGAAGGCGCGGATGCTGCGGATCACCACCGGCTGGTAGGGCTCGACCAGGTGGCGCTCGAGGGCGCCCGCGGCCAGCAGTTTCTCGTACTCGGCCGGCTTGTCGCGCCGGAACTCGGCCAGCGGCATGCGGCCGGTGAACACCACCGTGTCCATGGGGAACTTCTCCGGCCGCAGGTGGGTGTTGAAGAAGTGCACCGTGAAGATGAAGCCGGTCGCCAGCAGCGCCTCGTCGCTGTGGATGATGGTGGCGATGTTGATGAGCGGCCCGGGCAGCAGGCGGGTGAAGAACACCGGGAACCACAGCATGAGGCCGGTCGAGCCGATGATGAAGATGCCCCAGAACACCGCGAAGTAGTCGAACTTCTCCCAGTAGGTCCAGCGCCCGTGCCGAGGGCGGGGGCCCCGGCCCACGAACCACCTCAGGTTTTCCAGGAACTCGCAGAGGTCGCGCCGGGTGAGCAGCATGGTGTCCTCGCCCAGCAGCAGCCGGCGCAACGAGCCGCCGTACAGCGTGCGCCGCTTGCGGTCGAGGTCCCACAGGTGAGTGAGGAACAGGCCGAACATCAGGGTGGCGGCCGCCCGGTGGATGAAGCCGGCGCTCTCGAACCCGCCGAGCCGGCGCGAGAGGAAGGCCGCCCAGCTGGTGTACGAGAACTTCAGCGTCATCCCCGTGAGCGCCAGGCTGATGAAGCTCACGATCATGAGCGCGTGCAGGACGCGCTCGAGTCGGGTGAAGCGCTGGAACTGAAGGGCGCGAGCGCCGGCTCCTGGCTGCATCTGCTTCAACCCCCGTCCTCGGACGGCGTCGCCGCCGGGGTCGGCGCGGCTGGCGCCGGCGCGGCTCGCTCCGCTTCCTCGGCGGCCCGCAGCTCGCGCCGCATCTGCAGGGCCCGCGGCAGCCAGAGCAGCGTGTGGGAGCCGCCCACCACGAAGGTGCCGACCAGCAGCGAGGTCATCCCCCAGAAGGTCCAGTACAGCCACGGGTACTTGGCGGGGTCGTGGTGGGTGGCGTGGCTGAGGTAGCCGGCGAAGCGGCGGGTGGCGCCAGGGTGGCACTTCTGGCAGGTGGCGACCACGTTCTGCCGCGACAGGTGCGAGCGGGGATCGCTCACCCTCTGGATGTCGTGGGCGCCGTGGCAGTCGAAGCACTTGGCGGTCTTGGCGTAGCCGAGCTGGCTGACCTTGCCGTGGTAGGTGTCGAAGTAGGTCCGGGCGATCTCGCCGTGGCAGCGGCCGCACTTCTGCATGATGTCCAGGCGGAAGCCGTCCGCGTCGGCCCGGCGGATGGTGTGGGCGCTGTGGCAGTCGCTGCAGACCGGCAGCTCGCGGTCCGTCTTCCCCACCATGGTGTGGTGCACGCTCTGCTCGAACTCCTCCTCGATCCCGTGGTGGCACTTGCCGCAGGTGGCCGGGACGTTGGCGCGGTTCACCGTCGACTCGGGATCGGTGCGCGGCAGCACGCCGTGCGGCGTGTGACAGCTGGTGCAGGTGGCGGTCACCGTCAGGCCGCTCTTCAGCAGCCCCTTGCCGTGGATGCTCTCGGTGTAGGACTCGATGATCGCGTGCTGGGGCCCCTGGTAGCGCACCGCGGCCCGCTGCCCCTCGCGGTGGCAGCGGGCGCACAGCAGCGGGACGTTGGTGGGGAAGGCGGGCGAGGAGGAGTTCAGGCGTCCCAGCACGCCGTGGGTGCCGTGGCACTCCTTGCAGGAGGGGGCGTTGGGGTCGCCGTCCAGCAGCAGCCGGCCGTGGCGGCTGCGCACGTACTGCTGCGCGATCTCGGTGTGGCAGGCGCCGCAGTCGACCTTCGCGGTCACCGTCTCGCAGGGCCGCAGCCGGGAGGCGTTGACCCCGGAGTGGCACTGCGAGCAGGCGACCTTCGCGTGTCGGGAGTGCTGCACCTCGGAGGCGTCGACGAACATCGCCCGGCCGTCTTTCGAGCGCAGCCAGCGCTGCTGGTGGCACCTGAGGCAGTCGGCGTCGGCCATGCCCTGGGTGTAGAAGACCTTGCGCACCCGGTGCGGCTGGTGGCAGTCGACGCAGGCCGGCAGCACGTGCGCCTCCTTCTCCCACAGCTCGCCGCGGATCACCTTGCGGTGCACCTGCTCGATCTGCGCGTGGCACTGGGTGCAGGTCTTGGCGATGTTGCTGCGCGCGATCGAGGAGGCGGGGTCGGTGTGGGGCAGGATGCTGTGAGCGGTGTGGCAGGAGGCGCAGTTGGCGGCCACCACCAGCCCCTTCTTCAGCAGCCCCTCGCCGTGGATGCTCTCGGAGTAGTTCTCCAGGATGTGGTCCTGGTGGATCGCCCGCTCGCGCTGGACGGGCGAGCCCTCCTGGTGGCACTTGCCGCAGGTGAAGGGAACCCGCAGCGGCGACACCGGCGAGGCGGGGTCCCTGGCGGAGCGGATGTCGTGGGCGCCGTGGCAGGAGGCGCAGGAGGGGGCCAGGGGGTCGCCGCGCTGCAGAGCCTTGCCGTGCAGCGAGGCGGCATGCTGCTTCGCCTCCTGCTGGTGGCAGTCGCCGCAGGCCGCCTTCTTCTGCAACGGCTCGTGCGGCAGCTCTTTGCCCGCGAGCTCCGCGTGGCAGCCGACGCAGGGCAGGCCGCCGTGGATCGAGGCAGCGAAGGCCTTCTCCGGCACGTAGAGCGAGACCGTGCGACCCTTGCGCTCGGCCGTGAAGTCCTTCTGGCCGTGGCAGCCGAGGCAGTCCGCGTTCTCCTGCGCCCCCGCCGCAGCCGGGAGCAGCAGCGCCAGCGCGACCGCCTGCGCCGCCAGGCCCCGGAGGAACGCACCCCGCCCGGCCCCTACCGCCGTTCCCTCGAGCATGACCCCCTGTCCCCGAGGGACGACCGCCCCCCGGCAGCAGCCGCGCGGAACCCCGCGAGCCCCGCAGAGGCTAGACGCACGGGCGAAACGGATCAATAGATCATTCGGCCGATTTCGCCCGGTCGTCCGGATCGAGACGAAACCGCGATCGCGGCGGTGGATGGACGCTAGGATCGACCGGCTCCGACCGCCGCCGGCGGCCCGAACAGCGCCGCCAGCTCAGGAGCCGAGTGGTCGTCGACCAGCGCCAGCACGTCGTCGCCTTCCTCCAGTCGGACGTTGCCGCGGGGGATCACCACGTCGCCCCGGCGCAGGATCGCGCAGATCAGGGAGCTGCGCGGCAACGGCAGATCCTGGATCGCCTGGCCGACGGCGCGGGCCCCGGGCGGCAGCGTCTCGCTCACCAGCGAGTAGGCGCCCTTGCGCAGCTTGAGCAGCGTCATCATGTCGCCGAGCGACATCTCCTGCTCGATCAGGCTGGCCAGGATGTCGGCCTGGTTGACCGCCACGTCGACGTGGAACTTGCGGTCGAACAGCCAGGCGTTGCGCGGGTCGTTGATGGTGGCGATGGTGCGTGGCACGTTGAAGCGCTCGCGGGCGATGAAGCACAGCGAGAGGTTCTCGGCGTCGTTGGACATCGAGGCCACCAGCACCTGCGCCCGGGCGATCCCCGCCAGCTCGAGGGTGCGGGGGTCGGTGGCGTTGCCCTCGTAGACCAGCTCGGTGGGCAGGTCGCGATGGATGTGGGCGAGCACCGGCGCCCGGTGCTCCACCAGCCTCACCTCGTGCTTCTGCTCGTGCAGGGTCAGCGCCAGCGTGGCGCCGGTGCGGCCTCCCCCGGCGATCACCACGTACATGCCTCAGGCCTCCCCGTACAGCCGCCCGCGCAGGGCGGCGGCGGACTCCAGGCTGGCGCCGACGTGCAGCAGGTCACCGGTGCGCAGCACCGCCTCCGTCTCCGGCGCGCTCGCCCGGCCGCCGCGGGTGAGGCTCACGGCCGTACAGCTCACGCCCTCCAGCAGCTCGGCGAGCCCCCGCCCTTCCCAGGAGGCCGGCACGTCCAGCTCGTAGAGCTCGATCTCCCCGTTGCCGGCCGAGAACACGGGCCGCATGCGCCGGCTCTCCAGCAGCTCCTCCAGCCGGTGCGCCCCCCAGGCGGTGGAGCTCACCATGCGCAGGCCCATCGCCTCGTGCAGCGGCCGCCAGCGCGGGTCGTAGTTGCGGGAGACCACGCTCTGCACGCCGTAGACGGTGCGGGCCACGTGGGCCACCACCGCGTTCACCGCGTCGGAGTTGGTGACCGAGGCCAGCGCGTCCGCCTCCTCGACGCCGGCGCGTTGCAGCACCCCCTCGGCCATGGCCTCGGCCTCGATGGTGCGCCCGCGCCAGGCGGGGTCGAGATGCGAGAAGGAGGAGCCCACGTGGTCGATGATGGTGACGTCGTGCCCGCGGTTGCTGAGCAGCATGGCCAGCTCGGAGCCGACCCGGCCGCAGCCGACGATGATCGCGTACATCTCGGTCGTCTCCCTCCCGCTCCGGGCGGCCGCGCGGCCTGGCCGCACGAACCATGAGTCCCTCACAATGCTGACTGGACTCTAGCACGTCATCCCGCGGGCGTTGATCGACCCGAGCGCCATCGGTCGGCCCCGGGACTCGACGGAGCCAGGGCGCGGGCAGGCATTGCCGGGCGGTGGCGGGCCCGGCGCCCGCTACCGCCGCCACAGTTGCTCGTCGATGCCTTCACGCTGCGCGCACAGAGCACCACCGGGGACGTATCCGCATCCGTGCGGGTCAAGGGCCGCCATTGTCGCGACGACGGCCGCCAACAGTGATAACATCCGATACCGGCCGTCAAGAACAGGAGACTCCGTTGCCCAGACAACGCCGGTCGGTCAGCCGGGAAATCGCGGCGATCCGCAGGTCGCTGCAGTCGATCACCACCTCGCTCGCGCGGCTCGCTCCGGTGCTGGCGCAACTGGCCGACCCGCAGACCCGGTCGGGAGCGACGAACGGCAGCAGGCCGCGGCCGAGGCTGTCGGCCGAGCGCCGCGCCGCGCTGAAGCTGCAGGGCCAGTACATGGGCTACCTGCGCAACCTGAAGCCGCGCCAGAAGGCGCAGGTGAAGGCCCTCCGCGTCTCCAAGGGCATCAACCCCGCCATCGCCCTCGCCCGCAAGCTCGGCACCCGGTAGTCGCCCGGCCTCGTTCCCCGGGTCAGGGGCGGAGCTGGCTGCGTGCGCCCGTCGCCCGGGCGTGCCATGCTGCCGCCATGTGCAACCGCTTCGCGCTCCCGGCGAGCCCCGAGGAGCTGGCCGAGCAGTTCGGCCTGTCCGAGCTGCCGCCCCTCGTCCCCCGCTACAACGTGGCTCCCGGCGAGGAGATACTGGTCGTCCGCGCCGAGGGCGACAGACGCTTGCTGCAGCACGCGTGCTGGGGGTTCCGGCCTCGCGGCCGGGACCGCCTGCTGCTGAACATCCGCGCCGAGACGCTGCGGGCGCGCGGCCGTCCGCGCCACACGCGGCGGCGCGAGCGGGTGCTGGTCCCGGCCGGTGGGTTCTTCGAGTGGCGCCACGTCGGCCGCGCGCGCCAGCCCTTCTACTTCAAGCTGAAGGACGGCCCGCTGCTCGGCTTCGCGGCTCTGTGCGAGGACGCGGCCGCCGGCCAGGTCCGCCGCTGCGCCCTCCTCACCACCGCGCCGAACCCGCTGGTGGCCGAGGTCCACGATCGCATGCCCGCCATCCTGGCGCGTGACGCCTACGCCCGCTGGCTGGACGCCGGTGCGGACCTCGTCGACGTGCTCGGCCTGCTCCAGCCGTTCCCGGCGGAGGCCATGACCGGCTACCCGGTCTCGACACTGGTCAACCGCAGCGGGGTCGAGGACCCGCGGGCGATCGAGCCGGCGCGCCAGCAGACGCTGTTCTGACTCTAAGCGGTGTCCGCTCGCGCGCCCGCCCCTCGGCCGGCCAGGGCCTCGAGCCTCTCGCGCACCAGTCCCCGCAGCAGCGGCAGCTTGTAGGCGTTCTTCTCCAGCGGCTCCATCTTCAAGGTGGCCGCCTCGGCCGCTCGGGCGATGGTGTCGCGGTCCAGCCTCTGCCCGGCGAGCGCCCGCTCGACGGCGGGCGCCGGCCAGGGCACGGGGGCCACCCCGCTGAGGACGACCCGGGCACGCCGCACGTGCCCGCCTTCGAGCTGCAGCGCGAGCGCCGCACCGACGAGGGCGAAGTCGAACGATGCGCGTGCCCTCACCTTGCGGTAGGTGCTGCGCAGGCCGGGCGCCGGCCGGGGCAGCACCACCCGGGTGAGGATCTCGCCCGGCTCGAGCGCGGTCTCGCGCCGCACGTCCTGGCTCGGCAGCACGAACAGCTTCTCGAGCGGGAGCGTGCGGCTGCCGGCGGGCCCAACCACCTGCACCAGGGCCCCGAGCGCCATCAGGGCGGGGGCGGTGTCCGAGGGGTGGACGACGTAGCAGGGTCCGCCGCCGGCGATCGCGTGGTACTCGTTCTCGCCCGCGAGCGCGTAGCAGAGCTCGCCGCCCTTGCGCAGGCAGCGGAAGTCGCCGCGGTAGTACCAGCAGCGGGGCTTCTGGCACAGGTTCCCGCCGAGCGTGCCCTGGCAGCGCAGCTGGGGGCTGCCGACCTGCGACGCCGCCTCGGGGAGGGCCGTCCAGCGCTCGCGCAGCCCGGGGTGCGCGGCCACCTCGGCCAGGGTGGTGAGCGCGCCGAGGCTCAGCTCGCCCTGGGCGGTCTCGGCTACCCCGCGCAGCGAGCCGATCCCGGCGAGGCTCACCACCGTGCCGGTGGTGAAGACACCGTCGCGCAGGCAGCCCAGGAGGTCGCTGCCGCCGGCGTGCAGGCACGCCTCACCGCTCTCGAGGAGCTTCACCGCCTCGTCGAGGGAGCCGGCGCGGACGTACGCGAAGCTCGGCAACATGGCTACCTCCCCACCCGGCGCTCGGCGAGCAGGCGTGCCATCTGCGTCGGGTTGATCGGCGTCTCGCTGATGCGGATGCCGGTCGCGTCGAAGACGGCGTTGGCGATCGCCGCCGCCGTGGGAATGGTGGCCGGCTCGCCCAGGCCCTTGGCCCCCACGCTGTTGCACTCGGTGTCGTGGGGGTCGACGGGGAGGCAGACCGGCTCGGCCGGCACGTCCATGGCAGTGGGGATCTTGTAGTCGTGCCAGTTGGCGTTGGCCATCTTGCCGGTGTTGCGGTCGAGCACCCGGCCCTCGGTCATGCCGAAGCCGATGCCCATGGTCATGCCGCCGAAGACCTGGTTCTCGTAGCTGAGCCGGCTCATCACCCGGCCGGAGTCGTGGGCGCCGAGCAGCCGCAGCACCCGCACCTCGCCGGTTCGGGTGTCGACCTCCACCTCGGCAAAGTGGACGACGAACGGCAAGGCCACCTTTCCCTTGGGGTGCGGGTCGCGCCGGCCCACGCCCACGAGCACCTGCTGCTCCTGCAAGGCCGCCAGGTCCTTGAGGGCGACCTTCTTGTCGGGGGCGTTCGTGGCCACGATGACGCCGTCCCGGAGCTCGAGCGCGCCTTCCTCGACCTTCAGCTGCTCGGCGGCCATGACCATGAGCTGCTGCTTCACGTCGAGGGCCGCCGCGCGCACGATCGGGGCGTTGATGTGCGTGGTCTGGCTGCCGCCGGAGAGCACCGCGTACGGGGTCGTGGCCGTGTCGGCGTGGTCGACCTGGATCTTCTCGGGGGGGACTCCCAGCTCCTCGGAGACGACCATGGCCAGCACGGTCTTGGTGCCGGTGCCGATGTCCGAGGCGCCGGTGGTGAGAGAGACGCTGCCGTCGGCGATGAAACGGACGATCGCGCTTCCCCTGGCCTCGCCGTCCCAGCCCCACATGCCCGCGGCCACGCCGATGCCGCGGACGAGCGGGCCGGCCGCCCTCGGCCGGCGCCGTGCCTCCGCCCAGCCGAACGCCTTCGCGCCGTCCTCCAGGCACTGGCGCAGGCCCGTGCTGGTGAAGGGCAGGTTGTTGCGACGCTGGCTGACCGTGGGGACGTTCTTGAGGCGCAGGGCCAGCGGGTCCATGCCCAGCTTGAGGGCGAGCGCGTCCATCGTCTGCTCGAGGGCCCAGGCCCCCTGCGGGAACCCCGGCGCGCGGAAGGCCCGCGCCTTGCCGGCGTTCACGTAGACGGCCGTCTCCTCGATCTTCACGTGGGGGCAGGTGTAGAGGTCGCTCACCAGGTACCCGGCGCTGGTGCCCTCTGGATACGCCCCGCCGGTGCCGAGGCTGGTGAGCTGCAGCGCGGTGAGGGTGCCGTCCTTCCTCGCCCCCGCCCTCAGCGTGAGGACGTTGGGCGGGCGGTTGCCGACGCAGAGGAAGCTCTCCTCCCGCGACAGGAACAGCTTCACCGGCCGGCCGGTCTGCCGGGCGAGCAGGGCCGCCGCCAGCGTGTACTTGCCCGGCTCCAGCTTGCTGCCGAAGCCGCCGCCCATGTAGGCGCTCGCCACCCGCACCTGGCTGAGCGGGAGCTGGAAGAACTGCGCGTAGGCGGAGCGCAGGTCGAAGACGCCCTGGTTGGTGTCCCAGATGGTGAGCCGGTCACCCTCCCACCTGGCGACCGACCCGTGCGTCTCCATCGGCGTGTGGATCGCGCAGGGCGTGCGGAACGTCATCTCCACCACCGCCTCCGCCTCCGCGAACCCCCTGGCCACGTCGCCCCTCTGGTAGCGGTCGGGCTCGCCCGCACGGTTGCCGCCCTCGTGGACGGCCGGCGCGTCCGGCTTGAGCGCCCGCTCCATGTCGACCACGAACGGCAGCTCCTCGTAGTCCACCTCGATGGCGCGGGCGGCCGCCTCGGCCTGGGCCTGGGTCTCCGCCGCCACCGCCGCCACCTCCTCGCCCTCGAAGCGGCAGTGCGGGTCGAACAGCCAGCTGAGCGGACCCTTCTCGCCGAAGTAGAACGGCAGCTTCGCGCCGGGGCTGTCGCCGGTGAGCACGGCCTGCACGCCGGGCATCGTCTCCGCGCGGCGGGTGTCGACCTTTCTCACCCGCGCGTGGGCGTGCGGGCAGCGCGCGAACGCGGCGTAGAGCATGTCCGGCAGCACCAGGTCGCGCGCGTAGACAGCCGAGCCGCTGACCCGGTCGTAGCCGTCGATGCGCGGGCGCGCGGTGCCCACCACCCTCGTCTCGGTCCAGGGCCGGAGCGCGCTCATGCGGCACCTCCCGCCTGGCGTCGCGCTGCGGCGGCACGGCGGGCCGCGCGGAAGATGTGGGCGTAGGCGCCGCAGCGGCAGAGGTTGCCGCTCACGCCCTCACGGATCTCGTCGAGCGAGGGATCCGGCTTCCCGCGCAGCAGGCCCTCGACCGCCATCACCTGCCCCGAGGTACAGAAGCCGCACTGAAACGCGTCCTCGGCCACGAAAGCCTTCTGCACCTCCCCCAGCTCCTCGCCCCTCAGCAGGCCCTCGACCGTGGTGATCTCGTGGCCCTCGGCCTCGACGGCCAGGGTGAGGCAGGAGTTGCGCGGCTGCTCGTCGATCAGCACGGTGCAGGCCCCGCACTCGCCGCGCTCGCAGCCGGGCTTGGTGCCGGTCAGCCCGAGGTGGTCGCGCAGCGCCTCCAGCAGCGTCGTCCGGGGCTCGACGCTGAGCCGCCGGCGGCGGCCGTTCACCTTCAAGAGGATGCGGACCGGCTCCGTCCCCGGCAGCAGGGGGGCGGCGGCCGGCCCCGCCGCGGCCGAGCCTCGTAGCGCGGCTGCACCGACCACGCCCGCCCCCGCGCTGGTGATGAACCCGCGCCGGCTGACCCGTTCCATGGCGCACCTCCGAGCGAGCAAGGGTGATCCATTCCGCACCGGCGCCGAATGAGCCCGATGATCCGGGGCGCGCGGTCAGCGGTGCGACGTCAGGGGACGGCGTCCTCGCCCGGCCGTGGGGCGGGAGCCCGCTGCCGACGCCGGGTCACGGTCTTCTGCGCGGCGCGGTAGCTGACCAGCTCGTCGTCGGAGATATCCAGCCGGTCGAGCTCGGCGAGAGCCCCTCCGCTCAGCTCGCGGCGCAGGCGCTGGAAGCACACGTCGGGCCCGTCCTGCAGCGACACCCGGCGGTCGGCGAAGGCGGCATGGGCGATCGCCACCACGTAGTCGCGCTCGGCGCCCCCGATGCGCGCGTGGACCAGGAACTCGCGCCGCAGCTCCGTGTTGCGAAAGCCCCGGTACTCCAGGCGGATCTCGTGCGGCGCTGCCACGGCCGGCGGCGGCGTGCGGGCCGGTTCGGACATCGGATCTCCTCTCTCACGCCACGGGCTCGTGGAGGGCCGAACACAGCCCACGCGGCTCGGTGTGCACCAGACTACCATGTCCTTCCTGCCTGCCGCGCTGCTGGTGCCGCGATCCGCACCGATCGGTTTCACTCCGCAGTGCGCCTCCTTGGAGACCCATCCGGCTCGCCGTAGCCAATGCGCCCGCGCGCCCGGGCGCGCGCATAGAAACCGCGCCTACGCTTCCCGGGGCCCACCATCCAGGCGTCCCCGAAATTATGAACATGGGTTTCGTTTTCTGTCGCGACGGCGGCACGGAGGTTGCCAATCGGAAGCCAACCTCGAACCAGGAGGCTTCCCTTGACGCGAGCTCGCGAGCTGACGGCGGCCCTCGTCCTCTTCCTCTTCTCTTCGGTCGCCGGGGCCCAGGACCCGGCCACGGGGTCGCTGGTCGGCCTCGCCACCGATCCCTCGCACCTCCCCGTCGCCGGCGCGCAGGTGCGCGCGACCCGCGAGGGCACCGGCCTCGCCCGGGTGACGACCACGGCGCACGACGGCGGCTACGCGCTGCCCGCCCTCGCACCCGGCCGCTACACGGTCGTGTTCGAGGCCCGCGGCTTCGCCACCCGGACGGTGTCGGGGGTGGTGGTCGAGGTGGGTCGGCGGGTCAGCCTCGACGCGGCGCTCGAGCTCGGCGCCCGCTCCGAGCAGGTGCTGGTCGACGAGACGGCGGCGACCGCAAGCCTCACCAGTTCTGTGGTGGGAGGTGTCATCACCTCGAACGCGGTCGAGTCGTTGCCCCTGAACGGCCGCAACTTCCTGGAGCTGGCGTTCCTGCTCCCGGGCAACGCCCCGGCGCCGAACTTCGACCCGACCAAGGCCAACACCCTGGCCGTCTCCTCGGCCGGACAGCTGGGCCGCGGCGGCAACATCACCATCGACGGCCAGGACAACAACGACGACGTCGTCGGCGGACCGCTGGCGAACCTGCCCCAGGACGCAGTGCAGGAGTTCCAGATCGCCACCAACCGCTTCTCCGCCGAGCAGGGTCGCTCGGCCGCCTCCGCCATCAACGTGGTCACCCGCACCGGCACCGACACCTTCGGCGGCTCGGCATCGGCGTTCCTGCGCGACAAGAACCTGCAAGGCCTGCCGGCCACCTATGACCGCAGCCTGGGCGAGGCGCCGCCCTTCCGACGCCAGCAGTACTCGGCCGCCCTCGGCGGCCCCCTGGTGCCGGGCCGGGCCTGGTGGTTCGGGGCGATGGAGTACCGCAACCAGGACGCGGTGGTCGAGGTCGGCGAGCGCGACACGGCCAGCCGCACCATCCTGCGCGACCTGGCGCCGGCGCCGCTCGACGACCTGCTGGGCACGGGGCGGATCGACGTCCGCGCCTCCGACGCCGACACCGTCGCCCTGCGCTACCTGCACGAGAGCGAGCACGACACCGCCGCCAGCACCCTCGACCGCGCCATCGGCTCCGCCAGCCAGCGCCAGGCCAGCCGCAACCGCCACGACCAGGTGCTCGGGACCTGGACGCGGACGCTCTCGACGGCCTCCGTGAACACGCTGCGGCTGAGCTACAGCGACTTCCAGAACTCGATCGAGCCGGTGACCCCGGGCCCGCAGCTCACCTTCCCCAGCCTGCAGGACGGCGCCAGCTTCCGGGTCCCGCAGGCCACCACCCAGAGCCGCTGGCAGCTCACCGACTCGGTGGCGGTGGTGAAGGGCGCCCACAGCCTGCGCATCGGCGGCGAGCTCGCGCACACTCACGGCCGCTTCGACCTGGGCGTCTTCCGCGACGGCCGCATCGAGATGGTGGAGGACTTCCCGCACGCGGACGTCAACGGCGACGGCCGCATCGACGACGCCGACCTGCTGTTCGCGGTGACGCTGCGCAGCGGCAAGCCCGACCAGAATCTGGTGCTCGACGACTGCAGCAGCAGCTACCTCGCGCTCTTCGCCCAGGACGACTGGCGGCTGACGCCGCAGCTCACCCTGAACCTGGGCCTGCGCTGGGAGCTGGACACCAACGTCAAGAACCTCTCCGGCTACTCGCAGATCAACCCGATCGTGCAGCCGTTCCTCCAGGGTACCCGCGGCCGGGACCTCGACAACTTCGGCCCGCGCGTCGGCTTCGCCTGGAGCAACCGCCGGGGCTCGCTCCAGCTCCACGGCGGGTACGGGATCTACTACGACCGGGTGACGCTGGAGGTGATGTCGCTCGAGCGCGGCCTCGACGGCCGCGCCCTGCCCATCGAGGTCCGCGCCGGCAACGTCATGTACCTCGACCCCGCCACCGGCACGCTGCCCCCGGGCGCGCCCACGCTGGCGAATCCCTTCACCGGCTTCGTGATCCCGGGCGCGGGAGCCTCCGGGATCGACATCATCGACAACGGCCTGCAGAACCCGATGGTCCAGCAGTGGAACCTCGGGTCCCGCATCCGCCTGCCCGGGGCCTCCGTGCTGCAGCTCGACCTCGTCCACGACCACGGCACCCACTTCATCATCGGGCGGCCGATCGGGACGGTCTTCAACCCGGTGGTGGGCGGACCCGACCAGGTGATCAACCTGGAGTCGAGCGTCGGCACGCGCTACGACGCGCTGCTGGCCATGGTGGAGAAGACCTGGAGCGGCGGCCAGCTGCTGCGCGCCTCCTACACGCTGTCGAGCGCCCACAACTACGCCAACGACGACCAGATCCCGTTCGGACCCGGCCCCATCGATCCGAACGACCTGCAGCGCGAGTACGGCCCGACCCCGAACGACCAGCGCCACCGCTTCGCGCTCTCGGGCTCGCTGCTGCTGCCCAAGGCGGTGCGGCTCTCGGGCATCTGGACCCTGGCCTCGGGCGTGCCCATGGACATCCTGATGCCGGACGGCTCGACGCGGGTGCCCACCCTGCCCCGCAACGCGGGCGGCCGCGTGTTCCAGACGGCGGCCCAGCTCAACGCCTACATCTCCGACCTGAACGCCCACGGCGGGGTCGACGGCGCTCTGCTGCCTCTCGTCGGCAGCGACGCGCGCTTCAACGACGGCTTCGACTCGCTGGACCTGCGCCTGTCGCGGCCGTTCAGGCTCTCGGCGCGCGCCAGCCTGGAGGCGATCGTGGAGTGCTTCAACGTCCTCAACGTGACGAACATCCTCGGCGTCTCCAAGTCCAACTACTCGGGCTTCTCCAACGTGCTGGTGCGCGACAGCCAGGACCCGGCGGATCCCGGCTACCTGCGCTCCTCCTCCTTCGGCCGCGCGCTCACCACCGCCGGCGGCGTCTTCGGCTCGGGCGGGCCGCGCGCGTTCCAGCTCGGCCTGCGGGCGCGGTTCTGACGCCGATGGAGGCCAGCCTCGGGCTCCGGCGCCGTATCGGCCTGCGGTCCGCGACCTCGCTGGTGGTCGGCGGCACGGTCGGCGTGGGCATCTTCCTCGCGCCGGCCGGCATGGCCAGGGGCCTGGCCTCGCCGGCCCTGGTGGTGGCGGTGTGGCTGCTGATGGGCTCGGCTGCCGTTTGCGGTGCGCTCGCCTTCGGCGAGCTGGCCGCCCGCTTCCCGCGGGCGGGAGGCAGCTACGTCTACCTGCGCGAGGCGTTCGGGCCGGGCGTGGCGTTTCTCTACGGCTGGAAGTGCCTGCTGGTGATGGACCCGGGGCTGACGGCCGCTCTCGCGACCGGCGCCGCCGCGTACGCGGCGGCCGCTTTCCCCGGCCTGCCGCCACTGCCGATCGCGCTGGCAGCGATCGCCGCCGGCGCGCTCTCGAACGCGGCGGGCGTGCGCCGCGCCGCCGCCGTCGGCCAGGTCCTGGCGGTGGCGAAGATCGCGCTGCTGCTGCTGCTCGTCGGCTGGGCCTTCCTCTCCGGCGCCGCCGAGGTCGCGAACCTGCTGCCGTTCGCCGCGCGGCGAGCCGGCGCGCCGGCGCTGCTGCCGGCACTAGCGGGGGCGCTGGTGGCCGCGTTCTTCTCGTTCGGCGGCTGGTGGGAGGCGTCCAAGCTCGCCGGGGAGGTGAGCGAGGCGGGGCGCGTGCTGCCCCGGGCGCTCACGCTCGGCGTCGCCGCCGTCACCCTCGCCTATGTCGCGGTGAGCGTCGCCTTCATGGCACTCGTCCCCCTCCAGGCCGTTTCCTCCCCCGAGACCTTCGTCGCCCAGGCCGGCGCCGTGCTGCTGGGGCCGGCCGGCGGACGGGTGCTGTCCCTGCTGGTGGCGCTGTTCGTGCTCGGCAGCCTGTTCGCCTTCATGATCTTCGCCCCGCGCGTGTACTACGCGATGGCGCGCGACGGTGCGGCGCCCGCGCTGGTGGGACGGCTCGACCCGCGCACCGGCGCGCCTCTGCGCGCGGTGGCCGTGCAGGCGTTGCTGGCGGCGGGGCTGGCCGCGGTCGGCAGCTTCCAGGCGATCGTGTCCTATTTCGTCTTCGCCACCATGGCCTTCCTCGCGCTCACGGTTGCGGGACTCTACCGCCTGCCGCCGCCGCCACCGGGACGGTACCGCGTCCCCGGCTGGCCGGTGACGCCCCTCGTCTTCCTCGTGCTGCTGCTCGTGACCATGGCGCTCGTCGCCTCGGGCAGCCCCCGGCAGGCACTGCTCGGGTCGCTGGTGGTGGCCGCCGGCATCCCCGTCTACTGGCTCAGGCAGGCGCGCGGCGGGCACCGCCGGCCCTCGGCGGTGGCGGCCAGCCCGGAAATGGAGGAGAGCTGATGGCCTGGATCAAGACGATTTCTCGCAGGGACGCCCAGGGGGCGCTGAAGGAGGCCCTCGAGGCGCAGCACGCCTTCTACCCGCAGGAGTACGCCCGCTCTCCCGAGGACGACAGCGAGAGCATCGTGGAGAGCCACAGCCTGATCCCGGAGGCGCTGCACCACGCCTTCGCCACCTTCGGCGTGCTGATGTCGAACGCGCTCCCGCTCAGCCGTGCGCGGCACGAGATGATCGCCACCCGCGTCTCGACGCTGAACCGCTGCCACTATTGAATGACCTCTCACGCAGAGTTCCTGCGTGCCGCGACGCTCGATCCCCCGCTGGTGAAGGCTCTGGTGGAGGACTACGACCGCGCCCCGCTCTCGCCCGCCGACCGGGTGATGCTGGACTACGTGGGCGTGCTGACGACGGACGCGACCCGGGTGACCCCGGACCACCACCGGCGCCTGCGCGAGGCCGGCTTCGACGACCAGGCGATCCTGCAGATCACCCTGATCGCGTCCTGGTTCAACTACATCAACCGCGTGGCGGACGCCCTGGGCGTGGGCCGGGGCAGCGACTGAGGCTCGCCGGGCCCTTGCGTCGTCGACCGGGCCGAGGTGGGGCGTCCGCATGGCGGCGATCTGCGCCTGCGCCCGGGCCAGCCGATGGCTCGCCGGGAGGCGGCCCCCCGGACCGGCAATCGCGGGATGATTACAGACGCTCTCATGAGAGGCCGGACCCGGGCCGTCCTGCTGACGACGCTGGCGCTGACCGCCTTCGGCGGCCGTGGCTTCGCCGCCGCCTCCACGCTGGAGACGGAGATGCGCTCCGTCGGTTTCACGGACGCCCAGATCGCCACGGTGCGGTCCGGCGGGCTGGTCACCCGACTGCGCCTGCAGCGCGAGGACAACGCCGCTTTCGTGGTCGCGGTCACCCGCATCGCCACCTCGGAGGCCAAGCTGCTCGACGAGATCCGCAGCGTGGGCCGCTCCGGCTGGACGCCCGCAGGCGAGCGGACCCTGCAGACCGGGCGCTTCGCCACGCCGCTGACGGCCACGGACCTGCAGCCGCTCCGCCTGGAGCGCCAGGACCTGCGTGACCTGGCCCGCTGCCAGGTCGGCGACTGCGACGTCCAGCTGGACCGCCGGGCCATGGCCGAGGCGCAGAGAATCGACTGGGGCGCCCCCGACGCCGAGGCGCGGGCCGCCCGGCTGCTGAAGACGATGCTCCTGGAACGCGCCACCGCCTACCTGCAGGAGGGCAACAGGGCGATGGCGGTCTACGACGACGGCCCCTCCCCCGAGTCGGCCGCCACCGGCCTCGAGTACATCCTGGGCAACAGCCCCGGCCTGTGCAAGCGCGACCGGCCGCTGTGCGACTACCTCCTGCAGTTCCCGGCCAGGCCAACCCCGGCTGACCTGGAGCAGTTCCTGTTCTGGTCGAAGACGCGGGTGGTGAAGCCGGTGGTGTCGATCGTGCACGCGGTCATCCGCCGCGACGAGAACGCGCCGGCGTCCCGCTACGACGTCGTCCTCAAGCACGTCTACGACAGCCACTACTTCCTGGCCTACGCGGAGTTCCTCAGCCTGCTGCCCGAGCCGGGCACCACCCGCGCCTTCTACCTGGTGCGGGCCGTCCGCGCCCTCGTCAGCCCTCCCCACGGCCTGCTGCGCGGGATCCTGCTCTCCCGCATCAAGCACGGCATGCGCGACCAGCTGGCGGAGGAGGTGGCGCTCACCCGGCGCAGGCTGGAGATCGCCGTGCTGCCGGCGCGCTGAGACGTCAGGCTTCCTCGGCCTCGAAGAACCACATGCGGGTGACCTCGCCGAGGCCGCGCTCATCACGCAGTCGCCGCAGGGCCTGCAGCAGCGAGGGCGCGTCCTGCTCGCTGGCCACGGTGAGCAGGAGGCTGGAGCTGCCCGGGTGGACGCGGTCGCCGGTCTTGAGACCGTGGCGTCCGCTTCCCGCCAGGGCCGGCACCACGGTGAAGCCCTGGTGACCGACGCCGACCAGGGCGCGCTCGTACTCGGGCATCGCCTCGGAGTCGGTCACCAGCACGATGGCCTTCACCGGATCACTCCCGGCCGCAGCAGTCGGCCGCCGGCGCAGTCGTCGCCGCCGCCTTCGGGCCACCCGCATGAGCGCACTCGCGCAGCCCCATCCTGCGGAACACAACCATGGCCGGGCAGGTGTTGCTGAAGGCCGACTGGAGCAGGTTCAGCCCCACGAAGCCGGTCAGCAGGTACCAGCCGGGGTGGACCCAGTAGCCGAGGGCCAGCGAGGCCAGCACGAAGAAGCCGGCCAGCCCCCGCAGCGCACGCTCGATCGTCATCTCTCCTCCTCCTGGGATCTCGTGGTCATCGGGACGCGGCCGGCGCAGGTGGCTCGGCCGGCAGCAGGGCCTCGCGCCGCAGCTCCTCCGCGCGGCCACGCCGCGCGATCAGGTAGTAGAGGACGGGCACCGTCAGCGGCGAAAGGGCTACGGCGGCGATGGAGCCCATCATGAGGCTGATCGCCAGGCCCTGGAAGATCGGGTCGAACAGCATGACCAGCGAGCCCACCACCACCGCCGCCGCCGTGAGCAGGATCGGCCGGAAGCGCAGCTCCCCCGCCTCCACCACCGCTTCCTCGAGGCGCATCCCCTGCCGCAGGCGCAGCTCGATGAAGTCGACCAGGATGATCGAGTTCCGCACGATGATGCCGGCGCCGGCGATGAAGCCGATCATCGAGGTGGCCGTGAAGAAGGCGCCGAAGAGCCAGTGGCCGGGCAGGATGCCGATCAGCGAGAGCGGGATCGGCAGCAGGATCGCCAGCGGCACGGCGAACGACTGGAACCAGCCGATCACCAGGATGGCGATCAGAGCCAGCACCACCGCGAAGGCGATCCCCAGGTCGCGGAAGACCTCGTAGGTGATCTGCCACTCGCCGTCCCACTTCATGGCCGCGCGGTCGGAGGTCTCCGGGGGCTCGACCGAGTAGCGCTCGAGCGCGGCCCCGTTCGGCAGCCTGAGGGCATCGAGCTGGCGGTCGAGCTCCAGGATCGCGTAGACCGGGCTCTCCTTCTGGCCCGCGAGGTCGCCCATCACGTACACCACCGGCTTCAGGTCCTTGCGGACGAGCGGCTGCGGCTCCGGCGCCCGCTCGACCGTGGCCAGGTCGCCGATCGCGACCTGCCCGCCCATCGGCGAGTCCACCCGCAGGGAGAGCCGCCGCTGCTGGCTCGCCCGGTCGGCGGCCGAGAGGCGGACCCGCACCGGCACGGGCTCGCGCGAGGACGGAGCGTCGATCCGCGCGACGTCACGGCCGGCCCCCGGGCCGGCGAGCGTCTCCACCGCGGCCATGGCGGGAATCCCCTTGAGACCGGCCTTCTCGCGGTCGATGCCCACCAGCGCGCGGCCACGCTCAGCCTCGGTCGAGTCGTGGACGTCGACCACTCCGGGGGTCGCCTCGAAGAGGCCACGCACCGTCCGCGCCACCTGATGGCGGACGGCCTCGGTCGGCCCGTAGATCTCCGCCACCATGGTATCCATCACCGGCGGCCCGGGCGGGATCTCGACCACCTTCACCGAGGCGCCCCGCCTCTTCGCGATCTCGACCAGCGCGGGTCTCACGCGCTTGGCGATGTCGTGGCTCTGGGCGGTGCGCTCGCCCTTGGCGGAGAGGTTCACCTGCAGGTCGGCCCACTGGGGGGCGCGGCGCAGGAAGTAGTGGCGGACGAGACCGTTGAAGTTGTAGGGGGCGGCATTGCCGGCGTAGAGCTCGAGGTTCCTCACCTCCGGCACACCGGCCAGGTAGCGCTCCATCTGCCGCGCGGTCTCCAGCGTCACCTCGAGCGGCGTCCCCCCGGGGTGGTCGACCAGGACCTGGAACTCGCTCTTGTTGTCGAACGGCAGCATCTTCACCTTCACCAGGCCGACGCCGACCGTGGTCATCGCCAGCAGCAGCACCGCCAGCACCGCGGCGAAGAACGCCCAGCGCACGCCGGGCCGCGCGACCAGCGCGTTCATCACCTGGCGGTAGCTGCGCGCTGCCAGCCCGGCCGGTGGCCTCTCCTCCTCGCCGTGGTGGCCCGCGTCCGCCCTGCCGAACAGCCGGTAGGCCGCCCAGGGCGTGACCATGAAGGCGATCGCCAGCGAGAAGAGCATGGCCGCCGAGGCGCCGGTGGGGATCGGCCGCATGTACGGCCCCATCAGCCCGCGCACGAAGGCCATGGGCAGGATGGCGGCGATCACGGTGAAGGTGGCCAGGATGGTCGGGTTGCCCACCTCGTCCACCGCCTCCACCGCGGTGCGCAGGAGCGGCTTCCCGCGCTTCTCGCGGTGGTGGCGCTCGATGTTCTCCACCACCACGATCGCGTCGTCGACCAGGATGCCGATGGAGAAGATGAGGGCGAACAGGGTGACGCGGTTGAGGGTGTAGCCGACTAGGAAGTAGATGAAGAGGGTCAGCGCCAGCGTGACCGGCACCGCGATGCCCACCACCAGCCCGCTGCGCCAGCCCATGGTCAGCGAGATCAGCACCACCACCGACAGCGTGGCGATGAGCAGGTGGTCCACCAGCTCGTTCGACTTCTCCTGGGCGGTCTCGCCGTAGTTGCGGGTCGTCTCGACGCGGACGTCCGCCGGCAGCAGCCTCGGCCGCAGGTCGTCGACCTTCTTCAGCACCCGCTCGGCCACCTGGGTGGCGTTCGCGCCGGTGCGCTTGGCGACGGCGATGGTGACCGCCGGCTGCTCGCTGCCGACGGGGGCCTCGGCGCTGGCACCTGCCGGGCCGGGCGAGAAGAAGACGGCGTCGGTCGCCTCGTCGGGGCCGTCGATCACGCGGGCGACGGTCGTGACGTACACCGGACGGCCCTGGGACAGGCCCACCACCACGCGCCCGACCTCCTCGGAGCCGCGGAACAACGGCCCCACCTCCACCCGCACCTCCCGGTTGTCGCGGACGGCGGTGCCGGCGCCCGCACGCAACGCGGCCGCCTGCAGCGCGCCGGTGAGCTGCATCCAGCTCACGCCGGCGGCCGCCATCCGGTCGGGGTCGGGCTCGACCCGCACCACCCGCGGCTGGCCGCCGATGAGCTGCGCCCGGCTCGCCTCGGGGACCTCCGAGATCTCCTGAGCCAGCTCGGCCGCCAGCGGCCGCAGCCGGTCGCTGCTCCAGCCCTTCCCCCACAGGGTCAGGCTGAGGAAGGGCACGTCGTCGATCGAGTGCAGCTCCACGATCGGCGGCATGGTGCCCTGCGGCAGGATCCAGCCCATCGCGCTCTGCCGCTCGTAGACCTTCACCAGGCTCGCCTCGTTCGACTCGTTCACCCGGAAGCGGACGGTGACCATCGCCAGGCCGGGCCGGGACACCGAGTAGATGTGCTCGACGCCGGGGACGCCCCAGAGGATCCGCTCGATGGGGGCGACGATCCGGTTCTCGACCTCGGCCGGCTCGGCGCCGGGCCAGGCCACCATCACGTCGACCATCGGCACCCGGATCTGCGGCTCCTCCTCGCGCGGGGTGGCCAGCAGCGCCAGCGCGCCGAGGCCGAGAGAGGCGACGATCACCAGCGGCGTCAGCTTGCTGTCCAGGAAGGCGTGGGCCACGCGGCCCGCGAAGCCGGTGCGCATGCCTACCTCTGCTCGTCCAGGGGGTGCTGCGTCGCGCCTCCCGGCCACCCCGCCGCGGCGACACGCACCGGGTTGCCGTCCACGAGGTCGGCCGGCCGCCGCACCACCTTCTCGCCCGACTCCAGTCCGGCCCTGATCTCCACCGTGTCGCGGTCGCGGGCGCCGGCCGCCACCCAGCGCAGGCGAGCCCGGCCGTCGGCCACGACGAAGACACCCGTGAGCCCGCCACGCTCGAAGAGCGCGTCCACGGGGATGGTGAGGCGCGGCTCCGCGGCCGTGCCCGGGACCAGCAGCCGCGCGAACAGGCCCGAGCGCAGGCCCGGTGCTGCAGGGATGTCGGCCTTCACCTCGAAACGGTGCGTGGTGGGGTCGCCGGCCGGCGACACCGCGGTCACGGTGGCGGTCAGCGGCTGGTCGAGGCCGTCCACGGCGGCCTTCAGCCGGGCGCCGGGCCGCAGCCTGGCGGCGGCGGCCGACTCGACCGTCGCCCGGATCTCCAGGCCTCCCTCACCCTCGATCTCGACCAGCGGCATGCCGGGATTGACCACGTCGCCGAGGTTGACGCGGCGGGCGGCAATGCGGCCCGCGAACGGCGCGCGCAGCGCGGTGTAGGAGAGGTTGTCACGGGCGGCGGTGAGCTGGGCGCGGGCGCCGCTGGCGGCGGCGGTCACCTGCTCGAGCTCGCGGGGTGTGGCGGCGCCCTTCTCCAGCAGCGTCTTCGTGCGGGCGAGGTCCGCCTCGGCGGCCTGGACCCCGGCCTCGGCGGCGGCGGCGGCGGCGTGGACGGCCGAGTCGTCGACGCGCACGACCACCGCCCCGGCCTGCACCGCCTGCCCCTCCTCGTAGGGGAGCTCGGTGACGGAGGCGGGAATGCGCGCCGACAGGGTGGCGCGCCTGCGCGCCTGCACCACCGCGGGGACGGCGAGCTCGCCGGCGCCGCCCGAGCGAGCCACCTCGCCGGTGGCCACCTGACGGATCGGCGGGGTGGGCGTCGCGGCGGGCTGGGGCTGCTGCCGGGTGCAGGCGATGGCGCCCACGGCCAGGACCGTCAGGATCGTCGCAACACGCAGGCTCATCGTTCACATCTCCCCGGCGGCGCGACGGAGCGCCGCGTCCGCGATGGCCACCTCGGAGGCGGCACCGATCTCCTCGAGTGCCGCGCCCAGTGCGGCCGTCTCGGTCTCCAGCTCGTCCGTCAGCGTCGCCATGCCCGCCTGGCGCCGCTCCTGCAGAACCCGCAGCGCCTCCCTGCCCTCCTCGGTCCCGCCGGCGGCCGCGGCGTAGCGCTCCCGCGCGGCCAGGGCCCGCCGGAACGCCAGCTGCACCTCCAGCCGCACCTGGTCGGCCGCGGCCCGGGCGTCCAGCTCCGCCGCGTGCTCCTCGGCGGTGGCGGCCGCCTCGCGCTTGCTGCGGCCGGGGTCGAACGGCGCCCACCTGAGCCCCACCCCGAAGGCCCAGGCCTGGGCGTTGCCCGCGTCGATGCGGTCGTCCCAGAGCTGGCCCCTGGCCCCGACGTCGGGCAGCAGCGCCTTCCTCTCCTGGCTGACGAAGGAGGCGGCGGCCTGCGCCTTGTGCCGCGCTGCCTCCAGCAGCGGCCGCTGCCGCAGCGCGCGGGCGGACCACTGCACCTCGTCGCCCGGCAGCGGCGCCACCGGGGGCGGCGCGTCGGTGGGGACGTAGCTCGTGCCCTCCGCCGCGCCCAGCAGCCGGCCGAGGCCGGCGAGGGCCATGGCCTCCTGTCCGCGCCTCTCGGCGAGGTCCGCCTCGCGCTGCCGCCGGCGCGCGCGCGCTCGCAGCAGGTCGGCCTTCAGGGCGCCGCCCGCCTCCACCCGGGCCTCGATCTCCGACTCCCGGGCCCTGGCCACCTCCAGCACCCGCGCGGTCACCTCGACCGCGCGGTGCGCCAGGTCGGCGTGGCGGTACGCCTCCACCACGCGCATGCGGACCTCCTGCAGGGCGTCGCGTCGCCCGGCCGAGGCCGCGTCGCGGTAGGCGGTCATGGCACCGGCCATGGTCCCCACCTTGCCGAACACGTCGATGGGGACCTCCAGCGAGAGGCTGGAGCCGAGGTGGCTGAGAGGACCGGGGTCGTTGATGCGGGCCACGTCGAAGTCGGCCATGGTGAACTGGCCGGCGTTGAGCTTGTTGGCGAAGACGCCCGCGGGAAGGTCGGTGCGCGACCAGTCGACCGACAGGCCCAGCCGCGGCCAGCGCATCCGCCGGACCGAGTCGGCCCGCGCCGCCTGCTCCTCGACCCGCGCCGCCGCCGCCTGCAGCTCGGGGTTTGCCTTCTCGGCGATCGCCAGCGCGTCGGCCAGCGAAACCGGGACCTCCTCCGCCTGCGCCCCCGGGGGGCCGAGCAGCCAGAGCCCGAGCACCAGCCCGCCGCGGGCGCCCCTCACCTCCGCCCTCCCACCAGGTCGGCCTCAGTTGCCATGTGCTCGAATATAACGATATGCGAATATTCTGTCAAGAGTGCCATCCCCGCGCGCTGGCGCGAGGCGAAGGCCGGCGCGAACCGGCCGCGGTTCCCGCGGCGCAGCGGCCGTAGCGGACGCTCGGGGCTTCCGCATCCGGCGGCTCCCGGGGGAGAATCCCCGCATGAAGAAGAAGACCCGGACGACCGTGGCGCTCCTCGCCATCCTCTGCGCGTCGCCTGCCCTGTGCCAGGTGAAGATGTCGCGCGAGCAGATGCTGTTCTACACCTCGGACTGGAAGGGCGACCGCTTTCCCGACGGGCGGCCGCGCCTCGCCGACTCGCTGCTCAAGCGCGCGGTCGACGTCCCCATCGAGGACGTCTGGGAGTACATCCGCGAGCGCGGCTACCGCAACCAGTTCGAGGCCGGCTGGCAGGCCCTGCACCCGGACAAGGCCTTCGCCGGCCGAGCCCTGACCGCGCAGTACCTGCCCACCCGGCCCGACATGGAGAAGGCCATCAAGGCCGAGGGCAGGGCCGAAGGACGCACCGGCGGCACCAACATGTGGCCGATCGCGGAGCTGCAGGTGGGCGACATCTACGTCGCGGACGGCTTCGGCAAGATCGTCGAGGGCACGCTGATCGGCTCCAACCTGGGCAACGCCGTGGCCGCGCGCTCCCAGACGGGCTTCGTCTTCGACGCGGGCATCCGCGACCAGGAGGAGAACCGGGAGATCCCGAACTTCAACGGGTTCTACCGCGGCTACGACCCCTCGGCCTGGGCGGACATGGAGCTGACCGCGATCAACGCGCCCGTCCGCATCGGCCGGGCGGTGGTGCTGCCGGGAGACCTGGTCCTGTGCAAGCCGGAGGGCGTCCTCTTCGTGCCGGCGCTCCTCGCCGAGGAGGCGATCAGCGCGGCCGAGTTCACACAGCTCACCGACGCTTTCAACTTCGAGCTGAACCGCCGCGGAGCGAACAAGGCCGAGTTCGAGGGCGGGTGGACGCCGGCGAAGTACGACGCCTTCGCCAGGTGGATCGAGGCCCACCCCGAGAAGCTGAGGATGCCCCGCAGCGAGTTCGAGAGGCTGCTGGCGGAGCACCGCAAGCCGAGCTAGCCCTCAGCGCGCCCTGGCCCCGGCCAGGTCCAGCAGGACCACCATTGAAGGGGTGCCGACGGGAGCGTACGAGCCGGTGAACTCGAGCCGTCCGCTCCGTTCGTCGACACGGAACACCGTGACGTCGTCTGCCCGCTGGTTGCAGCAGTAGAGGAACCGGCCGTCGGGCGAGAACCCGAAGCTGCGCGGGTAGTCGCCCCGGGTCCATTCCTCGGCGACGAACGTCAGCGTCCCGTCGAGGCCCACCGCGAAGACGGCGATAGTGTCGTGCAGCCGGTTGCCGGCGTACACGAAGCGCCCGTCGGCCGAGACCAGGACCTCGGAGCAGAAGTTGCTGCCGGCGAAGCCGGGCGGGAGCGTGGAGACCGTCTGCCGTGCCGTCAACCGGCCGCTGGACCCGTCGAAGTCGAAGAGCGCGAGGGTGGAGGCCTCCTCCTGGATGGAGTAGAGCCAGCGCCCCCCGGGGTGGAACGCGAGGTGGCGCGGGCCGTCCCCAGGCGGCAGCGAGACGCCCGGGGGGTCGGCGGGGGCCAGCAGGCCCCTCTGGTCGTCGAACCGCCAGACGAAGATCCGGTCCAGCGCCAGGTCCACGTGCAGCACGAAGCGCCCGGAGGGGTCCGCCTGGATCATGTGGGCGTGCGTGCGGTCGTGGCCGCTCACGGCGAAGCTGCCGCGCGGAGCACCCGTCGCACGGGTGGAGCCGATCTCGCCGGCGTCCTTCTTGACGTCGGTCGCCTCTCCGAGCCGCCCCTCCGCCAGGACCGGCAGCACCGCCACCGAGCCCCCGAAGTAGTTGGCCACCAGCACGAACCTTCCCGACGGATGGACGGTGACGAAGGTCGGACCGGCACCGCCCGAGCGTACGGCGTTGAGCGGCGCCAGGCTGCCGTCGGCGGGGCTGATGGCGAACGCGCTGACGGTGCCTTCCCCGCCCTCGCCCACGCGGTCGGTCTCGTTCGAGGAGTAGAGGCGGGTGCCGGACGCGTTCAGCGCCAGGCAGCTCGGGCTCGTCCCCATCTCCTGGACGCCGGTTTGCCTCAGGGCGCCGCTCGTGCGATCCACCTCGAAGAGGTGGATCCCGCGGCCGTTCCCCGGCGGCAGGTCGACCTGGGTCTTCAGAACGTCGCGCAGCGGCGAGCTGAACGTCCCCACGTAGGCGACCAGCGGCCCGGAGGGTGCCGAACGCGCCGGCTGCGGGCTGTCGGCCAGAGCGCCTGCGGCGAGCGCCAGCGAGCCCTTGAGGAACGAGCGTCGCGTGGGGTCGGGGGCGATCATCTGGGTCACTCCGTCCGGCGCGCCGGCACTACAGCGCTCCCCGCACGTGCGGGACGTTGCCCAGCGGCTGCCCGCCCCCGACGCTGACCTCGACGGTGGACTTCGGCAGGCCGTCGGGGCCGAGCGTGAACGTCACCTCCCGGCCCTCGCCCGCCCGCAGGTGGATCCGCTGGAAGCCTCGCAGGCTGCGGATCGGCGCTCCTTCCTCGGAGCCTCCCCCGAGGTAGAGCTGGACCACCTCGTCGCCGTCCCGCGCCGACGTGTTCCGGACCGTCGCGCGGATCTCGGCGCCGGTGGCGGTGCGTCTGGCGGTCAGGCCCGAGTAGGCGAAGCTCGAGTAGCTCAGCCCGAAACCGAAGGGGTACAGCGGCTCGCCGGCGAAGTACCGGTAGGTGCGGCCCTTCATGGCGTAGTCCGTGAACGGCGGCAGCTGGTCCACGCTCTTGTAGAAGGTCACGGGAAGACGGCCCGCGGGATTGCTGACCCCGGCCAGCGTCTCGGCGATGGCGGTGCCGGCCTCCTCGCCGCCGTACCACGCCTGCAGCAGGGCGGCCGCGTGCGCCGCCGCGGAGTTGGCCGCGATGGCGCTGCCGCTGGTCAGGACCACCACCACCGGCTTGCCGATGGCGATGGCCGCCTTCACCAGCTTCTCCTGCGGCTCGGGCAGGTCGAGGCTGGTGCGGTCGCCGCCGAGGAAGCCGGGGATGTTCACGCCGCGCATCTCCTCGCCCTCCAGCTCCGAGTTCAGGCCGACGAAGACGATCGCGATGTCGGAGTCCTTGACGAGCGCCTCGGCCTCGGCGAGGGCGGCGTCGGCGGGGGGAAGCCAGCCGAGTTGCAGCGTCCCGCCGAAGCCCGGCTGCCGGTACTCGACGCGGACGGCGTACCTGCGTCCGCCCTCCAGCTTGAGCCGGACCGGCGTGGGTCGGC
Source organism: Vicinamibacteria bacterium (assembly GCA_035542035.1). Lineage (GTDB taxonomy): Bacteria > Acidobacteriota > Vicinamibacteria > Fen-336 > Fen-336 > DATBSL01. The sequence goes on along the minus strand of DATKME010000004.1, from coordinate 62,093 downwards.
GAGGACCCGGCGCCGGCTGCGTGGAGGTCACCTGCGTCGAGGGGCCGCTGCCGACGGTGATCTCCTGGCCGTCGAGGAACAGCCGTGCCTTCGCCGTCCAGTTCCACATGCCGGTGCGGGCCGTCACCTCGTACTCGCCCGTCGCGGGCGGCGTCAGCGTGGCCGTCCAGCGCAGCGAGTACTTCTCGTGGCCGATCGCCGCCGCGAGCGCCGGGTCTTCCATGGCCAGGTCGAAGTAGGGTCGCGGCTCGGTCCGGCGCAGCTTCGGCTCGCCCTGCAGGTCGGGGTTGGCGAAGTACTCGGCCAGCACGCCCCGGCCGCCGTCCGGGGCGGTGAGGAACGTCGAGGGGACCAGGGCGGCGGTGCTGGGCGTGTAGGTGGCGCCGAGCGCGTAGCGCACCTGCGCCGTCGAGAGCTGCCGCTCGAGGCCTTCGAGCGGAGTCACCTGCTTCGAGGAGACGCCGTGGTAGTTGCCCAGCAGGGCCACCGGGTCGTCGGCGGAGGGGCCGAGGACAGCGATCTTCCGCACCGAGGCGCCGAGCGGCAGCACGCCGCCCTCGTTCTTGAGCAGGACGATCGCCTCCCGCTCCGCGTCGCGCGCCACCAGCCGGTGCGCGCTCGAGTCGTTCTCGGAGATCGGGATCCGCGAGTAGGGGACCCGCTCCTTCGGGTCGAACATGCCCAGGCGGAACCGCGCCACCATCAGTCGCTCCAGCGAGCGGTCGATCTCGGCCTCGGCGATGTGGCCCGCCTTCACCTCGTCGACCAGGGTCCGGTACTCGGTGCCGCAGGTGAGGTCGGTGCCGGCCTTGACGGCGGCCACGGCGGCGCCGCCCAGCGTCGGCGTGAACTTGTGGTTCTGGTAGATGTCGTTGACCGCGCCGCAGTCGCTCACCACGTAGCCCTGGAAGCCCCACTGGTCGCGCAGGCGCTTCTGGAGCAGATCGGCGCTGGCGCACCCCGGCGTGCCGTCGACGGAGTTGTAGACGCACATGATCGAGTCGGCCTTGCCGTCGACGACGGCCGCCCGGAAGGCCGCCAGGTACGTGTTCACGAGGTCGTACTCGCTCACCCTGGCATCGAAGGTGTGCCGCTCGGGCTCGGGGCCGCTGTGCACCGCGTAGTGCTTCGGCGTGGAGACGACCTTGAGGTACCGGGCGTCCCTGCCCTGCATGCCGGTCACGAACGCGACCGCCATGCGGCCGGTGAGGTAGGGATCCTCCCCGTAGGTCTCCTGGCCCCGTCCCCACCTCGGATCCCGGAAGATGTTGACGTTCGGCGACCAGTAGGTGAGCCCGGCGGTGAAGGAAGGGAGGACGAAGGGGACGTTGGGCGGGGCAGGAGGCGCCGGGCGCGTCAGCGCGTCGTTGTACTTGGCCCGCGCCTCGGTGGAGATGATGTCGGCCACCCGGTTCAGAAGGTCGGTGTCCCAGGTGGCGGCCAGCCCGATCGCCTGGGGGAAGACGGTCGCCCGTCCGCCGGCGACACCGTGCAGGGCCTCGTTCCACCAGTTGTAGGCGGGGACGCCGAGGCGCGGGATGGCGGGAGCGGTGCTCTGCATCTGCAGCACCTTCTCCTCGAGCGTCATGCGGGAGACGAGGTCCGCCGCCCGGCGTTCCGCGGGCAGGTCCGGGTCCAGCCAGGGTGCGTCGGCCGACTGCTGTGCGAGCGCGACCGAGGCGGTCAGCCCGACGAGCGTCATCACCAGCCGATTGGGCTTCACCGTGAACCTCCTCCTCACTGCGCCACCGAGACCACCGTCACCGACCGTGGCGGCAGCGTCAGTGACACCTTCCCGCCCTGCACGCTCGCCACGGCGGGTTTCGGCGCGACCGTGTCCTTCGCCTCGAACGTGTTGACGCTGTCGACCCGCGGCGCGCTGAGCGTCTCCCCGGTCACGCCTTTCGCCGTGACGCCAGCCAACGTCACATCCAGCGTCACCGGCCGGCCGGCGTCGACGTTGGTGAGAGCCAGCCAGACCTTCCCGGCCGTGTCCCTGGCGGCGATCGCATCCACGCGGGGCAGCGTGACGTCGCCCTGCGTGTAGGTGCCGCGGTCGAAGGTGACCGGCAGGAAGGTGGCGTCCTGGAACGGCACGTACATCCTGAAGACGTGATAGGTCGGCGTGAGGACCATCTTCTCCCGGTCGGTCAGGATCATCGCCTGGAGCACGTTGACCATCTGCGCGATGTTGGCCATGCGCACGCGGTCGGCGTGACGCGCGAAGATGTCGAGGTTGAGCGCGGCCAGGATCGCGTCACGCAGGCTGTTCTGCTGCGCCAGGAAGCCCGGGGTGCTGCCGGGCAGCGGCGCGTACCAGGCGCCCCACTCGTCCACCACCAGCGCGATCTTCTTCTGCGGGTCGTACTTGTCCATGATCGCCGAGTGGATGCCGATCAGGCGGTCCATGTCGAGCGTGGACTTGAGGATCTCGGCGTACTCCGTCTCGCCGAAACCGGTCGACTTGTACGCCGGCGGCCACTTCACGACCGTGTAGGAGTGCATCGACAGGCCGTCCATGTCCCAGCTCCAGGAACGACCCTGCCACGCCTTCATGATCGTCTCGGTCCACTCCGTCCAGCGCGGCCCGTCGCCGCCCGGGCCGACGGCGATCTTCAGCATGCGTTGCCCGTCCGGCTGCTGCGCCGGGTTGAAGTCGCGGACGAAGCGGCTGTAGACCTTCAGCTGGCTGAGGTAGTACTCCGGCGTCATGTTGCCGCCGCAGTCCCAGCTCTCGTTGCCGATGCCGAGGTAGGCCACCTTCCAGGGAGCCTGCTGGCCGTTGGCGGCCCGCTCCGCCGCCAGCGTCGTCGGCTGGGCGGTCGTCATGTACTCCAGCCACTCGGCCGCCTCCTGCGGCGTGCCCGAGCCGACGTTCACCGAGACGTAGGCCTCGCTGCCGATCTGGCCGAGGAAGTCCATGAACTCGTGGGTGCCGAAGGCGTTCTCCTCCGTGACCCCGCCCCAGTTGGGATTGAGCGTCACCGCCCGCCGGGGGCCGATGCCCTTGCGCCAGTGGTACTCGTCGGCGAAGCAGCCGCCGGGCCAGCGCACGTTCGGCACCTTCAGCGCGCGCAGCGCGGCGACCACGTCGTTGCGGATGCCGCGGGTGTTCGGGATGGGCGAAGCGGGCCCCACCCAGACGCCCTCGTAGATGCCGTGGCCCAGGTGCTCGGCGAACTGGCCGAAGAGGTTGCGATCGATCTTCGCGCCCGGCCGGGAGACGTCCACCGACAGGGCGACGGTGTCGGCCGCTGCCGGGGCGACCAGGGCCGCGCTGATCGCGGCGACGGCGACGTATCGGGCAAGGGTCATCGGTCTTCTCCCTGAAGAAGCACGTCGTTCAAGCCTCGGGCGCACCGCCGTCTCCCGGATCGGCGGCTCCCGTCCAGCGCACGCGGACGGTCGTCCCCTTCCCCGGCGCGCTCTCCACCTCCAGCCGCGTGCCGAGCGCCCTCGCGCGCTCGCGCATCCCCGAGAAGCCGAAGTGGAAGCCGTGGCCCGGCTTGCCGGGAAGCCCGCGGCCGTCGTCGAAGACGGTCAGCTCCACGGCGTCGCCGTCGAAGACGAGCAGGACGCTCACCCGGGAGGCGTGCGCGTGGGTGACGGCGTTCGTGAGGGCCTCCTGCGCGATGCGGAACAGGTGGTGCTCGGCGGCGGCCGACAACCGGCGCGGGGCGCCGCGGACCTCGACCACCACCGTCGGCTCCCCGCCGGAGGTGAGCTCGCCCGCCACCTCGCGGACCGCCTGGGCGATGTCGCCCTGCTCCAGTGCCTGCGAGCGGAGCTGGTTGACGGTGCGGCGCGTCTCCTCGCGCGAGTACTCGACCATGCGCAGCGCGGTCTCCAGGCAGCCCTCGACCACCTCCGGGCGACGCTGCAGGTGCTGCCGCGCCGAGTCCACCTGCAGCGCAATCCCGGCCAGGCCCTGCTCCAGGGTGTCGTGCAGCTCGCGCGACAGCCGCCGTCTCTCGTCGAGCACCACCTGGAAGCGCTGGCGCACCCGCCGCAGCCGCGAGGCGTGCAGCACCACCCCGGCTCCCAGCAGCGACAGCGCCAGGGCCGCCGCGAACCAGCCGGTCTGCCAGAAGGGCGGCGTCACCCGCAGGCGCAGCCGGACTCCCTCCAGGTTCCAGACGCCGTCGTTGTTGCAGGCGCGGACGCGAAACACGTACTCGCCGGGCGGGATGCGGACGTAGGAGGCCTGCGTTTCCGGGCCCACGGGGCTCCACTCGCGGTCGAGCCCCTCCAGGCGGTGCGTGTAGCGGTTCTTCTGCGGCAGGACGTAGTTGAGCGCCGCGAAGGTGAAGGTCACGTCCGCCTGGTCGTGCGGCAGCACCAGCTCGCTGGTTTCCTCGATCGCGCCGGTGAGCGGCGAACCCGGTCGGCCGGCCACCACCGGGCGACCGCCGAGGCGGAGGCCCGTCAGCACCACGGACGGCACCCGGCCGTTCGTCTGGAAGCCCTCCGGCAGGAAGCGGGTGAGACCGCTCGAGGTGCCGAAGTACAGCTCGCCGTCCCGGGCACGGAAGGCGGCGCTGCGCATGGAGAAGCGGCCGCTCACCCCGTCCCGCTCGTCGAAGGCGAGCACGGCGGCTCCCGCCGGCGCGGCCACCGCTCCCCGCAGCCGGGCGAGCCCGCCGTAGGTGCCCACCCAGATGTTGCCGGAGGCGTCCTCCGTGATGCTCTCCACGTTGGGGTTCGGCAGGCCGTCCTTCTCGGCGTAGCTGGCGAGCCTGCGCCCGTCGGAGTCGAGGCAGGTCAGCCCGCGCTCGGTGCCGACCCACAGGCGGCCGCGGCTGTCGGCGTGCAGCGCGTCCACGAAGGATCCCGCGAACGCGCCGCCGCCCTGGTCGTCGCCGAAGAAGTGCCGCACCGTCCCCTTCCGCCGGTCCACGTGCTCGACGCTCGTCATGTGCGCCAGCCAGAGTCCGCCCGAGCCGTCCCGGTCCGCCGCCCACACGGAGCCCAGCCCGGCGCCGGGCCAGCGGTCGCTGAGCGGCTGGTAGCTCTCACGGCGCTCGTCGAACAGGAACGCGCCGTCATTCGTCGCCACCAGCAGCTCGCCGCCGCCGGCGTCCAGTACGCGCCAGACGCTGTCGCTCATCGGCGAGCGACGGCCGGCCGGCGGGTGGTAGAAGCGCACGGCGCCGCTGCGGGTGTCGATACGGCAGAGCCCGCGGCTCCAGAAGCCGACCCAGACGCGGCCGCCGGCGTCGGCCAGCACGCTCTGGACCGCGTTCGAGGCCGAGCCGGGGCCGCCGGCGGGCAGCGGGTAGCGGCTGACGTGCGCCGTGCGCGGGTCGAGGACGTGCAGCCCGCCACCGTCCGTGCCCACCCAGATGCGGCCGTCCTCGCCCTCCGCGATCGAGGTGACGTGCGGGTCGCCGAGGCCGGTAGCGCCCGCGCGGATGGCTTCGAACCGCTGCGCGAGCGGCGCCAGCCAGCTCACGCCGAAGCCGTTCGCCCCGGCCCACAGCAGGCCGTGGTCGTCGCGGTAGAGCGCCCAGATGGACGCGCTGCCCAGGCTGCGCGGGTCGGCCGGGTCGGGGCGGTAGTGCGTGAACCGCTCCTGCGAGACGTCCAGCACGTCGAGGCCGCCGTTCTCGGTGCCGACGTAGACGTGCCGGTCGCCGTCGCCCGCCAGCTGCACCACCTGGGCGACGCTCAGCGAGTCGGGCCGCTGCGGATCCGGCAGGTAGCGCCGTGCCCGCCCGCTCGCCAGGTCGATGCGGACGAGGCCGGCGCCATACCCGGCCACCCACAGCGTGCCGGCCGGCTGCTCGAGGAAGGCGGCAAAGAACCCAGCGCCGGCGATCGGGAAGCTGCGGAACGCGTGGGTGTCCCTGTCGAAGAGGAACAGGCCATGCCTCTCCGTCGCCACCCAGAAGCTGCCGCGCGAGTCCTCCAGCATCGCCATGACCCGCGGCTCGCCTGCCGGACCGATGGGAAACGCCGTGAACGTCTTGGAGGCGGGGTCGAAGAGGTCGATGCCCCGCGCGTGTCCCACCCACAATCGGCCGCGGCGATCCTCGTAGATGGCCTGGACGTAGGCCGCGCTCAGAGAGCCGGGACGTCCATCCGCCAGGTAGCGGGTGAAGCGACCGGTGCTCCGGTCCAGCACGCCGACGCCGGCCCACTGGCCCGACGCGGTGCCGACCCAGAGACGACGCTCCCGGTCCTCGAGCAGGCAGGTCGGGGCGCCGGAGGGAAGACTGGCCGGATCCTGGGGGTCGTGGCGGTAGACGACGAGGTGCGCACCGTCGTAGCGGACCAGGCCGCGCGCCGTGGCGAACCACATGAAGCCGGCCCGGTCCTTGAGGATGGCCCGCACGTAGCTGTGAGGCAGGCCGTCTTCGACGGTGACGTGGCTGAACGACCCGGTTGCGGATCCGCCGGCGAGCAGCGTGGTCGCCAGCACCAGGCCGCTCACAGCCATGGGCGCCGCCTCCGAGATGGGTTCGTCACGGGCGCAGCGATTCTGCTGCCGGACGGGGCCGGCCGTCCATGAGCCCGGCGGCCACGCCCGGGTAGGACCGCGGTCCTATGCCGCCGCCTCACTCGATGCGCACGATCCCGCGCTTGATCGCGACCGCGACGGCCTCGGTGCGCTGGGTGACGCCGAGCTTCTCGAAGATGCTCGAGATGTGGTTCTTCACCGTGCTGCCCGCGATCCCGAGCCGGCGGGCGATGTCCCCGTTGCTCGCGCCCTCGACCACCAGGGCCAGCACCTGCTGCTCGCGGCTGGTCAGCTCCTCGCAGGGAAGGCGCTCCGCCAGCCGCATGGCGATCTCGGCCGGCACGTAGCTGCGGCCCTCCGCCACCAGCCGGATCGCCTTCAGCAGCTCGGGCTGGCCCACCGTCTTCGGCAGGTAGGAGGCGGCTCCGCCCTGGAGCGCCGCGTGGATCTCGTCGGCGCCGGTGTAGTTCGAGAGGATGATCACCCGCGCGTCGGGATGCGCCCGGCGCAGCGCGGCGAGCGCCGCCAGCCCGTCAGTCCCCGGCATGCGCAGGTCCATCACCGTCACGTCGGGACGGTGCAGGCGGTACTCCTCCAGGACCTCGTCGCCGCTCTCCGCCTGGGCGCACACGTCGATGTCGGGCTCGAAGCCGAGCACGTTGGCCAGACCCACCCTGACCAGGTAGTGGTCGTCGACGAGCATCACGCGGATCCGGGCCACGGAAGGGGCAGTCTAGCCGAAGTCGCCGGTGGAAGATCGCGGTCCTGGCTCGACCACAGGCGGAGGGACGCCTCCGGCTCAGCCGGCGAGGCCGGCCGCGGGACGCTCTCGCCGCCACAGGCGGCTCTTCACGGCGAGGCTGGACAGGAGAGCCAGGCCGATGCCTGTGCCGTAGACGCGAGGGCTGAGGGTCAGGGCGAAGAGCGCAAGGGCGAGGAAGAACCCCCACATCATCGCCTCCCCCAGCACGGCTTGAACCCACCTCGGCTGGCCGCCGGCCGGAGCGACACGAGGCGCCAGGGAGGGAAGCAGCCGTGGCACCGTCAGGCAGTACCGGCGGAAGCTCTCGCCCTGGCTCTCGAGAAGGGCCAACTCCTCGCGCCGGATGAGGCGGTGGACGAACGCGGTGATCCCGACCACGAGGAACACGGCCCCGACGCACCCCGCCAGGGGAACGAAGGCGAAGGCGAGCAGGATGGTCCCGAGGTAGAGGGGGTTCCGCAGATGCCGGTACGGACCGTCCGCCACCAGCCCGGCGGAATGCAGCTGGCGATCGTGCACGACCCGGGCGCCGAGGTAGGCGGTCGCCCAGGTGCGCAGGGCTGCACAGAGCAGGGCGAGCCATGCACCCAGGCCGAAGACGGCGCGTGCCGCCGCGACCTGGCCGATCTGCGGCCACCGGTGCAGCCAGCCGAGCAGCACCAGCACGACGTTCCGATCACCAAGGGCGTAGAGCGAGAAGGCGGCCAGGAAGATCGCCGTGATGATCCACGACCGGTTCCGGAACTCGAAACTGCTGGCCTCCATCATCAGCCTCGACGGGCGTGCCTGCCCTCCTCGTCAGCTACGTTCGTGGTGTGGTGTCTGTTCCGTCCCGGGCCTCACCATCAGCTCACGGCCCGGCGCAGGGCGCGGAGTCGCGGGCGACTCACCGGTCCCACCACCGCCAGCGCCAGCCCGGCCGCATCCGCCACCCGCCGGGCGACGTGCATCACGTCGCGAGGGCTCACACGCGAGACGAGGGCCAGGCGCGCGGACCGTGACGACGGCGCGCGGAACAGCGCCGCGCTCCCGAACCACTCGGCCATGGCCGCGGTGTCGTCGAGCTGCGCCAGCAGGGACGACCGATAGCCCTCGCGCACGCGGAGAAGCTCCGGGTCGGGCACCGGCCGGCGCGCCAGCGCCGTGAGCACGTCGAGGGTGTCCGCGACCACCCGCACCAGGTTGGCCGTGGCCACCTCGGAGGTGAACTGCAGCAGCGTCACGTCGCCGTGATCCAGGATCTCGGCGTCCACGGTGTAGGCGAGCCCATCGCGAATGCAGAGGCGCTCGTAGACGCGTCCCGACATGCCGCCGCCGTCGAGCAGGCGCAGCAGCACCTCGAAAGCGGCGTAGGCCTGCGGCTCGGCGCGCGTGATCCCGCGCAGAGTGAGGGCCAGCGCGACCGACGACCCGGAGCTCGCCGCGGGGCACACCCGCGGACCGCCGGCCGCGGGTGGGACCGGGGCCGATCCGATCTCGACGCCGGGCCGCATGCTGCCGAAGTGGCGCTCGGCCGCGGAGGCGACCGCGGCGTGCTCGACCGGCCCCGCCACGCAGAGGACGGCGTTGCGGGCGGCGTGGAACCGCGCGTGGTGGCGCTTCACGTCGCCGACCGTGAAGCGCTCGACGTTCCTCCTGGGCCCGAGGATCCGCTGGCCGAGGGGGTGGCCGGCGAACTGCGCGCCGCAGGCCAGGTCCTCCGGGTTCGTCTCCACGCCGCCCTCGTAGTCCTCGCTCATCTCCTGGAGCACGAGCGCGCGCTCGGCCCTGATGTCCGCGAACCGCGGGCGCAGGACGATGTCTCCCAGCAGCTCCATCCCGGCCCGCAGGCGCTCGGGTGGCAGGCTCATGCGCAGGACGCCGAGGTCCCGGTCGGTGGCGCCGTCGAGCGCGGCGCCCAGGCCGTCGACGGCCGCGCCCAGCGCTCGCGGGCCGCGGTGGCGCGCGGTGCCGCGGAACAGCATGTGCTCGACCAGGTGCGACAGCCCGTTCTCGGCGGCCGTCTCGAAGCGCGGCCCCGCCTTCACGCAGAAGGCCAGGGTGCAGGTGTGCAGGTGCGGCAGCTGGACGGTGACGACCCGCAGGCCGTTGTCGAGCACCGAGGTGCCGACGCGAGGGTCGATCGGGTCGCGGACGCCCCGCCTCACTTTCGCCGTGTGTCGAGCGCCCCGCGCAGCTTGTCTGCGAGCGACCCGAAGGACGCCGAGGAGTCGGCCTGCGTGCGGGCCGTGTAGTCGCGCAGCTCCTGCGCCTCGGCCGCGGACTCCACGGCCTTGTGGCTGACGCGGATGCGCCGCCCCGCCGCATCGACCTCGAGGACCACCACCTCGACGTCGGAGCCGACCGGGAACGCCTTGCTGACGTCGGCTCCAAAGGCCAGGCCGGTTTCGCTCAGCGGCATGAGACCGGTGCGGCCGGGGGCCAGGAACACGAAGATGCCGAACTTCTCGTGGCGCTCGACCTTGCCGGTGATCCGGGCGCCGGGTGCGATCGCGGACGGGGCGACGGATGGCGTGGCGCCGCGGGCCGAGCCTTCGGGAACCAGCGCGAGACCGATCCGCTTCTTGTCGGGCTCGATCGTCAGCACCTCGAAGTTCGCCGTCGTCCCCACGGAGATCGACCTCGTCCAGCCGCCCGCCTTCCCGGTAGGCGCGAACGTGGACGCGTGCGCCAGGCCCTCGATCCCCGGCTCCAGCTCGACGAAGGCGCCGAACTCCGCGAGGCGCGTGACGCGGCCGGCGCGCACCTGCCCCACCGCGTACGCCTCCTGGACCGTCGACCAGGGGTCGGCGCTGAGCTGCTTCAGCCCGAGGGCGATCTTCTGCCCGTCGTCCTCGACACGCAGGACCTTGACCGTGATCTCCTGGCCGGCCGACAGCAGCTGGGACGGGTCCTTCACGCGCGACCACGCCATCTCGGAGACGTGGAGCAGGCCCTCGACTCCGGCGCCCAGGTCGACGAAGGCGCCGAAGTCGCGGACCGATGCCACCCGCCCGCTCAGCACCGCGCCGGGCACGATGCTCCTCCGGGTTTCCTCGGCGTTGGCTTTCTGCTCTTCCTCGAGCAGCACGCGACGCGAGACCACGAGGTTCCTCCCGCCGTCCTTGAACTCGACGATGCGGAAGGCGTACACCTGCCCCTGGTACGCCTCGGGAGCGGCGCCGCGGACGGTGTCCATCTGGGACAGCGGGCAGAACCCCCGCTGGCCGCCGACGCGCACCTCGTAGCCGCCCTTCACCACCCGCTCCACCCGGCCTTCGACCGGCAGGCCCGCGCGGTACGCGTCCTCGAGCTGGCGCAGGCTGGCGGCGCCCCGCGCCAGCTTCCGTGACAGGGTGAGGCCGCGATCGGTCGAGACCACCATCGCCTCGATGCGGTCGCCGACCTTCACCTCCAGGACGCCGTCCTTGTCCTTCAGCTCGTCAAGGTCGAGCTCCGCTTCGCCCTTGCCGCCGACGTTGACGAACGCCACCTCGGGGCCGATCGCCACGATCGTGCCTTCGATGGTCTGGCCCCGCTCGAAGCGCTTCGCCTGGATCGAAGCCTCGAACATCGTCGCGAAATCTTCCTCGGGCTCGGTCACGGCGCGCTCCTCTTTCGGGACTCGAAGGCGCCCATTATACGGGCGACGCGACGGCGGGGACCTCGAACGCCGCGCCGAGGCCGTCGGCGACCGCCAGGCCCGCGAGCGTCGGCACCAGCCGTGCGGCCCCCGGACGGCTTTCCACCGTCAGCCGGCCGTCGGCGACCAGGCGGTCCAGGAGGGCGGCATTCGCCGCGAGCAGGTCGAAGCCGTAGCGTGCCGCGAAGGCGGCGAGGTCGATGCCGGCCGCCGTGCGCAGCCCCAGCAGCACCGCCTCGGTGGCCAGCTCCCTCGGCCCCAGCGCCTCTTCTCCGCCGACCGGCGGCTCCCCCGCCGCGATGCGGGCTTCCCAGCGCGGGGTGCGCAGCTCGTTCCACCAGCGCCGGGCCCCCGGTGATCCGGCGGCGTCGGCGATCGCGAGCGAGTGGGCGGAGGGGCCCAGCCCGAGGTACGGCGTGTGGTCCCAGTACTTCCGGTTGTGGCGGGACTCGTGATCGGACGTGCGCGCGAAGTTGGACACCTCGTAGGCGGCATAGCCCGCGTCCGCGAGGCGGCGGTGCGTCAGCTCGAAAAGGACGGCCTGCTCCGACTCCGGCATCTCGACCAGCTGGCCGCGCTTCGCGGCCACGCCGAAGCGGGTGCGCTCGTGGATCGTGAGCTGGTAGCAGGAGACGTGGTGCGGGCCCAGGGCCACCGCGGCGTCGAGGTCGCGCTGCCAGGCCTCGGACGCCTGGCCGGGGAGACCGAAGATGAGGTCGACGGAGACCGTGTGAAACCCCGCGTCGAGCGCCGTCTGCACGGCGGCGCGCGCCTGCCGCGCGTGGTGGCGCCGTCCGAGGAAGCGGAGCGCCTCGTCGCTGAAGGACTGCACGCCGAGAGACAGCGTGCGCGCGCCGAGGCGACGCCAGGCGGCGCACGCTTCCGCCGTCACGTCCTCGGGGTTCACCTCGACGGAGACCCAGGCCTCCGCGGCGATCGGCAGGTGCGCGCGACAGGCCTCGAGCACGCCCGCCAGGTCCTCGGCCGGCAGCTGCGACGGCGTGCCGCCGCCGAAGTAGACGGTGTCGAACGGTCGCGGATCGCTCCAGGCGCCGGCGGCCAGCGGGACCTCGGCCAGCAGGTGCTGGACGAAGCGCCGGCGAGCGGCCGCGCCGGCTTTCAGCACCGAGAAGTCGCAGTACGGGCAGACGGCCGAGCAGAAGGGGACGTGGAGGTAGAGGCCCGGAAGCGGCGTCGTTCTAGTCCTCGTCCTCGTCCGTCTCGGTGCGCAGCACCGCCACGAACGCCTCCTGCGGAATCTCGACCGCGCCGACCATCTTCATCTTCTTCTTCCCTTCCTTCTGCTTCTCCAGGAGCTTGCGCTTGCGGGTGATGTCTCCCCCGTAGCACTTCGCCGTCACGTCCTTGCGGAAGGGATTGATGGTGGTGCGGGCGATGATCTGGCCGCCGATCGCGCCCTGGATGGCGATCTTGAACTGCTGGCGGGGGATGGTCTTCGCCAGCCGCTCGCAGTAGCGCAGCGCCCGCGGCCGCGCGAAGTCGCGGTGCACGAGCTGCGACAGCGCATCCACCTTCTCGCCGTTGACCAGGATGTCGACCTTGACCAGGTCCCCGAGCCGGTAGTCGAGCAGCTCGTAGTCGAAGGAGCCGTAGCCCTGGGTGATCGACTTCAGCCGGTCGTAGAAGTCGAACAGCACCTCGGCCAGCGGCAGCTGGCTCACCACCTCCATGCGGCCCGCGGCCAGGAAGCGGTGCGTCGTCTCCGCCCCGCGCCGCTCGCGGCACAGCTCCATCACCGTCCCCAGGTAGCGCTCGGGGGTCATGATGGAGGCCTTGATGTAGGGCTCGAACACCGCCTGGATCCCCCCCGCGTCCGGGTAGAACGTCGGGTTGTCGACCCAGACCTCCTTGCCGTCGAGGAGCACCACCCGGTAGCGGACCGAAGGCGCGGAGAGGATCAGCGACAGCCCGTACTCGCGCTCCAGGCGCTCCTGCACCACGTCGAGGTGCAGCAGCCCGAGGAAGCCGCAGCGGAAGCCGAAGCCGAGCGCCGCCGAGGAGTCCTTCTCGTAGATGAGCGAGGCGTCGTTGAGCTTCAGCTTCTCCAGCGCCTTGGTGAGGTCCTCGTAGTCATCGGTGGCCATCGGGTAGATCGAGGAGAAGACGACCGGCTTCGCCTCGCGGTAGCCGGGGACGGGCTCGGCGGCCGGGCGCTCGGCCTCGGTGAGCGTGTCGCCGATCGCCAGCCCCGACAGGCTCTTGATGCCGGCGAGCACGTAGCCCACCTCGCCCGCGCTCAGCTGGCCGGCGGGCACGCGCTTCAGCCGCTCGAAGCCGACCTCCTCCACCTTGTGCAGGGCGTCCGAGTGCATCAGCCGCACGCGGGTGCCGGCACGCAGGGTGCCGTCGAAGAAGCGCACCAGCAGCACGGCGCCGCGGTAGGCGTCGTACTGCGCGTCGAAGAGCAGGGCCCGCACCGGCGCCTGGGGGTCGCCCCTGGGCGGCGGCAGCTGGGTGACGATCGCCTCCAGCAGGTCGTCGACACCGGTGCCCAGCTTGGCCGAGACCTGGATCGCCGCGAACGGGTCGAGCCCGAGGTCGCGGTCGATCTCCTCCATCACCCGCTCGACGTCGGCCGACGGCAGGTCGATCTTGTTGATCACCGGCACCACCGTCAGCCCGAGCTCCGTCGCCAGGTACAGGTTGGCGACCGTCTGCGCCTCGACGCCCTGCGAGGCGTCGACGACCAGCAGGGCCCCCTCGCAGCTCATCAGCGAGCGGCGCACCTCGTGGGAGAAGTCGACGTGGCCCGGCGTGTCGATGAGGTTCAGCTCGTAAGTCCGGCCGTCCTTCGCCGTGTAGGGGAGGCTCACGGTGTTGGCCTTGATGGTGATCCCGCGCTCGCGCTCGAGGTCCATCGAGTCGAGGATCTGGTCGCGGAACTCCCTGGCCTCGACGGCCCCGCAGCGCTGGATCAGCCGGTCGGCGAGCGTCGACTTGCCGTGGTCGATGTGCGCGATGATGCAGAAGTTCCGGATGTGGTCCATGGCTCCCGCGTCGGCCGTTCGTCACGGCCTGGACACGTCAGTCTAGCCTCACCTCACCGCCAGCGTGCCGAGGCCGTACCAGCCGTCCGCCTCGCGGCCCTCGATCGCCAGGCGGATCGCAGGCTTCGACGTGCGCGGGTCGAGCAGGGCGAGGCGCAGGCGGTACTCGCCCGGCGGAAGGTCGTCGGGGACGTAGGCGGTGCCGTCCCAGACGGCATCTCCGGGAAGCCAGGTCCGCACGTCGGCCGGCAGACGGATGACCGCGGCGCTCGAGGCGGAGCGCAGCTCGAGCGCCAGCTCGTACGGCCGATAGACCGGGGCCACGCCGGCGTTCAGCCACCACGTCGAGACCGCCATCATGCTCCCGGCCCGTGCCTGCTTGGGGTACTCGAAGCGGCGGAGGACCAGCCGGTAGCCCATCCGCTTCTGGAAGGCGTCGAAGTTCGGCTTCCACTCCGGCGGGATCGCCGAGGACTTGATGTTCACGGAGCTGACGTGCCAGCGCAGTGCCTGCTCCAGGATGTAGTCGACGTCCCAGCCCTGCTCCTTCCAGTAGGCCGGCACCCAGCAGCTCTCCAGCGAGACGGGGCTGCGTCTCCAGACCTCCTGGATCCCGGTCCGCACCACCTGCTGCGGGTAGACGTCCAGCATCTCGGGCTCGAAGTAGCGGTCCCCCGACCTCATCCGCATGTCGCCGAGGCAGTCGAGGCGCCAGCCGGCCCCGTGCTCCGTCCCGTAGCGCAGCGCCTGCGGCTCGTCGAAGTTCATGAGCAGCGGCGTGCGCTTGAAGGCCTCGAGGTAGATGTCGATGAGCGCCTTCTGCTGCGCGAAGGCCGGCATGTAGGGGCTCCAGCCCTCGCCCCAGTAGCCGATCGAGGAGATGTCGACGCTGTCCAGGTACGGGTGGCCGTCGTAGCGCCACCCGGTCTCGCCCACCAGCTCGCCCCAGTGCTTCAGGTACAGCGGGTCCGAGAAGTCCGGCTGCCAGATGGCCCCGTCCTTGTCGGTCGGCCGGTTGGCGCGGCGCGCGCCAGAGAGGCGATACCACTCCGGCAGCGGGTGCCCCTGGTCGTAGGGCATGAGACGGATCGCCAGCGCCTGGCCGTGGGCGCGGGCCTGGGCCAGAGCCGTGTCGATGATGTCCCAGCGCACCTTCCCCATCTCGGGCTCGAGCGCCGACCAGAACCAGCGGCAGTAGGCGATCGAGGAGGGAGGGAACTCCGGCGCCGGCGCCGACGCCGGCAGCGTCGCGGTCGGGCCCTCCTCCGACCACTTCGTCCCCTCGTTCAGCGGCTGGCCGGCGAAGCGCTGGAACGTCTGGATGCCCATGCCGGGGTTGACCAGCACGTTCTGGATCTCCCGGGGCCGCACGACGACCGTAGGGGCGTCGTCCGCCGCGGCGCTCGCCGCGACGCCGCTCAGGAGGATGACGGCGATCTTCTGGTGCACCATTGAATGCCTCGACGCTCGAGGTCGACGCTCCATACCTTACGACAGATTCCGGAGGTCACCATGCCCGTCAGCACCGTCCGCCAGCGCCTCGAGTCCCTCTTCCCCCGCCTCGAGGACGTCCCCGCCTCCGCCGACTTCGCCCCCGCCGGGGGCGAGTACGCGGACGGCACGCTGTACCTCGTCGACGGAGAGGTGCGGCGCTGGAGCGGCGCGACGGCTGACGTCTCCTCCCCCGTCTGCGTCCAGCGCGACGGCCAGCTCGAGCGGCGGCGCCTGGGCCCGCACGCCTCGCTGACGCGCGAGGCCGCGCTCGAGGCCCTCGCCGCCGCGGTGCGCGCCTGGGACGACGGCCGCGGCCGCTGGCCCACCATGAGCGTGGGCGCTCGCATCGACGCCGTGCTGGCGTTCCTCTCCGCCATGGAGACGGTGCGCGAGGAGTCGGTGCGGCTGCTCATGTGGGAGATCGCCAAGACGCGCGCCGACGCCGAGCGCGAGTTCGACCGCACCGTCCAGTACGTCCGCGACACGGTCGAGAGCCTGAAGGACATGGACCGCGCGGCTGGCCGCTTCTCCTCCAGCGCCGGGATCCTGGCGCAGATCCGGCGGGCGCCGCTCGGCCCGGTGCTCTGCATGGGTCCCTTCAACTACCCGCTCAACGAGACCTTCACCACCCTGGTGCCGGCGCTGATCATGGGGAACACGGTGGTGGCGAAGCTGCCGCGCTACGGTGCCTTGTGCCAGGCCCCGCTCCTGCGCGCGTTCGCCGAGGCGTTCCCCCCGGGGGTCGTGAACGTGGTGAACGGCGACGGCCGCACGGTGGCCGGTCCCCTGGTCGAATCGGGCGGCGTCGCGGCCCTCGCCTTCATCGGCTCCTCGGCAGTCGCCAACGTGCTGAAGAAGCAGCACCCCCGGCCCAACCGCCTGCGCTGCATCCTCGGCCTCGACGCCAAGAACCCCGCCCTCGTGCTGGCCGACGCCGACCTCGACCTGGCGGTGCGCGAGTGCGTCGCGGGCGCCCTGTCGTTCAACGGCCAGCGCTGCACGGCCATCAAGCTCGTGTACGTGCAGCGGCCGGTGGCCGACCGCTTCCTGCAGAAGCTCGCCGACGCCGTCGACGCGCTGCCCTTCGGGCTGCCGTGGGAGCCGGGCGTGAAGCTGACGCCCCTGCCGGAGGAGAACAAGCCCCAGGCCCTGCAGGAGCTGGTCGACGAGGCGGTCGCGGGCGGTGCGCAGGTGGTCAACGCGAACGGCGGCCTCGTCAACCGCACCTTCTACTTCCCGTCCGTGGTCTACCCGGTGTCGCGCACGATGCGCCTGCACTCGGTGGAGCAGTTCGGCCCGGTGGTGCCCGTGCAGCCGTTCGACGACGTCCGTGAGGTGGTCGACGAGATCGTGGCCTCCGAGTTCGGGCAGCAGGCGAGCGTCTTCGGGCGCGACACCGCCGCGATCGGCCCGCTCCTGGACGTCCTCGCGAACCAGGTCTGCCGGGTGAACCTCAACGCCCAGTGCCAGCGCGGCCCCGACGTCTATCCCTTCACCGGCCGCAAGGACAGCGCAGAGGCGACGCTGTCGGTCTCGGATGCGCTGCGCTGCTTCTCGATCCGCTCCATGGTCGCGGCTCCCAGCGACGAAGCGAACCGGACGCTGCTGCACGGCATCCTGAGCGGCCGCACCTCGAACTTCGTCAACACCGACTACCTGTTCTGAGGGCCGGCTGGCAGCGGGAGCGACTCTAGGGCAGCTTGCCGCGAGCGACCGCCGAGGCGGCGGTATGGAGCATCTTCTCCATGCTGGCGCGGATCGCGTCCTCCTGCTGCTCGCGGGGCAGGTTCTGGCTCAGGACGTCCCGGTAGCTCACCTGCTTGCTCCAGAGGATCCCGCCTCCCTCGTGAAGGCGCACCTCGAAGGAGGCGCGCGCCTCGCCGAGGTCTTCCACCTGGATGTGGAACTGCCGCCCCTCGTGCTCGATCTTCAGGTTCAGCGCGGCGATCATCCCTCTCCCTTCGCCGGCCTCAATGCTAGACGAGAAGGGACGTCGGCGCGACAGGTGCCGTACAATCGCCGCCGGTCATCAGGGAGGTGTTGCCATGGGCATCGAGCGCCGGGGCGTGCGTCGGCTCGGGATCGCCATCGTCGGTCTGGCCTGGCTGGTGCCTGCCGCCCGGGCGCAGGCGCCCGCGCCGGAGCGACCGCGCTTTCCGCTGCCGCAGGGCCCGCGGGTCACCTCGCCCGAGGTTGCGGCTGAGGGGCGGGTGACGTTCCGGATCCTGGCGCCGAAGGCGCAGGCCGTCCGCCTCCGCGGCGACATCCCGTCGGACGGCCCCACCGTCCCCATGCAGCCCCCGCCGGGGCGCGCGCTGACGCAGGGCCAGGAAGGCGTCTGGGAGGTCACGGTCGGCCCGCTCGCCCCTGGCTCGTACCGCTACAGCTTCGACGTGGACGGCGTGACGGTGATCGACCCGCGCAACCCGTCCACCAGCGAGTCCAACGAGAACACCTGGAGCCTGGTCCACGTGCCGGGGGCGGACTTCATGGACACCAAGCAGGTGCCGCACGGGGCGGTGGCCGCGGTGACCTACTACTCCACCGCCCTCAAGCGGTTCAGGCGCATGCACGTCTACACGCCCCCGGGCTACGAGACCAGCACGGCGCGCTACCCGGTCTTCTACCTGCTGCACGGCGCCTGGGACTGCGACGACTCCTGGTGGACCGTCGGCCGGGCCGGCTTCATCCTCGACAACCTGATCGCGGCCGGCAAGGCGAAGCCGATGATCGTGGTCATGCCCGCAGGCCACACCGGGCCCTTCACCTTCAACCCCGGCGCCCCGCGGCCTGCGGTCGACGAGTTCTCGGCCGACTTCGCGGGCGACGTGGTGCCCTACGTGGAGCGGACCTACCGCGCTCTCGCCGACCGGCAGAGCCGTGCGATCGCCGGGCTCTCGATGGGGGGCTCGCAGACGCTCGGCATCGCCATGTCCGATCTCGATCGCTACGCCTACCTCGGCGTCTTCAGCTCGGGCGTCTTCGGCATCACCGGGCGCGGAGCGTTCCCCGTGCCTCCGGGTCCCAGCTTCGAGCAGGAGCACGCCCAGGCGCTGGACGACCCGAAGCTGAAGCAGGGGCTGAAGCTCGTCTGGTTCGCCACGGGCAGGGACGACTTCGTGATCGACACCTCGCGGGCCACCGTGGCCATGCTGAGGAAGCACGGCTTCGAGGTCGTCTACAAGGAGTCCGCCGGCGCCCACACCTGGAGCAACTGGCGCGAGTACCTGAACGAGTTCGCGCCGCTGCTCTTCCGCTGAGGCGGTCTAGAACGCCTCCTGCACGGCGAGGTAGATGCCGTGCTCTCCGCCCTGGCCGTGGGCGAGGTCCACGGCCAGGTTCGTCTGCGAGCGCTTGTTGATGGACAGCCGCAGCCCCAGTCCGGCGGCGCTGGCGAACGAGTCGAAGACCTTCTCCCCCGTCTGCTCGTTGCTGAGCGTCTCGGTGTTGACGAAGGCGACCATCCCGAAGAGCCCGTTTCGCGTGATCGTCCAGCGGTACTCGGCCTCGCCGTAGAGCAGCCGCTGGCCGCGGAAGCGGCCCTGTCCGTAGCCGCGGCCCGAGCGGCCGTAGGTGTCCCAGCCGGTCGCCGGCAGGTCCAGGTACGGCGCCGTGCCTCCGGTCACCAGGTTGGCGAAGGTCCAGAACGCCAGCCGGTGGCGGGCGTCGCCGGAGAGGCGGAGGTAGGTCCGCAGGTCGTAGTTGACCTGCTGCCAGGTGGAGGTGCCACCCAGGAAGTCCCTGAAGAACATCTGGTAGCTGCCGGCCGCGTACCAGCCGCGGCTCGGGTTGATCGGGCTGTCGCGGGAGCTGTAGAGGAGGTTCAGGCTCGCACCCGCCGAGGTCTGCGACTCCAGAGGAAAGCCGAACTGGCTCGAGTAGGTGACGTAGGGCGACTGATCCCAGGTCGGGGCCGAGTTCTCGTCGGGCTCCACGTGGCTGTGGATGCCGTAGAGGAAGCTGGCGCCGAGGAAGAGGTTCGGACGGACCTTGCGGTAGAGGGTCTCGTGGAACCTGAAGTAGTCGAACTTCATGCCGACCGCCTGGTCGGTGGTCGTGCTCGAGCCGAGGCCGTACGTCGTCTGCGAGGTCCAGTACAGCCGGTTGTCGCCGACGAAGTTCCAGGCGTTGTCGCGCGCGGAGGCGTCGAGCTTCGCGTTGACCAGCACCTGGCTCTTGGTGGTGGCGGTCGCGCTCGCCACCAGCGAGGAGATCTGCGTCGAGTCGGGCGGCCCGCGGTAGTAGGCCACGTTGCCCGCCACCCCGAACCCGGTGCCGGTCGCCGGGTTGTAGCTGATGACGGGAGCGGCCGCGACCATCAGCCTCTTGTAGTCGTAGGCCAGGCTGGGCGGCGCCTTGTGCAGCCAGTCGCGCAGGACGTCGAAGATGTCCTTCTGTCCCGGGACCACTGCCGCGCTCCCCTCCGGCGAAGCGCCACAATCGCTGCTGCTCGCCTGGGTCTCGGGCGGCGTCGGCGGCGCGTCAGCGGTCGGGGGCTCGGCGGCCTCCGCGATCGCGGCAAACCCTCCGATCGCCAGCACGACCAGCGAGGTCCTCAGCCAGCTCACCGGTGGCACCTCCCCAGGCCAGCGCCTCAGCTGGCGGGCACCTTCTCCACCACCTTCCAGCCGCGCGCTGCCGTCTCCTGCTTCGCCGCCGGCGAGAAGGTGGCGGTCGTCCGCAGCTCGAGGCCGGTGGCCTTCAGCTCGGTCTTCGACCGCTGGGTGACCTCGGCGAGAGCCTTGTCGTAGGGCTGGGTCCAGGCCACCCAGTCGACCGGCAGCAGCACCACCGCGCGGGCGTCCTTCGTCTTCGCGACCACCGCGCGCGAGTCGGAGAGCAGCGCGGTGACAGGGTCGGTCTTGTGGAAGCGCGCCAGCATCTCGGCGCTCTCCACGAAGAAGAGGGCCTCGCGCTCGGTGTCGGCCTCGGCCGCCGTCTCCACGTAGTCGGCGCAGCCGGGAACGTTGACGGCGCGCAGCGCGGTGGCCAGGCGGGTGTGCAGGCTGAGCGAGAAGCCCTCGCTCTTGTACAGCTTCTTGATCGCCTCCGGCTTCGCCCCCAGCTCCCTCAGCTTCTGCTCGTTCCCCTTCAGCAGCGCCTCAGGGTCCTGGCTCCATACCAGGTTGCCCACCGTCGCCGTGCTGCTGACCACCTTCGGGATCGGCACCGCCACCTTCGCCGCCAGCGAGCCGGCCGCGTCGATCTGGCCGAGGTCCGTCAGCGCCTTCTTGAGGACGGGGTTGGTCGTGTACGGGTCCACCCCCACCTTCTGCGCCCACTTGCGGGCGGAGGCGTTCACACCCAGCGCGGACTGCGCCACGCCGCCGGCCTTGTCGGCCGTGGACGGTTGCGCCCCGGCATCCTTCTTCTGCTCGTCGTCCTTCTTCGCGGAGTCGACGGCGTCGTCGGCCGCCCGCTTGGCCTTGCGGCCCAGGTTGGTGCCAAAACGCTTGACGCCACCCGCGACTCCCTTGGCGGTGGCGCCCGGGTCCTTCACCGCGGAGGCGGCCCCCTTGCCCACGTTCAGCACCGAGTTGCCCGCTGACTTGAGGAAGACCTCGCTTTTCGAGACCTTGTCGAGCTCGGCCAGCGCACCCACCTCCTGCAGCCGGGTGGCCAGCATGCTGCGGCCCTCGGCCTGCAGCGGGCCGTAGTCGGTGGTGATGTCGAACTCGTGGAAATAGCCTTCGCTCTTCACGGCGGAGGCCACCGTGTGGTGCGGGCCCCTCACCTGCGCCGGCGTCAGCAGCTCGGCGGCTTGGAAGGTGCGCGGCGCGTCGTAGGCGGCCGCGAGGACCAGGACGGGAGCGAGTGTCGAGATCAGGGTCACTGCGCTACGGGAGCTCGCTGGCATCTTCAGAACACCTCGGGGATCCAGGACCGGTTCCGCATCGGCTTCTCGTCGTCGTAGGCGTTCTTCTTCGAGCGGTCGACCGCCTCGACCTGCGGCCGCTTGATGCGCTTGTAGGGGATCTGCCCCAGCAGGTGGGCGATGAGGTTGAGCCGTGCCCGCTTCTTGTCGTCCGAGCGGACGACATGCCAGGGTGCGTGCCTGACGTCGGTGGCCGCCAGCATCAGATCCCGGGCCCTCGAGTAGTCGTACCAGCGGCGTCGCGACTCGAGGTCGGTGGGGCTGAGCTTCCACTGCCGCAGCGGGTCCTCGATGCGGGCCACGAAGCGCTTCTTCTGCTCCTCCGGGCTCACCTCCAGCCAGTACTTCAGCAGCCGGATGCCGCCGTCCACGATCTGCTTCTCGAAGGTCGGGCAGATCTCGAGGAACCGGCGGTGCTGTTCCCGGGTGCAGAAGCCGAGCACGTACTCGACGCCGGCGCGGTTGTACCAGCTGCGGTCGAAGATGACCACCTCGCCTGCCGCCGGGAAGTGCTGCATGTAGCGCTGCCCGTACATCTGGGTCTTCTCGCGGTCGGAGGGCGCCGGCAGCGCGACCACCCGGAAGACCCGCGGGCTGACCCGCTCGGTGATGGCCTTGATGATGCCACCCTTGCCGGCGGCGTCGCGGCCCTCGAAGACCACGATGATCCTCTGTCCCGTGGCCTTCACCCACTCCTGCAGGTGGCAGAGCTCCACCTGCAGCTTCCGCAGCTCCTTCTCGTACGCCTTGGCCTTCAGGGGCGCCCCGTCGCCGTCCTGGTCCTTCTTCTTCTTCGAGTCCTTCATGTCATTCCCTCGGCAGACGTCCGGCTCGCTCGGCCGGCCGCTGCGGGCGGCATCACTTGTAGCAGTTGGTGAGAAACGCCCGTCCGGCGCCCGTCTTGTTGGCCGGCGTGCAGGTCTCGCCGGCGGGCGCGCAGCACCAGCAGGCGTCGGCGGTGTCGGCGCGGCCGCCCATCGGTATGGTCGTGACGTTCGGCGGCGTGTCCGCCGGCGCGCCGCAGGCGCCGTTCACCATCGGCCCGCTGACCAGCTCGACCCTCTGGCCGGTGGTGTTCACGTACACGGCCGTGGCGGCCGCTCCCGGGAAGGCGAGGGCGGTGACCGCCTTGTCCTTGCCCTTCTCCCGGTAGATCACCACCATCGGATCCCCGGGCTTGAAGCCCGTGAGCTGCGCGATCACCGCCTTGTCGAACTTCCAGGCCACCCGCTTGCCCTCGTCCGTCCGCATGATCACGCCGTTGAGCTGCAGGTCGACGGCGTCCAGCGTGCCGTGGACGCTCTTGAACCTGCGCCCGCCCGAGGTGTCCTGCGCGCAGAGGCCCGCAGGAGAGATGCCGAGGAGGAACGCGAGGACGAACCCGAACCCGACGATTCCCGACACGCGACGGCGCATCATCCCCTCCCGCTCAGCTCTTCTTCTTCGGCGCGAACGCGTCCTTCACCTGCTTCTCGATGTCCCGGTAGTTCTTCTCCAGCATCTTGTCCTCCTCCTTGGTGAGCACGCGGAAGGGGACGCGGATCAGGGTCTCCTTGAACTTGACGTTGAGCCAGTACTGGCCGTAGCTGATGCCGCCGGGGACCTCGAAGAACAGACGGCCGAGGCAGGCGCGCTGGTTGTTGAGCTCGACCGTGTCCCAGGCCTGGGCGCGGCTGTCCACCTCGTTGAAGAAGCCGATCCGGCAGGCCTGGTAGGCGTTGGGCGGGAAGTAGTTGATGGAGTCGCGCTGCACCTTCTCCCGCGCCATGAGCGCCCGGACGTCGGTCTTGCGGAACTCCTCGACCGTGGGCAGGGGGACGGTCTGCCCGGCGGGCGTGTCGAGCGAGATCGCGTCACGGGGCATCGTGTAGTCCGGCCTGCCGTCGCGCAGGGCGAAGCCGACCTCGAGCAGCATCCACGGCTCTCCGACCGACTGGTTGACCAGGCGGTAGCCGAGGATCACGTAGCCCTCGTTGTTGTAGGCGGCCCGGACGTAGCGCCCCTCCATGGTCATGATCTGGGGCACGCCCGGCTCGGGAATCTTGACCTGGACCTTCTCCTTCTGCGGCCCGTCCGCGCGCGCCGCAGCGGGCGCCGCCAGCACCCCCGCAGACAGCAGGCCGGCGGTCACCCACGTCAGCATGGCCTCGCTCCTCATGGGACCTCCTCAGCGCACCGCGTCGACTTGGACGGCGCGCCCGTTCAACGGCCGGGTCGGGCGGCTGTTCCGCCTGACGGCGACGCGGAGGGCGTCGATCTGCGCGCCGGACGCCGAGGCGTGCTCCTTCATGACGAACCACCGCACTCCCTACGGCGTCCTCTGCGCGTCTCCGGACGGCGTCGCGGGCTGCGGCGGCTCGGCCTGCCAGCCGCCGCCGAGCGCGCGGTACAGGTCCACCAGGGCCCGCATCTCCTCGCCGCGGACCCGCGCCAGCTGCAGCTCCTGGTCGAAGAGCTGCTGGTCGGCGGTCAGGATCTCCAGGTAGTTGGCGAGGCCGGCGTCGTAGCGCGAGCGGGAGAGCTGGGAGGCGTCGCGCAGCGACTCGACGCCGTCCTCCAGCTCCAGCCGGGTCTCCCCCAGCTTCTTCACCGAGACGATGGCGTCCGCCACCTCGCGGTAGGAGTTGAGGGCCGCCTTCTGGTACTGCGCGAGCGCCTGCTCGTAGCGGGCCCGGGCCGCGTCGTAGTTGCGGCGGATGCGCCCGCCCTGGAAGATCGGCTGGAAGAGCCCGGCTCCCGCCTGCCACACGTTGGAGTCGGCCTTGAGGAGGTTCGAGAACTCGCCGCTGATGGTGCCGAGCAGCCCGGTGAGCGAGATGCTCGGGAAGAAGAGGGCCTTGGCGGCGCCGACGTTGGCGTTCGAGGCCACCAGCAGCTGCTCGGCGGCCAGCACGTCGGGGCGGCGCTCCAGCAGCGCCGCCGGCAGCCCGACCGGGATCTCCGGCGCCGGCGCCTTGTCCGACAGCGCCTCGCCGCGCTCGATCGGCCCTGGCGGACGGCCCAGCAGCAGCGAGAGCGCGTCCTCGGCGACCGCGATCTGCTGCTCGAGCGCGGGGATGACGGCGGCGGTGCGGGCGCGGTTGGCGGCGGCCGTGTCCAGCTCCAGCCGGTTCGAGACGCCGCCCTTCAGGCGCCTGTCGTAGAAGCGGACGGTCTCCTCGTTGAGGCCGACCGTGCGCCGGGCGATCTCGAGCTGCAGGTCCAGCTCGCGCAGCAGCAGGTAGGTGGAGGCCACGTCCGCGACCAGGGTGAGGACGGCGGCCCGGCGTCCTTCCTCGGTGGCCAGGTAGGCGGCGAACGCGGCCTCCTTCTCCCGGCGGATGCGGCCGAAGAGGTCGATCTCCCAGGAGACCGGGATGGCGGCATTCCAGTTCTGGTACGTCTTCTGCGCCTGGGTGGCCTGCGGCGGCTCGGCGTTCCTGGAGTTCTGCTGGGCCGTGTAACCGGCGGTCAGGCCGACCTCGGGGAACAGGAACGAGCGGGCGATGCCGTACTGGGCGCGGGCCTCGGCCACCCTCGCGGTGGCGGTGCGCAGGTCGAGGTTGTTGGCGATCGCCTCGCGGATCAGCTTCTGCAGAACCGGGTCCTTGACCACCTGCCACCAGGGGACGTCGGCCAGCGACTGCGCCTGCGCCTCGCCCTCGAAGAAGCGGTGGGCCGGCGGAGCGGGCATCTGTGGCCGTTCGTAGTTGGGCCCGACCGCACAGGCCGTCAGGGCGAGGGCGGCGACGACGACGAGGGTGAAGGGCAGGAACCGCGGCTGTCGGGTGATCACGTCAGTGGCCCTCGCTGTGGGTGGGTGCGGCCGCGGCCGAGGGCAGCGCGACCTGGCCGGGCCCGGCGGGCTTCCCGCCGGACAGCTTCGTGACGAACACGAACAGCACCGGGATCAGGCAGACGCCGAGGATGGTGGCGATCAGCATGCCGCAGAAGACGGCCATGCCCATCACCTTGCGGCCCTCCGCCCCGGCCCCGCTCGCGGTGAGCAGCGGCACCACGCCGAGGATGAAGGCGAAGGCGGTCATCAGGATGGGACGGAAGCGCAGCTTCGCCGACTCGAGCGCCGCGGTGAGCGGGTCCTTGCCCTGCTCGTGGAGCATCTTGGCGAACTCCACGATCAGGATCGCGTTCTTGGCCGCGAGGCCGATCAGCATGATGAGCCCGATCTGGGCGAACACGTTGTTGACGTAGCTCTCGGAGAACTGCCGCGCCAGCCACAGGCCGAAGAACGCGCCGAAGGCGGCGAAGGGCGTGCCGAGCAGCACGCTGAAGGGCAGCGACCAGCTCTCGTACTGCGCCGCCAGGATCAGGAACACCAGCAGGATGGCCAGCGCGAACACCACAGCCACCCCGGGCGCCTTCTTCTCCTGGTACGACATGTCCGCCCAGTCGTAGGAGATGTCCTGCGGCAGGACCTCCTTCGCAGTCGCCTCCAGCGCCTCGAGCGCCTGGGCCGACGAGTAGCCCGGCGCCTGGACGCCGGACAGCTCGGCGGAGCGGAAGAGGTTGAAGCGGTTGGTGAACTCCGGCCCCGCGGTGGGCCGGGTGGCTACCAGCGTGTCGAGCGGGACCATGGTCCCAGAGGCGCCGCGCACGAAGAAGAGGCCCAGCTGCTTCGGGTCGCGGCGGTACTCGGGCTCCGCCTGCACGAAGACCTTGTAGACGCGGCCGAAGCGGTTGAAGTCGTTCACGTACTGGCTGCCGAGCAGCGCGCCGAGGGTGGTGTTGACGTCCGTGAGCGGGACGCCCACCTTCAGCACCTTGCTGCGGTCGATGTCGGCGTAGACCTGCGGCACGCTGGCGCGGTAGAGGGTGCTGATGCGGCCGATCTCGGGCCGCTTGCGCGCGGCGGCGATGAAGCGGGCCGCCTGGTCGGCGAGGTACTTCGGCTCGCCGCCGCTGCGGTCCTGCAGTTGCATGGTGAAGCCGGCCCCGGTGCCCAGGCCGGGGATCGCCGGCGGACCGAAAGCGACCACGGCCGCCTCCGGGATCTGGTGGGCGAACGCGCGGTTGAGCCCTGCCACCACGCCGCTGGCGTGCGTCTCGGGCGTCGTGCGCTCCTTCCACTCCTTCAGCTGCACGAAGAAGAACCCCATGTTCGAGGCGTAGGCGCTGGTGAGGAGGCTGTAGCCGGTGACGGTGTTGTAGCCGTCGACGGCCTCGTTCTCCTTCAGGACCTTCTCCACCTTGCGCATCACCGCGTCCGAGCGCTCGAGCGAGGCCGCGTCGGGCAGCGTCGCCTGCACCAGGATGTAGCCCTGGTCCTCCTCCGGCACGAAGCCGGCGGGGATGTGGCGGACGATGGGGACGATCACCACCACCAGCGCGACCACGAACACCAGGCTGCGCACCATCTTCCGGGTCAGGATCCCGGCGAAGGAGACGTAGGCGTCCGTGGTCCGGCCGAAGACCTGGTTGAAGCCGTTGTAGAAGGGGGTGAGCAGCGTGCGCTTGCCGGTCGGGGCCTTCAGCAGCAGCGAGGCGAGCGCCGGGCTCAGAGTGAGCGCGTTCACCACCGAGAGCAGCACCGAGAGGGCGATGGTGATCGCGAACTGCTGGTACAGCCGCCCCGTGATCCCTCCCATGAAGCCGACGGGCACGAACACGGCCGCCAGGATGAGACCGATCGCCACCACCGGGCCGGAGACCTCCTCCATGGCCTTGAGGGTGGCGTCCCTCGGCGTCATCCCGTGTTCGAGGTGGTGCATGACCGCCTCCACCACCACGATGGCGTCGTCGACCACGATGCCGATCGCCAGCACCAGGCCGAGGAGCGACAGCACGTTGATCGAGAATCCGAGCAGCGGGAAGAAGATGAAGGCGCCGATCAGGGAGACCGGCACGGTCATCAGCGGGATCAGGGTGGCCCGCCAGTTCTGCAGGAAGACGAAGACCACCAGGATGACCAGCAGCACCGCCTCCAGCAGGGTGTGGACGATCTCGTTGATGCCCTCCTTGACCGGCAGGGTGGTGTCGAGCGAGATCAGGTAGTCCATGTCGCGCGGGAAGCGAAGGCTCAGGTCGTGCATCGTCTTCTTGATCTGGTCCGCCACCTGCAGGGCGTTGGTGCCGGGGATCTGGAAGACGGCGATGACGGCCGCCGGTCCGCCGTTGTGGCGGCCGACGGCGTTGTAGAGCATCGTCCCCAGCTCCAGGCGTGCCACGTCGCGCAGGTACACCTGCGAGCCGTCGGGGTTGCTGCGAACGACGATGTTGCCGAACTCCTCCTCGTTCAGCAGCCGGCCCTGCGTCTTCACCGTGTACGTGTACTCGGTGCCGGGCACCGCCGGCGGGCCGCCGATCTGGCCGGCTGGCGAAAGCTGGTTCTGCTGGTTGATGGCGCCGACGATGTCGGGGATGGTGATCCCCAGCTTGGCGATGCGGTCCGGCCGCAACCACACCCGCATGGCGTAGTCGCTGCCGCCGAACAGGTTGATCTGGCCCACGCCCGGGATGCGGGCGATGGCGTCGTTGATGTTGATGGTCGTGTAGTTCGACAGGAAGTTGTTGTCGTAGGTCCCGTGCGGCGACTTGATGGAGATGATGAGCAGCGGGAAGGCGAGGGCCTTCTTCACGGTGACCCCGTACTGCTTCACCGACTGCGGCATCTGCGGCATCGCCTCGTTGAGCTTGTTCTGGGTGAGGACGTTGTCCATGTCCAGGTTGGAGCCCACCTCGAAGGACACCTTCAGCGTCAGGGTGCCGTCGTTGGCGTTGGTGGACTTCATGTAGATGCTCTTCTCGACGCCGTTCACCTTCTGCTCGATCGGGGTCGCCACCGAGGCCTCCACGTCGGTGGCGCTGGCACCGACGAAGGTGGTGGTGATCTGCACCATCGGCGGCACGATCTCGGGGTACTGCGCGATCGGCAGCCCCGACATCGCCACCACCCCGAGCAGCACGGTGACGATGGAGATCACCATCGCCACGATCGGGCGGTTGACGAAGAAGCGCGACATGCTACTTGGCCTCGGTCGCCGCGCCCGTCGAGGGCACCTTGGCGGCCTCCACCGGCTTGGGGCTCACCACCACCCCGTCTCGCAGGCGCTGCAGCCCCTCGACCACCACCTTCTCGCCCGGCTTGAGCCCCTCGTCGATGACCCACAGGCTGTCGACGCGCGGGCCGACCTTCACGTTGCGGAACGCAACCTTGTTGCCCTCGCCGACCACCGCCACGCTGTAGAGGTTCTGCAGCTCGGACACGGCGCGCTGCGGGACCAGCAGGGCGCCCGCCTTCGTCTCGGAGACGAAGCGCGCGCGACCGTACAGGCCCGGCCGGAGCACCTTCTCGGGGTTGGGGAACGAGAACTGGACCATCAAGGTGCCGGTGGTCGGGTCCACTGCGCGCTCGACGGTGTCGATGCGACCCTTGTGCGGGTGGACGGTGCCGTCCGCGAGCACGAGCTCCACCACCGTCGTGTCGCGCAGCCGACGGCCGGTCTCCTCGACCCGCTTGGCGATGCGCAGGGCCTCGGCCTCGCTGATGCCCGCCCGGAAGAGGATGGGGTCGACGGCCGAGACGGTGGTGAGCAGCGTGCTCTCGCCGCGGCCGACGAGCGCGCCGGCCTTGACCTGGGTGGTGCCGGCGAGGCCGTCGATCGGCGAGGTGACGTGCGTGTAGCCGAGGTCCAGCGCCGCCTTGTCGACCGCCGCCCTCTGGGCGTCCACCTGGGCACGAGCCGCCTCCTGGAAGGCGACGGCGTTGTCGAGCTCCTGCTGGCTGACGGCCTGCTGCTTGGCCAGGGGCGTCAGGCGGTTGACGTCGGTGTTCGTCTTGGTGAGGCGGGCCTGGGCGGTGGCGAGGTCGGCCTTGGCGTTCGCCAGCGCCGCCTCGTACTGCTTGGGATCGATCTGGTAGAGCAGCTCGCCCTTGTGGACGAACGTGCCCTCGGTGAAGGCCACCTTGTCGAGGTAGCCTTCGACGCGCGCCCGGATGTCGACGTCCTGCACGCCGCGGGTCTGGCCGACCAGCTCCATGGTGACGGGCACGTCGCGCTGCGTGACCTCGGCGACGTAGACCTCGGGCGGGGCGGCGGCCGGGCCCGTCTTCTCGCTGCAGGCGAGCTGCGCCACCGCCGCGGCGCCGCAGAGTGCGAAGACCACGATTCGTTTCATCCGATCGTCTCCTCGAAGTGGGTCGGCTCACCGCGCGGCGTCGCCCCTGCGGGCGGTCCCGCACACGCCCACACCCTGCACGCTGGGTGCCTTCGGCCCGTGGACGCCGCCGCCTGAACAAGTCAAACTCTTGCAGATGGTTACACGGAGGATGCCCGACGCGCGGGTCCCGCCTGCTGCCAACTGGCCGTCACTCCCTGCTCGGAGGAGGGCAGCACGTAATGCTACCGGGCTGTTACTTCCGGCGACTCGTGCCCGGCGTCATCCTCGGGCTGGACGCGCCGTCCGGGAGGGCGGCGCGCGAAAAGGGGGTCCCATGACGCGATTCAGGGTGGTGGTGGCGACCGCCGCGGCGGTCGCCCTGTTCGGCGCGGCTACCGTGCGGGCGCAGGCGCAGGACGAGGGCGTGAAGGCGGTCGAGCAGCTGGTCAAGAAGGCGCGCGAGACCGTCGAGGCGATCGCCAACACGAAGGCGCAGCTGGGGAAGACGATGGAGGTCTACAACACGCTGATGGCGGACACCGCCACCGACCGCAAGGGCCTCTACAAGAAGCTGCAACAGCAGATGGCGTCCACCGAGGAGCGCCGCGCCGAGATCAAGGTCCGCGCCGACGAGGCGAGCGCCTCGGCGGAGGGCGTGTTCAAGAGCTGGGCCGACTCCGCCGCCGCCATCTCCGATCCCGCCCTGCGCAAGCGCAGCGAGGACCGCATCACCAGCACCAGGGCCAGCCTGGCGCAGGTCAAGGCCGCTGGCCAGAAGGCGAGCGACCTGTACGCTCCGGTGATGAAGACCCTGCAGGACCAGGTGACCTACCTCGGCCACGACCTCAACGCCTCCGCGATCACCAGCCTCAAGCCCGATGCGGCCAAGCTGAACGCACGGGTCGAGGAGCTGACGAAGCAGCTCGACGACACCATCAGCAGCGCCAACGCGGCGATCAGCGCGATCTCCCCCAAGTAGCACCCGCGCCGCAGCCGTACCCACGAGGACGACGATGACCACACTGGCGATGTCGGCGCTGTTCGCGCTGGCAGCGGCGCTCCCGGCCTCTGCCCAGGTCCCGAAGCACGCGGCCCGGGACCTGTTCATGCACAGCACGCGGGTGCCGAACGTCGAGGTCCGCTTCGTGGACTACCACTGGCAGCCGGCTCTCTTCGCGGCGATGCAGCAGGGGTCGGCGGACGTCCCCGAGGCGCGGCGCGACTGGGTGGTGGCGCGCGTCATCATCGAGCAGCGGCCGATGACGCTGGAGGGCAAGCGCCTGCCCGTCGGCAACTACGCCCTGACCCTGTGGCCCAGCCTCGACGGCCAGGGCATGGCCTACGAGCTGCGCCAGGTGGACATGCGTGAGGTCTACCCCGACCTCAACGCCATGGCACCCGCCCCGCGGGGCGAGACGCACTACAAGGGCCCGGCGCGCTTCGCTCCCTCGAGTCCGCCCGCGGAGCGGCTCACGGTGACGGCCACGGAGCAGCAGGGCGCCATCCTGCTGACGATCTCCTACGGTGACAAGCAGCTTCCCGTGAAGTTCACCCCATGACGTTCGAGGATGCGGTGCCCGGCCTGCGGCTCCTTCGCGAACCGCCGGCCGGGCAGCTGCGCGCCGACCTGGTGGCCGGGGTGGTGCTGGCCGCCTACCTGCTGCCCGCCGGCATCGGCGACGCGTCGCTGGCCGGCCTGCCCCCGCAGGCCGGCCTCTACTCGTGCCTGTTCGCCGGCCTCGTCTTCTGGCTCTTCTGCAGCTCGCGGCAGACCGCCGTCACCATCACCTCGGCGATCTCGCTGGTCGTCGGCACGTCGCTGGCGCCTCTCGCCCACGGAGACGCGGCGCGGCACGCGGCCCTGGCCTCGGCCACCGCGCTGCTGGTGGCCGCGCTCGGCCTCCTGGCCTGGCTGGTGAAGGCGGGGAGCCTGGTGAGCTTCATCTCCGAGACGGTGATGACGGGCTTCAAGGCCGGGGTGGCGCTGTTCCTCGCCAGCACGCAGCTGCCGAAGCTGTTCGGGGTCCCCGGCTCCCACGGGGACTTCTGGGAGCGCATGGGGAGCTTCTTCGCCCACCTGCACCAGACAAACCCGGCCTCCCTGACCCTGGGCCTGGTGGCGCTGGCGCTGCTGGTCCTCGGCAAGCTGTTCCTGCCGAACCGGCCGGTGTCCCTGGTCGTCCTGGTGGCGGCGATCGCCTCCGTTCCGCTCTTCGGCCTGGCCTCCTACCAGGTGGCGCTGCTGGGCGAGGTCCCGCAGGGCCTGCCGGTGCCCGGGCTTCCCGCGGTGCACGTGTCGGACCTCAACGAGCTGCTGCCCCTCGCCATGGCCTGCTTCCTGCTCGGCGCGGTCGAGACCGCCGCCATCGGCCGGATGTTCTCGCGCAAGCACGGCTATCGTCTCGACAGCAACCAGGAGCTGCTGGCGCTCGCCGCCGGCAACCTCGCCGCCGGCCTCGGCCGCGGCTTCCCGGTGAGCGGCGGCATGTCGCAGTCGCTGGTGAACGAGAGCGGCGGCGCCCGCACGCCCCTGTCCGGGCTGTGGGCCGCCGGTCTCATGCTGGTGGTCACCGTCTTCCTCGCCGGGCTGCTGCGCGACCTGCCCCAGCCGGTGCTGGCGGCCATCGTGATCATGGCGGTGAGCAGCCTGCTCAAGGTCTCCGAGCTCCGGCGGCTGTGGCAGTTCAGCCGCAGCGAGTTCGCCATCGCCGTGGCGGCGATCGCCGGCGTCCTCGGCTCCGGGCTCCTGCGCGGCGTCCTGATCGGCGCCGTGATCTCGCTGGTCCTGCTGCTGCGGCGCGCCGCGCGGCCGCGCACGACCGAGCTGGGACGGGTCCCGGGCACGGACTTCTGGGCCGACGCGGTGAGACATCCCGAGAACGAGCGCCTCCCCGACGTGTTCGTCTTCCGCTGCGAGTCGGCCCTCGTCTACTTCAACGTGGAGCACGTCCGCGACCGCTTCTTCGAGCGGCTGGCGGCGCGCGGCGAGGAGGTGAAGCTGGCGGTCTTCTTCCTCGGCCTGTGTCCGAACGTCGACCGTGCCGGCGTGGAGATGCTGGAGGAGCTCGACGAGGCCCTGCGCGCGCGCGGTGTCGGCTTCCGGCTGGCCGAGGCCCGCGGCGAGGTGCGCGAGACGCTCCGCCGCGCCGGCTTCGAGGAGCACTGCTTCCCGGTCGTCGCCAACCAGCCGGTCGCCACCGTGGTCGCCGGCTGGCGGGCCAGGCCCGGCGGCGTGCGGCCAGAACAGGTCGTGGTCCCGTGACAGTCGCTTCGGCCACGGCGGTGACGGACCGCGAGTCGTCCCTACGCTGGCTCGCCTTCGCCTCCTGCGTTCTGGTCAGCCTCACCAACGAGGTGAGCGGTGGGGCCCTCTCGCTCTCGTTCCGCGACGCGACGGTGGAGCTGCACGCCTCGACGGCGGCCATGCAGCTGGTGATGACCCTCAGCAAGCTGCTCTTCGGCGCCTTCATGCTGCTGGGCGGCGTGCTCGGCGACAGCTACGGCCGGCGGCGAGTGCTCGTCTACGGCAGCGCCGGCATCGTCGTGGCGTCGGCCCTGGCCGCCCTCTCGGCCTCGGCCGCGCAGCTCGCGGTGGCACGGGCGCTGGACGGCCTGGCCAACGCTGCCGTCGGGCCGCTCTGCCTGGCGCTGGTGATGACCATCTTCCCACCGGAGCAGCGGGCTCGGGGGGTCGGCCTCTTCCTCGGCCTTTCGGCGCTCGGCATCGCGCTCGGCCCGCTCCTCGCCGGCTTCGTCGTCCAGGCGTTCGGCTGGCGGGCCGGTTTCGCCGCCCCGGCCCTGGTGGCCGCCCTCGGCGGGATCGGCGTGCACCTCTTCGCCGAAGAGACGCAGGGCGCGGAGCGGAGGCGGCTCGACGGCTTCGGCGCGCTCGGCGTCTCGGTGGCGCTGCTGGCGCTCGTCTTCGCCGTGGTCGGCGCCAGCAGCGTGGGATGGGGCAACCCGCGGGTGCTGCAGGCCCTGGCGGTGGGGGCCGGAGCGCTGATCGGGTTCATCTGGTGGGAGCGGCGGACCGCCGACCCGCTGCTCGACCTCTCCCTCTTCCGCAGCTGGCCGCTCAATGCCGCGCTGCTGAACGGGCTGCTCCTCGCGCTGGTGCTGGGCGGGGCGATCCTGCCGCTGCTCTACTTCTTCCAGAACGTCCACGGGATGAAGCCGGTGCCGGCGCTTCTCCACATCGTGCCGCTGGTGATCGCCGCCGCGCTGTTCTCGCCGCTCGCCGGCTCGATGCTCGCGCGACGCGGGGCGCGCCCGGTCGTCCTGGCAGGCCTCGCCCTGGTGACCGCCGGCTGCGGTGTGCTGGCCGTGCTGCGGTCCGAGACGCCGTACGCCGTCATCCTGCTGGCCCTCGTCCTCCTGGGCGCCGGCAACATCGCCGTGGTCACGGCCGTCACCGAGATCGTCCTCGAGTCCATGCCGCCCGAGCGCTCGGGCTCGGCCGCCGCGCTCAACAACGCTGCCGTCCAGGTGGGCGGCGCGCTGGGCGCGGCGACCCTCACCGGGGTCTTCCTCAGCGCGGCACGGGCCGACTACTTCGCCCGGCTCGCCCCGACCGGTCTCACCATCGACAGGATCCGCGAGGTGACCAAGGCCTGGCGCGAGGCCGTCCGGGACTCCGCCAGCACTGGCGCGAAGATCCTCCCCGAGGGGATGGAGCAGCACTTCGAAGCCGCGTTCCGCGCTGCGTTCACCGTGGGCGTCGCCCGGGTGTTCCTGGTGGCGGCCCTCATCGCCGTCGGCTGCGCGGTGCTGGCGTGGTTCGGCCTGGCCCGCCGCGGCGCAGCCGGAAGCGGGCGTCCCGAATCAAGCCGCGCCGCTTGAGGCGCCCTCGACGCTGGCCCTCACCCTGGGCAGGGCCTCGGGGTGCTGCTGCTGCAGGTACGCGATCAGCCGCTCGCGGACCTCGCAGCGCAGGTCCCAGGCGCGGTCGGCGTCCCTGGCGCTGGCCAGGATGCGCAGACGCATGGTCCGCTCGCCGGCTTCCGTGACCTGGAGGTTCCAGAACTCCCGGTCCCAGTGCTCCGAGCCGGCCACGATCTCGCCCGCCTGCCGTCGCACCTCTTCGACCGGCGTGCGGTAGTCGACCTCGAGCGTCACCTGCCCCAGCAGGTCGGCGCCCCGCCGGGTCCAGTTCTGGAACGGCTTCTCGATGAAGTAGCGCAGGGGCAGCACCAGTCGACGGCGGTCCCAGATACGGACCACCACGTAGGTGCTGGTGACCTCCTCGACCTTCCCCCACTCCCCCTCGACGATCACCACGTCGTCGATGTGGAACGGCTCGGTGAGGGCGATCTGCAGGCCGGCGATGAGGTTCTCGGCGGCGGGCCGGGCGGCGAAGCCCAGCAGGACGCCGGCGATGCCGGCGGAGGCCAGGATGCTGGTCCCCACGGCACGGACCTCCGGGAAGGTGACCAGCATCCCGGCGATGGTGAGCACCACGATGACCGAGGTCAGCAGCCTGTCGAGGATGCTGACCCTGGTCAGCAGGCTGCGGGCCCGGGCGTCCTGTCCCTCACCGGTCAGCACGCGCTCGTGCAGCCGGTCGTCGAGAACGCCGATCAGCGAGATCAGCAGCCAGCCGAAGGTGGCGATCAGCAGCAGGTCGCCGGCGTGGCGCACCGTGGGCGCGACGGCGGGCTGCAGGTCCAGCAGCGGCTGGGCCAGGCGTCCCAGCAGCACGGGCAGGAGCAGCAGCAACGGGGGGATCGTCCGTCGGGCGAACGCCGCCGCCACCCGGCTCTGCCGCCTGGCGGCGTGGCGGAGCGCGAGCAGCCGGAGCAGCAGCGCGCCGCCCACGCCGATCACGACGGCAGCCAGCGCGATCCAGATCTCCGGGCGGGCCAGCATCCTCATGGCAGGCCTCCTGTGGCGAGCGTGCGGACTCTAGCCCTCGCCGTGCCTGCTCGGCCAGTTGCCGCCGCGCGTGCAACGGTAACTTACCCGCCTGTTACTTCCGGGCGCGCGGCCGGGGGCCGATGCTGGCCCTGCGGACGATCCATGCCCGCGTGCCCTGCTCGTCGACCGCCCGTGGAGACGTGGGCGCGAGCCACAGA
The DNA here is from genome assembly GCA_035542035.1 of Vicinamibacteria bacterium. Lineage (GTDB taxonomy): Bacteria > Acidobacteriota > Vicinamibacteria > Fen-336 > Fen-336 > DATBSL01. The sequence goes on along the minus strand of DATKME010000004.1, from coordinate 26,703 downwards.
AGTGGAGTGAACATGGAACCCGAGAATCCGGATAAGACCCTGCTGCCCGACGTGGAACTGCCGGCGGAGCTCCCGCCGGGCGTCGACCGCCGGGCGTTCATGATGCGCAGCGCCGTGGTCGGCGCGGCCGCGGTGATCACCGGCTGCACTCCGAAGGCGCAGCAGGAGAACCTGGCGGCGACGGCGGCGGCCCCCTCGCCGACGCCGGCGCTCTCGGCCGACCTCGAGGTGGTGAAGAGGTCGAAAGGCCCGGTGATGACCGTGCTGGAGGAGTTCTACAAGGTCGGCCCCGGGCCGTCCAGCTCGCACACCATCGGCCCCATGCGCATCACCTACGACTTCTACCAGCGCTGCACCAAGCTGCCGAAGGACCAGCTCGAGAAGGCGACCGCCCTGAGGGTGCACCTGTTCGGCAGCCTCAGCGCTACCGGCAAGGGACACGGCACCGAGCGAGCCTCCTTGGCCGGGATCATCGGCAAGGAGCCGGCGACCATCAACCCGCTGTTCCTCGACGAGCTGCGGGACAAGCCCGAGCAGACCTTTCCGGTGAAGCTCGGCAGCAAGCCGTTCGACGTCTCGCTGAAGGACATCATCTACGACGCCCCCAAGGGCGACTTCCCCCACCCGAACACCATGACCTGCAAGCTCATGGCTGGCGACACGGTGCTGCTGGAGCAGGAGTACTACTCGGTCGGCGGCGGCTTCATCGAGTGGAAGGGCTACACGCCCCCGAAGAAGGGCCAGCCGAAGTACCCGTACTCCACGATGAAGGAGCTGCAGGCCCACGCCGAGGCCAACAAGCTCACGATCCCGCAGGTGCTGATGGCGAACGAGGTCTCGGTCTCCGGCAAGAGCGAGGCCGAGGTCAACGCCTTCCTCGACAAGATCGCGACGGCGATGGTCAACATCGTCAAGGCCGGCCTGGCCGCGCCCCCGAGCGTCCTGCCGGGGCCCATCAAGCTGAAGACCAAGGCGGGCGAGGTCTACAAGCGCGCGCTCGACGACGAGTTCGAGCGGCAGCGCGGCGTCGGCGTGGTCGCCGCCTACGCTCTCGCCGGCTCGGAGGAGAACGCCCGCGGCCACCTGGTGGTCACCGCGCCCACCGGCGGCTCGGCCGGCGTCATCCCCGCCATCGTCCACGTGCTCGGCGAGGGCGGCCGCAAGCTGCCGCAGGCGAAGATCCGCGCGGGGCTGCTGACCGGCGCCGCCATCGGCTACCTCTGCAAGCACAACGCGACCCTCGCCGGCGCCGAGGGCGGCTGCCAGGCCGAGATCGGCGTCGCCTCGGCCATGGGCGCGGCCCTGATCGCGGCCGCGCACGACTTCCCCCACCAGGTGATCGCGAACTCCGCCGAGTCGTCGCTCGAGCACCACCTGGGCCTGACCTGCGACCCGGTCGCCGGCTTCGTGCAGGTCCCCTGCATCGAGCGCTGCGCCTTCGGCGCCGTGAAGGCCTGGACCGGCTTCCTGATCGCGAGCAACGAGATCCCGGCCGCCCGCCGGGTCGACTTCGACACCACCGTGGCCGCCATGGCGCTCACCGCCAAGGAGATGAACTCCAAGTACAAGGAGACCTCCGAGGGCGGCCTCGCGGTCTCGCTGGTCCTCTGCTAGAGCCGTCCGCATCCGCCGGCGAGCGCCCGCGAACCGGGCGTTCGCCGGCAGTCGGGAGTCCCAGCCGATGAGCAAGGGCAGCAGGGTGGCGGTCGTGGCCTGGCTGATCACGGCCGTCTACTACTTCTACCAGTACGCGCTGCGCTCGGCTCCGGCGGTGATGATGCCGCAGCTGTCGCAGGCTTTCGGCCTGAGCGCCATGGGCGTGGCCTCGCTGGTCGGCCTCTTCTACTGGGGCTACTCGCCGTTCAGCCTGGTCGCCGGGGCGGCGATCGACAGGCTGGGTCCGCGGCGGGTGGTCCCGGTCGGCGCCGCCGCCGTCGGCCTCGGGGCGCTGCTGTTCGCCACCGGCAGCAGCGAGCTGGCGAGCGTCGGCCGCCTGCTGCAGGGCGCCGGGGGCGTCTTCGCCCTGATCGGCGCCGTGTACGTCGCCACCAAGAGCTTCCCCGCCTCGATGGCGGCGACGCTCATCGGCGCCACGCAGATGTTCGGGATGGCCGGCGGGTCCGCCGGCCAGTTCGTGGTCGGCCCGCTGATCGGCGGAGGCCTCCCCTGGAACCGCTTCTGGCTGGGGATGGGCCTCGCCGGCCTCCTCATCGGCGGGCTCCTCTTCTGGCTCATCCGCGACCCGGAGCAGGCGGAGGCCGCTCCCGGCGGCGCCTGGCTGAAGAGCGCGGCGCGGGCGATGGGCGCCGTCCTGCGCAACCCGCAGTCGATCCTCTGCGGGATGATCGCGGGCCTGCTCTTCATCCCCACCACCATCCTCGACATGACCTGGGGCGTGCGCTACCTGCAGGACGCGCACGGGTTCGAGTACGCGGCGGCGGTGATGCGCTCTGCCACCGTCCCCCTCGGCTGGATCGTAGGCTGCCCGCTGCTGGGCTTCCTGTCGGACCGGCTGGGCCGGCGCCGGCCGGTGATGCTGGCCGGCGCCCTCGTCCTGCTGGCGTGCGTCGCCTGGATCCTCCACGGCCCGGCGGGTCTGCTCCCGCCGTACCTGCTCGGCCTGCTGGCGGGGGTGGCCTCCGGCGCCGCCATGATCCCCTACACCGTCATCAAGGAGGCGAACCCGCCGGCGGTGAGCGGCACCGCCACCGGGGTCGTCAACTTCCTCAACTTCACCTTCAGCGCCCTGCTGGGCCCCGTCTTCGGCTGGCTGCTGCGCAGCGCCGCCGGCGGGGCGGAGTCCATGACACGGGCGCACTACCAGGCGGCCTTCGACCCGCTGCTCTGGGGCATCGGCCTGGCGGTCGTGCTCACCCTCGTCCTGAAGGAGACGGGCTCCGCGGCGACGCAGTCCGTCGCCGCGACGGCACAGGTGCAGCCATGAGCTCTCCCGCGGAGCGTGGCGACGGCAAGGACGACCGCGCCCTGGTCCTCAACGCCGGCTCGTCGAGCCTGAAGTTCTGCGTCTTCACGCGCCCGCAGGCCGGGAGCTGGCGGCTCGAGGCCCGCGGCCAGGTCGAGGGCATCGGCACGGAGCCGCGCTTCTCCGCGAAGGGTGCCGGCGGCGAGGTGCTCGCCAACCACCCCCTGGAGGGCGTGCACGACGGGCACGGCGCGACCTCTGCCCTGGCCGCCTGGCTGCGCTCCCAGTTCGGCGGGTCGCAGGTGGTCGGGGTCGGCCACCGCGTGGTCCACGGCGGCACGCGCAGCGGCCCCACCCTGCTGACGCCGCGGGTGGTCGAGGAACTGCGCAGGCTGATCCCCTTCGCCCCGCTGCACCAGCCCTACAACCTGGCGGCGATCGAGGCGGTCTGGGACCGGCTGCCGGAGGTGCCGCAGGTCGCCTGCTTCGACACCAGCTTCCATCGCACCCAGTCGCCGCTCGCCGACCTCGTCCCCCTGCCCGTCGAGATCCGCCGCGGCGGCGTGCAGCGCTACGGCTTCCACGGGCTGTCCTACGAGTACATCGCCTCGGTGCTGCCGGAGGTGGCTCCCGAGATCGCCGACCGCCGGGTGATCGTCGCCCACCTGGGCAGCGGGGCGAGCCTGTGCGCCATGAAGGGACGCCGGGCCGTCGACTGCAGCTTCGGCTTCACCGCCCTCGACGGGCTGTGCATGGGGACGCGGCCGGGCGTCCTCGACCCGGGTGTCGTCCTGTACCTCTTCCAGGGGCTGGGGCTCAGCGTCAAGGAGGTGGAGGCGATCCTCTACAAGAAGTCCGGCCTGCTGGGCGTCTCCGGGGTCAGCAACGACATGCGCGACCTGCTGGAGAGCACCGAGCCGGGGGCGGCGGCGGCGGTCGACTACTTCGTCTACCAGGCGTCCAAGCAGATCGGGGCGCTGGCCGCGGCGCTGGGCGGGGTCGACGGCCTGGTCTTCACCGGCGGCATCGGCGAGAACTCCGCGGTGATCCGCCACCGCATCGGCGCGGCCTGCGCCTGGCTCGGCCTCAAGCTGGACCCGGAAGCGAACCTGCGCCGGGGACCGCGCATTTCCAGCACGCGGAGCCAGGTGTCGGCCTGGGTGATCCCGACCAACGAGGAGCTGGTGATCGCCCGGCACACCGGGCGGCTGTTGGGACTGGTCGAAGCCCGCGCCTAGTCGCGGACGAGAGCAAGGAGCGAACCGGTGGCGTCAAGCGCAGGACGTGAGACGGCAGCGGCGACGGAGTCGCCCTGGCAGGGCTTCCGCGGCGGCCTCTGGCAGAAGGACATCGACGTCCGCGACTTCATCCAGCAGAACTACCAGCCCTACCTGGGCGACGAGGCCTTCCTGCGCCCCGCCACCACGCGGACGCGGAGGATCTGGGACCGCCTCAACGCCCTCTTCGTGGAGGAGCGGAAGAAGGGCGTCCTCGACATCTCGCAGGTCCCCGCCGGGATCAACGCCCACGGCCCCGGCTACATCGACAAGGAGAACGAGATCATCGTCGGCCTGCAGACGGAGGCCCCGCTCAAGCGCGCGGTCATGCCGAACGGCGGCTTCCGCATGGTGCTGAGCGCCCTCAAGGCCTACGGCTACCCGCCCGACCCCACCCTGGTCGAGATCTTCACCAAGTACCGCAAGACCCACAACGAGGGCGTCTTCGACGCCTACACCGCCGACATCCGGCGCTGCCGCAGCTCGCACGTGCTCACCGGGCTGCCGGACGCGTACGGCCGCGGCCGCATCATCGGCGACTATCGCCGCGTCGCGCTCTACGGCGTGGCGCGTCTCGTCGAGAGGAAGCAGCAGGAGAAGAACGCGCTCGATCACGAGATGTCGACCGACGACGTCATCCGCGACCGCGAGGAGCTGAGCGAGCAGATCCGGGCGCTCAAGGAGCTGCAGCAGATGGCGGCCTCGTACGGGTTCGACATCTCCGGCCCGGCAAAGGACGCGAAGCAGGCCGTGCAGTGGCTCTACTTCGGCTACCTGGGGGCGGTGAAGGACCAGAACGGGGCGGCCATGTCGCTGGGGCGCACCTCCACCTTCCTCGACATCTACTTCGAGCGCGACCTGGCGAGCGGCCTGCTGACCGAGGAGCAGGCGCAGGAGATCGTCGACGACTTCGTGATCAAGCTGCGCATCGTCCGCTTCCTGCGCACGCCGGAGTACGACGAGCTGTTCGCCGGCGATCCCACCTGGGTGACGGAGTCGATCGGAGGCCTGGGCGACGACGGCCGGCCGCTGGTCACGAAGACCAGCTACCGCTACCTGCAGACCCTCTACAACCTGGGGCCGGCGCCCGAGCCGAACCTCACCATCTGGTACTCGCCGCGGCTGCCGGAGCCCTTCCGCCGCTTCGTGGCCAAGGTCGCGATCGACACCAGCTCCATCCAGTTCGAGAACGACGACATGATGCGGCGGGCCTGGGGCGACGACGGCGCCATCGCCTGCTGCGTCTCGCCCATGCGAGTCGGCAAGCAGATGCAGTTCTTCGGGGCCCGCGCCAACCTGGCCAAGTGCCTGCTCTACGCCATCAACGGCGGGCGCGACGAGGCGAGCGGGGAGCAGGTGGCCCCGAAGCTGGGCGCGGTGGAGGGCGACACCCTCGACTTCGACGACGTGATCACCCGCTTCGAGCGGATGATGGACTGGCTCGCCTGCGTGTACGTCAACGCCATGAACGTCATCCACTACATGCACGACAAGTACGCCTACGAGCGGCTGGAGATGGCGCTGCACGACTACGCGCCGCTGCGGACCATGGCCTTCGGCATGGCCGGCCTCTCGGTGGTGGCCGACAGCCTGTCCGCGATCAAGCACGCGAAGGTGACGGTGGTCCGCGACGCCACCGGCCTGGTGACCGACTACGTGACCGAGGGCGAGTTCCCGCTGTTCGGCAACAACGACAACCGGGTGGACCACCTCGCCTCCTGGGTGGTCAGCACCTTCATGGGCAAGCTGCGGAAGTACCCGGCCTACCGCCACGCCCTGCACACGCAGTCGATCCTGACCATCACCTCGAACGTGGTCTACGGCAAGGCCACCGGCAACACCCCGGACGGCCGGAGGAAGGGCGAGCCCTTCGCCCCGGGAGCGAACCCGATGCACGGCCGCGACAGCCACGGCCTGCACGCGTCGGCGGCGTCCGTCGCCAAGATCCCCTACCGCGACGCCGCCGACGGCATCTCGCTGACCGCCACCCTGGTGCCCTCGGGCCTGGGCCGCGTCGCCGAGGACCGCATCGCCAACCTGACCGGGATCCTGGACGCCTACTTCGGCGTGACCGGGTTCCACATGAACGTGAACGTCCTCAACCGGGAGACGCTGCTCGACGCCATGGACCACCCGGAGAACTACCCGCAGCTCACCATCCGGGTCTCGGGCTACGCGGTGAACTTCGTGCGCCTGACCCGCGAGCAGCAGATGGACGTCATCAACCGGACGTTCCACGGCGCCTGACGGTGGAGAGGCACCTTCAATCGAGGAGGCAGTCATGCGGAAACAGGTCGTCGGTGCGGCAACCGTGGTTCTCCTCTGCGCCGGCCTGGCCTGGGCGGCGGAGAAGCGGATCGTCCGTCCCGCCGGCACCAGGCCGGGCGGCAACTACAGCCAGGGAATCCTGGTGGACGGCACCCTGTACGTCTCCGGCCAGGGCGGCGAGGACGCCAGCGGCAGGATCCCCAGCGAGTTCGAGGCCGAGGTCAAGCAGGCCCTCGACAACATCGGCGTCGTGCTGAAGGAAGCGGGAATGACGCCCGCCGACGTGGTGAGCGTCCAGGTCTACCTGACGGACGGCGCGCTCTTCCAGCGGATGAACGCCGTCTACACGAAGTTCTTCCAGGACCCGCGGCCCACGCGGACCACCGTGGTCGTCGCCAAGCTGGTCGGTCCCGGGAGCATCGAGGTCACGGTGACCGCGCGGAAGTAGCGACCGCGCCGGCACGCGAAGGAGGCAGCCATGGCCGAACGCGGACCCGACACACGTGACCTGACGCGGATCGTGCTGGCGGTGCTCTTCATCCTCGGGCTCACCGCCGGGTCGCTCTTCATCCTGCGCCCGTTCCTGACGGCGCTGATCGGGGGAGCGACCATCGCCATCTCCACCTGGCCGCTGCTGCTCGGCCTCGAGCGCAGGTGGGGCGGCCGCCGCGGCCTGGCAGTCGCCGCCATGATGGGGCTGCTGGCGATCGCCATCCTCGCCCCGCTCTACTTCGGGGCGGTGGCCACGGTGCAGAGCGCGGGCGCGCTGGCGGCCTGGGTGCACGACCTGCCCCAGAAGACCCTGCCGCCGCTGCCCGAGCGGCTGGCCGGCATTCCGCTCCTCGGTCAGCGGCTGCAGAAGGCCTGGGGCGAGCTGGCCGCGGGCGGCGGCGAGGCGGTCCGGGCGCGGGTCTCGGTGCATTCGGGTGCGATCCTCCGCTGGCTGGCGGGGCGCGTCGGCAGCCTGGTGGGGATGCTGGCACAGACCCTGCTGACCCTCGCCGTGACCGGGGTCCTGTACGCCCGGGGCGAGCGCGTGGCCGCGGTCCTGCTCCGCTTCGCCCGGCGCCTCGCCGGCAGCCGCGGCGAAGAGGCGGCCCGGCTGGCGGCGCTGGCGACCCGCGGCGTGGGCCTGGGCGTGGTGCTCACGCCGCTCATCCAGTCGATCCTCGCCGGGGTGGGCGTCGCGGCGGCGGGGGTGCCTCACGTCGGGCTGCTGTCGCTGCTGGTGCTGCTGTCCTGCCTCGCGCAGGCCGGACCGATCCCGGCGCTGCTGGTCCCCGTCCTCTGGCTCTACGCGAGGGGCTCGGTCTTCGCGGCCAGCGGGCTGCTCGTCTGGGCGCTGGTGGTCCACGTCTCGGGCCCGATCGTCCGTCCGCTGCTCATCAAGCGGGGCGTCGACCTGCCGCTGGTGCTCATCATCTCCGGCGTGATCGGCGGCGTGGTGGCCTTCGGGGCGGTGGGCCTGTTCATCGGACCGGTCCTGCTCGCCGTCACCACCACCCTGCTCGGCAACTGGATGGGCGAGGAGGGCGAGGGCACGCCCGAAGCGGCCGGGGCCACGCCCGGCCGCGTGGAGCCGGCGGGCGAGCCTGCCGGGCCAGGATCCTGATGGGCTCGAACGGGCAGGCGTCCCCTCCCCCGCGGGCCTCGCTCGCCGCCAGGAGCCCGTACGAGCTGCGGGTCAACCTCGGCCGCGACGTCCCCGAGTCGGACGTGCGGACGGCGCTGTCCACCGGCGACATGGGGTTCCTGCACTCGTTCACCACCGGCTCCACGCTGGACGGTCCCGGCGTGCGGGTGGTCGCCTGGACCAGCGGCTGCATGTGGCGCTGCCTCTACTGCCACAACCCCGACACCTGGACGCTGACCAACGGCATCCCGGTGACGCTGGCCAGGGCGATCGAGGAGCTGGGCAAGTACCGCCACGGCCTCAAGACGATGGCCGGCGGCTTCACCCTCAGCGGCGGCGAGGCGCTGATGCAGCACCGCTTCGCGGTGAAGCTCCTCTCCGCGGCGCGGCAGATGGGGGTCCACACCGCCCTCGACACCAACGGCTTCTACGGCGACCGCCTGACGGACGCGGAGCTGGAGGTGGCCGACCTGGTGCTCCTCGACCTCAAGGCCTGGGACCCCGAGCGCCATCGCCGGCTCACCGGCATGGAGATCGGCCCCACCCTCGAGTTCGCCCGGCGGCTGGCCGCCCGGCGGCGGCCGGTCTGGCTGCGCTTCGTGCTGGTGCCCGGGTGGACCGACGACCCGGCGGAGGTGGACGGTGTCGCCCGCTTCGCGGCCGGTCTCGGCAACGTGGAGCGGGTGGACGTGCTGCCCTTCCACCAGATGGGCCGCTTCAAGTGGCAGCAGCTCGGCCTCGAGTACGAGCTGGCCGACGTCGAGCCGCCGTCGGCAGAGGTGGTCGAGCGGAGCTGCGCCGCCTTCCAGGCGGTGGGCCTGAAGGCGTACTGAACGGCGGCTGCGAAGCGCCGCGGCTCAGGGCCCGGGTGCCGCGCCCCCGACGCCGTTCAGCTCCGCGGCCACCGCCAGCACGTCGCCGGTCATGGCGAAGTCCACCGCCAGGATGTTCGGCAGCTTCCCCCGCTGCTTCTGGCACTGGCGCGCCCGGGCCAGCAGGAAGTCGTGGCCGTTGACGACGACCGCGTTCGACGGCTTGGGCGCCGGCACCGTCTCGATCCAGTGGTTGATCTGGAAGAGCGGCCCCGAGGTGCCACCCCGGTTCGCCTGGCAGGAGAACTCGTCGGGCGTCCGGAACCGGTAGGGCGTCTCCTGGAAGGTGGCGAAGGCCGGGTGGTACCAGTCGACGTTCTTGACCAGGTTCTCGCCGAAGACCACCACCCGCTGGTCGGAGTCGATCATCCGCCGCAGCGTCGGGAAGGGCGGCGTCACCGGGCCGCGGTAGACGAAGCGCTCGAGGCCGCTCGCCCTGAAGGCGGCCATGATCTCCTCCGGCGCCACGTAGTCCTCGATCACGAAGACCAGCACCTCGCCCGGGTTCTGCACCAGGAAGTCGCGCACGCCCTCGAGCATGCCCTGCAGGGGCACCGCGCCCAGCTCGCAGAAGCCGTGGCAGAGGTACGGCGCCCGCGGGCCGGTGGGAGCGCCGGTCAGGCGGTCGCGGACGCGCATGGCGGCAGCCAGCGCCTCGGGGCCGACCGCCTTCTCCATCTTCGCGCGGGAGGCCTTCTCGGCCTCGAGGTCGGTCTTCACCTCCCCGCCCACCGGCGTCCCATAGTGGACGTCGAACAGCAGCGCCCGGATCCCGTGGCCGAGGAGCGAGACCGAGCCCAGCTCCTGGTTGGGGAACATCCAGCGCGGGAACTCGGCCGCCGCCATCGAGTTGTGGGCGCCGGCGAAGACCACCTGGTCGAGCCTGCGGTCGCACAGCGACGGGTCGCCGTTGCAGGCGTCGGTGAGGGCCGGAGCCTTGGGCAGCGCGTCGGGGTTCTTGACCAGGAAGACGGCCCCGCCGATGAGGGCGATGACCAGCAGCGCGACCAGCGAGTGGTGCACCGCCACACGGACGGCGGACGGGCCACCCGCCCGCTCCCGGGCTTCGGCCAGCGCGGCGCTCGCCTGGCGGGCCGCCTCTTCGATCCGGGGCGGCACCAGCATGAACAGGCGCCGCAGGCCTTCGAAGCCGAGCAGGGCGCCGACGACGACGGTGAGGCCCTGCATCGTCGCCACCGGCTGCAGCGCGGCGAGCAGGCCCACCACGGTGAGCACGGCTGCCCGCACGATCTCCCCCTGCCATTGCGGGGCCGGCTGGCGCAGCCGGGCCCAGGTGCGTCGGCCGAACTCCTCGATCTCCATCTGGCTGGCGAGCGAGGAGGCGGCGGCGGCCAGCACCACGCCCATCCCGCCCAGCGCCAGCGCCCACCAGCGCAGTCCTCCGGTGAAGGCGTCGAAGACCCCGGCCACCACCGGCCGCAAATCCGCCCGCGGGATGACGGCCGTGATCGCCGTCCGGGCGATCGGCGGCAGGAAGAGCACCACCACCGCCACGGTGGCGAGGGCGGCGCCGCCGCGGAGCAGAGCCTGGCGGCGGTCGCGCTGGAGGGCGATGCTCAGGGCCAGCAGCAGCGAGCCGAAGCCGAGCTCCAGCACCGCGTTGCGTCGCCAGCGGTGGCCGAGCCGCGCCACCAGCAGAACGCCCTTCGCCAGCCGGTCGCCGGGCGGGACCCCGCCGCCGATATGCAGGCTGGCCGGGATCTTCGCGGCGAGCGCCGGGTCGTGGGCCACCGCGGCGCGCACGAAGACCCCGACGTCCGGCAGCGACAGCGCCACCCGCTGCATCTCCTCGGAGAAGACGGCCTGGTGAGCCCGCTCGGCGGCACGCCGGAAGGCCGCGCGGAAGCCCTCGGAGGCGAGGATCGCCCGCGCCGTGCCGATCAGCAGCGGCCGGAAGGCCATCAGGTCGCGCTTCTGCGCGATCACCTGGTCGGCGATCTTCTCGGCGGCGAAGCCGGCCACCCGCGGGTCGCCCAGGCTGGAGGCGGCACGGGCCGCGAAGGTGGGGGCGTCGAAGACGAGCCGCGAGGCGTAGAGGTGGATGGAACCGGCGCCGAGCAGGATGGCGCCTATGATCCGGACTGGCGCGGCCGCCTTCTCCCAGAACCGTTCGGCACGCGGGCTGACCATGTCTCCTCCTGGATTCGTGATGTCGGTCGGCCCCGGGGCGGACGCGGCATCAGCCGTGGTGACGGCGCCTGACCTTCAGCTGCGCGAGCGCGCGCGTCAGTGCCGCGTTGGTGGCGGCGACCTCCTCGGCGGAGAGCTGGTCCTGCAGGCGGACCTCAGCGCGCCGGCGCGCCTCCTCGGCCTTCGCCTCGTCGATCTTCTCCGCCGCCACCGCCATGTCGGTCAGGATCTGCACGCGGTCGGCCCGGACCTCGACCAGGCCCCCGCCCACCGCCACGAAGACGTCCTTGCCGCCCCGGCGCACCACCAGCTCCCCCGGCAGCATCTGCGTCATCAGCCGGACGTGCTGGGGCAGGATGCCGATCTCGCCCTCGGCCCCGGTCAGCGTCACCATCTCGACGTCCTCGGCGTAGGCCTTGCCGTCGGGGGTGACGATCTCGAGCTTCATGGTCTCAGGCACTGCGGACCTCGTCGATGCCGCCCTTCATGTAGAAGTCGCCCTCGGCGACGTCGTCGTGCCTGCCCTCCAGGATCTCCTTGAAGCCGCGGACCGTCTCCGCAACCGGCACCTGCTTGCCCTCCCGCCCGGTGAAGACCTGGGCGACGCTGAAGGGCTGGCTGAGGAAGCGCTGGATCTTGCGCGCCCGCAGCACGGTCGTCTTGTCGACGGGCGAGAGCTCGTCCATGCCCAGGATGGCGATGATGTCCTGCAGGTCCTTGTAGCGCTGCAGCACCTGCTGCACGCCGCGGGCGGTGTCGTAGTGCTCCTGGCCGACGATCTCGGGCGCCAGCGCACGGGAGGTCGAGGCGAGCGGGTCGACTGCGGGGTAGATGCCCAGCTCGGCGATCGAGCGCTCGAGCACCAGGGTGGCGTCGAGGTGGGCGAAGGTGGTGGCGGGAGCGGGGTCGGTCAGGTCGTCCGCCGGCACGTACACCGCCTGGAAGGAGGTGATGGAACCCTTCTTGGTCGAGGTGATCCGCTCCTGCAGCGCGCCCATCTCGGCGGCCAGCGTGGGCTGGTAGCCGACGGCGCTGGCCGTGCGTCCGAGCAGCGCCGAGACCTCGGAGCCCGCCTGCGAGAAGCGGAAGATGTTGTCGATGAAGAGCAGCACGTCCTGGTTCTTCTCGTCGCGGAAGTACTCGGTGATGGCGAGACCGGCCAGAGCCACCCGCAGGCGGGCGCCGGGGGGCTCGTTCATCTGCCCGTAGACGAGGGCGATCTTGGATGCGCTCAGATCCTTCTGCTGGATCACGCCGGACTCCGACATCTCGTTGTAGAGGTCGTTGCCCTCGCGCGTGCGCTCGCCCACCCCGGCGAACACCGAGACGCCGCCGTGGAGCTTGGCGATGTTGTTGATCAGCTCCATGATGACGACGGTCTTGCCCACGCCGGCGCCGCCGAAGGCGCCCACCTTGCCGCCCTTCAGGAACGGGCAGATGAGGTCGATCACCTTGATGCCGGTGTTCAGGACCTCGGGCGAGGTCGACTGGTCCACCAGCAGGGGCGCGGGGCGGTGGATCGCGTACCGCTTCTCGGCCTTCACCTCGCCCTTGCCGTCGACCGGGTTGCCGGTCACGTCGAAGATGCGGCCCATGACGCCGTCGCCGACGGGTATGGTGATCGGGCCGCCGGTGCTGCTGACCTCGACGCCGCGCCTGAGGCCCTCGGTGCCCGACATGGAGATGGCCCTGACCCAGTTGTCGCCGAGGTGCTGCTGCACCTCGAGCGTCAGCTTGACCGGCTTTCTCTCGACCTGGTACTCGCAGACGAGCGCCTCGTAGATCGCAGGTCGACCGTCGGAGAACTCGACGTCCACCACCGGACCGACCACCTGGACCACTCTTCCCTTGCTCATTCCCGCACCCGTTCTCCGGGCAGCCGGCCGGTCACTCGGCCTGGCCGCCCGCTATCTCCAGCAGCTCCTGGGTGATGTTGCCCTGCCTCAGCTTGTTGCCCTCGAGGCTCAGGTCCTGGATCAGCCGTTCCGCGTTGTCGGTGGCGTTCTTCATCGCCACCATCCGCGCGCTCTGCTCGCTGGCCTTGGCGTTCAGCAGCACCTGGTAGACGATGAAGTTCAGGTAGTGCCCCAGCAGGAAATCGAGCACTCCCGCGGCGCTGGGCTCGAAGACGCACTCCGAGTCGTCGATCTCCTGCTCCACCTTCTCCAGCCCCGGGATCTTCAGCCTGGTGATCTCCCCTATGGGCAGGAACTCCATGGAGACGGCCACCTGCGTCAGCGTGTTCACGAACCGCGTGGCCACGATGTCGACCTCGTCCACCTCGCGCTTCAGGAAGAGGTCGCGGGCGAAGCTGGCGATGGCCCGCGCCTGGGCGAAGGTGGGGGTGTCGGTGTACTCGAACTCGGCGAGCAGCCTTCGGCCCGTGCGGGCCACGAACTGCGCCGCCCGCTTGCCGGCGGTGACGAACACCGTCGAGGCCGGGTCGTACTGCGCCGCGACCCGGAAGACGTTCCCGTTGAGCGCGCCGCACAGGCCCTTGTCGGCGGCGACCAGGACGATGCCGCGCGTCCTCACCTCGCGCCGGACGAGCAGAGGGTGCTCGACCTCGGTGTTCCTGGTGACCTCGCGCTGGATCCGGTACAGGAGCCGGGCGAACGGCTGCCCGTTGATGGCCGCCTGCTGCGCCTTGCGCATCTTCGAGGACGCCACCATCTGCATCGCCCTGGTGATCTGGGCGGTGGCACCGACCGAGCGGATGCGTCGCCGGATCTCACGGACGCTGGCCATGCCTCACTTCCAGGTCTGCTTGAACTGCTCGGCGGCCGCCTTCAGCTCGGCCAGCAGCGCGTCGGAGAGCGCCTTCTCCCGGCCGATGGTGGCCAGCAGCTCCGGCTTGCGGGTGGTCAGGAAGTCCACCAGCTTCGCCTGGCACTCCTTCACCCGCTCCACCGGCACGTCGTCCATGTAGCCCTTCTGCACCACCCACAGCACCGCCACCTGGATCTCCGTCGGCACCGGCTGGTACTGCGGCTGCTTGAAGACCTCGGTGATGCGCCGTCCGCGATCGATCTGGGCCTGGGTCTTGGCGTCGACCTCCGAGCCGAACTGGGCGAAGGCGGCCAGCTCGCGGAACTGCGCCAGCTCGCCCTTGAGCTGACCCGCCACCTGCTTCATGGCCTTCTGCTGCGCCGCCGAGCCGACGCGGGAGACCGAGATGCCGACGGAGATCGCGGGGCGGATGCCCTGGTAGAAGAGGTCCGTCTCCAGGAAGATCTGCCCGTCGGTGATGGAGATGACGTTCGTCGGGATGTACGCCGAGACGTCGCCGGCCTGGGTCTCGATGATCGGCAGGGCGGTGAGCGAACCGCCACCGTTCTGCTCGTTCACCCGCGCGGCCCGTTCCAGCAGCCGGCTGTGGAGGTAGAAGACGTCGCCGGGATAGGCCTCCCGGCCCGAGGGCCGCTTGAGGATGAGGGCCACCTGGCGGTAGGCGACCGCGTGCTTGGACAGGTCGTCGTAGATGATCAGCGCGTCCATGCCGTGGTCCATGAACCACTCGCCCATCGCCGCACCCGCGAAGGGGGCGAGGTACTGGCTGGCCGCGGAGTCGGAAGCGGTCGAGGCGAGGATGATGGTCCAGGGCAGCGCTCCGGCCTCGTCGAGGGTGGCGATGATCCGCGCGACGCTCGACTGCTTCTGGCCGATGGCGACGTAGATCGAGTAGAGGGGCCGGAAGTCCTGGTCGCCGGCGGCGGCGGCCGCCTGGTTGAGCCGGGCCTGGTTGATGATGGTGTCGATCGCGATCGCCGTCTTGCCGGTCGAGCGGTCGCCGATGATCAGCTCGCGCTGGCCGCGGCCGATGGGGATCATCGAGTCGATGGCCACGATGCCGGTCTGCACCGGCTGGCGCACCGGGCTGCGGGTGATGATCCCGGGCGCGGTCTTCTCGACGGGGTAGGCCACCTCGCTCTTGATGGGCCCCTTGCCGTCCAGCGGCTGGCCGAGCGTGTTCACCACCCGCCCGAGCAGGCCCTTGCCCACCGGCACCTGCAGCAGCTTGCCGGTGGCTTTGACCTCGTCGCCCTCCTGGAGGCCGGTGTAGTCACCGAGGATGATCACCCCGACCTCGGTCTCGTCCAGGTTCAGGGCCAGGCCGGTCGTACCCTTGCCCAGGTCGATCATCTCGTTGAGCATGGCGTCGGCGAGACCCTCGATGCGGGCGACCCCGTCGCCGATCTCGCGGATGGTGCCCACGCCCTGCTTCGCGGCAGCCGCCTTGGCGCCCGCGATCTCCGACTCGATCTCACGTAGCAGGTTGTCCATAGGACCTCAGAAGCGCTCCCCCAGCGCGCCGAGCGCCGCCCGCACGCTGCCGTCGTAGATGTCACTCGCCACCCGGACGCGCATCCCGCCGATCAGCGACGGGTCCTCCGAAAACGACGCGCTGAGCCCCGGGCCGTAAAGGCGCGCCAGGCCAGCCTCCACGCTCTTCCGCAGCTCCGGCGGAAGCGCGCTGGCGGTCTCCACCACCGCCCGGTGGCGCGCCTGCTCGAGCTTCACCAGGCGCAGGAAGTGCGACAGGATGGCCAGCCGCCCCCGCCGCCCGGCGGCCGCCACCCGCCGGGCCGCCTCCCGCGCGCGGCCCTCGTCGAGCACGCCCCGCACCAGGCAGGCACGGAACAGGCGCCTGGCTCGAATCCTCGTCCGCCTCGTCGTCTTCATCCGGGTCTCGCCATGAGCTCCGCTAGCTCAGCAGCCTGGCGGTCTGCTCGTTGAGGTTGCGCTGGTCCTCGGGGGTCAGCACCCGGCCCGCGACGGCGGCGGTCGTCTGCACCACCAACCGTCCGACCTCGCGCTTCAGCTCGGCCAGCATGCGCGCGTGGTCCTGGGCCGAGGCCTCGCGCGCCCTGAGGAGTATCTGCTCGGCGGCGGCGAGCGCCTTCTGCGTCTCGTCGCGCCCGACGCGGGCCGCCGCGACGCGCGCCTCCTCGATCAGCCTGAGGGCCTGGGCGTTGGCCTCGTCGATCACCCGTTGCCGCTCCGCCTCGGTGCGCAGGAGCTCGGCCTTGATCTTCTCGGCGTTCGCCAGGCTCTCGGCGATCTCCTGGCGCCTCTGCTCCAGCATCGCCAGCACGCGCTTGTAGGCGAAGCGGTAGAGCAGGGCGCAGACGATCGTGAAGCTGACGAGCTGCGCCAGGAAGTGGGGCCAGTCCACGCCGAAGGTGGCGGCGATCTGCTGGGCCTGGCCGCCACCGCCGGTCTGGGTCAGGAGCAGGAGGGCAATCATCGTGTCACCCCTGGAGGCTCGCGCCGCCCGCCCCTAGCGCACCAGGAACAGCGCGTAGAAGACGATCGCCTCGGCGAAGGCGATCGCCAGGATCGACTGCACGAGGATCTTGGTGGCCGCCCCCGGGTTGCGTCCCACTGCCGCGGAGGCGCTCATGCCGATCAGGCCGACACCGATCGCCGCCCCGAGGGCTGCCAGTCCGACGTGGATGCTGCCGGTCATAGTTCCCTGCCTTTTCCCTTTCTGTGACCTACTCGTGCGCCGAGACGACTTCCTTCTCCTCGTGCTGACAGATGAGCAGCGTGAACACGGCGGTCAGGAGCATGAACACCAGCGCCTGCACCAGGCCCACCAGCAGCTCCATGAAGTAGAAGGGTATCGGGAGGAGCCAGCCGAGCCCGGGGACGAGCGCGGCCATGGCCTCGAGCATGTTCTCTCCGGCGTAGATGTTTCCGTAGAGACGGAAGCTGAGCGAGACCGGCCGGAAGAGGATCGAGATGATCTCCAGCACGCCGGCCGCGAAGAACACCACCACCATCAGCAGCTTCAGCACACCGGCGGTCTCGCCCTTGGGGGCGAACAGCTCGTGGAGCACTCCGCGTACGCCGACCTCGCGGAGGGCCCAGACGATCCAGGCGGCGAAGAAGAAGATCGCCATGGCGAGGGTCAGGTTGAGGTCCGCGTTGGCCCCGCGCAGCAGCGGGTGGGTGATCTTGAAGCCCTGGGGTCCCGGGTGCCCCCAGCCGATGGTCCCGACGCCGGGGACCAGGCTCGCCCAGTTGGCCGCCAGGATGAAGATGAAGACCGTGGCGAAGAACCAGAAGGTCCGCGCCACCAGGTGGCGGCCCAGGATGCCCTCCAGGAGCCCGTACACGGCAGACACCAGCCACTCCAGGAAGTTCTGGGCTCCCTCGGGCACCCGCTTCATGTTCCGCGTCGCCAGTTGCGCGAACACGATGAGGCCGACCGCCACCACCCAGGTGACGACCATGGAGTTGGTGATCGGCAGGCCGAAGACCCGGCCGAGGTCGACCGCGCCCTGGGGAAGGCCGTGCTCCCCCGCCTGCGGGGCTGCGAGCAGCCGTCCGGCGCCCGGGCTCAACGTCACGGCCGCGGTCGCGAGCGACACCACGAACCAGCGCCGATGCCGCCGCCCGCCCCGGCCATGGTCCTCGGTCATGCTCGTCGTCTGCTCCAATCGGTGCAGCGAACGTTAGCCCGCGGCGGCCGTACCCAGGAAGTAGCAGCAGCGTAAGTTACGTTCCCTGGCCGTGTACCGGCAGGACGCGTGCCAGCGACGCCGACGCGGCGCTCCGCCCCTAAGCGGATCGCTCTCAGCACGCAGGCCGCTCCCGCCACGCCGCCGCCACGCCCGTGCCTGCGGACGCGCTGGCGGCAGGTGCCGGCCGACTGGCAGACCCGGGTCACTCGAGCCCCAGCCCGACTCGGCCCAGCCCGGACAGCAGTCGGTCGAACGCCTCGGGAACGCGGACCAGCCGCCCGATCAGCGCGCGCCCGTGCCGCAGGAAGTCCGGTCGGCGTCGCAGCACCTCGGCGGCCTCCGGCTTCGCCTCGGCTCGCCGCCCGAGGTGACCGAGGCTGCAGGCCCGCATCAGCGCGGGCCAGAACGACGAGGGCTCGCGATACCGGAGAGCCGCCCGGTACGACTCCCCGAAGTCGCCGCGCTGCAGGTGATCCAGCCACAGTGCCTGGAAGACGACCGGCGACGGGCACGGGTTGCGGGCGATGGCTTCTCGGACCAGAGCCGGGCCGGTCCTGCGCTCCCCGAGCAGCGTGAGCAGCCAGCCGATCGAGTCCACGCCGGCGAGGGCGCCGGGGTCGAGCTCCAGCGCCTGGCGGGCCTCGACCCGCGCGGCCGCCAGCTCGCCCTGCAGGAGCAGCGACTGGGCCAGTGTCGTGCGGGCGCGCTGGCTGAACGGCTCGAGCTGGACGCCGTTGCGGGCGCAGCTCATCGCCAGCTCCAACGGCGTCTCGACAGGCGCCAGCGCGAGGGCGAGGTTGTCGGCGCACAGCCGCGCCAGCTGCACCCAGGCGGCGCCGCACTCGGGCTCCGCCCGGACCACGCGCTGCAGGGCCGCGAGCGCTGCCACCAGGTCGTCGGGCTCCCGCGTCGAGTAGAACCGGTACGAGCGGAGGATCGCGCCGTACGGCGTCGACTCGCCCGCGGCCGGCCGCCGCTGCTCCGCCCCCAGCAGTCGGGCCATCACCCCGTGCTCGGAGGCGATCCGCACCGCGATCATCCGTGCCGCCTGGTCGTGGAACTCGGAGGCCGGGCCGGGACCGCCCCGGAACTCCTCCGCCCAGATCTGCCTGGCGTTGCGGCAGTCGACGAGGCGCGCGAGCGCCCGCCACCCCGCCGCGTCGGAGGTGAGGTGGCCCGAGAGCAGGAAGCCGCCCCGGTCGCAAGCGACGCCGCCCAGCCGCTCCAGCTCGCTCCACAGCGCCACCCTCACGTCGCCGTAGCGGCCGATCTCGACGGACACGCGCTCGCAGAAACGGACTGCCGCCTCGTCCGCGCGGGCGTCCATGCCGCCGTTGCGGAAGGGGCCCACCACCACCGAGGGCCAGTCGTCCGCGCCGCGCGCGGCGGCGGCTGCGGGAACCGCCTCCCCTTCCCGGCGACTCGCCCACCGCACCACCGGCACGTAACCGCCGCGCGGCAGCTCGATGCGGACCGGGTCGCCAGCCCCGGCCAGCAGGTAGTAGCGCTCGAGCGAGCGGCGCAGCCTGCCGGCCTGGATGCGCACGATCGGGTCGATGGTGGGATCGAAGTCCTCGCGGCGGTCGAAGACCCGCGTCGCGACCGCCGCCTGTGTCAGCCCGTCCTGGCGCCCGGCCAGCGTCTCCTCCACGATGAAGCGGAGGAAGGCGCGGGAGCGGGGCGTCGCGTCGAAATCGCCGCTGGCCAGCAGCCGTTCCATCTGCTCGAAGGCCACGTCCGGCGAGGGCTCGCTGGAGCTCCGTGCGTGCCGCGGCGGGACCGGCGCCCGCGAGACCGCGAGCGGCTTCACCAGCCACAGCGCCGGCGCCGTGGCTCGTGTCGAACGACGATCACCCATGCCCGCCTCCTCCCCTGCCGCCGCCAGAAGCGCACGAGCACCCCGCGCCGAGTCGGAGGGCGAAGCTGCCGTGGAGCTGGTCCACGTCGACATCGAACGCGTCGGCGCGGCCTTGCGCAGTGGCGACCTGCAGCTGCGGGAAGGCCGCAGGCGCCGCCAGCAGCAGCACGAACAGCAGGAGCCGCTTCATCTCTCACTCATCGCCCGAGCGCGCGCTGGGTCGCTTCAGTACTCCTCGAAGCAGCGCTGGATCTCCTTGGGGTCGCTGGTCTTGGTGAGGGCCACCCGCAGCAGCACCCGGGCCTTCTGCGGGTTGAGGTCCATGGCCGCCACGAAGCCGAGCTTGTCGTCGTCCAGCTCCACGTTGCGGCGCACCGTCCCCGAGCCGACGTGCGACGAGCGGACGACCACCACCCCCGACTTCGCGGCCTCCGCGAGGGCGCTGATCAGCTCGGTGGTGCCGTTGCCGTCACCGACGCCAGCGAGCACGATCCCCTTGGCCCCGGCGGCGACCGCCGCCTTCACCATGGTGCCGTCGACGCCCTCGTGGGCGTAGACGATGTCCACCCGCGGCACCGGGGTCTTCTCCGGCGGCATCGCGAACTCGCTCATCAGGGTGTGACGGTAGCCGGGCAGGTATCCCCAGCGAACCTTGCCGTAGTACACCTTGGCGATGGTGCCGCGGGTGACCGAGACGAAGGTCTGCACCGAGGTGGTGTGCGTCTTGTGGATGTCGCGGCCGGTGTGCACCTCGTCGTTGGCCACCACCATCACCCCGCGCCCCCGGGCGTCGCGGTCCGCTGCCACCGCCACCGCGTTGAACAGGTTGAGCGGCCCGTCGGCGCTGGCCGAGGTGGCCGGGCGCATGGAGCCCACCAGCACCACCGGCTTCTCGCTCTTGGTGACCAAGTTCAGGAAGAAGGCGGTCTCCTCCATGGTGTCGGTCCCGTGGGTGATGACCACGCCGTCGACGTCGGGCCGGGCCAGCACCGCGTTCACCCGGCGGGCGAGCCTGCCCCAGACCTCGTCGTTCATGTCCTGGCTGCCGATGCTGGCGATCTGCTCGCCGTCCAGGCGGGCCAGCTTCTCGATCCCGGGGGCGCCCTTGATGAGCGCGTCGATCGAGAGGGCGCCGGACTTGTAGCCGGGCTCGCCTTCCTTGGGCTGGACGCCGGCGATGGTGCCGCCGGTGGCCAGGACCACGACGTGCGGCAGCGGCTTCTCGGCCGCGGGAGCCTGTGCGGCGGCCGGCGCGACCTGCGCCAGCAGGAGCAGGACCGCTGGCAGGGCCGAGGGGAGCAACACGCGCTTCGACATCTTCCGCCTCCTATCGAGTCAGCATCACGATGACGGGGCCCCAAGCGGTCAGCAGGATGTTGCCGATGGCGTAGGGCACGGTGTAGCCGAGGACCGGCAGCTTGCTGCCGGCCTCGTCCTGCACGGCGCGCAGCGCTGCCGTGGCGGTGCCGGCTCCGGCGCAGGCGCCCAGCAGGACGACCGGGTTCATCTTCAGGACGTAGCGGCCGAAGAGGACCGCCGCCAGGTGCGGCGTGAGCGCGACCACCAGGCCCACCACCAGCAGGCCGGGCCCGGTCGCGCGGACCCCGGCCACGAAGCTGGGGCCGGCACCGAGCCCGACGATGCCGATGAAGGCAGCCAGGCCGATGGTGTCGAAGACCCAGAGCGCCGGCTCGGGGATCCGCCCGAAGGTCGGGCGCACCGAGCGCAGCCAGCCGAACACCAGGCCCATCACCAGCGCGCCGCCGCTGGCGGTGAGGCTCAGCGGCAGCGTCCCCAGCTTCCAGGTGAGCGCGCCGATCAGGCCGCCCAGCACGATGCCGAAGCCGAGGAACACCACGTCGGTCTCGCTCGACGGCCGCTCGACGTAACCGAGGGCCTGGCCCGCGCGCTCGACGTCGCGCTCGGCGCCGGCGATCCGCAGCAGGTCGCCGCGGTTCACCATGGTACCCGGGGCGAAGGGCACCTCCTCGCCGCCGCGGACCAGCTTCTCCAGGGCGACGCCGCGGCCGTACCTCTCGGCCAGCTCGGCGATCGTCCGCTCCGCTGCGTCCGGGCTGGTCACCACCACGTCGATGGTGCACACCGGGAAGTCGAGCAGCTCGCGGTCCTCGACCTCGGCCTCGAAGGGGCCGGTGCCCGCGAGCAGGACGTGCCGCCGCGCGGTCACCACGGCCACATCCCCTGGCAGGATCGCCGTGTCGGGCTGCGCCTCCACCACCCAGGGCCCGCGCCGCACCCGCTGCACGAAGACGCGGGCCGGAGCGAACGAGCGTTCCAGTTGGTCGACGGTCTTGCAGGCGAGGTGGCCGGCCAGGCGGTAGGCGCGGACGTCCCACTCGCGATAGGCCGAGCTCGAAGCCTGCTCGGTCGCGGCACCGGCCGAGAGCCGCTCCGCCAGCTTGCGGCTCTCCGCCTTGAGGTCGACCCGCAGCAGGCGCGGGGCGAGGCTGGAGAGGAACCAGACCACGAAGCTGGTCCCGACCAGGTAGGTGACCGCGTAGGCGACCGGGATGTTGTTGAGGAGCCGGGTGGCCTCGGCCTCGGGCAGGCCCAGACGGCTGATGGTGTTGCCGGCGGTGCCGATGACCGTCGACTCCGTGAAGGCACCAGCAATCAGTCCCGCCGCGGTCCCGGCGTCGTAGCCCATCACGCGAGCCGCGCCGGTCGCCACCACCAGGCTCACCACGCAGAGCACCACCGTCAGCAGCACCTGCGACAGCGCGTTCTTGCGCAGCCCGCGGAAGAACTGCGGGCCGACCTTGTAGCCGGTAGCGAAGAGGAACAGGTCGAAGAAGACCACCT
This sequence comes from Vicinamibacteria bacterium, assembly GCA_035542035.1. Taxonomy (GTDB): domain Bacteria; phylum Acidobacteriota; class Vicinamibacteria; order Fen-336; family Fen-336; genus DATBSL01. The sequence goes on along the minus strand of DATKME010000004.1, from coordinate 4,428 downwards.
TGACCACGGGGTCGACGTGGATGTCGAGCTGACCGACTAGCACGCCGGCGAGGAGGGTGCCGACCACGTTGCCCAGCCGAAAGGAGCCGACCTGGACTCGGCCCAGGACGAAGCCCAGCGCCAGGGTCAGGAAGATGGCCAGCTCCGGGTTGTGGCGCAGCGAGTCGGCGATCCCGTGCATGGCTACTCCGCGTCTCGTGTCATTGCCGCTCCAGCGCGAACGCCGAGGCTTCGAACGGGCCGGCGTCGATGTACAGGCCCCGCCTCAGCAGGTCGTCGCCGTCGCGTTCGTGGCGGCCGGCGCCCAGCTGGTCCAGCAGGAGCCACTGGCGGCCGGCGACCTCGAGGAACGGCAGCCGCACGAAGCACTGGCCCCGGCCCGGCTGGTGGTTCACCACCACCACCAGCCGCTCCCCGCCCCGGCCTTTCCAGGCGAAGGCCACGAAGCCGTCCCAGCTCCCGTTGCCCTCCCAGGCCGGCACGCACTGGAGCAGCTGCCAATCGCCGTCGCGGACCAGGTCCTGACGCAGCAGGGCGCACAGACGTCGATAGAAGGCCGCCAGCTCCTTGTCCACGGGTTCCGCGGGCCCGCGGCACAGGTGCGGGGAGATCCGCGCGCGCCGGCCCTCGAGCTGGCCCTGGTGGAGAAAGCGGAGGCCCGGGGACAGATAGGTGATCGCGGCCGCGGCGCGGTGGGCCTCGGGCGGGAACGTCGCCGCCGCCCGGGGCTCGTCGTGGTTCTCGAGGAAGCGGGCCAGCCGGCCCTGGAAGTCGAGCCCGGCCGCCAGGTGCTCGCGCACCGGACGCGCCGGCCCCGCCCGCAGCCGATCGTAGAGCCGCTTGTCGTAGGTGTAGTCGAACCCCTGTTGCTGCAGGGTCCACTCGAGGTCCCAGTAGACCTCGGCCATGAAACGGAAGCCGGGCACCTTCGCCCGCACGCAGCAGACGGCCTTCGGCCAGAAGGGCGCCGCCGGACGGCCCCAGGTACGCTCGAAGACCTCCGGCAGCACCAGCATCGCCATGTCGCAGCGGACGCCGTCGCACTGGCCGGCGATCCGGAGCAGCTCGCGGACCATCGCCTCCTGGGTGGCCGGGTTCGAGTAGTCGAGCTGCAGGGTGTCCGGCCAGCCCGGGAAGTAGGGGTCGCGCCCGTGCGCCAGCAGCCGGGCGACGCGGCCGCCGTGCACCCACGTGTAGTTGCCCGGAGCGCGCGCCAGGTCCAGCTCGCTGCCGGCGACGTAGTAGTCCGGGTGCTCCGCCACCCAGGGGTGGTCGAGCGCGGTGTGGTTGGGGACGAAGTCGAGCATCAGCCGCAGGCCGTGCTCGCGGAGCCTCTTCCGCAGCCGGGCGAGCGCGTCGTCGCCCCCCAGGTCGGGGTGGACCGCGTAGCCGGTGATCGCGAAGCCCGAGCCGGCGATGTCGTCGTCGTGCAGGTCCTCGAGCGTCTCCTCGAACTCGCGCCGCCACTCGGGCCGGCTGCGGGAGATCCGCCGGCCCGCCTCCCCGGTGCGCCACACGCTCAGCAGCCAGACCCAATCGAAGCCGAGCCGGGACCAGCGGCCGATCTCCTCGTCGGGGACGTCGTCGAGTGTCGCCGGCCGGCGCAGCTTCCGGCCCAGCTCGGTCAGCAGGACCCGGGTGTTGACCTGGTAGAGCACCGGGTACCGCGGGTCGTAGGCCTCAGCGCCGGACACTGCGCTTCTCCGCATCCGTCAGCTCGACCCTGCGGGCGCCGGAGGCGACCTCGGTGATGCCGGCCACCTTCCCCAGCTCGATCACCTGCTCGGACGTGGTGGTGGCGAACAGGTGCATGGCGCGGGCGATGATCCCGGTCCAGCCGGTCTGGTGGCTGGCGCCGATCCCCGTGCCGTCGTCGCCGTGGAAGTACTCGTAGAAGAGGATCAGGTCGCGCCAGTAGGCATCGTCCTGGAACTTCCGGGAGCTGCCGTAGACGGGACGGTGCCCCTTGTCGTCGCGGAGGAAGGTCGAGGCCAGCCGGCGGGTGATCTCCTCGGCGACCTGGTAGAGGGTCCGCCGCCGTCCCGAGCCGGTCGGGCACTCCACCGTGAACTCGTCGCCGTAGTACGCGTAGTACTGCAGCAGGGCCCGGACGATCAGCCCGTTCACCGGCATCCAGACCGGGCCCCGCCAGTTGGAGTTGCCGCCGAACATCCCGGAGTCGGAATCGCCCGGCAGGTAGTCCACGCGGTACTCCTGGCCAGCCACGTTGAGCACGTAGGGGTGCTCGGCGTGGTACCGGGACAGCGAGCGGATGCCGTGCGGGCCCAGGAACTCGCGCTCGTCGAGCAGCCTGGCCAGCACGCGCCGCAGCCGGCTCTCGTCGAGGACGGAGGCCAGCCGCCGGCCGCCCTGGCCCTGCCGCAGCGGGTCGTGGATGAACGCGCTGAGCTCAGGCCGCGCGGCCAGGAACCTGGCGAGACGTCGTCCCGCTTCGGGGTACTTCGCCATCAGCTCGCCCTCGAGGACGGTGACGGCGCAGAAGGGCAGCAGCCCGACCATGGACCGCACCTTCAGGCGCTGGGCGCTGCCGTCGGGCAGCCGGAGCACGTCGTAGAAGAAGCCGTCTTCCTCGTCCCACATGCCGACGTCCTCGCCGGCGTGGGCCATGGCCGAGGCGATCCACAGGAAGTGCTGGACGAACTTGACGGCCATCTCCGCGTAGGCGGGCTTCTCCAGCGCCAGCTGGACGGCGATCTCCAGCATGTTCTGGCTGAAGAGGGCCATCCAGGCGGTGCCGTCCGCCTGTTCCAGGTACCCGCCCGTCGGCAGCGGCGCGCTGCGGTCGAAGACGCCGATGTTGTCCAGGCCCAGGAAGCCGCCCTCGAAGGCGTTGCGACCGGTGCGGTCCTTGCGGTTCACCCACCAGGTGAAGTTGAGCAGCAGCTTCTGGAACGAGCGCTCCAGCCAGTCGATGTCACCCTGTCCGCGGACGGTCTTCTCCAGGCGGTAGGTGAAGATGGTGGACCAGGCGTGGACCGGCGGGTTCACGTCGCCGAAGTTCCACTCGTAGGCCGGGACCTGCCCGTTCGGGTGCAGGTAGCGGTCCTGCAGCATCAGGTCGAGCTGCTCCTTGCCGAAGTCCGGGTCCACCATGGTCAGCGCCAGCACGTGGAAGGCGAGGTCCCAGGCCGCGTACCAGGGGTACTCCCACTTGTCCGGCATGGAGATGACGTCGGCGTTCTCCATGTGGTGCCAGTGGCCGTTGCGCGGGGCCTGGCGGCGGGGCTTGAAGGGATCCGCCCCGTGCTCGCCCAGCCAGGTGTCGAGGTCGAAGTTGTAGAACTGCTTCGTCCACATCATGCCCGCCAGCGCCTGCCGCATGACGTTGGCGCCGTCCGCACCCACCGACGACGGGATCACCGAGGCGTAGAACTCGTCCGCCTCGTGCCGTCGGGCGGTCATCACCGCGTCGAAGTCGGCGAAGGCGCTGCGGGTGGTGGACGGCGCCACGTCGCTCAGCCGCAGGCGCAGCGTCTTCGAGCGTCCGGCCGCCACCGCCACCGAGTAGTGGACGGCCGCCTTGGTCCCGATCCGCTCCGGGTTCACCGCGTCCTTCCTGCCGTGGACCAGGTAGCCGTCGAAGGCGTCCTTCACGAACGGCTGGTGGTTGGGCACGCCGAAGACCCGCTCGGTGTTGGTTTCGTTCTCGCTGAAGAGCAGCTCGGCCCTGCCGTCGCCGTAGAGGTAGCGGTCGCCCAGCTCGGGATGGTGGAGGCCGATCACCGTGCCCTGGGCGGCGCTGGCCGACTGCCGCAGCGACGGGCGCGGCGAGGTGACGCCCCACGACCAGGTGTTCCGGAACCACACCGTCGGCAGCACCTCGACCGTCGCCTCCTGGGGGCCGCGGTTGCAGACGGTGATCTGCATCAGCAGGTCCTCCGGAGAGGCCTTCGCGTACTCGACGAACACGTCGAAGTAGCGATCCTCGTCGAAGATGCCGGTGTCGAGCAGCTCGTACTCCGGCTCGCGCCGGCTGCGGCTGCGGTTGGTGGCGACGATGTCGCTGTAGGGGTAGGCGCGCTGCGGGTACTTGTACAGGTACTTCATGTACGAGTGCGTCGGCGTCGAGTCGAGGTAGAAGTAGTACTCCTTGACGTCCTCGCCGTGGTTGCCCTCGCTGTTCGTGAGGCCGAACAGGCGCTCCTTCAGGATCGGGTCACGGCCGTTCCAGAGCGCAACGGCGAAGCAGAGGCGTGCGTGCTCGTCGGAGAACCCCGCGAGCCCATCCTCGCCCCAGCGATAGGCGCGCGAGCGTGCCTCGTCATGGGTGAAGTAGTTCCAGGCGTCGCCGTTGCCGCTGTAATCTTCGCGCACGGTCCCCCACTGCCGCTCACTCAGATACGGTCCCCACTTCTTCCACGCGGCTCGTCCTTCGCGATCCTCCATGAGCCGGGCCTGTTCTGCGCC
>DATKME010000003.1:0-75115 GCA_035542035.1 Vicinamibacteria bacterium | reverse complement strand
TCGTGACAGCCGCCGCTCTGGGCCTGCTGGCCGCTCGTCCCACCAGGGCCCAGGCTCCATCGGGACCGGGGCCGGAGCGCGGCGCCGAGCCCCTGGACGCCGCGCTGAAGCGCACCTTCGTTCCACTCGCCGTGCCAGCGGCCTTGTACGAACCGATTTCGCGAGGCGAGCGGACGAGCACGGCCGTCTTCGTGATGCACGCGAGCCAGAGCTACATCACCCACTCCGCCTGTACCGAGCTGTCCAAGCGGGGCTACACGGTACTTTGCGCCGGCAGCTCCAGCCAGGAGCTGCTCGACCGGAAGTTGCTGGAAGTCAAGTCGGGTGTCCTACCTGCGCCAGCTTCCCGGGATTCGGAAGGTGATCCTCTTCGGACACAGCGGAGGCGCCACGCTGATGACGGCGTATCAGCTGGTGGCGGAGAACGGACCGCGCGCGTGCCAGGGTGCCGAGAAGCTCGTGAAGTGCCCAGACGACCTCACCGGCCTTCCCCCGGCCGACGGGATCATCCTGGCCGACTCGAACTGGGGCAACGCGGTGATGGCTCTGTTCAGCCTCGACCCGGCGGTCGTCAGGAACGACAGCGGCACGGCCGTGAACCCGGACCTCGACTTGTGGAACCCGAAGAACGGGTTCAGTCCAGCGGGCTCGACGTACAGCCCGGAGTTCATCCGCGCGTTCCAGCGTGCCGTGGGGGAACGCGAGACTGCGCTGATCAGGGTGGCGTCTGAACGGCTCGCCGCCATCGAGGCCGGCAAAGGCCGCTTCCTGGACGACGAGCCCTTCGTCGTAGCGGGTGGTGGCAGCATGGGCCCGAACAACAAGCTGTTCGCCCAGGATCCGCGACTGATGTCGCACACCAGGAAGGCGTGGCCGCTGCTCCACGCTGGCGGCAGCGTGACGCAGGAAGTCGTGCACTCGGTGCGAGTGCCGCAGGGTGCGCGATCGCTGACGCCCAATCTGGCGATGGGGGCGCTGAACACCACCGTTCGAGGCTTTCTCACCAACAGCGCGGTGCGCGTCTCGGAGGACTTCGGCTTCGACGAGTCCACCGTGCGCGGCGTGGACTGGACCTCGACGTACAGCTGCCCTCCCGGCAACGTCGAGCAGATCAGCGTTCCGCTGCTCGTCATGGGCATGACGGCCGGTTGGGAGTACCTGGCCGCCGAGACGATCTACGAGAACGCGAAGAGCCCCGACAAGAGCCTGGCGTTCGTCGATGGCGCGACTCACGGGTTCTTTCCGTGCGCGCAGTGCGAGAAGACGCCAGGCCAGTTCGGCGACACGATCAAGACGCTGTACGACTACGTCGACACATGGTTGAGCCGCAGAGCTCGTTTCTGACTCCCGCTCCGGCCCTCCATCTTCAGAAGGCCAGGCTGAGCCCCAGCACCACGGTCGGCTTGCCCGCGTCGGGGTTGAAGACGTAGGTGGTGAAGCTCGCCTTCCTGTAGGCGACCCCCAGCAGGAACCCGCGCTGGACGTCGAACTCGGTCTGGTAGACCTTGGTCCGCTGCACGACCAGTCCCAGGCGAAGCCAGTCCCGGGGCGACCACCCGAGCTCGGACCACGTGTAGAGAAAGCTGTCCGCCGAGTCGCCGAAGTCGAAGAGGTACTCGCTCTCGCTGGTGAGATCGAGCCGGCGCCAGGTCAGGGAGGCCTTGTAGCCCGGCGCCACGCCGTCGGTGTCGCCAAACGCCACCCCGAAAATGGGCGTGAGCTCGAACGCGAGCTCGTCGCCGAAGTGGACGTTGTAGCCGACCCACAGCGAGCCGGTGTGGAGGTTCTCGTAGTTGTAGCGGGCCTCCAGGTGGAGCCGGTCCCGGTCCGCGGTCAGGGTCGGTTGACCGTAGTCGGCCGCGTCGGGCAGGAAGTAGGCGAAGGCCGAAGCGGAGAAGGACCAGCCCCCTTCGCCGGCCCCGGCCAAAGGGACAGGCGCCTGGGCGAACAGCAGGTCGCCGACGAGAACGAGCCCGACGGTGAGCGGGGCGAGCCGGCGCGCCGTCTTCATCCTCCGAGCGCCATGGCGAGGGCGGAGAGCAGGGCGCCGAGCAGCACAGTGCAGAGCCCCAGCAGCCAGGGGTGATGCCCGACGTTGCGGCCGTACACGTAGCCCGCGACGAACAGCATCGAGATCGCGATGCCGTTGGAGACGCGCAGCGCCGGTGCCGCGCGGTGCATGACGAGGAACGGAATCACCACCGGGAAGGTGGAAAGGAAGACGAGCAGGAAGACGCCCAGACCGCCCAGCCAGTCCTCCCGGCCCAGGCCGGCCCGGGGGGGCGGCTCGGGCAGTTCCCGCAGGCGCCGGTGCAGGGCCGCCAGCTCCGCGGGCTGGAGGAGGGACGCGATCACCGGGGGCAGCGCGTCGGCGATGAGGCGCTGCGCCTGGCCCGGATCGGCGGCCCGTCGCACCGCCTGGAAGGTCAGGAGGCTTCGCCCCCTCTCGGCCAGGCAGCCCATCAGATAGAGGATCCCGTCGATGATGCCCCAGGCGAGATTGCATCCCAGGGCGCCGATCAGCATCGTGCGGACGTCGTCGCGGCCCGCCTCGGCAACGCTGAGGGCTCCCGTGAAGGTCAGGACCATGATGAGACCGAAGAGGACCTCGGAGACGCGATCGACGGTGTCGAGAACGGGCTTGGATGACCGGGGGGCGTGATCGGGCATCAGCTCACCTCGCGATCTCCTTCGACGCCGGCCGCGGCATCGTTGGGTACCTGTGCTGCGACGTGCCGTCGCGCTCCCGGGACGCGAGAGACACGCGTTCGCGCGCAGCGTGAGCGGTCATGGGGCGCGCTGTCGGACCTTTCCCTGGCCGCGGACCTGCGCCTCCACGGCCAGCGCGAAGCCGCCGCCGGCCTGCGTCACCTTGAACAGCAGCTCGTTGCGGCCGGCGACGAGCGGCACGTCCGCCTCGTCCTCCCCGGGCTTGAGGCTCCGCATGACGTCGTGGGCGAACACGCGCCTGCCGCCGGCGAACACCGCCAGGCCGTCGTCGCTGCCCATCGAAAGGTGCAGCAGCGTGGGCCGGTCGGCCTCGAGCACGACCCGCGCGTAGGCGATGACGTCGTTCGCGCCGGAGAAGCGCGCCCCCAGGTCGATCTGTCCGTCGGTGAACGGCGCCTTCGTCCAGCGGACCGAGCCGGGATCCTTCTCCGGCGGCTGCGGCGCGTCGAAGCTCTCGAACGGATAGAGCGGCGACACCTCGACGGAGTCGATCGCCACCGCGACGCCGGGCCTGCTCAGCCGGACGCGGTAGGGCCGCGGCCGGCCGAGCTCGCCGAGCGCGCCGCCCATCTCGTCCGCGTAGGCCCTCTGCGCCCGCGCGTGCGGCTCGAACGAGGGGAGGCTCGGCATCATGGTGGCCGGCTTCTCCAGGCCCATCTGCCGCCAGGCCTCGAAGTGCGTCTTCCAGCGGTACTGGGCCGCCTCCCACAGGGTGCGGCCGGCCTGCGCCCAGGGCGCGTTGTCGAGGAGCGCCAGGTCCACCCCGCGCGCCAGCTCCTCCGCCTTGAAGGCGCCGAGGGTCTTGCCGTCGACCGAGAGGACGAGCTGTGACTCCCCCGCCGGAACCTTCGCCCGCAGGCGGAAGCGGTTGAGGTCCTCCTCGAGCGGCACCAGCTCCAGCGCCTGGCGCGCCTCCTTCGGCACGTAGAACGGCAGGAACGGCAGCTTCAGGTCGAACTCGACGCTGCCGTCGCCAGCGGCCACGTTGCTGACGCTCGCGTCCGTCGCCGTCACGGTGCCGCCGTCGACCGCGATCTCCCCCACGCTGCGCGGCGCCTCGATCTGCCGCATGGCCAGGTAGGCCATCACCAGGTGCCCCGCCGGGTCCGGGTGGACGGTGTCGGGGATCATGGTGAAGGCGGGCTCCTTCTCCTTCGCCAGGCGCTGGACCTCGACCATGGGGTGGAGCAGGTCGATCACGGGCAGCCGGCGCTCGCTCGCCAGGCCGACGACGCCCCAGGCCATGCGCGAGAGCGTCTGGTTGTAGACGCCCTCGTCGCCGCGGCGCACGTCGTCGACGGGCGAGGTGGTGAACAGCACCTCCCGCGCGCCGGCCGTCCTGATGGTGTCGGCCAGCGCCTTCTGCGCGTCCAGGTAGTTGCGGTAGGTCGGCTCGTCCCAGGCCTTGTAGCCGCCGTCGTTCATGCCGAAGTTCACGAAGACGAGCGACGGCCTGACGCCCGCCACGTCGCGGGCGAAGCGCTTGTTGCCGCCGGAGGCCGTGTCGCCGCCCCAGCCGAAGTTGAAGCTCGCCAGCTTCTTCTGGGGGAAGCGCGAGAGCAGGAAGGTCTCCAGGTAGGCGGAGTAGAGGTTCTGCTCGGTGATGGAGTCGCCGTAGAAGACGATCGTCTCCTGGTCGCCGATGCGCAGCGGCGCAAAGCGGGTGGTGGCCGGCGAGCTGGCGCCCGGCGTGTCGAACACCGACAGGTCCCAGCGGTCCCACCACTCGACCACCATCTTCGTGCTCTGGAAGCGGACCGGCAGCCAGAGGTAGCGCGAGTCGCGGAGGTTGGTGCTCTTCCAGCGGTCGAGCACGAGGATGAAGGCGTCGCGCCTGCCGGCCACCGGCAGCACGTACGCGCTCTGGCCGAAGTACGTCCACTCGGCGTCGGGTCCGACCAGCGGGTTTCCCTGCGTCGTCCAGGGGCCGGTCATCCTGGGGGCGGTCGCGTACAGGGCGCGGTTGGGGTACCAGCCGGTGCAGGCGGAGGTGACCAGGTAGTAGAGCCCGCCGCGCTTGAAGACGGCGGGGGCCTCGCGGGACTGCCCCTCGAAGATGCGGACCGTCTTCCCGACCGGCTTCAGGTAGTCGGGCGAGAGCGGCGAGACGTGCATGGTCGCGTTCCCCTCGGAGGAGTAGACGAGCCAGGCGCGGCCGTCGTCGTCCCTGAACAGCGTCAGGTCGCGGCTGTCGCCGCCGTCGGGTCGCACGCTGCCGAGATACCGGTAGGGTCCCGTCGGCCTGTCCGCGACCGCCACCCCGGCGTGGGCCTTGCGGTAGTCGGCGCTGTCGACGTGCAGCCACATCACGTACTTCTTCGTCTTCGCGTTGTAGACGACCTTGGGCCTCTCGACGACCCCGCCGGGGTCCAGGTCGGGGTCGCCCTTCACCGCCGGCAGCACCAGGCCCTCGTGCTTCCAGTGCCCGAGGTCCTTCGAGGAGTAGCAGGAGATGCCGACCGCGTCGATGCGGGCGAGCAGCGCCTTCTCGGAGGTGGTGTTCGGCGCGTCCTTGTTCTCGCCGAACCAGTAGTAGGTCCCCTTGTCGTAGAGCACGCCGCCGCCGTGGGCCTGGATGGGCTTGCCGTCCGTGTCGAGCCAGACCGCCCCGGGCTCGAACGCAGTGGCGGCGTGTGCGCCTGCCACCGGCGGGGCGGAGAGCAGCACGAGCAGCGGCGCCAGGTTGAGCATCTCGACCTCCTCGCCAGGTGCGGCGGGCGCCGCATTCTACGACGGCTCGCCGCCAGACCCGGTCGGGAGCGGCTCAGCGCCCGACCTTCCAGGCGCCGGCGGTGTTCACGAGCTTCAACGAGTGACCGATCACCATCCCGTCCTCCGGGCGGTGGCCCTCCACCGAGACGAGGACCGTGCCGTCCGCCTGCGGCACCAGGCCGACCACCCGGCTGTCGGCCGGCAGGTCGGCGGCGAGCTGCTGTAGCCGCTCGAGTCCGTCCTTCCCGCGGTACCCGGCGGCGGCGTCCTCGGTGAGCGTCGCCAGGAACGCCGCGAGCTCGCCGCCGCGCGCGGCGGCCAGGTAGGCCGACGCCGCCGCGGCCGGCGGGGTACGCAGCGCCGCCGCCACCTCCTCGGCCGTGGGCGGCCGCGGGATCGGCGCCGCGAACCGGGCCTCGTACTGCCAGGTGACGCCCATGAACGAGTGCGGTGTCGCCACCGCCAGCCGCCCTGCCACGCCGCTGCGGTCGAAGCGCTCGCGGGTGAACTCGTGCATGCCTGCGGCGGAGACCATGCCCGCGAACGGCTTCGCGAACAGCGAGCCGCCGATCGGCGAGCCGCCCTGGTCGAGGACCACCTCGACCGCGGCCAGCTTCCCCTCGCGGGCGAGCCGGATCAGCCGGAAGGCGTCGGCGCGATCCTCGTCCGACAGCGGCTGGCTGGACAGCAGGACGTGCACGTCCTCGGCCTGCGCGTCGAAGAAGCCGGGCTGCGCCGTCGCATAGACGTGGGTGAGGGCGACCGGCACGCCGTCGAGCGTCAGCGTGCCGGTCACGGTCCCTTCCTGTCCGGCGGCCTGCGCCGCGAGGGCCAGGACGCCGAGAAGAGCGGCTACTTCCAACTCTCTTCGCCCACCTTCCAGGCTCCGCCTTCCTTGATGACGGTGATCTTCCCCGCCTGCTTGACCTTCTTCGTCTCGTCAGCGAGGTCGGTGCCGAGGCCCTCGGCGGTGAGGATCGCGCCGCCGTCGGCCGTGTGCTCTTCCTTCGTGACCTTCACCCCGGAAAGGGAGCCCATCAGCTTCATCACCTGGAACATCTTGTCGCGGTCCGCCTTCGGCGTGTCCTGGGCCTGTTTCAGGTTCTTGGCGGCGAGAAACGGGTAGAGGTCCTCGATCTTCGTCGCCTTGTCGAAGGCGGCGCGATAGGCGAGGTAGAACTGACTGGCCGTCTGCGGCTTGGCGGGCTGGGCCTGGGCCAGCACGGCGGACGCCAGCAGCACCGCCAGGGCAGACGAGCAGGCCACGACGCGCGCGGTTCTCATCACCGGGCCATCCTTTCTTCTCTTCGATCCCTGCGAAACGGCGGGAGAGGTGGGCGGATTGTACGTCAAGAGGCGGCGATCCCTGACGCCGCCGGCCGGCGGCCGGGATCGGGCCGGGAGACCGCTGCCGCGATGGCCGTCCCACAGACCGCAGCAGCGACGCTCGAGAGCGAACGGCACTCAGAGAACCGCGGCCAGCACCATTCCCCGCCCCCGGCCACGAACACAGGTCGCCGCAGTGCTCACCGCATGTATCCGAGCAACCTCAGGTCCTCGATCAGCTTCTGGCTCGGGGCCATGCGGTCCGCTCTGCCCGAGGGCGCGTCCGCGATGCGGCGCAGCGCGCGGTCCAGGGCTTTGGCCTGGCGCCGGATCTCGGGATCGCCGGTGGACACGAGGTTGTGCTGCTCGGCCGGGTCACTCTGCAGATCGTAGAGCTCGACCGCGGCAGGCTCGGCCGGCAGGCGGGCACGGCCGCCGGCGGCGACCTGGGCTGGCGAGGCAGAGACGATGTACTTGTAGCGCGCATCCCGCACCGCCTTGCTCTCGCCTGGCGCCGCCAGCGCCTCCGCGAAGGCGAGCCTGCCTGCGGGTTCCCGGCCCTCCCAGAGCGGGCGCAGCGAGACTCCCTGCATCCTGGCGCTACCCGCCGGCACGCCGAGGACGTCGAGGATCGTCGGCATCACGTCGATCGCCCGCGTCACCGCGGCCACACGTCCCCGTACCCCCAGGCCACCGGGGAGCCTGACGATCAGCGGGACGTGCAGCAGCTCCTGGTACAGGTCGTGCCCGTGCCGGTTGTAGAACGCGCCGTCACGCGCCGCCGCCGCCAAGCCTGCCGAGGACTCGCCGAGCTGCTCCCCGTGGTCACTGGTGACGATCAGCATCGTCCTGTCGTAGACTCGCTCGCGCTTCAGCACGGCCACCAGCTCGCCGACCCAGCTGTCGGCCTCGTGCACGCCGCCGTCATAGAGCGCGGAGGCCACGTCCAGCGTGAGCGCCTTGTGCCGCGCCAGCACGTGCTCTCCTCGCAGCGCGGCCTCGGAGACGTCGGGTCTGCGCTCGAGTCGGCCGAGGGCTCTTCGCAGCGCGGCTGCCTGATCCTGGGGCAGCACGCTCCCCAGGTAGGTCGCGCGCGTGTAGGGCGCGTGGACCTCGAACGTGTGCAGGAACAGGAAGAACGGACTGTTCCCGTGCTGGGCGATCCACCCGGCCATCTGCTGGACGGCAGCGGCGCCGAGCTTCGCCAGCCCGGTGTCGTAAAGCTCGAAGCCGCGGCCGAAGCCGAGGCGAGGATCGAGGGTGACGCCGCCGGTCATGGCGGCGGAAGCATAGCCGTTGCGCGACAGCACCTCGGCTAGGGTCGCGTGCTCGGCGCCCAGGCACGCGAAGCCGCGGCCCAGTGCCAGCTCGCCCTGGGCCTCGAGGAAGGGCGTGATGACGCCGTGGCTCGAAGGCGCCAGCGAGGTCAGCAGGCTGAGGTGCGCCGGCGTGGTCCAGGGGCTGGCGGTGACGTGGTTCTCGAACAGAAGCGCGTCGGCCGCCAAGCGGTCGATCTCGGGACTCGTGGGCCGGGCCCGGTACCCGTAGCAGTTCAGTCGGTCGGCCCGGAGCGTGTCCAACGATACGAGCACCACGTTCCACGGCCGTTCGGCCGGCCTGGAACAGGCGCCCAGGCACACGACGGCCAGCAGGGCGATCCCCGCGTGGCTCGGTCTCCGAAGCTCGGAAGTCCCTCTCAACAGCCCGGCGGGATTCTACTGCACGGGTGGTGGCCCGCGAGTGACGACGCGCGGGGGAGAAGTCTCCTACGGTCGGCGGCTCAGCTCGACCGCCTGCGTGGTGACCCAGTACTTGGCCAGCATGTTCGCCTGCTCCCAGCGCGGCAACGACGCGGGGTCCTTCAGGTAGCCGAGGAAGCGGCGCGTCACCTGGCCGAAGTGGGCCTCGTGGCCGACGCGGTAGCCGTCCGGGATCACCACCCGCAGCCGTCCGCCCTCGTCCTGCAACGTCAGGCCGGGCCGCTCCTCCGCCAGGGCCGCCAGCCGCCTCTCGACCGCCGCGCGGACGAAGCCGGCCTCGGAGGCGACGACCGGCACCACGTACAGCTCCGGCCGCCACCTCTGCTCTGCTCCCTGCAGGATCTCGAGCCGCGCCCGCGAGCCGCGCACCACCGCGCGGTGGGTGTCGCCGCCACCCTCCGGCGCCTGGTAGTTCCAGAGGACCTTCAAGCGGGCGTGCGTCCCCCGGAGCGTGTACGAGACCTCGCCGTTGGCGAAGTAGTCGAGCCGCTCGCCCTGCATCAGCGAAACGAGCGAGGGGGCGAGCTGCCGGTCGCCGGTCAGCCGGACGAGCTGCGCGCGGTCGAGCACGGTCGGCCAGCGCCGGGCGGAGAGCACCCGCAGGTCGGCGCGGTAGTCGATCGCCTGGTCGGGGTACAGCATCCACTGCACCAGGTCGACGAGGTGCGTCCCCACGTCGGCCAGGGCCTCGCCCTGCTCGCGGGTGTCGAAGAACCAGGCGGGGCGCAGGTTCACGGCGCCGGCGACCGCCTTCAGCAGCTGGTGCACGCTCTCCATCTCGACGGCCGGCGCTTCTGCGCTGCCGGGGCCCACCGTGCCCACCACGGCCCGGTCGTGCAGGAGCTCGCGCTGCAGGATGGTGGTGATCTCGGACCGCTCGGTCATGATGTCGTACGCCACCAGCTGCTTCTTCGCCGCCAGGTCCAGCGCCCGTTCCAGCTTGGGAAACTCGGCCGCCTCCACGATCCAGGGCTTGTCGGCGAGGACGTTCAGCCCGGCCTCGACCGAGGCCAGGAGGTCGTCGATCTTGGTGCGGTTGCGGCCCGAGAGGACCACCACGTTGCCCGGCTTCTCGCGCAGCATCCGCGCGCGAGCGTCGGGGCCGGCGTGCACCTCCAGCCGCCAGCGGGTGGGGTTCTCCAGGCGGTTGTTGAAGGCCGCCACCCGGCCCAGGTGGAGCAGCAGGTCCTGTCCCAACGGCGCGTAGACGTGCACCGTCGCGTCCACCCCGGGGACCATCTCCTTCTGGATGAGGGCCGCGTGGAAGTGGCCGGGGTCGAGCGTCATCAGCCGCACCGCCTCGTCCTCCGCCCGCACGCTCACGGCCAGACCCGCGGCCAGCACGACCGCCAGAACGCTGCTGCGCACGGTTCCTCCATGCCCTTACTATACTAATCGTTGATATAGCTGATCCGGCCTGTCACGATGCCGCCGACTGCAGCTCGCTCCCCGTCGCCCCGGCCGGCGCCAGCTCCCCCTCCCAGCGGGCGATGATCACCGTCGCCAGGCAGTTGCCGACCACGTTCACCGAGGTGCGGGCCATGTCCATCAGCTCGTCGATCCCCAGGATGGCCAGGATCGGCCACTCCGGCAGCCCGAAGGAGGCGGCCGTCCCCAGCAGGATCACCAGCGTCGCCCGGGGCACGCCGGCGATGCCCTTGCTGGTGATCATCAGCGTGAACACGATGGCGAGCTGCTGGGCGAAGGTGAGCGGGATGCCTGCCGCCTGCGCCACGAAGACCGCGGCCAGCGAGAGGTTCAGGGTGGAGCCGGCCAGGTTGAAGGCGTAGCCGGTGGGCATGACGAAGGCGACCGTCTGCCGCGGCACTCCCAGCTCCTCCATGCGCTCCATGGCCAGCGGCAGCGCGGCCTCGGAGCTGGTGGTGGCAAAGGCGATCGACACCGGCTCGGCGACCGCCGCCAGGAAACGGCGCAGCGGCACCCGCGCCAGGAGCGCCGCGGGAAGCAGGACCAGCAGCAGGAAGGCCAGCAGCGCCAGGTACAGGGTGAGGAGCAGCTTCGCCAGGTTCACCAGGATGCCGAGGCCCAGGTGGCCGACGGTGTAGGCGATGGCGGCGCCGACGCCGATCGGCGCCATGCGCATGACCAGGTTCGTGAACTTGAACATCGTCTCGGCCAGTGACTCGGCCAGGGTCAGCAGCGGTCGGCGCTTCGGCTCCGGCAGCAGGGACAGCGCCACCGCGAACAGCACGCTGAAGACCACGATCTGCAGCACCTGGCCCTCGGCCACCGCCTTGGCCACGTTCTCGGGGAAGGCGTTCAGCACCACCTCGGCCAGCGTCTGCCTGACTGCGCTGATGCCGGACGACGGCAGCGCCGCGGGCGGTTGCACCCCGACCCCCGCCCGCGTCAGGTTGATGGCGGCGAGGCCGATCAGCAGCGCCAGCGTCGTCACCACCTCGAAGTAGACGAGGGCCTTCGCCCCCATGCGGCCGACGTGCCTGAGGTTCGGGTGGCCGGCGATGCCCACCACCAGCGTGGCGAACAGCAGCGGCGCGATGATGGTCTTGATCATGCGGATGAAGACCAGGCTCAGCAGCCGCATGCCGACCCCGACCGAGGGCCAGTCGTGGCCGACCTCGGCGCCGACCGCCATCGACACCAGGATCCAGGTGGTGAGGGAGCGGCGCCGCCAGCCGTAGGCGAACAGCCCCACGATCAGCAGCCAGCGGACGGCGAGGGCGACGGCGCTCATCGGCCGCCCGGGACCACCCAGGGGATCACGTAGGCGTAGAGCATCACCAGCAGCCCGACCAGCGAGGCGAGCGACAGGCTGTGCCAGAAGACCGCCTTGAAGATGTCCGCCTCCCGCCCCTCCTGCCCGGTGGCGGTGGAGGAGACCACGATGCTCTGGGCGTCGATCATCTTCCCCATCACCCCGCCCGCGCTGTTCGCCGACGACATGAGCACAGGCGAGATGTGGATCTGCTCGGCCGTCACCTTCTGCAGGTTGCCGAACAGCGCGTTCGAGCCGGCGTCGGTCCCGGTGAGCGCGACGCCGAGCCATCCCAGCAGCGTGCCGAAGAAGGGGTAGATCCAGCCGGTGCGGGTCAGGGACAGGCCGAGCACGGTGTCCATGCCTGAGTAGCGGGTGACGTAGGCGAGGCCCACCATGAAGCTGATCGCCAGCATCGAGGGCACCAGCTGGCGGAAGGTGCGCCCCAGCAGCCGCAGCGAGCGCGCCACCCCCATCCCCAGGACTGGCGCGACCAGGAAGGCCCCGAGGAAGACCGCCGTCCCGGGAAGCGCGAAGAAGTTGAAGTCGACCGAGGCCGGCTCCGGCGTCGGCTGAGGCACCACCGGCGGCACCCGGACCGCCGCGTCGTGCAGGAGCGGCGTGGCCAGGGTGAGCGCCGGGATGCGGAGGTGGCGGGCGAAGGACGGCAGCGCCCACAGGAAGATCAGCACCGAGGCCAGGATGAACGGCGACCAGCCGCGCAGCACCGCGGCCACGCCGTGCCGCCGTACCTGCATGGTGCGCCGGGCGGCCTCCACCTCGAGCACGGTGCGCGGCTTCCAGAGCTTCAGGAAGGCCACCATCACCAGCAGCGAGAAGATCGCGGCCACGATGTCCACCAGGCCCGTCTCCTGGTAGTTCGACCAGTAGAACTGCATGGCGGCGAAGGAGGCGCCGCTCACCAGCAGCGCCGGCAGCACCTGCCAGGTCTGGCGCCAGCCCACCATCGAGCGCACCAGCCACAGCGGCAGGATGAACGAGAAGGGCGGCAGGATGCGGCCGACCATGGCGTTGAGCTCGTGGGTCGGCAGCGAGGTGACGCCGTTCAGCACGCGGATGGGGTTGCCCACCCCGCCCCAGGCCACCGGCGCGGTGTTGGCCAGCAGGCACACGGTCGCCGCCTGGAAGGGCGGGAAGCCGAGGCCGATCAGGAAGGAGCCGGCGATCGCCACCGGCGCGCCGCCGCCGCCCGAGCCCTCCAGGAAGGCGCCGAAGCAGAAGGCGATCAGGATCGCCTGCAGGCGCTTGTCGGAGGAGACACCGGCGATCGACTCCTTCATCACCTCGAACTGCCCGGTCTCCACCGCCACGTTGTAGAGGTAGATGGAGGCGATGATGATCCAGGCGATGCGGAAGAAGCCGAACACGAAGCCGTTGAGAGAGGCAGCCGCGATGAGGACGGCGGGCATGCGGAAGACGGCGGCCGCCAGGGCGATCGCCATCAGCATCCCGCACAGGGCGGACACCCACACCCGGCGGCGCAGGACCAGCAGCACGAAGAAGAGCGTGAGCACCGGCAGCGCCGACACCAGCGTGGAGAGCGGCCACCAGCCGAGCGGATCGTAGTCCTGGTTCCAGGTCATCGGCGGGGTCGGGTCCTGCCTTCGAACAGGGTCACGGCGGCTCCCTTCGCGCCGGAGCGGCGCGACAGTATCACGCCTGCCCGACCGCCCGGGCAGCGGGCGGCCTCCAGCGGTATGCTTCCGACCGCGAAGGCGAGGCCCCATGAACCCGCACTACCGTCACACGCAGGTCGGCTGGGTCATGGTGGGCGGCGTCTGCGCGGCGGCGGTCGCAGGGCTGGTGCTGGCCCCGATCGCCCGCGCTCCGTTGCCGGTGGCGGTGGTGCTGCCGCTGGTGGCCGTCATGCTGGTGCTGTTCGCCGCGCTGACGGTCGAGGTGGACGGCGACGAGATCCGCCTCGGCTTCACCGCCGGCCTGGTCCACAAGCGCATCCCGGTCGCCGAGGTGGCGCGGTTCCGGCGGGTGAGAAACGCGTGGTGGTACGGGTTCGGGATCCGCTACCTCCCCGGCGGGGGACGGCTGTGGAACGTCTCCGGGCTGGACGCGGTCGAGCTGACCCTGAAGGACGGCGGACGCTTCCGCATCGGCACCGACCAGCCGGTGGCGCTCACCCTGGCCCTCGCGCACGCGCTCGGCCGGCCGCCGGAGCCCCCCACCTCGAGCGCGGCCGAGCCCGACCGGCCGCCCGGCAACCCGGCCCGGCTGGCGCTGGTCGGCGCCGTGCTGGTGGTCGCGGGCGTGCTCGCGGTGCTGGCCGTCGTCTCCGTGCAGACGCGCCCGCCGAAGGTCACGGTCACGCCGCAGGCGATCGTGATCGACAGCCTCTTCTACGGCGACACCTACCCCATGGCCGAGGTGACGGGCGTCTCCCTCCCCCGCTGCCTGCCGCGGATCCTGGCGCGCAGCAACGGCTTCGCCGGCGGGGGGCTGCTCCGCGGCTGGTTCGACGTGCAGGGGATGGGCCGGACCAAGCTGTTCGTGGACGCGGGGGCCTCGCCCTACGTCGTGCTGCAGACCCGGCGCGGCTTCGTGGCCGTGAACTTCAGCGACCCGCAGCGGACGCAGGCGCTCTACGAGGAGATCGTGGCCGCGCGCGGGGGCCCGCAGGGGTCGGGGCTCGTTCCCTAGCCTGCCGGGGGAACGGCCGGCGCGCGTCAGCCGGGGATGTCGAGGCCCCGGGCGAAGGGCGCGACGGCGACGCGGTTGTGGTCGCGGAGCGCCTTCCGGGCCTTCGCGTTGTAGGCCTGGGCCTTCGCCTTCGCCTGGGCCTTCACGTCGAAGTAGGCGCCGCTCACGCCGTGGTCCAGGGCCTGCTCGAGCACGAAGCGGATGGCCTCCGCCCCCGACTCGGGTCGGCCCAGCGAGTAGCCGAAGCCCTCGGTCACCATCTTCGTCTCCAGCAGCGACCCGGGGTGCAGAGCGTCGGCGCGGATCCCGCCCTGCCGCTCGGCCAGGTCGAGGGTCCAGGCGATCAGGCCCAGCTTGCTCTGCCCGTAGGCCCGGGTGCCGTCGTACTCCCGCTGCAGCTCGACGTCCTCCAGGTCGATCACGATCTGCGCCACCGAGGCGACGTTCACGACGGCGCGGGGGGCCCGCCCCGCCGCGATCAGCCACTCGGTCGCCGCGAACGGAGCCAGCACGTTGACGGCCCAGCGCAGCTCGTGGCCGTCGACGCTCGTCTGGCGCGACTGCCCGCGCGGGCCGGGACCCACCCCGGCGTTGTGGATCACCGCGTCGAGCGCCGGGCGCTGCCGCAGCCCCTCGACGAGATCGCGGACCTCCGCCAGCGAGGCGAGGTCAGCGCGGAGCGTCTCGGCCGGGTGCGGCCGGATCGCCTGGGCGGCCGCCTGCAGCCGCTCCGAGCTGCGGCCGTGGAGCAGCAGGCGCACGCCCTCGCCCGCGAGCAGCTTCGCGGTGCAGAGCCCGATGCCGTCCGTCGCACCCGTGAGCAGGACCGTCTTCCCCTCGAGGCTCATATTCGACACCCCCGCACGCACCCGGCTACAACGGTCTCCGCAGCACCACCCGTCCGTCGGCGCCGAGCCTCAGCTCCGCGCCCCTCCACACCAGCACCGGTCGGGTGAAGGCGAGCGCCCAGGAGGCGAGGGCGACGAGGTCCCGCACCGGCAGCAGCCACAGGCTGCGCAGGCCGACGCCGTCCCCGATCCCGGCGAGAAAGACGCCCGTGGTCAGCACCCGCCAGGCCAGGGCTGCCCCCAGCACCGCCACGCCCAGCGGGTCGAAGAGCCGCGCCGCCGCGAACAGCAGGGCGAAGGGCACGGCCTTGAGCGCCACGGTGCCGAACTGCCCCCAGCCGTTCGCGGCGCAGGTGTTCTGGTCCCAGTAGACCTGGTGGTGCCACCAGTCGCGGGGAGAGCGGAGGCCGATCACGGTGTCGATCAGGTACGGCACCAGCACCACCCGTCGGCCCCGGGCGAGCAGGCGACGCCCCATCTCGAAGTCCTCGAGCAGGTAGTCGCCGAGCGACTCCAGGCCGCCGATGGCCTCCAGGGTGGAGCGGGACAGCGCCGTCGAGCCGCCGAGCACGAAGCGGGCCGCCCCCGTCACCCAGGCGAAGAGGAAGTTCGGCAGCAGGTCCGCGTTGACGGTCAGCAACTCCAGCCGCTCCCACCAGCGCTCCGCGCCGACGGCGCGGTAGAAGGTGCAGCTGCAGCCGACGGTCTCGTCCGCCAGGGGCGCCACGATCGCCTGCAGGTAGTCGGGGCGCAGGCGCATGTCGCTGTCGCTGATCACCAGCAGCTCGTGCCGTGCCCGCGGCAGCCCGCCCAGCAGGTTGCGGACCTTCGCGTTCGGCTCGCGCCGGTCCCCGACGACGGCCACGTCGACCGTCTGCTCGCCCACCTCGCGCTGCACCGCCTGCGCCAGCGCCAGCGCCGGGTCGGCGGGATCCTGGAGGGAGAAGACCACCTGCAGCCGGGGCCAGTCCTGGCGGCAGGTGCTGAGCAGGTTCTCGCGCAGGCCCTTCTCCAGCCCGCGCAAGGGCTTCAGCACGGTGACCGGCGGCCGCGGGGAAGGCGCGGTCCGCCACCGCCGCCGACGCTGCCGGAACACGGCCAGCGCCGCCAGGCAGCCGACGGCGTAGACCGACCCGCCGGCCACGGGCACGAGCAGCAGCCACTGCCAGGCCGGCACCGCGCTCATGCGCCGACGCCCGCCTTCCCGGAGCGTTCAGAAGCTGAAGCGCAGCTCCGCCAGCAGCGTGCGCTTGAGGTAGTCGCCGAAGTTGTGCTGGCGGATGTCGTCGTTCAGCAGGTTGCTGGCTTTGAGGCTGGTGGTGACGTGCCCGTCCTGCCAGCGGGCGCCGAGGGCCGCGTTCACCAGCGTGTAGGCGTCGGCGTAGCCGTAGTAGCGCTCGTCGAGGACGTCGGTGAAGAAGGCCTTGTCGGCGTGGCAGACGGCCAGGCTGCCCAGCCAGCGACTGCGGTCGACGGTGAGCCCGAGGTTGAAGCGGTTCTTCGGCGGCACGCTGACCGAGACGGGCGGGATGTAGAGCGGGTCGGTGGGCGCGGTGCGGATCTCGGGCAGCGCCTGGTAGGAGTAGTTCGCGTAGGCGGTCACGCCGGGCTGGAAGCTGTGCTGCACCTGCGCCTCGAACCCCTTGTTGCGCAGCTTGCCCAGGTTCACGGTCTTGACGATCGCCGGCAGCTGGACCCCCTGCTGAGCCAGCAGGTCGATCATCTCGGGAGGCAGCGGCCAGCCCGGCGGCGGGTTCTGCGAGGTGTAGTAGGGGTTGTAGCCGAGCAGGGCCTCCGTCTGCGCGGCCTGCGCCGAGCTGATCACGTGGTCGGTGTCGTTCAGGTAGAAGGAGACGCCGACGCTGGTGCGGCCGCCGAAGGTCCCCTGGTAGCCCGCCTCGTAGGCGAGGTGCGACTCGGGGACGAGGTCGGGGTTGCCCACGGTCCGCGTGACGACCGGGAACGGCTGCAGCCCGGAGCCCGGCAGGATCTGGTCGAGAGGCAGCACGCCCCCGACGATGGTGATGTCGAGGTAGTTGTCGATCGCCGAGGGCGCGCGGAAGCCGCGGTTGACCGACAGCTTCAGCGAGTGCTCGGGGGTGGGCTTGAAGATGAGCGCCGCCCTCGGCGAGAAGAAGGGATCGGCCAGGCTGCTGAACTTGTCCACCCGCGCCGAGAGGGCGAGGCGCCACTGCCGGCTCAGGAAGATGTCGTCCTGGACGTAGGCGCCGAGCTCGGTGCGGTCCTTGGCATCCGGGGCCAGCGAGATGTCGAACGTGTTCTCCCGCAGGTTGCCGCCGACGTTGATCGCGTGGCGGCTGCCCAGCAGCCGCGTCCAGCCGGCGTCGAGGTCGTAGGTCCCGGTGTTGAAGTCGATGCGCAGCGGCTGCCCGGTCGCGTCCACGGTGATGAGGTTCGGCGCCTTGCCGTTGATCAGGTTGGCGAAGCCGGACAGCCGGAAGCCGCCCTTGTCGTAGGCGACGCGGCCGTAGCCGAAGCGCGAGGCCTTCTCGAGGTCGAAGGGGCCGATGGGGCTCAGGATGATGCCCTGCGAGGTGGCGAGGCCGGCCGAGTAGCTGATGCGGCCACCGTTTGCGAGCTGCTGGTCGACCCGCAGGTCGAGCTTCGGCTGCTTGGTCCCCTCGTTCGTGTACGCCACCTGGTCGAAGGAGCCGCCGCCCACCGTCAGCGTCGGGTCGAGAGGACTGGTGGCGATGGGCAGCGTCCCGGTCGGCCGCGGCAGGGCCTGGGAGTCGAAGTAGCCGGCGGAGGCGCGGTACGCCCAGCGCTCGTTCGGGGCCTGGGCGAAGCTCGCGTTGACCCCGAACACCGCCCCCGGGCCCTCGCCGACGGTGCTGCCGACGTCGCGGCTGAAGCCGCCGCCGGTGACCGAGATGGTCCCGCCGGGCGCCTCCCGCGGGCTCTTGGTGACGATGTTGACGACGCCGGTCACCGCGTTGGCGCCCCACATGGCCGAGGCGGGGCCGCGCACCACCTCGATCTGCTTGATGTCGTCGGGGTCGGTGGGAATCAGGTCCCAGAAGACGATGTTGAAGAAGTCCGCATAGATGGTGCGGCCGTCGACCAGGGCGAGCTGGGTGTTCGTGAGCAGCGGGCTCGCCTGGCGGGCCGCCAGGTTGATGTCGCGGGCCGAGCTCTGCACCACGTTGAGGCCGGTCACCGAGCGCAGCATGTCGCCGAAGTTCTGCGCCGAGGAGGCCGCGATCTGGGAGCCGGTCACCACGCTGACCGTGGCGGGCGCGTCGATGAGGTTCGACTCGTTGCCGCGGTCGGCGGAGACGACCACGCGCTCGTTCGCGGCGGCGGTGAGGACGAGCTCGACGGGAGGCGTGGCCTCGGCCCCCACCGGGACCGCGGGGGACCGCGTCTCCGCGAAGCCGGGACGATTGGCGGTGAGCACGTAGCTGCCCGGCGGCAGGCCCGCGATGCGGAAGGCGCCCAGCGCGGACGAGCGCTCGGAGCGGGTGACGGGGCCGGTGGCGGTGACGGTGGCTCCCGGCAGGACCGCGCCCGAGGCGTCCTTGACGACGCCCTCGACCACGCCGGTCTCCGTGGCGGCGGGGGTCAGCGCGGCGCAGGCGAGCAGCAGAACGACGCTCCACAGAAGATGGCGCATCGAGGATCCTCCTGGCCCTGGCGAGGCCCGTCTTCGCCAGGGCTACGGCTCGTTCAGCTTTCGAACATGATAGTCCCGATTGCCGGCGATCGGCCTCAGGGTTTCGGCGCCCGGGCGACGAGCTGGTAACGCCCGGACCCCGCCTCGAAGACGACGGCCCCGGCCTCGCCGCGCAGCGGCGTGAGCCCGTCGGCCTGCGCGGCCGGCCGGCCCGACTCGGTGACGCTCGCCGCGTCGCTGGTCGGCACGTACACCGTCGCGGTCGTGTTCGGCGGCACCTCGATCGTCCAGTGGAGCAGGCCCTCGCGGATCGTCCACTCGCTCAGGATCGGGCCGTACAGGGACGACAGCTCGCCGCGGGCGTGGGTGAGCCCGCCGCCGGGGCGCGGCCGCAGGACGAAGCGCTTGTAGCCCGGCACCTCGGGGTCGAGGTCGATGCCGGCCACCACCGCGTACATCCACTCGCCGACCGAGCCGAGCGAGTAGTGGTTGAAGGAGTTCATGCCGGGATCCTGGAACCCCTTCTCGGCGGTCCAGCCGTCCCAGCGCTCCCAGATGGTGGTGGCGCCGTGCCGGATCGAATAGCCCCAGGAGGGGAAGGTGTCGTCGAGGAGAAGCTTGTACGCGAGGTCCACGCGGCCGATGTCGGTCAGCACCGGGTTGAGGTGGCTCACGCCCAGGAAGCCGGTGGAGAGGTGGGTGCCGCGCTTCTCGAGGTCCTCGACCAGGTAGCGCGCGGCGAGCGGCCGCTTCTCCTCCGGCAGCAGGTCGAAGCGCAGCGCCAGCAGGTAGACGGTCTGCGTGTGGCCCTTGATGCGGCCGTCTTCCGCCACGAACTCGTGGACGAACGCCTCGCGGACCTGCCGGAACAGCTGCTCGTAGGCGGCGGCCTCGTCGGCCCTGCCGAGCACCGCGGCCATCTTCGACACCAGTCGCACCGAGTTCGCGAAGTAGGCGGTGGCGAGCAGGTCGCGCGGCGCGTCGGCCTGGATGTTGAGCCAGTCGCCGTAGTTGTTGCCGCTGCGCTGGCGCCACAGGAGGTCCGGGTTGCCGTCCCTGACCCAGGCCACGAAGCGTTTCGCCGCCTGGTACTGGTCGGCCAGCACCCGGGTGTCCCCGTAGCAGCGGTACACCTGCCAGGGCACGATCACGCCGGCGTCGGCCCAGGCCGGCGCGCCGACGTGGTCGCGGGCGATGTCCGGCGAGTAGTCCGTGAAGGCGCCCTCCTTCGTCTGGGCGTCGCGCACGTCCCGCAGCCACTTGGTGAGGAAGGACGCCACGCCGGCGTTGAAGCAGGCGGTGCGCGCGAAGACCTCGGCGTCGCCCATCCACCCCAGCCGCTCGTCGCGCTGCGGACAGTCCGTGGGCACCTCGAGGTAGTTGCCGCGCTGGCCCCAGAGGATGTTGTGCTGGAGCTGGTTCACCATCTCGTTCGAGGTCTCGAAGACCCCGGTGGGCGGGGCGTCGGTGCTGATCACCACGCCCGTCACCGCGTCCTCGGCGGGCCGACCCGGGTAGCCCGTCACCTCCACGTAGCGGAAGCCGTGGAAGGTGAAGCTCGGCTCCCAGCTCTCCGGGCCGCCGCCCTTCAGGGTGTAGGTGTCCGTGGCCTTCGCGGCCCGGAGGTTGGTGACGTAGATCGAGCCGTCCGGCTTCAGCATCTCCGCGTGCCGCAGGCGCACAGTGGCCCCCGCCGGTCCCTGCACCGAGAGCCGCACGTGGCCGACCATGTTCTGGCCCAGGTCGAACACGAAGACGCCGTGCGGTCGCTCGCTGACCGCGACCGGCCGCAGGTCGAGCACCTTGCGCACGGCCGGCCCCACCTGCGCGACCAGCGGCACCCTCCCCGCCGCCTCCACCTCGGGCGTGCGCCAGCGGCCGTCGTCGAAGCGCGCCTCGGCCCAGCCCGGCTGCTCCAACCGGGCGTCGTAGCTCTCGCCCATCAGCAGGTCCTGCGCCTGGATGGGCCCGCTCGCCGCCTTCCAGCCCCCGTCAGTGACGACGCGCAGGTTGCCGCCCGACTCCAGCTCCGCCTCGAGCTGCACCAGCACCCGGGGGACCCGACCCCAGTTCTCGCGGCCCCAGCCGGCGACGTAGCCCGAGTACCAGCCGTCGCCGAGGACGACACCGATCGCGTTCTGGCCCGGGCGCACCAGCGCGGTGACGTCGTAGGTCTGGTACTGGATGCGGTCGCGGTAGTCGGTCCAGCCCGGGCGCAGCAGGTCGCCCGAGGCCCTCTGGCCGTTGAGGAGCAGCGTGTAGAGGCCCTTCGCGGTGGCGTACACGCGGGCGCGGCTCACCTTGCCCGGCACCGTGAAGGTGCGGCGCAGGTAGGTGGCCGGCGGGGTGGCCGTCGGCTTCCAGCCCTTCACCTTCCAGAGCTGGGCGGTGTCGATCTTCACCTCGGCTGGAGACACCGCCACCGCCGACCCCCAGCGCGAGTCGTCGAAGCCCGCCTCGCTCCAGCCGCCCGCCTCCTCCGCCGAGGCCTTCCAGGAGCCGGAGGTGGCGAGGTTCTGCAGGGAGCCGTCCTCGAAGCGGACCTGCAGGACGGCGAGCACCATCGGGCGGCGCCCGTAGATGTGGGTGGCGGCGATCGCCACCACGTTGCGGCCCGGGTGCACGGCCTCGGTGACGCCGATCTGCGTCAGGCGCCGCCAGTCCCAGGCCGGGAGGACGTCGCCGGTCGGCCGGCCGTTCAGGAAAGTGCGGGCGGCCGACTCGGCGGCGACCAGCAGCGCGGCAGAGCGCACGCGGCGGCCGGCGGGCAGCTCGAAGGCGGCGCGGAAGCAGCGGGTCACCGGGTCGTCGGACTTCAGGTCCGGCTCGGCATGGCGGACGAAGTCGGCCGCAACCGGCTCGACCGCTGCGTCGCCGCCGGCCGGCAGCGCCGCCGCCTCCGCGCCGACCCACGAGGCCTGCCAGTCGCTCGGCTGCAGCAGCCCCATCTCCCAGGAGGCCGACTCGCTCCACGGCGTCTCCCTGCCGCCGGCGTCCCACGCCCGCACCTTCCACAGCACCCGCTGCCGCGAGGCGAGCGGCGGGCCGCCGTACTCGACGTTGACGGACTGGTCGGAGACGACCTTCCCGGAGTCCCACAGCTCGCCGCGGTCCTGGGCCAGCACCTCGGGCGTCGACGCCGCCAGCACCTGCCAGGCCGTCTGCCTCTCGCCGCGGCGGCTGGACTCGAGGCGCCACGACAGCCGTGGACGCTGGACGTCGATGCCGACGGGGTCGCGCGCGTACTCGCAGCGCAGCCCGGTCACCGTCGGGGTGGTCGCGGCCAGCAGCAGCAGCAGGGCCGGCATCATGGTCAGCCTCCTCGCCGAGTTGCCGGACGATACCGCGGGCGGCCGATCGGGGGAAGGGCGGCCGGACTACAATGGTCTGGTCGATGGCTCTGGCCGGATGAAGCACCCGCTTCCCCCGTTTCTCTCCGAAGCCACGCAGGCCGCGTTCCTGAGCGCCCTGTCCCACGAGCTGCGGTCGCCCCTGCAGGGGCTCGTCGGCTGGGTGACGCTGCTGCGCTACGACGGCCTGGAGGAGGCCGACCGTCGGGCGGCCGTGGAGGGGATCGAGCAGTCGGTGCGCACGCAGGCGCAGCTGCTCGACGAGCTGGCCGAGCTGGGACAACTGCTCTCGGCCGACCTCGCCCTGAAGCGGGAGACGCTGGACGTGCGCGAGCTCCTCCGCGAGGCCGTTGCGGGCCTGGACCGCCTCGCCGCCGAGCGCGGCGTGCAGGTCGTGGTCCTGCCCGGTCCCGGGCCGAAGACGGTGGGCGACCATGAGCGCCTGGCCAGCGCCGTCGCCCACCTGCTGACGCACGCGGTCCGCTCCACCCCGGACGGCGGCAGGGTGGTGGTCGAGTGCGCCGCCGAGGACGGCGCGGTCGTGGTGCGGGTCTCCGACGCCGGCGACGGCCCCACCCCGACCGACGGCGACGCCTTCGATCCCGTGGCCCCGGCCGCAGGGCCGCGACGGCACGGTCGCCTCGCCGTCGGCCTCTCGATCGCCAACTACATCGTCCTCTGCCACGGCGGCCACGTGAGCGCCGAGCGCCGCGCGTCGGGTCCGGGGTCGGTCTACACCGTGAGGCTGCCGGCCGCGCGTTGACAACGGCGAAACGCCCGCTAAGCTGGCGCGGGCTGTCGTGACCCTGCGCCCGCAGCCGCGCGCGCAGCCCCCGGAGGCCTCCATGAGCTCGAGCACCACCCCCGCTCCGCGCGGATACGCGAACCCGTTCCTGTGGGTCCCCAGCAGCTACCTGGCCATGGGGCTCATCTACGTCACCGTCTCCGGCGTCGCCAACATCATGTTCAAGAACATGGGCATGACCGACGCCGAGGCCGCGCGCTGGTCCAGCCTGTTCGTCTTCCCGTACGTCATCAAGCCGCTGTGGGCACCGGCGCTCGAGATCTACAGGACCAAGCGGTTCTTCGTGCTGCTCATGCAGACGCTGCTGGTCGGCGCCGTGCTCGCCATCGGCCTCACCCTCAAGGTGCCCGGCGTGGGCTGGACGCCGATCCTGGTCCTGCTCGCCCTCGCCGGCCTCCTCGGCGCCACCCAGGACATCGCCAGCGACGGCGTCTACGTGACGACGCTCGGACCCAAGGAGCAGGCCCGCTACACGGGCGTCCAGAGCATGTGCTGGAACGCGGGCCCCATCCTGGCCAACGGAGCGCTGGTCTGGCTGAGCGGGCTGCTGTTCCGCACCTTCCACAGCGGGTCGTTCTCCCTCGGCGCGCTCCTGAGGTTCGCGCGGCACGGCGGAGGCGAGCAGGTGAACGTCGGTGCCGTCAGCGATCCGCTGCAGCAGGCGATCGTCCGCGGCCACTGGGCCCAGTCGTGGATGGTGATCTTCCTGATCACCGCGGCGCTGATGGCCCTGCTGCTGATCTACCACACCAAGCTGCTGCCGACGGGCTCCAAGGCCCAGGATGCGCCCGAGAGCTTCGGCGCCGCCATGAGGACCTACGGCCACGCCTTCTCCTCCTTCTTCCAGAAGCAGGACATCTGGAAGATGCTGGCGTTCGCCCTGCTCTTCCGCCTCGGCTACGGCTTCCTCGAGAAGATGGTCCCGCTGTTCATGATCGGGTCGCGGGAGAGCGGCGGCCTCGGCCTCACCAACGAGGTGCTGGGCCAGATCAACGGCATCTTCGGCACCGGAGCCTTCATGGCCGGCTCGATCCTGGGCGGCCTGATCGTGGCCCGCTACGGGCTGCGCAGGACGCTCATCTGGCTGTGCCTGAGCATGAACGTGCCGAACGTCGTCTACGTCTACCTGAGCATGACGCGCGACGCCAGGTACCCCGTGGTGGCGACGCTCATCACGATCGACAAGCTCTTCTGGGGGATCGGCGCCGTGGGCCTGATCGTCTACATGATGCAACAGATCTCGCCGGGGCAATTCCGCACGGCGTACTACACCTTCGCCTCGGCCATCATGGGCCTGAACATGATGCTCACCGGGTACGTGAGCGGCACGCTCGCCGAGGCGCTCGGCTACAGGGCGTTCTTCTGGTTCGTGCTCGCCTGCTTCGTGCCCTCGCTCGCGGTCACCCTGTGGGCGCCTTTCCACCACCCGGACGCCACCAGCGAGAAGTCGGACGACGCCGCCGCGCCCGCCTGAGCCCGCGCCCATGAACCCGGCGATCGCCGGCATCTGGCACCCGCTCGACGTCGCCGTCCTCGTCCTCTACTTCGCCGCGATGATCGCCATCGGCGCCGCGGTGATGAGGCGCGCGTCGAAGGGCCTCGACAGCTACTTCCTGGCCGGCAAGGAGCTGCCCTGGTACGTCCTCGGCCTGTCCAACGCCTCGGCGATGTGGGACATCACCGGGACCATGTGGCTCGTCTACAACATCTTCGTCTACGGCATGAAGGGCGTGTGGCTGCCCTGGCTGTGGCCGACCTTCAACCAGGTGTTCCTGGCCGTCTACCTGGCGGGCTGGGTGCGCCGCTCCAACGTCCTCACCGGCGCCGAGTGGATCACCTTCCGCTTCGGCGAGGGCCGGGGGGCCGAGCTGTCCCGCCTCAGCGTGGTGGTGTTCGCGCTGGTCAGCGTGGTCGGCTTCATCGCCTACGACTTCCAGGGCATGGGCAAGTTCACCGCCTCGTTCCTGCCCTGGAACCTCTCGCCGAACAGCTACGGCATCCTGATCATGGCGGTCACCGCCGTCTACGTCCTCCTCGGCGGGATGATCAGCGTGGTCCTCACCGACGTCGCCCAGTTCGTGATCATGGCCGTCTGCTCGCTGGCGATCGCCGTCATCGCCATGGTGCAGGTGACCCCGCAGCAGATCGCCGCGGTCGTCCCCTCCGGCTGGAGCGACGTGTTCTTCGGGTGGAGGCTCCACCTCGACTGGTCGCAGACGATCCCCAGCCTGGCGCAGAACATCGGGAAGGACGGCTACTCGATCTTCGGCCTCTTTTTCATGGCGATGCTGTTCAAGGGCGTGCTGGTCTCGATCGCCGGACCGACGCCCAACTACGACATGCAGCGCGTCCTCGCCGCCCGCAGCCCGCGGGAAGCGTCGCTCATGAGCGCGACGGTCAGCGCGGCGCTCCTGCCCCGCTGGCTGATGATCGGCGGCATCACCGTGCTGGCCATCCACTTCCTGGGCCCGACCTTCAGGGCGGCAACCAGCGCCGACTTCGAGCTGATCCTGCCCTGGGTCATCCGCGAGCAGATTCCGGTGGGCATGCTCGGCGTCCTCCTCGCCGGGCTGCTGGCGGCGTTCATGTCGACCTTCTCCGCCACCGTCAACGCCGGCGGGGCGTACCTCGTCAACGACCTCTACAAGCGCTACCTGAAGCCCGACGCGTCACCGCGCCACTACGTGGGCGTGAGCTGGGCGGCGCAGCTCGCGATCCTCGCGGTCGGCATCTTCTTCGGCTACCAGGCGGCGTCCATCAACCAGGTCACCCAGTGGATCGTCAACGGGCTGTACGGCGGCTACACCGCCCCCAACATCCTCAAGTGGCACTGGTGGCGCTTCAACGGCTACGGCTTCTTCTGGGGCATGGCCACCGGCATCGCCGCCGCCCTCGCCGTGCCCAAGCTCTTCCCCGACCTCTCGCCGCTGGCCGGCTTCGCCCCGATCTTCGCCGTCTCCCTCCTCGGCAGCGTCCTGGGCAGCCTGCTGACCGCCGCCGAGCCCACCGACGTCCTCGTCCGCTTCTACGTCCGCACGCGTCCGTGGGGCTGGTGGGCGCCGATCCGCCGGGCCGCCGAGTCGGCGGACCCGGGGTTCCGGCCCAACCGCGACGCCGGCCGCGACGTCGTGAACGTCGTCCTCGGCATGGCGGCCCAGATGACGCTGGTGACGATCCCGCTGTACCTGATCCTCCGCGACGGGAAGGGCCTGTGGCTCTCCCTGCTGGTCCTCGTCGTCGCCTGCGCGGTGCTGAAGCGAACCTGGCTGGACCGGCTGGAGAGCGAGCCCGCGAAGACGGACGCGGCGGCGCAGGCCGACTGACGATCGGCTGACACTCGCAGGCCGTCGCCGGCGTAGCATGGAGCGGCGATGCGCGCCTGGCGGACGCTGCTGGTGCCGGCCCTGGCCTTGGCGCTCGCCGTGGTGGCCGCCTTTGCCGACCGGGCGCTCGTCGGCCAGGCCGAGGCGACCCGAGCGGCGGCGATGGCTGGGGCCGATGAGGATGCGCGGCTGACCGCCGAGGCCGTGCGCGCCGCGCTGGTCCCGGTCGAGCAGGCCGTCACCGGCGGGCACCCACCCAGCGGAACCTCACTCGAGTCGCTGGCGGTTCCACCGGCGCGGGCCGTGGCACCGCGCGGGATCGCCTCGTACGCTCGCCGTTCGCGGGCGGAGCTCGCGGAGCTGCTGTCCTCCATGCGAGCAACGCCCAATGGTCTCCCCGAAGCGGTGGTGGCGCGGCTGGCGCTCGGGCCGGCGGCGCCGGTTTCCGGCACTGCCGTGTCGTCCGTGGAAGAGCGCCTGCTGACCGGCGAGCTGCCGGTGAGGCCGGAGGACCTGCCGTTCCTGGCCGAACGGTTGGGCGTCGGGTCGGACCCGCGTGTGGCCCGGCTGGCGGCACGGCTGAGACGGGCGCCGGAACCTGACGGCCTCCCTGCGGCCCCGACTTTCCGACGGCGGCTGGCGGACGCCGCCCACGTCGAGGGCTGGACGCGGCACGGCGAACGGTTGCTGCGGTACGTGGTGCCGGTCCACGACCTCCTGCAGCGGGCCGGTGGTGCGGACCGCACCTCGGTGCTGCCGGGGCACGCGACGTCCGCGGCTCCGCGAGGCGCGCTGTCGCGCACCGTCGCGGTTCCCGACGTCGACGGCCTGCTCCTGCGGGTCACGCCGCGCCTGCCCGGCACCTTCAGGTTGGCAGCGATGCGCGTGGCGCTGTGGCTGTCGGCGCTCACCGGTGCCGTGGGCGTGGTGGTCCTGAACCGCGCGCTGGCGCGCGAGCAACGGGCACTCGCCCGCGAGCGAGCGTTCCTCTCCGGCGTGACACACGAGCTGCGAACGCCGCTGACCACGATGCGCGTGCTCGGGGAGACGCTGGCCGAGGGACGGGGCGAGCCCCGCGAGTACGGCGCCCTGGTCGCCGGGGAGAGCCAGCGGCTGGAGGGGCTGGTGGAGCGGGTGCTGACGCTGACACGGCTCGAGCACCGGCCGCGGTTCGGCGTGGCCGATCCCGGCGAGCTCCTGTGCTCGGCGGCGGCGGTGGTGAAGCCGCGCGCCGAGAGACGCGGCACGGCGATCGACTGCCGTCTCGACTCTCCCCTGCCGCAGTGCCACTGGGACGCGGACGCCGTGCGGCGCGCCCTCGTCAACCTGCTCGACAACGCCGTCGTCCACGGTCGCGAGCGGGGAACGGTGCTGGCGAGCGGGTGCCTGGCCGGCGGCGACGTCCGGCTCTCGGTGACGGACGACGGTCCGGGGATCCGGCGGACGGAGAAGCGGAAGATCTTCGGCCGGTTCGAGCGTGGCACCACCGACGCGCCCGGGACGGGGCTCGGCCTCTACCTGGTCGAGGAGGTCGCGCGGGCCCACAACGGACGGGTGGACCTGGTCACCGCCGAGGGTCGCGGCTCGACGTTCACGCTGGTGCTGCCCGTGCGACCTGAGGCCACCGACTCGGAGGCGCCCGCATGAGCACGCGCCTGCTCCTGGTCGAGGACGAACCCGCGCTCGCCCGCGGCCTGTCGGACAACTTCCGGGCCCAGGGGTACGAGGTCCGGGTGGTGGCACGCGGGGACCACGCCGTGGCTGCTGTCCGCGAAGAGCGGCCGGATGTCGTGGTGCTCGACATCATGCTGCCGGGGCGGCTTGGGCTCGACGTGCTGCGGGACCTCCGTGCCGCGGGAGACAGCGTACCGGTGCTGGTCCTCAGCGCCAGGGGCGACGTGGTCGACCGCATCGTCGGCCTCGAGCTGGGGGCCGACGACTACCTGCCGAAGCCGTTCGCCGTCCGCGAGCTGCTGGCCCGCGTCCGGGCGCTGCTCCGCCGCGTCGCGCCAAAGCCGCTCCCCGACGAGTTGACGGTCGGCGGGGTTTGCTTCGACTTCCGTGCCCTGGCTGTGGCGGGGGCGCGAGCGCCGCTGACCACCCACGACATCCTCGTCATGAGGGTCCTCGCGGCCCACCGTGGCGAGCTGGTGCGGCGGATCGACATCGTTGAAGAGGTCTGCGGGCTCGACTCGCAGGCGACGCTGCGCACGGTGGACAACCACGTCGTGGCCCTGCGACGGGCGCTGGGCGACGACCCGCACCGGCCGCGGCTCCTGCACACCGTCCGCGGAGAGGGCTACCGGCTGACAGCCGATGACCACGCCTGACGGACGCCTGACGGTTGCCCGCCCTTGGCGCCCTAACCTGACGACGACCGCGGGCCCGAGGGCCCGCCGAGGAGGGGCCATGAAGACGCTCATTGCCACCGTCGCCACGACGCTCCTGGTCGCGTCGGCGTCTGCAGCCGAGGACCCGGCCCAGGCGCTCGCGCGCGGGAAGCTCGAGATGGACCTGGGCCACTACAGCGTCGCCGCCCAGGCTTTCGCCGCGGCGTCGGACGCCCCAGAGGCGACGCCGGTCCAGCGCTGGGAGGCGCTGGCACGGCTCGGTGTGGCGCGGCGGGAGGCCGGGGACGCGACGGGCGGCGTGGCCGTGTTCGAGAAGGCGTTTCGGGACTACGGCAGGGACCCCGAGGCACTCCGCTTCCTGATCCTCGCTGTCGGCGGCGCGCTGCCGGGAAAGGACCGTTGGGATGCGGTGTGGCAGCAGGTCACGCTCGAGGCGGACCGGCGCGACCCCGACCATCCGTCCCTGCGCGTCCGCTGGCCCGGCGTCCCGAGCGGCCTGTGTCCGTGCAGTGGAACCGCCATCTCCCTCGACATCAAGGACGGCGACCTCCAGGACGTCTTCCGCCTCTTCGCGGACGTCTCGCGGATGAACGTCGTGGTCCAGCCCGGGACGCAGGGCCACGTCACCTACAGCGTGAGCGGGAGGCCCTGGGACGAGGTGTTGGAGCAACTGCTCTCGCCGAACGGCTACGCCGCCCGCATCCAGGGCAACGTCATCCGGGTTGGCCGACCCGGGGACCTCGGCCCACATCGCTCGTTCAGCGGCACGCCGATCAGCGTCGACTTCACGAACCGGGACCTGATCGAGGCGCTCCGGGAGGTCGCGGCCAGCGGGCACGCGACGGTCGAGGTGCCGCCCGGCGTCGCCGGACGGATCTGGCTCAAGCTCGACGACGTGCCGTGGGACCAGGCGCTCGACCTGGTGGCGTGGGCCAACGGCCTCACCTGGAACCGGACCGGCGACGTCATCCGTGTGTCGATCCGGCAGCCGACCCGCTAGCTACTCGCAGTGGTCGCCGTTCCAGAAGCCGCCCACCTGCACGCAGCACTGCACCGGAGACCCGCAGGCGGGAGCCGGGTAGTAGACCATCACGTGGAACGGCTTGCTGTACTCGTCCGTGCCCTGGAAGCCGTCGTCGAGGTCGAAGCTCCACTCCATCTGGATCCCGTCGTGCAGCGGCGGGCTCAAGCTCGGGTCGCAGGGGGACTGGCTGCTGCCGTCCTGGTCCCGCTGGCAGGCCCAGTAGAAGAAGGGCTGCAGGCGGCGGAACGGACCGACCCGTCGCTTCGCCTCGAAGATGGGGTCGCCGGCCGACAGCCCGAGGTCGGCGAACAGCGTCTCGAGGTCCTTCTCCGTCGGCAGCCCCCAGCCGCTCCCGCCCGCGTACTGGGTGGTGTTGAGGGCGGCAATCCACCCGCCCGGCCCCGTGGCCGTCGCGTACAGCATGGTCCCGTCCTTGTCGATCAACGGCACCGTCAGCACGCTCCCGTTCACCCCCGACGTGATCGTCGTCGTTCCGCTGATGCCCAGGGAATCCGTGCCCGCCAGGTTCGCGTCGAGCAACCAGGTGAGGCCGGTGTCGGAGTCGTACACGGCCTTCCCGGCGGCCGGGCCGGCGGTGTACGCCCGCAGGCGGGAGTCCGAGGGGGACGTGCCGATCGGGGCGGCCGTCAGGGCCAGGACGTGGAGGTAGTTGTACTTCGTGGTGTTGGATCCGGGGACGCCGCTGTCGAACGAGAACGTCCGCACCGAGCCCGAGTCGGGGTTCGAAGGACCCGCGTCCCCCTCCGACGTCCAGTACAACGCGGGCTGGAGGTTCCGGAACGGTCCGACCGTGTTGCCGAAGTGTCGAACGACGCTGTCGGGGAAGGTGCGGTCGAGCCCGACGGAGTACAGGTTCCCCAGGTCGCTGCCGGTGCACGTGGCGCCGAACGAGCCGTTGTTGCTGGAGGAGCAGCCCGGGTCGTAGCCGGGCGTCGCCGGCAGCTGCCAGTTGTTGTGGCCCAGCCAGCCGCGGCCGTGATCGAAGCCGTTCAGGGCGTCGACCCAGCGCAGCGCAGTCGGGTAGTCCATGGTCCCGTCCGGGTTGATGCCGGCCGTGAAGCCGAGCTCGGCACGCGTCCGCGCATCACCGGCGAGATTGGCATCGGCCAGCCAGTACACGTGCTGGTTGGCGTCGTACACGATCCTGCCGCCATCCACGGGGATCAGTCCCCGAGTCGCCTGGGCCGCCGTTCCCGGCTCGATCCCGAACGCAGATGCGGCGATGGCCACGAACAGGAGAACCCGCGAAGTCCCCAACAGTCGCATGCTCGTCTCCCGAAACCCGAGCCCAGCCCCCCGACACCGGTACCGGAGCTCTCTCGCCGCGCCTCGCCGCGCGCGAGCCCCCCTGGGGTCGAGGACCTCCTGTCATCGGGCGCTAGTTGAGTCGCAGGTTACGGACCCACCCCAGCGCCGGTCAACGGGCGCGAAGGTGGCGCGCGGGTGGCGAGCCAGGCGGCTGATTCGATGCGGCTTGTGGCCCGGTGTGGCGTCCAGGGCTGGCGTCGGGTCGGATTCAAGGCCGAGCGCGAAGCAGGACGACAGCCTATACTCGCGGCGAGTGCTGGCTCCCATGGGCGAACTCCTGCGTCATCCGGGCGTGGTTCTCGCGGCTTCCCTGGTGCTGACGTGGCTCTCCACCCACGCCGGCGGCTACGTCGAGAGGAAATGGCGCCCGCTCCGGGAGGAGGAGCGGGTGCCCTGCCAGCTCATCTCCAGCGCCGCCTTGACGCTGCTCGGCCTCATCATCGCCTTCAGCTTCTCGATGGCCGTCAGCCGGTACGACCAGCGCAAGAACTACGAGGAGGCCGAGGCCAACGCCATCGGCACCGAGCTGCTGCGTGTCGAGCTGCTCCCCCTGGCTGCCGCCCAGCAGGAGAAGGCCCTCCTGCGGAGCTACCTGCGGCAGCGGATCCTCTTCTACGAGGAGCGCCACGACCGCCGCCTGGCGGGGATCTCGGAGGAGACGGCACGACTGCAGGGCGAGATGTGGTCGGTCGTCCGGGCCGCCGCCGCCGCGCAGCCCGATCCGGTGATGGCGCTGGTCGCGGCAGGCATGAACGACGTGCTGAACTCGCAGGGCTACACGCAGGCGGCGTGGTGGAACCGCATCCCGGAGGGGGCCTGGCTGCTGATGGTGGCGATCGCCATGTGCAGCTGCGCGCTGGTCGGCTACAGCGCGCACCAGGCGCGGCCCGCCCTGCTCGTGGTCCTGCCCGTGATCCTGTCGGTCGCGTTCTTCCTCATCGCCGACATCGACAGCCCGCGACACGGCGTCATCCGCGTGATCCCACAGAACCTGGTCGACCTGGAGCCGGCGCCGCGCTGACAGGCATCGAGACCATCGCCGTGCCCCGAGGCGGTCAGCGTTGGCCCTTCGCCGCCGCCTCTCTGTACGGCTGCATCATCGCCTGCGTCTGCTGGACCGCAAGCTGCACCCAGAAGGCCTGCGGCTCGCTGCCCTTCGTCGCCTCGAGGCGGCGGATCGCCTCCTCGCCGGCGAGGACGGCGGCCGCCCACTCCCCGCGCTCGGCGTTTGCGCGCATGAGCGTCCAGGCCTCGGTGAAGCGCCAGCCCTGGCGGGCGAAAGCCACGCGCTGCTTCACCCGCTCGCGGTCGAAGGCGGCCAGGCCCTCCGCCTGGTCGAGGTCGTGCCCGGCGGCGGCGACGAGCTCGGGCGTGAACATCCGCAGCCACGCGTAGCCGCCGTGGCCGTCGCTCGCCGCGGTGTCCGTCATCGCCTGCTCCCACCGCTCCCAGTAGCGGCGCATGGGTGAAGACGCGCGGCCGTAGAAGCGGTCGTAGTAGTCGGCGAGCAGCGCCTCGGTGTCGCGGCCCGGGTCCCAGGCCAGCTTCGCGCCGAGGTAGAAGTTCAGCCCCTGGTTGGCCCAGTGCTGCTGGGTCTCGCTCATGAAGCGGTCGACGCCCAGCCGCCGCAGGAACGGCAGGTCACGGCGGATGTCGTGCACGATCGGCCAGGGCGTGAACACGTAGAAGTGGCCGTAGTAGTCGTAGACGCCGACGTGCCGGCACACCTTCGTCCAGCCCTGGACGTAGGAGACGAAGCGGCGGTTGAGCGGGCAGGCCGGGTCGTCGAGCGCATGGACGTGGCAGAACTCCCAGGGGGTGTGGCACACGAGCGTCGCGAAGTTGGGGTGCGGCCGCACCGAGACGGGAGGCCTGGTGTAGTCGACGTAGGCCAGGATGCCCACCAGCTTGTCCGGGTGGGTCTGGCCCAGCTCCTCCAGCACCTGGTTCGCGTAGTGCACCAGGCGGTCGGTGAGCGAGCCGTCGGTGACGCCGTACAGGCGGTCGACGGCCCGGCAGCGGTCGTCCTCGCAGAAGCCCTCGCCGTCGTTCGGGCTGATGGAGAAGAGCGGCGCGTCCGGGTTCCGGGCGAAGAACTCGCGCGCCTTCTCGACCGTGATGCGGACCACCTCGGGGTTCGCCGAGCACAGCTGATCCGTGCGCACGCCGTGGCTGAGCGCGAACCACTCCGGGTGGTCGTGCTTGTTCTGCGGCGTGGGCGCGATGATGTTCGACCAGTTGTGGCCGAAGAAGGCCTGCGCAGGGCCGACGGCGGCACGGGCCCTCTTCTCCCAGACGTCGGCGCCCGGCCCGCCCGCCCAGATGAAGCCGCGCACGGCCGCGAAGGCGGGCGCCCCTGTCCGGTTCACCGTCGGCAGCGGGATCGTCTTCCTCTCCACCAGGTCCTCGCCCAGGTCTCCCGGCATGAACCAGCGGACGCCCAGCTCGCCCTCGAGCAGGTCGTAGACGCCGTAGAGCGTGCCGCGGGCGTCGCCGCCGACGATCCACAGCGTCCGGCCCTCCGTCTGCAGGGCGAAGCCGTCCGCTGGAGGCCGGCGCCCGTGCCAGCCCCGGACGGCGTCCGTGCCGAAGGTGCCGAGGCGGACGAGCGTCGGTGAGGTCTGGGGCGAGGTGGTCACCGCGACGTCGGCACCGGAGATCTTGCGCAGGTAGTCGTGCAGCTCCGTGGCGGCGAGCTTCTCGTCAGGAGCGGCCGTGGTCGAGACCAGAATGGCGCTCTCCGGCCGGCCGCCTCGGACGAGCGCCGGCGGCCCGCAGCCCGCCGTGAGGGCGGCCCCCACGAGCGCGACGGCTGCCAGGATCCTCATCTGGTGGCGCTGGCTGCGCGATCCCCCGAGAGTCAACGCCTGCGTGAGCGTGTCAGCACCAGCCGCGCCGCTCCCACCAGACCCGCGCGGTTTCCGAGCTCGGCCCGGGCGACGCTCACCTGTGCCCCGGGCAGCATCGTCACCCTCGCGATCGCCTCGCCGACCGCGGCGGCGAACGGCTGGTAGTGGTCGTCGATCACTCCGCCGCCCAGCACGAGGCGCGCCGGGGCGAGCGCATAGAGCACGGTGAAGGTCGCCTGGGTGACGGCGGCGAGCGCGCGCGAGCGCAGCCGCAACGCGCCGGGCTCGCCGGCGGCCGCCAGCGCCAGCACCTGCCGGGCGTCGCCCAGGCCGGCTTCGCTGCCGGCCTGCCCCAGCGCGGTCCCCGAGGCGAGCACTTCCAGACAGCCGCTCGCGCCGCAGTAGCAGGGCGGGCCGGCGGGATCGGCGACCACGTGGCCCAGCTCGGGGTGTGCGCCGGCGACGCCGCGCAGGATGCGGCCGCCGACCAGTGCGGCGCCCCCCACCCCGGTGCCGAAGGTCAGCATCACCACCGGGTCGAACCCCCGGCCCGCCCCCTTCCAGCACTCGCCGACGAGCGCGGCGTCGGCGTCGTTCTCCAGGACGACGGGGCACGCGAAGGCGTCGCGCAGGCCGCCCACGATGTCGGCGCCGTCCCAGCCGGGGAGCGTGTACGGGTTGTGGATCGTCCCCCGCCGCGGATCGACGGGGCCGGTACAGCCGATGCCGATGCCCGCGCGCCCGGAGGCGGAGACGCCGGCCCTCTCCGTCACCGAGAGGACGGCCTCGCGGATGCGCGCCAGCCCCGAGGCGAATCCCCGGCTGGACTCCGTCGGCAGGGTCGTCTCCGCCGCCAGCTCTCCGCCGGCCAGGACCACGGCGACCGCGACCTTGGTGCCGCCGATGTCGACGGCGATCGCGTGCGACGGCTCGCTCATGATCGGCCCCCGGGCACGCGCCTGCTCAGTGCGACAGCGGGCGGACGGCCACTTCCTTGAAGAACACCACGTCCTTCCTGCTGTGGTTCTGCAGGCCGACGTAGCCGGTGTCGGGCCGGGGCCCGCGCTGCGGCTCGTAGGAGAAGCGGCGGGGCGCCACCGGCTGGCCCTCGGTGTAGTCGGTGACCTTCACGCCGTTGACCAGCACCACCGTGCGCGGGCCCTCGAGCGTGATCTCCATCGTGTTCCACTCCGGGCCCGGCCTGCCGGGGCGGGCCAGCGCCTTCACCAGCGAGTAGAGCGTGCCGGTGGCGTGGTGGTCGTCCTCCTTGGAGGCCTCCGGGTCGTTGTCGATCTGCACCTCGTAGCCGTAGTGGACGGGCATCCACTCCTCGCGCGGCTCGATCGGGATGCGGATGAAGACGCCGGAGTTGTCGTTCCTGTCGCGCATGCGGAAGACCACCCGCAGCACGCAGTCGCCCAGCTTGCCGCCCGCCCAGTAGAGCAGGCCCATCCCGCCCTCGGTGCGGATGAGGCCGTCCTCCACCACCATGGAGCCGGGCCCGACGTGCTTCCAGCCGTCGAGGTCGCGGCCGTCGAAGAGCGGCTTCCAGGCCTGGGACTGGGCGCAGACCGGAAGCGGGAGGGCGAACAGCAGGAGAGCCAGGGACAGGCGCCTTGCCATCGTGCGAACCTCCGGGAGAGGGCCCGACGCGGCAGGGTAGCACGCGGCCGGCGCTCAGCGAGCCGGCGTGTCCGCGGTCCCCGTCCGTGCGCCGAGCGCCCGGCCCTCACGGCGCTCGCGCGGCAGCAG
The DNA here is from genome assembly GCA_035542035.1 of Vicinamibacteria bacterium. Taxonomy (GTDB): domain Bacteria; phylum Acidobacteriota; class Vicinamibacteria; order Fen-336; family Fen-336; genus DATBSL01. The sequence continues at coordinate 39,909 of DATKME010000003.1, read as the reverse complement.
CTCGGGGGAGGAGCCCGTCCCCGACTCGAACTGCTCTCTCAGCCGCGCGAACAGCTCGAGCACCCGCGGCACGTAGCTGCGCGTCTCCAGCGACAGCGCGGCGGCGTCGGCCCGGTAGTAGCCGGCGTTCAGCGGCCCCCCGTTGTACTCGGCCAGGACCATCTGCGGGTCGTTGTAGGCAGCGAACAGGATGTCCAGGTAGAGCGCCGCCGCCTCCGTGTTCTTGCGCGGGTCGTAGAGCGTCTGCTCGTCGTAGTTCCAGCCCAGCGAGCGCGCCAGCAGCCGGCCCGTCGAGGGCCAGATCTGGTAGAGGCCGCGGGCGTCGGCGTGGCTCCTGGCCAGCGGGTCGTAGCCGCTCTCGACGGTGCCGATGGCGAGCAGCAGCAGCGGGTCGACCGCCGGGTACTTCTCGCTCTCGTCGAGGGCCAGCCGCGCGTAGAGGTAGGCGTCGGAGAGCGACACCCGCGGGTTCACCCTGAGGATGTGGTCGCGCATGCCGAGCAGCAGGTGCCGCCGGGCGCCGTCGTAGCTGAGGCCCGCCTCCAGCTGTTGCACCTTCCGCTCGGCGCGGGCGAGAGCGGCGGACTGCTGCTGCGCCTGCGCATCGAGGCCCCGCAGCACCCAGTGGCCGAGCAGCACCACGGACAGCAGCAGCAGGCAGAGGAACAGCACGGCCAGCGACTGCCAGGCGCTCCCCTGCCGGATCACGATGGTGCGCGGCTCGGCGTGGTCGACGTGGTGGGACGTCAGGCGGAGCGGACGCTCGCCGACGTGGTCGTCCGACCGGGCCACCGGCTCCGTCCTGGCCATCGCGGCCTCCCCGGCCGCCGAAGCGGCCGCGTTCGGGCGGCGCTCGTGCGCCTTTCACGGGGAAGGAACCTGAGCCGCGGGCGCGGCTCCGTCCGGGGTCGCTGGCTCACGCTACCCCGGCGGTCGCGCGCGAGTCAACGGGGAAGCGCGCGGCGGGAGCGCGGAGGTGACGCCGCGCACAGCCTGGCCCCGGCCCTCAGCCCTCGATCTTCCCCGCGGCCGCGTTCCAGGTGACGGGCGCGTTGCGGAAGTAGGACTCGTTCGCCATGTGGCAGGCGAGCGCCGCGTGGTGGCCGAAGACGGCGTCCTCGGTGACCGGCCTGCGGGTGCGCACGGCCTCGAAGAAGGTCCACAGGTGCGGTCGCACGTCGTCCCAGGAGGTGCCCTTGTAGGTGAAGCCCTCGAGGGCCGGCTCCTTCCCCGGCAGAGGGTCGTGCTCCTGGTGCCACTTCCTGAAGTACGCCTCGCGCATCTCCCGCGGGAAGCTGAAGGCGTAGTAGCTCGGCGCCGAGTCCTCGCCGCTCTGGGGCGAGTAGGTGATGCCCGTCTCCGTCACCTCCAGGATGCCCTTCGAGCCCTGGAAGCGGTAGACCTCCGGCGTCTCGCAGCCGAGGTTCAGGCGCAGGTAGACCGGGGCCTTTGCGTAGTCGAAGAGCGTGGTGTGGACGTCAGGCATGTTGCGGCCGTCGGGGAAGCGCAGGATGCCGCCGAGCGACTGCGCCCGGCGCGGCGGCTCGCCCCAGCCGAGCATGTACATCATGCCGCTCACCAGGTGGACGAGCAGGTCGCCGGCGACGCCGGTTCCGTACTCCCTCCAGCAGCGCCAGCGCGCGAACACCCTGGGGTCGAACGGCCGCTTCGGCACGTCGTTCTGCCAGGTGTCCCAGTCGAGGTTCGCCGGCGAGAGGTCCGGCGGGGGCGGGTACTCCCAGGCCCCGTTCGGGTCGTTGCGGCCGAGCGAGCCCTCGACCAGGGTCAGCGTGCCCACGATCCCGCCGGCGAGCATCTCCTTCGCCTTGGCGCAGATCACGGAGCTGACCCGCTGCGAACCGACCTGTACGATGCGGCCCGTCTCCTTGGCGGCGGCCACCATGGCGAGGCCGTCGGCGGCGGAGTGCGACATCGGCTTCTCGATGTAGATGTCCTTGCCGGCCTTCATCGCCTCCACCACCAGCCGCCGGTGCCAGTGGTCGGGAACGGCTGCGACCAGGCAATCGATGCCCTTGTCGTCGAGCAGCTCCTGGTAGCGGCGGGTCGTCCGCACCTTGTCCCCGGCGATCTCGCGCGCCAGCAGGTGCCGGCCGTCGTAGAGGTCGCAGGCGGCGACGCACTCGGCTCCCGGCAGCTGGACCGCGCTCTGCAGCAGGCCCGAGCCCTGCATGCCGACGCCCACCATCCCGAAGCGCACGCGGTCGCCGGCGGAAGCCGCGGCCGCCTCCAGTCGCGCGTCACCGAGGAGCACCGTCCTGGCCGCGACCGCGGCGCCGGCGCTCCGCACCATGAATTCCCGCCTCGAGTGTCCGCCCTTGCTCATGGCCTCGTCCTCCCGCGCAGCACCGTGATCGACGCCCGGGGCAGCGAGAACACCGTCTGCTGCCCCGCGCTGAGGGTCGACCGCACCGGCGGCCCGTCCGGGTCGGGGTGCCCCTCCGCCCCGTTCGGCCGCCACTGGTACTCGTTCGCCCCGAAGCTGACCCGCTCCACCGTCCCGGCGAACCGGCGGTCCGGCTGTCCCTCCGCCGAGAAGCGGATCGTCACCCCGTGGGCCTGCTCCCTGTCCTTGTTCACCAGCATCAGCGACCACTGCCCGTCCGGCCGCTCCAGGGCGTAGGCGGTCACCAGCAGGTTGCCGAAGGCGTCGCGGGCGTCGCTTTCCGCCCGGAACACGCGGTGCATCTGGTCCACCGGCTGCACCCACTCCCTGTTGATCAGCTGAGCGGCGAAGTAGCTGGCATTGTAGTGCGTGATGTCGAAGGCGTCGTCCACCAGGAACATCCCGAAGGTCCCCCAGGAGTCGTTGCAGCCCCGGCGCAGGCGGCCCGGGATGTAGTGGAAGAAGTAGTTGCCGGTCCCGCCGTTGGCGAGGAGCGCACCGGTGTAGTCCGCCCACCACAGGGCGCCCATGATGTCGACGAACGCCTCGCTCACCTGCGCCCCCAGGTTGACCTCGGTGACGAAGAAGGGCGTGCCCGGCGGCAGGCCGTCGTCCTTGTAGGCCTGGACGATGTGGGCGACGTGGTCCGGCTCGCGGTAGAGGTCGTTCCAGGAGATGTTGCAGGCGTCGTAGGGGTAGTGCTCGAAGGAGAGGAACGCGAACTCCTGGATCCTGCCGCGGTCGCGCAGGTAGTCGAAGAAGCGGCCCAGCCAGGAGGCGCGTCCCTCCGGGTCCGGCCAGGCCTCCACGTCCTCGACCACCCCCTCGAACGAGGGGCCGCCCAGCTTCAGCGCGGGGTCGACGCCGTGCAGCGCGGCGGCGAACTGCAGGTAGAGCGCGCCGTAGTCCTCGGGCAGCATGTACTGCCCGTCCGCCTCCTCGCCCATCTCGACGTAGGAGATCGGGTAGCCGCGCGCCTTCAGGTAGGCCATCTGCGCCGCCGCGTCCTCCGGCGTCGAGTAGAGCACCGCGACGGGGACCATCGCCGGCAGCCCGCGCGTCACCCCGCTGGTGAAGAAGAGGTCGAAGCCGACCTGGTCGCCGCTGGCGCGGGTGAGGTCCGTCTCCGCGTGCCAGGGGTCGACCGAGGAGCAGACCGTCGCCGACTGCCGGCGGTTGGGCTGGTGGTCGACGACGTCCTGCAGCTCGCCCTTCGCGTCGAGACGGCCGGCGTACAGCTCGCGGACCGCGAACCCCAGGCAGTTGCGCCGGTCCTGCGAGCCGTGGCTGTCGCAGGTGCCGGAGGACGCCGTCATCCAGACGCGCAGCCAGCGCACGCGCACCGGCCAGGAGGCGATCCGCACCGTCGCGGTCCCGCCCTTGCCCTCCGACACCGACCCCAGCGGGAAGGTCCGCCAGCTGGCGCCCGTGCGGTCGTCGAAGGGGTCGCGCTCGCCGGTCCAGTACTGGACCCGGTAGCGGACCGCGTAGGGGTCCGCCCAGGCGATGCGCACGGCGTCGATCTCCACCCTGCTGCCGAGGTCCAGGGTGACCCACTGCGGGTGGTCGTCCTCGCCGGTGAACGGCCGAGTGAGATAGGGGTTGCTCTTCCAGTAGGTGTCCAGGTCGCCGTCCGTCAGGCGGGACCAGCCGTTGCCGTCGCCGCGGGTGAAGCCGCGGTGCGGCAGGGGGGCGGCCCAGGAGTGGCGAATGAGCTCGGCAGGCCGCGCGTCGCCGACGAAGTAGCCCTCCTTCGCCGCGGGGTTGCTCCAGGCGCCCCTGGGGTTCCAGTGCCAGGCCTCGGCGTAGAGCTCGGTGTTCTGGCGGTAGCTGACCGTCTGCCAGCCCGCGGAGTGCAGCGCCTTCACGAAGCCGGGCGACATCACCTTGTCGGTGATGTCGCCGCGCAACCGGTCGATGCCGGCTCCCAGCGAGCGGAAGGGGCTGAAGGAGACGACAGCGTGCGACGGTGTCGCGTCCACGAGGATCGCGGCCGGCGCCTCGCCGGGCTGCGCCCACCCCGCCGCGGGGATCGCCAGGAGGACGGCCGCCGACAGCGCCGCCGCTGTTCTCGCGAGCCGGAAGCGAACCAGGATCATGCTCGGCCTCCCTGTCGAAGCGAACGTCCGGCGACGCGCGGCAATGGTACTCGCGCCGCGCGGCGGCGCGTACACTAGCTGCCGAGGAGCGCAACCATGACGCGGCTCGCCCGGTTCGCCTGGGTCGTCCTCGGCTGGAACCTGGTCGTCATCCTGTGGGGCGCCTTCGTGCGGGCCACCGGCTCGGGCGCCGGCTGCGGTGCGCACTGGCCCTTCTGCAACGGCGAGGTGGTCCCGCGCGCCCCGGCGGTCGAGACCATGATCGAGTTCACCCACCGCGCCACCAGCGGCATCGCCCTGCTGCTGGTCGCGCTGCTGGTCCTGTGGGTCTTCCGCGACCGACCCAGGGGGCACCTGGCCCGCAAGGCGGCGGCCTTCGCCCTGGTCTTCGTCCTGGCCGAGGCGGCGCTCGGCGCCGGCCTGGTGCTGTTCCGCCTGGTGGCGGAGAACGAGTCGGTGGCGCGGGCGCTGGTCATGGCCACGCACCTGGTGAACACCTTCCTGCTGCTCGCCAGCCTGGCCCTCACCGCCCACTGGACCGCGGACGATGCGCCGCCGCGCCGGGAGGCGGCCGCCCGCCACGGCTGGGCGCTCGGGCTCTGCGCGGTCGCGCTCCTCGCCGTCGGCAAGAGCGGGGCGATCGCCGCCTTCGGCGACACCCTGTACCCGGCGCAGTCGTTGCTCGGCGGCCTCGTCCAGGACCTCTCGCCGACCGTGGCCCTGCTGGTCCGCCTGCGCGTCGCCCACCCGTTCCTGGCCCTGTTGGGGGCGCTGGCGGCGGCCTTCGCCGCGGGCCGCGTGCTGCACGCGACCGACGACCGGCGCGCCCGCCGCGCCGCCTGGCTGGTGCCGGCGCTGGCGCTGCTGCAGGTCGCGGCAGGCATCCTCAACCTGGCGCTGCTGGCGCCGGTCTGGATGCAGCTCGTCCACCTGCTGCTCGCCGACCTGCTGTGGGTCGCCTTCGTGCTGCTGGCCGCCCGAGCCCTCGCCCTGCCCCAGGCGGCGGCCTCCGAGCGGCCCGCGGTCGCCTAGCCGCGGCGGCGGCCCTCAGGCCACCGCCAGGCCGTCGATCGCGTCGCGCACCACCCGGGCGCTGCGGGCGAGCGCCTGCTCCTCCTCCGGCGGCAGCGCCAGCGGCAGCGTCTCCATCACTCCCCCGCCCATACAACGTCGCGGTGACAGGGCCGCTCGAGGGGAGGGTATGAGGGTAGATGGGGACGACAGCTGCAGCCCGGAGGTCTTGCGTTTCCGCGCTTCTCTGCGGGTCTGGCCCATCCGCACCGGCAGCACGGGCAGCCAGGGCCCCGGTCGATCCGAGGGGCGGGTGGGGGGCGGGTTCGTCATGGCGGGCTTCCGTGGGACGGCGGCCGTGTGTCGCGCCGGCCCGGGCCACGCGCCGGGACGCCTCTCGCGAAGCGAACGCGGTGTGGCTCGAAATGCTCTTGACCCCGGCGCTGGCCCGGGTGCATCCTCGGTGTCGCGTTCAGACTGCCCGGTCGGAGGAACGCATGGCGATCGCGAGTCCTGGCCCGCGCGTCCAGCCGTGCGCTTGGAGTCTTGCCGTCCTGCTGCTCGCGTGCCCCGGCCTGGCGTCGCCGCGGAGGGCTGCCGACCAGCCCGGGGCGAAGGCCACGGCCTCCAGTCGTGTCGCAGCAGCCGTTGTCACCGTCCCGGTGCAACGGCGGCTCACCTGGATGAGGCTCTCGCCCTCCCGACCGAGGGTCGCGGCCTCGGGCCACCTTCAGTTCTCCGTCATCGTCCAGCCGCCACAGAACCCGGCGGTCGAATGGCAGGTCAACGGTGTCCCCGGCGGCGACGCCCGCCTGGGGACCATCTCGGCGTCCGGCCTCTACCTGGCCCCGCCTTCCCCCGTCTCGGTGCTCGTGAAGGCCGTCCTCAAGGCCAATCCGCGGGTCTCGGCGACGGCGCGGGTGGGCGTGCTCGCCCCTCACCGGATCGGCGTGCGCCCCGGGGCCACCGGGTTCGCCGAGTTCTTCGACCGGACGACGGGAGACGCCTTCACGCCGCGGGGCAACAACTACGTCCGCCTTGCCTGGGCGACCGACTTCCAAGGCAACGCGGCCTACGCCCAGACGGCCTTGGACGTGGGGTTCTACGACGCGGCCCGCGCGGAGGCGGCGCTCGCTAGCATGGAGGCCTACGGCTACAACGCGGTCCGGGTCCTCCTCAACGACTGCTGCACGACCTCGATCGGCAACCCGGCCGGAGGGCTCTCTTCCCGCTACGTGGCCAACCTCGTCGACTTCCTGAGACGGGCCCGGAGCCACGGCGTCTACGCGATCCTCACCGCACAAATGCCACCATGGCTCGGCGGTTACACCGACCACTATCCGGTCTGCTACGGGTTGTTCGCGTACGACAATCTCTTCAACCTGTGCTCGGGCGGCGTCGCCGCCAACGTCGCTTTCTTCCACGACGTGGCCCGGGCCCTCGTGGACCAGGAGGCCCCCCTCGACGCGGTGCTCGCCTACGAGCTCCGCGGCGAGTACTTCTACAACTTCGACCAGGCGCCGCTCAGCTGGACGAGCGGGCTGGTGACGACCGCGAACGGCCTCACCTACGACATGGCGAGCGCCTCGTCCCGCCAGGCGATGATGGACGATGGTCTCGTCTATTTCACAGACCAGGGTCGGGCGGCGATCCTGGACGTGGACCCCACGGCTCTCGTCGGGGTGGGCTTCTTCTGGCCCCAAGACCCGAACCCGAGCCGGATCGGCGACCCGCGGGTGATCGAGGTCTATCCCGCCATGACCAACTCGACGGCGGACTTCGTCGATATCCACGGCTATGCGATAGCGGGCGAGATCTCCGTCCAGCAGATGCTGGAGAACTACAAGCTGGCCGGGCACCAGGAGGCGAAGCCCGTGCTCATGGGGGAGTTCGGGGCCTTCAAGTTCCAGTACCCGTCGATCACCGACGCGGCGGCCATCATCGAGGACTGGCAGGTCGAGACCTGTGCGAGCGAGCTGAAGGGCTGGCTTCTCTGGACCTGGGACACTGAGGAGCCCGAGCAGGTGCCGGCACTCTGGTCCGCGATGTCGGGCGACGGGTCCATCAATCGGGCCCTGGCCCCGGCGTTCCGCCCCGATCCCTGCCGCTGAGCCTCGCCGGAGGCCGTCCGGGCTCCCTCAGGCCACGAGGTAGCCGGCAGCGACCCTGTGAAAGGTCTCGACCTGCGTTAGAACCGAGGCGGCTGCCCTCAGCAGGCCGCCAGGCCGTCGATCGCGTCGCGCACCACCCGGGCGCTGCGGGCGAGCGCCTGCTCCTCCTCGGGCGGCAGCGCCAGCGGCAGCGTCTCGATCACTCCCCCGCCGCCGACCAGCCGCGGCAGCGAGACGGTGACGTCGGCGACGCCGGCCACGCTGGAGATCGGCGTGCAGACGGTCAGCACCGAACGGCGGTCGCCGAGCACGGCGTCGACGATGCGGGCGAGCGCGCTGCCCACCCCGTAGTAGGTCGCGCCCTTGCCGGCGATGATCTGGTACGCGGCCCGGCGCACGCCGGCGTCGATCTCGGCCCGCACGGCGGCGTCGAAGGGGACGCCGTGCCGCTGCGCCATGTCGGCGAGCGGGATGCCGCCGATCGTCGCCAGCGACCAGGTGAGCACCTCGGAGTCGCCGTGCTCGCCGACCACGTAGGCGTGGACGTGGGCCGCGTCCACTCCCAGCCGGCGCCCGAGCAGCGCCCGGAAGCGCGCGGTGTCGAGGGTGGTGCCGGAGCCGAACACCCGGCCGGCGGGGACGCCCCGCTCGGCCGCGAAGCGCGCAGCGAGGTGCGTCATCACGTCGACGGGGTTGGTGGCCACCACCAGCACGGCCTCCGGCGCCCGCTCGAGGACGTTGGGGACGACCTCCCGGAACACGGCGGCGTTGCGCGCCAGCAGCTCCAGCCGGCTCTCGCCCGGCCGCTGGTTGACGCCGGCGGTGAGGATCACCACCCTGGCCCCCGCCAGCTGCTGGTACCCCCCGGCCACGACGTCGAGCGGGTGGGCGAAGGGGACCGCGTGCAGCAGGTCGTCGGCCTCGGCCCGGGCGCGGGCCTCGTTCTTGTCGACCAGCACGATCTGCCGGCCGACGCCGCTCATCACCAGCGCGTAGGCGGCGGTCGAGCCGACGAAACCCGCGCCGACGATGCCGATCCTCATCCGCCGCTCACTTCAGCGACATCATGTACGCCACCACGTCGGCGGCGTCCTGCGGGTTCATGCGAAACCGCGGCATCGGCGGGCGCAGCTGGTTCCCCTCGCGGTCGACGGCGCCCATCATGAACAGCCGCATGCCCAGCTCGGGGGTGTAGCCCGGGAGGCCGCGGTTGCGGGGCGCCCGCAGCGCCCAGTCGTTCGGCCAGGGCGGCCGGAAGGGGATCGGCCCGCCCATGTACTCCTCGGCGACGATGATGTTGCCCTCGCCGTCCCGCGGCGAGTGGCACTCCTTGCAGAAGAAGACCCGCTCGACCAGGTACTGGCCGCGGGCTGTGTCGCCGACGGCCAGCGCCGAGGCCGGCAGCTTCTGGCGCTCGGCCGGAGCCGGCTTGCGGTTCGCGGTCTGGGCCGGAGCGAGGGCCACCATCGCCGGGACCAGCCCGGCCGCCAGCAACGCCAGGGGAAGAAGACGTGTCACTCGCATCGGCGGGTACCTCTGCCACGATTATGCGGCAGGGCGCTAGGCCACGGGCGCCGGCGCAGCCACGACCACGGACGTGGTCTGCCCGGCCGGCAGCGCGAAGCGGGCGAGGCCGAGCGCGCGGTCGCTGCCCACCACCGCCCCGCCCTCGGCCTGCTCCGCCGGCAGCACGAGCTCGCCGGCCACGTCCGCGGGCAGCGTGATGGCGACCTGGTGCCCGCCCTCCTGCTTCTCGGCGCGGAAGCCGATCGGCCCTCGCGCCGTGTGGCAGACCAGCTCGAGGCCCGGCAGGTCGCCGAGCTGCGGCCGGACCGCCACGCGCTCGAAGCCGGGCAGCGCCGGGCGGATGCCCGCCACGTCCATGTACAGGACGAACAGCGGCCCGACCGCGCAGTGGCTCCACTGGTCGGAGGAATCCGGCCGGACGTGCCAGTCCTCGGGGGTGGTGTCGTTCTGCAGCACGGCCGGCAGCCGGGCCCAGCGCTCGCGCAGCTCGCGCAGCACGGCGTCGATGCGGCCGTGGCGGGCCAGGGCCTGCATGCGCCAGTGCGCGTTCGCCGGGTAGCCCAGCACGGTGGTCGGCGCCGGGGCGGCGAGCGCGGCCACCGACTCGCGGACGCGGCCCTCCGGGCAGAGGTCGAAGAGGAGCGCCGTGGCCAGCGAGCGGTCGTCCAGGCGGCTCTCGCCCTCCTCGTCTTCCCACGGCAGGTTGCAGACGAAGAGGCCGCGCTCGGCGCTCCAGAAGCGGCGCACGGCCGCCGCCAGCAGGGCCTCGGCCGCGGAGGAGAAGCGCTTCTCGCCGGCGGGGTCGGCGGCCAGCCCGGCGATGGGAGCCAGCGCCTCCTTCAGCACGGCCGCGGTGAACAGGTTGAAGGCGCACTGCCGGTGGCGCGGGGCCGCGAAGCCGTTGTCGATCCACACGGCCGGCACGCCCCACCCCTCGACCGGCAGCAGCCCGTCCGCCTTCCGCCCCGCCAGCAGGAAGTCGGCGAAGCGGACGAACCGCGGATAGAGCTGCAGCAGCACGTCCGTCTCGCCCGTCTCCAGGTGGTGCCGCCAGGCGTCGTACACGAGGCTCACCCCGTGGTCGAGCAGCGGCCCCCAGGGGGTGGCGCCCGTCTCGCGCTGGGCGATGCGGTTGAGGCGGTCCCAGGCGGGCCAGCAGTCGAGGAAGTAGCCCTCGCGCGTCTGGCCCAGCGGGAAGCTGTGCAGGAAGCGGCGCGCGAGCTGGCGATCGCCGCAGACGAGGCGGGTGGCGTGCAGGAGGTGGGCGCCGTCGCCGCTGTACTGCTGGCGCTCGCGGCCCATGCCGTCGACGATCGTCTCCTGGGCGGCGTTGACGAGCGTGTTGAAGCAAGCCTCGAAGACCCGCTGCAACGGCGGCTCGGCGCAGCGGAACTGCGGCGGCTTCGGCCAGGGGTAGGCCCGCCGGCGCACCCCGGCGTCGCGGACGGTCACCGGCCCGCTCGCCTCGTGGACGTGCACCTGGAGGAAGCGCAGCGACTCGTAGTCGAAGGCCTCGAAGCGGCTCACCCCCTCGCGGCAGACGAGGCGCGTCCAGCTGTAGCGGTGGGTGTCGAGCCAGGCGGGCCCCTTGGGGTCGTGCGACTCCTGCGTGATCAGCTCCAACACCGTGCCGGCGGGCGCCTCCACCGTGAGGAAGGGGAAGCCGACCATCTGCTCCGGCAGGGCGAAGGTCAGGAAGGCCCCGAGGCCCGGCGCGGTCTCGACCGACCACGCGCCGTCCCCGGAGGACGCCGCGGAGGGCTCGTCGACGATCTCGTAGGAGCCCGGCAGGCGGTACTCGAACCAGTCGCGCGGGTCGCGCAGCCAGCGCACCCGCCCCGAGCGCGCCAGGCCCTCGAAGACGCGCAGCGTCTCGCGCACGAGCGGCACCTCCCGCGCCCGCAGCGCCGCGTCGCCGGCGCCGATGCCGCCGTCGGTGAGGTAGTCGGCGTGGCCGCCCGCGGCCGCCGGCCGGTCCGCGGCCGCGTCGAGCAGCGCCGGGGCCATCCAGCCGGCGTCGGGGACGTACCCCGGGTCGTTCCAGCCCCAGGGGTGCAACCGCCCGTCGAAGTCCTCCTGCAGCGCCCGCAGGTAGGCACGCTTGAACTGGCCGGGGCGGTGGGCGCGGTCGAGCCGCACCCGCCAGGAGCCGTCGCTGACGACCTCCTGCACCGCCCCGCCCTGCTCCTCGACGCGCAGCGCGAACAGGAAGCCCGGCTTGCCGAAGGGCCAGGTGCCCTCGCCGTGCCCGTAGTAGAGCACCTCGGCACCGATCACGTTCTGCCCCGGCCGCAGGTGGCGGGTCAGGTCGACGGGATCGGCCTCGTAGGAGCGCGGGTCGCAGGGAGCCGGCCCGAACTGCACCCGGCGGCCGTTGACGAAGAGCCGGTAGCGGCTGTCGGCGGAGACCCAGCCGCGGGCCGACGCCACCTCGCCACCGACCGTGAGCTCGCGGCGGAAGAGCACGAACGTGTTCGCGAGCGTGCGCTCGCAGGGCAGCCAGAGCCAGCGCGCCGGCGCCAGGTCGACCTGGGCGCCCGGCTCCGGCACGGGCCAGGAGCCTCGGGCAACGGCCAGCGGCGGCGCGGGTGGGGCCAGCGGCGGCGCGGCCTTGGCCGCGGGGCGAGCCGCCGACGGCTTCGCGGCCGGCTTCTTCGCCGACGTGCGGGGGCGGCGTCGCGCCTGGGCACCGGCGGCCGCGGGCAGCGCCACCGAGGCCGCCACGGTCGCCCCGAGGCGGCGCAGGAACGAGCGGCGCCCCTGCCGCTTCGCGGCTCTCATGCGGTCACCTCCGTCAGGGCTTCGCCGGGCGCCTGCCCGTTCGCGATCCCAGCTCGCCCTCTGGAGGATACGACCGCGGCGGCAGGTTGACCTCGCTTTCGACCCTCTCGCCGGCAAGGGCGCGCGCCACCAGGCTGACGGCGGGCCCGGCGGGCGCCGGGGTGACGATGGTCGCCACCAGCTCGCCCGAGCGCACCAGCTTCTGGCCGCCTTCCGGCAGGCCGTCGCAGCCCGTGAACACCAAGTCCTTCCAGTCGGGGCGCTGCGCCAGCAGCGCCCTGCGCGCGCCGACCGCCATGGCGTCGTTCTGCGCCGACACCACCGCCGGCCGGAATCCCTCCGAGGTCTTGAGGCGCAGCCAGCCGGTGACCGCCTTCTCCCCGCCCTGCACCGTCCAGTCGCCGTTCAGCACCCGCAGCTCGATCCCGGCGCCCGCGATCGTCTCCTGGGCCCCGCGCAGCCGGTCGCTGGCCGCCGCGGTGTCGCCGGGCCCCTGCACGTACAGCACCGGGCCGCCGCGGGGCAGGAGCGCCAGCAGCTGGCGCCCCTGGATGCGGCCCGCCTCCCGGTTGTCCACGCTGACGACGCCGATCGGCAGATCGCCCCGCAGTTCGCGCAGCGACTGGAGGTAGCTCACCGACCGGTTCATCAGCACCCACCCGATTCCGGCGGCCACCGCGTTGCGCGCCACCCGCTCGAGGCCCTCGCCGGTGACGGTCTCGACCACGATCGCCGCCGGCCGCTCGGCCTCGGGCGCGTGCACGTGCTTGAACAGCTGGTGGATCTGCACGACCGCGTTGTTGTCCGCGAACACGACTTCGATGCCGAGCCCGGCGCGCGCCGCCGCGGCGCGCGCGTCCGCCGCCTGCACCAGCTGGAACTCCTGTTGCTCGCTCAGCAGCGAAACAACGACCTTCCGTTCTCCCAATCGTCACCCCGAATGCGGCGCCGAGCCGCCGGGCTGGCGCCGCCGGGACAGTGTAATCTGTTTGGCGCCGCTCAGGGAGGCCCCTAAGCCGCTCTGCTCGCTGGTGATGCGTGACTCACCCCACGAGCCGCACGCCGTCCGTGGCTACTGGTAGCGGCCCTCGACCTCGCGGTAGCGCTCGCCGGCCTCGCGCCAGCCGGCGCGCTCCCGCGGCTCGAAACGCCGCGGCCGCTGGCCGGCCTCCACCAGCCGCCGGCCCTCCTCCAGCGACCGGATGCGCCCGGCGGCGAACGCCTGCATCAGCAGGTTGCCGGTGGCGGCGGCCTCGGCCGGGCCGGCCAGCACCGGTCGCTGCGCCGCGTCGGCGGTGGCCTGGTCGAGGTACTCGTTCAGGCTGCCACCGCCGACGATGTGGATCCCGGGGATCGGCTCGCCGGTGAGCTGCTCGACCGAGCGCACGACGGACGCGTAGCGGAACGCCAGCGAGTCGAGCACCACCCGGGTGAGACGTGCCGGGTCGTCCGGCACCTTCTGGCCGGTCTCGGCCAGCGCGGCCTGCAGCTCCGCCGTCATGCTCCTCGGGTTGAAGAAGCGCGGGTGGTCCGGGTAGACCAGGCCCGGCGGCTTCTCGATGGCGCCGGCGGCCGCCAGCAGGCCGTCGAGGTCGGCGGCGAGGCCTCGCCCCTCCCACTCGTGGCGGCAGGAGTCGAGGATCCAGAGGCCCATCACGTTGCGCAGGAAGCGGACGGTGCCGAACACGCCGGCTTCGTTGGTGAAGTTCGCACGCGCCACCGCCTCGTTGACCAGCGGGCCCGGGCGCTCGGTCCCCACCAGCGACCAGGTCCCCGAGGACACGTAGGCCCAGCCCGGCTGCAGGGGCGTGCCGGCGACGGCGCTGGCGGTGTCGTGAGTGGCGGGGGCGAGCACCGACAGCGCCGGCAGGTGGAGCTCCTTCTGCAGCGACGGCCGCAGCTCGCCCAGCGGTGTCCCCGGCGCCCGCAGCTCCGGCATCAGCTCGCGCGGCAGGCCGAGGCGCGAGAAGAGGTCGTCCGCCCAGCGCCGCGTGCGCACGTCGACCAGCTGGGTGGTCGAGGCGTCGGTGAGCTCGCCGCTGGTGGCGCCGCACAGCGAGTGGTGGCACAGGTCCGGGATCATGAGCAGCCGCCGCGCCCCGCTGGGCAGCCCCTCCCGCACGTGCTCGTGGAGCTGGAACAGCGTGTTGAACTGCTGGAACTGGATGCCGGTGCGCTGGAAGATCTCCGCCCGCGGCAGCTTCTTCAGCACCCGCTCGATGGCGCCGTCGGTGCGGTGGTCGCGGTAGCAGACCGGGTCCTGCAGCAGCCGCCCGGCCGCGTCCACCAGGCCGTAGTCGACGCCCCAGGAGTCGACGCCCACCGTCTCCGGCGCGCCGTTGCGGACGGCGGCCGCGCGCGAGGCCGCACGCAGTCCCCCCTTGATGCCGTCGAGGACCGCCGGGAACGGCCAGCGCAGGTGCCCGTCGTGGTGCAACGGCGGATAGTGGAAGCGGTGGATCTCTTCCAGCAGCAGGGCGGGGCCGCCGCAGTCCGCGCTCAGCAGCCGGCCGAGCATGGCCCGGCCGCTGCCGGCGCCGAGGTCGATGGCGACGTGGAACGAGGCCCCGTCCTGGGTGGCCATGGCCCGAGATCCTAGACGATGCCGGCTCCCCTGCGCTGCGCGGCCGGGCGCTCCTCGGCCTTCCTCTTCCGGTAGCCGCTGGCGCGGTACGCGGCCACCGGGTCGACGGCGCCGCCGGCGCGCAGGCGCGCCATCGCCAGGATCGGCGCCACGTCGGTGGTGAAGGCCTGCTTCAGGACCTGCAGCGCGACCAGCGCGTCGTTCTTCTCCTGCGCCTCCGCCAGCGCCGCCCGGTCGACGAGGTGGGCCTGCACGTAGGCCCGCGCCAGCTCCACCGCGCTCGTCACCAGCGACTCGATGGGATCGGTCACGTTGTGCGACTGGTCGAGCATGTAGGCCGGGTCGAAACCCGGCACCTCCGAGAGCTCGGCGTCCACCAGCTCGTTGAAGACCAGGAACAGCTGAAACGGCTTGATGGAGCCGGCGTCGAGGTCGTCGTCGCCGTACTTGCTGTCGTTGAAGTGGAAGCCGCCCAGCTTCCCCATCTGGATGAGGCGGGCGACGATCATCTCGATGTTGACGCTCGGCGCGTGGTGGCCGAGGTCGACCAGCGACAGGCAGCGCTCCCCCACCTCGCGGGCGCAGCAGTAGCTGGTGCCCCAGTCGTTGAGCACGGTCGAGTAGAAGGCCGGCTCGTAGAGCTTGTGCTCGATGAACATCCGCCAGCCGGCGGGCAGCGCCGCGTAGATCGCCTTCAGGCTCTCCAGGTAGCGCTCGAGGGCCCGGCGGAAGTGGAGCTGGCCGGGGAAGTTGCCCCCGTCGCCGATCCAGACGGTGTGGGAGCGGGCGCCGAGCTTCGCTCCGATCTCCAGGCAGTGCCGGTTGTGCTCGACGGCCTGCCGGCGCACCGCCGGGTCGGTGTGGCTGAGGCTGCCGAACTTGTACGACAGCTCCTGGCCCGGCTGGTCCTCGAAGGTGTTGGAGTTCATCGAGTCGAAGAAGAGGCCCCGCGCCCCGGCGAACGCCCGCAGCTCGCCCGGGCTCTCCGGCTCGTCCCAGGGGATGTGCAGCGAGATGCCGGGCGTCACCCGCACCAGCTTGTGGATGGCCTCGCAGTCGTCGAGCTTCTCCAGCACGTCGCGCGGCTCGCCCGGGCCGGCGAAGCGCGCGAAGCGGGTGCCGCCGGTGCCGACTCCCCAGGAGGGCACGGCCACCCGGAAGGCCATCGCCCGCTCGGTCAGCTTCTCGACGTCCACGCCGCGGCGCGCGAGCTGACGGCCGAGGTGCTCGTAGTCCTCGTGCAGCCACGCCAGCCGAGGTGCGTTGTCGGCGGCGATCCGCTCGTCGTCCAGTCGGAAGCCCATCCTGCCTCGTTTCCGCCGGTCGTCCCGGCTAGCGGGTGAAGGATGCCACGTTCCCGGCGTCGACGTTCAGGATGTTGCCGGTGGACTTGGCCGAGGCCTCCCCCGCGAAGAAGAGGACTGCCTCGGCCACGTCCTCGGGGAGGACGGAGCGCTTCATCAGGCTGCGGCCGCGGTAGAACTCCTCGATCTCCGCCTCGGAGATGCGGTTGGCCTCCGCGCGCTCCTGCCGCCAGCTTCCTGCCCAGATGCGCGAGCCGCGGATCACCGCGTCTGGGTTCACGACGTTCGCCCGGATGCCGAGCTCGGCACCCTCCAGGGCGAGGCAGCGGGCGAGGTGGACGGCGGCGGCCTTGGCCGAGCAGTAGGCCGAGGCGCCAGCCGAGGCCACCAGCGCGTTCTTGCTGCCGATGAACACCAGCGAGCCGCCCAGGCCCTGGGACTTCATGAGCAGGAAGGCCTCGCGCGCCACCAGGAAGTAGCCGGTGGCCAGGATCCCCAGGTTGCGGTTCCACAGCTCGAGCGAGGTCTCCTCCACCGGCGCCGCCGAGGCGATGCCGGCGTTGGAGACCAGGATGTCGAGGCCGCCGAACTCGCACGCCACCCGCCGGTACGACTCCACGACCGACGCCTCGTCGGTGACGTCGCAGCGGAAGGCGGCCACCCGGTCCTTCCCGTGCTCCTTCTCCAGCGCCAGCCGCGCCTCCTCGAGCGCTCCGGCGTCCTTGTCGGTGACGACCACGCAGGCCCCTTCGGCCAGCAGCCGGCGCGCGGTCGCGCCGCCGATGCCGCCGGCGCCACCCGTCACCACCGCCACCTTGCCCGCCAGGCTCTTCGGCCCGGGCAGACGCCGCAGCTTCGCCTCCTCCAGCGCCCAGTACTCGACGTCGAAGGCCTCCTGCTCGGCGATCGGCTGGTAGGAGGAGACGCTCTCCGCCCCGCGCATGACGCCGATCGCGTTTACGTAGAACTCGCTCGCCACCCGCGCCGTGGCCTTGTCGCCCGCGAAGGCGAGCAGCCCCAGCGCCGGCACCAGCACGATCACCGGCCAGGGGTCGCGCATCGCCGGCGAGTCGGCCCGCCGGCAGCGCTGGTAGTAGGCCGCGTAGCGCCGGCGATAGCGCTCGAGCCCGTCCTCGACGCGGCCCCCGAGGTCGGAGGCGGTGTCGGAGGCAGGGTCGAAGGGGACGAACAGCGGCCAGATCTTCGTGCGCAGGAAGTGGTCGGGGCACGAGGTGCCGAGCGCGGCCAGCTCCTCCGCTCGCGACGAGGAGACGAACTCCATCACCTCCGGCCCATCGGCGAAGTGCATCACCTTCCTGAGGCCGGCCGAGAGCCGGCCGCGCAGCCGGGGCGCCAGCGCCGCCAGCAGCGCGGTCTTCTCGGACGGCGAGAGCGCCCGGGCGACCGGCGCGCCGAACGGCTGCGACCGCCCGCGGGCGGCCAGGTAGTCGGCCGCCTGCTGGATGACCCGCAGCGTCGTCCCGTAGCAGGCCCTGGCGGTGTCGCCCCAGGTGAACAGGCCGTGGCCGCCCAGGACGACGCCGTCCAGGTCCGGCCGGCTGCGGGCCAGCTGCTCGAGCTTCAGGCCGAGGTCGAACCCCGGCCGCTGCCAGGGCAGCCAGCCCAGCCTGCCGCCGAACGCATCGGCGGTCAGCCGCTCGCCGTCCTTGGCCGTGGCGATGGCGATGACCGCGTCGGGGTGCAGGTGGTCGACGTGCGCGTGCGGGATGAAGGCGTGCAGCGGGGTGTCGATCGAAGCCGCCCGGGGATTGAGGCCGAACGTGCAGTGGGGCAGGTAGCCGACCATCTCGTCCTCGTGCTCGCGCCCGCGGTACAGGCGCCGCAGCGAGGAGAGGCGCTCCAGGCACAGGGTGGCGAAGCCGTCGAGCCCCATCGAGCCCAGGTCGCCGCCCGAGCCCTTCACCCACAGCACGGTCGTGTCCTCGCCGGTGAGCGGGTCCTTCTGCAACACCTTGGCCGAGGTGTTGCCGCCTCCGAAGTTGGTGACGCGCAGGTCGGAGCCGAGCAGGTTCGAGCGGTACAGCAGCCGCTCGGGCTCGCTCATCCCCGAAGCCCGCGCCTCCTCCCACAGGTCCGGCAACCGGTCGGCCGTACGCGCCGTGTGCATGCCCTTGTGTTCCTTCCTGTGCAGTTTAGTTCTGACATGGTACGACGTGATACGTTGGCGCCGCGCGCCGGGCAGGTCGTCAGCGCCGCTGGGCGCTCCAGCTCACCTCTCCCGAGCCGGTCTTCGCCGTCCCCTGCATGCGGTCGCCGTCGACCGTGCCCGTCAGCTCGCGGAGGGAGCCGTCCCCGCCCGCCAGGGTGAGGCGGATGGCGTTGCCGCGCAGGGAGGCATCGCGCAGCTCGGCCGCTCCCGAGGGCAGGCTGACGGTGCCCCGCAGCTTCTGGTACTGCTGGGTGAGCGTCATGTCGGCGGGCGGAGCGCCGGGCAACGTCAGCCGCCAAGTCCCCTGCACGGAGGCCGGGACGATCCACATGTAGATCCGGCGGTAGTCGGACTCGCCCGTCTCGTCCGGGTCCCAGTCCCCCATGGTGAAGGCGTGGGAGACGACCCGAGTGCCCGGCCTCATCTTCAGGATGGTCGGCCGCAGGCGCACGTTCAGGGTGGTGAGCAGGTACAGGGTCACCACCGTCGCCTGCGAGAAGTCGGTCTCGAAGATGTCGCCGTGGATGAAGCGGGCCTTGTCGGCCACGCCGGCGGTCTTCGCGAACCTCTCCGAGAGCGCGACCAGGGCCGGGTCGAACTCGACGCCGTAGGCTCGGGCGCCGCGGTGCGCCGCCGCGATCACCGTCCGGCCGTCGCCCGAGCCGAGATCGTAGACGACGTCCTCGGGTCCGACCCCGGCCATCTCCAGCATCTTCTCGACCACGCTCTCGGGCGTCGGCAGCCAGATGACGTCCTTGCCCTGCTGGCCGATCTGCGGCTCGGCGGGAGCCGGCGCGGCGGCCTGGGCCAGGAGCGTCGCCGGGGCGGCGAGCAGGGCCAAGAGGACGAGCGGCTTCACGGCCGCAGAGGTGAGCCGGGACATGCTGGGCCTCCGATCGGGCTCAAGCCGTGGCGGGGGGCGGAATCGGTCCATTATGGCGCAGCGCCGTCAGCGTCGACGCAGACCCTCACTTCCTGCGGACGACGACGACCCTGGCGGTGGCGGCCACCTCCAGGACCCGCCTCGCCGGGTCCCAGCGCATGGTCCCGCCCTCGACCGCGCCCGGCTCCCAGGCCCCGAGCTTCAGCCTCTCCTTCGACACCTCGTCCCACTTCTCGTAGCGGATCGCGTCCTCGCCGTACTCGATGCGCCGCACCACCGAGCTCGTTCGCAGCAGGTGGTTCTGGTCGGGTGGCGCCAGCTCGGGCGCTGCCGCCATGGCCCGCAGGTAGTGCCGCACGTAGTCGCCGTAGCCGTCGGTCAGCCAGATGTCGTCGTGGTAGTAGCGGTTCTTGCCGTCGCCGTCGACCATGTAGGTCGCCCAGTTGAGGTTGCGCACCGCCTGGGCCTCGCGCGAGGCGTCGCCCGCCGCCTCGGCCCACAGCAGCTCCAGCGAGGCCTCGCGGGCGGTGTGGCTGTTGCCCGGCACCTCGTAGGCGGTCTGCTCGTTCGTCGGCCGCGCGCCGTAGCGCTCCCACCGCGGGTTGCCGAAGCGGCGGTCGCACCAGTCGAGGATCCGGCGGACGGCCGCGACGGCGTCGGGCGCCCAGCCGGGGTGCTCCAGCACGTAGAGGGCCAGGGTGCCCGCGTTGATCTGGGTGTCGGAGTAGACGTTGATGTCTTCGAAGAAGGGGCCCCAGCGCTGCGACCGCATGGGATAGGTGCGCAGCCAATCGCTGACCAGGACCCGAGCCCTCTCGTAGTCGGCGACGCGGCCCTCCTGCATCCTGACGAGCTGGTCGAAGAGCCGCAGCGCGCCGGTCCAGTTGCTGGTGTAGTCGAAGCGGCCGTTCTTCGAGACGAACACCTCGCCGGTGGCGGCGTGGACGCGGAAGGGCCAGGGCGAGTGGTCCGCGTCGCCGGGCTTCACCGTGCGCGCCAGGGTGTCGGCGATCCGCAGCGCGGCGTCGAGATAGCGGCGCTCGCCGGTGATCCGGTACAGCGTCACCAGCTCCGCACCGAAGCTGCCGGCCTTGTCGGGCTGCAGGTAGCCCTTGCCGGCGACCATGTCGCCGTCGTAGCGGCCGGAGTGCACTTCGGTGTTGTAGGGGAACGGCAGGTTCGGCCAGGGCCCGTCGGGCCCGGTGAGGCCGTGGCCGATCCAGTGATCGGCCAGCCGGCGCATGTCCGCGACGATCGCCTCCTCGCCGAGGTAGGCGTGCAGCAGGTTCCAGGAGGAGAGCGCCATCGAGATCTGGTCGCCGCCCAGACCGCGCGGGTCGTGCTCCGGCTTCCACACCTGGTGCTGCAGGACGTAGGGGACGCCGTTCGGGCAGTCGCCGAGCCCCCGCCAGAAGCCCCAGGCCAGGCGGACCACGCGGTCGTAGGCGCGGGCGGGGTCGTCGTCGGACCAGGGCAGGATCATGCCCGCCCCGTCGGTGCGGATCTCGTGGTATTGCAGGCGGGCCCCGGGCTCCTCCGGCGCCGGTGGCGGCGCCGCCGGCGAGGGCGCGAGAGCGGCGAGGAGCGCGCAGGCGACGGGCAGGTCCATGGGGTCCCTCCAGCCTCGGGGGCGGAGGCTGACACCCCGCGGTCGCGGCCGTCAAGGCCGTCTCCTCAGCGGCGCCGCGTGGCGGCGGTGAGGCGGGTCAGCATGTCGCCGAGCACCTCGAGCGGCAGCGCGTGCAGCCGCACCACCTGCTGCGGCGTGAGCAGCATCGCCAGCCGCCGCTCCAGCCGGCTCCAGGCCGCGCGCGCCCCCGCCTCGAACTGCCGCTCCCAGACCAGCAGCTCGGACAGCCGCGTCGCGTCGGGAGCCTCCCGCGCCAGCTCGTGGCGCAGCGCGAGGCGGCTGTCGTCGAGCCGCCGGCGCGTCTCCAGCATCTCCTCGAGGTGGTCCTTGAGCGCCCGGGCCGCGAGCACCTGCCCCTCGCTCAGTTGCAGCGCCAGCAGCGCGCGGCGCACGCGGTGGCGCACCGCCGTGCGCTGGAGGCCACGTCGGCGGCCGTCGCCGGACGGGGTTGCGCCGGGCGCCAGAGGCCGCCCGGCGCCGTCCGTCGCCTGAACCACGCTACTGCTGCGGCGCCGGGGGCGGGCCGTCCCCCCAGTGGCCGCGGCCGCCCCAGCCGCCGGGCCCGCCCAGCGACTGCAGCGCGTCGAACTTCGTCTGCTGGTCGGGCGTCAGCAGCGCGCGCAGGGACTGGGCCAACTGGTCGTGCAGCGTCTTGCCCTGCTGCATCAGCTTGCGCTGCTCGATCGTCAGCGTGCCGACGGTGGCCGGGTCCGGGCTGTCCGCCGACAGCGCGGCTTCGAGCTTCTGGCGATTGTCCTGCATCTGCTGGTGCAGCGCGTCCATCTGCGGTTTCTGCTGGTCGAGCAGCTTCTGCACCGCCGCCTGCTGGTCGCCGGTCAGGTTCAGCGCCCGCTCCATCCGCTGGAGCATGCCCCTTCCGGGTCCGCCCGGACCGCCTGTCGGCGGAGGCGCCGGCTGCGCCCCGGCGGCCACGGCAGCCAGCAGGACGGCCGCCGCACCCAACGTGCCCATTGCTCTCATCGGCATCCTCGCTTCCTCACCCCGTGCGGCCGTGTGGCCGCCACCACCAGACTATGGGCAGCCGGGGCCCGCGTGTCTTCATGACGTCGAAAGCTCGCTGTAAAGCGTGCAAAATGCCGGCTGTGGCCGCGAGCGGCGGCCCTGGCGGCTGTAGACTCAGCCCCATGGTGGGCTGGGTGCGGCACCACGCGGTGTGGATCGCGCTGTCGGTGCTGACCGCGCTGCTGGCGGTGCTCGCGGTGCTGCAGTACACCTGGACGGGCGAGATCGGCCGCGGGGAGGCGGAGCGGCGGCAGGTGCAGCTCGAGCGCTCGGCCTCGCGCTTCGCCGCCGGGCTCGACCACGAGCTCGCCCAGCCCCTGATGGCGCTTCGGCTCGACCCCGGGCCGGCCGGCGAAGCGCGGCGGCGCAGCCTGCTCGCGCGGCTGGCCGACTGGCAGCGCCGGCCCGAACGCGTGCCGTTCGTCACCGGAGCGTGGCTGGCCTCGCGTCTCGACTCGGGAGAGACGACGCTCGAGAGCTGCAGCCTCGACGGCAGCGGCTGCCGCCCGGCGCAGTGGACGGGCGGGCTGGGCGCGCTGCGCCAGCGCCTGCAGGAGGCGCCCGAGGGCGTCGGCCGCGAGGGCCTGCCCTTCCGCCCCGCGCTGCTGCTCGAGGACCCGCTGGCCGAGGCCGTCGCCCTCTTCGAGCTGGCGGAGGACGCGGGCCCCGTGTCGCGGTGGCGGCGCTTGAACGGGTTCGTGGTCCTGCAGCTCGACGCCGCGTACCTGCGCGAGAAGCTGCTGCCGCAGCTGGCGGAGACCAGCTTCGGGCCGACGGCGGACAGCGCCTTCGCGGTGGCCGTCGTGCGCCGCGCCGACGGCGGCGTCGTCTGGGCGAGCGACGCCAACGCCCGCTCCGCCGCCGGGCACCCCGACGTACGGGTCGGCGTCCCCTTCGGACCGCGCCCCAGCGCGCCGGAGGAACGTCGCGAGTGGGGCGGGCGCTTCGGCGCCCGCCTCGAGCCGCCACGCGAGCCGCCCCGGGAAGGGCCGGCGGACCGGCCGCGCGGGCCGCGCGAGGAGGCGCCGTGGCTGCTGGTGGCGCGCCACCACGGCGGCTCCATCGAGGCCGCGGTCGCGGCGGTGCGGCGCCGCAACCTCGCGGTGGGGCTGCTGGTGCTGGGGCTGCTCGGCCTCTCCGCGGCGGTGCTGGCGCGCGCCGCCCAGCGGGCCCGAGCCCTCGCCCGGCAGCAGCTCGAGTTCGTGGCCGGCGTCACCCACGAGCTCAACACCCCGCTCGCCGGCATCCGCTCGGCGGGCCAGAACCTGGCGGACGGCATCGTCACCGACCTCGCGCAGGTGCGCCGTTACGGCACCCTGATCGAGAAGGAAAGCCGCCGGCTGGCGGCGATCGTGGCCCAGGTGCTCGACTTCGCGGGCATCGAGTCCGGTGGCCGCGTTTACGCGGCCGAGCCGGTGTCGCTGGGCTGCGTGGTCGACGAGGTGCTGGCCGAGATGAAGCTGGTGCTGGAGCAGAGCGGTCTGGCGGTGGACAGGCGGATCCCCGCGGACCTACCGGAGGTGCGCGGCGACGCGGCGGCGCTGCGCCGGGTGGTCGCCAACCTGCTGGCCAACGCCGCGAAGTTCGCCGCCTCCGGCGGCCGCGTCACGGTGCGGGCGGCGCTGCAGCCGGACGGCGCCGGCGTCGAGCTGCGCGTCGAGGACGAGGGTCCCGGCATCCCGCCGCAGGAGCGCGCGCGGGTGTTCGAGCCCTTCTACCGCGGCAGCGCCGCGCAGCGGAACCACAGCCCCGGCAGCGGCCTGGGCCTGAGCCTGGTGCGCCGGGTGGTGCTCGCGCACGGCGGCCGCGTGCGCGCCGAAGAGGCGGTGAGCGGCGGCACCGCCATGGTCGTCGAGCTGCCGCGCGCGCCAGTGCAGGAGCCGGCCAGGTGAAGGCGCGCGTGCTGATCGTCGAGGACGAGCCGGTGCTGGTGCTGACGCTGACCGACCGGCTGCGCGCCGAGGGCTACGAGGTGGAGTCGGCCGAGACCGGCGACCTGGGCCTGAAGCGCGGCCTCGAGGGCAGCTTCGACCTGATCCTGCTCGACGTGGCCCTGCCCGGCCGCAACGGCTTCGACCTGCTGCGCGATCTGCGCCAGCAGCGGGTGGACACGCCGGTGGTGATGCTCACCGCCCGCGGCCAGGTGGTGGATCGGGTGCTGGGGCTGAAGCTGGGCGCCGACGACTACCTGCCGAAGCCCTTCGACACCATGGAGCTGCTGGCGCGGATGGAGGCGGTGCTGCGCCGGCGTCGCGGCGTGCCGCCCGCGGCCGCCGGCACCTACGTGTTCGGCGACGTGCGTGTCGACCTGCGGCGGGCCGAGGTGCGCCGCTCCGGCGAGCCGGTGGACCTGTCCAGCCTCGAGTTCAAGCTGCTGCGCTACTTCATCGAGCACCAGGGCGACCTGCTGTCGCGCCGCGACCTGCTCGAGCACGTGTGGGGCTACCCGGCGGTGCTGCAGACCCGGACCGTCGACGTGCACGTGGCCTCCCTGCGGCAGAAGCTCGAGCGCCACCCGGCGAAGCCCGAGCACATCGTGACCGTCCACCGCATGGGCTACCGTTTCGTCGGCTGAGCGGGCACCACTCTCCCGCCACTGCGTGTCAGAGCGTCGCCCCGAGGGCCTGGCACACGGCCAGCGCGCTGCGCACGCCGTCTTCGTGGAAACCGTATCGCCAATAGGCCCCGCAGAACGACGTCCGGTTGACGTTGACGACCTCGAGATGGCGCCGCTGGGCCTCGGCCCGGCCTGCGGCGAACAGCGGATGCGTGTATCGGTGACGGCCGAGGATCCGGTCCGGGTCGATGCGCGCCGTGTCGTTGAGCGACACGCACAACGTCTCCGGTGCGTCGAGGCCCTGGAGGATGTTCATGTCGTAGGTCACCGTCGCGCGGTCCTCTTCCCGCGGGTGCAGGCGGTAGTTCCACGCCGCCCACGCGCGGCGCCGCCGCGGCAGCAGCGACACGTCGGTGTGCAGGACCGCGTCGTTGGGCTGGTAGGGAAACGCCGACAGCAGCTCGCGCTCCACGGGTGTGGCGTCAGCCAGCATCCCGAGTGCCTGGTCGCTGTGGCAGCCCAGGATCACGTGGTCGAACCGCTCAGGCCCGCCAGCATCGGTCACCTCGACGGCCTCGGGCGACCGTCGGATCGACCGCACCGGCGCGCGCAAGCGGATCCGATCGCGGAACCCGGCGACCATCGGCTCGACGTACCTCGCCGACCCGCCCCGGATCACCCGCCACTGGGGACGGCCCGAGACGCTCAGCAGCCCGTGGTTGTGCATGAACTCCACGACGAAGCGGAGCGGGAACTGGAGGAACGTGCCGCGGGGGCACGACCAGATGGCCGCGCCCATCGGCTCGAGGTAGTGCGCCACGAACCCGCGGCCGTACCGCCGCTCGGCGACGAACTCGCCAATCGTCCGGGGGCCGCTGTCGTCCCGCACAGCCGACAGTGCTTCACGCCCGAACCGCAGGATGTCGTGCAACATCCGCAGGAAGGACGGACGGATGAGATTCCTCCGCTGCGCGAACAGCCCGTTCAGGGACGTACCGTTGTACTCGAGGTCGTCGGCGTCGGCACGGACGCTGAAGCTCATTTCCGCCGGCTGAGTGGCCACACCCAGGCGGCGGAGGATCTCCGTGAAGAAGGGGTAGGTGCGCTCGTTGTAGACGATGAAGCCGGTGTCGACTTCGTAGCGGCGGCCCGACAGCTCGACGGGCACGGTGTGCGTGTGGCCGCCGACGTAGTCGTTGGCCTCGTATACGACCAGATCGTGGTCGCGGTGCAGCATCCACCCGCAGACCATCCCGGAGATACCGGCGCCGACGATGGCGATTCTCATGGCCTGCCTCCGGTTTCGGCGGGCCGGGACAGGACCACCTGGAGGTCGCCGACGACCCCTGCCCGGAAGCCCGCCTCGCAGTAGGACAGGTAGTAGGTCCACTTCCTCACGAAGCTGTCGTCGAAACCGAGGGCAAGCACCCGGTCGCGGCTGGCGGCGAAGCGCCGTCTCCACTCCGCCAGGGTGGTCGCGTAGTGGGGACCGATGTCCGCGGCGCTGGTGACCTCCAGACGCGAGGCCCGTGCCAGCGCTCTCTCGACCGCCCCGAGGCTCGGCAGGTGCCCGCCCGGGAAGATGTGCTTCCGGATCCAGTCGACCGCCCGCCGGTAGCGCTCGTAGTGCGCGTCCGCAACAGTGATGAACTGCAGGACGATCGAGCCGCCGGGAGCCAGGAGCCGGTCGCACGCTGCGAAGAACTCCGGCAGTTGCTCGTGCCCCACCGCCTCGAGCATTTCTATCGAGACGATCCGGTCGAACCTGCCGCGGAGGTCACGGTAGTCGACCAACTCGAGGGCGACCCGGTCCGCCAGCCCGGCCGCCTCGACCCGCTCCCGGGCGAGTGCCAGCTGGGCCTTCGACAAGGTGATGGCGGTGACCCGGCACCCGGTCCGTCGCGCGGCGCGAAGAGCGAAGCTCCCCCAACCGCAGCCGATCTCGAGGACGTGGTGGTCGACGCCAATCGCCGCCCGCTCGATGATCGCGTCGAGCTTGTTCTGCTGGGCCGCCTCCAACGACTCGTCCGGCGAGCGGAAGAGCGCACACGAGTAGGTCATCGACTGGTCGAGAAAGGTCCGAAAGAAGTCGTTCGACAGGTCGTAGTGCCGGGCGACGTTTCGCCGTGCGCCGGACCGGGTGTTGCGGCGCAGAACCTGACCCAGCCAGTCGGCCCCCCTCCCCAGGAACGACGGCAGCAGGCTTCTTTCGTCGAGTGCGTCACGGTTGGCGGCGAGCAACCGGACGACCTCGACCAGGTCGTCGCTCTCCCAGTCGCCGTCGACGAACGACTCGCCGAACCCCACCTCGCCGCGGAGAAGGCTGCGCCGGAAGAACCGGCGGTTGCGGACGCGGAGATGAGCGGGGTTGGCGGCATCCGGCGAGCCGCATCGCCGCAGTTCCCCCTCGGGGCCCTCGACCTCGAGGGCTCCCGCCGTGATGCCGTCAAGGAACCGGAAGACAGCCGAGCGCGCGACGCGGTCGAGGAGCGCCGGTTGCGCCCTGCGGATGGTCATCGCACTTGCCGGGCTCGGTTTCGGGACCAGCGGAAGGCGCTTCCCGTAGTACAGCTTCGCCGCCTGGACGAGGATGCGGGGCATGGTCAGGCTCGCCGTGATCGGATACGCGAGAAGAGTCCGCGCCAGGTTCCTCGAGTCGAACGGACGGGCCTCCCCCACCAGCCGCGCGGTGAGGGAGAGCTCGCCACGCTCGCAGTATTCGACCCGCAGGTCGAGCCGCTCACGCGGATCGTCAAACGCGAACTCGTACTCGCCGTCCATTCCGAAGAAGGGGGAGACGTGGAAGCACTTCGGCGCCGCGAAACGCAGGCTGGTGCCCGGACTTCTCGGATGCGGCTCGGTCAAGACGTAGGCGTGCATCTCGCCGAAGGTGTTGCGCACCTGAACCACGACCGCCGCGATCGAGCCGTCGGCACGACGGCAGAAGAAGAAGCTCGCCGGGTTGAATACGTAGTCGAAGTAGCGCGCCGAGGTGACGAGATCCACGCTCGCCACCGGCCCGACACCCGCCGGCTGCAGCAACAGGTCGAGCTTCGCCCGAATCGGGCCCTCGCCCCGCGCCAGGTAGTCGCGGTCGTAGAGGGACACCGGCCGCAGCCGGTTGTGGCCGAAGAGGGGCACCTCGCGTTCCAGGGAGTCGAGTTCGTCGACCGCGAAGCAGTAGACGTAGAGCGGGTAGCGGAAGGCATGAGGGGTGGGGCGAGTCCGGGCGTGCCAGACCTCACCCACGAAGATCCTCGATCCCGCCACGACCTCTCAGCCTCCGCCTGCAGCTCGACCCCGAAGGCGCGGGCGACGAGCGAGCCGCGTCCTCATGGAGACTCTAGCCGAAGTCGCTCCCACCGAACCAGGCGGGCGACATCCACGTGGCGCGGCTCTGCCGCACCGCAATCCGGCCAGGGGCGCGGTCATCGCCGCTCCTCCCCTGGAAACCAGGGGAAGAACGGGCTCGTTGCCCGGCGGTAGGCCTCGAACTCCGGGTCGCCCGCCCACCTCTTCTCCAGCATCGGAATGCCGGACACGAAGAGCAGCAACAGGCTGATCGCGAGCGGGCTGACGACCCCCAGAACGCCCCAGTCCGCAGAGAGGCCGATCAGGAAGACGCCCCACCACAGGGTCGCCTCGCCGAAGTAGTTCGGGTGGCGGGTGTAGCGCCAGAGACCCTCGCGGATGAAGCGACCGCGGTTGCCCGGGTCGCGCTTCCAGGCAAGGAGCTGGCCGTCAGCGACCGCCTCGAAGAGAAAACCGACGGTCCACACCGCAACGCCGGCGAGATCGAGCCAGCCGAGCGACCCGCCGGGGCTGCTGCGGACGAGGAGCACCGGGGTCAGCACGACGAGGATCACCAGCCCCTGCAGGACGTAAACCTGCAGGACGCTGCGCAGGACGAACCACCTGCCCCACGACTCGCGCCATGCCCGGTACCGGAAGTCCTCACCACCCTGGTTCCACCCGCGGACGAGGAGATGGACGGCGAGCCGCACTCCCCAGACGGCGACGAGGACCAGGAGGAGCGCCTCGCGCGGATGACGGGTCGCCGAGAGCTCGAAGGTCACGGCCGTCGCCAGGACGAACGCGAGTCCGTAGGTGATGTCGACGATGCTGTTGTCGCGCCGAAAGAGGGCCACGAAGAAGGTGCCCGCCATGCAGGCGGCCACGACGGCAAGGGCGACGAACCAGGGTGTGAGCATGGCGGGCTGCCCCCCGGTCGACGGCTCAACCGAGACGGCGGGCGACGAGGAAGCCGGCGGTCGCGACCAGGCCCGTCAGGAAAGTGCCCCAGGCGAGGTCGACGACCGCGACGACCGGCGGGAAGCCCTTGAGGGTGGCGAGGTTGGTGAGGTCGTAGGTCGCATAGGTCGTCAACCCGAACAGGCAGCCATAGAGGACGGCTCGGCCGAGCGAGCCCTTCTCAAGCGCCGGGAAGACCGCGAAGACGAGGATCCCGGCAATGAACAGCAGGTAGAAGACGACCGCAGCGGTCCAGTTCACACGGTCGGCGAGCAGGGGCCCCATGTGCCTCCTGTAGAAGCCTCTGGCAGCGACGCCGAGCCACAGCATGTCGACCGCGAAGAACACGGCGGTCGTCGTGAGGTAGGTCACCGTCACTCTCTCGACGTCCATGCCGCGCCCTCCTGGCTCTTGCGGGACTTCCACGGCGTCCCATGCTACCTGACGATCGCCGCGTGGCGGGTGTCGCGTGAGCCGAGCCGATCGAAGCAGCGGAGGAAGACTGATCGGCCGTTCCTCCGTGCGGCGTGATCCATCACGCTGACGGTTCTATTCCGTCTTCTCGGCCTTCCACTCGCCGGTGCCGCCGTTGCCGAAGCTGGTGGTCCCGGACATGGTCTTGCCCTCGACCTTGCCCTTGTAGGTGATGACGAACTCGCCGTTGGGGGTCTGGCGCTTCGTCACCCAGGTGACCTCGCCGCCCTTGGCGGTGCCCTCGGAGGTGACGTCGTTGCCCTGGCGGTCCTGGGTCTTCACCGTCAGCTTCTCGCCGGACTGGGTCATCACCGCGTCGAACGTCCGCTCGCCGCGCGGGCTCTTGGCGGTGATCTTCCACTTGCCGCTCACGTCCGTGTCCGCGGCCACGGCCAGGGCGCCGGCGACCATCAGCAGGCAGGCGAGGATCGGGGCTATCTTGCGCATCGGGCTCTCCTCCGCGGCAGGATGCCGCGCTCAGGACAGTCTACCCAATCGTGGTGGGCGTGGTCCGTGCCGGACCACGCGTACCCGGCTACACTGGGCCGATGCCCCGCTTGGGCTGCCTGGTCCTGGCCAGCGCGCTGCTCGGCGTGCCCCGGGCGCTGCAGGCGCGCACCTTCGGCGCGCCGCCCCGCGCCGTCTGGGTCGAGGTCTGCCGGCCGTCGCCCGTGATGGGCGCTTTCGCCGACGCCGTGGGGGACGTGCTCGCCGCGTCGGCCTGGTCGCCGGCCAGCGGACGCTCGCAGGCCACCACGGTCGTCGACGTGGTGGGCGTCGTCTCCTCCACCGACCGCCGCGGGCGGCCGGTGGAGGCCTACGCGCTGTCGGTCCGCGAGGGCCGGCGTGAACGGCGCGTCGTCCTACACGGCCGCCCCGAGGACCGCGCGGGCACGGCCCGCGCGCTGGTCGCGGCGCTGGGTTCGGCTCCCGCGTGCCAGGGGCGCTACGGCAGCTGCGCCAGCCGCGCCACGTGGGCGGCGGGGTCGGCCGGGCCGTCGTAGTCGAGCACCTCGAAGGTCTGCTCGAAGCTGGTCGCGCCCCCGGGCGGCAGCGTCTGGTAGGGCCCGTGCATCTCCAGCTCCAGCACCGTCGCATCCTTGCCGGAGCCGCGGTACATCTCGATGAAGGCCTGGTCGGGGTGGAGCTTCTCCCGGGGCACGATGGGCGCGCGGATCACCATCAGCTCCTTGCCCACGAAACAGGCCATCAGCCCGCGCGCGGGGCGCAGGAACGCCTTCGCCCACAGGCGCTTGCGCGGCGACTGCGGGCTGCGGCCCGGCGGCAGCGTCAGCCAGCCGTCGAGCAGCTGTTCGGGATACAGGCCGGCCTCCTCCTCGTCGGGCTTCGGCCCGTCCATGCGCACCATCTGCGTGGGATCGAGCGGAACGTAGGGCCATCCCTCCGGCCGCGCGCGCGTGTTGGGCCACAGGTCCCAGGAGACCGCCGTCGCCCGCCCGTTGGTCGCGGTCGTCTTCATGCGGACCGTGCGCTCGCCCGTGATCTCGTACTCGTGCTCGAAGGCCAGGCCGGTCACCGGGCTCACCTCGCCCTTGAGCCGCACGCGGGTGGGCGTGCGCTCGAGCACCTGGAAGCGGCCGGTCTCGTTGAAGGGGTCGGGAGGCCAGTTGGCGCCCTTCTTCCGCAGCTCGGGCTTCAGGTCCTGCTGCGACCAGAAGCCCGTCTGCGGCCCGACCCAGACGATGCGGCCGTTCCAGGGCCGAAAGGCGGTCCCCAGCGACGGCGGCGGGAACGGCGGACGCCAGTACTTCGGGTCGGAGTCCAGCAGGTTCGAGCCGCCCACCTTCTTCAGCTCCACCACCCGGCCGCCGAGCGGCGGCAGCGCGGTGACCACGATCGTCCCGTTGCTGAGCTCGATGCGATCCATGCCTGCTCCCGTGCCCTCCTGGCCGCCCGCGGTCCGGGCGAGCGCCACGCCCGCGCACACCAGGGCGCCGCTCAACGCCAGCACGGCGATCCCCTGGCCACGCCGGCCGCGGGGCGCCGGGCCGCTCGAAGCCTTCATCACCAGCCCCTCCTCCGCCGGACACGCCGTCTCGACTGGTCCCTCATACCACAGAACAGGGTGGGGCCCAGCCGCCGCGCGGGCGCCGCCGGCCTCTGGTAGCCTTCGGAGCCATGAACGCGCTGCCCGCCGCCTCTCTCTCCACCCTGCTCGCCCTCGCCGTCACGGTGCCGCTCGCGGCGGGCCAGAAGCCCGCCTACCCGATCACCGCCGTCGACACCGCGCACGGCGACCGCGAGTTCCACCTGCTCTGGCCGAACGGGGCGCCCGGCGCCAAGGGCGACGAGCCGGTGGACAAGCCCAAGATCACCGTGTACCGCGCGCCCGCCGCCACCGCCAACGGCACCGCCGTGGTCGTCTGCCCCGGCGGCGGCTACGGCGTGCTGGCCGCCGACCACGAGGGCAGGCAGGTGGCCGAGTGGCTCAACTCCTTCGGTGTGTCCGCCTTCGTGCTGCAGTACCGGCTGGGCCCGCGCTACCAGCACCCGGCGCCCCTGCAGGACGCGCAGCGGGCGATCCGCACGGTCCGCGCCCGCAGCGCCGAGTGGGGCATCGACCCGAGGCGGATCGGCATCCTCGGCTTCTCGGCGGGCGGGCACCTGGCCTCGACCGCCGCCACCCACTTCGACGCCGGCCAGCCCGGCTCCAGCGACCCCGTCGAGCGGGTCTCGTCGCGTCCCGACTTCGCCGTCCTCGTGTATCCCGTCATCTCGATGAAGGACCCGGTGACGCACGCCGGCTCCCGGCGCAACCTGCTCGGCGAGAACCCGGAGGCGAACCTGGTCGAGCTGCTGAGCAACGAGCAGCAGGTGAGCGCGCAGACGCCGCCCAGCTTCCTGTTCCACACCGCCGACGACGAGGCGGTGCCGGTCGAGAACTCGCTGCTCTTCTTCGAGGCGCTGCACAAGGCGGGAGTCCCGGCCGAGCTGCACGTCTTCGCCCACGGCCACCACGGCGTCGGCCTGGCGCCGGACGACCCGGTGCTGTCGCAGTGGCCGAAGCTGTGCGAGGCGTGGATGCGGGCGCGCACGCTGCTCGAGAAGACGCGATGACCCGCCGCCCCCGCCTGGCGGCGATCCTGCTGGCCGTCGCCTCCTCCGCCGCGGCCGCGGAGGTCACGTCCGGTTCGGGGCTGCCGGTCTCGCAGGAGACGCTGCACCGGCGGTGGAAGGCCTCATGGCTCGCCTGCGCAGGGGCGCCGGAGCGCGACCCCGGTGTCTTCCGCTTCCGCAGGGTGCTGGAGCTGTCCTCGGCGCCGGCGCGCTACGTCGTGCACGCGAGCGGCGACCAGCGCTTCGTGCTGTTCGTCAACGGCCGGCGGGTCGGCGTCGGCCCCGCGCGCGGCGACGTCTACTTCTGGCGCTTCGAGAGCTTCGACCTCGCGCCGTTCCTGAAGCCCGGACGCAACCTGCTGCTGGCGCTCGTCTGGAACTTCGGGACCCAGGCGCCGGGCGCCCAGACCAGCGCCCGCACCGGCTTCGTGCTGCAGGGCGACGGGCCCGCCGAGCAGGCCGCGAACACCGACGCCGACTGGCAGTGCGCGGCGGAGCCCGGCCACCAGCCGTGGCCCGAAGGGGCCCGCGCGCTGCGCGAGGAGGCGCACCAGTACTTCGTGGTCGGGCCCGGCGAGCGGCTCTTTGCCGCGCGGTACGACTGGGAGTGGGCGCGGCTGCCCGAGCCCGGCCGCGAGGTCAGCGGACGCTGGACGGCCGCCGTGGCCTACGACCAGCCGAGCCCGCGGACGATTGCCGAGGGCCCCGGCTACACGCTGTCGCCCGAGGGCCGGCTGCTGGTCGTCGACGAGCTGCCCCCGATGGAATACCGCGACGTGCCGGCCGGCACGGTCGTGCGGGCGACCGGCGCGAGGCCGCCGGTCGGCTTCCCCGACGCCGCCGCGCTGGAGATAGCGCCGCACACGAGGGCGTCGCTGCTCCTGGACCGGCGCACGCTGGTCGCGGCGTACCCGGAGCTCGCCTTCTCGGGCGGCCGCGGCTCCCGCGTGCGGCTGACCTACCAGGAGGCGCTGGTCGGCGACGGCTACCACAAGGGCAACCGCGACCTGCTGGTCGGCAAGCGCATGCTCGGCTACTCCGACGAGGTGGTCCCCGACGGCGGGAGGGGCCGGGTCTTCCAGCCGCTGTGGTGGCGGACCTGGCGCTTCCTGCAGCTCGACGTGGAGACCGCCGACGCGCCGCTGGTGATCGACTCGCTGAAGGCGCACGCCACCGGCTACCCGTTCGAGGCGAAGGCCGCCTTCGACGCCGGCGACCCGGTCCTCGACCGGATGCTCGAGGTCGGCTGGCGCACCGCGCGCCTGTGCGCGCACGAGACCTACTTCGACTGCCCGTTCTACGAGCAGTACCAGTACGTCGGCGACACCCGCATCCAGGCGCTCATCTCCTACACCTACGCGGGAGACGACCGCCTGGCGCGCCAGGCGATCGCCTCCTTCGAGCGCTCGCGGCGCTCGGACGGCATCACCTCCAGCCGCTACCCCGCCGCCGAGCCGCAGTACATCCCGCCCTTCTCGCTGCTGTGGATCGGCATGGTCCACGACTTCTGGATGTACCGCGACGACCCGGCCTTCGTGCGGGCGCAGCTCCCGGGGACGCGCACGGTGCTCGAGTGGTTCCTCGACCGCCAGCTGCCGAACGGGATGATGGGCCGCACCGCCTGGTGGAGCTTCGTGGACTGGGCGACCGACTTCTTCGCGGGCGTACCGCCGATGGAGAAGGACGGCCAGTCGGCGGCGATCACGCTGCAACTCGTCGGAGCACTGCGCGACGCGGCCGACCTCGAGGCGGCTGTCGGCGATCCGCAGCGAGCCGCCGCCTACCGCCAGAGGGCCGATGCCGCCGCACAGGCCGTGTACCGGCTGTGCTGGGACGGGGGTCGTGGCCTGGTGGCCGACCGGCCGTCGCAGGACCGGTTCAGCCAGCAGACGAACATCCTGGCGATCCTCGCCGACGCCGTCCCCGCCGACCGCCAGCCGGCGGTTCTCGACCGCGTTCTCGCCGTCGGCATGCCCTCCGCGAGGGACGCCGAGGGGACCGCGCCCGCGGAGGGAGAGCAGCGCTCGCCCACCAAGGCCAGCTACTACTTCCGCTTCTACCTCGCTCGCGCGCTCGACAAGCTGGGGCGAGGCGACGTATACCTGCCGCAGCTCGAACCGTGGCGCGAGATGCTGCGGCTCGGGCTCTCCACCTGGGCCGAGGCCCCCTTCGACACCACGCGTTCCGACTGCCATGCCTGGAGCGCCCACCCCAACTACGACCTGCTGACGATCGTGGCCGGGATCCGCCCCGCCTCGCCGGGTTTCAGGACCGTGCGCCTCCAGCCGAGCCTGGGAGCGCTGAGGACCCTCACGGCCTCGATGCCGCACCCGGCCGGCCGCATCGCCGTCGCCTACCGCCGGACCGGCGACGCGCTCGAGGCCAGCGTCACCCTGCCGCCCGGGCTCACGGGAGAGCTGGCGTGGCGCGGCCGGACGCAGGCCCTGCACTCCGGGCCGCAGTCCGTGAAGCTCGAGTGACGGAACCGTGACGGAACCGTGTCGCCGGCCGCCCGTAGAGCCGCTGGCGCAAAGGAGGCCGCATGGCCCAGCCCGCTCGTCCTGCACTCCTCGCCTCGCTCCTCACCCTCGCCGTCGCCGCCTCTCCCCCGCTCCTGTCCGCCGCCCCGGCCTTCGAGCTTCGGCAGACGCCAGAGGCGGTCGTCGTGGCGACGCCGGCGTACGAGGTCTCGCTCGCCCGCGCCGGGGCCGCCCTGACCGCTCGCCGCGGCGGGCAGCCGGTGCTCGACGGCTGGGCGGCCGGCGGGCCGGGCGGCACGTTCGACAAGGGCGGCGTCCGTCAGACGATCGGCGCGCTCCAGGCCGTCTCCCGGTCGGGTGACCTCGTCGTCCTCGACTACGCGACCAGCGCCGCAGACGTGCTCGCCCGGCTGGAGCTGCAGCCGCTCGCCGACGCCGTCCGCGTCACCGTGCGGCTGCTGGTGAGCGAGGCCGACGCGGCGCCCGGCTTCTCCTGGAAGCTCGAGCCCTCGGGCCTGTGGTACGGCGGGGGCTTCCAGGGCTTCCGTGACCCGCAGGTCTGGCCGCTGAACGAGGCCTCGCTGGTCACGCCCAGCTTCCTCACCAGCGGCCTCTCGCAGGCGACGCCCTTCTGGTACACGACGAAGGGCGTCGGCCTGTGGGTGCGCACCCCGCTCGAGTTCGCGTACAGCGTCAACAAGGTCGTCGACGGAAAGAGGGACGGCCTGCTCTCGGTCGCCATGCCCCTCGCCTCCGCGCTGCAGTACGACCTGATGCTCGCCGCCGACGTCCGCGAGGTGGTGCGCCGGTTCACCCGCGAGGTCGGCTACCCGCGCCGGGTGCCGCCGGCCGAGTACCTGCGCCTGCCCATCTACACCACCTGGGTCGAGCACAAGGCGGACGTCGACCAGGCGAAGGTGCTGGAGTTCGCCCGGGCGATCCGCGCCAACCGCCTGCCGGCCGGTGTCCTGGAGATCGACGACAAGTGGGAGACGCGCTACGGCGACATGGAGGTCGACACCGCGAAGTTCCCCGATGCGCGGGCGATGAACGACGAGCTGCACCGCCTGGGCTTCCGCGTGACGCTGTGGGTGCACCCCTTCGTCAACACCGACAGCCGCGCCTACGTCGAGCACGCGAAGGACGGCCTGCTGATCCGGGACGCCAACGGCGGCGTCGGCACCATCCGCTGGTGGAACGGCGCGGCGGGCGTGCGCGACTTCTCGAACCCGCGGGCCGGCGAGGCCTTCCGCCGCCAGCTCGATTCCCTCATGCAGCGGTTCGGCTTCGACGGCTTCAAGTTCGACGGCGGCGACGTCCACTTCGTGGTGAAGGACGCGCGGCCCTTCCGCCCCATCACCGCCGCCGAGTACCCCGACGTCTACAACACCGAGGCCACGGCGCAGTACGGCTGGAACGAGACGCGCGTCGGCATCGACTCGCAGCCGCTCGGCGTCGTCCAGCGCCTGATGGACAAGAACTCGGTGTGGGGCCGCGAGAACGGCCTCGGCGCCCTGGTGCCGGAGGCGCTCACCACCTCGCTGCGCGGGTTCTTCTTCCTCATGCCCGACATGGTGGGTGGAAACCAGTACGACGGCGACAGGATCGAGCCCGAGCTGCTGGTGCGCTGGGCGCAGGCCTCGGCCCTCATGCCGCTGCTGCAGTTCTCGGTCGGTCCCTGGCACCACGGGCCGCAGGCGATCGCGCTGTGCCGCGAGGCCAGCAACCTCCACCTGGCGTTCGCGGGCCACACCTACCGCCTGGCGGAGGCCTCGACGCGGACCGGCGAGCCGATCCTGGCCCCGCTCTTCTACCACGCGCCGGACGACCCCGAGACCTTCCGCATCACCGACCAGTTCCTGCTCGGCCCGGACGTGGTGGTCGCACCGGTGCTCACGAAAGGCGCGCTCGCCCGCGACCTCTACCTGCCGAAGGGCCGGTGGGTCGACTACAAGACGAAGAAGGTCGTCGACGGCGGCCGGTGGCTGAAGGCCTGGCCGGCGCCGCTCGACACCCTGCCGGTGTTCGTCCGGGAAGGCGTGACGCTGCCCTGACCTCGCGCCAAGGAGACGACATGCCCCTCATCACCGATGCCCGCCTGGCCGTCTCGCTGCTCGTGGTGGCGCTCGCGCCGCTCGCCGCCGCTACGGCCGGTGGCGCCACGTCCGACCCGGCCGTTCTCGCGTGCCTGAAGGTGAGCGACAACCGCCGCTTCCTGGTCACCGCCGACGGCCGCCCGTTCTTCTGGCTGGGCGACACCGCCTGGGAGCTGTTCCATCGGCTCGACCGCGAGGAGGCCATGCGGTACCTGGAGAACCGGGCGGCCAAGGGATTCACCGTGATCCAGGCGGTGGCACTGGCCGAGTTCGACGGGCTCGACACCCCCAACGCCTACGGCCACCGGCCGCTCCTCGACCACGACCCGACGCGCCCGGACGTGAAGGAAGGCCCCGACGACGACTACTGGGACCACGTCGACTGGGTCGTCCGCAAGGCCAACGCGCTCGGCCTCTACGTAGGCTTCCTGCCGACCTGGGGCGACAAGTGGAACAAGAAGTGGGGCAAGGGACCCGAGATCTTCACCCCCGCGAATGCGGAGTTCTACGGCGAGTGGCTCGGCCGTCGCTACCACGACGCGGGCCTCGTCTGGATCCTCGGGGGCGACCGCCCCGTCGAGACCGAGGCGCAGAAGGAGATCCTGCGCGCGATGGCCCGCGGCCTGCGGCGAGGCGACGGCGGATCGCACCTCGTCACCCTCCACCCGACCGGCGGCACCGGGTCGTCGCAGTGGTTCCAGGCCGATGACACCATCGACTTCAACATGCGGCAGAACGGCCACCAGGCCGAGTACACCGGCCGCTACGACCAGACCCGGGCCGACTACGACCGGACGCCGGCGAAGCCCGTGCTCGACGGCGAGCCTCTCTACGAGGACCACCCGCTGAACTTCGACGCGGAGAAGCTCGGCCACTCGGTGGCGATCGACGTGCGCCGCCCGCTCTACTGGGACCTCTTCGGCGGCGCCTGCGGCCACACCTACGGCCACCACTCGGTCTGGCAGTTCTGGGCGCCTCCGCGCGAGCCGGTGAACAACCCGCTGATGCCGTGGTTCGAGGCGATCGACCAGCCCGGCGCCGGCCAGATGCAGCACGCGCGTCGCCTGCTCGAGTCGCGGCCCTTCCTGACACGCATCCCCGACGACTCGGTCCTCGTGACCGACCGCGTACCCACCTCGGTGCCGGGTGCCGGGCGCTACCGGTTCGTCGCCACCCGCGACACCGACCGCACGTACGCGATGGTCTACGCGCCGGTCGGCCGCCGCTTCAGCGTCCACATGGACGCGCTCGGTGGCCCCAAGGTCGTCGCCTGGTGGTTCGACCCGCGCACGGGCCAGGCCACGCGCATCGGGGAGTCCCCGAACACCGGCGAGCGCGCGTTCCTGCCCCCCGACCCCGCCGCCGGCCTCGACTGGGTGCTGGTGCTGGACGACGCGGCGAAGGGCTATCCACCTCCCGGGAGCGGCACACTGCCGCGGTGAGGCGGCTGCGTCCGCACAACATGACGCTTGACGTTAATAACGCGTCACGTTAACATGATGAGGTGATCCGGAGCTTCCGTGATCGCGAGACGGAGAAGCTGTTCCGTCGCGAACGGAGCCGGGCCGTGTCGTCGGAACTCCAACGTGTCGCTCTTCGCAAGCTGGTGATGCTGGACGCCGCCAGCGCACTTGCCGACCCGAGGGTGCCCCCGGGAAACCGGCTGGAAGCGCTTCACGGGAACCGCGCCGGCCAGCACAGCATCCGGATCGGCGAACGGTGGCGTGTCTGCTTCGTCTGGAAGGACGGCGGCGCCGAGGACGTGGAGATCGTCGACTACCACTGAGGCATCGATGGGAAAGAAGGTCCAGCAACCGATCCATCCTGGCGAGGTGCTCCTCGAGGAGCTGCTGATGCCGATGGGCATCAGCCAGTACCGCCTGGCGAAGGGAATCAGCGTGCCGCCGCGTCGCATCAACGAGATCGTCCACGGGAAGCGCGCCGTCACGGCAGACACTGCCCTGCGGCTGGCCAGGTTCTTCGGAACCTCCGAGCAGTTCTGGCTCGGTCTGCAGAATCGGTACGACCTCGAACTGGAGCGCGATCGGCTCGGCAACCGGCTGCAGAAGGAGGTGGAGGTCCTGGCGAAAGCGGGGTGACCGGCCTTCGCTCTCAGGCCGACACGCTCACCACCTGCTCGATCCGGGTGCCCAGCACCGCCAGGAACTGGGCCAGCCAGGCCGGGTGCGCGGGCCAGGCCGGCGCCGTCACCAGGAAGCCGTCGGTGATCGCCTGGTCGACGGGGATCTCCGCGTACTTGCCGCCCGCCCGGGTGACGTCGGGCCCGCAGGCCGGGTAGGCACTGCAACGGAGTCCATCGAGGACACCGGCCGCCGCCAGCACCTGCGCCCCGTGGCAGATCGCGGCCAGCGGCTTCCTGGCCTTCGCGAAGTGCCGCACGATCTCCAGCACGCGCGGGTTCAGCCGGATGTACTCGGGCGCTCGTCCGCCCGGGATCACCAGCGCGTCGTAGCCGCTCTCCTTCACCTCGTCGAAGCTGGCGTTGAGCGCGAAGTCGTGGCCCGGCTTCTCGCTGTAGGTCTGGTCCCCGTCGAAGTCGTGCACCGCCGTGCGCACCTTCTCCCCTGCCTTCTTGCCCGGGCAGACCGCGTGCACCGTGTGCCCGACCATCTGCAGGGCCTGGAAGGGAACCATCACCTCATAGTCCTCCACGAAGTCGCCGACCAGCATCAGGATCTTCTTGCCCGCCATGGACGCCTCCCCTCGGGAATCGTTGGGGACCAGTGTCGCCTGCCGGACCGCCCGCCGTCGAGGGCGTCCGGCCCGATGCGTGAGGCGGGAGCCGCGAGGCTACAACTCCCGCGTGCAGGCCCCCGAGTTCGACGAGACCGAGTTCTTCCGCTCGATCGCCGCAAGCGGGGCACGAGCCCTGCTGATCGGTCGCCGCGCCCTCGTGGCCCTCGGGGTCCCGGTGCTCACGGCCGACTACGACTTCTGGCTGCACATCGATGACATTCCGATCTTCAATGCCGCCGTCCAGGGCCAGGGGGTCGACGTCCTGGTCGCCCGTCACGTGCCGACCGGTGACGGTGTTCGCGTGGCGTTCGACGATCGAGCTGAGCCTCGAGGAATGGCGTGCCGGCCTGGCCGCCCCGATGAGCGAGGAAGAGGAGGCGGAGATCCTCTCGCTGATCGGCTGGTTCTGCCGACGCTACCCGACCCCGGCCGAACGCCTGGCCTACGCCCGCCGGGCCTACCGACGCTGGACGAGAGCGCAGCAGTCCGGGGTCAGCTAGAATCCCGAGCCGATCGCCGTCACCTGCTCGCAGCCTTCGCCTGATTGCTCGTGATCTCGCGGACGAGCCGGGCGTTCTCCGCGACCTGATCCGAGTACCGCGGGTACATGCCGACGATGGCCGCGTCGGTCGGCTTGATGTTCTGGTACGCGAACTCGAAGGCCTGGCGGACCTCTTCCGGCGACCCGC
>DATKME010000002.1:0-239259 GCA_035542035.1 Vicinamibacteria bacterium | reverse complement strand
GAGCTGGGGCCGGTCGAGCAGGTGGGCCCGCAGGCGTGGCGGTTCGACACGCCGATCCGGCCATCACCAGCACCGCCAGGCCCAGGCTGTACCTCATCGTTCCCTCCGTTCAGTGTTCGAGTCTAGCAACGCCGCCGGGGCGCTCGTCGGTGGGCGCCGGCGCCGCCGGACTCCGTGGTGCCGCCGGCCGCGCGCTGAGCGCTTCCAGGAGCCGGGCGGTGACGGCGTGTGCGGCCGCGTGGATGCGCGGCGACGCGCGATAGCCGGTGACCCGGACACAGAAGGCGAGCGGCGGGTGGGCGGCAGGCAGGAAGCCCACGTAGTTGACGTGGTAGCCGAGACCGGGAGCCGAGGCGGTGCCGGTCTTCATCGCGACCTCCAGGCCCGGTGGCGCCACGCCGGCCGCGGTGCCGTAGAGCGGGACGGCCTTCATCGCCTGCGCCAGGCGCCGGGCGACCCTGGGCTCGGTGACGACGCGGCCGCGTGAGGTGGGAGCGGCGGTCACCTGCAGGCCCAGCGGACCGCAGGCGCCGGCGAGGAGCGCGGGCTCGGGCATGCGGCCGTCGTTCGCCACCGCCGCCGCGAGCAGCGCCGCGTGGAGGGGCGTGATGCTGGTGAGCTCGAGGCCGATCGCCAGGTCGGCGAGCTGTCGTGCGTCCTGTGGCGTCGACTCGACGCGTCCGGCGGCGCCCAGGAGTTCCGGGGCCTTCGCGTCGAAGCCCCAGCGCCGGTACTCCTGCAGCAGGCGCTCGCGGCCGACGGCCACGCCCAGGTTGGCGAAGGCGATGTTGCAGCTCACGGCCAGCGCGTGGTCCAGGCCCGCCAGCCGGCCGGAGGGCCACGGGCACCACAGCGGCTTGCCATCGTAGCGCTCGACGCCGCTGCAGGTCATGCGAGCGATGAGGGCGTCGGCGTCCTGGCCGCTGCCGTACGCGGCGGCGGCGGTCAGCAGCTTGGCGATCGACGCCGGCTCGCGCTGCTGCTCGAAGGCCGCCAGCGGCTCCTTGTGCGCGGTAGCCGGATCGCTCACCGCCGCGAGCACCGCGCCTGTCGTCGGGTCGAGCAGCACGACCGAGCCGTGCTCGGCCCCGAGCGCCTCGCTGGCGAGGCGGCTCAGACCGAGGTCGAGCGTCAGCCGCAGCCCCGCCGCGTCCTGGCGGAGGGCGCCCGGGTCCAGCGTGCCCAGCCGCGAGAGTGCCTCGCTGACGAAGGGGCCGGCCTCGAGGGTCGGTTGCAGCACGCCGGAGGCGTCGATGACCCCCACCAGCTCGCCGGAGCGATCGAGGACCAGCCGGCGTGCCCCTGCCGCGCGCGCCGCCAGAGCCCGCGACAGCCGCGCGCCCAGCCCGCGGGCGGTGGGCGGGACCGGGCTGGACGCGACCAGCCGTCGCGACAGGGGCTCGTCGCCGCGCTCGAGGGCCAGCGCCGAGGCGTACAGCGGGCCCAGCGGGTGGCCGGCGCGGCAGAGCAGGGCGGCCACGCGCTCGCCGCCTGCCAGCGTGCCGCGGGCGATCGCGCTCGCCACCAGCGCCTCCGGCTCGTAGAAGGGCAGCTCGGACGCCGGTGCGGGTCCGGCCTCGCCACCGGCCAGCGCCCGGGCGAGGGCGGCTCCGGCGTCGGCGCGCGACCGCGCCGCCGGCCAGCGCACGGAAGCGGCGGCGACGCTGGCGGCCGTGGAGTCGCCGGCGAGGAGCCGCTCGCGAGCGACCCAAAGGTCGCGCTCGGCGAGGAGCGCGAGAGAGCCGATCGTCGCGGCGACGGCGACGAGCGCGGCCAGACCCCACGCCGCGCCGCGCGCCACGCCGTCCCGAGTGAGTCGTCGCGGCCTCCGGGCCAGCCGCCGCGTCGGCGGGAGGGGACCCGAGGGCGCGCGCGACGGCCGCTCAGGAAGCGGTGCGGGCTGCACCGACCCGGCCGATGCGCGCCTGGTAGGCCGGCAGGGCGTGGGCGAGCACGCGGACGGCCGTCTCCAGGTCCTCGCGCTTCAGCACGTAGGCGATCCGCACCTCGTCTCGGCCCAGCCCTGGCGTCACGTAGAACCCCTCCGCCGGGGCCACCATCACCGTGGTGCCATCGAGCTGGTACTCGCTCAGCAGCCAACGGGCGAAGTCGTGACCGTCCTCTATCGGCAGCCGCACCACGAAGTAGAAGGCGCCCTCCGGTTGGCGCAGGAAGACGCCCGGCAGGCGGGAGAGGCCCTGGTAGAGAACGTCCCGCCGCGCCTGGTACTCGCGGACGATCCCCTGCGCGTACTCGGGGCCCAGCTCGGAGGCGCCAAGGGAGACCAGCTGCGCGAGCCCGGGCGGCGAGAGCCGGCCCTGCGCCATGCGCAGCGCCGCACCGTGGACCTCGGGGTTGCGCGTCACCAGGCAGCCCAGCCGGATGCCGCAGGCGCTGTAGCGCTTGGACAGGCTGTCCACCAGCACCGCCTGCTCCTCCAGGTCCGGAAGCTGCAGCACGCTGGTGGCCTGGCGGCCGTCGTAGACGAACTCGCGGTAGACCTCGTCGGAGACCAGGAACAGCCCGTGCTCGCGGCAGAAGCCGGCGACCGCCTCCACCTCGCGCCGCTCGTAGACGGTGCCGGTGGGGTTGTTGGGGTTGCTCAGCAGCACCAGCCGGGTGCGCGGGCTGCGTGCGCGCTCGAACTCGGCGATCTCCGGAAGGTGGAAGCCGTCCTCGGCGCGCGCGTGCAGCGGCACCAGGCGCACGCCGGCCATGGCGGCGAAGGCGATGTAGTTGGTGTAGAACGGCTCCACCACCAGCGCCTCGTCGCCGTGGCCGGCACAGGCCATGAGCGCGAAGAGGATCGCCTCGCTGCCGCCGGTGGTCACCACCACCTGCTCGGGCTTCACCTCCAGGCCCACGCCTCGGT
Organism: Vicinamibacteria bacterium; assembly: GCA_035542035.1. Classification (GTDB taxonomy): domain Bacteria; phylum Acidobacteriota; class Vicinamibacteria; order Fen-336; family Fen-336; genus DATBSL01. Next base: position 236,387 of record DATKME010000002.1, on the reverse strand, counting down.
AGTAGCCGCACAACGTGGCCACGCACTCGGGCGTCCCCGCCGAGGGCGAGTAGGCGAAGATCTCGGGCGCCTGGGCCAATCGCCGCCGCATGGCCGGCGGCGTCTCCAGGTCCGGCTGCCCGATGTTGAGGTGCAGCACGCGCAGGCCGCGGCGTCGCGCCGCGTCCGCCAGCGGCATCAGCTCGCGGATGGGCGAGGCCGGCATGGTGCGGCCGCGCTCGGAGACCTGGGGCTTCATGGCTCTTCGCTCCTCCAGTGCGCTCGTCCTCTCAGCGCGCCCGCAGGCGGGCGGTGATCGTCTCCTCGCGCTCCGAGGTGACGACCGCCTCCAGCATCCAGGAGGACGCCTCCTGCCAGACGTCCGAGTACTGGGCCACCAGCGTGCGCTGGCGCGGAGGCAGCTCGCGCGCCAGGACCGGCGCCTCCACCGGCCGGCGACGGCCGTCCACCACGGTGGCGAGGGTCAGCGAGCGGACCTTCACGCTGTGGCGGCCCTCGTTGGCCGCCTCGAGGCGCACCACGAACGGCTCGCCGGCGCGCACCGTCTCCGGCAGCACCTCGAAATGCAGGCGTCCGCTGAACTCGGGCGCGCGCTGGGTGCTCACCCCCTCGCGCTCGAACCCCGGCAGCTGGCCCACCGGTGCGGTGCTGACGGCGGTGGCCTCGGTCTCGAAACGTGCCGACGCCGTCTGGGCGCCGCCCCGCGGGGATTCCGTGGCCGGGCGCGCCCTCATCGCCCGGCGGGCGCGGTCGAACCCGTCCCGTGCCTGCAGGTAGCTGCGGGTCGCCTCGGCGTACTCGCCGCCTTCGGCAAGGGTGGAGGCGGCGCGGGCGGCCTCGGTGGCCGTGGCGAAGTCGGCCGAGCCGAAGGCGCCGGCGGACTGGGCCCGCGATTGCGCGGTGCGCATGGCCTCGGCCGCCCGCTCGGCCTCCGCCGCGAAGGTCTTGTTGAGGCGTGCCGAGAGCTCCGCCGCCGCCGGGTGGCGCGGGTCGAGCTCGAGCACGCGCGAGAGCTGACGCGAGGCCCCGGCGATGTCGCCCCGGTCCACCAGCCCGCGGGCGGCGGCCACCGCGGCCTCCAGCTCGGCGCTGCGGTCGCGCGCCTCGGCCAGCACTCGGGCCGCCTCGGCGTGCGAGGGGAGGAGCCGCAGCGCGGTCTCGGCCTGCTGGGCGGCGGCCGCGTAGTCCTTGTCCTCCAGCTCGCGGCGTGCGAGCTGCACCTGGGTGCTCACCAGCGCGTGCCGCAGCGCCTGCTCGGCGGGAGCCGCGGCCGCAGGCGCCGGCGGTGCCGGCCGCGGCCACCACAGGACGCCGGCCGCCACCAGCAGGATCACCGCCGCCCCGGCCGCCAGCAGCCGGGCCGGGCGGCCGCGCAGCCGGCGGAGGGCGGAGGTGCGCTCCACCGCCACAGACGCGGGGCTCTCGGCCGGCGGCGTCGCCAGCGGCTCCGCGGCCGCCGTCGTCACCGCCGCCGGGGCAGGAGCGGCGCCGGCGGCGTCGGGCCCGTCTATATCAAAGAATGATATAGATGACGGCGTCGCCCCGGCCGCCGGGAGCGAAGGCTCCGCCAGCGGGCGCGCCAGCACCGGCGGTGCGCCGAGCATGCGCATCGAGCGCGAGGGCGCGCCGTCGCGGCGCGGCGGCAGCGGCGGCGGCTTGAGCGTCGGACGCGTGGGCGCTGCGACGGCGGCGGGCCGGGCGGCGGCCAGCGCAACCCGCATCTCGGTGGCGCTGGCGAAGCGTCTCTCGCGGTCCTTGCGCAGCGCGCGGTCGACCAGCGCCACCAGCAGGTCGAGGGTGTCGGGCGCCCAGCGACGCAGCGGCGGCGGCTCGGTGTGCACGACCTGGTAGAGGACGCTGGGAGTGGACTCCGACTCGAACGGCTTGTGGCCGGTGAGCAGCTCGTACAGCACGACGCCCACGGAGAACAGGTCCGAACGGCCGTCGACGCGTGCGCCCAGCGCCTGCTCGGGGGACATGTAGTTCGGGGTGCCGAGCACGACGCCGTCCTGCGTCAGCTCCGAGGTGTTCATGCGGGCCAGGCCGAAATCCATGAGCTTGACCAGCCCGCCCGGCACCAGGTGGATGTTGGCGGGCTTGATGTCCCGGTGCACCACGCCCTTGGCGTGCGCGTACTCGAGCGCGGCCAGCACGCCGTCGACGACGTCGAGCTTCTCCTCCAGGGTGAAGCACCGCCCGTGGTCGAGCGCCTGGCGCAGGTCCTCGCCCTCGAGCAGCTCCATGGCGATGTAGTAGAGGCCCTCCTTCTGCTCGCGGCCGAAGGCGTGGATGGTGACGATGTTGGGGTGGTTGAGCTGGGCCGCCGCCTGCGCCTCGAGCTTGAAGCGCCCGAAGGCCTCGTCGCCGAGGCCGATGCCGGCCATCATCGTCTTCAGGGCGACGTGGCGGTTGAGGACCGGGTCGAGGGCCTTGAAGACCTTGCCCATGGTCCCGCCGCCGAGCAGCTCCACGATCTCGTACCCGTCGATCCGCTCGTGGTCCATGCCGCTCGGCGCCGTCGCCACCGGGGCGCGATGGTAGCACGCCGCCTGGCGGGCCGCCTCCAGGGCGCGCCAGCCCTTCGAGGGCCTGGGCCGCTTCGGGGACGCGCCGAGGCGACCGGGGTCGACAGCTACGCCTCGAAGGGGAGCGATCCTAGAATGCGGCTCGGGGGGAGGAGCCATGAAAGCTCAGACCGGGCTGCTGATGGTGACGGTCGCCTGCGCCCTGACGGCGGTGGCATTTGCACAGGAGACGCCCGGCGCGCCGCCCGCGGCGCCCCGGCCGCGGCGCACGGCGCCGTCGGCGCAGCAGCCGACCCCTGCCAGCACCGAGCCGGAGAAGCCGGCGCTGGCCCCGGCTGCGGAGCAGGAGCCGCCGCGGCCCGCCCGCGAGGCGGCCCGCGAGCGCGAGCGCAGGGAGGAGCCCCAGCCCTCCGAGGAGCCCGGCGAGCGCGGCGGCGCCACCACCACGAGCTTCCACTTCGACATGAAGGAGGCCGCGCCGAGCGTCACCCACCACCAGGTCGAGGTGGGCGGCCGCACGCTGCGCTACACCGCGACCGCCGGCCGGCTGCCGATCAAGAACGGCGAGGGCACCACCGAGGCGCTGATGTTCTACGTCGCCTACACCCTGGAGGGAGCCGATCCCACGCGCCGCCCCCTCACCTTCGCCTACAACGGCGGCCCGGGGTCGGCCTCCATCTGGCTGCACATGGGGGCGCTCGGCCCACGCACCGTCGCCCTCGAGGCGCACGGCTTCATGCCGCCGCCGCCGTTCCGGCTGCACGACAACCCGTACACGCCGATCGACCGGACGGACCTGGTGCTGGTCGACGCCATCGGCACCGGCTGGAGCCGGCCGGCCGATGCCGCCGCTGCGCGCAAGTACGAGAACCCCGAGGGCGACGTCCAGGCCTTCGCCGAGTTCATCCGCATGTACCTCACCCGCAACGAGCGCTGGGGCTCGCCGCTCTACCTCTTCGGCGAGAGCTACGGCACCACCCGCTCGGCCGGCATCGCCGGCTACCTGCAAGGCCGCGGCGTCGTGTTCAACGGCATCGGGCTGCTGTCGATGGCCCTCAACTTCCAGACGCTGTCCTTCTCCCCGGCGAACGACGCCGCCTATCCCTGGAACATTCCGACCTACATGGCGATCGCCTACTACCACCGCCGGCTCGCGCCGGAGCTGCAGCAGGCGATCGACCGCTGCCAGGACGACCCCGACGCCGCCTGTGCGCCGCTCAAGGAGGCCGAGGAGTGGGCGATCGGCGAGTACGCGACCTCCCTCGCGCACGGCGACTCGCGGAGCACGGAGGAGCGCCAGCGCGTGATCGACCGCCTGTCGCGGTACACCGGCCTGCCCCGGGCGATCGTCGACGAGTTCAACCTCAGGATCGACGTGGGGACCTTCTGCCACTACCTGCTGCTCGACCAGCGCCTGCGGGTGGGCCGGCTGGACGGCCGCTACGCGCTGCCCGAGCCCGACTTCCCCGGGGGCCGCGGCCCCGGCTCGTTCGCCGACCCCTCCTCCACCGAGACCGTGGGGCCGTTCACCATGACCTTCCACCAGTACGTCCGGACGGAGCTCAACTACAAGACCGACCTGCCCTACTACACCTCCGCCCGCGACTCGGGGATGTTCCTGTGGAGCGCCGGCGGGGGCACGGCCTCCGGCCCCGGCGGCTCACGCGGCTTCCAGGAGGAGATCACGCCGCTGCGCGCGGCGATCGTCGGCAACCCGCACTTGCGGGTGCTGGTGATGGAGGCCTACTACGACCTCGCCACGCCGTACCTGCAGGCCGAGTACACCATGCACGAGCTGAACCTGCCGCCGAGCTACCAGAGGAACGTCGCCTACGAGCGCTACTGGTCCGGGCACATGGTGTACCTGGAGCAGAAGTCGCACGCCAAGCTGCAGCACGACTGGGACGGCTTCGTGGAGAGGACGCAGGGACGCTGACGGCCACGCCGGCGTCCTGCTGCGCTCACTCGATGCCCCGAGCGGGGGCCGCCGACCACGACGGCTGCGGCCGCAGCAGGTAGACGGCTCCCAGCCGGACTCCGTCCACCCGCACCGAGTCGATCTCCTTGCCGGGGGGCGGCGAGTCTCCCGACCAGCGGTGGATGGTGACGACGTAATCGGCCCCGTCGGCCGAGCCGACGAACTGCATCCGGTCCCTCTCCCCGCGCGGCAGCAGACGAGCGTTCCACTCGCACACCTTCTCGGGGGTGTACACCGGGACGGAGGGGCGCGGGTCGCGGGCCAACACGGACTCGAGCAGCCGCCTGCAGCTCAGGCCCCAGTAGTCCAGGTCGAACCGCTGGCCCAGCTGGTCGCGAGGTCCGGCGAGGCGGTTGAAGTACACGTTCTGGTAGGGGTGGGCCCGGACCATCCATGCGGCTGTCGCCCCCATGTCGAGCGCGACCCCGACCAGCCCGGCCGCCGCCGCCGTGCGGAGCCAGGGCGACGCCGTCGGGCGGCGAGCGGCGTGCCAGCAGGCCTGCAGCCCGGCGACCGCCACCACCACCAGCGCCGGGGCGAGGAAGTAGGTCTGTCGCCAGCCATCGTAGAGGACCGAGTGCAGCGCCAGGATCGCCGCTGGCGGGAGGAACAGCCAGGCGAGGAGGACGACGGCCAACGCCCGCCGGCTCCGGTCCTCGTCCGACAGCGAGGTTCGGACGGTCACCGCCAGGCCGAGGACGCCGGCCAGCAGCAGCGAGAGCGGAGTGGTGACCCCGATCCAGACCGGCAGGTAGTACCAGGGCGCCTGGCTGGAGTGGATGAACTGGCCCAGGAACAGCACCTCGCCGCCCCAGGGGTAGTGCGCCATCCTGGTGAATGCCGCGACCAGGCGATGCCAGGGGTCGTTCCACAGGTACGGCCAGAGCAGCACGGTGAAGGCGGCTGTCGCGGCCGCGAACGAGAGCAGGGTGGCGAGGCGCCGCCGCAGCGGACCGCCCGGCCAGGCCGCCAGCAGGGCGAGCAGGGTCAGGGCGGGCAGCAGCAGCCCCACCACGCGGATATCGGTGGCGCAGGCGCAGGCCGCTCCGTGCAGGACGGCACGCGGGTGGGTCGGCCGCCGCAGGTAGAGGGCCAGGGTCCAGGCGGCGACCACGAAGAACGACAGGAACGGGAGATCCTTGGAGTTCACGAAGGCGTCGGCGAACAGCCGGGGCGAGAGGAACAGTCCCGCCGCTGCGGCCACGCCGGCCGCCGTCGAACGCAGCAGCCACCGCGTGAGGGCGAACAGGCACAGCGAGGCGGCCCAGAACACGGCGAACGTGAGCAGATGACGGACCAGGAACGCCGGTCGGGTGTCGCCGGGTGGCGCCAGCTTCTCCGCCCCCGTCAGCACCAGCTCGAAGGCGACACCGTAGGGGAGGTTGTAGTTCTGCAGGTAGGTGGGGTCACCCTGGAACACGTAGCGCCAGGCCTGGCGGCCGAGCACGCGCTGCGGCGACTCGTCCCAGCCGAGGCCGTAGTCGTCGAACACCGCGATGCCCAGCAGCAGGGGCAGGACGAGCAGGGCCGCCGTCAGCCAGTGGTTCGCCCCCCGACAGCGAAGCCGTCGGACTGCGCCCGGGCCCTCCTGCGTCACGCGGCGGAGTCTATGCCAGTTCTCCGCGGCGCCGTCGTTCGCTCAACCCGCGCGGATGGCGTCGACCGGGGTCAGGCGCGAAGCGCGCAGGGCGGGGTAGAGCCCGGCGGTCAGGCCGATGACCACCGCGAAGGCCGCCGCCAGCACCAGCGCCAGCGGCGAGACGGTGAGCCCGTCGGGGAAGGCCTGGGCGGCCAGCTGGGTGATGACGAACCCGATGACCGCGCCGACCAGGCTGCCCACCAGGGACAGCGAGACCGACTCCACCAGGAACTGGCCGAAGATCTCGGGGTCGGTGGCGCCGATCGACTTGCGCAACCCGATCTCGTAGGTCCTCTCGCTGATCGAGATCTGCATCACCGAGAAGATGCCGATGCCGCCGACCAGCAGGGAGATGCCGGCGATCGAGGCCAGCACCACGTTCCAGTTGAGGATCAGCTTGTCGACCTCCCTGCGGACCCGCAGGATCTCCTGGCCGATGTTCTCGATCTTGAAGTCGGTGATGCCGCGGTGGCTGCGGCGCATGAGCGCCTCCGCCTCCTTCTCCGCGTCGCCCATCCTGTCGGGGTCGGCCTTGAAGGCCCAGGCGTGGACGGTGTCCTGGCCCACGAAGTACTTCTGGGCGGTCGAGAGCGGGATGTAGATCTTCAGGTTGTCGCGCTCCATCTCGCCGTCCTGCACCTGGCGGTTGCCGAACTGCTTCAGCACGCCCACGATGCGGAAGCGCACGCCCCGGATCAGCACCTCGCGCCCCAGCGGGTCCTCCTCGCCGAACACGTTCTGCTTGAGCTTCCGGCCCAGCAGGGCCACCGTGGCCCGGGTGTCGACGTCGTTCTCGACCAGGTAGCGGCCCGACTCGGGGACGCGGTTGCGGATGCGGCCCCATTCCGGCGTCACGCCCTCGACCAGGGCCTTGAGGTTGCGGCCGTTCATCCGCACCGTCTCGTCGCCGAGACCCACCACCGGCGCGGCCTGGGCGATGGTCTGCCGCCCGGCCTCGATCACCAGGCCGTCCGCAGCCCGCATGCCGCGCGAGTAGCCCTGCTTCTTCAGCTCCAGCCGGTCCGTGGCCTGCTGCGGCACCGCGAACACCACGCCGTCGAAGCCGAGGTCGTCCAGCCCCTTCTGCACCGCCAGCGCCAGCCCGCCGATCACCGACACCATCACCACCAGCGCCGTGGTGCCGAGCACGATGCCGACCAGAGTGAGCGCCGAACGGAGCTTGTGGCTCCAGATCTCGGCGGCGGACGTGCGCACGGCCTCGCCGATCTGCACTTACTCGTACCTCAGCGCCTCGATGGGGTTGAGCCGGGCGGCGCGGATCGCCGGGTAGAAGCCGAAGAAGATGCCGATGGTCACCGCGAAGGCCAGGCCCAGGACCATGTTCTGCGCGGTCATCACCACCGGCTGCTGGATCATGGCGCTCATGGCGTGGGTGAAGCCCACGCCCAGGCCCAGGCCGAGCAGGCCGCCCGCGATGGTGACCACCACGCTCTCCACCAGGAACTGGGCCAGGATGTTGAGCCCGGTGGCGCCGAGAGCCTTGCGGGTGCCGACCTCGCGGACGCGCTCGTTGAAGGAGGCCAGCAGGATGTTCATGATGACGATCCCGCCGACCAGCAGCGAGATGGTGCCGCAGGTGAGGAAGGTGATGTCGTAGATCTTCCCCTGCTCGTCCATCTCCTGCATGAAGGCGGCGCGGTTGAAGACCTGGAAGTCCAGGACCCCGCCGTGGGCGCGGCGGAGGATGGCGGTCACCTCCTGGGTGGCCTTGTCCATGTCCTTCACGTCGCGGACCTGCACGTTGATGTAGGCAACCTTCTGGTTCTGGCGGTCGCCGACCATGCGGGTGATGACGGAGGTGACCGGGACGAAGACCAGCTCGTTCATCCACTCGAGCGCGTTGCGGTTGGCGGAGTTCCAGTAGAACTCCTTCCTCTCCATCACCCCCACCACCGTGTAGCGGTCGTCTCCCAGGCTGATCACCTGCCCCAGCGCTGGCCGGCCGCCGAACATCTGCTCGCGGCGGGTCGACCCCAGCACCACCACCTTCGCGCTGCGCGAGACGTCCTCGGCGGTGAGGAAGCGGCCCTCGGCCGGGTGGAAGTCGTACATCGGCTCGTAGCTCGGGGTCGCCCCGGAGATGCTGAGGCGCTTCTCGAAGCCGGGCGTCTTCACCAGCTCGTTGCGCTCCATGGTGGGCTCGACCAGCTCGAGCGTCGTCGCCTGGGCCTTGAGCGCGAGCGCGTCGTCGTAGGTGAGGCCCTTGCTCTTCTTCTCGACCGCGTTCTGCTTCATCTCGCGGGCGTCCAGCTCGCGGATGAACATCTTCTTGATGCCGCCGGTCTCCTCCCAGAACTTCTTGCCCTGGTTGCGCCCGCCGTCGATGAGGCCGAAGGTGGCCACCACCGAGCCCACGCCCAGGACGATGCCGACCATCTGCAGCAGGCTCCGGCTCTTGTGGGCCGCCATGTCGACCACGCCGTCGAGCAGCGAGTCCCACAGAGAGAAGAGCAGGTTGCGCAGCGCCCGGAAGCGCGCCATGGCGGGTGCTCCTAGTCCCCCCTGACGAGAGTGTCGTTCTCGATCAGCCCGTCCACGATCTGCACCACCCGCGAGCAGCGCTCGGCGATGCGCGGGTCGTGGGTGACGATGACGATGGTCTCGCCGCGCGCGTGCATCTCGTCGAAGATGGAGAGGATCTCGAGGCCGGTCCTGGTGTCGAGGTTCCCGGTGGGCTCGTCGGCCAGGATCAGCGAGGGCTGGTTGACGATCGCCCGAGCGATGGCCGCTCGCTGGCGCTGCCCGCCTGACAGCTCGGCCGGGCGGTGCTTGGCCCGGTCGCCGAGCCCGACCTTGCGCAGCGCCTCCTTGGCCAGCTCTTTCCGCTCGCTGCCGCCGATGCCAGCGTAGAGCAGGGGCAGCTCGACGTTGCGCAGCAGCGAGGCCTTGGGCAGCAGGTTGAAGGTCTGGAAGACGAACCCGATCTTCTGGTTGCGCACGGCGGCCAGCTGGAAGCCCGACATCGCCGCCACGTCCTTGCCATCGAGGCGGTAGGAGCCGGAGGTCGGGGCGTCGAGGCAGCCCAGGATGTGCATCAGCGTCGACTTGCCGGAACCGGAGGGGCCGATGACGGCGACCATCTGGCCCCTCTCCAGGACGAGGTCGATGCCGCGCAGCGCCTGCACCGCCAGCTCGCCCGCGTCGTACACCTTGGTCACCGCCTCCATGCGGATGAGCGGGGAGGCGGCAAGGGCGGCGACCGGGGCGGCGGCCGCCGCCGGGAAGGGGGCCGCCAGCGCCTCACTCATTGTCCTTCTTCTCCCGGGGGCGGGTGGGGTCCTCGACCGCGACCTCGGTGCCGGCGGTGAGACCCTTCACCACCTCGACCTTGTCGACCGCGGCCAGGCCGGTCTCGATGGTGCGCAGCTCGAACTTCTCCTTCCACGCTTCCTTGGGGTCCAGCTTCGGCGGTGGCGTCTCCTTCTTGCCGGCGGCGAGGGCGTGGCCCATCAGCCCGCCCGACTCGGCGGTCTTCTTCGGCTGCTCGGGCTTCTTGACGTAGACGACCTCCGTCTCGTCCTTGCGGAAGATCGCCTCCACCGGCACCGCCAGCACCTTCGTGCGCTTTTCGCCGACGATGTCGATGTTGGCGGTCATGCCCGTGCGCAGCTCGGCCCCCTGGCGGTCGATCGCGATCTCGACGTCGAAGACCTTGACCTTCTCCTCCAGCCGCGCCGCCGGCGCGATCCTCTTGATGACGCCGGCGAACTTCACCTTGGGGTAGGCGTCCAGCGTCACCTTCACCGGCTGCTCCAGGTGGACCTTGCCGATGTCGACCTCGTTGATGCCGGCCTTGATGATCATCGAGTCCACGTCGGCCACCGTCATCAGCACGGTGCCGGCGTTGAAGGAGGAGACGCCGGAGAGCGTGTCGCCCAGCTCGACCGGGCGGCGGATGATCACGCCGTCCATGGGCGAGGTGACGTTGAGCCGCTGCACGGTGCCGGCCGAGGCGAGCGCGATGGGGACGCCGCTCTCCTCGACGATCCGGTACTTCTCCATGGCCGCGTCGTAGGCGGCCTTGGCCTGGCGGTAGCGGGTCTCGCTCTCCAGCCCCGCCTGCGCCGACAGCAGCCCCTGGCCCAGCAGGCCGCGGTTGCGCTCGTGGGTGGCCCCGGCCTCGTTGAGCGCGATCTCGGCGTCCTGCACCGCGTTCTTGACCTGGGCCAGGTCGCGGGCCTGGTTGACGTCCGGCTCCACCCGGGCCAGCACCTGACCGTGCCTGACCGCGTCGCCCTCGCGGACGAGCAGCTCGACCACCTTGCCGGAGAGGACGGACTTGACGTCCACCTTCACCTGCGGCTCGACCGAGCCGACCTCGGTGACGCGGACCTGGACGTCGCCGATCTCCGCCTTGGCCGTCTTGATCTTGTCCTTCTCCTCGGGCGGCTTGCCCTTGGGCCGCAGGGTGGCGAAAGCGCTCGCCGCGGCGACCGCCAGCACGGCGATCCACATCCACCGGCGCAGACGACTCCTCTTCGACTTGACCATGGGCTTGCCCCTCGCCGCCCGGCACAGCGGCGTTCTGTGAAAGACGGCTCGCGTCTGTTGGCTAGTACGCGTCGGCCGCGGTGGCGGTTCCGGAGAGGCGCGTCCAGTGGATTGAACGAGGTGGAGGCGACCTTCCGCCGGGGCGACTAGCGCCCCGCGTTCGGTCTCCCCCCGTCTCCGCCCAGCTTGCAGCTGATCGAGATCCCTTCCCCGCTGCCCGTCTCGATGGTGGTCCGGTAGTTCGGCAGCGACTCGACGTGGGCGACGAACTCCGCAGCGCCGGACCCGCCGCCGCGCAGCACGTTGTGGGCGGCGAAGCAGCCGCCCACCGTCAGCTTCGGCTCCAGGTCCTCGAAGTACCGCAGGTACCAGTCCTTGTCCGCGTCGGAGAAGACGAAGTCGAAGGGGCCGCGGAGCGCGGGGACGATGGTGTGGGCGTCGCCCAGGCGCGCGTCGATGCGGTCGAGAAGGCCGACCTGCCGGAAGTTGGCGACCGCGGTGTCGTGCCGCTCGCGGTCGATCTCGACGGTGGTGAGCCGCCCGCCCGTCTTCGCCAGCGCCCAGGCGATCCAGATGCCCGAGTGGCCGGTCGAGGTGCCGATCTCCAGCGCGCGGGTGAAGCCGTGCTTCAGCACCAGGTCGTGGAGGATGCGGCCGTCCTGCTCGGGGACGTTCCACTCGTGCCAGGTCCCGTGCTTCTGCCACAGGAACTCCTGCACGCGCTGGTCGAGGTCGGCGTCAGAGGCGGCGGCGAGGGTGGCGAGGACGCAGAGCGGCGGCGCCAGCTTCAGGGGGTGCATGGACCATCGTACCTTCCCACGGCGGCCTTTCTAGCGCCCGTCCCTGCCAGCCCGCTGCAGGCGGCGAGCGAGGTACAGCAGGCTCGCCATCGCGGCGACGGCGGCGGTCACGCCCAGCTCCGACGCAGTGGCGTTCGCGAGGACCCACAGCACCGCCCCGCCGGCCAGGAACGGGATCACGCGCTCGCCGGGGACCCGGAAGGGGCGCCCCTCCTCGCGCACGTCGCGGCGCACCAGCTGGAAGCAGGCGAGCGCGCACAAGAGGTAGAGGAAGAGCAACGCCACGTTCGACATCACCAGCAGCCGCTCGAAGCTGCCCGTCACCGCCAGCACCGCCACGGTCGCGGCGTAGACCCAGATCGCCACCGCCGGGGTCCCGAAACGAGGGTGCACGCGGGCGAAGACGGCCGGTAGCACTCCGGCCCGCCCGAAGGCGAACAGGGTGCGTGGCGAGCCCAGCATGCTGCTGGCGAGGTAGCCGGATATGGACACCGTCGCCCCGACCACCAGCAGCGCGCGGCCCGCGGGGCCCAGCACCCGGAAGGCGGCCTCGGCGAGAGGCGCCTCCGCGTAGCGGGCGAGCTCGCCGCCGAGGACGCCCTGGCTGACGAGCTGCACGGCCGCGTAGAGGAGCGTGGTGAAGCCGAGGGCGAGGAAGACGGAGAGCGGCACCGTCCGCGCGGGGTCATCCACCTCGCCGCTGGGCTCGAGCGCCACCTCCACGCCCACGAAGGCGAACAGCAGCAGCAGCACCGTCTCGCCCAGCGTCTCCACGCGCGGCAGTCCGGGCCAGGCCAGGTTGGCCGGCGCCACGAAGGCGAGGCCGGCCGCCACCAGGAGCGCGAGCGGCACCAGCTTCGCCGCCGTGATCGCCTTCACCAGCCGTACGCCGGGTCCGACGCCGCGCACGTTGACGAGGGCGAGCAGCGCGAAAAGGCCGGCCAGCAGCGTGGCCCGGCCCAGCCCCCGGCCCAGGGCGGGCAGCAGCACCCCCAGCGAGGCGGCGAGCGCGACGGCCACGCTGGCGTTGCCGAGCGCGTCCGAGAGCCACAGCAGCACGCCGGCCATGAAGCCGGCGTAGCCGCCGAAGGCGCGCTCCACGTAGCCGTAGGTGCCGCCGCTCTTCGAGACGCGGCTGCCGGCGATGGCGAAGCAGGTGACCACCAGCGTCATGGTCGCCAGGCAGACGAGGTAGGCGAGGGGGGCGGCGCCGCCCAGCCGCAGCGCCACCACCGCCGGCAGGATGAAGATGCCCCCGCCGACCGTGCTGTTGACGATGCTCGCCGTCAGCCCGACCAGACCGATGCCTCGAACGAGACCCTCGCGGGTCCGGGGCTGAGGCTCGGGCATGTGCGACGAGTCTGCCGCAGCCGGCGGCAGGGCTGCAAACCGCCGCCGGCCGCGGGGCGGGCGCGCGTCGGGGGTGACGGGCGGCCGCTGCGGGCGTCTAGAAGTGGAGGCTCACCTGCGCGCCGACGATGTTGACGTGCGCGTGGTACTCGCCATTCAGGTCGCCCACCGGGGTGGCGGTCGCCGAGTCCTGGTTGGGCAGGCTGCTGGGCGCGTCCTTGAGGAAGAGGTGCGCGTAGCTGAGGTCGACGTGCACGCTCTCCGTCGGTCGCCACTGCAGGCCGCCCGCGGCCCACACCCGGCTGTTGTCGGGCAGCCGCGGCGTGCGGTACTGGTCCTGCACCGGCGACTTGTCGTAGGCCGTGCCCAGCCGCAGCGTCCAGGCCTGGTTCATCTTGACGTTGGCGCCCAGCCCGGCGCGCCAGGTGTCGCGGAAGCTCAACGGGACGTCCTCGAGCGGCGTGGTCGCACCGCTGCGGTAGATGGTGAGCGCCGGGAGGGTGCTCCAGCCGGTCCAGGTCCAGTCGGCCAGCAGCTCCACCTTCGCGTTCTCCCACGCCCCCGCCACCGAGACGGTGTCCGGCAGCTTGATCTGCGTGGTCACCGGGCCGTCGGCGAAGCCGGCGTTGATCGCGGCCCCGATGGCGCCCGTGAGCCCGCTCTCCGACAGCGTGGGGGCGCCCTGGAAGGTGATGGTGCCGTCGACGTCGTGCGTGATCTTGGAGCGATAGCTCACGCCCACGTGCGCCTGGTCGCCGAGCTTCAGCAACGCGCCGGCGTTCCAGCCCCAGGCGTCCGAGGTGCCCGACAAGAGGGCCGGTCCCTCGCTGGCGAGTCCCGCGGGGCCGCCGAGCTGGCCCAGGATGCTGCCGAGCAGCGCCCCCTGCACCGCCGGCGGCAGGGGCAGGCTGCCGATCGCCGCCGCGCTCTCGCCGTAGGCGAGGCTGCCGTAGGCCACCATCTGGTTGAGGTCGGCCGAGAGGTGCTGGTAGTCGGCCCCGACTCCGAGCGAGAGCACGTCGTTCACCTGGAAGGCGATGGTCGGGTTCACGTTGAGCGCGTGCACCCTCGACTTGGTGGTGCGGAAGCGGCCCATGAACGTCGAGCTCCACTCCGTCTGCAGGCCGAACGGCACGTCCACTCCGACTCCGACGAAGACCTTGTCGCCCAGCTGCCCCGAGACGTAGCCGCTCGGCACCGCGATCCACTTGCCGGCGTCCCCGCCGGTGTCGCCCAGCGGCACCGGGAAGGGGAGCTTCCCCCCGGTCGTCGTGGGGAAGTAGGGACCGCTGGAGCCCGTGTCGGTGAAGGTGGTGCTGAGGCCGATGGGCTCGACCGAGGCGACCACGTTCCAGCCTTTCACCCGGGTGAGCGCCGCCGGGTTGAAGTAGATCGCGCTCGCGTCCTTCACGCCGGCGGCCTGGCCGGCGTAGGCGTTGCCGAGGCCGCTCGCGCTGTGCTCGAACAGCTGGAAACCGGAGCCCTGCACCGCTGCCGGCAGCGCCGCCAGTGCCAGGGTCAGCGCGGCTGCGAGCAGGCGACTTGCGGATCGTCTGTTCATCGAGTCCTCCTGGTGTGCTGTGTTTCCCGACATCCTAATCCGCATCGCCGAGGATTTCGCTCGGAAATCGCGGAGCCCGGGTGGCATGCGGCGCCCCGATGCTAGCGTTTCGCCCGTCCGTTTCAAACTGCTCCGCGGCGCCGGTTTCCGGCCGCTGGCAGGCTGCCCGGCGGTGCCTCAGAAGGCCAGCGTCTCGCCGACGGCCATCACTCGCGCCCGTCGCTGAAGTCCCAGTCGGGAGGCCTCGGCCAGGAAGCGGCGCGGCGGCTCGTCGGGCGGCTCGTCAGCGAGGTCGAAGGTGCCCCAGTGCATGCCGACGGTGACGCGGGCGTCGACGTCCGAGGCGGCGCGGGCTGCCTCCTCCGGGTCGAGGTGGATGGGGTGCATCATCGCCTGCGGCTCGTAGGCCCCGATCGGAAGCAGGGCGACGTCGATGGGTGCGAGGCGGCGGCGCACCTCGGCGAAGCCAGCGAAGAGCGCCGAGTCGCCGGCGTGGTAGACGCGTCCGTTGCCGCCGGAGACCACGAACCCGCACCACAGCGTGCGGTTGCGGCCGCGCAGGCCACGGCCGGAGAAATGCCGCGCCGGGACGCAGATCACGCGCAGCCCTGCCACCTCTGCCGTCTGCCACCAGCCCAGCTCGGCCGCCACCCGCCCGCCGGCCCTGCTCACGAGCGCGGCGAGCCCGCTGGGGACCACGAAGGGCACGCCGCGGCCGGCCAGCTCACGCATCGTGGGCAGGTCGCTGTGGTCGTAGTGGTCGTGCGTGAGCAGCGCGAAGTCGATCCGGGGCAGGGCCGGAAGCGGCACGCCCGGGGGCACCATCCGCCGCGGGCCGGCGAAGGCGAGCGGGCTCGCCCGCTCGGAGTAGATGGGGTCGGTCAGGAACCCGGCACCGTCCAGGCGGACGTAGAACGTGGCATGGCCGATCCAGGTCACCGCGGGGCCGCTCTCGAGCGCCGCCGGGTCGAACGGCACCAGCAGCGCGGCGCCCGCCCGCGGCTGGGCGCTGGCACGCAGCCGCCGCCAGAAAAAAGGGAGCGCGACCCTGGCGCTCAGGCGGCCCGGTCCCTGGTGGACCGGCCTCGTCGTGTCGGGCATCCTCCCAATGTACAGTCTGTCGTCGGAGGAGTCCCATCGCCATCGTGCTCGTCCCCTCCCGCCCCGCCAGCCTCCGCCTCCCTCCGGGCGCGCTCTGCGGGCTCGCCCTGGCGGCGCTCGTCGCGCTGGCGCCCCAGACTCCGGCGGCCGCGGCGGCCGAGAAGGCCCAGAAGGCCGCCAGCGGCGCGCGGCTCGAGCCGTCCGCGATCCTGGTCGCGCTGGACGCGTCGCCGATCGAGGCCTTCGCCGCGCGCGAGGTGCGCCGCTACTTCTACCTGCGCACGGGGACCGTGCTGCCGATCGTCCACAAGACGGACGCGCCAGCGATCGTGGTCGGCCGCGCCAACGCGAACGTGGTGCGGCTCGTCGCCGACGAGAAGCTCACCGCGCGGCTGGCGGCGCTGCAGCCGGAGGAGAGGCTGCTCGTCTCGGTGCCCCGCCGGCAACCGCCGGCGCTGCTGGTCGCCGGCGGGGACGACGCGGGCGTCCTCTACGCGGCCTACCGGATGGCCGAGCACCTGGGCGTGGGCTTCGGCCTGCACGGCGACACCCTCCCCGACGCCCGCCAGCCGGCGGCGCTGCCGGAGCTGGACGAGGAGGCGCGCCCGCTCTTCGCGCTGCGCGGCATCCAGCCGTTCCACGATTTCCCGGAGGGGCCGGACTGGTGGACCCGCGACGACTACAAGGCGGTGCTGGCGCAGCTACCGAAGCTGGGCATGAACTTCGTCGGGCTGCACACCTACCCGGAAGGGCGGCCGAACGCGGAGCCGACGGTCTGGATCGGACCGCCCGAGGAGGCGGGCGCCGGCACCGAGGTGAAGCAGGCCTACCCGGCGAGCTACTTCAGCAACCTGCGCGGCAACTGGGGCTACGACGCGCGCAGGACCGGCGACTACTTCTTCGGGGCCGGCCTGCTGTTCGACCGCGACGACTACGGCAACGACGTGATGGAGGGCCTCGCACCGCAGCCCCGCACGCCGGACGAGCAGCGGACGCTCTTCGCGCGCGCCGCGGACGTCCTGCGGGACGCCTTCACCTTCGCGCGCCGGCTCTCCGTGCGCACCTGCGCCGGCACCGAGACGCCGCTGGTCGTCCCCCGCGCGGTGGCCCTTCGCCAGGCGAGCGCGGGGCGGCCCGCGGACGACGCGGCCGGCAGGCAGCGACTCTACGAGGGGATCTTCCGCCGCATCGCGCAGTCGTACCCGCTCGACTACTACTGGTTCTGGACGCCCGAAGGCTGGACCTGGGAGGGCGTCCCCGACGCCGAGGTGCGCTCGACCCTCGGCGACCTGCGCAGTGCGCTGGCGGCCGCCAAGGCGGCGCACGCCCCGTTCGCCCTGGCCACCTGCGGCTGGGTGCTGGGTCCCCCGCAGGACCGGACGCTGTTCGACCGCGAGCTGCCCGGGGACGTCGCCCTCTCCTGCATCAACCGCACGGTCGGCCACTCGCCGGTCGAGCGCGGCTTCGCGACGGTGAAGGGACGGCCGACCTGGGCCATCCCCTGGCTGGAAGACGATCCCGCGCTCACCTCGCCCCAGCTGTGGGTGGGCCGCCTGCGCCGCGACGCCGCGGACGCGAGGCGCTACGGCGCCAGCGGCCTCATCGGCATCCACTGGAGGACGCGCGCCATCGGCCCCGCTGTCGCCGCGCTGGCCCAGGCCGGCTGGAGGCAGGACTGGACGGAGACACCGGCGCAGGTCGAGGGGCCGGTCGGCGGCTACCCGCTGGTGCGCGCGGACGCCGCGGTCGCCGGCACGCGCGAGCCGGACCTCTACCGCCACCAGCGCTGCGGGCTCGCCGGCTACCGGCTGAAGCTGCCGAACGGGCGCTACGACCTGCACCTGCGCTTTGCCGAGCTGCAGCTGGCGCGCGCCGGCGAGCGCGTCTTCGACGTCACCGTGCAGGGCCGGACCGTCGCCACGAACGTCGACCTGGCGCGCTCACCCGGGCCGCGGACCGCCTTCGACCACGTCGTGCGCGGCGTGGGGGTCCACCACGGCTGGCTCGACGTCGGCTTCGTGGACCACCAGAACGTCGCCTGCCTGGCGGCGATCGAGGTGGAGGGCCGGACCGCGCGGCGCATCGACGTGGGCGGCCCGGCGCTCGCGGGCTGGGAGGCCGACCTCGAGGGCGTGCCCTTCGTGCCGACCACCGATTTCTGGTCGGACTGGGCAGCCGGCGAGTTCGGGGCGGAAGCGGGCAAGCAGGCGGCGTCCATCTTCGAGCGGCTCGACAGCCGGCTGCCGCGGCCCGTCGACTGGGTGGACGGGCCGGGCGGGCTGGTGCCCGACGCGCGCCCCTGGTGGCAGGCGAAGGCCGACTACGCGTTCGTCGACCAGCTCGCGGCGCTGCGGCCGGTGGTGGACGGCCCGCTCAGCCTGGAGCGCTTCGACTACTGGCTGGAGAGCTTCCGTTACCTGCGCGCCACCGGCGAGCTGGCCTGCGCCTACGCGCGGCTGCAGGAGGCGCTGGGGGCCCTGCGCGCCGCTCCCGCAGCCGACAGGCGACGGCGCGCGGAGGCGGCGCTCGTGCCGCTGCGCGCGATGGTGCCGCTGGTCGGCGCCGCCATGCACCACCTGCTCGCCACCGTGCGCACCCGGGGCGAGCTGGGCACCGTGGCCAACTGGCAGCAGCACCTGCTGCCGCGCGTGTACGAGGCGGCGGCACGCGAGATCGCGGAGGCGTTCGGCGGCGCGCTGCCGCCCGAGGCCGTGCTGCCGCGCACCTACGACGGCCCGGACCGCCTGGTGGTGCCCACGCTGCGCACCGCGCTCGAGCGCGGCGAGCCGCTGCGGCTGGAGGCGCTCGTCTTTGGCGAGGTCGAGGGGGCCGTCCAGCTCACCTGGCGGCGGATGGGGAGCGGGACCTGGACCCCGGTTCCCTTCACCCGGGTCGCCCGCGGTGTCTACCGGGTGACGCTGCCGGCTCCTGCCGACGACATCGAGTACTTCGTGCAGGCGACGCCGGTGCGTGGCGGGCTGCTCAAGGTGCCCGCGGCCGGCAGCGCCGTGCCACAGACGGTGGTCATCGGACCCTGACGGTATTCAGGGCGCGGCCTCGCGCAGCCGCGCCGCGCCGGGCAGCAGGTACTGGATCGGCCAGCGCTCGCGGCCCTGCTCGACCGCCTCGCGCCAGGAGAACACGGGGGTCCCCGGCTCGTTCGCCAGCTCGAGGCCGGGCTGCACCCTCGAGGCGAGGACGGCCAGCAGCCCCGCCTCGCCGCGACCGGCGATCGCCAGCCGCTTGGCGCCGAGCGCCTCGCGGGCGAAGCGGGCGGCGGTGTCCACGTCCTCCAGCGCGTCGAGGAGGTAGGGCCGGCCGGTCAGCAGGCCGTTGTAGACGTAGTTGGCCAGGACACCCGAGAGCGGGTCGGCGTAGGCGGCTTCCTCGTCGGCGGGCGCGAGCGCGGCGTCGTCCACCGAGGCGGCGCGGTAGCGCATGCGGTCCTCGCCCGTCCCGCGCAGGTCGAAGCTGAGGACGCTGTCCTGCTCGAGCGCGCGCTCTACCACCGGCCAGTCGGCCGCGCCGACCTTGCCGTCGAACGACACATCCAGCCGAACGCGCGCGAGGCTGCTGTTGGGGCGGTGGATGTGAAGAGCCAGCAGGTCCGGTGTGGTGGACGAGCGCACGAGGTAGCGATCGATGCTGACGTTCCTCTCTTCCGTCGAGCCTCGTTTGTCCCAGGAGAGGGTGGAGGGTCGCGGCCGCGTGACGGTCGCGTACCACTCGGCGAACGACGGGCCGCTGCCGGTCCGCGCGGCCGCGTGCATCTCGTCCCGGATCACCTCCACCAGCGAGCGGCCGGCGAGGTCGACGCGGACCTGGCCGGTCGGCGTGACCTGCAGCTGCTGCGGCATCAGCTTCGGCACACTGGCGAGGCCGCTGGTCGGCGGGACGCCGTTCCAGCGGTCGAGGAAGGCGAAGGCCCGCTCCTGGTTCTCGTCGGAATAGCGGTGCTCGTGGTAGCCCTGGGCGAAGCCGACGCGGTCGCCGTGGCCGAACCTCTGGTAGAGCGCGCGCAGCTCGCGGACGGTGCGCCGCGCGCCCTCGATGGGCACGAAGTCCTTGACCGCCGAGGCCACGTGGATCGCCCGCGGGTAGGCGAGCAGCAGCAGACCGGGGTGATCGATCCCCTCCGAGACGAGGCCGGGCGGGTCCTGCTCGGGGTCGCTGTCCGGATCCTCGAAGATGCGGTTGGCCATGCGCATGGGCAGCGAGGTCACGAAGCAGGACGGCGCCACCACGCCGATCCTCTCGTCGAGCGCGCCGATCCACGCCGACTGCGCCCCGCCACCGCTGGTGCCGGTGATGGAGATGCGCTTGGCGTCCACGTCGGGGCGCGAGAGCAGGTAGTCGAGCGCGCGCACGCCGTCCCACACCTCGTAACGGAGCAGGCTGCTGCCGGAGAGGGTGGCGAGGTTGCCGAGCACCGCGTGCTCGCCGCAGACTAGGTTGTAGCGGCTGCGGCCGCGGGCGGCGTCCCAGAACTGGCTGCGCTCGCCCTGGCCGACCGGGTCCCAGCAGAGGACCACGTACCCGCGCGCCGCCAGGCGGCCGGCGATCTCCTGGTAGTTTGGGTAGGCCTTCCCCTCCGGCGAGTGGCCGCAGGGCAGCAGCACGGCCGGCCTGGCGCCTGCCGCCGCGTCCGGCACGTACACGAGAGCCGTGACGAACACGCCGGGCAGGCTCTCCAACAGGAGCTTCTCGATCCGGTAGCCGGTCATCGGCACGCTGCCGGTGAGGCGCGCGTGGAGCGGAGTCCTCTCGCCGGGCAGGCCGCCGATGAGGTCGAGGACCTTCTGGCGGGTCTGCGCGCGCAGCCGCAGGAGATCGGCCTCGCCCTGCAGGCGCGCCCACTCCGCGCGCCGCGCCTCGTCCTGCGACCAGCCCAGGTCGAGCTGCTGCTGCAGGTAGGAGGTGATGCGGGGACCGGGCGGCACTTCCCGGGTCAGGACCCGGAAGGCCTCGGCGGGCGGTGCGGGCGAATCGGCGAGGACGCCCGCCGCGCAGCACGAGAAGAGCAGCCACAGCGATGCCGTGCGCGTCATCAGGTCCCCTTTCTCCCGGTTCGCGACATTGACGCCCAAATCGAAAGCGATTATAAGACAGACACTTACGTTTGCTTTCGGTTTCTGGCGTTTGGCCGGGAGGCCGCGCTGAGCCACTTCACCTGGATCGACGCCGTCCTGGTCGTCCTGTCGCTGGCGGTGACGCTGTGGGCGGGGCTCGCGGTAAAGCGCTACGTGGGCGGCCTCGAGGACTACCTGGTGGCCCGACGCGGCATGGGCCTCTACATCGGCACCGCCTCGCTCGTCTCCACCGAGATCGGCATCATCACCTACGCCTACCAGGCGCAGTTCGGGTTCCTCGCCGGCTTCTCCGCCTTTAGCGTCGGCCTCATCACCATCGCGGTTGCCTTCGCGGTCGGCCAGACGGGGTTCGTGATCACCCGCCTGCGCGAGGCGCAGGTGATGACCGTGCCCGAGTACTTCGAGCGCCGCTACGGCCGCGGCGTGCGGGTGCTGGCCGCCGTGCTGATGGCCGTGGGCGGCTCGCTCAACCTCGGCATCTTCCCGCTGATCGAGGCCCGCTTCCTGACCATCCTCACCGGGATCGACGCCCGCTTCGTCACCTGGACCATGGCGGGGCTGCTGCTGGTGGCGCTCGCCTACACGGCGGTGGGCGGCATGGTCTCGCTGCTGCTCACCAACTACCTCCAGTACGTGATGCTGGCGGCCGGCACGGTGATGGTGACGCTCGTCTGCCTGCGCGCCGCCGGCTGGGGCGCGATGAGCCGGGCGGTGGCGGACCACCTGCATGGGCAGGGGACGAACCCCTTCGCGGCCGGTGACCTGGGTGCCGGGTTCCTGTTGTGGCAGGTGCTGTTGTGGATCGCCCTGATGACGGTCTGGCAGACCGTGGCCATGCGGGCCTTCTCGGCCACCGACACCCGGACCTCCCGGCGCGTCTACCAGCTGACGAGCGGCCTCTTCCTGGGCCGGGCCGTGATCCCGATGGCCTGGGGCATCGCGGCGCTGGCCTTCTTCTGGGGAGCCGCCACGCGGCTGCCGGCCGACCCCGCGGGTCCGGCCGGCGAGCGCGGGCGGCTTGCGGCCGAGCTGCGCGGCTCGTTCCAGCAGCGGCTCGACCACGGCGAGATCGCGGCGCTGCTGCCGCGCGTCGACCGGCTCGAGCAGCTGGCGGCCGAGGCGGGAACGGCCGCCGAGGCCGACCGGCGGCAGGCGCGCTCTTGGCGCGAGGACGTCGGCATGGTGGCGATGCCCTGGATGCTGGCGCGCACGCTGCCGACGGGCCTCCTCGGCCTGGTGCTGGCCGGCATGCTGGCGGCCTCCGTTTCGACCTACGCCGGCTACTTCCTGGGCTGGAGCGCGATCCTGGCGCAGGACGTGGTCGGCCCCTGCGTGCCGGGCGGGCTGTCCGCGGCGGCGCGGCTGCGGCTGACGCGGCTGACGGTGATCGGCCTGGCGCTCTTCATCCTGGTCTGGAGCCTCGTCTACAAGGTGCCGGGCCCGGCCTTCTTCTACCTGCAGGTCACCGCCAACCTGTTCATGGCGCCGACGCTGCTCACGGTGGTGGCCGGCCTCTACTGGCCTCGCGCCTCGGCCGTCGGAGCCTGGCTCGCGTTCCTGCTGGGTGCCCTCGCCTCGCTCGCCTACCTGCTGCCGGGTCTCGGGGTCGGCGTGGCGGCCGCAGGCAACCTCAGCTGGGCCCTCGCGCTCGCTGGCCTCGTCGTCGGCTCGCTGCTGTTCCCGCTCCGCAGGGCGCAGCCCCTGGCGGCGGTGGGGAAGGTGCCCGCGTGAGCGCCGGCGGGTTTTGGGCGGCCGTTTTCTACGCGGCCCTCGCCGCGTTCGCCGCGATCTCGGCCCTGATCGCGGTGAAGGGTGTGGGCGAGATCCGCGATCTGTTCGATCACCTGCGTGGCGGGCGTCGCTGAGGGGTTCCGCATGGGCTATGTCCTGAGATTCGTCCAGCGCTTCCGGCCCGCCGACGAGGCCGCGTTCATGGCGCTCGAGCGACAGTTCGCGGCGCTCGAGCGGAAGAAGCGTGGGTTTCCGCGGGGGCGCCGCTCGCGGCCGCACGCCGGCCGCGAGCCGCTGCACACGCTCATCTGGGAAGGCGAGTTCCCGAGCCTGGAGGCCGTGCAGCGCGCCCTGGCACGGCTCTCCGCCGACCCCGACCACGCACGCCTGCTGAAGAAGCAGCTGCCGTACTTCCTGGAGGCGTGGGCCGAGATCGACGAGGTGCTCGACTTCTGAATCGAGCAGGGAGCAGGGGATGGGCGATCACGTGCGGCCGAGGGACCTGCTGGAGTGGTGCCGTGTGCCCGCCGACCAGCTGCTCGCTCACCCGGGGCGGCGGGTGCCCCTGCGGCTGGTCAGGGACTCGGCCGAGATGGGCGCGCTGATGGCGCGGGAGCTGGTCGACCTCGTCGCCTCGCGCAACGCGGAGGGCCGCGACACGCGGGTCATCGTCCCCTGCGGTCCGACCTGCTGGTACCAGCCGTGGACGCGCCTGGTGAACGAGCGGCGCGTCTCGCTGGCGCGGCTCACGGTGTTCCACATGGACGAGTGCCTCGACTGGCAGGGCCGGCCGCTGCCGAAGGGCCATCCCTACAACTTCCGCTCCTTCATGGAGGCGCACTTCTACGGCGGCATCGCCCCGCAGCTGCAGGTGCCCGAGCGCCAGCGCCACTGGCTGCTGCCCTCGACCATCGAGGCGGTCCGGGACGCGCTGGCGGAAGCCCCCGTCGACCTCACGCTCGGCGGCTGGGGCCAGGACGGCCACGTCGCCTACAACCAGGCGCGGCGCCACCCCTTCCACCACCTGACCCTGGAGGAGGTGGCGGAGTCCACCGTCCGCATCCAGGAGAACAACCTCGACACCGTGCTGGCGCTCGCCCAGCGCACCTTCGGCGCCGCCTTCCAGTTCGTGCCGCCGATGTCGGTCACCCTGGGCGTCCGCGAGTGCCTGTCTGCCCGCCAGGTCCGCGTCTTCAGCGACACCGGGGCCTGGAAGCAGACGGCGCTGCGCGTCGCCCTCTTCTCTCCTCCGACGCCGGAGTACCCGATGACGCTGCTGCAGCGCCACCCCGACGCCCTGGTCACGGCCACGCTGGGGACGGCGCGCCATCCGATCGCGGAGCACCCCGAGTGGGAGCTGGTCTGAGCGCGGCCCCCTCCGCGCCGTACGCCCGCCTGGTCGGCGTGGGCGGCATCGGCACCGGGATGTTCTTCGCCCTGGAGGGCGCCCACGACCTGGGCCGCAACGAGAGCCGTCCGGCGCGGCTGCTGGACGTGCGCGACTACTGCAAGCTCCACATCGTCGCCCACTACGTCGCCGTGCTGCTCGGCGCCCGCCCGGCGGGCGACGGCTTCCACGTGCTGCCGCTGGGGCGGGTGGGCGACGACGAGGCGGGCCGGCAGGTCCGCCACCAGATGAGCGCGGCGGGGATGGACGTGCGCTTGGTGCTCGAGCTGCCGGGCCGGCCCACCACCTTCTCCGTCTGCTTCCAGTACCCGGACGGCTCGGGCGGCAACATCACCACCAGCGACTCGGCCTCGGCGGCGCTGCGCCCGGCCGACGTGGAGGCGATCGCGGGGCTCGTCGACGCGCGCACGATCGCCCTGGCGGCTCCCGAGGTGCCCCTGGCCACGCGCCACGCGCTGCTGCGCCTCGCCGGCGCCCGCGGCGCGCTGCGGGTGGCGGCCCTCGCCACGGCCGAGGTGGCCGAGGCGCGCCGGTGCGGGATGCTCGGCGAGGTCGACCTGCTGGCCTTGAACGCCGACGAGGCGGGGGCGGTCGTCGGCCGGCCGTTCCCCCCCGGTCTGCCGACCGGGTTCCTCGACGCCTGCGCGAAGGAGCTGGTCGCGGCGAACCCGCGGATTGCCGTCGTCGTCACCGCCGGCCGGCGCGGAGCGTGGGGCTTCGAGAGCGGACGCTGGAGCCACACGCCCGCGCTCGAGGTCCCGGTCGCCAGCACCGCCGGCGCCGGGGATGCGCTCCTCGGCGCCACCATGGCCGGTCTGGCCGCGGGCCTGCCGCTCACCGCTCCCGGGCCGCAGCGGGAGACGCTCGCCGAGCGGCCGCTCGCCAGCGCGCTCGACCTCGGCGTGCTGCTGTCGGCGCTCACGGTCACCTCGCCGCACACCATCCACCCCGATGCCTCGCCGGACACGCTGCTGGCGTTCGCCCGCCAACACGGCGTGGCGCTGGGCGATGGCCTGGTGCGCCTGCTGCAGCATCGGGCCCCGGGAGACGCCGTTGGCGGCTGAAGGCGGGACGCCCGGCCTCGCCCGCGAGGCGCGGCGGCTGCTGCGGCCGCTGCGGGAAGAAGTGCTGCGCCTGGCGCAGGCGCTCGTCCGCGTCGAGACGGTGGCCGTGCCCCCCGACGGCAACGAGACCGCCGGGCAGAAGCTGCTGGCCCGGGCCCTGCGCCGCCACGGCATCGAAGTCGAGCTGTACGACACCGGCTTCCTCTCGCGCTGCCGCCACCCGTACGTGCGCCGCGGCCGGCGCTACCGCGGCCGGCACAACCTGCTGGCGCGGCTTCCGGGGACGGGGCGCGGGCGCAGCCTGCTGCTGAGCGGCCACATGGACACCGTGCCGCCCGGCGGCGAGCGGTGGACGAGCGGCGCCTGGTCGGGGGTGATTCGCGGCGGCCGGCTGCACGGCCGCGGCAGCTGGGACATGAAGGGCGGCCTGGTCGCGCAGTGCGCGGTGGCGATGGCGCTCCGGCGGGCCGGGCTGCGGCCCGGCGGCGACCTGCTGGTGGAGTCGGTGGTGGACGAGGAGTTCGCGGGCGGCGGGGGAACCCTGGCGGCGCGGCTGCGCGGCATCACCGCCGACGCCTGCGCCATCGCCGAGCCGACGAACGAGGAGGTGTACCGCGCCTCGCGTGGCGGCCACTTCTTCGACCTGGTCTGCCGCGCCGGCGACCCGGCCTCGTACTTCTCGAAGGACGCTCCGGTGAGCCCCGCGCTGCCGCTCGGGCGGCTGCTCGGCTGGATCGAGGGCTGGGTGGAGAGGCGAAAGCAGGTCGACCGCGGCGAGGCGTACGCCGCCTTCCCGGACCCCGCGCCGGTGCAGGTGCTGGCCGTCGAGGCGAACCGCTGTGACCCGGACGTCGCCTGGAGCGTGCCGCTGCAGGCGCGGGTGCGGGTCTACTTCCAGTTCCTCCCGCAGGAGGACGTGGCAGCGTGCGTGGCGGAGGTCGAGTCCTCGCTGAGCGGCTTCTGCGCGGCGGATCCGTTCTTTCGCGAGCACCCGGTCGAGGTCGAGCGGCTGGTCGATCCGCCGCTCGAGGGCCACGAGCTGCCTGCCGACCACCCCTGGACCCACTGCCTGCACGGCGCGGCCTGCGCTGTCATCGGCGGCGACGTCCCGCTGACCGCCGCCGAGTGGCCGTGTGACGCCTTCCTGAACCAGCGGCACTTCGGGATCCCCACCCTGCTCTTCGGCCCCCGCGGCGCGGGCGCGCACAACGTGAACGAGTACGTGGAGACGCCGTCGCTCCTGCGCACCGCCGAGGCATGCCTGGCGGCGACGCTCGAGTGGTGCGGGGCCTGACCGTGCCGGCTCCCCTGCAAGTGGCGCTGGCGCAGGTCCACTGTCCCTGGGCCGACAAGCAGGCGAGCCTCGAGCGCATGGCCGGCTGGGCTGAGCGGGCGCGGGCGGAGGGGGCGCGGCTCGTGGTGTTTCCCGAGCTGTGCACGAGCGGCATCTGCAAGGACGAGCGGCTCGCCAGCGCCTGCGAGGACCTCGACGGGCCGTCGCTCGCCTTCGTGTCGGCGCTCGCGCGCCGGCTGGGGCTCGCCATCGGCTTCGGCTTCAGCGAGAGGACGGACGCGCTGCCGCTGAACGCCTACGCCCTGGTCGAGCCGGACGGCCGCCTCGCCGGCGTCTACCGCAAGAACCACATCCCCGAACTGGAGGTCCCGTTCTGGCGCGGCGACGACCGGGCGCCCGTCTTCGAGGTTCTCGGCTGGCGGGTGGCGGTCTCGATCTGCTGGGACAACAAGTACCCTGAGCTGCTCGCCGGCTACGCGGCGAACGGTGCCGAGCTCGTGCTGATGCCGCACGCCTGGGATTCGGACGCCCTCGACGACGAGGGCCGCGTCATCGACTATCACTCGATGGAGGAGATCGTCGCCTGGCGCGCGCGGGCGGGACGGCTGTCCTGGAAGAGCCACGACCAGATGCTGGACGATTTCCTCGGCTACGTGCCGGCGTTGGCACGCGACGGCCGCTTCTGGGCGCTGTTCGTGAACCAGGCCGGCCGGCCGCACCCGTGCCTGCAGTTCGTGGGCCCGAGCTTCGTCGTCGACCCGGCGGGGAGGGTGGTCGCGGCGACCGCCGGTGGCGCGGAGCAGTTGGTCTTCGCGACGATCACGCCGGCTGGCGGGGACGCCCGCCGAGGAGGCCCGTGATGCGCGACCTGCGAGCCGCTGCCGTCCAGTTCGAGTCCGCGGCCGGCGACAAGGAGGCGAACTTCGCCACCTTGGAGCGTTTCCTGCCCGAGGCCACTCGCCGCGGCGTGGAGATCCTCCTCTCGCCCGAGTGCGGGCTCACCGGCTATTGGTTCCTGCGCAGGCTGAGCGTGCCGCAGCTCGCCGCCCTGGCCGAGCCGGTGCCCGAAGGTCCGAGCTGCCGGCGCCTGCTCGGTCTCGCCGAAAAGCACCGGATGACGATCGGCGCCGGCCTGCTGGAGGCCGGTGGCGCCGAGGTCTTCCACAACACCTACCTGGTGGCGATGCCCGACGGCCGGATCGTCTCGCACCGCAAGATCCACGCCTTCGAGCACCCGGCGATCGAGCCCGGCCGGGAGATCACCGTCTTCGAGACACCCCACGGCTGCCGGGCGGCGCTGCTCATCTGCTACGACAACAACATCGTCGAGAACGTGCGCATCGCGGCCCTGCGCGGGGCCGAGGTGCTGCTGGCGCCGCACCAGACCGGCGGCTGCCGCACCAGCAACCCGCACCTGATGGGCTTCATCGAGCGGCGGGTCTGGGACGAGCGCCACGCCAGGCCGGAGGCGATCGACCGCGAGCTGCGCGGCGACAAGGGCCGGGGCTGGCTGATGCGCTGGCTGCCCAGCCGCGCCCACGACAACGCCCTCTTCCTGGTCTTCGCCAACGGCATCGGCGTCGACGACGACGAGATCCGCACCGGCAACTCGATGATCCTCGACCCCTACGGCCGCGTGCTGGCGGAGACGAGCTGCGCCGGCGACGACATGGTGACCGCCCTTCTCGACGCCTCGCTGCTCGAGCACGCCACCGGCCGGCTCTGGATGCAGGCGCGGCGGCCGGAGCTCTACGGCGAGATCGCCGTCCCCACCGGGCGGGAGCGCGACGCGCGCCAGCTCAAGCGCAGGGAGTAGGAGGTGCCCGCCTCAGTGGCCCGGTGCCTTCGCCGCCGCCACCAGCGCCAGCGCGAGCTGCAGCAGCGCGGCCACGCCGTTCGGCAGCCAGATGGCCACCCGCCGGAAGCGCAGGCCGTAGAGGAACCAGAAGCTGTAGGCGAGGGCGAAGCCGGCGAGGAACGGCCAGGAGAGGGTACTCGGCGCGCGCGACCGAAGCTCGTGCACCACCTGGGAGCCGATCGAAGCGCAAGCCAGCAGGCCCATCAGGACGCCCGTCCCCTCCCAGTGCGCCGCGCGCACGCGGTCGACCGACCGCTCCAGCATCCGCACCTCGGTCACCTCCTTCCCGCCGCCGCCCCCCGGACGGTAGCACGAGCGCTGGTGGTGGCGGCGATGCTCGGCGCCGTGTCGGCCGTGGCCGGCTGGGCCTCGGAAGCTGCCGCCGCGGCCGGGACGACGGTCACCTACCACTCCGTGGGCACGCTCGCCCTCCGGGCGGAGGTCTTCCGCCCGAGCGGCCGCGGGCCCTTCCCGGTGGTGCTGTGGATCCACGGCGGCGCCCTCATCTTCGGCGACCGGGGCATGCTGCCGGCGGAGCAGAGGCGGCGCTACCTCAGCGCGGGCCTGGCGGTGGTGTCGATCGACTACCGCCTCGCCCCGGAGACGAAGCTGCCCGGGATCCTCGAGGACCTGGATGCGGCCCACGCCTGGCTGCGCCGCGAGGGGCCGGCGCTCGGCCTCGACCCCGCACGGCTGGCCGTGGTCGGCCACTCGGCCGGCGGCTACCTGGCGCTGCTCGCCGGGCAGCGCTTCCGGCCGAGGCCGCGGGCGGTCGTCTCCTTCTATGGCTACGGCGACGTCGCCGGCGAGTGGTACAGCCGTCCCGATCCCGGCTATCTCCGCGACGGGCTGGTGAGCGAGGCCGAAGCGCAGTGCGCCGTCGGGCGCGAGCCCGTGGCGCAGGGCGACGAGGACCGGCGCTTCGTCTTCTACCGTTACGCGCGACAGCGAGGGCTCTGGCCGCAGCTGGTGGCGGGCCTCGATCCGGACCGCGAGGCGCGCGCGTTCGACCCGCTCTGCCCGGTCCGCAACGTGGACGGCGGCTACCCGCCCACGCTGCTGCTGCACGGCGACCGCGACCAGGACGTCCCCTACCCGCGCTCGCTGGAGATGGCGCAGGCGCTGAAGTCGGCGGGGGTGAGGCACGAGCTGGTCACCCTCCCCGGCCGTGGCCACGTCTTCGACAGCGAGGGAGAGGCGCTCTCCGATCCAGAGGTCTCGCGGGCCTTCGACCGCGCCGTGTCCTTCGTGGCCGAGTGGCTGGGGGCCGCGCCGGAGCACCCACGGCTGCTGCTCGACGCCGCGCGGCTGGCGCAACTGAAGCCGCGCCTTCGCACCACGCACCGCTTCCTGTGGGAGCGCTATCAGCAGGACCTGCCGCACATGGTGGCGGTGGCGACGCGGAAGGCGCCGCTCGAGGACGTCCGCGACGACGGCGACCTCATCCCGGAGCTCGCCTTCGGCTGGCTGCTGAGCGGCCGCGACGACCTGCGGGCGGTGGCGAAGGCGCAGCTGCTGCGGCTGGCGGCCGACGAGGAGTGGAGCACCAACGAGGACCTCGCCTTCCTGGTGCCCGCCCACTACATCCTCGGCCTCGCGCTCGGCTACGACTGGCTGTACGAGGCGCTCGCGCCCGAGGAGCGGGCGGCGGTGCGCGCGCGGCTCGCCCGGGAGGCCGAGGCGCAGCACCGGCGGATCACCCGCGAGCGGGTGTGGTGGCGAAACCAGTATTTCCAGAACCACTCGCACTCGAACACCGCAGCCCTCGCCTTCGCCGCGGCCGCGCTGTGGGGAGAGGACCCGCGCGCGGCCGAGTGGCTGGCCACCGCCGAGAGCTTCTTCGCGAAGACGTTCTCGGTCCTCCCCGCGGACGGCTCCTCGCTCGAGGGCTACGCGTACGCGGGCTACGGAGGCGAGTACCTGCTCCTTTACGCGCTGCTGGAGCGGGAGCTGCGCGGCCGGGACGACACGGGACGACCCTGGCTGCGCCACTTCCCCGAGTACCTGCTGCAGGGCTTGCTGCCGCTGCGCACGGCCGAGGAGTGGGCGATGACCTTCGGCGACGCTCCCCGCCGCGGCTGGACCTCCACCGCGCAGCACCTCTTCACGCTGGCGGGCCTGCACGAGGACGGCGCCGCCCAGTGGATGGCGCGGGAGACGGTGTCGCTCCGGCCGACCGGGCTCGGCTCGCGCGGCTGGATGATGCTGCTGGGCTACGACCCCGGGGTGCCGCCGGCAGACCCGCGGACGTTCGCGACCTTCGCCCGATTCCCCGAGGTCGACCAGGTGATGATGCGCTCCTCCTGGACCGACCCGCAGGCGACGCTGGTCGGCTTCAAGTGTGGCCCCTTCATGGGCCGCAGCCTGTCGAAGTACGCCGTCTTCGACTACGGCACCGGGCACCAGGACGCCGACTCCGGCTCTTTCCAGCTCTTCTCGCACGGCCGCTTCCTCGCCATCGACCCGCTCTACACGGGACGGGAGCGCACCGAGGACCACAGCACGGTCCTCTTCAAGCGCCACGGCCAGCTCGGCGAGCAGGCGGCGTTCGGCTCGATGGAGGCGCTCCGCTTCGGCCACTATCCGCAGGTGGTGCGGGCGACCACCAGCGACCGCTACGACTACGTGGTTGGCGACGTCGCCCGGGCCTATCACCCGGCGCTGGGTGTGGAGCGCTTCCGCCGCCACCTGCTGTTCCTCAAGCCGGACGTCCTGGCGGTCGCCGACGAGATATCGCTGCGCCCCGAGGGCGTCGTCCACGACTACGCGCCCGAGTCGCTGCACACGGCCGGCGGCCTGACGCACGCCGCCAACGGGTACGTCGTCGGCCCGCAGGGCGAGGCCTTCGCGTCGTTCGACGGCGAGCCGGGCGAGTACCGGATCGCCGCCGTCTACCTCGACAACGCGCCCGGGGCGGGTCGCTACGCGTTCGCGGTCGACGGCCGCACC
The DNA here is from genome assembly GCA_035542035.1 of Vicinamibacteria bacterium. Taxonomy (GTDB): domain Bacteria; phylum Acidobacteriota; class Vicinamibacteria; order Fen-336; family Fen-336; genus DATBSL01. Next base: position 205,527 of record DATKME010000002.1, on the reverse strand, counting down.
GTGGGGGAGTGGACCAGCCGCAACCAGGACCGCGACGACCACCTGATCGAGGTCTCGGAGCCGGTGAGGCTCGCCCGGGGCAGCCGGGTGTCCTTCCGCGCCTCGCCGATGGCCGCTGGCGCGCGGCTCACCAAGCTGTTCGTCTTCTCCGACACCGTGAAGGCGCCGCTCGAGGCCGAGTGGCTGCTGCAGCTCGACCCGAAGTCGCGGGTCCGCGCCGAGGGTGACGGCGTGGAGGCCGCCCTGGGCGGCGCCGTGCTGGAGCTGCGCTGGCCGATCCACGACGGCAGCCGGATCGGGTGGGAGAGGCACGCGGTGGCGAAGCCGGAGGTGGAACCCTTCACCTTCCGGGAGACGAACCGCGTGGTGGTGCGGCCTCCCTTCGCCGGCCAGGATGCATTCCTGCTGACCGTCCTGCGCGCCCGCGATGCGGCCGGCGACCCGCTCTCCAGAGTGAGCGCGAGCCGAGACGGCTCCCGGGTGAGTCTCGCCTACACGACCGGCGGCGTTTCGACCGCGGTCGGCTGGGACCTCGCCGCCTTCACGGTCACGCTTCGAGAACAAACGAGGAGATGAGATGAGGAAGGCCTGCCTGCTGCTGCTCGTCGTCCCGACCGCCCTGGCGCTGGGCGCCCCACCCCCGTCGTCGTCGGCCGGCGCGCCGCTCTCGCCGGTCACGCTGGGGCGCATCGACGCGCACGCCCACTTCTTCGCCGAGGCCAGGCCCGTGCTCGACCTGCTGGGCCGGCTGAACCTCACCGCCGTCAACATCTGCGTGGTCGACCGCTACGACAAGGGCTACGAGACGGCGGCGCCGCAGCACAGGATCGCCCGCCAGCTGGCGGCGGCGAGCCGTGGCCGGCTGCCCTGGGTCGCCACCTTCGAGGACGACGGCTTCGCCCAGCCGGGGTTCACCGAGCGCACGCTCGCCGCCGTCGACCAGGCACTCGCCGAGGGGGCGCACGGCGTGAAGATCTACAAGAGCATGGGCATGGAGCTGCGCGACGCCAAGGGCCGCTACCTGCTGCCCGACGACCCGGCCTTCGAGGCCGTCTTCGCCGGGCTGGCGAAGCGGGGCACCACCGTCTACGCGCACATCGCCGAGCCGATCGCCGCCTGGTTGCCGCTCGACCCGAAGAACCCGGACTACAGCTACTACAAGGAGAACCCCTCCTGGCACGTCCACGGCCGCCCGGGCGTGCCGTCCAAGGAGGAGATCCTGGCCGGCCGCGACCGCCTGCTCGAGAAGCACCCGACGCTGAAGGTCGTCGGCTGCCACCTCGGCAGCATGGAAGAGGACGTGGACGCCATCGCCAGGCGCCTCGACCGCTATCCCAACTTCGCGGTCGACACCGCCGCGCGCATCACCCACCTGACGCTGCAGCCACCCGACAAGGTGCGGGCCTTCCTGCTGAAGTACCAGGACCGCGTCCTCTACGGCACCGACATGGGCATGATGCCCGGCCAGGATCCCGCCGCCACCGTGCGGCGCCTGGAGTCGGAGTACGACCGCGACTGGCGCTACTTCGCGACCAGGGGGAAGGTCGACTTCGACGGCCGCACCGTCGAGGGCCTGGCGCTGCCCGAGCCCGTGCTGCGGCAGCTATTCCGCGACAACGCGCTGCACTGGGTGCCGGGGCTGCTGCCCGGGGCGGCCAGCCGCTGAGGGCCGGGTAGCGATGCGCGCGCGGCTGCGGGTGGCGGCCTGTCAGTTCCCGGTGACGAGGGACGTCGCCGCCAACGGCCGCCACGTCCGCCGACTGCTCGGGCGAGCGGCCGCCGGCGGCGCCCAGCTCGCGCTCTTCCCCGAGGCCGCGCTCTCGGGCTACGGGGGGTTCCACTTCCCGTCGTTTGCGGGCTACGACTGGAAGCGGCTTCGCCACGAGACTGTCGCCGTGCAGGAGGCCGCCGCCGCCGCGCGTATCCGGGTGCTGCTCGGCTCGGCGCACTGGCTCTCCGCGCGCGAGAAGCCCACGAACTGCCTGTACCTCCTCGACGAGCGAGGCCGGATCCAGGACCGCTACGACAAGCGCATGTGCACCGAGGAGGACCGGCGCGTATACACACCCGGCGCGCGCAGCGTCCGCTTCACCCTGGCGGGCGTCCGCTGCGGCGTCCTCGTCTGCTACGACGGCTGCTACCCCGAGCTGTACGCCGAGTGTCGTGCGGCCGGGGTGGAGGTGGTGCTGCACGCCTTCCACAACGCCGGCTTCCCCGGACCCAACGTCCTCGACCAGTACAAGCCCGCGCTCATCCGCACCCGCGCGGCGGACAACGCGCTCTGGGTGGTGGCCGTGAACTCGAGCCTGCGCCACTCGTCCTGGCCGACCTGCATCGCCCGCCCCGACGGGTCGCTCGCCGCCGCGCTGCGCCGCCACGTGACCGGCGTGCTGTTCCACGACTTCCCCGACTTGCGGCTGCCCGGCTGGCTGCACAACCGCCGGCCGCTCCCGGTGCCGCCGGTGCCGCTCCACAACGGCCACCCTTCGCGTTCGCCGCGGGCCGTTGACCCGCGCTCGGATCCCTGACCGGAGGTCTCCATGTGCCGGACGCACAGCCGTCGCCAGTTCGTGCGCAGGGCCGGCGCCGCCGTCGGCGCGGCGGGCACCGCGGTGGCGTTCGGCGGGGTCGTCGCTCCGCCGGCGCACGCCGCCGAAGCAGTCGACCCGGCGAAGGCAACACCTGGCCCCACCCGCGTCTTCGACGCCCACCTGCACGCCCCGGCCGAGAGCGGGGAGCTGTGGCAGTGGCACACGGTGACGCGCAACTTCGACGAGTTCGTGGCCTACCTCGACAAGACGGGCGTCGAGCGCGGGATCGTCAACTCCCAGCGCTGCCAGCAGGACGGCGGCAAGCCGGCCGACTTCGTGGCCGGCAACCGCGAGATCGCCCGCTTCGTCGAGAAGCACAAGGGCCGCTTCCTGGGCGCCTGCGCCGTCAACCCCCAGTACCTCGACGAGGCCCTCAGGGAGGTCGAGTACTGCCGGAAGCAGCTGGGCTTCGTGTGGGTGGGCGAGCTCTGCAACTACATGGGGCCCTACCAGTACACCAGCCGGGAGTTCGCCCTGCTGGTGAAGGAGGTGGTGCGCCTGGGCATGGTGCTCGCAGTCCACACCGAGAACGAGGAGATCGACTACATCGTCTCCACGTTCCCGCAGGCGACCATCGTCTTCGCGCACTTCGGCGACGAGAAGGAGTACGACCACATCTTCAAGCGCATCGACCTCGTGGCGAAGCACGCCAACTGCTACCTCGACACCTCGGGCTACGGCCACGACCGCATGGGCATGCTGGAGTACGCGGTGAAGACGATCGGCCCCGACCGGGTGCTGTTCGGCTCCGACTTCTCGATCAACGACCCGGCGACGGTGCTGGCCCGCATCCACAACGCCTTCCTGACCGACGAGCAGAAGGCGAAGGTGCTGGCGGGCAACCTGGAGGCGCTGCTGGCGAAGCTCCCGGTCTGAGGCCGCCTACTGGTGCGCGCCGGCGAAGTCGACCTGCGCCAGCGTGAGGGCCGCGCGCGCGGGCTGTGTGTCCCGCGCCGTCGCCCGGGCCATCGCCTCGCGGGCGCCGGTGGCGTCCCCCTTCGCCTCGAGCGCCAGCGAGAGCAGGTAGTAGCCGGCGGTCCCGGTGCGGCCGCGGCGGTCGTCGGCGCCGCCGGTCATCGCGCGCGCCGTCTCCTCCAGCTTGGTGAGCAGCGCCCGCGAGGTCTCGGCGTGCCCGCGGGCCTTCTCGGCCAGCGCCTGGTAGTAGGTGCCGAGCCCCGGCCGCGGGTACTTCTCGGCGAGGACGCGGTCCAGGTACGGCTTCGCCTCGCCCTTGCGGCCCATGGTGAGGTACGCGTTCGCCAGGCTCCAGTTGAGGTGGGCGCGGAAGTCCGGCGTGCGCGGCGCCACCTCGAGGTTCTTCGGGTAGAGGAAGGCCTTCTGGTAGAGCGCGAGCGCGCCGGGCAGGTCCTTCTTGGCGAGGGCGGCGTCGCCCAGCCGCTGGTGCACGTCCATGTACGCCTGGTGGATGCCGTACATCCCCTCCCAGCTGTGGAAGTGGCGGGTCAGCAGGACCTTCTGTACGGGCTCGAGGTCCGCGGGCGACCCGGCGGCGAGGGAGGCGTCGATCCAGCGCAGGGTGAGGTCGTCGCGGCGCAGGACGGTTTCCCGGCTGGCGTCGAGCAGGGCGCGGCGCTCGGCGGTGGGGACGTGCAGGCGCTCGGCGTTCTGGTCGAGCTCGAGCAGCACGCGGGCGTCTGAGGGGTCGATGGCGAAGGCCCTGCGGTAGGCGGCGTCCGCCGCGCGGTCGTCGTCGTTCAACTGGTGCTCGGCGTAGCCGATGTTGCGCCAGGAGAGGGCCAGCGTGTCGTCGAGGGCGACCGCCTGCTTCCAGTGAGCCAGGCCGTCCTCCCGCCGACCGAGGCCGTAGAGGACGTTGCCGAGCAGGTGCTGCGCGTGCGCGTCCTTCGGGTTCGCAGCCACCGCCGCTTCCAGCGCCTGCAGCTCCTCGACACGGTGCGGGTTCGCGTAGACGAGCGAGCCGCCGGCAGCTTTGGAGAAGAGCGGCGCCGCGGCGTTCGCGTCGCCTCGCGCCTGGGCCAGCCAGCCTCGCAGGTAGTCGACCACCGGGCTGTAGCGCCGAACAGAGTAGACGGACGGCGGCTCGTCGGGGCTGCCCGCCTGGCGATCCGCGCCCGCGGTCGCCAGCACGGCGTCCGCGTCCGTGAGCAGACCGGCCTGGATGTAGGCCGCCGCCAGCTCGATCGCGTTCTGCACCGAGTCGCGCATGAAGGCGCGCCGGGTCACCTCCCACTCCTCCGTCGGACGGCCCAGCGCCAGCAGGGCCAGCGTCTTCTCGTACCCGCCCATGAAGTGCATGGGGTCGAGGGCGAGCGAGGCCTCCGCCGCGGCGAGGGCCTTCTCCGGCTGCTTCAGCCGGCGCAGCGCGGCCGCGCGCAGGGCCGGGACGTCGGCGAAGAGCCCGTTGCGCGAGGAGGCGACCTCCAGGTGCGGGAGCGCCGCCGCCGGGTCGCCACGTCGCAGGGCCAGTCGCGCCAGGGCCAGCTCGGCACTGGCCTGCTGGCCGGCTCCCAGGGCCGCCTTCGCGAACGCCTCCTCGGCCTCGGCGAAGCGGCCCTCGCCGACGAAGGCCTGCCCCCGCCCGAACCAGGCACGCGCGTTCGACGGATCGCGCTCGAGCGCCGCGTCCAGGTGCTGCAGCGCCGCCTCCCAGCGGGTCTCCTTGAGCGCGATCCCACCCAGCTCCAGGTTGACGCGGACGTCCTTCGCGTCGCGGCGCAGGGCCTCGTGGTAGTAGACGAGCGCCTCGGGGCGGCGCACGAAGCGGTCGAGCCACTCGCCCCAGGCGTAGAGCTCGTCGGCGTCGACCTTGGCCGGATCCGGAGGCGCAACCGCCGGCGCAGGCAGCGCGCCGTTGCCGGGCTTCTGCGGCTGGAGCGCGATGCGCGGGGCGCCGTCCCTGTCGGCCACCGTCAGCCGCAGGTCGTAGACGCTCAGCCTCGGGGGCGCGACCAGGTCGATGGTGAACGGCCGGTCCGGCGACACCGGCGTCATGGTCTCGATGAGGACCTGGCGGCTGCGCTGGTCGATGAGCGTCACCTTGACCGCCTCGAACGCCGAGGTGGCGTGGACGGCGGCGAACGCGCGGCCGTTCGCCACCTCGACGTTGAGCGCGAAGTCCCGGTCCGCCTTTTGGAAGCCGCGGGTGCCGCGGACGGGGTACCAGTAGTCGTGGGCGACGCGCACCTGCCCCGGCTCCATCCAGTGATAGTCGGGCTGGTTGTCGCTGAAGGCGCCCGCCTGCGGCTCGTAATACGGACCGCCGCCCTCGGTGAGGATGTCCTCCCAGATGCGACCCGAGGGGCCCGAGCCCCAGGTCCACAGCTTCTTGCCCGGCATCACCCGGTGATCGGCGACGTGCACGGTCCCGGCGTCCGCCTTGTGGTCGTAGGTGCCGAACCAGTCGTCCCGGCTCTGCCAGGCGAAGAACGAGTTCGCGTTCTCGACGTTCTTCCACCAGGACTGGTCGAGGCCGTGGTCGACCGGCCAGTACCAGAACTCCTCCTTGCCGTGGCCGGTCATCACCTCGCCGGGGTACTGCGCCTGCGTCCACTCGTTGGCGTGCGTCGCGCCGGTCGCCCAGAACTGGAACGGCTGGCGGTGATCGGTCGGGTTGATGAAGACGTAGTCGCAGCGCAGGAAGCTGTGGCCGGGGAAGAGGGTGAGCCCGACCAGCCAGCGCATGCGGTAGACGGGCTCGGTCTCGCCGACCCAGACGGTGGCGCTGCCGTCGGGGTTCTTCACGATCCGGTGGTCGACCGGCATGAAGCCCGAGGGCCGATGGCCGTGCGGGAAGTTCCACTCGATCCCGCCGGAGATCCAGGCGCCGGTCATGCTGATGAGCCCGGGCTTGATGGTGGGCTGCCAGTAGAGCCAGGTGTAGCCGTTCGTCTTGTCCTTCGCCCCGTGCACGCGGCCGCCGATCTCCGGCAGCACCAGCACCCGCACGTACTCGTTCTCCAGCGTCACCGCCTGGTACGGCTTGTCGACCTTGCGGTCGGTCAGCGTGTCGTTCTGGGTGTAGGGGTAGATGGGCCCCTGCGGCGCCGGGAACAGCGGGTGCACCGCCGGCGGGCCGATCTCCCAGGTGGGAATGGTGAGCGTCTCCTCACGCACGCTGACCGGCGCCTGGGCGGTGGCGGCCGCCGCCAGCCCGGGGACCAGCAGCGCCGTCAGCACGCCCGCCTTCAGCACGCAGCCGACCGCCCTTCGTGTCATGGGACCCTCGCGATGTTGAGAGGCAAGACCTGACCCCTATTGAGACTGAGTCGCAACAAGCTCCAGCGCTGCCTGCGCCCGGGCGCCGGTCAGCACGTCCGTGGCCGCGATACGGTACACCCCCGGCGGGTCGTCGACGGCCGACGGCACCACGAAGCGGGCGCGGCCGTCCCGCGGGACCAGGTTGGCGGCGTACTCTGGGAGGAAGCGGCCGTCCGGGCCGAAGACGTGGACGCGCACGAGGTGCGCCGCGCGCAGGGTGAAGGCGGGGTGCGAGCCGGGCGCCGCCGACGCCGGCCCCGCCAGCGTCACCTCGCCGGCCTCCGGCGTGATCGCCAGCACCAGCGCCTCGCCTGGCACGAGGCGCGCACTCACCGTGTCCGTCCGGCCGAACGACTCGCCGGTGCGCGCGTTCACCACCAGGCCGGCCTTCGGCAGGCGTACCCGCACGGCGCGGCCGGCCGAATCCGGGGCGGTCGCCGTGTAGCGGGTGACCCCGTCGACGCCGTAGCGGGTGCCCGCCTCGAGCTCGCCGTCGAGCACCGCGACCACGTCGGCCTCCCCCAGGCGGTAGCGCGAGACGAGCGCCCGCCGCAGCGGCCGGCCGGAGGCGTCGGTCACCGACACCGCCGGGCGCACGCCGAGGTGGTCCAGCACGCGCTCGAGCAGCAGGCGGTAGGCCTCGCCGCCGGTCTTGCGCCGCAGGTCGGGGTAGCCGTCGAGCAGCTGGTTGAGGTACACGGCCCAGCCCTGGCCGACGCGGCGCACGACCAGCGCGCTCGCGCCGCCGATGCGCAGCAGCGCCTGCCCGCTCGTCGCCGTGAGCGCCGGCTCGAGCGCGACGAGCCCCGGCAGCGCCTCGGCCCTCAGCCCCCAGGCGGCGGCGGCGGTGGTGACCGAGACCGCGCCGGCGGTCCGCTCGACGGCCCTGGCTCGCGCTTCCGCCGGACCCGCGCCGATCCCGAACATCTCGTCGAGCGCGCCGGCCGTCCGCCAGCTCGCGTGAGGATCGAGGATCCCCGCCGGGCCGGCCGCGATCACCACCCCGCCCTTCTCCACGAACGCGCGGATCGCCGCCACCTCGGCGTCGGAGAGGGCGAGAGAGTAGGGCAGCACGAACACCCTCCGGCCAGCGAGGCCGTTTGCCGCCACCTGCTCCGAGGCCACGAAGTCCGGGGCGTAGCCGAGGTCCTCCAGCACCTTGACCCAGCCGTCGCGCGCTGCCGGGAAGTCGCGCTTGCCGGGCACCGGCGCGTCCTCCTCCTCGTTGCGCAGGTGCTGGCCGAGGATGCCGGCGGCGTGCACCGAGGGCATCGAGTAGTGGATGGCGATCCCGTCGGAGACGCGCTCCGCCTCCATCAGCAGCCGGCCGATCCCCTCGAAGCGCAGCGCGCGGAAGGCGTCGCCGAGGTCCTGGCCCGAGCGCGAGAAGGTGAGGTCGGGGTTGACGATCGACGGGCTCCAGAAGAGGTTCGGGTAGAGGACACCACTGAGCGCGGCCGACCACGCCTCGTGCTTCACCGCCGCGCCGCTGCGGCCGTAGCCGGTCCAGAAGCCGACGCGGGCGCCCTGCTTGGCGAAGGAGCGGTGGATCTCCCACTGGTTGCCGCCGCTGTAGGAGAGGAAGTCGTCGACGATCGCGTCGAGGCGATGCCAGTCGCAGCCGTTCCACGGCGTCGTCACCTGGGTCCCCGAGAGCGCGATGCGGCCCTGGGGATCGCCCTCGACCACCGCCTGGCGCACGGTCGCGTAGGCGTGGGCGAAGGAGGTCTCCATGTACGTGCGGTGGTCGGCCCAGGGCGCGAACCGGCCGGTGCGCCGCGCCTCGTCGGTGGTGAGCGGCACCACCGCGTCCCACTCGGCGAAGTCGCTCTTCCAGGCACGGTTCAGCTCCGCCAGCGAGTCGTATTGCCCGCGCAGCCACTGCCGGAAACTCGCGAGCGTGTGCCGGCCGAAGCAGAAGTCGACCGGGTCGGCGTAGGAGCCGAGCGAACCCTCGTCTCCGACGAAGTAGTAGTCCATGTTGTAGACGGCCTTGGCACGCGCGGACGAGCGCGACACGTCGGCGAGGATGCGCAGTGTCTCCGGGTCGTCGAGACAGGGCCGGCGGACGAGGAAGCGGGTGTCGCCGGTGCGCTTGAACAGCTCCTTCTTGGTCAGGTAGGCGAGTGCGTCGAAATCCTGCGTCTTCTGGAACTCGGCGATCGCCTTCTCCATCGCCTCGGGTGTGGTCGGTCCGCGGTCGTACCAGTAGACGCCGAAGTAGCCGCGCGGCACCCCGAGCTCGTCGTTCACCTTGCCGCCCCAGGTGAACCCGCTGGTCATGGCCTGCTCCTGCAGGCGCCGCAGGCGCAGCGCGGCCTGGTGGTGGACCGGGGTCTCGAACGACAGCAGCCCCCGGTACTCCTTCTGCCGCCGTTCCGCCGCCACCACCGGCAGCGGCGGGTGGCGGAGCTGGTCGACCACCCGGCCCTTCGCGTCCACCAGCTCGGCAATCACCTGCACGCGGCGGCCGACGAAGTCCTCGAGCGGGTAGAAGAAGGCCCGCTCGCCGTGTGTCGTCTTCTCCTCGACGAACACGGTGCGGTCGAGGTCGTCCAGCATGCGCACCCGCATGCGCAGCGAGTCGAGCGCGCCGGCCGCCTGGGTGACGACGCTCATCGTCTCGCCCCCGCGGTAGACCTCGGCGTTCGTGCGGACGCCGGTGACCGAGGCCTCGCGCGGGACCTCGAAGCTCGCCGCGCCGAAGGCGAGGCTGGCGCCGCCGCCCGCCTCCCGCACCACGAGGTCGACGATCTGCCGGCCTCCGGCGAAGCCCCACGGCGGCGTCATCTCCGAGGCCGGGATCTCCAGCCTGGACTCACCGGCCGCCAGCTCGCGTCGGAGGCGGGCGACCTGCGCCGGGCCGCCGAATGCGCTGGTCGTCCGCATCTCGAGCTCGACCGCCTTCGCCGCCTTCGCCGCCAGCACCACGCTGGCTCCCCTGGTCGTGGCAGCGAAGGAGACCAGCCTCACCTCGCTTTCGCGCCCCGCCGCCCACAGCACGGCACGGGCGAGGAGGGCGTTCTCGTACTCCCAGTAGCTCCAGGTCGTCCGCGTCTCGACCGGGTCGACCGGCTCCGGTACGAAGCCCTCGCCCACCCAGGCGAGGCCGACCACCCGTCCCTTGCCGTAGCTCCTCACCGCCACCACCGGGTGGCCCGCGGCCTGCACCAGCACCTCGCCTTTGGGCTGGTACGTGTAGAAGCGCCCGCCGCTCGCGCCGGAGGGGATCAGCGACAGGTCGAACCCGTCGGTGATGAAGTGGCTCTTCGCCACCTCCCAGCGGCCCTGGGCGATCGCGTCGCGGTTGGGCTCGGGATAGCCGCGCTCGTTGACGCGGTCGTCCGCCACCCCGACCAGCGGCGAGACCTCCCAGATGCGACGATCGCCCGCCTTCTCGTCGCCGAGGAAGGGGTGACCCTCGACGTCACCCACGAACGGGTGGACCAGCACCAGGCCGGCGCCCTCGCTCACCCGGCGCAGGATCGCGTCGCGGGAGGGCCGGGTCAGGCGCGACCAGCCGTTGAGCCCTGGCAGCACGATCACCTCGAAAGGCTTCCCGCTGGTGATCTCCTCCTCGACGTAACCGTAGACCGTGCGGAAGTCGTCGCGGTCGCCGCGCTCCTCGTGGCCGTAGAAGTCGCCGAGGCCCCAGCAGTTGACGTCCCAGTTGGGGTCGATGGTGACGGTGGTGGGCAAGAGCGCGAGCCGCTGCATCAGCTCGACCATGTCCCGGCCGTGCGCGACCGTCGGGATGAAGAAACCCTTGATGGGACCGCCGGGTAGCTGGGTGGCCCAGGGGACGTGCGGCGTCACCACCTCGGTCGAGTAGCGGATGTCGTTGCGCGTCCTCGGTGGGGGCGCTGCCTTCGGCGCAGCAGCGATCGACGCCATCGCCCACAGCGACACCGTGGCGGCGACGGCCGTCGCCCCGAGCCCCGCCCGCGTCATCCTCATGTATCCCTCCCGGTGCCTATCTCTCGTCCTCGACGCGCGGCTTCTCCACCGCCGTCACCGCCAGCAGGATCGGCAAGGCCGCCGAGGGCCCCGGCGAGCCGACCAGGCGCACGGAGGCGATGTCCACGTCCGGCCTCGGGTTCGTCCACTCGCTCGCCCAGACCACGGCGTCGCGCCCGTCCGGCAGCGCGCCGGCGACGAGCGCGCGGCCGAAGTAGAAGAGGCCGGAGAGCCCGGCGTCCCAGCGCGAGACGTTCTCCTCGTAGCGGATGCCGTGGCTCACCACCAGCCCGTCGCGGAAGCGGATCTCGTACAGGCCCAAGAGCTCGCTCGACTCGCGGGGGAAGTGCGTCTGGTCGCCGGCGTGAATCGACGGCGCTCCCGCCGCCGTCGCCGACTGGACGAAGACGAGCGAGGCCCAACGGCCGGACACCGGCAGGCCCACCGCCAGCGGCTCCTCGCCGGGCCGGCGGCCCACCACGACGCACGAGCGTCCGCCGCGGTCCTTCGGGTCCTCGATCCGGAAGGGCAGGCCGTCGACCACGGCACGCCCCGGCTTCAGCTTCGAGAGGTCCCAGCCGTCTCCCTGCGGCGCGTGGTTGAGCGCGGAGCCGAGGTCCTGGACCTCGAAGCGCATGGGGTGGGCGCGCAGCGACGGCGGCGGAGCCGCGGAGAGGAGCGCCTGCGTCTCGACCAGCCGCCGTCCGACCTCCGCCAGCGCGTCCTCGCGGCGGGCGGTGGCGCCCGACCACAGCAGGTTCGCGCTGAAGAGGGCCTCGGGGAAGTGGAGCTTGCCCAGCTGGAACTCCTCGAGCGCGCACCAGGAGGAGACCTCGCCGCCGGTGGCGCCCCCGCGCAGAAGGCGCCCCTTCCAGTCCGTCTCCTCGGTGCCCGTGAGGTTGCCGATCACGAACGGCCAGCCGAGCCGCTTGAAGGTGGAGTCCCCTTCCTCGCCGGACCAGTTGGTGACGTGGATCTCGTTGGTGGCGGCCGCCACCAGGTCGCGAGCGGAGGCGGTGTCGGGCCTCTCGTAGCGGACGAAGCCGCCCTCGGACCACTTGCGGCCGAAGCGGTTGTGGCCGTCCACGAAGTGATCGCCCCACATCCAGGTCTCGATGCCCTTCTCCTTCAGGTGCTGGTGGATCCGGAGCACGTCCTCGGCGTAGAGCCGCCCGGTGTCCTTGCCGCGGCAGCGCGGGCAGAAGGCCCCGGCGCGCCACTCGTCGTGGCCGATGTGGACGCGCTTCGGCCCGAGGACCTCCAGGTACTCGTCCATGACCTCGAACAGCAGCCGGTAGGAGGCGTCGTTCGAGGGGCAGTACGAGTCCGGCCAGGCCATGTCCGGGTCCTCGGCCAGCTCGCGGTGTGAGGCGACGAGGTAGTACGAGTGGGTCAGCGACTGGATCTCGGGGACGATCTCCAGGCCGAGGTCCTGCGCCCATCCTGCCAGTCGCCGTACGTCGTCCTTCTCCAGGTATGAGCCGCCGCCGACGCCGACGTGCAGCGAGGCGGCGAAGCGGTTGGCGGTGCCGAGCGGGATGCCCTCGTCGATCTTGGGCACGGTCTCGCCGTGCGCATACCACTCGCGCACCGTCCGGCGCCAGCCGTTGCTGACCTCGGGGTGGCGGTCGAGGCGCATGCCGCCGCCCGTCTCCAGGACGAGGCCGTTGAACTTGTAGCGGAGCAGGAAATCGCGGAGGTACCGGCGCGCGAAGGCCAGCTGCTCCTGGGCCGGCATGAAGACGTGCACCCAGCGGACCGGCAGCAGCGGCCAGTCGCGGACCTCGGCCTTGCGCACGGCGAGGCTCTGCGTGCCCCAGCGGTGGACGAGCTGGACGAGCGAGGAGACGCCGTAGAGGGCGCCGCGATCGTCACAGCCGGCCACCAGAGCGCCGGTGCCGCCGACGCGCAGCAGGTAACCCTCCGCCCCGGGGCAGGTCGCGCCCGCGCCAAGCTGCGCGGCAATCTCCGGCGAGCCCACGGTACCGACCGCGATCGGTGTCCGGCCCTCCGGCGCCTGTCCCGTCGCCACCGGCAGCACCACCTGGAACTGGTCCTGCAGCAGCTCCGCCAGCAGCCGGCCGGCCCGCTGCGCCCGCGGCGGCCCCGCCGGCACCACGATGACGGCGTCGGTCAGCAGCAGGCGGTCGTCGAGGAACTTCGCCTCGCGGGGCAGCGGCCAGATCGGCGCCGGCCCGGGCGAAGCCGCTGATGCCAGGCTGGCGGTCGCCAGCAAAGCCAGCAGCGAGGGTGGGAGGACGCGGGTCATGGGACCTCCTGCGCGATGCGGTGGGCGAGCCGCTTGTCTGGCAGCAGCAGCGTCCGCTCGACCTCGGCCCGCGCCTCGTCGTCGCGGCCCAGCGCCCGGAGCGTCAGGGCCCGGGCAGCGGCGAGCAGGCCCGGGTAGTTCGTCCCCACGGCCAGGCGGCTGTCGATCGCCTCGAGCGTGCGCTCGAAGCGCGAGCGCCAGGCGGCATCGCCCACCGGGCCGAGACGCCGGGCGGCGCGCCACGCGTAGACGGGGCCGAGGAAGGGGAAGGCGTCTCCGCCGGCCGCAGCCTTCGCCCAGCTCTGGCGAGCGGCGGCATCGGAACCGCACAGCGCGTGCAGCTCGCCCAGGTGGAACTGGAAGCGGGGGTCCTCGAGGAAGGCGCCCAGCCCGTCGGCGGTGAACGCGAGTCCGTCCACCGGCCGCGCCAGCGACGCGGCGACGGCCAGGGCCTCCTTCGCGCGGCCCGCTCGCGCCGCGGCCAGGGCGCGCGCGAGCCGCACCTCCAGCCAGACCGCGCGCACGTTGGTCCCGAACTCCTCCCGCGGGAAGAAGCGGCCGCGGAACAGCGCCTCCGCCTCGTCGAAGCGACCGAGGTCGGCGAGCACCAGCGCCAGCTGGAAGACGAGCGCCGACGGCATGGCGGTGGGTTCGGGATACCGCCGCAGCGCGGCGGCGCGCTCCTCGGCGGGCCGGTGGAGCATCTCCAGCGCCTGGTCGAGCGCGAGGTAGACCTGCGGGTTCGTCGGGTCGGCGTCGAGCCCCTGCGTCAGCACCGTGCGCGCCCGCGCGAGGTCGCCCTCGCGGAGGAGGGTCAGCCCCAGGTTGCGATGGAGCACCGGGCGCCTGGCATCGAGCTTCAGCGAAGCCTTCCACTCCGCGATCGCGCGCTCAGTCATCCCGCCGCTCAGGTACAGCGAGCCGAGCAGGAAGTGCGCGGTGGCGTCGTCCGGGTTCGCCGCCAGGGCGGCCTTCAGCACAGGCAGCGACTCGGCGCGGTTCGGGAACACGTAGGTCGTCGGCATGCGCGCGGCCGCCACCCAGTCCAGCGTGGTGTCGAAGCCCCGGCCCACCTTGTCCCGGCAGTATGCTCGGTAGTAGCCGAGCTCGGGGTGGTTCTCCGGCCGCAGTGCTCCCGGCTCGCCGACGACGCCCTCGGTCGGCCAGCGCTGAGACAGGACGAACAGCGCGTCGTCGAACGCGCCGAGCGCCATGTAGTCGATGACCACGTCCAGGATGCGCTGGGGCTCGCCGGCCAGATGCGCCCACGGGCCGGTGTCAGAGGCGCCGAGACGGACCGCCTCGACACGGAGCGTGTTGCTGGTCGGGTCGATGGCGAGCCAGTGGGCCAGGCGCTCGCGGGCCGCCTCGAGGTGGCCGGATCGCCGCAGCAGGATCACCTCGAACGCGCCGGCGCGCACCACGCCGGGCGAGTCGGCCGCCGCCGCGCGCAGGCGATCGAGCGCCGAGGCCACCCGGCCGGCCCGAGCTTCGAGCCCCGCGAGCCGAAGGAGCGCCGCCGGTCGCGTGGCGCGGGCGCGGGTCGCCGCTTCGAAGAGGGTCCATGCCTTCCCCAGGGTTCCCGGCTCGTCGAGCCCGACCAAGGCCAGGCCGAGGGCGTATGCGATCTCCGTGTCCTGCGGCGCGCGCGTCGCGACCGCCGTCAGCCGCTCGACCGCCTCGTCGTAGCGCTTGAGGGCGACGGCAAGCCGGCCGGCCGCCTTACCCAGGGCGAAGCTGCCCGGATACCGGCGGAGGCCGTCCTGGTAGGTCGCGTAGGCGACCAGCAGCTTGCCCTCCAGCTCCTGGTTGCGGCCCAGCTGGACGAAGTCGTCCTCGGTTCGTGACGAGGGCGGCGGGCAGCGCCAGGCCTTCTGCGGGCCGAGCGTCACCTGGTCGCGCGACACGGTCCAGTAGAGGCCTTCGATGTGCTGCACCAGCACGCGTCCGCTCGCGTCCACGACCTCGACCCAGTAGCGCTCCGTCCGCGGCAGGTCGTGGAAGGTCTTCAGGAAGAAGGAGGACGGCTCGAGCGAGAGCGGCTCCGTCACGACCCACTCGCCCGACGCCGGCGGCGGTGCCGTCGACGACGTGCCGTTCCGGATCCGCAGCGTCCCCGCGCGCAGCGGCTCGCTCACGTTCAACCCCACCCGCAGGCCTGGCCGTTCGGCACCCGCCGGTGTTCTCTCCAGGTTCAGCACGGCATCAGGCGTCACCCGCACGAACCCGCCGATCCCGCGCACCGGCAGCCACTGCTCGTGGAAGCGGATCTCCTCCTGCGGCGCCAGGAAGGCGTAGGTCTCCTGGTCGCGGAAGAGGCCGGCCTGGATCTCGGCCTCGGCGCTGTCGTTGTCGGAGAGCGCCTTGCGCCAGTCGAGCCCGTCCGCGTCGTTGCCCCAGCTCCAGACCTTCTTGGCCGGCAGCTCCGCGGGATCCGCGTAGTGGGCGACGCCCGCGCGCGTGCGCGGGTGGTAGATGCCCATGAAGCCCTCATGGCTGCCGTGGGCGAAGAGCGACACCGGACCGGAGCGGTGGTTCCCCGGCCGCGAGAGGTCGACTCCCTTCGAGTTGACCGGCCAGGTGTCGATCTCGGCGAAGCCGTGGGCCGCCGTGAAGTCCATCGGGTAGACGATCTGCGAGTCGTCCCAGACCTCGACCGCCGCGTTCGTCCACCAGTAGAAGCGGTGCGGCAGGTCGCTTCGGTTGTAGAGGGTCGTCTCCTGCTCCAGCGCGGCGCGGCCCGGGCGCAGGGTCAGACGGACGCGCCACTGCATGCCGTAGACGAGGTCCACGTTGCCGACCACGATCGAGGCGCCGCCGTCCTGGTGGCGCTCGGTCGCGAAGTCGACGGGGGACGAGGTGACCCAGTTGTGCGAGACCGGGAAGTTCCACTCGATGCCGAAGGTCGCCCAGGAGCCGCGGTAGGCGACCTGCGCGAACTTCAGCGAGGGGTTGGCGTAGAAGAGGCTCGCGCCGTCCGCCTTGTCGATGCAGCGCCAGAGCCGGCCGCCGAGGTCGGGCAGCACCTCGACCCGCAGATACTCGTTCTCGAGCACGAGCACCCGCCACTCGCGGTCCGTGCGCCTCGCGGTCAGGTTCTCGCGGAGGGTGTAGGGGTAGTTGAAGCGGGTGGCGGTGAAGAGGTCGAACGGCGGGTTCGGGTCCGGAAGGCCTTCCTCGTAGGTCGGGATGGCGCGCGCCTCCTGCGCCACGCGCACCTCGGCGGCCGCCGCCAGTCGCCCGGACGCGGCGACCACTGCGAACGCCAGGACCGCGAGCCGAAGGCTCACGGTCGCGGAGGCCGCGACAGCAGATGCGCCGCGTCGCGGTCGAGGAACAGCGTCGTGCGCGGGTGCTCCCGCAGCGCGGAGGCCGGGTGGGCGGGCGAGACCGGCAGCTCCAGGCAGTCGCGGACCGCCACGGCCTTCCGCCGATCCGGCACCACGGCCACGATCTCGCGCGCCTTCAGGATCTGGCGGATCGACATGGAGACGGCCCGTGCCGGCACGTCCTCGACCCGGGCGAACCAGCCCTCGCCCATCTGCTGGCGCCGGCACGGCTCGTCGAGGGTGACCACCAGGTAGGGCTCCTCCGTCTCGAAGTCGGCCGGCGGGTCGTTGAAAGCCAGGTGGCCGTTCTCGCCGATGCCGACGAAGGCCACGTCGACCGGCCGCTGGTTCAGCAGGGCGCCGACCCGGCGGCACTCGGCGGCGACGTCGCGGGCGTCGCCCTCGATGAAGTGGAAGGCGCCGGGGTGGACGCGGTCGACGAGGCGCTCGCGGAGGTAACGCCGGAAGCTCGCCGGGTGGCTCTCCGGCAGTCCCACGTACTCGTCGAGGTGGAAGAAGACGACCTTCGCCCAGTCGACACCCGGAAGCCGGCACAGCGCATCCAGAAACTCGAACTGCGAGGCGCCGGTGGCGGCGATCGCGCGGGCTTCGCCGCGGGCGGTGATCGCGTCGGCCAGCGCGGCGGCCGTGTGCGCGGCGGCGGCCTCCGCCATCGCCTGCTTGGTCTCGAAGACGCGCGTCAGCATGTCAGCGCTCCAGTCGGGCCGGCCGCGCGCCCACCAGCCAAGCGAGCCACTCCCTGGCCATCAGCCGGTGGTAGGGCTCGGTCATGTGGATCCTGTCGAGGCAGAGGAAGCGCTCGCGGTCGGGCGAGGCAGCCAGCAGCGCGCCGACCTCGATCACCGTCATCCCCGACTCGCGGGCGGCGGCGACGTCCCGCGCGACCGCCGCCGGGTCGCTGGCGGCGGGGTCGTGGATGTCGTCGAAGGTGACGACCCGCGCCCCCGCCGCCGCGAAGTCCCGGCCCAGGCGGACGAAGGCCGAGAGGTCCTCGGCGGTGCGGTTGAGGACCACCAGCAGCACGGTGTCGGGCTTCCAGGCGATCACCTCGTCGTGGAAGCGGGCGAGCGCCCTGGTCGAGGTGAGCCCTCCCGCCTGGAACTGCCGGAACTCCACCGCGGGGTTCACGCGCGCGAACATCGCCGTCACCACGGGCACGAACGCGCCCGGTGTCGACCAGTGCAGCTGCATGGTGAAGGAGTGGCCGACCACGGCGATCCGCCGCCGCGGCAGCGCCTTCATCCGTGGGACCAGTCGTGCCACGTCCTCCTGCTGCAGCAGCTCCGCCGCCAGCACCTTGTCGTCGCGGAGGCCGAGGTTCTTCTCGCCCCAGTTCCAGTTCTTGCGCCCGGCGATCTGCCAGTCGGCGGCGTTCGTGCCGAACGGCGAGGCGCAGCAGCGGCTCTCCAGCGCCCGCCCCATCTCCAGGAAGGCCGCGTCCGTCCCCGGGAGCCCGAGCTGTCCGAGGTATACGGGCAGGCCCAGGCCGATGTAGAAGGCGAACAGCTCCTGCAGCCGGTCGCCGTCGCGTTCCACTTCCAGGTTCGTCTGGAGCAGGCTGGCGATGGCCCGTACGCTCGCGCGCGGGGCGTGCGTCTTCTCCTCCAGCCAGCGGCAGAAGACGTTCACCGGCAGGCCGTCCGGCATCGCCAGCGGGACCTGCAGCAGCGGCTCGAGGTCGCGAGCGGGCTCGAAGGCGGACGGCTTGCCCTCTGCCCAGGCGCGGACTCCGCTCACATCGCCCTTCAGGAGCGCGGCCTGGTGCGCCTCGATCGCGGCCAGCTCCGCCTCGGTGAGCGTTCCTGCCGCGTAGCAGGCCGGGTCGGCCCTGCCCTCCTTCCTTGCCAGCCCCACCTGGAACGCGTGCGTCCCGAGAACGTTCGCCTCCACCAGCTGCTCGAGCCGGGACGGCGCAGGAGCAGAGGTCGCAGGGCCCAGGAGGAGAGCGCAGAGAAAGGCCGGGCTCATCTCACCACGTCCTCGGGGGCGTTCGGATCGCCGGTCGCCGGCCCGTACCAGACGTTCGAGCCGAAGGTGGTGATGTAGACCTTCGACGGATCGTTCGGGTCCGGGACCACGCGCGTGCCCTGCTTGAAGTTGAAGCCGCGCAGCCGCGACCAGGTGCGGCCGCGGTCGCTCGAGCGCCAGGCGGCCTGGTCGTGGCCGGTGAAGTAGAGGATGGAGGGGTCTCGCGGGTCCAGCGTGACGTCGTAGACGTACTCGGCGTCGGGCCGCAGCCGCGTCCAGGTGGCCCCGGCGTCGTGGCTGAGGAGCAGCCCGCCACCGGTGTCGCCGCCGGGAGTTGCCACCGGCCAGCAGGACAGGTACAGCCGCCGCGGGTCGATGGGGTCGACGGTGACGGCGTTGGGACCGTTGACACCCGCAGGCAGGGCCATCCGCTCCCAGTGCTCGGCCCCGTCCCGGGAGCGATAGACGGCCCCGTCGCCAGCGTCGCCCATGCGGCCGCCCTCGCTGCGCCGCGCGACGACCAGGTAGAGCGTCCCGTCGCCCGCGCGCGTCAGCCGCCAGGCGAAGGGCTGGGGGCCGTCGACGCCCGTGTTCCGGCCCGCCCAGGTCCGGCCCCCGTCCGTCGACTTGTAGAGGCCTCGCCCGAAGACGCAGGCGTAGAGCGTGCGCGCGCCCCTCGGGCTGGCCGGGTCGAGGAGGAGGTGGGTGACCGCTCCCTGCGGCGCGCCCTGCCACGACGGCGTCCAGGTGCGCCCGCCGTCCGTCGAGATCCCGACGCCGCCGCGGAACGAGGCGGGGTCGGTGTGCCGCCACATTTTGGGACGCGGCAGGTCGTGCGTCCCGCTGAAGGCCGCCCAGGCGAGGCCGCGCTCTTCGGGATCGAACACCAACCAGTAGGCCGTGTTGCGCCACTCCTTCGGCACGCCGGCGCTGGAACCGATCCAGCTGCTGCCGCCATCCTCGCTGCGGAAGAGGCCGATGTCGGTGGTGCTGACGAACACGCGGCGAGGGTCGAAAGGGTCGAGGTGGACGCCGTAGGTGGTGGTGACGTCGAGGCCCCGGCTCACCCACGCCCCGTTTCCGCGGGGGGCCGAGTTGAGCTGGTCCCACGTCCTTCCGCCGTCGCGGGTGCGGTAGGTCCGGAAGAGGTCGGTGGCGAAGCACAGGTCGGGATCGGCGGGGCCCACGCCGAGGTCCGTGGGGGCGTCGAACCACACCGAGTAGCCGTCCTCGAGCGCGCGCTCCTCGACCCAGCTTCCCCGGAGGTTCGAGGACGGCCGGTCGTCCTCCTCGTGCACGATCGCCCAGGTGCGGCCGCCGTCCGCGGTCCGTGCGATGCCGTTGAACTTGGGCGCGCTCGGAGAGCGCCGCAGGCCGCGCAGGCCGACGTAGGCGACGAGGCCATGGCCGGCCGAGGCGGAGACGGGGTAGAGCAGCGGACGCGAGGTGGCGGCCGGTCCCCAGGGCTCGCCCTGCGTGGAGCCGAAAGACAAGGCGGCCAGATCGCCGGACGCCGCCCGCCAGGTGCGGCCGCCGTCCTCGGAGACGTGCACTCCGCCCGCTCCGCCAGCCGCGAAGGGCGAGGTGACGTAGAGAAGGGTGCGTCCGGAGTCACGGCCGAAGCTCGCCGAGCTGAGCCGCACTCCGCCGGGAGCCTCGAAGCGACGGACGCCGGTGCCGGCGATCTCCCAGGCGGCGTCGGGGGTGACGGCGCGGACAGGTCCGTTTCTCTCGATCCACAGGCTGAGCACCGCGCCCGAGCCGAGGGCGCAGCGCCTCTCCCAGGACCCGCCGGCGTCCCGGGACTCCAGGAGCTGCGTCTCGCTCTCCGGTGTCGTCCCCGGCGGCCCCACACGGCGGCCGCTCAGGGAGACGACCAGTCGCCGCGGATCGGAGGGGTCGACGGCAACGGCGTGGAGCCGGGTGAACCGGCCGCTCGGGTAGAGCGGCTCGTCGGTCGTGTAGACGGTGTCGCCGTGGTCGCTCCAGTGGTGCTGGACGGTGTTCCTCTCCGGCGAGGGGAACACCAGCCGCCAGGTCCGCCCCCGGTCCGCGCTGCGCCACAGCGCGGCGTTCGCCGCGTAGATCACGTCCGGCGACACGGGATCGAAGGCGAAGACGAGCGGGCTGCCGCCGAGCTGGAAGAGCCGCCAGCTCTCGCCTCCATCGGTGGAGACGTAGCCGCTCGTCATGTCCGTCGTCTCCACCACCAGCGCCGGGTCGTGAGGGCTCACGACGGGGTGGTAGAAGGTCCCGCCGCCGCCCGGGCCGAGGATCCGCCAGGCGTCGAGGCGGGCCGCCGGCCCGTCGGGGGCGGCGGCCGCCAGCAGCATCGTCGCAGCCGCGGCGAGCCCGGTCGTCATGCGGGTCATGCCTGCCTCTTCATTCTGCCGGCCCGGGCCTGAAAGGTGGCCTTGCGGTGCCGGACGTGCTCCGCGATCGCCACCGACTGTCGCGCTTCCCGCAGGCTCGGCGAGGGCGGCCGGCCGGCCGCGACGGCGTCGAGGAAGGCGACCGTCTCGCGGAAGAAGCCGCCCAGCTCGAAGAGGGCGGTGCCGTCGCCCAGCTGCTCGCCTCCCAGCTCCGCCGCGAGCGTGCCTGAGGTGAACTGCCACAGCCGGCCGGGTGAGTCGACGCCGCCCCACATGGGCACGTGCAGCGTGAAGCTGCTGTCGCCGGCGTGGACGGTCGCCCGCTCCACCAGGACGCCGGCCACCGGACAGAAAGCGAGGTGGGCCGTGGCGCCGTTCGCCATGACAGCGTCGACGAAGGTGTTCGCGACACCGCGCCCGAGCTCCGGCAGCTCGCGGTAGCGGAACCGCGCCTCGGCGTAGTCGCAGCCGGCGAGGTAGCGCACGGCGTCGAGGCCGTGGATGGCGGTGGTCGAGAAGTCGGGGTCGCGGCGGTTCACCCGGGTCATCTCGTAGTGGAGGTGCTGCAGCGGCCCCGCGGCTTCGATCCTGCGCCGCAGCTCGCGGACGAGCGGCGCGTACCGGCGGTTGAAGGCGACCTGGTGGGGCACCACACTGCCGCGCCGCTCGGCGGCCTCGGCCAGGCGGTCCACCTCGGCGGGCGTCTCGCCCGGCGGCTTCTCCAGCAGGACCGGGAGGCCGCGCTCGAGCACCAGCGAGGCGACCGCCACCGTCCGCTCGACCGGTACCACCACCACCACCGCATCGGGGCGCTCCGCCTCCAGCATCCCGGCGACGTCCGTGAACGCCCGGGCGTAGCCGAACTCGGCGCGGAAGGACTCGGCGCGCGCGGCGTCGACATCGCAGCAGCCGGCGAGAACGAGGTCGTTCCGTTCCCGTGCGCAGCGCGCCTGGGAGGGGCCGTGCGCCACCCGGGCGTGCTCGCCGCAGCCCACCTGGCAGAGCCTCATACGGTGCCCCCAGTCCCGATCCGCTACTTCGGCTGGTCCTCGACCACCCGCGCCCCGGTGTCGACCACCTCGAAGTCGGATCCCTTGACCCGCTTCAGCGTCTCCAGCCCCGAGAGCCGGCGATCCGGGGAGATCGACATCAGCCAGTCGCTCCCGTTGTCGGCCACGAACATGCCGTAGGTCTTGAGGCCCTCCAGGATGGCGCGGGCGTGCTTCGGGAAGGAGGAGGTGTCGAAGCTGGCGCGCAAGCGGAAGCGCTCGCCCATCCGCGGATAGGCCTTGTCGAAGCTGCGGCTGGCCCAGTGGGTCGCCGGCAGCACGAACCCGCGGCGGGTGTGGCGGACGGTGAAGCGCATCGCGTGCTCGACCTTGCCCCGCTCGCACTCGTCGTAGCGCACCACGGCCGGGAAGATCGGGAGGCCTGCCGCGTCGGAGGAGGTCCAGCGCTCGGGCCGCAGCGCGCCCGTCCTCAGGTCGAAGGTCGCCTCGTTCCAGGCCTGCCAGCCGGCGTCGGTGCGCCGGCCCTGCCAGAACTCGTAGAGCTTGCCGTTCACCGGGTCGACCACGATGACGTGGCGGTCGCCGGTGCCGTCTCTCTGCATGTCCTCCAGCGTCTGGCCCGGCTTCGTCAACGCGTTGCGGTCCTCGTTCACCGCCAGCGGCCAGTTCTCGATGGGCGCGTTCTCGGGCACCGGGTACGGACCGGGGTCGGACTCGCTGCCGTCGTGGAGCGCCACCGGCACTCGCTTCTGGTCGGGCGGCACCAGCACGAAGCCCATGTCGAGGTTGTAGCCGAGGCTCCTGTCGGCCCCGATGGAGGAGATGAGCACCGCCGAGTCCTTCGCCACCGGCAATCTGGAGACGTCCTGGTTCCAGGGGTTGTCGGGGGGGAAGACCTGCATGGCCTCGAGGATGCGGTCGGCCTCCGGCGTTCCGAAGAGCACGGGCGCCGTGATCGCGGGCAGCGGCGGGCGCGGGCGCGCTGCGGCGGCGTCGACCAGCCCCAGCGCGACGAGCGCCATCCCGGCGACGACGGCGAAGGCGGGCGACGGGGTCGAGCGCATGTGGTTCTCCTCCTCTCAGTGCAGCCGGCGCAGCCGCAGCCGCGCCTCGTCTCTCTGGTCCCACGTCAACCGCAGCGTCCCGTCGTCGCTCGTCTCGGCGGCCGCGCGCCACGCGGGCGAGCCGGGGGCGAAGCCGGAAGTGAGCTGGACCTCGTAGGGCGCGTTGCGGCCGAGGCCGCTCAGCAGCAGGGCGCGGGTGGGGATCGCCGGCAGCGTGGCCTCGGCCTGCTCGACGGCGGCGTCGGCGTCCGCGAACAGGACGACGCTGGCGCCCTCGATCGCGGCCCCCGTCAGGCCATGGCCCTCGATGGCGGCCGTGTGCCGCGGCGGTGCCGGGTCGGCGCGGTCGGCGATCTCCAGCACGTTCAGGAACACGTCGTCGGTGGCGGGCGCTGCCGGCGAGACCTCGAGCCGCCAGGCCCCGGGCACCACCGCGCGCCGGTTGGACGGCGAGAGCGCCGTCATCTCGCCGCCCCAGAACGTCGTCCACATGGCCTTGAGGTACGGGTCGTCGGGGAGCGGCCCGCCCTCGGCCGGCTCCAGAGGCCAGTTCTGTCCCGACCCCCAGGGGCCGCCCTTCGCGTCGCCGGGCGTCCAGAACTCGAACCCCGCGCCGCCCCGCGCGATCACCTCCCGCTCGCGCGGCAGCAGCGTGTGGATGCGCAGGCGGCCCTCGCCGTCCTCGAAGGTGGCGAGGGTGGCGTTGCGGTGGCTGCTGCCGCCGTCGCCGACGGCCGCCCCCGCCGCCGGCCCCTCGATGCGCGGCTCGGCCGTGCCGTGCAGCAGCCACGCCTTGCGGTAGCTGGCGTCGGTGCTCGCCACGCGGTCGAGCACCACCAGCGTGCGCTCCGGCTCCAGGTAGACGAGCTCGCGGGTGAAGCGGCGGAGCTTCGAGGGCTGATACGCCTTCGTGGCGTCCGCCCTGGCGTAGTGGTACACGCCGGGTACCGACTCGACCGGCGCCAGGGTACAGCGGTCCCACAGGTCGCGCGTCCGTCGCCAGTCCTCGAGCGAGCGGACCGAGTTCCAGAAGCGCGACGAGTCCATGCGCTGGCCGCCGTCGTTCGCGGCCGTCCACTTGTTCTCGCCCCAGAAGAAGCTCTCGCCGGGCTGGTAGACGAGCAGGGTGTTGTGGGCGACGGTGCGACGGTAGTAGTTGAGGTAGTGGGGGCTCTCGGTGTCGGTGTAGTCGGCCCCGCTGTCGATCGCCAGGTGGCCCTTGCGGTAGATCACGAAGTGGGCGGCGTCGAGGTGGTCGTGCTTCGCGAAGTACGGCCCGCAGGCCAGCTCGATCCAGGTGGCGTCGGGACGCCAGCCGTCGCGCAGCACCAGGTGGCCGATCCCGCTGAAGAGGCGGTGGCGCGGCAGCTCGGCCTCGCTGGTCGTGGCCGGGTCGCGGGGCACGACCTCCGGGTCGTCCCACAGGAAGCGGAGCACCGGGATGGCCCAGGGCCGTGGCAGCCAGCCGCTCTCGCGCAGCAGGAAGGCCGCGAACGGGTCCTTGAAGCGGTGGACGGCGTAGCCGAGGACCACGTCGTCGAGGCCGTCCAGGTGCGGGAACTCGTCGTCGTCGTCGCGGGCGCAGGAGCCGTCCGGCAGCAGCTTGTAGAGGTAGGTGGTGCCCATGTTCGCGAAGACGCCGAAACGGCGGGCCGGGTCGGAGCCCGTCCGGGTGCGCCGCATCTCGGCCATGAGCGCGAGCGGCGCCCAGGTGATGCGCATGTAGTCGGTCGACTCGTGGTACCCGCCCTGGGGGTCCACCAGCTCGGTCGTCTCCAGGATGTTGTCGAGCGCGCGGTCGACCTTCTGCCGCATCGGCGCCGCCCGCATCTCGACCGAGGGGTGGCCCTCCACCGCCCACAGCGCGAAGGCGGCGAGCGCCAGCTCGCGGGCGGTGTGGTTGTGGTAGGAGGCCTGCTCTGGGTCGGCGAGCGACTGCAGCGCCAGCATCTGCGCGGCGCCGTCCACCAGCTCGCCGGCGACCCGGTCCTTGAGCGCCGTGTCGAAGCCAGCGTAGCCGTACAGCCAGTCGAAGGCGAGCGACCGTTCGAGGAAGAGGAGGTAGCGGTTGGAGCCCTTGCCCCGCGCCCTGGTGTCCGGCATCGCGCCGAGCGCCCGCTTCGCGTACGCCTCGTCGCCGGTCAGCAGCCAGCCGAGCGCCCAGCCCGGCAGGTCGTCCGATGGCCGCGCCCCCTGCGCGTAACGCGCCCGTAGCATCGCCAGGGACGCAAACGGGTCGTGCTCCGCCACCAGCAGCCTCGGGTGGGCCACGGGCGCCGGAGAGGCGGCCCGGGTGTCGCGACGGGAGAGGCCCAGGAGCGCGAGCCCGGCCGCTGCCGCCAGGGCCAGAGACTTGCGCCCGCTCACGGCCGCCCCCGCCTCGTGGCCGCCACGATCGCGTCGGCCAGCTGGCGCCGCGCGGCCTCGTAGGTCTCGCCAGTCTCGGCGAAGCCGACCGTCTCGCCGGCCTCGGAGAAGACCCGCGGCACCACCGCCGCCAGCGCCTTCTGCACCGTCGGCTCCAGGCCGAGCCGACGCGCCAGCGTGAGGTACTGGTGGTCCTGCAGCCCGCGTCGGAGGTTGGCGAGCTGCACGGTTCCCACCGGCCCTGCCAGCCCCCGGTCCTCCTGCGGGTGCAGCCTCTCCTCGCCGGGATAGAGGAGGACGCCGTCGCCGTTGATGAAGCCCTGGTCCTCCGCCGGCTTGTGCGGCTGGCCGCGGTTGTCGAAGGTGACCGGGTTTCTCCACACGTCCTGCTCGCGCACGCCCTGCTTCTGGCGGTTGTGGCGCCAGTGCACGCCGTGCCAGTAGAAGTAGGTGTCGGCGTCGTGCTTGAAGGCGGCCCAGGCGACCGCCCGGGCCTCGGTGGCCGGGGCGTCGATCACCGGCGTCGGCCCGTTCGGCCGGCCGCCGTTGTAGAACCAGACCCGCCGGCCCTTCGCCCGCTCGGCCGCCGCCTTCGCCACGTCGAAGACCTGCGGCGGCACGCACCAGATGTCGATCAGCTCCGCGAGCTCCGGCACGATCTCCTTGGTCAGGAAGGTCGGCAGCGCGCGCCCGGGGCCGGGGTTCGAGTGGACGTTCTCCGCCAGCCGCTTCACGTACGGGTACTGAGGCGGATAAGGCTCGTCGGGGAGATACAGGAAGGTGCGCGCGCCGGGCAGCGTCGCTCGCAGGAACTCCATCCACGCGTCGGCGCGTCGCCAGGCGCCCGCCCGCTCGTCGAAGTCCCGGCCCGGGCCGTAGAAGGTGAGGGGGACGATGCGGTTGCCGCGTCCCTCGCCCGGTCCCTCGTAGCCCTTCGCCGCCGTAAAGTCCGTCCCCTCCAGCCGGCCCAGGCTCGCCCGGACACGGGCCTCGTCGTAGGCGTGGACCAGCTCGACACGGTGGCGGTGCGCGAAGCGGTGGTAGGCCGGGTCGAGGTTGCGGCCCTGGTAGAGCTCCGGCTGCTCCGGCTCGTAGAACACCATCGCGTCCATCGAGTTCTCGTCGGGCAGCTCGAAGTCGAGGAGCTCGAGCGCGACCGGCAGCGTGCGGGTCTCGCGGTCCGCGTGCACCGTGAGCGTGCCCTCGTACGTCCCCGCGGGCCGGCCTCGGCCCGTGTAGAGCTCTATCCACACCGCCTGGGCGGCGTTCGCGGCCACCGCCAGCGGGAACCCGCCGCGGCCGGCGCGCGCGTTCTCGGGGACGAGCTGCACCGGCTGCCAGCCGACGGTGTGCTTCGGCGCGGCCGGGCTGCCGGGCTTCCAGGCCCAGGAGGCGTGCGTCTCCTCGGTCACCTTCATCGAGCGGACCGAGAAGAGCTGGATGGGCCTCCCCGCGGAGAGCGAGGGGTCCGGGGCGGGCGGTGCGTAGGCGATGCGCGAGGCGCCGTCGTGCTGGCGCAGCTCCGGCAGCGCGACGGAGAGCGCGCCGATGCCCGAAGGGTCCGCCTGGACGATCACCTGGAACGCGAGCACCTCGTTGCGGGCGCCGAAGAGGCGGACGGTCCGGCCGTCCCACGCGGCGTTGCGCGCGGCGAGCGGGCTGGCGGTGGTGTCCGGCGCGACCTTCTCGCCGTCGCCGACCGCCCAGACGGAGGCGACGCCGCCGCGGGCCGGGGCCGCCGCAACTGCCGTCAAGACCAGCGGAGCCAGCAGCGAGCGGCCGAGTGCTGTCATCGGGCGTGCTCCTTTCCCCGCCGCGGCGGGGCTCATGGCTGGGTGACGCGCAGCGGGACGGCCGCCGGGGCGCGCTCGCGGCGGCGGACGAAGGCGAGGGCAGCGGCGAGGGCGAGGGTGATCGCCACGTAGCCGAGGACCACGCCGCGCTGGTCGGCCGGCGCGGTGAAGGCGAACGGGATGCAGAGGACGCCCACCAGGCCCGTCGACCGGCTGAGGAAGCGGAACACCTCCGCCGTCGGGTCGTGCCGCAGGTCGACTTCGGCGGCCACGTCGACGGGGGTGTCGAGCCGCGCGAACAGGTCGTCGCGGGCGGCGAGCCGCGCCGGGCGGCGCTCCGGGACCAGCCCGCTCAGGAAGAAGACGGCAACCGACGCCGGCACCACCGTCACGACGTTTGCCACCAGCTCCCAGCCCAGCGCGAAGCTGCCGATCGAGCCGATCGCCAGGCCTACGGTGAAGGCCGCGAGACCCGACCAGGACGGCGTCCGGCGCACCACGAGACCGAGCAGCGCCGGCGGCCCATAGGCGAGCGACATCACGGTGTTGAAGGTGACCATGGAGCCGAAGACGCTGTGGCCGCCCTGCGCCATCACCAGGGCGACCGAGGTGATGACGACGCCGACGGCGAACGTGGCCGTCCAGGCGACACGCAGCGTTTCCGCCTCGCCCTTGTGCCGCGGGAAGAGAGTCGGGTAGATGTCGCGCGAGATGATCGAGGCGTGCAGGTTCAGCACCCCCGAGAGGCTCGACATGGTGGCGCTGAACATGGCGGCGAGCATGATGCCGACCAGCCCGCTCGGCAGCAGGGTCAGCGCGGCCAGCGCGTACGAGGACTCGTGCGGGTTGGCCAGCCCCGGCCAGATCGCGGTCAGGTCCGGGTGCAGCACCCGCATGGCGAGCGGGGGCACGAACCAGATGAAGGCGCCCACCAGGAACAGCGAGAAGCAGAGCAGAGCCACCTTGCGCGAGGCGTGCTCGTCCTCCACGCTGAAGTAGCGCTGCGCCATGGCGGCGGTGTTGTAGCCGAAGCTCGTCATCACCGACCAGCACACCACGAAGCTCCAGCCGTAGCCGGGCGCCAGTGCCAGCGAGGTCGACTCCGCCGGCAGCGAGGAGACGAGCGCGTGCAGGCCGCCCACCTTCGCCAGCGCGGCCACGAACATCACCACCGTGAACGGCATCAGGATCGCCGCCTGCAGGAAGTCGGTGATCACCACCGCCCACAGGCCGCCGACCACGCAGTAGGCGAGGATCACCGCGCCGCAGCCGATGATGGTCCAGGAGACCGCCCAGCCGCAGGCCGGGGCCACGAACACGGCGAGGCCGTACAGCATGGCGGCGCCGGTGAAGAACTGGAAGAAGATGGTGGTCCAGGAGAAGGCCTGCCGCGTGCGCTCGTCGTAGCGGTCGACCAGGTACTCCATCACCGTGCCGATGCGCGCCCGCCGCCAGCGCCGCGCGAAGAGGAAGTAGCCGAGCAGGAAGGTGCAGGCGTTGCCGACGTAGAGCAGGATCGCCACCAGGCCGTGCTGGTAGGCGAGGCCGGCGGCGCCGGTGAAGGTCCAGGCCGAGAAGCCGCTCATGAAAGAGGAGAGGCCGGCCGCCAGCCAGTGGACCCGGTTCCCCCCCTTGAAGTAGTCGGCGGCGCCGCGGTTGAAGCGCATCGCGTAGACGCCGATCCCCAGCATCAGCAGCATGTAGGCGGCGATCACCGCGAAGTCGACGGGGAGGACGCTCTTCAGGGGAGGGCTCATGGCGACGAAGCGGATCGACAGCGAAACGCCGGGAACATAGCGGCAAAGCACAGGCAAACGCAAGAGAAAAATATCAAACGCAAGTCGATCCAGAGTATGCTTCGGGCCGGCCCGCTGCCGAGGCCCGGCAGCAGGGGCCCTCACGGAGGGCTGCGATGACAGGTCGGAGCCGTCGCGTCGTGCTCGTCCTCTTTCTTCTCGCAGCAGCGGCGGTGCCGGCCTTCTCCGCCGGCCCGCGCGACGTCGACACGAAGCGCTTCCCGCGCGTCGCCCGCATCTTCCTGCTGCCCGAGGAGGCGGCGCTGCTCAAGGAGCTGAAGGACGAGAAGGACCGCCAGGAGTTCCAGAAGATCTTCTGGGCCCGGCGTGACCCCACGCCGGGGACGCCCGCCAACGAGTTCCAGGACAACGTGCTCACCGCCTGGTCCCGTAGCGACGACTCGTTCTCGTACCCGGGGCGGAAGGGTTCGGAGACCGGCTGCGGCCAGGTGTTCGCGTTGCTGGGGCGGCCCGAGGAGATCGTGGCCGTCCAGGGGGCGCGCTCGCCACGCGCGAGCACCGCGGACAGACAGGAGGAGGCGGGCACGGCCGCGACCAAGACGCCACCTGCCGGCCCCGGCCCGCAGTTCGACAACATGGCCTACCTGCGCGAGGGCTCGACGCGGCAGCCGGAGGCCTGGGTGTACCGCGACCGGCCGGGGCTCCCCTACCACTTCACCGGCGCCGAGCTGCGGATCGAGTTCGACGCCGAGTGCGGCTACGCCGAGGGCGGCGGCATCCTGGGCGAGAACCTGCAGCGGGCGGCCGCCGCCTACGTCACCCGGCCGGACCTCGGCTACGCGCGCGGAGCCGACGGCCACCTGCTGCCGCTGGCGGCGGTGGGGGCGTCGAGCGGCGCCAGCGCCGGCGCGCGGGCGCTGCTGGCCTCCCCGCGCACCGACTTCCCGCTGACCGCGGAGCTGAAGCTGCTGACGCGCGCGCCCAGGGGCGAGGCGTACGCGGCGGGCCTGGTGTCGGCGCCGCCCGCGTCCGCGAGCGGCCCCACACGCCTGTCGATCGCGGCCCAGGCCAAGGACGCCGGCGGCCAGACGGTGGCGAGCACGACGCGCGACGTGGTCGCCGCCGAGGTGGACGGCGCCGCCGTCGCCTCGTGGGGTCTCGCGCTGAAGCCCGGCCGCTACAGGCTGACCGTGGCGGCGGCGCTGCCGGACGGCAAGGGATCGGCGACGACAGTGGACCTCGAGGTACCGGATCTCGGGGGAGGGGCGCTGGTGGCCAGCCCTCTCGTCCTCTACCCGGACGAGCCCGCCGCGGGCAAGCCGGACGCGCACGACCCCCTGGCCGCCTTCCAGATCGGCGCGCAGGTGCTGCGCCCGCGGCCGGGAAACGCGTTCACCGCGAAGGACGCGCTGATGGTGCTGGCCGGCGTCTACGGCGGCAGGACGGACCCGGCCACCGGCCAGGCCGCGCTGCGCTCGCGGTTCACCATCCTGAAGGACGGCAAGCCGGTGGCCCGCGGCTCCGAGGACGTCTTCACCACCGCCGACGCGGTCGCCTCCGTGGGGCCGATCCAGCTCAACGGGTTCGCGCCTGGCGCGTACGTGGTCCGGCTGGACGTCAACGACACGGTGGCCAGGCAGACGCTGCGCCAGGAGGCGCCGCTCACCATCAAGCCGTAGCCGGAGGCTCCATGGATCAGGTGACGATCGACGGCCTGCGCGTCTCGCGCCTGCTGCTGGGGTCGAACCCCTTCAGCGGCTTCTCGCACCAGGGGATCGCGCGCGACGAGGAGATGGTCCACTACTACACCGTCGGCCGCATCAAGCAGACGCTGTTCGAGGCCGAGCGCGTGGGCATCACCGCCTTCGTCGCCCGCACCGACTTCCACGTGATGCGGATGCTGCTCGAGTACCGCGACGAGGGCGGGCGGCTCGCCTGGTTCGCCCAGACCTGCCCCGAGGTGGGCGACTCCGAGGCCTGCGTGCGGCGCGCGCTGCGTGGCGGCGCGGTCGCCTGCCACATCCACGGCGGGGTGATGGACCACCTGGTGGCGCAGGGGCAGGCCGCCGAGGTGGAGCCCGCCATCGCCCTCGTCCGCGCCTCCGGGATGAAGGCCGGGATCGCCGGCCACACCACCGCCGTGTTCGAGTGGGCGGAGCAGCACCTCGACGTCGACTACTACATGTGCTGCCACTACAACCCCACACCGCGGGCCGCCGACCCCGAGCACGTCCACGGCGCGGTCGAGGAGTACCGGGAGGAGGACCGGCAGGCGATGGTCGACCTCGTGCAGAGGCTCTCGCGGCCGGTGATCCACTACAAGGTGCTCGCCGCCGGCCGCAACGACCCGCAGGCCGCGTTCGCCTACTGCGGTCGGCGGATGCGGCCGCAGGACCTGGCCTGCGTCGGCGTGTTCACCGGGGACGACCCACGACAGCTGGAGACGGACGTCCGCCTGTTCGAGACGCACGCGTGCGTCCCCCAGGGCGCGGCACCGGCGACGGCGCGCTGAAGAGCGGCCACGGTTCCCAGCGCGCCTTCATCCTCAGCCCGCCGCCAGGCCGGCCGCCGAGGCCGGGTCCAGGAACAGGGTGCAGTCCGGGTGACGCCGCAGCACCGAGGCCGGGCAGGCGGTGGTGAGGGGACCTTCGATCGCGGCCCGGACGGCGGCGCGCTTGGCCGGTCCGGGCACGATGCAGACCGCCCGCGGCACCCTCATCAGGAAGGGCACGGTCAGCGAGAGCGCGCGGCGCGGGACGTCCTCCAGGCGGGGGAAGGAGCCGTCGTGGACCTGCTGCTCGCGGCTTCGCGGGTCCAGCTCGACGACGCGCACGTCCAGCGGCTCCGCGAAGTCGCACAGCGGCGGGTCGATGAAAGCGAGGTGGCCGTTCTCGCCGATGCCGAGGACGGCGAGCGCGGGTGCCTGCGCCCGCAGCAGCCCGGCGTAGCGCGCGCACTCGGCGGCGAGGTCGGCCGCCTGGCCGTCGAGGCCGTGGAAGGTCCCGATCGGGACGTGGGCGAACAGGCGGTCGCGGAGGAAGCGGCGGAAGGAGGCGGGGTGAGAGGCGCCGACGCCCACGAACTCGTCGAGGTGGAACGCCGTCAGCTTCGGCCAGTCGATCCCCGGCGTCGCGCGCAGAGCCGCCAGGAACTCGTTCTGTGACACCGCCGAGGCGAAGATGAGGCCGGCCCGGCCGTCACGCGTGACCAGCCGGCGGATCTCCTCGGCCACCGTCCGCGCGGCGGCCCGGCCCATGGCCTCGCGGTCCTGGTGGACCTCGACCCGCAGGCGTCCCGCCTCGAGCACCCGCGCCCCGGCCGGCGCCGGCTCCACGCGCCCTCGCCGCGCGTCCGTCGCCCAGTGCAGGAAGTGCGGCAGCGCCACCTCCGGCTCCTCGATCCCGGGGTGCCAGCGCTTCTCCCACTCGAACGAGACCCACCGGTCGTAGCCCCTGCGCTCCAGCCAGGCGAGGACGTCCGCGGCGGGGAAGTCGCCCGCCCCCATCAGCACCGGCGGCCAGGGCAGGCGGCCATCGGCGGGACGGCGCAGGTCCTTGAGGTGGACGTGCCGCACGAGCGCGCCCAGCGCCTCGCCGCCCCGCTCCGGGGCCTCGTCGAACTCGGAGAAGGCGTTGGCGGGATCCCACACCAGGCCGAGGCCCTCGCCGCCCGCCTGCTCCAGCAGCGAGCGGGCGGCGGGCGCGCTGGCGAAGTCGCCGTGCGTCTCCAGCCAGACCGAGACGCCGCTGCCGCGCAGGCGGTCGCGCAGCGTCGCCAGCGCCCCGGCGATCCAGTCGCGGGTGGTGCCGAGGTCCGCGCCGGGCTGCACGCGGTCGCCGAAGACGCGGATGCCGGCGGCGCCCAGGTCGGCCGCCAGGTCGGCCGAGCGCATCGCCTCCTCGATCGCCTGCCGCCGCGCTGCGGGGTCGGGGTGGTGGAAGAAGGACCGCGTGTCGACACAGGGGATGGAGAGGCCGGCGTCGGTCAGCCGCCGGCGGGTCTCCGAGAGCCCGGCCCCGGACAGCTCGGGGCGCGCCCACAGCGCGTCGTCGCCCGCCACGAAACGCAGCTCGACGCCGTCGTAACCCATGCGTCCCGCCGCGTCGACGATGCGCGGGAGGTCCCAGGACGGGCAGCCCAGGGTGGAGAAGGCGAGGCGCATCAGGTCATCCTCGAGAGCATCGCCGGCGTGACCCGGTTCGGCACCCGGCGGTCCGCGAAGAAGCGCTCCAGCGTGTCGAGGACGATGTCCGCCATCGCCTGGCGCACCTCGACCATGGCCGAGCCCACGTGCGGGGTGACACAGGCGCCGCGCAGCCGGCGGAGCGGGTGCCGGAGCGGCAGCGGCTCCAGCGGGTCGGTGACGTCCACCGCGTAGCGCAGCCGCCCGCGCCCGACCTCGGCCACCATGGCGTCGAGGTCCACCAGCCCGCCGCGGGCCACGTTCACCACCGTGGCGCCGTCGCGCAAGCGGGACAGCTCCGTCCGGCCGAGCAGGCCGCGCGTCTCGTCGGTGAGGCCGGCGGCCAGCACCAGGTGCTCCGCCTCGCGCAGCAGGCGGCCGAACGGCACCAGCACCACCCCGAGCCGGGAAGCGACGCGCGCGGGAACGTAGGGATCGTGGGCGAGCAGGCGCACCCCGAACGGCCGCAGCAGCCGCGCGACCTCCTGCCCGATGCGCCCGAGGCCGAGGACGCCGATGGTGCGCCCGCGCAGGGTCTCGGCGCCGGCGCCGTGCGTGTGCAGCGCGCCGTAGATCGCGTTCGACGCCCGGCGCAGCGCCGCCCGGTAGTCGTCCACGCGCCGCACGGCCATCAGCAGGAAGGTGACCGCCAGCTCGGCGACGTAGGGGGACATGGGTCCCGGCGCGTTGGCGATCGTCAGCCGATCGAACAGGGGCCGCGCGAAGCGGGCCTTCACCTCGCCGCCGCAGTGCGCCACCAGCCGCAGCCGCGGAGCCAGCGCGGTCAGCTCCTCGCCGAACCACCGGGGCGAGTCCCAGGTGGTGACGATCGCGTCCGCTTCCTCCAGCGCCGCCCGGATCGCCCCCGTCAGTCGCCGTCCCGCCAGGCGGGACCAGCGGCCGATGCGGGACAGCCGCCGCTGCCGGGCCCGGTCGAAGAAGGAGACGAACAACGCCTCTGGTGCCAGCACCACGACTCGGGGCTTCGGCATCAGATCACCTTGAGCACGCCACGGCCGGACGCGGCGGTGTTGCGCACCAGCGCGAGCACCAGTGCTGCGGCCACGATCGGCACGAAGCTGGCAACCACCAGGATGGGGGTGAAGGAGAAACGGTCGGCGATCACGCCGATCAGGAAGGTGGAGCCGATGGTGCCGAGGCCGGCGCCGGAGCCGCAGAGTCCGGCCACGGTGGCGACCGCCCGGGCACGGAAGAGGTCCGCCGGCAGCGAGATGGCCATGGTCGACATGGCAGCGTACGAGAAGGTCGCGACGGCGAAGCAGGCGACCAGGCCCTTGAAGTCGGAGAGGAAGGCGGCGGGCACCAGGGCGAGGACCCCGAAGGCGCCTCCCACGATGACGGCCCGGCGCGCGCGCCCGACCGGCCAGCCCCTGCGGATGAGGTGGCTCGACAGCCCGCCGCCGAAGAAGTTGCCGAGGTCCGAGGCCAGGAACGGCACCCAGAAGCCGGCCGCCGTCTGCTCCAGCGAGAAGCCCTTCGCGGCGAGGTAGATCGCGAACCAGTCCGCGATCATGAACCAGACGGGATCCGTGAGCCCGCGGGCGGCGATCGTGCCCCAGGTCTGGCGCAGGGTGAGCAGCTCTCTCCAGCGCGGCGGGGCCGTCGTCTCCTCCGGCGACTCCGCCAGCTCGGCGGCACGGTCGGCCAGGATCATGGCCCGCTCGGCCTCGCTCACCCGCGGGTGCGTTTCCAGCGGGTGGTAGCTCAGACGCCAGACCACGACCCAGGCGAAGCCGAGCAGGCCCGTGATCACGAACGCGGGCCGCCAGCCACCGAAGCGCGCCAACAGGCAGACGACCAGCGCCGGCGCCACCGCGGCCCCCACCGAGGAGCCGCTGTCGAAGAGCGCCACCGCCCAGCCGCGCTCGCGGCGCGGGAACCACTCGGAGACAGCCTTGGTGGCGCCCGGCCAGTTGGCGGCCTCGCCGGCGCCGAGCAGGAATCGGAAGCTGCAGAAGCTGCGCAGCCCGCCGGCGAGCGAAGTGAGGGCGGCCACCGTCGAGTACCACAGCACCGAGAGCGTCAGGCCGTTGCGCGTCCCCACCCGGTCGAGCACACGGCCGGCCACCGTCTGCATGATCGCGTAGGCGATGCGAAAGGAGATGATGATGAGCGCGAAGTCCTGGTTGGACCAGCGGAAGTCGTGCTTCAGCGTGGGGCCGAGGACGCTCAGCGTCTGGCGGTCGAGGTAGTTGATCACGGTGGAGGCGAAGAGCAGGCCGCCGATCCACCAGCGATAGCGCCCCGTCAGGAAGCTCCGGCTCAGGCCGGACCCCCGACGTCCCAGACGAGCACCTTGCGGTCGTAGGTGCCGGCGGCCGCGTGCCGCCCGTCGGCGCTCGCTGCCAGGCACTGCACGCCGCCGCTGACCGCCTCCACCGCCTCGCAGCCGCCCGTCGCGAGGTCCCACAGCCGCAGCGTCTTGTCCTCGGACCCGGAGAGCGCGAAGCGGCCGTCGGGAAGGAAGGCCACCCCGCGCACCGCCCCCTCGTGCCCCTTGAGGACCTGGAGGCAGGAGCCGCTGTCGAGGTCCCACAGTCGCAACTCGTGGTTCTTGGCCCCCGAGAGGAGCCGCCTGCCGTCGCGGCTCACGGCCAGGGCGTAGACCTTGTCGGCGTGCGCGCTCAGCTCCAGCAGCGGCCGGTAAGCGTCGGCGTCCCAGACGCGCACGCTGCCGTCCATGCCGGCCGAGACGACGCGGTCCCCGTTCGGGGTGAAGGCCACGGCCCGCACCCACGCCTGGTGGCCCTGGAGGACGGCGAGAGGGCGGCCCGAGTGCAGATCGAAGAGGCGCACGACGTCGTCGGCGCCGCCCGAGGCCACTCGCCCGCCGCGGAGGTCGAGGGCGACCGCGCTCACCTCGGCCTTGTGGCCGGTGAGCTCCCGCAGGGCCTTGCGGGCCGGCACGTCCCAGACCCGCGCGATGCCCTCGGCGAGGCTCATCTCGCCGGACCCGGAGACCGCGACCCGGCCATCGGGGCTCAGGGCTACGGCGTTCACGTCCGCCCTCTCGTCGGCGAGGACGGCCTCGCAAGCCCCGCCGGCGACGTCCCACAGGCGGAGCGTCCGATCGAGGCTGCCCGACAGCAGCCGCGCCCCGTCGGCCGTCAGGGCGACCGAGCTCACGCGGCGCGTGTGTCCCAGCAGCGGCGGACGACCGCGCAGCCGCGGGGCGGCCATCAGGCCCGCTGGCGGACGAACTCCTCCGCCTCCGTCAGCGTCGGCTGGGTGCCGGTGCCGCCGAGGCCCCGGGTGCTGAGCGCGCCGCAGGCGTTGCCCAGGCGCAGGCAGTCCTCGAGCGGCGCCTTCTGCAGCCAGCGGTGCAGGAAACCGGCGTTGAAGGAGTCGCCGGCGCCGGTGGTGTCGACCGGCTGCACGGGGAAGGCCGGGACGTGGACGGGACGGTCGCCGTCGAGGCTCATGGAGCCGGCCGGGCCCAGCTTGGCCACCACCCGCGTGCGCCCGTTCTGTAGGCCGCGCAGCCCCTCCACCGGGTCCTCGCGGCCGCTCAGCGCCCGCAGCTCCACCTCGTTCGGGAAGAAGAGGTCGGTCTCCGCCAGCGTCGCCCGCAGCCCGCCGTCCCACCGGCCGCTGGGGTCGAAGCCGGTGTCGAGCGAGGTGGTGAGGCCGGCGCGGCGCGCACGCGCGAACAGCTGCGGCAGCTCCGGCCGCAGGCCGTCCTGGAAGAAGAACGAGGACACGTGCAGGTGGTCGAACCCGGCGAGCGCGGCATCCGGGACGTCGCCCGCGGTGAGGGCCCCGATGGCGCCGAGGTAGGTGACGAGGGCGCGGTCGCCGCGGTCGCTGATGGAGACCGTGACCCCGGTCTTCAGGGTGTCGCGGCAGATCACCCGCGAGAGGTCGATGCCCCGACGCGCCATCTCCTCGAGGCAGAAGCGCCCGAAATGATCGTCGCCCACGCAGCCGGCGAAGGCGACGCTGGTACCCAGCCGGGCGAGGCCCATGGCCAGGATGGCCGAGGCGCTGCCCAGCACCATCGCGAAGTCCCGGACCAGCACCTCCTGGCCCGGGACCGGGAAGGCCGAGTAGCCCTGCAGCACGAGGTCCACGTTGATCTCACCGGCCACCAGGGTCTTCTTCATGCCCTCACCGTCCGCCGCTGCGGGAGTGTATCTGGAAGTCGGAGACGACGCGCGTGATCACGCTGGCCTCGGAGGGGGCGTCGGGACGGTGGCCTGCGTGGAGGCAGCGGAAGAACGCCAGCAGCTGGGCGCAGACCGCGTCGAGCACGGCCATCTGGCTGTCGTCGCAGGCCGCGGCGGCGGCGCAGTCGACGCGCAGGCCGGGCCCGGACGGCAGCCCCGCGCCGAGCACCACCCGCCCGCAGCCGAGGCCCTTGCGGTCCAGCTCCGTCAGCAGGTCCAGCTCGTAGGGGCGCACCTGCGGGTCGGAGGAGAGGAAGGCGACCACCAGCGTGTCCCTACGGATCGCCGACATGGGGCCGTGCCGCAGGCCGAGGAAGGACTCGGCCATCGTCCAGACCTCGCCGGCATTCGTCTCCAGCATCTTCAGCGCCGCCTCGCGGGCCGAGCCCAGCCGGCAGCCGCTGCCCAGGTAGACGACCGAGCAGAAGCCGCTGCGGGCGACGGCGGCGAGCGCGTCGGCGTGGTCGCGCAGCAGCTCGGCCCCCGCCTGCGCCAGTCGCCGACTGCGCTCCTCCTCGTCCTGCGCCCCGCCGGCCAGCGAGCGCGCCGCCAGCACCAGGTTGGTGAAGCTGCTGGTCATCACCAGGCTGCGGTCGTTGGTTCGGTCGTCCAGCACCACCGCGCGCACGCTCCCGCGGTCGCCGTAGGCGGTGGCCAGAGCTCCGGCACGGTTGCAGGTGATGAACAGGTGCCGGGCTTGCGGCCGGCTCTCCAGCAGCCAGTCGACGGCGGCCCGGCTCTCCGGGCTGTCGCCCGAGCGGGCCACCGACACCACCAGGAAACGGCCGCTCGGTGGCAGAGAGCTTTCGGGATGGGTCAGGACGAACCCGGCCGGCACGGCGGAGACCGGCAGGTCGGCGACCGCCTGCAGCCAGGGGGCGACGCACTCGGCGGCGTAGACCGAGCTGCCCGAGCCGGTGAAGACGACCGCCTGCACGTCCCTCAGGCACTCGCTGAGCGGCGGCCGCTCGCCCCGCAGCCGGGCGGTCGTCTCCAGCCAGGTCACCGGCTGCTGCGCGATCTCCCGCAGCGTGTGGCCGTAGCCGAGCCGCAACTGCTCCTCCCACGGCCGGGACAGCAGGCCGCCGATCTCACCGGGCCCGCGCAGGGTGTTCAGCCACTCCTCCAGGTCGGAGAGGGGCAGGGCGTGTGCTTGGCGGCCGGAGGTGGGATCGAGGGTGCCTGTCATGTCGCGCTTCCGCAGCGTCGTGGAGAATAGCGGCTTGACAACGACGACCAGGGTCCGCTAGAAAACCAAACGCAAGCATTGGTAAACTATCGCAATGAAACGAAAGAGTCAAGCGGCAACCCCCGGTTCCGGCCCAGCGCTCAGGAACCTCTCGCTCGCGCAGGGCAAGCGCGCACGGCTGTGGCGGCTCCTCTACGGCCACGGTCCGGCCAACGGCACGCTCATGGTGCTGCCGCTCGACCAGGGGTTGGAGCACGGGCCCTCTGACTTCTTCCCCAACCCTCCCGCGCTCGACGCCTCCTACCAGGTGCGCCTGGCGCTGGAGGGTGGCTACTCGGCGATCGCTCTCGGCATCGGCCTCGCCGAGAAGTACCTGGCCGAGCACGCGGGCGAGGTCCCGCTGATCCTCAAGCTGAACGGCAAGACCAACATCGCCGACGACGCGGAGGCGACCTCTCCTGCCTTCGCCAGCGTGGAAGACGCGGTGCGGCTGGGCGCCGACGCGGTCGGCTACACGGTGTACGTCGGCTCACCGCGGCAGGACGACGAGATCCGCGAGTATGGGCGGGTGCGCCGCGAGTGCGAGCGGCTGGGGATGCCGCTGGTGGTGTGGGCCTACCCGCGCGGGCGCGACGTCGAGGCGAAGGGCGGGCGGGGCACGCTCTACGCGCAGGACTACGCGGCGCGGGTGGCGGAGGAGCTGGGGGCGGACGTGGTGAAGCTGCACGAGCCCACGCCGGATGCGAGCGCGAGCCCCGAGCCCTACCGCTCGCTGCGCGAGGACGGCCTGGCCCGGGTGCGGCGGGTGGTGCGCTCGGCGGGGCGGGTGATGGTGCTCTTCTCCGGCGGCGTGAAGCAGGACGACGACGCGGCGGTGCTGCGCAAGGTGAAGCTGTACATGGACGGCGGCGCCACCGGCGTGATGTTCGGGCGCAACATGTGGCTGCGCCCGATGGACCAGGCGCAAGCGCTCAGTCGCAGGGTGCGGAGCCTGCTGGCGCGCTACCCGCGCTAGAGGCGGCGATGGACAACGGAGGTCTTTGTGGGCGAGTGGAGTCGTCGTGACTGCATGAAGACGCTGGGCAGCGGTGTGGCGGCGGGGGCGGCGCTGGGCGGCGGCCTGCCGCTGGGGCCTGCGTCGGCGGAGGCCGCGGGAGCGCAGCCGGAGAGGCCGGGCACGCCGGGCCGGCTCGACCTCAGCGATTTCCAGCCGCGCAGCATGCTCCACGTGAAGGAGACGCGGGTGGAGAGGCCGCGCTTCCCGGTGATCGACGTGCACACCCACCTCACCTTCTCGGACCGCGCGCAGGGCGGCGAGCAGGTGAAGGTGCTGATCGCCGCGAAGGAGGCGGTGGCGGTGATGGACCGCAAGGGCATCGCCGCCATGGTGAACCTCACCGGCGGCACTGCCGACGTGCTGCCGCAGACGCTCGCCGCCTTCGACAAGGCCGTCCCGGGACGCTTCCTGAGCTGCGTCGAGCCTGCCTACGACCGCATCCGGGAGTCGCGCTTCGCGCAGCAGCAGGCCGATGCCATCGCGGCAGCCCACCGGGCCGGCGCGCGCGGGCTCAAGGTCCTGAAGACGCTCGGCCTCTACCTGCGCGAGCAGGTCGGCGAGGGCCCGCTGGTGAAGGTGGACGACCGGCGCTTCGACCCCATGTGGGAGGCGGCGGCGGCCGCGTCGCTGCCGGTCTTCATCCACACCGCCGACCCCGAGGCCTTCTTCCTGCCCATCGACCGCTTCAACGAGCGCTGGGACGAGCTGGGCCACCATCCCGACTGGTCCTTCTACGGGCGTGACTTCCCGAGCTTCAAGGAGCTGATGGAGGCGCGCGACCGCGTCTTCGCCCGCCACCCGAAGACGACCTTCGTGGCGCTGCACGTCGGCCACGACGCCGAGAACCTCGCCTTCGTCTCGGAGAGCCTCGACCGCTTCCCGAACATGCTGGTGGAGCTGGGAGCGCGGGTCGGCGAGCTGGGCCGCCAGCCGCGCACGGCCCGGCGGTTCTTCGAGCGCTACCAGGACCGCATCCTGTTCGGCACCGACGCGGTGCCGCCGCCCGAGGGCGAGTCGACGCCGCAGCAGGTCTTCAAGGACGAGCTGTACGAGATCTACTACCGCTTCCTGGAGACCGAGGACGAGTACTTCGACTACGCGCCGGCCAAGGTGCCGCCGCAGGGCCGCTGGCGCATCTACGGCATCGGCCTGCCGGAGGGGATCCTGAAGAAGGTGTACCACGACAACGCCGTGCGGCTGCTGGGGCTCTCGTCGTGATCGCCGCCCTCGCGCTGCCCGCGCTGCTGGCGGCCGCCGGCGAGCCCGGGTACACGGTCGCCCGCACGTCGGCGGCAGAGCAGCCGCTGCTGGCGGCCGAGGAGGCGGCGTGGTCGGGAGCGTCGGCGGTCGAGTGGGGGCCCGCGAAGTACGAGACCCGCTTCCGCGCGCTGTGGGGCGACGCGGGCCTCTTCCTCCGCTACGACGCGACCGACCCCGACCCCTGGTCCACCATGACGCGCCGCGACGACCACCTGTGGGAAGAGGAGGTGGTCGAGATCTTCCTCGACCCCGACGGTGACGGCCGCGACTACTACGAGCTCGAGATCAGCCCGGCGAACGTGGTTTGCGACCTGCGGGTCATCACGCCGCCGCCGGACATGAAGCAGGACTTCCCGTTCGACCTCGCCGGCCTGCAGACGCGCGCGGTCCTCGACCGGGACGCGTCCGGGAAGACCGCTGGCTGGACGGCGACCGCGCTGCTGCCCTGGGCCGGACTGCAGGCCCTGCCCACGGCGGCGAAGGTGGC
Organism: Vicinamibacteria bacterium; assembly: GCA_035542035.1. Taxonomy (GTDB): domain Bacteria; phylum Acidobacteriota; class Vicinamibacteria; order Fen-336; family Fen-336; genus DATBSL01. The sequence goes on along the minus strand of DATKME010000002.1, from coordinate 164,427 downwards.
GGTGCCGCCTTTGCCGGGCGACCGCTGGCACTTCAACCTGTTTCGCATCAAGCGGCCGGGCGGCCCGAAGGCGCCGGAGAAGGACGGCGTCTTCGAGGCCTGGTCGCCGACCGGGGCGGGGACCTTCCACAAGCCGAGCGCGTTCCGGGACATGCTGTTCGCGGGAGCACGCTGACGGCCGACGCGGACGTCGTCTTCCGGGAGATGACCGAGGCCGACCTCGCGGCGGGGTTGCGCCTCTCGCGGGCGAGCGGCTGGAACCAGACGCTCGCCGACTGGAGCCTGCTGCTGTCGCTGGGGCCCGGGCTCTTCCGCGTCGGCCTCGCCGGCGACCGCATCGTGGCCTCCGGCGGCGCGGTCCGTTACGGCGGCGCCCTCGCCTGGATCTGCATGATCCTCGTCGACCCGGCGTCTCGCGGCCGCGGCCTGGGAACGCGGGTCTTCGACGAGGTGCTCTCCGGCCTGCGACGGCTGGTCGGCGCCGGCGAGCTCGCCGCCGTCGGCCTGGACGCGACGCCCGAGGGCCGCCCGATCTACGCCCAGCGGGGGTTCGTCGCCGCGGCGTCGCTGGTGCGGATGGGCGTGCCCGCGGCGAGGGGCGGCGCCGTCGTCCGTCCGGCGGCGGTGCGCGCCATGCGGCCGGCGGACCTGCCAGCCGTGCGCGCCCTGGACCGCGAGGTGTTCGGCGCCGAGCGCTCCGCGCTGCTGCAGCACGCGCTCGCCTCGGCGCCCGACCTCGCCCGCGTTGCCAGCCACGGCCAGGAGATGCGCGGCTTCTGCCTCGGCCGCCACGGCGAGCACTCCGATCACCTCGGTCCGGTGATCGGCGACGCGGGGACCGCGCGCGAGCTGGTCGCCGGCTGCCTGTGCGAGCAGCGGGACCGCCCCCTGCTCGTCGACGCGCGGGTGACGGCGTCCTGGCTCGCGGCGCTGGAGGCCCTGGGATTCCGCGTGCAGCGCCCCTTCACCCGGATGTACCTTGGGGACCCGCGCCCGCCCGCGCGCCCGGGCCTCGAGCACGCGGTGCGGGGGCCCGAGTTCGGCTGAGGAGAACCGTCCATGATCGTCGTTTCCCGACACACGGCGGCGGCTGCCGTCCTGGCCGTCGTCGTCCTCGGCCCTGCGGCGTCGACCGCCCAGACGCCGGCGGAGAAGCAGTCCTTCCCCGCGCAGACCGAGGTCGTCACCGTCGACGTGGTGGTGACCGACCGCGGCGGCGCGCCGGTGCTCGACCTGAAGCAGGATGACTTCGCCGTCAGCGAGGACGGGGTGCACCAGGAGGTCGTCGCCTTCGACGCCGTCCATCGCCCCGCGCCGACCGCGCCGGTGGCGGGGACGCCTGCTCGCGCCACGCCGCAGCCGCGCGCGACCTCGAACCACGACGCGGCGGCGCGCGAGGCCGCCAGCTTCGTGATCGTGTTCGACGAGCTACACCTCGACGTGGCGGAGGCGGCGCGGGGTCGCCGGGCGGTGGCCGACTTCCTGAACACCGGCGTGGCGGACGGCGACCGCGTCGGGGTGGTGGGGACGGCGGAGGGTGTCCGCTGGACGGCGGCGGTGCCGGACGGCCGCGAGGCCCTGCTCAAGGCTGTCGGCCGCTTCCAGGGGAAGCTGCAGGGCGAGATGGTCCGGGACGCGATGAGCGAGTACGAGGCGATGCGCATCGACCAGGAGCGCGATCCCCTGGTCACCGACCAGGTGATGCGCCGCTTCATCCAGACCGGGCAGATCCAGCGGGACACGAAGCTGGCTGGCGACACCAGCGCCGCGGGCATCAGCGACAGCGACAACTACCCCGGCTGGCGCCAGGACGTGCAGGCCCGCGCTGCCCAGGTGTACGTGCGCGCTGCCGCTCGTCTCGAGCAGTCCCTGGGCGTCATCGAACGCTCCCTGGAGTCGCTCGCCGACACCCGCGGGCGCAAGTCGCTGGTGCTGGTCTCGGGCGGGCTGATGCAGGACACGCGGCTCGGGGTCTTCCGCCAGGTGGTGACGGCGGCGCGCCGCGCGAACACGGCCATCTACTTCCTCGACGTGCGGGGGCTCTCGGCGGTGACCGCCGCCTTCCAGACCGACATGGGGGTGCCGACCGACACCGTCGACGTGAGCGCGGGCGTGGGGCTGAACGAGAGCCGCGACCGCAGCGAGGGCAGCGAGGGCCTGGCCGTCGATACCGGCGGCTTCGTCCTGAAGAACCGCAACGACCTCTCGGCCGGCCTGGCCCGGATCGGGCGCGAGTCGCGGAGCTTCTACCTGCTCGGCTACACGCCGACCAACCGCACCGCGGACGGGCGGTTCCGCAAGATCGAGGTGAAGGTCGCGCGACCCGGGGTGACCGTCCGCGCCCGCCGTGGCTATTACGCCCCGGGGAAGGACGACGGCAAGAAGCCGGCCGGCGAGGGACGGGACGCCGCCATTCAGCGGGCGCTCGACGCGCCGTTCGACCTCGCCGACGTCCCGCTGCGCGCGATCGCGGACGTCTTTGCCGAGAATGAGCCGGGCAAGGCGCGGGTGCGGCTCACGGTCGAGGCGGACGTGCGCAACTTCGCCTTCGCGGAGAAGGGCGGCACGGCCCGAGACGTCCTGGAGTTCCTGCTGCTGGTGGCGCGCCGTGACACCGGCGAGTTCACCCGCTTCGACCAGCAGTTCGAGATGAACCTCAAGCCGGAGACCCGGGCCCGCTACGAGAAGGACGGCTTCCCGATCGTGCGCGAGGTGGCCCTCGCCCCCGGGCGCTACCAGGCGCGGGTGGTGGCGCGCGACCACAACTCCGGCCGCCTCGGGAGCCTGGTCCACGAGTTCGAGGTGCCGGAGGTGAAGGGCCTCCGCGTCTCGAGCCTCGCGCTGACGGACCGAGTGGGCGACGCGAGAGCCGGCGAGTCGCCGGTGCCGGAGCCGACCGCGCGGCGGCTCTTCGCTCCGGCCGGGACGATGCACTGCCGCTTCGAGGTGTACGGGGCGGGCACGGACTCCGTCACCGGCAAACCGAAGCTGACCGCCGGCCTCTCGATCCGCCGCAGCGACGGGCGCTTCCTGGCCGCCATGCCGGAGACGCCGCTCTCGCCGGGAAAGGACGGCTCGCTCGCCCGCGCCGTCGGCATCCCGCTCGACGGCGCGCCTCCCGGCCTTTACGAGGCGATCGTCGTGGTCACCGACCTCGCCGCTGGCCGCTCGGCCGAGGCACGCGAGGCGTTCCAGATCGGCGCCGAGCGCTAGCCACCGATCTCCGACAGCGTGCGGGCGACCTCGGGCTGGTGCGGGTCGAGGCGGAGCGACTCGCGGAAGGCCTGTGCCGCCCCCCGCCGGTCGCCCACGGCCATGCGCGCCAGGGCCAGGCCGTTGAGGGTCATCGAGGTGCGCTGGCCCGCCTCCAGCGCCCTCTCGAAGTAGGGCAGGGCCTCGGCGGGGCGGCCGCTGGAGGCGAGCGCGCCGGCGAGGTAGAGGAGAGCCTCGCCGTTCTTCGGCTGGCGTTCGATCACCCTGCGGAAGAGCGCGATCGCCTCGTCGGGACGGCCGGTCCTCATCTTGACCACGCCCAGCTTGGTGAGGGCAGGGACGTCCGTCCCGTCCAGCTCGAGGACGCGGGTGTAGTGGCTGGCGGCGGCGTCGAGGTCGCCGCGCACGAGCGCGAGGTCGCCCAGCCCGCGCCGCGCCTCGGTGTGGTCGGGGTCGATGTCGAGGACCTTCTGGTAGGCGTCGGCAGCCCGCGCGACGTCTTGCTGCAGGACGAAGATGGCGGCCAGGGAGAGCCAGGGCTCGGTGAACTTCGGGTTCTCCCGCGCCGTGCGCTCGAGGACGACGGTCGCCTCCTTCAGGTGGCCGGCGAGGCGCAGGTTGTCGCCGAGCACGACCGCGTCCTCGGAGGTGAGGGCACCCCGCTTCTCCAGCTCGCGCAGGTCGCGGATCGCACCCTTGTACTGTCCCGCCGCCTCGTACGCGATCGCCCGCGTGCGGCGGGCCACCAGCATGCCCGGGTCCTCGGCCAGCAGGGCCGTGAGCTCCGGGATCGCCTGCAGCGGCTCGGTCCGCGCCACCGTCATGCCGTTGCGGCCGAGCCGGGTGGCGAGGCCGATCCCGTCCTTGGGGTCCTTGCCGGAGGGCGGTCGCACGCTGCTGCCGCCGGTGCCGACGTAGCCGAGGGCGGCCAGCCGCTCCGCCGTCTCGGCGTCGATCGCCTGCGCGGCGTCGGGCGTCGTGGTCGCCATCGCCTTCTGCAGGTCGCGGCGCATCGCCTCGAGACGCGGCGCGTCCTCGCGCGAACGGTCGTGCGCCTCCGAAGCGTCGGTCTGCAGGTCGTACAGCTCCGGCCGCGGCGCCTCGATCATCTTGAAGCGCGCCGTCCGCCAGGCGTGCAGCGGCGCCCAGCCGTATTGCAGCTGCGGGTGGAGCGACTCCGCGTACGAGGGGACGTCGGCCAGTCGCTCGCCCGAGGCGGCCCTGCGGAGCGAACGCCCCTCCATCCCTCGTCCCGCCAGGCCGGCGTAATCCAGGAGCGTCGGACCCACGTCGATGCCGCGCGCGACCGTGTCCGCCACCCGGCCGGCGGGCACGCCGGTGCCGGCGAGGATGAAGGGGACGCGGAGCGTCGAGTCGTAGACGAAGATGCCGTGGGTGTCCTCACCGTGCTCGCCCAGGCTCTCGCCGTGGTCGGCGGTGACGAGGACGACGAGCGGCGCGCCCCTGCCGGTCTCCTCGAGCCGGCGCAGCAGCCGCCCGAGCTGGGCGTCGACGAACGCGATCTCGCCGTCGTACGGCGAGGCCGCCCGCAACGTGTACTCCGCCGGCGCCTCGTAGGGCGCGTGCGGATCGAAGTAGTGCACCCAGAGGAAGAAGGGCGAGGGGGAGGCAGGCGTCGTCTCGAGCCAGTGGAGGACGGCGTCGGTCGTCTTGTCTGCCGTCCTCTCGACGTACGCCGTCCGGCGCGCGTCCTTGCCCCGCGGGAGCTGGTCGTCGTAGGCATCGAAGCCGCGGTCGAGGCCGAAGCGGCGCTTCAGCGGGTAGCCCGAGACGAAGGCCGCCGTGCGGTAGCCGGCCGCCCGGAACGCCTCCGCGACGGTCGGCACCGTCCTGGGCAGCACGTAGCTGCCGTTGTCGCGGACACCGTGGCCGAGGGGCGTGCGGCTGGTGAGGATCGAGGTGTGCGAGGGGCCGGTGAGCGGAACGTGGGCGACGGCGGTCGCGAAGCGCACTCCCCGGGCCGCGAGGCCATCGAGCGTTGGAGTGACCGCCGCCCGGTACCCGTAGGCCCCGATGTGGTCGGCACGGCAGGTGTCGATCGTCACGAGAAGGACGTTGGGCCGGCCCTGCGGGCCCTTCTTCGGGGTGCAGCCGCCGACGACCAGCGCCGCGGCCACGATTAGGGCGGCGACCTGGCTGGGGCGTGAAACGGGGCGGTGCACGTCCATCGAATGGACAAGGTTACCCAACCGGCCGCCAAACGCCAAAACGACGTAAAAAAACACGTTGACACGCGAAAAGAAAAGCACTAGAAACCACCGCGAACTGTTGTTTGCTTTCGATTGTCACCCGGCACTTAGCGGCGGGAACTCATGTGCCCCCCCGCCGAGGCGTCCGAGGCGGAACTCAGGCGACAGAGCACGCCCCGCAATCGGCGGGATGCGAGGAGGACGAAGATGCGACGAGAGCCGTTCGTAGCCGCGCTCGGGGCGCGGCCTGCTTCGGCCACATGCCTGATTCTATTGCTTCTTCTGGCCGCGGCTGCCGTCCCGACCTTCGCCCAGTCCACCCTGGGCACGATCCGCGGCCTCGTGACCGACCCGCAGGGCGGGGTGGTCGCCAAGGCCGCGGTGCTCGTGGTCGACGAGGCGACCGGCATACCCCGCAACGTCGACACCGACGCAGAGGGCCGCTACGAGGCCTCCAACCTGAGGCCCGGCACCTACCGGGTCGAGGTGGTCACCGCCAACTTCAAGAAGGCCCAGAAGACGGGGGTCGTGGTGAGCACCGGCGCCGTCGCCCGCGTGGACTTCAGGCTCGAGGTCGGCCCTCTGTCCGAGACCGTGACCGTCTCCGCGGAACCCATCAACAACATCGCGCTCGAGAGCCAAGCCGTCACCGCGAAGTTCGACGAGCAGCAGATCCGCGACCTGCCGCGCAACAGCCGCGACATCCAGTCCTTCCTGTACCTCAACCCGAACGTCCTCGGCAGCGGGGACGACCCCCAGTTCCTGGGCGGCCGCACCTACGGCGTGTCGTACATCCAGGACGGCCAGGCCTCGACGAACGCGATCTTCGGCACCATCGGCAACTCGGCGCCGGGCCTGGATTCGATCGGCGAGGTGCAGGTCCTCTCGAACTCCTACTCCGCGGAGTACGGCGGCCTCGCCGGCGTCGTGGTCACCACCAAGCGCGGTGGCAACCAGTACCGCGGCAGCGCCTTCTACGACTTCAACTCGAACGGCCTCAACGCCCTCACCTACGACCAGAAGTACGGGCTGTCGGAGGAGGACCTGGCCGGGCTGCGCTCCGACCCCAACGCCCAGACGCACGAGCACCGCTGGGGCCTCAGCCTGGGCGGGCCGATCAAGTCCGGCAAGACCTTCTTCTACGCCAGCTACGAGGGCTCGAACCAGAGGGCCATCTACGGCGGCGGCACCGCCACCGTGCCGACCGAGGCGATGCGCAATGGGAACTTCCAGGGGACGGCCATCAACCCGATCGACCCTCTCACCGGCCAGCCCTTCCCGAACCAGATCATCCCGGCCGACCGCATCGACCCCTCGGCGACGAAGATCATGAACTTCTTCTACCCGCTGCCGAACGCGGGGACACTCTCGAACGGCTACGGCAAGTACCGGGCCTTCGTCCCGGAGACCCGCAACCGGGAGCGGGCCGACCTGCGGATCGACCACGAGCTGTCCGCCAACAGCTCGCTCTTCCTCCGCGGCGGCTACCAGTGGCGCGACCCGCAGGCGATCACCTTCGAGGCCGGCAACGCGCTCACCAACATGCCCATCCTGAACACCGCGCTCAACACCGCTTCGGTGATCGGCGGCTGGACCAAGGTCTTCTCGCCCACGGTGGTGAACGAGCTGCGGCTCGGCTACAACTACGACAGCTCGCACCAGCAGAGCACGTTCTTCTCCAACCAGGTCTCGTCGGAGCTCGGCCTCGAGAACACGCCGAGCAACGGCCCTGACCGCCATGGCTTCCCCTCCTTCAGCTTCAGCGGCGGCTCGAACCGGCCCACGGGCATCGCTGACCGGGGCCGCAACGTCGAGCGCACGCTCAGCCAGAACTCGTTCTCGATCAGCGACAACGCGACCTTCGTCGAGGGCGCGCACTCGATCAAGGTGGGCGGCCTCTGGAACCGCAACCTGGCCGTGGACGGGTTCGGGATCGGCGTCAACAACCGCGGCAGCTACCAGTTCCACGCCACCAACACCGGGAACGCCTTCACCGACTTCCTGCTGGGCATGCCGTACCAGGTCGGCGACCACATCACCACCCGGGGAGTGCTCGACGGGCACTCGGACGACTTCGCGCTCTTCGCCCAGGACGACTGGCGGGTGAGCAAGGACCTCACCGTGTTCCTCGGCCTGCGCTACGAGATCATCGGCATGTGGCACGAGAAGAACGACATGCTGGCGAACTGGATCAAGACGGACGGCGGCCACCACGTGGTGGCGAACAGCACCGTCGCGGGCTTGCTGCCGCCGGGCGCGCAGGCGCTCGACCGCACGCTCATCGCCAGCCAGGCGGGCTACCCGGACACCCTGGTCAACCCGGACAAGAACAACTTCAGCCCGCGCGTCGGGTTCGCGTGGCGGCTGGGCGGGAACGACAAGACGGTGCTGCGGGCCGGCTTCGGCCTCTTCCACCCGACGACCGCCATCCAGGGCATCCGCGACCTGCTGGCGACGAACGAGTTCCGCTACACCAACAACTACAAGGGTGGCACCCTCCAGAACGCCTTCGCGGGCATCGCTCCGCGTGCCGACATCCTCGACTTCGGCAACCAGGGCATCGACCCGAACCTCCAGAGCCCGGATATCTACCAGTACAACCTCAGCATCGAGAGAGAGATCGGCGACTTCGGCGTGCGGGCGAGCTATCTCGGCTCCACCATGCGCAAGCTGCTGATCTCCACCATGTACAACTACCTGCCGGCGAGGAGCCAGGCCGACTGCGAGGCGGCCGGCGTCTGCAGGCCAGGCACCCCGTTCGACGTCACCAACGCGGAGGACTTCACCAAGCTGCCCTACTACCCGTACGGGACCTGGGCGAACATCACCGAGAACCGCGGAAACGGCCAGCTCCACGCCTTCCAGCTCGAGCTGAAGCGGCGCTGGAAGAAGGGGCTCGCCTTCGACGTCGCCTACACCTACGCCCACTCGTCGTCCAACTCGCCCGACACCGGCGACAGCACGATCGGCACGTACGCTTACAACATCTACAGCCCTGGCCTCGAGGCGGACCGGGGGCCTGATCCCAACGTGGTCAAGCACCGGGTGGTCGCCAACGCCACCTGGGACATCCCGGTGGGCCACGGCCGCGCCCACGGCGCCAACATGCCAGGCTGGGCGGACGCGCTCTTCGGCGGCTGGACGGTGTCCACGATCTTCCAGGCGCGCAGCGGGATCAACCTGATGCCCTTCTTCACCGGCTACTACACGACCAGCCCCTGGAACACCGGCCAGTCCCTCGACTCTCTGGGGAACAACGGCTGCTGCCAGTGGCGGCCCAACCTCGTCGGCAATCCCGCCCCGGGCGGCTCTCGTGACGCGTACTTCAACCAGGCGGCGTACGGAGTGCCGGCCGAGGGCCAGTACGGCAACGTGTCGAAGAACAGCCTGATCGGGCCGGGGACCTGGGTGGTCAACTTCGCCTTCTACAAGGACGTCGTTGCGAAGAACCGCTTCCGCCTGCAGTTGTCGGCGATGCTCGACAACGCGTTCAACCATCCCCAGTTCTTCCCGGGCTACGGGAGCAGCTTCGTCGACCTGACCGACGCGCTCGTCAACGGCGTCCCCAACAACGGGACGACCGGGGTGCTGGGTTCCGACACGATCGCCAACGCCGAGGGATTCTCACCAGGGCGCGTCATCCGACTCGGCTTGAGAGCCTCGTTCTAGCCTCCTAGGGCGGCGTGACCCCGCTCTCTGAACCCTCGGGGCGGGGTCACGCCGCTTTCGTCTGTACGCAGAATACTGGGATGAGCACGCAGCCTTCGGCGTGGCCTGAAGCTGTCCGTGACGAGAGCACGCTGGAGGGTCTGCTCTCCCGGCCTTCCGGCGCCGACGTCGAGTTCCTGGGCGGGCTGCGCGGCGACGTCGTCGTCCTCGGCGCCGGCGGCAAGATGGGCCCCTCGCTGGCGCGTCGGCTCAGGCAGGCCGCCGACGCCGCCGGCGTGCCCCGCCGGGTCATCGCCGTCTCCCGCTTCTCCAGCCCCGACGCGAAGGAGTCGCTCGAGGCCGCCGGGGTCGAGACCGTCTCCTGCGACCTGCTGGAGCCTTCCGCGGTCGACGCCCTGCCCGACGCGCCCAACGTCCTCTTCCTCGCCGGCGTGAAGTTCGGGGCCAGCGCCGACCCGGCGCTCACCTGGGCCCTCAACACCGTGGTCCCGGCGAACGTCGCCCGGCGCTACGCGGGGTCCCGGACGGTCGTCTTCTCGACCGGCAACGTCTACCCGCTGGTCGACCCCGACACGGGCGGCTGCACGGAGCAGGACCCAGTGGGGCCGGTCGGCGAGTACGCGCAGTCCTGCCTCGGCCGCGAGCGCATCTTCGAGCACCACTCGCGCACGCGCGGGACCCCCTGCCTGCTGTTCCGGCTCTTCTACGCGGTCGACCTGCGCTACGGCACCCTGGTCGACGTGGCCCGGCGGGTCCACGACGGACGGCCGCTCGACCTGACCGTGCCCTGCTTCAACGCCATCTGGCAGGGCGACGCCCTCTCCTACGCCATCCGCGCCCTCGGGCTGTGCGAGTCGCCGCCGCGTCCGCTGGTCGTGACCGGCGAGCACGTGCTGCCCGTGCGCGAGGTGGCGATGCACTTCGGCCGCCGCTTCGGACGGGAGGCGGGCTTCGCCGGAGAGGAGGGGCGCCTGGCGCTGCTGGGCAACGCCCGCGAGTGCCATCGCCTGCTGGGCTGGCCCGAGGTGGGCACCGACCGGCTCGTGGAGTGGGTGGCGCAGTGGATCGTCTCCGGCGGCCGCTCGCTCGGCAAGCCGACCGGATTCGAGAAGGCCGATGGCCGGTTCTGAGGCCCGCCTGCTCGACGGCGAGCTGCGTGCGGCGCTGGGCCGCGGCCTGGTGATCCCCGCCCACCCCCTGGCGCTCGACGCGGAGCGGCGGCTGGACGAGCGCCGGCAGATGGCCCTCACCCGCTACTACTGCGACGCGGGCGCGGGCGGTGTGGCGGTGGGCGTGCACACCACGCAGTTCGCGATCCGCGACGCCGGGCTGCTGCCCGCGGTCCTGCGCCTGGCGGCGGAGGCCGTCGGCCGCCACCGGGAGGGCAGCGGGGCTCGCGTGCTGAAGATCGCGGGCGCCATCGGACCCACGAAGCAGGCGATCGCCGAGGCCGGGCTCGCCTGCGACCTCGGCTACGACGCGGTCCTGCTGAGCCTCGCCGCGCTGCGCGACGCGGACGACGAGGAGCTCGTCGGCCACTGCCGTCGGGTCGCGGAGGTGCTGCCGCTCTTCGGCTTCTACCTGCAGCCGGCGGTCGGCGGCCGCCCGCTCGGCCCCGGGTTCTGGCGGGCGTTCCTGGAGGTCGAGCGGGTGGTGGCGATCAAGGTGGCGCCCTTCAGCCGCTACCAGACGCTCGAGGTCGCGCGGGCGCTGGTCGAGAGCGGCCGCTGCGCCGAGGTCGCCCTCTACACCGGCAACGACGACGCCATCGTGGCCGACCTGCTGACCGACCTCGACCTGGCGCCGCCGCGGCCGGCCGCGCGCTTCGCGGGCGGGCTCCTCGGACAGTGGGCGGTGTGGACGAAGCGGGCGGTCGAGCTGCTCGAGGCGGTGAAGGCGGCGCGCGCGTGCGGCGGCGCGACCGGGGGAGCGCGGGACCTGCTGCGCGTCGGGGCCCAGCTCACGGACGCCAACGCCGCCCTGTTCGACGCCCGCCACGGCTTCGCCGGCTGCATCGCCGGCCTCCACGAGGTCCTGCGCCGGCAGGGCCTGCTGGCCGGCCGTCACTGCCTGGACCCGCGCGAGGACCTCTCGCCCGGACAGATGGAGGAGATCGAGCGCGTGCTCGCCGCCTATCCCGCGCTGAACGATGATGAGTTCGTGGCGGAGAACCTGCACCGATGGCTGATCTGACACCCGAGGCCCTGGCCGGCGTCGTGCGCGCGCAGCGGCGGGGCGAGCCGCGTGGCATCGCCTCGATCTGCTCGGCGAACCCCTTCGTGCTGCAGGCGGCGCTCGAGCAGGCCCTCGAGGACGGCTCCAGCCTGCTGGTGGAGTCGACCTCCAACCAGGTCAACCCCGAGGGAGGCTACACCGGCCAGAAGCCCGCCGACTTCGCGGCCTGGGCCCGGGGCTCGGCGCGCGAGGCCGGGCTGCCGCCGGAGCGGCTGGTCCTCGGCGGCGATCACCTGGGGCCGCACCCCTACCGTGCACGGCCGGCCGCGGAGGCGATGGCAGCCGGCTGCGAGATGGTGCGGCAGTACGTGCGAGCCGGCTACGCGAAGATCCACCTCGACGCCAGCATGCGCCTGGGCGGCGACCCCGGACCCGAGGGAGCGCCGCCTGCGCCCGAGCTGGTCACGGCGCGCACCGTCGAGCTGGCCGCCGCGGCGGAGGCCGCCCGCTGCGACCTGGCGGACGAGGCCCTGGCGCCGGTGTACGTCATCGGCACCGACGTGCCCCCGCCCGGCGGCGAGACGAGCGACGCCAGCCCCCCCGCCGTGACCAGCGCGGCGGAGGCGACGCGGGCGCTCGGCCTCGCGCGCGACGCCTTCCGCGCGCGCTCGCTGGAGTCGGCCTGGCAGCGCGTGATCGCCCTGGTGGTGCAGCCGGGCGTCGACTTCACCGCCGCCCGCGTGTTCGAGTACGACCGCGCGGCCGGCGCAGCCCTGCGGCCGGTCCTCGACGATGCCCCCGGCATGGTCTTCGAAGCGCACTCGACCGACTACCAGCCGGAGCGGGCCCTGCGGGGCCTGGTCGCCGACGGCTTCGGCGTGCTGAAGGTCGGCCCCTGGCTGACGTACGCCTTCCGCCAGGCCGTGTTCGCGCTGGAAGCGGTGGAGCGGGAGTGGTTGGGGGGGCGCCGGCAGGTTGAGCTGTCGGGGGTGCGCGACGCGCTCGAGGCGGCGATGGACGCCGACCCCCGCCACTGGCGCGGCCACCACCGGCCGGGCGAGACGCTGCGGGCGGAGCGCGCGTTCGGCTACAGCGACCGCGTGCGCTACTACTGGCCGGCGGCGTCGGTGCAGGCGGCGCTCGCCCGGCTGCGCGCCAACCTGCACTCCTTCCCGCCGCCGCTGCCCCTGCTCGGCCAGTACCTGCCCGGGCAGTACGAGGCGGTCCGGGAGGGGCGGATCGGCACCACGCCGGAGGAGCTGGTCGCTTCTGCCGTGCGGCAGGTGATCCGCCTCTACGCCCGGGTCTGTGCGGGCCAGGGCCTGCGCGCGGAGCGGCCCGCATAATGCCGGCAACATCCCGGCCGACGCCGGTGGAGCGACCCATGACCAAGAAGAAGCAGCCGCGGCTGCTGGTCGAGGAGAGGCGGCGCCGGATCATGGAGCTGATGGAGACCCAGGAGCGGGTCACCGTCGACGAGCTGGTCGGCCGCTTCGGCGTCTCCGCGGTCACCATCCGGGGCGACCTCGACGCGCTGGCCGAGGCGGGGCGGCTCATCCGCTCGCACGGGGGCGCCCTGAAGCGCGACGAGTCCGCGGACGACGTCCCCATCGCCGTCAAGGAGACCCAGCACCACGCGGAGAAGGTGCGCATCGGCCGCGCCTCCGTCCAGATGATCCACGACGGCGAGACCATCATGCTCGACTCCGGCACCACCACCCTGGAGATCGCCCGCCAGATCTGCGGCATGCGCCTGCAGTCGCTCAACGTGATCACCAACGCGCTCAACATCGCCATGGAGCTGGCGGGCGTGCCCTTCGTGCGGGTGATCATGATCGGCGGCATCCTGCGCCAGATGTCCTACTCGCTGGCGGGTCCGCACGCGGAGCAGACGCTGCGCCACCTGCACGCCGACCGGCTGTTCCTGGGGGTGGACGGGATCTCCCCCGAGATCGGCCTGATGACGCCGGACGTGCTGGAGGCGCAGCTCAACGCCGCCATGATCCAGGTCTCCCGCGAGGTGGTGGTGGTGGCCGACGCCAGCAAGTTCGAGAGGCGCAGCCTGTCGGTCATCGCCCGCATCGAGGAGGTGCACAAGGTGCTCACCGACAGCCGGGTCAGCCCGGAGATGGAGGCGGCGCTGCGGGCGCACGGCGTCGAAGTGATCGTCGTCTAGATGGGCGCCCAGCCCTGGCTCGTCTACGCGCTGGTGACCACGCTCTGCTGGGGCGTGTGGGGCGCCTTCATCGAGCTGCCGGAGAAGAAGGGCTTCCCGGCCACCCTCGGCTACGTCGTCTGGTCGCTGACCATGGTCCCCTGCGCGGCGGTCGCTCTCGCGCTGGTCGGCTGGGTCCCCGAGCACGACCTGCGCGCGGTGGCGCTCGGCGCGGCGGCGGGCCTGCTCGGCGCGGCGGGGCAGCTGGTGCTGTTCGAGGCCCTCCGTCGCGGCCCGGCCTACCTCGTCTTCCCGGTGGTCTCGCTCTCGCCGGTGGTGAGCGTCGTCCTCTCGGTGGCGCTGCTGCGGGAGACGGCGAGCGGGCGCGCCTGGACCGGCATCCTGCTGGCGCTGGTGGCCATCCCGCTGCTCTCCTGGCAGCCGCCGGACCCTGCCGGCCGAAGGCGGCCGCTGTGGCTGGCGCTGGCGCTGCTCGTCTTCCTGGGCTGGGGGGTGCAGGCCTACGTGCTGCGCTTCGCCAACGCCCACATGAGCAGCGAGAGCCTCTTCTTCTACCTGATGCTGACCGCAGTGCTGCTGGCGCCCTTCGCCGTGCGCATGACCGACTTCTCGAAGCCGATCAACTACGGCTGGAGCGGCCCCGGCCTGGCCGCCGCCGTGCAGGCGCTGAACGCCGTGGGCGCGCTGATGATGGTGTACGCCTTCCGCTACGGGAAGGTGATCATCGTCAGCCCGATGATCAACGCGCTCGCGCCCTGCCTCACCATCGTGATCTCGCTGCTGCTCTACCGGGTGCTGCCGAACCGGGTGGTGGCCACCGGGATGGCGCTGGCGGCGGTGGCCTTCTACCTGATGGCCTGAGCCCGAACCCCCGGATCAGGGCCGCCGGCCCTCGACCAGGTCGAGGTCCTGGAAGCAGCGGCCGCAGGTGCAGGGCGCCCGCCGGTTGAGCCGTCCGGAGCCGCGTCCTAGACTTCGTGCATGAGCACCCCGGCCCAGGATCCGCTGCTCGAGTCCCTGGTCAACGACTTCGGCGGCAACTACGTCTTCGCCCTCGACCTGCTCGAGCAGTACCGCAAGGACCCCTCGGCCGTCGAGCCCGGCTGGCGCACGTACTTCGACACCCTCAGCGGGCGGGCGTCCGAGCCCGCGCCGCAGCCGGGGTCGGACGCCGGTGGCACTCCCCGGCCGAGCGCGGAGCTGCAGGCGGTGCCGCGGTCGCCGCTGGTTCCGGCGGAGCGGTCGCGGGCGCTGGCCCGGGTGCCGATCCTGCCGGGCGACGTGCTGCAGCCGATCCGGGGCGGCGCGGTGCGCGCGGTCGAGAACATGGAGGCCAGCCTGTCGGTGCCGACGGCCACCTCGGCGCGCACCATCCCGGTGCGCACGCTGGAGGAGAACCGCCGGCTGCTCAACAAGCATCGCGACTCGACCGGGCAGCCGCGGGTGAGCTTCACCCACGTCATCGCCTGGGCCATCCTGCGCGCCCTCGACGCCTTCCCGCGGATGAACGACGCCTATGCCGAGGTGGACGGCCAGCCCCACCGCGTCCACCGCGACGAGGTCCGGCTGGGAATCGCCGTCGACGTGCAGAGGAAGGACGGCTCGCGGAGCCTGCTGGTCCCGAACGTCCGCAACGCCAACCGGCTCGGCTTCGCCGAGCTGCTGAAGGCCTTCGAGGACGTGGTCTCGCGCACCCGCAAGGGCAGCGTCTCCCCGGACGAGTTCATGGGCACCACGGTGTCGCTCACCAACCCCGGCACCGTCGGCACCACCTCCTCGGCACCGCGCCTGATGCCGGGCCAGGGGGTGATCGTCGCCACCGGCGCCCTCGACTACCCGGCGGAGTACCGCTCGATGGCCCCGCGCACGCTGGGGCTGCTCGGCATCAGCAAGGTGATGACCCTGACCTCCACCTACGACCACCGCATCGTGCAGGGGGCGGAGTCGGGTCTCTTCCTCGGCCGCATCGAGGAGCTGCTGAAGGGCGAGGACGGCTTCTACGACCGCATCTTCTCGGACCTGGGGGTGCCGTTCCGGCCGGTCCGCTGGGAGATGGACGTGCACCCGGCGGTGTTCGGGACTCCCGGCGGCCGGGAGGAGGTGGAGAAGCAGACCAAGGTCCTGCAGCTCATCCACAACTACCGCGTCCGCGGCCACCTGGTCGCCGACCTCGACCCCCTGGAGG
Source organism: Vicinamibacteria bacterium (assembly GCA_035542035.1). Classification (GTDB taxonomy): domain Bacteria; phylum Acidobacteriota; class Vicinamibacteria; order Fen-336; family Fen-336; genus DATBSL01. The sequence continues at coordinate 148,799 of DATKME010000002.1, read as the reverse complement.
CCTCCCGCGCGCCGCACCGCGACCTCGACCCGGCCACCTACGGCCTCACCCTGTGGGACCTCGACCGCGAGTTCCTGACCGGGGGGCTCTCCGGCCGGGACCGGGCAACCCTGCGCGAGATCCTGGACGTGCTGCGGGAGACCTACTGCGGGACGCTCGCGGTCGAGTACATGTACATCGCCGACCCCGAGCGCAAGGAGTGGCTGCAGCACCGCATGGAGTCGACGCGCAACTACCCCGCGCTCGACGCCGCCAGCAAGCGCCGGGTGCTGGAGAAGCTGGTGGAGGCGGAGAGCTTCGAGCGCTTCCTGCACGCGAAGTACGTCGGCCACAAGCGCTTCTCGCTGGAGGGCGGGGAGGCGCTGATTCCCCTGCTCGACCGGGTCCTGAACGACGCCGCCGTGCGCGGGCTGCGCGAGGTGGTGCTGGGCATGCCGCACCGCGGCCGGCTGAACGTGCTGGCCAACACCGTCGGCAAGCCGATCTCCGCGATCTTCGCCGAGTTCGAGGGCAACGACCCCTCCTCCTACCAGGGCTCGGGCGACGTCAAGTACCACGTGGGCGCCCGCGGCACCCACGTGGCGGACACCGGCGAGACCATCGCCGTCACCCTGGCTCCCAACCCGAGCCACCTCGAGTGGGTGAACCCGGTGGTCGAGGGGATGACCCGCGCCAAGCAGGACGCCATGGGCGACCGCGACCACGCGCGCGTCCTGCCGCTGCTGATGCACGGCGACGCGGCGTTCGCGGGGCAGGGGGTCGTGGCCGAGACCATGCACCTCTCGGGCCTGCACGGCTACCGCACCGGCGGCACCATCCACGTGGTGGTCAACAACCAGATCGGCTTCACCACCCTGCCCGAGGACGCGCGCTCCTCCACCTACGCCACCGACGTCGCCAAGATGGTTCACGCCCCGGCCTTCCACGTGAACGGCGACGACCCGGAGGCCGTCTCCCACGTGGCGGGGCTCGCCCTCGAGTACCGGCAGAAGTTCCGCAAGGACGTGGTGATCGACCTCGTCTGCTACCGGCGCTTTGGGCACAACGAGACCGACGAGCCGAGCTACACCCAGCCGTTGATGTACGCGAAGATCAAGACCCACCCTTCGGCCGCCTCGCTGTATGGCGCCAAGCTGGTGCGCGAGGGCGTGGTCACCCGCGAGGAGCTCGACAAGCTCTGGGCCGAGAAGAAGGCGGAGATGTCGTCCGAGGGCGTGGCGCCGGCCGCGCCCTTCGAGGCGGTCGAGCGTCGCCAGCCGCGGGCGTTGGCCGAGGTCGACCCCGCGGCCATGCGGGCGCGGCTGCGCACGGTGCTGAAGGCGCTGGGCACGCTGCCCGAGGGCTTCGAGATCCACCCCAAGCTGCTGCCCTTCGTGAGGCGCCGCGCCGAGCTGGCCGAGGGCCGCGGCGAGGTGGACTGGGCCACGGCCGAGTCGCTGGCCTGGGGCACGCTGCTGCTGGAGGGGGTGCCGGTCCGCCTCTCCGGCCAGGACTCCGGTCGGGGCACGTTTTCCCAGCGCCACGCCGTGCTGCACGACGTGCGCACGCAGCAGGAGCACGTCCCGCTCAACGCCGTCGCCCCCGCCGGGGCGGTGTTCGAGGTCTACGACTCGCTGCTCTCGGAAGCGGCGGTGATGGGCTTCGAGTTCGGCTACTCGGTGGCCGAGCCGCGCGCGCTGGTGATGTGGGAGGCGCAGTTCGGGGACTTCGCCAACGGCGCCCAGGTGATCGTCGACCAGTTCCTCGCCGGCTCCGAGACCAAGTGGGGCCAGCCCAGCTCCCTGGTGCTGCTCCTGCCGCACGGGCAGGAGGGCCAGGGTCCCGAGCACTCGAGCGCCCGCATCGAGCGCTTCCTGCAGCTGGCCGCCTGCGACAACCTGCGCATCGCCTACCCCTCGACGCCCGCCTCCTGCTTCCACCTGCTGCGGCTGCACGCGCGCGAGCCGCAGCAGAAGCCGCTGGTGGTCTTCACCCCCAAGAGCCTGCTGCGCCACCCGCGCTGCGTCTCCTCCCTGGAGGACCTGGCCCAGGGGGGCTTCGCGCCGGTCCTCGACGACCACCCCGACCCCGCCCGCGTGCGCAGGGTGGTGCTGTGCACCGGCAAGGTCTACTACGACCTCCTCAAGGCCCGCGAGGACGAGCGACGGCAGGAGGTCGCGCTGGTGCGCCTGGAGAGGCTGTACCCGCTGCCGGCGCGCGAGCTGGAGGCGGTGCTCGCGGCCTATGCGCCCTCCGCGGAGCTCGTCTGGTGCCAGGAGGAGCCGCGCAACATGGGCGCCTGGTCCTTCCTGCGCGAGCGCTTCCTGGACGGTGCCGTGCGGGCCGGCGGTCGCGTCCCCCGCTACGCCGGCCGTCCCGCGTCGGCGGCAACCGCGCCGGGGCGGATGAAGGTCCACCTGCAGGAGCAGGAGGCGCTCGTGCGCGACGCGCTGAGGCTCTCCGAGGACCCCGCCCTGAGCGGCGCCTCGGCGGGCCCGGAGCGCGGCGAGGCCCAGGGCTAGCGCGGCGCGTCGACCCGGGAGCAGCCCGGCCCGGCCGGCGCTATACTGCGGGCAAGAGCGGGCTCACGCCCCCTTTTCCCCCTGACTGAGAGAGCGCATGGCTACAACTGCCGCCGAGGTGCCGTCGCGCCGTCGCGAGACCCTGGAGAGCGCCGTCATCCGCTTCGCCGGCGACTCCGGCGACGGCATGCAGCTCACGGGCACCGAGTTCACCCGGGCGGCCGCCGTCGCGGGCAACGACATCGCGACGTTCCCCGACTTCCCGGCCGAGATCCGCGCCCCCGCGGGCACGCTGCCCGGCGTCAGCGGCTTCCAGGTCCACTTCGGGGCCGCCGACGTCTACACCGCGGGCGACGCGGTCGACGCGCTGGTGGCCATGAACCCGGCGGCGCTGCGGGTGAACCTGGCCGACCTGAAGGCGAACGGGATCCTCATCGTCAACGCCGACGACTTCAAGGAGACCGACCTCAAGAAGGCCGGGCTGGCGAAGAGCCCGCTGGAGGACCACTCGCTCGACGCCTACCGCGTCTTCGCAGTGGGGCTCACCAGGCTCACCCGCAACGCGCTCGCCGAGCTCGGCCTCGACGCCAAGAGCATGGACCGGTGCAAGAACTTCTTCGCTCTGGGCATGTGCTACTGGCTCTACAACCGCAGCATGGACCCCACCTTGCGCTGGCTGCAGGAGAAGTTCCGGGCCAAGCCGCTGCTGGCTGAGGCGAACGAGCGGGCGATGAAGGCGGGCTACGCCTACTGCGAGGCGACCGAGGCCTTCCAGGTCACCTACGACATCCCGCCCGCGCGGCTCCAGCCCGGGCTCTACCGCAACCTCTCCGGCAACACCGCGCTCGCCCTCGGCTTCATTGCCGCCTCCCAGCGCTCGGGGCTGCCTCTCTTCCAGGGCAGCTACCCGATCACCCCCGCCTCCGACATCCTGCACGAGCTGTCGACGCACAAGGAGTTCGGGGTGGTGACCTTCCAGGCGGAGGACGAGATCGCCGCCATCACCGCGGCGATCGGCGCCGCCTACGCCGGCTCGCTGGCGATCACCACCACCTCGGGCCCGGGCATGGCGCTGAAGACCGAGGCCATCGGCCTCGCCACCATGGTCGAGCTGCCGATCGTGGTGGTCGACATCCAGCGCGGCGGGCCCTCCACCGGCCTGCCGACCAAGACCGAGCAGGCCGACCTGCTGCAGGCCCTCTTCGGCCGCAACTCCGAGTCGCCGGTGCCGGTGCTGGCGCCCAGCTCGCCCGGCGACTGTTTCTGGATCGCGCTCGAGGCGAGCCGCATCGCCGTCAAGTACATGGTGCCGGTGATCGTGCTCTCCGACGGCTACCTGGCGAACGGCGCCGAGCCCTGGCGGATCCCGGACCTCGCCGAGCTGCCGGAGATGAAGGTCCGCTTCCGTACCGACCCGGCGGGCTTCCGCCCGTACGAACGCGAGCCGCACACGCTGGCCCGGCCGTGGGCCGTCCCCGGCACGCCCGGCCTCGAGCACCGCATCGGAGGCCTGGAGAAGCAGGACCTGACCGGCAACGTCAGCTACGACCCGCTCAACCACGAGCGGATGGTGCAGCTGCGCGCGGCCAAGGTAGAGGCGGTCTCCGCGGAGGTGCCCGACGCGGTCCCCGCCGGCGACCCCGAGGGCGAGCTGGTCGTCGTCGGCTGGGGCTCGACCTATGGCGCGATCACCGCCGCGCTGCGCGCGCAGCGCGGGCGCGGGCGGCGGATCGGGCACGTGCACCTGCGCCACCTGAACCCGCTGCCGAGGAACCTGGGCGCGGTGCTGAAGCGCTACCGGCGGGTGCTGGTGCCGGAGCTGAACGCGGGGCAGCTGCTGTGGCTGCTGCGCGCGAGGTACCTGGTCGACGCGGTCCCGTACACGAAGGTGCAGGGCAAGCCCTTCAAACAGGCCGAGCTCGAGTCGAGGATCGACGAGATGCTGGGCGGGGGACGCTGATGGCCGCCACCACGCTGCCGACCTACACGAAGAAGGACTTCCAGAGCGACCAGGAGGTGCGCTGGTGTCCCGGCTGCGGCGACTACGCCATCCTCTCGGCGGTGCAGTCGGTCTTCCCGGAGCTCGGGGTGCCCAAGGAGAAGTTCGTGGTCGTGTCGGGGATCGGCTGCTCCAGCCGCTTCCCGTACTACATGAACACCTTCGGCTTCCACACCATCCACGGGCGCGCGCCCGCCATCGCCACCGGCATCAAGATCGCCCGGCCGGAGCTGGAGGTGTGGGTGGCCACCGGCGACGGCGACGGGCTGTCGATCGGCGGCAACCACACCATCCACCTGCTGCGCCGCAACGTCGGCGTCAAGGTGCTGCTCTTCAACAACCGCATCTACGGGCTCACCAAGGGGCAGTACTCGCCGACCTCCGAGGTGGGCAAGAAGGCGAAGTCCACACCCTACGGCTCGCTCGACCGTCCCTTCAATCCGCTCTCGCTGGCCCTCGGCGCCGAGGCGACCTTCGTCGCGCGCTCGGTGGACGTGTTCCAGCCCCACCTCAAGGCGGTGCTGAAGAAGGCCGCGGCCCACCAGGGCTCCGCGTTCGTCGAGATCCTGCAGAACTGCAACATCTTCAACGACGGCGCCTGGGACGCGCTCACCGAGAAGGACGTGCGCGAGGAGCACACCGTCGCGCTCGAGCACGGCAAGCCGCTCGTCTTCGGCAAGGCGAGGGACAAGGGCGTCCGTTTGCACGGCCTCGCCCTCGAGGTGGTGCGCCTCGGCGACGGCGTCAGCGAGGCGGACCTGCTGGTGCACGACGAGCGCCACCCCGACCCGGCCTACGCGTTCCTGCTCTCGCGCCTCGACCAGACGCCGGGCTTCCCGACGCCGATCGGCGTGCTCCGCGCGGTCGACGCGCCGCGTTACGAGGTGCAGGTCGCCGAACAGATACGGACCGTCACCGAGAAGAAATCCAAGGGCGACCTGGCGCACCTCCTGCAGGCCGGCGACACCTGGCGCGTGCGCTAGCATGTCGCGAGCTGGCGACCGCACACGAAACGTGATCGCAGTTTCCCTCTTGACAGCAGGCTGGGTGAGGCGGATCTTGGAGACAGAGAGAGCGGACGCCCAACATCACGCAGGGAGGTGAGTCGAGGCAGACGCGATCTCGTCGGGCGACGGTCACGAGCGCGCACGGGGCGTGGTCGGAAGCCGCCGCCACAAGCTTCCAGGAGCGGAATATGGGAGCCGAGGGCACGCCGCCGGGCCTACGCGGGGCCGAAAGGCCTACGGGACCACAGGTGATTTGAAACGCACCCTTGGTGCGTCGGGCGAGAATGCCCCGAATGCCTGACCCGGGAGGTTAGCCTCCCGGGTCTTTTTTTGCTCTCCCCAGCTATATCAACGAATAGTATAGCGATGCTCGCGCGGTGCGACAGGGACAAGAACAGCAGCCAGACACCGGCGGTGCGGTAGGTTGCGTCAGTTCGGGAGTGGTGGCACCGAGAGCTGCAGCGGGCCTTCCTCCGTCTCCAGCGTGACGCCGTCCGCATCGACGCTGCGCACGATGGCGTCGGCCAGGCGGTCGCCCGCCGCGTAGGCGTAGAGCTGGCCGGTCGGCGCGTAGACGAAGGCGAGGAAGCCCTGGCCCGCCGAGCCCACGCCCGCCAGCTCGAACTCGTCCAGGCTGAGCTCCTCCGGCCGCAGCGCCAGCCGCGGCTCCGGGGCGCTGCGGGCGACCGGCACCGGCGACTCGTTGGCGCCCGTCTTCCGTTCGAGCACCCGGCGGTCCTGCTCCGTGCGCTCGGTGAGGGACGCCGCCTCGAGCACCGCCGCGCGCACCGCGAGCAGCGGCGCATCGCGGGTGAAGACGCTCACCCGGCCCAGGAAGCCCGGCGGGCCCAACGACGCGAGCGAGGGATCGAGCTCGGCCCCCGCGGCGAGCAGGTCGCGGACCTCCGCTCGCTTGAGCCAGAACACGGCCGGCGGTCCGCCGCCGGCCGGCTCGCGGCGTGCCGCGGGGCGGGAGGCACGGCTTCCCGACTGCGCCAGCGAGACGCGGCGCACCGCCGCCGCCTCCGCGGTGTCGAGCCGTGCGCTCCCGCGCAGCGCCGCCAGCGCCTCGTCGAGCGTGGCGCGGACCAGCTCGACGCTCGTCCGCCCGGTGACCGCCTCATCGACCAGCCAGCCGCCGAGTCCCAGCCGCGCCAGCGTATGGAACACGTCGGCCAGGTCCACGTCGCGCAGCCGCAGGGTCAGCGGGCCCTTGCCCGGCTGCTTCGGTGTGGGCGTGCGTCCCTTCACCAGCAGCGGGCGGCCCGCCGGCGCGTCGCGGTCGGCGCGGCAGGGCGCGGTGTCGTCGAACGGGTCGTCGCCCGCCAGCGGCAGCGCCGCCTCGCCGCCGACCACCGGGCTCCTGCCGTGGGCTTCGAAGCGGTGGCAGGCGCCCTGCTTCGCGATCAGGAACTCGGAGACGCGGAAGAAGCCGCGCTCCAGGCGGTTCTCGAAGTCGCGCAGCGCCGCCTGCCCGAGCACCGTCCCCCGCACGGTGAACTCCTCGCCCAGCGAGGCGTAGCCGACGACGAGGGGCCGCTCCCGGCAGGCCGCCGACAGCTCCGCCAGGAAGAGGCGCGGCGTCCGCCGCGTCCGGCGCCGCTCGGCGATCAGCTCCGACTTGGCGAAGGCCAGCGCCTGGTCGCGCAGGAAGGCGTCCGCCGTGGGCCTCGGCACGCCGACGACGGTCCGCCCGGGCGCCGCTTCGGGCGCAGCCGGCAGCGGCGCCTTCGGCGGCCAGTACGGCAGGCGCAGCACGGCCGTGAGCCGGATGAGGTCCTCGGCGGTCGCGGTCAGCGTCAGGCTCTCCACGTCGACCAGCCGCGGCGAGGTCTCCAGCTTGCGGAAGAAGCCGTTGATCTGCCCGTAGCCGCCCAGCGCGGCGAAGTCGAGCACCACCTCGCCGCGGCGGCCCGACTCCACCGGCGGCCGTGCCTGCACCCCGACCCTGGCCAGCCGCACCGAGTCGGCCGCCTCGCGGGCCAGCGCGGCGTCCGCGGCCGCCGAGGGGCCGTCCGGCAGGATGCGGCGCAGCGCTTCCAGCCGGCGGTCCAGGAGCTGCCGCTCCTCGGCGAAGGGGCGGGGCGGTTGTCCGAGGGCGAGGAGGGCGATCAGGGCCGTGCCGAGCACGGCGGGATGATACCCGCCTCAGCCCCTCTTTCCGGCCGGGCGCCGCCAGCCGGTGACCACGGGCGAGGGTGCGATGCCCGCCCGCAGCCGCGGGTCGGGGACCGGGGGCCCCGGTTGCTGCGCCAGCGGCAGCTCGCCGGCCCAGCAGTCGAGCGCGTAGTCCTCCTCGTCGTCCTTCGGCGGTCCGCTGCGCAGCTTGGCCGACGCCTCGCTGATCGCCAGCGCCACCACCCGCGTCCCCCGCAGCTCCTTGTCGGTCGGCGGGCGGACCTCGCTGGTGCGTCCCGGCACGATGTGGTCGACGATCGCGTCCAGCGCGCGTCGCTTCTCGACCGGGTCGACGAGCTCCTCCGCCCTCCCCACCACCACAACGCTGCGGTAGTTCATGGAGTGGTGGAATCCCGAGCGGGCGAGCACCAGGCCGTCGAGCAGAGTGACGGTCACGCAGGCGGGAGCGCCCGAGGCGAGCGCCTTCAGCATCCGGCTGGCGGCCGAGCCGTGGACGATCAGCCGGTCGCCGAGGCGGGCGTACGCCGCCGGCACCACGAACGGCTGCCCGTCGGCGACGAAGCCGACGTGGCACACGAGGCCCTCGTCCAGGATGCCGTCGATCGTGGCGCGGTCGTAGCGCGCCCGGTCGGGCAGGCGCCGCACGGTCGTGCGAGGGCTGGGAGGCCCGCCGAAGCTAGTAGGAGGAATCGTCGTCGTCGGGGATGTCGTCGCGGCGTCGCCGCGGGCTGGTCTTCCGCGCCGGGCGGTTCTGCTCCGGCTTCTGCCGGAAGCGACGACCCCTGCTCTCGCCGGCCTCCTCCGGAGGCGGGAATGCCGGCGGCGTGCGGAAGCCGCCGGGGCGCGAGAAGCCGCCGCCGGGGCGCGAGAAGCCTCCCCCACCGCCGGGGCGCGAGAAGCCGCCGCCGGGGCGCGAGAAGCCCCCCCCGCCGCCCGGGCGCGAGAAGCCGCCGGGGCCGGAGCCCGGGGCGCGCGGGGGCCGATTCTCGGCCTCGTTGACGCGCAGCGGCCGGCCCTTGAGATCGCGTCCGTTCAGCTGCTCGATGGAGCGCCTCGCCGCTTCCTCGTTCTCGTACTCGACGAACGCGAAGCCGCGGGGGCGGCCGGTCTCGCGGTCGGTGGGAACCTTCGCGTCCACGACTCGGCCGGCGGCGCTGAAGGCCTCGATGAGCTCCTCGCGGGTGACGTCGAAGCTCAGGTTGCCCACGAAAACCTTGTTCGAAATGGCTCGTCTCCTTGTGCGTCCTCGAAGCCGCCCCTCGTGGCGGCGAATCCGGCCACACTACGTCAAGTGATCGTTCAGCGTAGCAGAAAGCCCACCCGATTCCAACGATCGGCGCAGGGACGCGCGGCCGTGCGCGCGGTGTATAAGGGGCGCCATGGACCGCCCCCGCGTGGAGATCGTCGACGGCCGCCGTGCCCTCGACCTCTTCGTCAAGCTGCCGTATCGGCTGCACCGAGGCAACCCCAACTGGACGCCGCTGCTGCGGCGCGACGCGCGCGCCCTCGTGGACGAGCGGCGCAACCCCACCTACCGCCACGCCGACCGGCGGCTGTTCCTGGCCCGCGCCGGCGAGCGCGTGGTCGGCCGCGTCGCCGCCATCCACGACCGCCTGCACCTGGAGACGCACGGCGACGGCGCCGGCTTCTTCGGTTTCTTCGAGTCGGTGGACGAGCAGGCGGTGGCGTCGGTCCTGTTCGACGCGGCGGCCGACTGGCTGCGCGGGCGGGGGCTGGTGACCCTGCGCGGCCCCATGAACCCGTCGATCAACGACGAGGTGGGCATCCTGGTCGACGGCTTCTCCACCCCTTCCGTGCTGATGATGCCGCACAACCCGCCCTACTACCCGCGCCTGGTGGAGGCCGCCGGCTTCCGCAAGGCGAAGGACGTGCTCGCCTTCCAGAACACGCACACCACGCTGCCGGAGCGGCTGGTCGCCGCCACCGATCTCGCCCGCCGCCGCTACGGCGTCGTCTGCCGGCCGCTGCGCATGAAGCGCTTCGCGGAGGAGGTCGCGCTGGTGAAGCGCCTCTTCAACGCCGGCTGGCAGAGGAACTGGGGCTACCTGCCGCTCACCGACCAGGAGGTGGACTACCTCGCCGCGCAGCTCAAGCCGCTGGTGGTCCCCGAACTGGTGGCGTTCGCCGAGCGCGACGGCGAGCCGGTCGGCTTCGCGGCCGCCGTCCCCGATTTCAACGTGGCCCTGCGCAAGAACCCCTCCGGCCGGCTGTTCCCGGGGATCCTCAAGGTGATGTGGGCCGCCCGCCGCATCCACCGCCTGCGCGTGCTGCTGCTGGGGATGCTCCCGGAGTGGCAGGGCAAGGGCATCGACGCGGTGCTCTACCGCCACGTGTGGGAGGAGGGGCGGAAGAAGGGCTTCGACTGGGCCGAGGCCGGCTGGATCCTCGAGGACAACCACCCGATGATCAACGGGCTTCTCCGGATGGGCTTCGAGGTCTACAAGACCTACCGCATCTACGAGAGGCCGCTCTGAACGTCGCGCTCACCGGGGCGACGGGCTTCGTCGGCTCCCACCTCGCAGAGACGCTCGTCCGCCGGGGCGCCCGCGTCCGCGCCCTGGTGCGCCCCGGAGCCCGTACCGAAGCCCTGGCGGCGCTGGGCTGCGACCTGGTGCCCGGCTCGCTCGAGGACGAGGACGCGCTCGCCAGGCTGGTCGAGGGCGGCCCGACCGTGTACCACGTGGCCGGCCGCACCGCCGCCCGCTCGCCGGGCGAGTTCCTGCGCGCCAACCGCGAGGGGGCGGCGCGCCTCGCCCGGGCGGCTGCGCGCGCGGGCGTGTCGCGCTTCGTGCTGGTCTCGTCGCTGGCGGTGACGGGCCCCTCGTCGTCCGGTCGTCCGGTCGACGAGTCCTGCGGGCCCGCGCCGCTGACGGAGTACGGTCGCAGCAAGCGGGCCGGCGAGGAGGCGGTGCGCGCCAGCGGCGTGCCCTTCACCGTGGTGCGGCCGGCCGCGGTCTACGGTCCGCGCGATCGCGCGTTCCTGACGCTCTTCCGGGCCGCGTCGCGGGGCTTGGTGCTGCTTCCCGGCGGCGGACGGCAGCCGCTCACGCTGGTGCACGCAGGAGACCTGGCGGCCGCACTGGTGCGGGCTGGCGAGGCCGAGGCCACGCTCGGCCGCACCTACCACGCCGGCCACCCGGTGCCGGTGACCCATCGCGAGCTGGCGGAGGCGGTGGCAGAGGCCGTCGGCCGGCGCGTCCGCACGCTGTCGCTGCCGGCATGGCTGGTGCGTCCCCTGTTCGGCGCGAACGGCGCGCTCTCGCGCGCCCTCGGCCGCACGCCGCTGCTGGACGGCGACAAGGCGAACGAGCTGCTGGCGCCGGGCTGGGTCTGCTCCAGCGAGGCGCTGCGCCGGGACGCCGGCTGGCAGGCGATGATCCCGCTGGCGGCCGGGCTGGCGGGGACGGCAGCCGCCTACCGGAGCTGCGGATGGCTCTAGCGGCGATCGACCGCGTCACGCTCGGCTACCTCGCGGTGGCGCTCGCCTTCACGCTGCTGCGCGGCCCGCGTCAGCCGTGGCTGCAGGTCACGCTGGTCCTCGCCCTCGCCGCCGCCGCGCTGGTGGCCGGCTGGGTCGCCCCGCGCGCACGACGCTCCGGGCCGCTCGGCCAACTGCTCGGCGACTTCTACCCGCTGCTGCTGACGCTCGGCCTCTACACCCACGTGGGGCTGGTGAACCGGGCCGCCGGCGTCTCGCACGACCTGCGGGTCCAGAGCTGGGAGCAGGCGCTCTTCGGAGGGCAGGTCTCGCTCGCCTGGGTGCGCGCGTCTCCCTCGCCCGCCTGGAGCACGCTGATGCACGCGGCCTACCTGTCGTACTACGCGATCCTGGCCGCCTCGCCGCTCGGGCTCTGGCTGAGGGGCCGCCGCGCCGCCGCCCGGCGCGCGCTGCTGCTGATCATGGTCACGTTCTACCTCTGCTACGCGACCTCGCTCGTCTTCCCGGTGGCCGGCCCGCGCTACCTGTTCCCGGCGGCGACGAACGCGGCCACCGCGGTCCCCGTCGCCTCGCTGGCCCGGGGCCTGCTGGAGACGTTCTCGGCCTGGGGCACCGCCTTTCCCTCCTCGCACGTGGCGGCCGCCGTGGTGGCGGCCGTGTCCGCGTGGCGCGGCTGGCGCGCGCTGGGGGCCGTGCTGATCCCGGCCGCGCTGCTGCTGACGCTGTCCACGGTGTACGGCCAGTTCCACTACGCGGTCGACGCCCTGGCCGGTGCCGCCGTGGCGGCGGTGGTCCTGCTGCTCCCGCCGGGCCGGCAGTATGATTCGGCGCCCGCGCCGTCGCCGGGTGCACGGAGAACGCCATGAGAAAGCCGCTCGCCCTGCCGCTCGCCGCCACCCTCGCCGCCGTGCTGCTGCCGCCGGCCCTCGCCGAGGAGAAGCTCGACTGGGCCGCCGTCGGCCGCATCCGCGAAGAGGGCTTCCGCCACTCGCAGGTGATGGAGACGGCTGCTCAGCTCACCGACGTGCACGGGCCGCGGCTGACCGGCTCGCCCCAGTACAAGGAGGCCGCGGAGTGGGCACGCCGGCAGCTCGAGAGCTGGGGCCTCGCCGACGCGCACCTGGAGAGCTGGCCCTTCGGCCGCGGCTGGAGCTACGAGCGCTGCTTCGCGCAGGTGGTGGCGCCGGTCCGCTTCCCGCTGTGGGCGATCCCCAAGGCCTGGACCGACGGCACCGGCGGTCCCGTCCGCGGCAGCGTGCTGCGGGTGAAGGTCGACTCCGAGGAGGAGGTGCAGAAGCTCAAGGGCACGATCGCCGGCAAGGTGCTCTGGCTGGGCGAGAGCCGCACCCTGAAGGCCCCCGAGGAGGGCGGCCTCTTCAAGCGCTACACCGACAAGCAGCTGGAGGAGATCGAGCAGTACGCGATCCCCGGCCAGCGCGGGCGCGGGCCCATGGGGCCGCCGGACCGGGAAGCCTACCTGAAGCGCCGCCGCGTACAGAGGGCGCTGGAGAAGCTGTACGAGGCCGAGCGGCCGCTGGCCGTGGTGGAGCCGTCCGAGCGCGACGCCGACGTGCTGCGGCTGGGCAGCGGGGGGTCGACGAAGGCCGGCGACCCCAAGGCGGTGGCCCAGCTGGTGGTCTCGGCGACGCAGTGGAACCGGGTGGCGCGCCTCCTGGAGCGCAAGCTCGCGGTCGAGGTGGAGCTGGACGTCAGGACCACCTTCCACGAGGCCGACACCAGCGGCTACAACGTGGTGGCGGAGCTGCCGGGGACGGACAGGGTGCATGGCGAGCAGGTGCTGCTGGGGGCGCACCTCGACTCCTGGCACCCGGGCACCGGCGCCACCGACAACGCCGCCGGCTCCGCGGTGATGATGGAGGCCATCCGCATCCTGAAGGCGATCGACGTGAAGCCCAAGCGCACGGTGCGCATCGGCCTGTGGGGCGGCGAGGAGCAGGGCCTGCTCGGATCGCGGGCCTACGTCTCCGACCACCTGGCCTCGCGCCCGCAGCCCAAGGAGGAGGGCCCGGACGAGCTGCCCTCCTGGATGCGCAACGACCCCCCCGCGCCGATGACGCTGAAGCCGGAGTACTCGAAGGTCTCCACCTACTTCAACTACGACAACGGCACCGGCAGGATCCGCGGCATCTACCTGCAGGAGAACGCGGCGGCCAAGCCGGTCTTCGACGCCTGGATGGAGACGGTGAAGGACCTCGGCGCGACCCGGGTCACCCTGCGCAACACCGGCGGCACCGACCACCAGTCCTTCGACTCGGTGGGGGTGCCGGGCTTCCAGTTCATCCAGGATCCGATCGAGTACATGGACGGCAGCTTCTTCGGCACCCACCACACCGACGTCGACACCTACGACCGCCTGCAGCGCGAGGACCTGATGCAGGCCGCGGTGGTGATCGCCACCTTCGCCTGGCACGCCGCCATGCGCGAGGAGATGCTGCCCCGCAAGCCCCAGCCGCCGGTCGCCGCCCCGCTCGCCGCGCCGGCGCTCAAGCCGCCGAAGGGCGGGGCCAAGGCCGCGAAGCCGGCCGCGAAGCCGGCCGAGCAGCCGCCGGCGCAGACCGTGCCGGCCGCCGCCGGGACCGGTTCGAGCCGCTGAGCCGGGCCGGCTCCTGCTATGCTGGCCCCAGCATGCCCGACGAGCGCGTCCCGGCGATCAAGGTGCTGCTGCTGCCCAAGGACACCAACGCCCTCGGCACCATCTTCGGGGGCGTGATCCTGTCGCACATCGACCTCGCCTCGGCGGTGGAGGCGCGCAAGACCGGGGCCCGGCGCTGGGTGACCAAGGCCATGCACGAGGTGGAGTTCCACGAGCCGGTGTTCCTGGGCGACATCGTCAACTTCTTCACCGAGACGCTGCGCGTGGGCCGCACCTCGATCACGGTGCGGGTCTCGGTGGAGGCGGAGCGCTGGGGCGGCGGCCACGGCGAGCGGGTGAAGGTGACCCAGGCCGAGGTGGTGCTGGTATCGGTGGACGAGCGGGGACGCCCCACGCCGATCCACTCCCTCCCCACCACCGTGGCCTGAGCCGGACCTCATGAGTGCCCGCGTCGTCGCGCCCCGCCGCCGGTTCAAGGTCGTCTGCCCGCACGACTGTCCCGACACCTGCGTGATGACGGTGGACGTGGAGGACGGCCGCGCGACAGCACTCGGCGGCGACCCCGAGCACCGCTTCACCGGCGGCTTCCTGTGCGCCAAGGTCAACCGCTACCTGGAGCGCGTCTACAGCCCCGAGCGCCTGCTGCACCCGCTGCGCCGGGTGGGAGGGAAGGGCGAGGGCCGCTTCCAGAGGATCTCCTGGGACGAGGCGCTCGACACGGTGGCCACCCGGCTGCGCGTGATCGCCCGGGAGCACGGGCCGCAGTCGATCCTGCCTTACTCCTACGCGGGCAACATGGGCCTGCTCTCCTACGGCAGCATGGACCGGCGCTTCTTCAACGCGCTGGGGGCGAGCCGGCTCGATCGCACCATCTGCTCGAGCGCCGGCACCGCGGGCCTCAAGGCGACGGTGGGCAAGTCGCTCGGCTTCGACCCCGAGGCGATCGTGCACGCCCGGCTGATCCTGGCCTGGGGCGCCAACATCGTCAGCTCCAACGTGCACCTGTGGCCCTTCGTCGAGGAGGCGCGCCGGCGCGGGGCGCGGCTCGTCACCATCGACCCCTTCCGCTCGCGCACCGCCGAGAAGTCCGACCGCCACCTGGCGCCGCTCCCGGGGACGGACGCCGCGCTGGCGCTGGGGATGATGCACGTCATCTTCCGCGACCGCCTGGAGGACGCCGACTACCTGCGCCGTCACGCGGTGGGCGAGGCCGAGCTGCGCGCGCGGGCGGGGGAGTGGACGCCCGAGCGCGCCGCCGCCACCACCGGCCTCACCGCCGGCGAGGTGGAGTGGCTGGCGCGCGAGTACGCGACCACCCGGCCCAGCGCCATCCGCCTCAACTACGGCCTCAACCGCCACGCCGGCGGCGGCATGGCCGTGCGCACGATCGCCTGCCTGCCGGCGGTGACCGGCGCCTGGCGCGACCCGGGCGGCGGCGCGCTCCTGTCGACCTCCGGCGCCTTCCCCGTCGACGAGGCGGCGCTGGAGCGGCCGGACCTCGTCCCCCCGGGCACCCGCACCCTCAACATGAACCAGCTCGGGCGCGTGCTCACCGACCCGAAGCTCGCTCCGCCGGTGAAGGCGCTCTTCGTCTACAACTCGAACCCGGCGGCGGTGGCTCCGGAGCAGGAGATGGTGCGCGCCGGGCTGGCGCGCGAGGACCTCTTCACCGTGGTCCACGAGCTGTTCCAGACGGACACCGCGGACTTCGCCGACGTGGTGCTGCCGGCCACCACCACCCTCGAGCACTTCGACCTGCACAAAGCCTACGGGCACCTGTACCTGAGCCTGAGCCGGCCGGCCATCGCGCCGCTCGGCGAGGCGCTGCCGAACACCGAGCTGTTCCGGCGTCTGGCGGCGCGGATGGGCCTCGACCACCCCTGCCTGCGCGAGACGGACGAGGAGATGGCGCGGGCCGCGCTCGACTGGGGGCACCCGAACCTGGCGGGCGTCACCTGGGAGCGGCTGGAGCGCGAGGTCTCGGTGCGCTTGTCGGTGCCCGACCCCTACGCTCCGTTCGCCGCCGGCGGCTTCCCGACCCCCTCCGGCCGCTGCGAGCTGCGCTCCGAGAAGCTCGCCGCCAGCGGGCTCGACCCCGTCGCCGGCTACGTCCCGCCGCGCGAGGGCCCCACCAGCGCGCCCGCGCTCTTCCGCCGCTACCCGCTCGCCTTCATCTCGCCGCCCGCCCACCACTTCCTCAACTCCACCTTCTCGGCGCAGCCGTGCTTCGTGCGCCGCGAGGGCGAGGCCAGCCTCACCCTGCACCCGCAGGACGCGCGCGAGCGCGGCATCGTCGAGGGCGACATGGTCCGGATCTTCAACGACCGCGGTGCGTTCCTGGCTCGTGCCCGCGTCTCGGAGGCGGCGCGGCCGGGGCTCGTGGTCGGCCTCTCCATCTGGTGGCCGAAGATGTGCCCGGGCGGGCGCAACGCCAACGCGGTGACCAGCCAGGAGCTGACCGACATGGGCCGGGGGGCGACGTTCTACGACGTGCTGGTCCAGGTGGAGAAGGCGGGGGGGCCGGAGGGGGCGGCGCCGCCTCCCCCGGAGCACTGATGGTCGGCGCCTACGTCGCCGCGACCGTGGTGGCCCTGGTCCAGTACCTGCGTCTGCGGGAGCGCCGGCTGCTGCTGCTGGTCGCGCTCTTCGCCTTCCAGGCACAGTCCCTCGCCCGCGAGTGGTTCGACGTCTGGAAGGACGTGTTCCAGGTCGCCGCCTGCGCCTGCGGCCTCGGCCTGCTGCTGGTCCTGACCCTGCGCCACCCGCCCCGGCCGCAGCCTCCCGGGAGGTAGACTAGCTCCGATGAAGAAGCCACCCGCCGCTCGGCTGGTCTACGCCGCCTCGGAGACGGACGCGGACATCCTCTACCCGACGGGCTTCTTCGCCCCCGACCCCTTCCTGTTCATCCAGAAGGGTCGCACCCGCTACCTGGTGATGAGCGACCTGGAGATGGACCGGGCCCGCAAGCAGGCGACCGTCGACCGGGTGCTGTCGTGGACGAAGGTGGCGGCGCCGTTGGAGAAGGGCGGGAAGAAGGCGAAGCCCGCCGAGGTGATCGCCCTCGCGCTGCGGCGGCTCGGCCTGCGGCGCATCGCGGTGCCCGAGAGCTTCCCTCTGGGCCTGGCGAGGGAGCTCGACGCCCGCGGCATCCGGCTGGACCTGCTGCCGGACCCGTTCTGGCCCGAGCGCGAGGTCAAGCAGGCGCGCGAGGTGCGGGCCATCGAGCAGTCGCTGCGGGCGGCGGAGGCGGGCCTGCTGGCGGGGATCGAGGCGCTGCGCTCCAGCCGGGTCAAGAGCGGCTGGCTGTGGCGCGACGGCCGCCGGTTCACCGCCGAGGACCTGCGCTCGGTCGTCAACACCCGCATGATGGCGGACGGCTACCTGCCCTCCCACACCATCTGCGCCCACGGCGACCAGGCGGTGGACCCGCACGAGGAGGGCCACGGCCCCATCCGCGCGAACACCCCCATCGTGATGGACATCTTTCCGCGCTCGGAGAAGACCGGCTACTTCGGCGACCTCACCCGCACGGTCGTCCGCGGCAGGGCCAGCTTCGCCCTGCACGAGCTGTATGCCATCGTCCACGAAGGCGTGCGCCTGGGTCACAGCCGGCTGCGCGAGGGCGTCGAGGGGATGGACGTGCACCGCGAGATCCAGGCCCTGTTCGAGCGCCAGGGCTACCACACCGGCATCAAGGACGGGCGCATGCAGGGCTTCTTCCACGGCACCGGCCACGGGGTGGGGCTGCAGATCCACGAGGCGCCCTCGGTGGGGAAGCGAAAGAACCGCCTGCGCGCGGGCCACGTGGTCACCGTCGAGCCCGGGCTCTACTACCTCGGGCTGGGCGGCGTGCGCATCGAGGACATGGCGCTGGTGACGAAGACCGGCTCGCGCTGCCTCACCCGCGTGCCGAAGCAGCTCGAGGTCTGACCCGGCCTTGGCGGACGGGGGAGACCCGCTGCTCGCGGTCCTCCGCTTCCTCCTCTTCTCGCTGCTGGCGGTGGTCGCGCCGGGGATCGCGCTGCAGCGTCTGCTGCGCGTGCGCTGGGTGCCGGCGCTGGTGCTGCCGCTGGGGCTCGCCTGGTGCGCGCTCGCCTGGTGGCTGGCGCTGGCGGCGGGACGTCCCTTCCTGTTCCCGGCGCTCACCGTGCCCGCGCTCGTCGTCCTCTGGCGCCCCGGCCGTCCCGCGCCGGGACCGTCGCTGCCGGGCGCCCTGCCGCCGCTCGCCCTCCTGGTGGCGCTCTTCGCGCTGACCCAGTACGGCGTCAACCGCGTCGACCGGGAGGGCGCGTTCCTCCTCGACCTGGGCGAGCACGTCGACACCGCGCTGCACGTGGGGGTGAGCTTCGAGCTGGTGGCCGGCTACCCGCCGCAGGTGCCGGGGCTGGCCGGGGTGCCGATGCGGTATCACGTGGGCAGCCACCTGGTGCGCGCGGCCGCCGTGCGCTGGGCCGGCATCCACCCGTACGACGCCATCAGCCGCTTCGACATCACGCTGTGGGCGATCGCCCTGGTGCTGGCGCTGCGGGCGGCGGCGCAGGCGGTGGGCCTGGGAGAGCGCGCGGTGGCGCTCGCCGGCTTCCTCCCGCTCCTCTGCGACCTCTCCTTCCTGCCCGGGCTGCTGCAGGGCGCGCGCTGGTGGGCGTTCCGCCTGGGCGACAACTTCGTGGAGCCGCTCTTCTACGCCAACTCGATCACGCCGGCGCTGGCGATGGCCCTCGGCTGCGTGGTGGCGCTCGCGCGCGCCGAGCGCGGCGAGGGCGGGGGTTTCACCGTGCTGGCGGCGGTGCTGGCCGCCGCCGCCGGCTTTTTCAAGGTGTTCACCGGCGCGCAGCTGGTCCTGGCGCTGGGCCTGGCCCTGCTGCTGCGGCGCGACGCCCGCCGCCGGATGCTCGCGATCGTGCTGCCGGCGGCGGTGACCCTGGCGGCCCTGGCGCTGCGATCGGTCTCGCCGGTGGGCGCTGCCGGCGTGAGCGTGCACCTCGTTCCCTTCGCTCCGCTCCTGCCCGCGCTGCAGTCGTTCGGGATGAGGGCCCCGCAGGGTCCGGCCTTCCTCCTCGCCGGCCTTCTCTGGGTCGTCCTCTCCCTGGGCCTGCGCCTGGCGGGGGTCCCCGCGGCCACGCTGGCCCTCGGCGACAGCCGCGGCGCCGGCCGAGCGCTGGCGGCGTTCGCCCTCTGTGGCTGGCCGCTCGCGGCCGTCTTCAGCATCACCGCCGACCCGGACTGCGACGAGGCCTTCTACCTGCTGCAGGCCAGCGGTCTGCTGCTGTGGCTGTTCGCGGTGCCGACGCTGGCGAAGCTGGCCGAGGGCGGCGCGCAGCGGTCGGCCTGGCGGCGGGTGCTGGCGGCGACGGCGATCGCGGCGGTGACGCTGCCGTCGACGGTCGAGTTCCTCGTGCGCAAGGCTGAGCAGCCGCCGGAGGCGCTGCCGGCCGCGGCGGTCGAGGCGATGGCGGCGCTGCGGCGGGCGAGCTGCCCCGGCGACGTCGTCATCACCCGGCCGCTGCCGCGGGCGCAGTGGGTCCCGCTGCCGGTGGTGCTGGCCGGCCGCCGGGTGGCCTTCTCCAACTACCTGGGGTACTGGCGGCAGTTCGTTTCGCCCGCGTTCGTGTCCGGGCGTGACAAGCAGGTACGGGCCTTCTTCCGCTCGACGCGACCGGAGGCGGCACGGCAGATCGCGGACGCGCTCGGGGCCCGCTTCGCCTACCTGACCGGGCCGCAGCACGTGGATTTCGACGCCGCCGCCCTGCTCGAGCCGGTGTTCGACCGCGACGGCGAGCGTGTCTACCGGATCGGCGCCGGCGGGAGCGACTGCGGCGACGAGGGCGGCGCGTCGGTGTCGACCACCCGGTAGCTCCGCGCCCCCGCCTCCTCGTGCAGCGGCACCAGCCACCCGCTGCCGTCGAAGCGGATGCGGTCGCCGTCGTACAGGCAGAGGTAGCGCGCCTGGAGCGAGCGGGCGATGGCCCGCGCCTCCTGGCGGTCGGTGGTGCGGAAGAAGCGGAACAGCGCCTCGTGCCGCCGCCGCAGCTCGGCCGCCGGCGCGAACTGGCTGAGGTACGGGGTGAAGCGCTCGTAGAGGACGCGCTGCGGGGCGAGCACCGCGGGCAGCGGCGGGTAGCGCGCTCCCGGCCGCTGCAGCACGCGGTCGCCGGGCCGCGCCTCCTTCGCGACCGCCTGCACGGCCTCGACGTAGGCGGCCGGCACCACGTCAGCCGGCAGCCTGGCCTTGCGCACCGCGAACTCCAGCGTCGAGGGGAAGGCGAGGACCGCCGCGCTGGCGAGCACCAGGGCGCGTCGGCGCGGCGCGCCGGCCCAGGCCCCCAGCGCCAGAGCCGTGAACAGCCACAGCACCGCGCCCGACTGCTCGACGAAGTAGATGGCGGCGCTCGGGAGCTCGCGGCCGTCGATGTCGTGCGCGGCGGCGTGGAACAGCAGCCCGAGCGGCCATCCCGAGAGCGCCAGCGCGGCGGCGGCGGCGCCGGCCGTCCCGCCGCGGCGGAGCGCCTGCAGGGCGGGGGCGAGCCCGACCACGCGCAGCCCCAGCGAGACCACCAGCCAGGGCAGCGCGGCCGCCGCCACCACGCCGCTCGACACCGCGTCGTAGTGCAGGTTGGCGAGAGAGTCGCGCACCATGTGCAGCGGCGCGAGGCGCACCTCGATCTGCTCGCCGCCCGACCCGCCCGCCAGCCAGGCGACGCCGGGGAGCGCGGCGAGCGCCAGCAGCAGCGCCGGCGCGGCGCGCCGGAGGCCCCCGCGGTCGCGCGTGCGCAGGAAGAGCGCGATCGCGGCCAGGCCCAGCGCCAGCCCCAGCTGGGCTCCCAGGAACACCTTGAAGATCGGGACCGCTGCCGCCTGCGCCACGGCCAGCGACAGCCAGCCCCTTCCCTCCCCGGCCTCGAAGCGCGACACGGCCAGGAGCGCGCCAGCCGCCAGCATCAGGCCGGGCACCACGGGGTTGGTGAAGGCGAGCGAGATCAGCAGGTTCCCCCGGAAGACGTCGCTCCACCACTCGGCGTGGCGCAGCGGCGCCCACAGGAAAGAGAGGTCGCAGGCGAGCACGCTCCCGGCCGCGAGCGCCTGCGCCAGCGGGCCTCCGCCGATCCGACGGACGAGCGCCGCCAGCGCCAGCATCAGGCCGAGCGCCCACAGCGTCGGCTCCAGGCGGTTCAGCAGGCCGTACGGTGTCGTCCCGGCCCAGCGCACGGCGGCCGCCCGCACCAGGTCCGCGCCCACGTGGTAGCGCAGCGGCACGCCGGCCAGCCCGGGCACCTGCGGCGGCCAGCCGATCGTCAGCTCCCAGGCGATGCCGGCGTGCAGGGGCTGGTCGCCCATCGGGTCGAGGCGGAAGGAACCGTCCGCGGCGTGGCGGTTGCCGTCGTACTGGGTGACGGCGAGGAGGGCCACCAGGGCCAGCGCGGGCGCCACCAGCGCCCGCCAGGGGGTGACGTCCTCCACCAGCCGCAGCCCCGCGACCAGCGGGAGCGCGGCAGCGGCCACCAGCGCGGGGAAGAGCCAGGCCGCACCGCCAGCGAGAGACACGGCGTAGGCGAGCGCGGCCCAGGCGGCGCCGAGCGGCAGCGCCAGGGCGGGGTCGATGCGCACGCGGACGAGCCGCTGCAGTCCCAGCCCGGGTCCCAGCAGCGCCACCACTGCGAATGCGGTCGCCAAGGCCGTCTCTCTCATCGGAGGCCGAGGCGAATATAGGCCATAATCGCGGCACATCAGCGGGAGGCGCGCATGGACTTCGTGCTGAACCGCAAGGGCGGGGTGCCGCTGCACGACCAACTGCTGACGCAGCTGGAGCTGAAGATCCTGGGGGGGACCATCGCGCCGGGGGACCGCCTGCCGTCGGTGCGCGTGCTGGCGCGCCGGCTGGGGCTGCACGCGAACACGGTCTCGAGCGCCTACCGCGAGCTGGAGACCGCCGGCCACGTCGAGCTGCGGCGGGGCGCCGGCGTCTTCGTCCGCCCCGGGGCGCCGGCGACGCTGGAGGACGCGCGCGGCCTCGACGAGATCGTGCGCTTCGCGGTCAACGCCGCCCTGCGCAAGGGACACTCGGGGGCCGAGATCCGCGAGGCGGTCGAGCGCTGGCTGCGGGCGGCGCCGGCGGAGCGGGTGGTGGTGGTGGACCCCCAGTCACCGACCGCGGAGCTGGTGGCCCACGAGGTGCGCAGCGCCCTCGGAGTGCCGGCCTCCGGCTGCACGCTGGACGAGCTCGGGAAGGAGCCCGGCCTGGTGTCGGGTGCGCTGGTGCTGGTCCTGCCCTACCACGCGGCGAAGGTGGCCCGGCTCTCGCCGGGAGCCGCCCTCCAGGTCATCCACGTCGACGCCTCCCCCGCCGACCGCAAGGTCATCCTGGCGCTGCCGCCGGGGGCGATGATGCTGGTCGTCTCGCGCTCGCAGAACCTGCTGCAGTTCGCGGTGGCCCTGGTCGGCAGCCTGCGCGGCGACGAGCTGCTGGTGGAGGCGCGGCTCGCCTCCAGCCGGTCCGAGTGGCGGCGGTTGTTGCCGGCCGCGGACGTGGTCTTCGCCGACGCCCTCTCCGCCCCCGAGGTCCACGCCCTGCAGCCCCGCCGCCTGCGCGAGCTGCGGTTGCTGACCGACGCCGATCTCGCCCAGGTGGGCCGCGCCCTCGGCGTCACGGCCTGAGGTGACGGTGGCGCCCTGGACGGACCCCGGCATCCCCGTTCTCGGCGCGCGCGTGCCCCGGGCCCACGGCCGCCTCGCCGCCGCGCTCGGCCGGCTGATGATGGGCCTCACCGGTTGGAGGGTCGAGGGCGAGATCCCGGACCTGCCGAGGATGGTGATCATCGTGGCGCCGCACACCTCCAACTGGGACTTCCTCACCGGCCTCTGGCCGAAGCTGGCGCTGCGGCTGGGCGCGCGCTTCGTGGCCAAGCACACCCTCTTCCGCTTCCCGCTGGGCCCGTTCATGCGCTGGCTGGGCGGCGTGCCGGTCGACCGCTCCGCCCCCGGCGGCTTCGTGGGCGAGGCGGCGCGCACGCTGCACGAGTCGGAGGGGATGCTGCTGGTGATCGCGCCCGAGGGGACCCGCGGGCCCGCAGAGTGGAAGTCGGGGTTCTACCGGATCGCCGTCGATGCCGGCATTCCCATCCTGCTGGCCGCGTTCGACTACCCGCGCAAGGCCGTCCGCTTCGGCCCGCTGGTCACACCGGCGGGTGACTACGCCGCGGACCTCGCGCTCATCCGCTCGTACTACCGGCCGGAGATGGCGAAGCGGCCGCGAAACTACCGCTGACCGGCTATTCCGACGGCTCCGGGGGATCGCCGATCAGCGACTCCAGCTGCGCGAGCACCCGCATGCCCTCCTCTTTGCGGTAGGGCCGCGCGTAGAACTCGCCGAGATCGAGCGGGG
Source organism: Vicinamibacteria bacterium (assembly GCA_035542035.1). Classification (GTDB taxonomy): domain Bacteria; phylum Acidobacteriota; class Vicinamibacteria; order Fen-336; family Fen-336; genus DATBSL01. The sequence continues at coordinate 125,700 of DATKME010000002.1, read as the reverse complement.
GGTGGATCCGGAGCGAGCAGCGCCGGAACAGCTTGCCCGGGACCTGCTTGTGCAGGAGCAGGTCGCGGAACCCGTCGACGCGCACCGGCAGGGCGACGGCCCGCGTGTGGTGGAGCAGCCGTGCCACCCCCGCTCGCAGCGGCGCGCCCTTCCTGGTGGTGCCGGCGGGGAAGTGGAGCAGCCAGCCGTCGTGGATGGACTCCTCGACCCGCTCCACGCCCTCGAGGTCGACCGGCCGGTTGATGTCGACCCCGCCCTCGCGGAAGCTGCGCTTGAAGGTCACCCCGCCCACGATCGTCATCAGCTTCGTGAGCAGGTTCTTCTTCATCGTCTCCTCGGCGGCGGAGAAGCGCAGGATGGGATCCTCGAGGGGGAACTGATGGCGCACGTAGACGAGGTCGAAGAAGGCGATCGCCTCGAGAAAGTAGGTCTGGTGGTTGGCCAGGAAGACCACGTTGCGCCGGGGCAGGTCCGGCAGGATCTCGTCGCCCTCCACCTCGATGTCGTTCAGGATGGCGAAGTAGGGCACCGCGAAGCCCACGCCGAAGCCCGCCATGATGCCGCGGCGGATCCAGCGGTTGACGAAGGTGCGGGCGGCCTGCTTCTCCGGCACCACGCCGCCGAGCAGCCGCAGCCCCGGTATCGCGCCGACCGCCTCGACCAGCTCTCCGGCCAGACCGCGCGGCCCCATGGTGTCCTCCGTCCGGGCAGAGGCGGGCATCTTACTCCTGCGGCGCCTTTGCGTCACCGGGTGCTCGGGGTCGTCCGCCACGGCTCCATTGTGCGCGCGCCGCGGCACGCGCGCCCCACGGCGGTGTCGGGTTTCCGGACGCGTGTGTCGGCGTTTCCCACAGGATCGCAGGGTGTCTCCGCACCAGGCCGGCCGCGGCGCGGGCACCGCAAGTGATTCTCGTCTTGCATCTTGTACGGATGCCGGCGCAGGTCTCCCGGCGGGGGCACGGTCCTTGCGTCAGAGGCGGGCCAAGGGGTGGTCCCTCCCGCCCCGATGGAAGGAACGGTGAGCTCATGGACCCGGCCGATGCGGCCGAGACGTTCTGGCTCAACTTCACGCACTTCGCGCTCCTGCTGGCGACGCTCCTTTGCGTGCTGGTGGTCGCGGTCGGCGTGGTCCGCGAGCTCCAACACCGGCTCGCGCGTGGAGAGAAGCTCGCCGACGACCATGCCTTCGACACCCCCGGCCTGGGGGTGACCATGGCCGACGGCGGCAAGCGGATCGACCGCGACTGACGCCGGAGGGAGCATGCGCTGTCGCTTCCTCCGGGAAGAGCAGGTCAAGTCCTGCCAGGCGGCCCCGTTCCGGAAGAGCCTCGTCCGCGCCTCGGTGCGCTCCGACCTCGAGCGCTGCTCCGGAGCGGCGCACCTGAGCTGTCCGCTGGCGGCGCAGAGCCGGGAGGCCCATCCCAGCCCCGCCCACTGCCCGTTCCTGCACGAGTCGCTGATGCAGTTCTGCAGCCTCACCCCGCTGCCCAGGTACGTGCCCTGGAGCGAGTCGCCCGAGCTGCGCTGCGCGCACGACGGCCACCGCTATTGCGAGCTGTTCCGCGAGGCCGCCCCCGCGTCGGCCCTCGCCGGCGGGCGCGGTGAACCCGAGACCCACGTGGTCGAGCGCGTGCCCCTGCCCGGCTGGCTGCTCTACGCGCCGAACCACCTGTGGCTCGACCCCGGCGACGACGGCGTCTGCCACCTCGGCATCGACGCGTTCGCCTCGCGGCTGCTGGGGCCGGTCGAGCGTCTCGCCCTCCTCACCGTCTCCGGCACCGTCCGGCCGGCGGTCGTGCTCACCGTCCGCGGCGTCGACCTCACGCTCGTCTTCCCGCTGCCGCTGACCTTGATCGCGGCGAACGGGCGCCTGCGTTCACGGCTCGACCGTCTCACCGCCGACCCGTACGGGCTGGGCTGGCTGTTCGAGGCGCGGTGGCGGCCAGGCGACGGCCGGCGGGCCGACGGGACGCTGCGCGAAGGAGCCGCCGCCCGCGAGTGGATGGCCACCGAGGTGCGCCGGGCCGAGGGACGGCTGCAGCCGGAGGTGGCCCGGGAGCTGCAGGGGGCCTAGGGCGCGGCCGGAGGTGCGTCGGGCGGCGCTCCGGCGGTGGATACGGTCAGCGCGGTATCTCGTAGCGGCGGATCTTCTCGTAGAGGGTGGAGCGGTCGATGCCGAGCGCGTCGGCCGCCGCCTTGACGTTGCCCTGCAGCCGCCGCAGGGTGGCGGCGACGTACTGCCGCTCGATCTCCTGCAGCGTCAGCCCCGGCGGGAGGTCCACTCCGGTGAGCGGCGGTTGCGCCTCCCGGCGGAGAAAGGCGAAGTCCTCCGCGGTGAGGACGCCCTCCTTGCAGGTGACCAGGGCACGCTCCACGGCGTTCTCCAGCTCGCGGACGTTGCCGGGCCAGTCGTGGTCGAGCAGCACCCGCAATGCCTCGTCGGACAGGCCGTTCACCTCGCGGCCCAGCTCGTGGGAGAGCCGGTCGAGGAACTCCTGCGCCAGCAAGGGGACGTCCTCGCGGCGCTCGCGCAGCGGGGGCAGCCGGACGTTGATTACGTTGAGACGGTAGAAGAGGTCGTCGCGGAAGCGTCCGGCGCGCGCCTCGGCCGCCAGGTCGCGGTGGGTGGCGGCGATCACCCGCACGTCCACCTCGATCTCGCTGGTCCCTCCCACCCGGAAGAAGCGTCGCTCCTGCAGCACCCGCAGCAGGTCGACCTGCAGCTTGGGCGAGACGTCGCCGATCTCGTCGAGGAACACGGTGCCGCCGTCGGCCAGCTCGAACTTCCCCTTCTTCTGGGCCAGCGCGCCGGTGAAGGCGCCGCGCTCGTGGCCGAACAGCTCCGACTCCAGCAGCGTCTCGGCCAGGGCGGCGCAGGAGACCGCCACGAAGGGGCGCGCGCCGCGCTCGCCCGAGTAGTGGATGGCCCGGGCCACCAGCTCCTTGCCGGTGCCGCTCTCGCCCTGGATCAGCACCGTCGACCGCTGCGAGGCGACCTCGCGCACCAGCTCGAACACCTCCGCCATGCGCGGGTTCTTGCTGACCAGGTCGTGGAAGCGGTACTGGCGGGTGAGCTTGCGCCGCAGGATGGCGTTCTCCCGCTGCAGGTTCTTCACCCGGATGATGCGCTCGACCAGCAGCGAGATCTCCTGCGGGTGGCAGGGCTTGACCACGTACTCCTGCGCGCCTTCCTTCATGGCCGTGATCGCCGTGTCCACCGTGGCGTAGGCGGTGATCACGATGACCGCCGCCTCCGGCTGCAGCCGGCGGATCTCGGCCATGGTCTCGATGCCGTCGAGCCCGCCGGGCATCTTCAGGTCGACGAAGTAGATCGCGTACTCGCGGGCGCGCGCCTTCTCGATCGCCTCGTTGCCGCAGGAGGCGGTGTCGACCGAGTAGCCGTCCTCCCGCAGCCAGGCCGCCAGCGATTCGGTCATGGTGGCCTCGTCGTCGACGACGAGAATGTGCCAGCGGCGCCTCATGGCCGGTCCGCCGTGCGCTGGGCGCGAGTGCGCTTCATCGGGAGACTCCCTTCGAGCAGGGCCGAGCAGCCCGGGCAGAGCTCGGCGGTCTTGCGGTCGAGGTCGGCGAGGTCGACGGAGAGGGACATCGGGCAGTGGGGCCGCCGGCAGTGCACCAGGCCGAAGGTGTGTCCCAGCTCGTGCACCGCCTCGACCGCGGCCCGCCGCTGCAGCGCCGCCGCGTCGGAGGGCAGGGCGTGGAACTCGGGGCGGAGGCGCGCCAGCGAGAACACCGCCGCGGCCCCGCCCAGCTGGGCCTGGCCGTAGACGAAGCTCAACACCGGCACGAACAGGTCGCGCTCGGTCACGCCGAGCAGCCGTGAGCACCCCGGGGGGCGCTGCTGGAGCAGCACACGGAGCAGCTCGCTCGAGGACCACTGCCCCCGCGACGGCACGTAGGCCTCGGCCGGCTCGGCCACCGGCGAAAGCCGGCGGACCTCCAGCCGGAAGGCGGCCCGGACGCACTCCTCGATCCGTGCGAGCGGCGGCTCCGGCACCGGGCCCACCGCCACCAGGGCCACGCTCATGCCCCCCCCGGGCGGCCCGGCCGCCGGCCGGGCAGGGGCTCCGCGCCGAGCGGCAGGCGCACCGTGAAGGTGGTGCCCTCGCCGACCCGGCTCACCAGGTCGATGGTGCCGCCATGGGACTCGACGATGCCGTACACCACCGCCAGCCCCAGGCCGAGCCCCTTGCCCTCCTCCTTGGTGGTGAAGAACGGGTCGAAGATGCGCCCCTGCACCTCCGGCGGGATGCCCTCGCCGTCGTCGGTGACCTCCAGCGCCGCCCCTTCCGGCCCCTGGCAGCAGCGGGTGGCGACGCAGATGCGCCCGTGGCCGCGACCGCGGGTCGCCTCGGCCGCGTTCATCAGCAGGTTGAGCGCCACCTGCTGCAGCTGCGAGGCGTCGCCGCAGACCGGCGGCAGGGCCTCGTCGAGCCGGAGCTCGCACTCCACGGCCATCAGCCTCAGCTTGTGCGCGACCACCGAGACGGTGGTGCGGACCACGACGTTGAGGTCCACGGGCAGCCGCTGTGGCTTGGAGCGGCGAGAGAAGGCGAGCAGGTCGGAGACGATCCGTCCCGCGCGCGCGGTCTGCTCCTCCACCCGCTCCAGGTAGGTGCGGAACTCCGCCAGGCGGTCCGCCGGGATCCCCTCCTCGCCCAGGATGCGCCGCATGAGCGCCGAGTAGTTGAGGACGCCGGAGAGCGGGTTGTTGATCTCGTGGGCCACGCTGGCGGCCAGCTGCCCGAGCGAGGCCAGCCGGTCCGCCTGCAGCAGCCGCTGGTGTGCTCGGCGCAGCTGTTCGGTCCGCTCCGCGACCTTGGCCTCCAGCTCCTGCGCGGCGAGGTTGACCTCCGCCATCGCCTGGCCGAGTCGCGCGCTCATCGAGTTGAAGGAGCGCCCGAGCTCGTGCAGCTCCCGGCTGGAATCGATCTGCAGCGGGTGCTCGAGGTCCATGCGGCCGAGGGCGGCGTTCGCCTCGATCAGCCGGTGGATCGGCCGCGTCACCAGCAGCCCCACGAAGACCGCCAGGAACGCCGAGATGGCGAGCACCTCGAGCAGGGTGCTGGCCACGATCTGCCAGCGCGCGCTGCTCACCCGCCGGTCCACGGGATCGAGGTCCAGCGCCACGTCGAGGACGCCGAGCACTCGCTGGCGGTCGGGATGGGCGTGGCAGGCGGCGGTGCTGCAGGAGGGCTCGTTGTAGATGGGGGTGATGATGGCCAGCCGGCGCTGCCCGCCGGGCTCGGTGAAGACCCGCGCCCGCGACTTCGTCTCCACCCGCACCAGCGGCTGGGCGCTGGCGTGGCACAGCACGCAGGCCTCGGCCTTCTTGTCGACCAGGCGCCCCGCCTCGAGCGCGGTCGAGAACATCACCCGGCCCTCCTTGTTGAAGATGCGGATGCGGCTGATCCCCTGCTGGCGGGCCACGGTCTGCATGGTGTCGTAGGCGGCCTGGCGGTCATCGGCCAGCATCAGGTGCCAGTTGGCGGCGACCAGGCCGCGTGAGAGCTGGTCGGCGCCCACGACCATGGTCTCGCGGTAGCCGCGCTCGACGGCGCGCAGGCGAAGGGCGCCGGCCACGGCGGCCACGAGCAGGACGAGCGCGATCAGGGGGACGACGAGCGTCTGGGTCAGCGAGAGGCGAGGTGTGCGCACCGTGGCGGGGTGTCGCGCAGGGGGCACGACGCCCGCAGGATGCTAGCCGCCACGCGGCCCGGGACGAAAGGATCAAACGGATCAGACGGACCGGCCGGACGTCAGTCGAGACGCAGCTCGTGCACGAGAGCCCGCCGCAGCTCCTGGCCCTCGGCCTCGAGCCGTGCGCGTGCCGGCTCGACCTGGTCGGGGCGCTCGGCGCGGCCCACAAGCTCCAGGTAGAACTTGATCTTCGGCTCGGTGCCGCTGGGCCGCACCGTGAGCCGCGCGCCGTCCTCGGACTGGAAGGCGAGGACGTCCGAGCGCGGCAGCCCCGACGGCCGGCTCTCTCCGCGCAGGCGCTCGACGCCGGCCTCGGCGTCCAGCATGCGCACCACCGGGCTGGCACCGAGACGGGCGAACGGCTCGTTCCGCAGCCGTGCCATCGCTCCCTCGATCCGCTGGCGCCCTTCGGCTCCGGGTAGCGTCAGCGACCACTGCACCTGGTGAGAGAGGCCGTGGGCCACCAGCAGCGCATCGAGCTGGTCGGGCAGCGTGCCGCCGCGCGACTTCAGGAACCGCGCCAGCTCGCACAGGCGCAGCGCGGCGCCGATGCCGTCCTTGTCGCGCACCAGCGGGCCGCAGGTGTAGCCGAGCGCCTCCTCGTAGCCGAAGACGAAGCCGAGGCCTTCCCCCTCGCCGCGGATCGCCGCGTCAGCGATCCACTTGAAGCCGGTGAGCGTCTCCCGGCAGGCGATGCCGCGGTCCTTCGCCATGCGCGAGAGCAGGCTCGAGGAGACGACGGTCGTCACCACCAGCTTCGGCCGGCCGCCGGTGTCGAGGTGGTCCATCAGGTCGGCGCCGAGGAGCACGCCGAGCTCGTTGCCGGTCAGCATGCGGTAGCCGCGGCCCGAGCGGGTTCTCACCGCCGCCGCCAGCCGATCGGCGTCCGGGTCGTTGGCGAGCACCAGCTCCGCGCCCGTCTGCGCCGCCAGCGCCAGCACGCGGTCCATGGCCCCCGGCTCCTCGGGGTTGGGGAAGGAGACGGTGCGGAAGGCGCCGTCGGCGTCGGCCTGCTCGGGGACCACGGCGATGCCCTCGAACCCCGCGCGGGAGAGGGCGCGGATCGCCAGGCGGTGGCCCACGCCGTGCATCGCAGTGTACGCGACGCGCAGCGGCAGCTCCTCGGCGTGGACCCGCCCGCGGGCGAGGCCGTCCAGGTAGGCGGTCTCGAGCGGGGCGCCGTCGACGTCGATCAGCGAACGAAGCCCCGCAGCCGCCGCATCGGCGGGCGCGGGCCGCGCGATGGTCGCCAGCCGGGGAGCGCGCGCGATCGACGCCGCGATGGCGGCGTCGACCGGCGGGATGATCTGCGCGCCGCTCGCGAGGTAGACCTTGTAGCCGTTGTCGGCAGGCGGGTTGTGGCTGGCGGTGACCATCACGCCCGCCGCTGCGCCCAGGTGCGGGGTCGCGAACGACAGCAGGGGCGTGGGGACCGGATCGGGGAAGAGGTGGACGGGGATGCCGAGGCCGGTGAGGACCGCGGCGGTGTCCTCGGCGAACTGCCGGCTCGAGTAGCGTCCATCGAACCCGACCGCCACTCCTCGGGTGCGCGGGTCGGGCCCTCCCGCGGCGGCCTCGACCAGCAGCCAGTTCCCGAGCCCCCAGGCGGCCTCGCTGACCACCACCCGGTTCATGCGCGCGAGGCCCGGCTCCACGCGCCCGCGCAGGCCCGCGGTGCCGAACTGCAGGGGCCCGGCGAACCGGTCGTCCAGATCCGCGCGCGCTGCGGCGTCGCCTGCCTCCGCCCGCTTCACCAGCGACTCGAGCGCGGACTGCGAGTCGGGGTCGGGGTCCTCCGCCAGGAACGCGCGGGCGGCGGCGATCGCGTCGGCCATGGCCCCATTGTATCTGCCGGGTTGGCGCCGGCCGCTCCCACGCACCGCGCGGCCGCGCTAGGATCGCCTCCACCATGCTCGCCGCCACGCTGCTGCTGCTGATCACGGCCCAGCCCTCGCCGCCGGGAGGAACGATGACGCTCGACCCCGCGCTCGCCGAGCGCTTCGCCCGCCTGGCGCTCGCCTGCGTGCACCAGGAGTACCCGAACAAGATCGCGCACGTGATGACGAGCGACGCCGACGCGCGGCCGCCGCGCCAGCTGACGCCGGCCTTCTACGGCTGCTTCGACTGGCACTCCTCGGTGCACGGGCACTGGCTGCTGGCGCGGGTGGCGCGCCTCCTGCCCGGGACGCCACTCGCCGCCCAGGCGCAGGCGGCGCTCGGCCGCAGTCTGACCGAGGCCAACCTGGCCGCCGAGGCCGAGTACCTCGAGGGCAAGGGCCGCGTCAGCTTCGAGCGGCCGTACGGCCTCGCCTGGCTGCTGCAGCTGGCGGCCGAGCTGCGCGAGTGGGACTCGCCTGCGGTGCGCGGCTGGGCGAGGGCCCTCGAGCCGCTGGAGCGCGTGGCGGTGGCGCGCCTGCGGGACTGGTTGCCGAAGCTGACGCGACCGATCCGCATCGGCGAGCACTCGCAGACGGCGTTCGCGCTCGCCCTGGTGCTGGACTGGACCCGGGTGGCGGGGGACGAGACCACCCGCGCGCTGGTCGAGTCGCGCAGCCGCGACTTCTACGGCGCCGATCGCGACTGCCCGCTCGCCTACGAGCCCTCCGGCGAGGACTTCCTCTCGCCCTGCCTCGCCGAGGCGGACCTCGTGCGCCGCGTGCTGCCGGAGCGCGACTTCGCCGCCTGGCTCTCCGGCTTCCTGCCGCGGCTGCCGACGGACGGCTCGGCCGGCTGGCTCGAGCCCGGAATCGTCACCGACCCCGGCGACCCCAAGCTCGCCCACCTCGACGGCCTCAACCTCAGCCGCGCCTGGATGCTGGAGGGCATCGTCTCCGGGCTGCCGGCTGAAGATCCTCGGATCCCGTCGCTCCGCGCGGCAGCCTCGGTGCATCGCCAGAAGGGACTGGCTGCCGTCACCGGCGCGCACTACGAGGGCGGCCACTGGCTGGGGACCTTTGCGGTCTATCTCGTCACCGGCAGGGGGCTCGAGTCGTTCGAAAGAGGGATGAGCCGATGAGTCCTGGTGAACCACGGCGCTTCGCAGCCATGACGTTCGGCCTGCTGCTCTCGTGTGCAGCTCTCCACGCCGCGGATACGCCGTGGCAGCCGTCGGCGGGCCACACGCAGGTGCCGATCTGGCCGGGCGCAGCCCCTGATGCGCGGCCCGTCGAGGGGCCGGAGACCTCCGGCACCGTGGTGGATCGCGCTGGTGCCGGGGAACTCGTCGGCGGGAAGCCCTGGGTCCATGTCGACAGGGTTTCGCAACCGACGATGACCGTCTATGCGCCGCAGGGAAGCAACACGGGCGCGGCGGTGGTCGTCTTCCCCGGCGGAGGCTACGACATCCTCGCGATCGACCTCGAAGGCACCGAGGTCTGCGACTGGCTGACGTCCCGAGGAATCACCTGCGTGCTGCTGAAGTACCGCGTGCCCTGCGTGAAGACCGGGCCGTATCGGGACTGTCGGACGGCGTTGCAGGACGCGCAGAGGACCGTGGGCCTGGTACGCTTCCAGGCCGCCAGGTGGCACGTCGACCCGCGCAGGATCGGCGTGCTCGGCTTCTCGGCGGGCGGGCACATGGTTGCCGCGGTGAGCACGCACTTCCAGGAGCGGCTGTACGCCGCCGTGGACGCCGCCGACAAGGAGAGCTGCCGCCCCGATTTCGCGGTCGCTCTCTACCCTGGTCATCTGGCAGCCAGGACCAGGGGATTCGCGCCGAACCCGGACATCAGGGTCACCAGCCGAACGCCGCCCACCTTCCTGCTGCAGGCCGAGGACGATCCGGTCGATCCCGTGGAGAACTCGCTCGCCTACCACGAAGCACTGAGAAGGGCCGGGGTCCCCGCGGAGTTGCACCTGTACGCGAAGGGCGGGCACGCCTTCGGACTGCGCCGGACGGCATCTCCCATAACGGGATGGCCCGGCCTGGTGGAGGCGTGGCTCCAGACGATGGGGATGCTCGGGGCGGGGCCGGGAGGCAGAGCGGGGGCGCGATGAACGCGAAGTACGTGGAAGAGAACGCGGCGCAGCGGCCGCGGCGATCGACCGCGCGCTCGAGGGAATCACGCCGGAGCTCGAGGTCGCCGTCGAAGCCGCCGGCCGGGTCCGCATCCTCAGGAGATCGGAGCACCCGCACCGCGACGCCGGACACCCATCAGCTCCTCGCTCCGGGTCGAAGCGTAGGAGTCGGGGTAGGATCGCCACCGGCGCGCACGGCGCGCCTCGCGGAGGCCCTCATGAACCGATCCTGCCTCGTCACCGTGGCTGCTGTCGTGCTGCTGGCCGCGCTCGCCACCCCGCTGCCCGCGGCCGAAGGGCCGAGCTATCCGACCCTGGCCATCGGCGCGCAGGCGCCCGACTTCGACCTGCCGGGCGTCGACGGGCAGCGCTACACGCTCGCCAGCTTCGCCAAGGCGAAGGTGCTGGTCCTCGTCTTCACCGCCAACCACTGCCCGACCGCGCAGGCGTACGAGGAGCGGATCGCGAAGCTCGACGCCGACTTCCGGGACCGCGGCGTGCAGCTGGTGCTGGTCTCGCCCAACGACCCGCTGGCCCTGCGCCTGGACGAGCAGGGCTACACCGACCTCGGCGACACCCTGGAGGAGATGAAGCTGCGGGCGAAGGAGCGCGGCTGGCGCTTCCCCTACCTCTACGACGGGGAGACCCAGGCGACGGCGCACAAGTACGGCCCGGTGGCGACGCCGCACGTCTTCGTCTTCGACGCGCAGAGGAAGCTGCGCTTCGTGGGCCGCGTGGACGACAACGAGAACCCCGCCCGGGCGAAGACCGCCGACGCGCGGCAGGCGATCGAGGCCGTCCTCGAGGGCCGGCCGGTGCCGGTGGAGACCACCAAGGTCTTCGGCTGCTCCATCAAGTGGGCGGAGAAGCGGGTCTGGGTGAAAGAGGGCTTCGCGGAGTGGGCGAAGGAGCCGGTGACCCTGGAGCCGGTGGACCTCGCCGGTGCCCAGGCTCTCGCCCAGGGCGACCCGAAGAAGCTCCGGCTGGTGAACGTCTGGGCCACGTGGTGCGGACCCTGCGTGGTGGAGTTCCCGCAGCTGGTCGACCTCTTCCACATCTACCGCGGGCGCGACTTCGAGCTGGTGACGGTGAACGCCGACCCGCCCGAGACGCAGGGCAAGGCGAAGGCGTTCCTGGAGGCTCAGCACGCCTCCATGCGCAACCTCGCCTTCGACAAGCCGGACCCCTACGCGCTCATCGAGGCGGTGGATTCCAGGTGGCAGGGCGCGCTTCCCTACACCATGCTGGTCGCCCCCGGCGGCAGGGTCATCTACCGCAGCGAGGGGCTGCTGGAGGTGCGGCCGCTGCGCAAGGCGATCGTGGAGTGGCTGGGCCGCTACTACCATTCGCTGCCCGGTGGCGGCGCCGGCGGAGCGAAGTGAGCTACTGGGCGAGGTGGCTGGGCTCGGAGCCGGGCGCGGGCCTCAGCTTCGAGTAGTCCAACTGGCTGCCGCGCAGGCTGTGCGGCACCACGTAGACGGCGATCATCACCGCCGCCGCCAGCGCCACCGCCACCCGGGCCAGCCGGTCGCGCGCTTCGCGCCGGCGCGAGACGACCGCCACCGCCGCGATCCAGGCCAGCCACATCACCGCCGTCTTGTCGTCGGTGACGTCGCTGCCGAAGGGCCAGCCCGTCCACAACGCGCCGAAGGCGTACTTCTGCACCACCGGCCCCAGGATCATGCCGCCGAGGGTGATGCCGACGAGCGTCACCCAGGCGTAGCGCCTCGCCTCCGGGCGGCCGAGCAGGGCCGCGAGAGCGGCGCGGACGCCGATCAGCATGGAGAGGAAGATCACCACCACGTGGGGGATCAGCACCAGCGCGGGGACCTCGCCCTTGAAGCGCATCACCACCGGCTCGCCCGGCGGCAGCCGGAGCTCGCCCGAGCCGTCGCGGAGGAGGACGAAGTACTCGAGCCTGCCCGCGGGCGGCTGCGCCGGCAGCAGCGCGACCAGCGCGTCGTCGTCGCGCTGCAGGGGCACCTCCGTGAACGGCTGGGAACCCGGATAGCGGCGGTAGCGCACCACGCCGCCCACCCCGGCCGGCGGGCGCAGCGTCACCAGGAACGGCTCGCCCGAGGTGCCGCTGCGCAGCAGCCGCCAGCGCATGGGCTGGCCGGCCACCGTGGTCCGGCCGAGCCGCGGGTGGGTGGGGCCGCTCAGCCGCTGCCAGACGGCCGCTCCCAGCATCAGCACCAGGGCGACGGCCCACAGCAGGGCGGCGGTGCGGTGCGACGGAGCCGTCTCGGTCCCGGGCATGGCCGGGAACACTACCATGCCAGGGCCCTCGCCATCGCCGTCAACTCTATCAACAGTTGATATAGATGGACGGCGGTGCCGGGCTCAGGCGGCCGTCGTTCCTCCGCCCGCCGCCGACAGTCCGTTCGCCTTCCGGAACAGCGGCCGCGCCGCCGCCATCAGGATGAGAACCAGGCCGAAGGTGCACACCATGCACGCGCCGGTCGGCAGGTCGAGCTTGACCGAGAGGAAGATGCCGAGCGCCGAGACCACCGTGCCCATGGTCCAGCCGATGGCCAGCCGCGGGCCGACGCGGTCGGCGTAGAGCATGGCCGCCACCGAGGGGACGATCAGGTAGCAGAACACCAGCAGCACGCCGGCGATGAGCACCGAGGAGGTCACCACGAAGCCGAAGGAGGCGTAGAAGAGGAAGTCCCAGAAGCGCACCGACATCCCCTCCTGCTCCGCCTTCTGGTGGTCCATGGAGATGGCCAGGAAGCGCTGGCGGAAGAGGAAGTGGAAGAGCCCGATCACCGCGTAGAGCGCCGCGGTCTTGCCCACCTCCCACCAGGAGACGGCGAGGATGTTGCCGACCAGCATGTCCTTGAGGTGCTCGCTCTCCGAGGTGGACTGGCTCATGGCCAGGATGGTGGCCGCCGAGGCCACCGCGTAGGCGATGCCGATGATCGCCTCCTGGGGGATGCGGGCCCGCTTCACCCGGATGGTGGAGAAGATGGCGGCGCCGATGAAGGTGAAGGCGAGCCCGGTCCAGTAGACCCAGGGGCCGTGCGGGTCCTGTCCGGTGAAGGGCAGCAGGATGGCCATGGTGGAGCCGAGGGCGGCGATCTGCGCCAGCGACAGGTCGACGAAGATGACGCCGCGCTCCACCACGTGCACGCCCAGGTAGGCGTGGATGCCGGTGAGGATGAGGCTCGCCACGAAGGGCGCCGCCAGGAAGCTGAGGATGGTGAGGTCCATCTACTTCGCCCCCGTCTCCTTGATGGCCCTGGTCAGCAGGTCGATGTCGTAGTCGAACAGCTTGAAGTAGTCCGCGGCCTCCTTCTCGCCTCCCACGGAGGGCGACATCACCACCACCCGCGCGCCGGTCTCGCGGGCCACCGAGTTGGGCGTCTTGAGGTCGAAGTAGGGCTCCACCAGCAGGATCTTCACGTTCAGCCGCTTCATCTCCGCGATCAGCTCGATCGTGTGGCCGGGCGAGGGCGGGATGCCGGGGCGCGGCTCGACGTAGCCGACCACGTTCAGGCCGAAGCGCTTGGCGAAGTTGGGCCAGGAGTTGTGGTAGGTGACGATCTTGAGGCCCCTGGAGGGCGCCATCATCGCGTCCCAGCGTTTCTCCGCCTCCGTCAGGCGCCGTTCGAAGTCCGCCTCGCGCGACTGGAAGTAGGCGGCGTCGCCGGGGTCGAGATCGGAGAGCTTCTGCGCGATCGCCTTCGCCACACGGCGGCCGTTCTCCGGGTCCAGCCAGTAGTGCGGGTTGCCGAGCGGGTGCACGTCTCCCATCGCGCGGGTGATCTGGCCGGTGGGGATCTCGAGGATCTCGGCGCTCAGCGAGGCGTCGAGGTAGGCCGGCGCGCCGACCTGGATCTTCGCGTTGCGGCTCTGCTGGATGAGCGGCGGCAGCCAGCCGATCTCCAGCTCGCGCCCGACCACCACCAGCAGGTCGGCCCGCGACAGCTTGAGGATGAAGCTGGGCTTGGCTTCGACGAAGTGCGGGTCCTGGTAGCCGCGGGCGATGGCGTCGACGCTCACCTTGTCGCCGCCGACCTGCCGGGTGAGGTCGGCGAGGTCCTCGGTGGAGGCGACCACGCGGAGGGTGGCGCCGGCGGGGGCGGCCGCGGCGAGCGCGAAGGCGGCGAGGAGGAGCTTCGGGATCTTCATGGGGGAACCTCGGGCTAGAACGGGTGGGCGCCGTGGGCGCCGATGGCGAAGATGAACTGGAACAGCCCCTCGTTGGCGGTCCGGCCCTCGCCGTAGCTGGTGCGCCGGTACTGGCCGCGGATCTGGCTGAACTCGCTCGGCCAGTAGGTGAGGATGAACGAGCCGCCCTGGTCGCGCAGGAAGGGGTTGTCCGCGCGCTCCGAGCTGTCGAGGCGCAGCCCGGCGAACCACCGCCGCGCGAACTGGTACTCGAGGTAGCCGTAGCCGCCGAAGGAGTCGGCGGTGAACGTGGGCTGCTCGCGCCGGCTCCAGACCAGCTCGGCGCGGGCCAGGAAGTGGGTGTAGATGGAGCGCCGGAGCGGGCGGTAGCGCAGGGTGGCGTCGACGCCGAGCAGACGCGTGGTGAAGTCGCCCGGGGTGCCGCTGGTCGGCACGACCGTCGCTCCGGCGTCGTTGTGACCGTAGGCGATCGAGCCGCCCAGGTCGAGGTTGGTCGACTCGCTGAGGTCGCGGTAGCCGCGCAGGTGACCGACGTAGGCGAGGTCACCGCGGGTCTCGGCGTGGAACACCGTCGACTCGCCGCGGAAGACCTGTCCGGTCGCCTCCAGGAAGATCCAGGGGTTGGGGATGAGACGGGCGACCGAGATGCCGGCGTCGGCCAGGGCGTCCTCGCCGCCGAGGAGGTTCATCGAGACGAGCGGCCGGTCGATGAACGGCAGCACGTGGTTGTGCTGGGCGTCGACCTTGCCGAAGGCGTCGCGCATCTTGCCGGCGCGCAGCAGGAAACCGCCGGGGACCGTGGGGAAGGTGATGAACGCCTCCTCCACGCCGACCTCGTCCGGGCCGAAGGTGAGGAAGAAGTCGGCGCGTGCGTAGGGGTCGACCACGGCCTGGAACGACAGCTCGGACTCGTGCATCTGCAGCGAAGGCTCGCCGCCGGAAGGCGGGCTGAAGCCGGGCGGTCGGCTGCTGCCCATCGCGCCGATGAAGTCGCCGATGGCCGCGATGTCGGGGTTGAAGACCTTGGAGGTGGCGGCGCCCCCTCCGTAGACCGGCAGCGACGCCGGTCCGCCCTCGGTCGCCGCGCCGGGCGGGACGGCGGCCGCCATGGCGGGGCCCCCGGTCGTGGGCGGCGTGCCCGGCTCCGCCGGGGCCGTGGCCACGGGCGGCGCGGCGGGTGTTCCTGCCGGCGCCGGCTCGGTGCGGCTCGCGCCGCGCGCCTCGAGCGCGGCCAGCCGCGCCTCGATGTCGGCCATGCGCCGGCCGTACTCGTCGCGCAGCGCCAGCAGCTCGTTCCGCAGCCGCGCGACCTCCTCGGCCGTGCTGGCGGGAGCGGGCGCCGCCGCTGCCTCCGTCTGTGCAGGCTGTGCGCTCACCCGGGCCGCGGGCAGAAGCCCCAACAGCCCTCCCATCGCCACCACCAGGCCCGACCTCCGGACTCCAAAGCCACGCATACACCCCCCGCTGCGACGAACCCTCACCGGCCGCGGAAACACGGCGCGGACACGCACGCTCGACGTGGACGGACGAATGCGGCCTCAGGCGAGGGGTGGGCCGCGGGAGACGGGGGCCCGAGGCGATGCCTCCTCGTGCCGGAGTGTCGCGGGAGGGACGACGGTCTCGAGCAGCGCGAGCACCGGGGGCAGCGAGAAGGTGGCGGGCACCACGCCGGCGCCCCCGAGCTGCAGCAGGCAGGCGTTGCAGTGCGTCTCTACGACGCAGCCGTCGTCGTCGTGGATGAACGACTCCTCGATGGTGGCCGCCGCCATGCCGAGAAGCAGCAGGGCGGCGATCGCGAGCTGCCGAGGCATTGAATGAGACCACTGTAACGGCGGCGCCGACGGCGGTCAACTTCCGGGCGGAAGACGGCGCCTGCCTGAGCGCCGCCGCTTCGCCCTTCAGACCTGGCGCCGTCTCAAGGGTGCACGACCGTGAGCGAGTAGGCGTCGGGGCCGCTCATGTTGCCCAGATCGTAGAGCAGCACGCAGTACGTGCCCGGGTTGAGCGAGGCCTGGATCGACGCGCCCACCTTGACGTCGTCCTGGGCCGCGTTGACGACACAGACGCTGGCGCTCGGGGTGCCGATCCCCACGCCCATGGTGATGGTGGTCTGCGGGGAGAGCGAGACGAGGGTGATGGTGACCGTGCCCGCCGTCCCCACCGTGAAGGTGCTGGAGGCGGAAGTGCCCTGCGCCAGGGTTCCGGTGAACGTGTCGGTGACGGTGGCCGTCGTGGTCGCCGCCGTGGTCGTCGTCGGCAGCGTGGAGGTGGCGTTGCAGGCCGTGACGAGGAGCCACGACGCACAGGCGAGAGCCGTCGAGAGTCTCGGCATCGTTCGTCTCCTTGGCCAGCCGGACTCGGCAAATGCCCGAGGATCCACTGAAGCCGGCTACGGTATTGGAACAGGGCCCGCCCGCGCGGATCTACACACGCCTGTAAGGGGAGGGTTAAAGCGCGTGGGAGAGCGGTGGCGCCTCGGAGTTCTTCCCGGAGCTTACAGTGCGCTTACCCGGGACGAGGGCGTGATCGTCCCTGTCGCGTTCCCCGCTCCACCCCGTCCACCGGGTCGTCAGCTGCCTGCCATCGTTTGACTTCGCGCACGGACGACCGTCCAACCCGGACTTCGGCAGGCCTGTCACATCAGACGAAAGGCGGGGCGCCACGCCTACGACGCCGACAGGAGCTGCCATGGTCGCCTGGCTTGTCGTCCTTCCGGTGGCTTCGGCCGCTCGCGGTCCAGCTTCTCCTCGCCGTATCGCCGACCCTGCTCCTCGCGGCTTCCCTGGGCGTGGCGACCGCCACGCTCGAGCTGCTCGGCCGGCTGCTGCCGCTGCCCGCGAGAGCAGGCCCGCCACCCCGGCGCAGGTGACGACGCCGGTGTCTTGACCCGTCCCGGTCGCCGCCTTACTGTGTGACGGCCTGGAGCGCCCGCGCTGAACCCCACCCTCGCGTTCGCGATCGGCCTCGCCCTCGCCGGCAGCGGAGCCTTGGTCTGGGCGCTCGCCTCACGGCGCCGCCGCGCCGTTGCGGCGCAGGCGCTGGCCTCGGAGCTGGAGCGGTTCCGCGGGCTGGTGGAGGCGGCCGACGACATCATCTACCGCTGCGACGCTGACGGCCGCTTCACCTACACCAACCCCGCCGCCCGCGAGGTGCTCGGCTACGACGAGGTCGAGCTCGGCCGACTCGGGTTCCTGGACCTGGTGCGCACAGACTATCGGGAGCAGGCGCGCCGCTTCTACCAGGACCAGCGCGAGCAGGGGATACCGAACACCTACTGCGAGTTCCCGATGACCACCCGCGGCGGCCAGGAGCTGTGGGTGGGGCAGCGGGTGCAGCTGCTGCTCGAGGATGGCCGCTTCGCCGGCCTGCAGGCCCTCACCCGCGACATCACCGCCCGCAAGCTGGCGGAGGAGGCGCTCGAGCGCGAGCGCGCGCAGCTGCGCCAGATCGTCGCCCACGCTCCGGTGGCGATGGCCATGCTGGACCGGGAGGGCCGCCACCTCGCCCACAGCGAGCGCTGGCTGCGCTACGTCGGCGTCGCCGGGCCTTCGCTGGTGGGCCGCACCCTCTCCGAGGTCTGGCCCTCCATGCCGGAGCGCTACCTCGCGGTGTTCCAGCGGGCGCTGGCGGGAGAGGTGGTGACCGAGCCCGAGGACGCGGTGCAGCGCTCCGACGGCACCCGCGTCTACCTGCGCTGGAGCGTCCACCCCTGGCGCGACGCCTCGGGCGCCGTGGTCGGCGCGGTGGGCGTGGTGCAGAGCATCGACCCGCTGGTGCGGGCGCGGCAGGCGGCGCTGCAGGCCTCCCGGCTCAAGTCCGAGTTCGTGGCCAACATGAGCCACGAGATCCGCACCCCCATGAACGGGGTGATCGGCATGACCCGCCTGCTGCTGGACACCGAGCTCACCCCCGAGCAGCGGGAGTACGCCGAGGTGATCGACCAGTCCGGCCGCGCTCTGCTGGAGATCGTCAACGACATCCTGGACTTCTCCAAGATCGAGGCCGGGCGGCTGGACCTCGACCACACGGACTTCGACCTGCGGCGGGCTGCGCGCGAGGTGCTGGCGTCGTTCGCGGAGGCGGCGCAGGCGAGGGGCGTCGAGCTGCTGTGCTTGATCCACCACGACGTCCCCAACGCTCTGCGCGGCGACCCCGGCCGGCTGCGCCAGGTGCTCACCAACCTGGTCGGCAACGCCGTGAAGTTCACCGAGAAGGGGGAGGTGGTGCTACGGGTCACCCGCGGCGAGGCCTCTCCCTCGCGGGCGGCAGTGCGTTTCGAGGTGCGCGACACCGGCATCGGCATCGAGCCCGAGCTGCAGTCGCGGCTGTTCGAGTCCTTCGTGCAGGCCGACGGGTCCGCCAGCCGCCGCTACGGCGGCACCGGCCTGGGCCTCGCCATCTCGCAGCGCCTGGTGAAGCTGATGGGTGGCTCCATCAGCGTGGAGAGCGAGCCTCTCCGCGGCAGCACCTTCCGCTTCGAGCTGTGCTTCGAGCGCCAGCCGCAGGAGGCGGCGCAGCTGCCGACCCGACCGGGACGGCTGGCCGGGCGCCGGGTGCTGGTGGTCGACGACAACGCCACCAACCGCCAGATCCTCACCCAGCAGCTGAGCCAGCGCGGCATGCGGGTGAGCGCCGTCGACGACGGCCTGGCCGCGCTCGGGGCCCTGCGCGAGGCGGCTGCCTCGGGCGCCGGCTTCGACCTCGCCATCCTCGACATGAGGATGCCCGAGATGGACGGCCTCACCCTGGCCCGGGCGATCAGGGCCGTCCCCGAGCTGCAGTCGGTGAAGCTGGCGTTGCTGACCTCGTTCGGCCAGCGCGGCCAGGGCGCCGAGGCCGCGAAGGCCGGCATCTCCGCCTACCTCACCAAGCCGGTGGACGAGGCCGACCTCCACGACTGCCTGCTGGAGCTGGTGGGCGAGGGCGCGCCGGGCCGCACCCAGCTGATCACCCGGCACACCCTGGCCGAGAGCCGCCCCCGCGGATCGGCCGCGGTGCTGGTGGCCGAGGACAACGAGGTGAACCAGAAGGTGGCGGTCCGCATCCTGGAGCGGCTCGGCTACCGCGTCGACGTGGCCGACAGCGGCGGCGAGGCGCTGGAGGCCTGCGCGCGCACGCGCTACGACGTGGTGCTGATGGACGGCCAGATGCCGGGCATGGACGGCTACGAGGCCACCCGCCGCATCCGCGAGCGCGAGGCGGGCGGGCGCCACACGCCCATCATCGCCATGACCGCCAGCGCGATGAAGGGTGACCGCGAGAAGTGCCTCGAGGCGGGCATGGACGACTACGTGGCCAAGCCGGTCACGCCCGAGGCGCTCGAGTCCGCGCTGCAGCGCTGGCTCGGTGCGGGCGCCGCCTCCTCCCCGGCGCCGGGGCCGCAGCCGCCGACGCCGGCGCCGGCGGTCGACCGGCTCGACGAGGCGGTGGTGCAGACGCTCGTCTCCATCGACGAGGACGGCTCGCTGCTGGAAGAGGTGGTCGCCACCTTCCTGCGCCTGGCCCCCGCACGGATGACGTCGCTGCGGCGCGCCGCCACCCGCAGCCCCTCCCAGCTCGAGCGGACGGCCCACAGCTTCCTCGGCAGCTGTGCCAACCTGGGCTGCCGCCGCATGGCGGAGCTGTGCGGCCGGCTGGAGGTGCTCGGCCGCTCGGGCTCGACGGAGGGAGCCCCCGAGCTGGTGCGGGCGCTCGAGCGGGAGTGGACCGCCGTCCGCCCGCTGGTCTCGGAGCTGCCCTCGCGACACCCCGCGCGGGCGGCAGCCGGGCGCCCGCGGCCGTGATGCACGACGCGCTGCAGGCCCTGCTGGAGGCGCTGTTCCGGGTGCTCTTCACCTACGACTGCCTGGACGAGGAGAAGGTCCCCCGGCGCGGCCCGGCCGTGATCGCGGCCAACCATCCCTCGTACCTCGACCCGGTTCTGCTGTCGCTGCAGCTCGACCGTCCCATCCGCTTCATGGCCTGGGACGCGATCTTCCGGGTGCCGCTGCTGGGGTCGCTGCTGCGGGTCTTCGGCGCCTTTCCCGTCGACGTGCGCCGCGGCAGCGGCGGCTCCGGCTACGACACGGCGCGGCAGTTGCTCGAGGACGGCGAGCTGGTCGGCATCTTCCCGGAAGGCCGCCGCTCCCGGACCGGCTGGATGGAGCCGGAGCTGCGCGCGGGAGCGGCACGCCTGGCTCTCGAGACCGGGGCGCCGCTGGTCCCGGCGACCATCCGCGGCGCCTTCCGCGCCTGGCCGCACTTCCGCCTGGTGCCCACCCTCGCCACCATCCGCGTCCGCTATCACGACCCGATCGACCCGGCGCCCTACCGGGAGCTGCCCGCCGACCAGGCCGTGCCCGCGCTTCTCGCGGAGCTGCGGCGGCGGGTGGAGCGGACGCTCATGCCGGGGGTGAAGGCCGACGCCCGCATCGACGCCCTCTGGCGCGGCCCGGCGCCGTGGCCGCGGCTCTTCGAGGCGGGTCCGGCGCTCGGCTTGGCGCTCGTCGTCTTCTGGAAGACACGCTCCTTCGCGGCCGTGTGGCCCTGCTACGCGTACATCGGCTACCTGCTGGCGGACCTGCTGGTGCTGCCGCAGAGCCGGCTGGCCAAGTGGATCCGCAACGCCTCGGGCGCGGTCTTCACGCTGGTCTACGGCGGCTGGGCACTGCCCCGCCTGGGGATGCCGGCGGTCGCGGGAGGCCGCGCGCTGGTCGCGGTGATGGGCGGGCTCGGCTTCGCCTACCTCTACGAGCGCGGCCGGGTGGCGACCGCGTTCGTCGAGGGCGTGGTGCTCACCGCGGTGCTGGAGCTTCTCGCCCTTCGGCTGGTGCCCACCCCGCTCGGGCCGCAGCTGGCGCTGCCGCTGTTCGCGGCCGCCTTCGCCTGGGAGGAGCGCACGGTGTTCTGGCGGTACGCGGCGCCGCTGGCGCTCGCCTACGCCCTGGCGGTCCCCTTCCGGTTGGGCGGCCGGTGGGAGCTGCTCCCGCACGGCTTCCTGGCGCTGCTGGCGATGCTGCTGCTGCGGGTGCTGGCCGGCGTCGGCTCGCGCTCCGCGGAACGCGGGGAGCCGGAGGCCGAGTCCTCCTCGACCCTCGGCCTGGGCCGCTGAGCCGTCAGCCTCGCCAGGGCCGCCGCGCCGCCCAGCCGGCGACCGCCTGCTGCAGGGGCTCGAGGCGCCCGGTGAAGTAGTGGTCGGCGCCGGCGATCACCAGCAGCTCGCGCGGCGGCGGCAGACGCTCGACCACCGGGCGGAGGGCCGCAGCGGGGCCGAACTCGTCGCGTTCACCCTGCACGAACAGGCGGGGCTGGCGCACGGCCGCGAGCGGCGCGGTCTCGCCCTCGCGCAGCAGGGGGTAGCCGAGGGCCAGCACGGCCCGCACCGCCGACTCGCCGGCGGCGACGCGCAGCGCCATCGTGGAGCCGAAGGAGAAGCCGCCGAGCAGCAGTGGAAGCGAGGGGAAGCGGCGCTGCATCTCGGCGAGCGCGGCGCGGACGTCGTCCTGCTCGCCCCGGCCGAAGTCGTGCGCGCCCTCGCTGCGGCCGACCCCGCGGAAGTTGAAGCGCAGCGTCGCCACCCCCGACTCCTGCAGGGCCTTGGCGGTCCGGAACACCGGCTTGAAGTGCATCACCCCGCCGTGCAGCGGGTGGGCGTGGCAGACGACCGCGGCGGCCAGGGGCGGTCCTTCGGGGTGCATCAGGATGGCCTCCAGCCGGCCGGCAGGCCCGGCGAGGTCGAAGCTCTCGTTGGCCGCCATTCCCCGATTCCAGCGGCGCGTCGCGGCCTAGGCGCTCGGGCGCAGCTCCTCCAGGGTGGGGAACGACTCCGGCCGCAGGGCGATGACCCGCGAAGGCCGCTGGCCGCGGGAAAGCAGACGTGCCGCAGCCTCGACCGCCGGTCCGGCGCAGCGCGGCAGCACCACCGTCGCCGTCAGGCGACCCTCGCGCACCGCCTTGAGCCCGCCTTCGGGCGCCCCGTCGCAGCCGGTCACGGGTACCCGGGCGAGGTCCTCGCGGCCCGGCTCGCGCGCGGCCGCCACCAGGACCTCGCGTGCGGCCTCGGCGATGGCGTCGTTCTGACCGGTCACGAGGTCGAACGGGCGCCGGCCGGCCACGCTGAGGCGCAGCCACTCGCGGACGGTCTGGGCGGCCTGTGCCGGGTCCCAGTCGTGTGCGGCAAACACCACCTCGATCCCGCTGCCCGCCGTCGCCTCCCGCATGCCGGCGGCCCGCTGGCGAGACGTCAGGCTGCGCGGGTTGCCCTCGAGGTAGAGGACGCGCCGCCCGCGGCCGGCCAGCGCGTGCATCTGATGGCCCTGGATGCGGCCGGTCTCGAGCTCGTCGGGGCAGAACGTGGAGACGGTGACAGCCGGGAACTCCCGGCGGATCGGTTCGAAGTCGTCCTCGACGGCGTTCACCAGGAACCAGTGGACGCCCGCTGCCGCCGCCTCGTGCACCACCTTCTCGAGGCCCTGGTCGCGAACCGCCATCACGACGAACGCGTCCGGGCGGGTGCTCGGGTCGCTAACCAGCCGGCGGAGCGCGGCGAGGTGGTTGGTGAAGCTCTCGCCCGTGAAGGTCGTCTCGAGCGCCACCCCCGCCTTGCGGGCCGCAGCTTCGGCGTCCTGCCTGAGCAGCTGCTGGAACGGGTTGGCCGCGTCCACGAGCACCAGTGCGAGCCGGTGAGCCAATGTTCCCTCCCACGTGGCGTTTCGCGCCGCCCCGTGGGGAAGTGTACCGCGCTGTCAGGCGGGGTGCGGAACGGGGACGGCGCTCGCGGCCCGCGCCCGCAGCTGGGCGGCCCGTGGCGGCGGCGTGTGCTGGTTGGCGTCCTTGAGGACCCGCAGCGCACCGAGCGCGCGCGCCTTGCCGAGGGTCGCGTGGCGCAGTCGGCGGGCGCAGCCCCGGGGTGCGTCCGGCACCACGACGAACTCGTCCAGGCTGGCCAGCAGGCCGCCGATGCCGAGCTGGTAACGCAGGGCGAGCGTGGCCAGGCCCACGATGCGGCCGTCGGGGGTCTCGGCGACCCTCACCAGGAACTTCGGGTCATTGATGGTTCGCCGGAACGTCTGCGCGAACGAGATCGGCTCGGGGTAGTAGCCGACGCCCTCGAGCAGGGAGAGCACCGCGATTCCGTCCTGAAGCGCTGCCGGCCTGACCTGAACCCCCATCGCTTCTCTCCTCCTGTGCCCCCCGGGCCACGCGCGGTGTGTCCAAGCCGCCACGAGACGGCGCGCAGCGTCAGGCGTTTACCGCTTTGCGGCCCGATGCGTCGGGGGACAGTGCAAGCCGGGGGCCAGGGCCGTCAGGCGGGGAGCGGCGCCGGCGCGCCGCGGCGTCCGTGTCGCCGCGCGGCGATGCGGCCGCGCAGCAGCATCTCCAGCCAGACCAGGCTCACCGGCTTGTGGAGGAAGGCGTCCGCGACTCCGATGCGCGCGGCGAGGGCGGCCCGGGCCGGCTCGCCGTAGGCCGTGAGCACCACCACCGCGGCCCCGGTTCCGCGCAGGGCGGCGGCGATCGCCGGGTCGGGCGCGTCGGCCGTCGGCTGGCAGACGTCGGCGATCACGGCGTCGAAGGAGGCCGGTGTCAGGCGCTGCGCCTCGCTGAAGCACGCAACCGTCCGGACCGCGAAGCCGGCGGCCTCGAAGTGCCGCGCGTAGCTCGTCCGGACCTGTTCGGCCGCGTCGATCACCAGCAGCCGCTCGGGCACGCGCAGTTCCGAGTGCAAGCGGAGTACCACGAAGGCGCCGTCTGGCTGGCGGCTTGTTTTCAGCGACTTACGTCCTGCGCCCCGGCGCTCTCACGGGCGGCTGTCCGGGCGGCGGTCGGCGAGGAAGCGGACAGGGCGTCCGCTGTGTCAGACTGCCCGCGGGGTCGGTGATCCCTGTCCCGGAGGCCGGCATGGGTTTGAGCGCGGAGGAGCGGAACCGTCTCATCGAGCAGTACGCGCGCGGTCCCCGGCGGCTGCGGGAAGCGCTCGGCACGGTGCCGACGGAGGCGCTCCGCTGGCGTCCCGGTCCCGGCCGCTGGAGCGCGCACGAGGTGGTGGTCCACTGCGCCGACTCGGAGACGAACGCGGCGCTGCGCATCCGCTACCTGCTCGCCGAGAACGAGCCGCTGATCGTCGGCTACGACCAGGCGGAGTGGGCGCGGGTGTTCGACTACCACTCGCAGTCGCTCGAGGATGCGCTCGCGGCCACCGACCTCGCCCGCCGCCGCACGGTGCCGCTGCTGCGCAGCCTCGACGAGGCCCAGTGGTCCCGCCGCGGGCGGCACACCGAGTCCGGGCCGTACGGCGCGGAGGACTGGCTGCGCTCGTACGCGGTCCACCTCGAGGGCCACGCCGGGCAGATCGAGAAGAACCTCGCGGCATGGAAGGCGAGCACGTCGTCGCGCTGAGCGGGACGGACCGCTCCGGCGCGGCGGTCGCGCGCCTGGGCGAGGAGCGGCTGCTGGTGCACGGCGGCATGGTAGGCGAGCGTGTCCGCGTCCGCTGCGGCGCCGACGTCGGCCACGGCACCCTGGCCGAGCTGCTGGAGGTGGTCGAGCCCTCGCCCTGGCGGGTGGTGCCTCGCTGCCGCCACGCGGCCGTGTGCGGCGGCTGCAGCTGGCAGCACGTGGCCTATCCCGAGCAGCTGCGGCTCAAGACCCGGCTGCTGGAGCGGGTGCTGCAGCGCGCGCTGGGCGAGACGCTCCCGGCGGTCGAGCCGATGCGCGGCACCCCGGCTGGCGCCGACGGGACGCCGTGGGGCTTCCGCCAGAAGTCCGCCTTCGTCTTCGCCCCGGAGCCGGGCGGCGGCCTCGCCATGGGGCACTTCGTGCGGGGGACCCACGAGGTCGTCCCGGTGGTCGAGTGCCCGGTACACCCGCAGCGAGCCAACGAGATCGCCTTCGCTCTGCGCGACGAGCTGCGCGCCGGCTCCGTGCCCGCGGCCGGCGAGCGGCTGCGCGGGCTCGCCCGCCACGTGCTGGTGCGCACGACCCAGGACGGCCGCGAGGCGGTGGCGCTGCTGGTGGCGACGCGCGAGGATGCGTCCCTCGAAGCGCCGCTGCAGGCGCTCGGGCGCCGGCCCGAGCGGCCGGAGGGCCTCGCCCTGAACCTCCACGACCGGCCGGGACCGTACCTGGTGGGCAAGGAGACCCGGCGGGTCTTCGGCCGCGGGCACGTGCGCGAGGAGGCGCTCGGCCCGGCGTTCCTGGTGTCGCCGACGGCCTTCTTCCAGACGAACGTGGCCGCGGCGGGCGAGCTCGTCCGACTGGTCGCGGCGGCCCTGCCGTCTCCCGGGCGGCTGCTCGACCTCTACAGCGGGGCCGGCCTGTTCGCGCTGTCGCTGGCCCGCCTGGGCCACACGGTGACTGCGGTGGAAGGCAGCCGCAAGGCGAGCCGCGACGCCGAGCTGAACCGCCGCACCAACGGCCTCGGCGAAGAGACGCTGCGGCTGGTGCCGGCCACGGTGGAGGCCGCCCTGCCCCGCTTCGAGCCGGACGCCTTCGACGCGGTGGTGCTCGACCCGCCGCGTGACGGCGCCTCGCCCCTCGTGCTCCGGCAGGTTTTCCAGCGGCTACGGCCGCCGCGCGCGGTGCTGGTCTCCTGCAACCCCGACGCGCTCGCCCGCGAGCTGCAGCAGGCGCTGCGGGCCGGCTACCGCGCGCTGCGCGTGCAGCCGGTGGACATGTTCCCGCACACGCCGCACGTGGAGGCGGTGGCGGTGGTGGAGCGGTCGCCGGTCAGGCGACCCACACGGACTTCACGTTCACGAACTCGCGGATCCCGAACGCGCCCAGCTCGCGGCCATAGCCCGACTCCTTGACCCCGCCGAAGGGCAGGCGCGGGTCGGAGCGGACGTAGTCGTTGACGAAGCAGGCGCCGGCCTGAAGCTCGCTGCGGGCGATCCGCTCGCCGCGCTCGCGGTTCCCGGTGAAGACCGCGGCACCCAGGCCGAAGCTCGAGAGGTTGGCGAGGCGGATGGCGTCCTTCTCGTCGCGGGCCGGCACCACCGCGGCGACGGGTCCGAACACCTCCTCGTCGAACGCGGCCATGCCGGGGCGCACGTCGGTGAGGACGCTCGGCGGATAGAAGGCGCCCGGCCCGGACGGCAGCTCGCCGCCGAGGCGGACGCGCGCGCCCGCGGCGATGCTCGCCTGCACCTGACGGTGGACCTCGTCGCGCAGGTCGCGGCGGGCCTGCGGGCCGACGCTGACGCCGTCCTCGAAGGGGTCGCCCAGGCGCCGCGCGGCCATCCGCTCGACGAAGCGCCGCTCGAACTCCGCGCGCACCGCCTCCACGACGATGAAGCGCTTGCCGGCGATGCAGCTCTGGCCCGAGTTGACGAGCCGCGCGGTGGCGCAGGTCTCGGCCGTCCGCTCGAGGTCGGCGTCCTCCAGCACCAGGTAGGCGTCGCTGCCGCCCAGCTCGAGCACGGTCTTCTTGAGGCAGGCGCCGGCCTTGCCGGCGACGGCGCGGCCGGCCGGCGTGCTGCCGGTGAGGGTGACGGCCGCGACCTCCTTCGCCTCGATCAGCCCTCCGACGCGGCTGGAGCCGACGAGCAGCGCGCGGAAGGCGGCGCGGGGCAGGCCGGCGTCGTGCAGCACGTCCTCGATCGCCAGCGCGCAGGCGCACACGTTCGAGGCGTGCTTCAGCAGGCCCACGTTGCCGGCCATCAGGGCCGGCGCCGCGAAGCGGAACACCTGCCACAGCGGGAAGTTCCAGGGCATCACCGCCAGCACCGGCCCGATCGGCTCGAAGGCCACGTAGCTCTTCGCCGCGTCGGTGGCGGCGCTCTGCGGGGCGAGATAGCCCTCCGCGTTCTCGGCGTAGTGGTCGCAGACCCACGCGCACTTGTCGACCTCGCCCCGGCCCTGGCCGAGGGGCTTGCCCATCTCGGTCGCCATCAGCCGGGCGAGGGCCTCCCGCCTCTCGCGCAGCAGCGCCCCCGTGCGGCGCAGCGCGGCGCCCCGCTCGGCGAGCGGGCGCTCGCGCCACTCCAGGAAGGCGCGCGCGGCGGCCTCGAGGGCGGCGGCCACCTCGTGGTCGGGGGTCTCGGGGTACTCGTGGACGAGCTCGCCGGTGGCGGGATTGATGGACTTCAAGGACATGGAAGGCTCCTGGCGACCATTGTCCCGCCAGCGGAGACGAGGAGCAGAAGGACCGCATCCCGGCGCCTCGGTGGCGGCGCCCCGCATGCGCCACCGAGACGCCGGAGCGTTATCTGGCGAACACCTCGTCGACCGGGGTGATGCGGACGGTGGCCCGAGTGATGCCGAGCGTCTCCGCGGCGATCGCCTGGTCCTCGTCCAGCAGCTCCTTCGGCTTGGGCGCGTCGTAGTGGATGGGCCAGACGCCCTCGGTGGTGAGCTTCCCGGCCAGCCCCTCGGCGTCCTTGGTGATCACCACGATCTGCAGGTCGCGGCCCGACAGGTGCCGGCGGACAGCGGCGTTCACCTCTTCGAGCGTGAGCTTCGACAGGCGGTCGCGCATGTAGCCGGTGTACTCGGGAATGCCGTACCACTGCGAGTCGAGCGCGTAGCCGAGCTGCAGGTCCTGGGTGGAGGTCAGCAGGAAGACGTTCTTCATCAGGTAGTCGCGGGTCGCCTCGAACTGCTGCTGCGTCAGCCCGTGCTCGACGAGGGCGCGCACCTCGTGCAGAGCGATGCGCAGCGCCATGGGGCCGTTCTCCGGCACCACCGGCCGGATCCAGACCTCGAAGATCTGCGCCCGGCGCGCCACGTTGGCCGGCGGGAAGGAGCGGTACATGCCGGCGGGGAAGGCCTCGATGTAGGCGTAGTCGCCGTAGTTCATCCCCCGCACCTCGCGGATGCGCTGGTAGAGGTGGGAGGTCGAGGAGCGATGCTCGCCGAGCCAGGTGCGGGCCAGGTAGAGGGCCGGGTAGTCCGGGTGAGAACGGGTGACCGCGATCGGGTGGCCGAAGGAGATGGCCGTCGCCCGGGTGTCCTTCTCGACGATGTCGACCGCCAGACCTTTCGGTGCATGCCCGCTCACCGCGGCAGCAGGGGGCAGCGCGGCCCCGGCCGGCAGCTTCGCCAGCTCGGCGCCCAGCCGCGGCTCGAGCCCGGGAGCCAGATCGCCGGAGAGGCCGACGCGCAGCGCGGCGCGCGTGTAGGCCTTCGCCACGAACTGCTTCACGTCGTCGAGCGTGATGGCGTCGATCCCGGCCACCGTGCCCAGGACCGGGTGCGCGTAGGGCGTGCCCGCGAAGAGCAGGCCCTGCAGGCGCTCCTTGCCCAGCTCCTCCTCGTTGTTCGTCCGCAGGTCCTGCACGAGCGCGTTCCTCTGCTGGTCCTTGAGCCGCCGGAAGTCCTCCTCGCGGAAGCCGGGCTCGCAGAGCTGGGGCAGGGCGATGGCCGCGAAGCGCGGCCAGTTGTCGCGGTGGACGCGGGCGGTGAAGGTGGTCATCTCCTTGTCCACCTGCGCGTCGAAGCTGGCGGCCATCGGGAAGAGGGCCTTGCGGATGGCGTCGATCGTCATCGCTTTCGAGCCGGCCTCGGCCATCATCGCCGCGGAGAGCGCGGCCAGCCCTTCCTTGCCCTTCGGGTCCTGGACGGAGCCGACCGCGAACAGGAGCTTGACGTCGAGCTGGGGCAGCTTCGAGGCGACGACCAGGGGCTTGAGCGGCAGGCCCGCCCCGGCGGCCACCGGCGGCGGCGTGGCGGGTGCGGTGCCGGCGGCCTCGGCGGCCGCGTACGCCGAGCCGTCGAGCGAGGCGAGCCTGGGGATGGTGTCGGTGGCCGGCGGCAGCGGGTCGTGCGACAGCGTCGTCTGCACCAGGCCGACGTCCACGACGTACTTCTTCGCCGCCGCCTGGATGTCGGCCGGCGTCACCTGCTCGTAGGTGCGGTACAGGTTCTCGACCGTGTCGTAGGAGCGGCGGTAGCGCACGAAGCGCGCCAGCATCCCCGCGATGGCCTCGGTGTTGTCCAGGCCCCGCAGGAAGCCGTAGCGGTTCGCCGACTTGGCGTCCGCCACGCGAGTGGCCGGGGGCGGCGCCGCCGCGGCGGCGGCGAAGGCCTTCAGGATCTCGTCGCGCACGTACGGCACGTCCTCCGCCTTCTTCACCCGGGCGAACACCGTGAACAGCTCGGGGTCGACGTTGTCGCTGGTCCCGCCGCGCAGCCGGTCGACCTTCTGCTCCTGCTCCACCAGCTTCTTGTAGAGCAGGGAGGTGGGCCCGAAGGACAGGTCGGAGAGGATGTCGAGGGCCGCCCACTCGCGGCTGGTCTCGGAGAAGGCGGGCGCGTGGAAGGCGACGCTCACCCAGGGCAGGGTCGGCGAGGGCCAGGCCACGTGCGCCTTCACCGGGGCGGTGGGCGCCGGCTCGGCCGGGACCTCGACCTTGTAGCTCCCGGGCTTCCACCCTCCCCAGTACTTCTCCACCAGCGGCAGCACGATGGCCGCGCTGACGTCGCCGGCCACGATCAGCGTCGTGTGCTCGGGGCGGTACCAGCGGTCGAAGAAGGTCCTCGAGTACTCGAACTGGTTGGGCATGTCCTCGATGTCCTTGAGGAAGCCCATGGTGGTGTGCCGGTAGGTGTGGACCTTGAACGCGCTCTCCCGCTGCACCTCGAAGAGCTTCTGGATGGGGTTGGCGCTGTTCTTGTTGTACTCGCCCAGGACGGCGCGCGACTCGGTCTTGAACGCCTCCACCGGGTACTCGAGGTTCTGGAAGCGGTCGGCCTCCACCTCGAGGATGGTCTCCAGGTCCTCCTTGGCGAAGGTGGTGTGGTAGTTCGTGTAGTCGTCGGTGGTGTAGGCGTTCTGCCGGGCGCCGGCGCGGGTCAGCACCGCCTGGTACGCCTCGGGTGGGAAGGCCTTGGTGCCGCGGAACATCATGTGCTCGAAGAAGTGGGCGAAGCCCGACTTGCCGGGCTCCACCTCGTTGCGCGAGCCGGTCTGCACCGGGATCTGCAGCGAGACGATGTTCGGGAAGGAGGTGGGCACCACGATCACCTTGAGGCCGTTCGGCAGCGTCCGCTCGACGGCTTCGAAGGGCAGGATGCGTCCGGCTCTGCCGGCGGGCGGGGAAGCGGGAGTGGCGCGCGGGGTCATGGTCAGGAGCAGGGCGAGCAGGCCGAGGCTTCTCTTCAGCATGCCAGATCTTCGATCGCCAGCCGCCGGCCGTCCAGTCGAACAGGAGGTGATCACTTTGTGGCTGCCGGCTTCCCGGCCGCCCGAGCGCGGCGGCCGCCCCTGCCCCAGCCGGTCGCGCTCGGGGGCGTTCCGTTGCACAATCAGGCGGTTTCTCGAAGGCCTCCGGCATGATCTGTCCCGAGTGCGCCGCCATCAACGACGACCAGGCTGAGGTGTGCTTCACCTGCGGCCGCTCGCTGGCGTCCGTGAGCAAGGGCTCGCTGATCGCCGGCCGCTACGAGGTGATGCGCCCGCTGGGAAAGGGCGGCATGGGCATGGTGTACCAGGCCCACGACCGCATGCTCGACGAGACGGTGGCCATCAAGGTGCTGCGCTCGGAGTTCGTCGACACGCCGGAGATGGCCCAGCGCTTCCGCAGCGAGATCAAGCTGGCCCGCCGCGTCACCCACCGCAACGTGTGCCGCATCCACGAGTACGGCGAGGACAGCAGCGGGTTGCGCTACATCTCGATGGAGTACGTGCAGGGGGCCGACCTGCGCGAGCTGGCCCGCGAGCGCGGTGGCTTCCTCCCTGCCGAGGAGGCGTACGACCTGGCGGCGCAGGCCGCCGACGGGCTGCAGGCCATCCACGAGGTCGGCATCATCCACCGCGACCTCAAGACCACCAACATCATGCGCGACAGCCGCGGGGTGGTGAGGCTGATGGACTTCGGCATCGCCAAGGTGGAGACCGACCACGCCACCAGCGCCGGGCTCACCAGCGCCGGTCAGGTCATGGGGACGCCCGAGTACATGAGCCCCGAGCAGTGCACGGGGGCGAAGCTCGACGCCCGCTCGGACATCTACGCGCTGGGCATCGTCATCTACGAGATGTTCACCGGCACCGTACCCTTCCGCGGCGACACGCCGGTCGCCACGCTCTTCCGGCACATGCAGGACCCGGTGCCCTTCGACTCCGCCCCGGCGGCCCGCATCCCCAGGCCGGCGGTTCCGGTGCTGGGCCGCGCGCTGGCCAAGGAGCGCGCGGACCGTTACCAGTCGGCCGCCGAGCTGGCGGAGGCGCTGCGCCGCGCTGCGCAGCAGAGCGTCTCCGGCGGCTGGACCTTCGAGTCGCCCACCACCCCGATGCGCACGCCGGTCGCCACCGGCTCCCACCCGGTGTCGCCGCCGCGCGATCGCCGGGCCTCCACGCGCCTCGACATCTTCGTCAACCTGGTGCTGCGCCGGGTGGGCACCGGGGGCACGGTGCTGCAGGAGGAGCGGACGATCGCCGAGAACGTCGGCCGCGGGGGCGCCCGGGTGCTGACCACGATGGGCACGCTGGTGCCCGGGGACATCGTCCAGATCGAGGAGATCGGCGGCTCGTTCAAGACCCGGGCCGAGGTGCGCGGCCGCTACGTGGGCCACGACGGCATCCGCCGTCTCAACCTCAAGTTCCTGGACCGCCAGGCGCCCGACTACCTGGTCCACGTCGACACCGACTGACCGCAGCCCGCGCCCCCGATGGACGCGACCTACCGCAGCCCGCTGAACCGTGACGTGCCGCCCGCGGCGGCGGGCGAGTTCGCGGCCCTGTGCATCGGCCCGCTGCGGGTGTGGCCGCCGGTGGTGCTGGCGCCGATGGCGGGCGTCACCAACCCGCCCTTCCGGACGCTCTGCCGCCGCTACGGGGCGGGGCTGTACGTCAGCGAGATGATCACCGCGCGGGCGCTGGTGGAGGGCAACCGCAAGACGCTGCTGCTGGCCTCCTTCGGTCCCGAGGAGGCGACGCGCAGCCTCCAGCTCTACGGTGTCGACCCGCGCCACGTGGGCGAGGCGATGCGCATCCTGGTGGCGGAGGGCCGCGTCGACCACGTCGACATGAACTTCGGCTGCCCGGTGCGCAAGGTGACCAGCCGGGGCGGCGGGGCGGCGATCCCGCTCAAGCCGCGGCTGCTGCGCGCGATCGTACGGGCGGCAGTGGCGGCGGCCGGGGCGGTGCCGGTGACCATCAAGTTCCGCATCGGGATCGACGAGCGCTGGCAGACGTTCCTGGAGGCGGGCCGCATCGGGCAGGAGGAGGGCTGCGCGGCGGTGGGCCTGCACGCGCGCACGGCGGCCCAGCTCTACGACGGCGAGGCGCGATGGGACAAGATCGCCGAGCTCAAGCGCGCGGTCACCCGAATCCCGGTGCTGGGCAACGGCGACGTGTGGGAGGCGCAGGACGCGCTGCGCATGATGCGCGCGACCGCCTGCGACGGCGTCGTGGTCGGCCGCGGCTGCCTGGGTCGGCCCTGGCTCTTCCGGGACCTGGCGGACGTGTTCTCCGGCCGCGAACCGCAGGACCCACCCGCGCTCGGCGGGGTGGTGGAGGTGATGCTCGAGCACGCCCGGCTGCTGGTCGCCTGGCTGGGAAACGAGCAGGCGGCGATGCGCGCCTTCCGCAAGCACGCGAGCTGGTACACCAAGTGCTTTCCGGCGAGCACGTCGCTGCGGCAGCGGCTGATGCAGGTGCTGGCCCTGGACGAGCTCACGGAGGTCCTCTCGGGCGTGGACCGCTCGCTGCCCTATCCGCCCGAAGCCATGAGGGTCCCGCGCGGCAAGGCCGGCGGCACCCAGAAGGTGGCGCTGCCGGAGGGCTACCTCGACCACCTCGACGACGAGCAGGTCCCCGGACCGGACGCGGAGGCGGCCGACTCGGGCGGGTGAAAGGCGCAGGAGGGAGCCATGGGCGAGAGGAAGCGCGTGTCGACCGGCAGCCCCTACGAGCCGATCATCGGCCTGTCGCGTGCGGTCCGCATCGGCAACGTCGTCTCCGTCGCCGGCACGGCGCCGCTGGACGCGAACGGCCGCACCGTGGGCCAGGGCGACCCGGCCGCCCAGGCCCGCCGCTGCTTCGAGATCTCGCTGGCGGCGCTCGAGCAGCTGGGGGCGCGCAAGGAGGACGTGATCCGCACCCGCATCCTGCTGACGCGCATCGAGGATTGGCGCGCCGTCGCGGAAGTGCACGGGACCTTCTTCCGCGACGTGCGGCCGGCGAACACCACGATGCAGGTGGGCCGCTTCATCGACCCCGACTGGCTGGTGGAGACGGAGGTCGACGCGGTCGTGGAGCGCTAGCCGGCCCATGGTCCCCACGCTGATGGCCGGCCTGGTCGCGTCCGTGGTGGGGTGGCTGATCGAGGACCTGACGCAGCCCTACCTGCCGCTGCCGCTCCGAGCGGTCCTCTCCCTGGCGGCCACGGCGGCGGTGTTCTTCCCCGTCCGCAACTGGCTGCGGGAGCTGCGCGGCGCCTGAGGCTGTGCCGCCCGGCGTAGAATCCGGCGACCGCCACACCTGGAGGCAGCGCAGCGGGTCTACCACGCGTCGGACCGCGAGAGCGTCGCCGAGCTGCCGCTGGTGGTGCCGACGACCCGCTGAGGGCGTTCGCTACTGTCCGAGCCTCAGCGCCTCGGCCACCCGGTAGCCCAGCCACGGGATCCAGAAGATCCCGTAGAGGAGGGCCTTCCAGAAGCCGACCTTCGCCCACGCGTACCAGAAGACGCCGAAGCCGAAGCCGGCGAACCCGCCGATGGTCACCGGTCCGCTCGGTCCGCTACGGTGTCGGCGTCTCGGGTCGTCGTTCATCGAAGGCCTCCTTCGCCTACGTGTGCCTCATCCACCGCATCAGCTCGGGGAAGGTCGGCTTCTTCCCGTACATCAGGATGCCGACCCGATAGACACGGGCGGCGACCCACACGGCCGCGGCGATCGCCAGCAGCATCAGCACGACCGAGACGACGATCTGCCAGGCCGGCGGCGTGAGCACCACGATCCTCAGGAACATCATCAGCGGCGTCAGGAAGGGGACCAGCGACAGCGCCACCGAAAAGGCGCTGTCGGGAGACTCCAGTACCACCGGGAAGCAGACCAGCCCGATCACCAGCGGCATGATCACCGGGAACACGAAGTTCTGGGCCTCCTGCACCGTGTTCACGGCCGCGCCGATGGCCGCGTAGAGGCTGGCGTAGAACAGGAAGCCGAGCAGGAAGAAGACGACGAAGGAGACGAGCACCAGCGGCGAGATCTCCGGCAGCTTGATCGATCCCACCAGAGGCCCCGCCGCCGCCAGCGAGATCACCCCCAATGACGCCGCCCAGACCAGGAACTGGGTGAGCCCCGCCGCCCCGACGCCGAGCAGCTTGCCCCACAGCAGCTGGGTGGGAGGCAGGCCCGAGGCCATCACCTCCACCACCCGGCTGCCCTTCTCCTCGATGACGCTGGTCATGACCAGCTGCCCCCACATCAGGATGCTGGTGTAGAGGATCATCAGCAGGATGATGGAGAGGAAGAACGCCGCGCCACGGTCCTCGCGCTCGCCGCCGGCGCTGACGCGGATGGTCTTGAGGTCGAGCTCGCGGGTGAGGTCCTTCACCCGCCTGGGGTCGAGGCCGGCCCCGGACAGCCGCCGGCTGACCAGCACGTCGCTGACCCGGCGCTCCAGCGTCCGCAGCTCACCCAGGTTGCTGACGTTGCGGCCGTAGTAGCTGGCCGCCGCCGCCTCCACCGCGTCGGCGGGCAGCAGCAGGTAGCCGTCCAGCTGGCCGTCGAGCACCTGCTTCTTGATGGCGGCCTCGCGCTCCGCCGCCGGGCCGGAGGCGCCCGGCTCCACGGTGAAGTGCGGCTTGCCGTCGACGCGCAGGTCGCGCAGCGCCGCCTCCACCGCCGGCCGCAGGCTGCCTTCGCGGTCGACCACCGCGATGCGCAGGGGCTTGCCGCCGGAGCGCGCCACCAGCGCCGGGACCACCATCATGGCCGCCATCAGCAGGGGTCCGAGCACGGTGGCGATCACGAAGCCCCTGGTCCGCACCCGCTCGAGGTACTCGCGGCGGAGGACGGCCAGCAGCTTGGGGCTCATGCCGCCTCCTGGCCGTCGCGGGTGACCGTCTCCACGAAGATGTCGTGCAGGCTGGGCTCCACGATCTCGAAGCGCCGCAGGACGAGCCGCTCCGCGGCGGCGTGCAGCAGGCGCTGGGCGTCGGCGCCCTCGGCCAGGCGGATCTCGACGTACTGGCCGAAGTCGCTGACCTTCACCACCCCCGGCAGCGAGGCCAGGAAGGCGCCGTCGCCCTCGAAGGCGAGCGCCACCGTGTTCTTGCCGTGGCGCGCCTTCACCTCGCTGACCGCGCCGTCGAGCACCTTCGCCCCGCGGTTGATCAAGGCCACCCGGTCGCACAGCTTCTCGACCGTGTCCATCTGGTGGCTGGAGAGGACGATGGTGGTGCCGCGCCGGTGCAGGTCGAGCATGGTCTCGCGCATCACGTCCATGCCCACCGGGTCCAGGCCGCTCATCGGCTCGTCCATGATCAGCACCTCGGGCTGGTGCAGCACGGTGGCGATGAACTGCGCTTTCTGCTGCATGCCCTTCGACAGCTCGTTCGTCTTCTTCCTCCGCCACTCGGCCAGCGACAGCCGCTCCAGCCAGGGCCCCAGGCGCTGCGCCGCCACCCGCCGGGGGATGCCCTTGATGGCGGCCATGAAGAGCAGCTGCTCCTCCAGCACCATCCGGGGGTAGAGGCCCCGCTCCTCGGGCATGTAGCCGATGCGATCGCGGGCCGCGTGGTCGGCGGGCCGGCCCAGGATCTCGATGGTGCCGGCGTCCGGCGCGAACACGTTCATCACCATGCGCAGCGTGGTGGTCTTGCCCGCGCCGTTCGGGCCCAGCAGGCCGAACACGCTGCCGCGCGGGACCCGCAGCGAGAGGCGGTCGACGGCCTGGTGTCCGGCGAAGGACTTGCTGACCCCTTCCAGGACCAGCGCGGAGTCGGTCACGATTCCTCCCTGCCCCCCTGGGGCCGCCGCACGATACCACCGCGGGAGGGGGACCCCGACAAGCGTACGATCGGCGGCCGCCGTTGTTCCCCGGCCGCCCGCCTGCGCCGCCGCAAGTTCGCGCCGCAGTGGTCGATGCGGGGATACTTGCCGACCGTGGACCGCACCGCCCCCGGGGAGGCGAGAGGACTCGCGCTGATCGTGGTCAGTACGCTGGCCTATGGTGTGCTGCCGATACTCGGCAAGATCGCCTACGCCGACGGTGTGGCCCCGCTGCCGCTGCTCGCCT
Source organism: Vicinamibacteria bacterium (assembly GCA_035542035.1). Taxonomy (GTDB): domain Bacteria; phylum Acidobacteriota; class Vicinamibacteria; order Fen-336; family Fen-336; genus DATBSL01. The sequence goes on along the minus strand of DATKME010000002.1, from coordinate 89,662 downwards.
GGCGCTATCTGATCGCCGCGCTGCTCATCGCCCTGCTCCTGCGCGGACCGCAGACGCCGCTGCGAGACCGGCTGCGGCTGTGGGGGATCGGCTCGGTGTTCGTCCTCAACTCGATCGCCTACTTCCGCGCCCTGCAGGCCGTGCCCGCGTCGGTGGTGGCGCTGCTCCTGTACAGCTACCCGGTGATGGTGACGCTGCTGGCGGCCCTCGCCGGCCTGGAGAGGCTGACCGCGCGCAGCCTGCTGGCGGCGGCGGCGGCGTTCGGCGGCTGCGCCCTGACCGCGGTGGGCGCGCGTCCCGGCGCCCCGGTCTCCACCTCCGGCATCGCCTGGGCCCTGACGGCGGCATTCGTCTACGCCTCCTACATCGTCCTCAGCGGCCGCTTCGGCACGGGGGTGCCCGCGCGGGTGCTGGCGCTGCACCTGGCGCAGGCGTCGGCGGTCGTCTGCACCGGCCTCGCGCTGGCCGGTCCCGGGATGGCGCTGCCGCCGAGCCCGCGCGCCTGGTTGACGGTGGCCGCCATCGGTGTCGTCCCCACGGTGGTCGCCAGCATCACCTTCCTCGCCGGGATGACCCTGGTCGGGCCCACGCGGGCCTCGGTCCTCGCCTCGCTGGAGGTGATCGTCACCCTCGGGCTCGCCTTCGTCCTGCTGGGCGAGCGGCTGAGCGCCTGGCAGTGGGCGGGCGCGCTGCTGATCCTGGGCGCCGTAGCCTGGCAGAACCTCGGCACGCTGCGCGCGCTCGCCGCGCGGCGCCGGGCCCCGGCACCGCCCGGTCGCCGAGTTCGTGACCGCACCTCACTCGGGGCGAGGTGAGGCGTCGTCCAGCTTCCGCAGCGCCCAGGCCGCGTGCTCGCGGACGACGGCGTCGGGATCCTCCGCCAGCCGCTCCAGCAGCGGCCGGTGCGCGGGCGCACCGCTGTTGCCGAGCGCGACCGCCACGTTCCGCAGCAGGCCCCGCCGCTTCGCCCTCGTGACCGGGCTGCGGCGAAAGCGCGCACGGAAGCCGTCCTCGTCGAGGCGTGCCAGCGCGGCGAGTTCCGGGGCCAGCGCGCCGGGACGCGGCTCGAAGGCCGTGCCGCCGCGCCTGCGCCGCCGGCGGTTCCAGGGGCAGACGTCCTGGCAGATGTCGCAGCCGAAGACGTGTCTTCCCACCTGCTGGCGTCGTTCCTCCGGGATCGCTCCCTTCACCTCGATCGTCAGGTAGCTGATGCAGCGCCTGGCGTCGAGCTGGTAGGGGGCGGTCAGGGCGCCGGTGGGGCAGGCCTCGAGGCACGCCGTGCAGCGGCCGCACATGTCGGGGCGCGGAGCGTCCGGGGCGAGCTCGAGATCGCTGACCACCTCCCCCAGGAAGAACCAGGAGCCGTGGTCGGGATGGAGGAGGCAGGTGTTCTTGCCCCAGGCGCCCAGGCCGGCGGCCGCCGCGTACGCGCGCTCGACGATCGGCCCGGTGTCCACGTACACGCGTGTCTGGCAGGGGCCGGCCTCCGCCTGCAGCCGCGCCGCCAGCCGTTCCAGCATCGCCCTCATCACCTGGTGGTAGTCGTCGCCCCAGGCGTAGCGCGAGAGCCAGCCGCGCGTGGGATCGGCCGGTGCCGCGGTCGAGTAGGGGTGGGGCGTGTCGTACTGCAGCGCCACGCACAGCAGCGAGCGCGCCCAGGGGAAGGCGACGCGCACGTCGTTGCGCCGGTCGACCTGGGTGAGGAGATACGACATCTCGCCCGCGAAGCCGCGGGCCACCCACTCGGCGAAGAAGGCCAGCTCGCGCGGCGCCTCCGCGCGGGCGACACCGGCCAGGTCGAAGCCCTCCTCGAGCGCCATCGCCCGGGCGAGCGCGGCGAGGGAGACGGGGTCCACGGTCCGGGCCGACCGGGCTAGTCCGGAGGACAGAGGGGACAGCTGGCGCCCGGGTTCGGCAGCGGGCCGCCGCAGCGGGCGCAGGTCGCGGCGTTCTCCGCTTCGGCGCCGAAGACCAGCCCGCACTCACCGCACTCGACGGCGCCCGCAGGCTGCTCGGCGCCGCAGGCGGGGCAGCTCGCACCGTCGCCCGGCACCTCGGGCGCGTCCCCGGCGGCGTCCGGCTCCGGGCGCGGCTCTTCGGACAGCGGCGCCAGCGCACGCCGGGCTGCGCCTTCGTCCGCCTCCTCCACCAGCAGCGCGTAGCGGGGCGCGGAGCTGGAAGTGGCCGGCCGCTCGACCAGGTGGTACTCGATCCCCGCCTCGCGCAGCGCGTCGGCCAGCGGGACCAGCTCGCGCGCCTGCGGGGTGACGAACAGCTCCCGGCGCTCGACGGCGACGGCCGGGCCCTCCGGCACCGGCTCGGCGTCGGCCGCGATCGGCTTGCCGTCCTCGTCGAGCTGCCGGTCCTGCAGCTCGCCGCCGCAGTCGGCGCAGCGGTCGACCCCGGCGCGGTACTCCTCGCCGCAGTCGCGGCAGACGCGGACGTACTCGCTCATGGCAGGGCTCCCGCTCGATCGTACAGGAGGGCGGCGCTCAGGGACACGGGCAGGGCGGACAGCCGCCGTCGAGGACGGCCCGCCACTCGCCGTCCCGCCCGCGCAGGACCGTGTGGCCCACGACCAGCGCCTCCTCCGACACGAAGCCGGCCGGCCGCGTCGGCGGGGCGCGGACGCAGCAGGGCGGCGGTGAGGGTGCCGGCGGCCGTGCCGGCGACCACGGTGTAGGCCGTCCAGAAGACGAGCTGCGGGACGAGCGCCAGCCACACGAAGGCCGCGGCCAGCGACATCTGCCGGACGAAGGCCGCGGCGTCGGCGTAGTCGTAGTGCGTGCCCCAGTGGCCGCGCAGCGCGAGGAGCATCACCACCACCACCGGCAGCCGCGAGAGCACGCCGTAGGCGAGGAGCGTCCGTCCCAGCGCGGGCCACGCCCGCCAGGCGATCCAGGCGCAGACGACCGCGGTCGCCCAGATGGGGAACAGGAACGCCGGGAAGCCGAGGCGCAGCGCCGGCAGCAGGCGCAGCAGCACGTACAGGAGCGCGGCCGCGCCCAGGGCCTGCGCGGTCGCGCGGCCGGTGGAGGTCGGTCGGTCGCCGGCGCGGACCAGCCGCCCGGCGAACCAGGCGCCGACGGGCAACGCCAGCCAGGTGATCCCCACCACCCAGCCCAGCCGCGAGGGGACCACTCCGCCGGTGTCGCGGCTGAACCAGACGGCGGACCAGCCGAGCCGCTCTCCCGCCAGCCGCAGCAACGTCACCGCCAGCGCGATCGCGGCTGGCGGCAGCGCCTCGCGGAACGCCCGGCGCCCGGCGCTCATCAGTAGCCCACCTTCTTCCCGCGGTTCTGCTGGTCCAGCCACCGCTTCAGGGGCGCGAAGTACTCGAGCAGCGCGCCCGCGTCCATCTGCCGCTCCCCGGTGACGGCGAACAGCGCCTCCGGCCAGGGGCGGCTCTGTCCCATCTCCAGCATCTTCGCCAGGCGCGCGCCGGCCGCCCGGTTGCCGTAGATGGAGCAGGTGTGCAGCGGCCCCGTCTGCCCCGCGGTGTGGCACAGGGCGCGGTGGAACTGGAACTGCAGGATCTCGGCCAGGAAGTAGCGGGTGTAGGGCACGTTGGCCGCGACGTGGTACTTGGCGCCGGGATCGAAGTCCGCCTCGCTGCGCGGCAGCGGCGGCGCGACGCCCTGGCGCTTCAGCTTCAGCTCCCACCAGGCCGCGTTGTAGTCGGCCGGCGTCACCGCGCCCGAGAAGACCTTCCAGCGCCACTCGTCGATCAGCAGCCCGAAGGGCAAGAAGGCCACCTTGTCGAGCGCCTGCCGCAGCAGGAGGGCGATGTCGGCGTCGCCCGCGGGGGCGTGATCGAGGAGACCGACCTTCTGCAGGTAGGCGGGCGTCACCGACAGCGCGACGGTGTCGCCGATCGCCTCGTGGAAGCCGTCGTTCGCGCCGTTGCGGAAAAGGAACGGCTGCTGGCGGTACGCCCGCTGGTAGAAGTTGTGGCCCAGCTCGTGATGGACGGTGACGAAGTCCTCAGCGTTCGTCTCGAGGCACGCCTTGATGCGCAGGTCCTGGTCGTTGTCGACGTCCCAGGCGCTGGCGTGGCAGACCACCTCGCGGTCCGCGGGCTTGACGAACAGCGAGCGCTCCCAGAAGGTCCGCGGCAGCGGCTCGAAGCCGAGCGCGGTGAAGAAGCGCTCGCCGTAGCGGACCATCTCCTGCGCGTCGACCTTCTTCGCCTTCAGCAGGGCGGTGAGGTCGTAGCCCGGGTCGGAGTGCGGTGGCGCCACCAGCGGGTAGATGTCCCCCCAGGTCTGGGCCCAGAGGTTGCCGAGCAGGTGCGCGGGGATGGGCCCGTCCGGCGGCACCACGGCTGGCCCGTACTTCTCGGAGAGCCGCCAGCGCACGTAGGCGTGGAGCGCGAGGTAGAGCGGCTGCACCTGCTGCCACAGGCGGTCGAGCTCGCGCGCGAAGGCCTCGGGCGGCATGTCGTAGCTCGCTCGCCACATCGCACCGAGGTCGGCGAAGCCGAGGTCGCGGGCGCCCTGGTTGGCCAGCTCCACGAAGCGCGCGTAGCGCGGCCGCATGGGCGGCGCGATCCGGTGCCAGCCGACCCAGGCGTCGCGCAGCTCGGCGGGGTCGCGGCTCTCCGCCATCAGCTCCTCGACGGCGTTGAGGTCGAGGCACTCGCGTCCCGGCGGGCAGTACTCGCCGCGGCCGTAGGTTCCCTCCAGCCAGGCCGCCGTCTCGGTGAGCTCCGCCTGCAGCTTCGCCTCGGCCGGCGCCGGCATGGGCAGCGACAGCTTGAGCAGCAGCAGCTGCCGGGACGTCTCCTCGGACAGAGGCGCCCCGTCGAAGCGCCGCGCCTCCTCGGCCAGCTCCATGGTGGCCGCGATCAGCTCGCGGTTGGCTTCGGCCGCCAGCTGCTCGGTGTCCGGCGTGATGTAGGTCGACATCACCCACTGCGCGCGCTGCTGGCGGTTGGCGAGCTCCAGCAGCCTCGTCTGGGCCCGCTCGACGAACGCCCGCGCCTCCTGCGCCGTGGGGGAAGCGGGCGCGCCCGCGCTCACAGCCGCGGCCGCCGCCGCCAGCATTCCGAGCGCCACACCTCGGCCGTGCGTTGTGCCTCGCATGGCGTCCTCCTCCTGGGCATGGGTGGGACGGGCGCGGCCGACGCCCGCGCCCGGTCGATTATGATAGCGCCCATGGCGAAGCACACGCCGGACCACCACGACGCCGAGCTGGTGCTGAAGGTCTACGACCTGCGGCGCGAGCCGGTGCTGCGAGAGTCGCGCCGTGCGATCCTGCGCGAGTTCTGGCCGAAGGCCTTCGGCGACCTGGAAGCGGTGCTGAAGGGCGATCACCCGCTGAACGCCCCCTATCGCCAGGTGGCGAGCTACTGGGAGATGGTCTACAGCTTCGTACGCCACGGCATCGTCCATCCCGAGCTCTGGCTGGAGAACAACGGCGAGGGGCTGTACCTCTTCGCCAAGGTGGACCCCTTCCTGGCCCAGCTGCGGCAGGCGAGCGGTCCCGGCGCCTTCCGCAACGCGGAGTGGGTGGCCCGCGAGTGCCCGGAGGGCCGGACGGCGTACGCGCGCGTGCAGGGACGGGTGGCGCAGCTCGCCGCGGCCCGCGGCTGACGAGGGCGCCCTGGCGGAGCCGATCCGGGCGGTCATCCTCGACTTCGACGGCCTCATCGTCGACACCGAGACGCCGATCTTCGAGGCGTGGTCCGCGGCCTACCGCCGCCACGGCCACGAACTCGGCCTCGACCTGTGGCAGCAGGCGCTCGGCACCCACGGCACCTTCGACCCGCTCGACCACCTCGACTCTCTCTGCGGCGGCACGCTCGACCGGCAGGCGCTGCTGGCCGATGTCCAGACCGAGACCTCCCGCGGCTGCGACGCCCAGAAGCTGATGCCCGGCGTGCGCGGGCTGCTGGAGGACGCGCGCCGGCTGGGGCTGCGCCGGGCCGTGGCCTCCAGCAGCTCCTCGGGCTGGGTGGAAGGCTGGCTGCAGCGGCACGGCATCCTGCACCTCTTCGAGGCCGTCGCCACCCGCGACCACGTCTGCCGGGTGAAGCCGGCCCCGGAGCTGTTCCTGCTGGCGGCGGCGCGGCTGGACGTGCCGGCGCCGGCGTGCGTGGTCTTCGAGGACTCCGCCAACGGCATGCGCGCGGCGCTCCTCGCCGGGATGCGCTGCGTGGCCGTGCCGAACACGCTCACCGCCCGCACCCCACGGCCGCGGGTGGACCTGGAGGTGGGCTCGCTGGCGGAGCTGCCGCTCCGCGAGATCCTGTGCAGGCTGGAGAACGAGCCGCCGGTCGCCGGGCGGGAGCCGGCCTAGGGAGACGCGGTGAGCGCCCCCGCGCCGGGCCCTGTGCCGCGGCCCGCCCTCGCCCGCGAGATCGGTCTCTTCGGCGCCACCATGCTGGTGATGGGCGGCATCGTAGGCTCGGGCATCTTCATCAACCCGTACGTGGTCGCCCGCCAGGTGGGAACGCCCGCGCTGGTGCTCGGCGCCTGGGTCCTGGGAGGCGTGGTCGCGCTGGCGGGCGCGCTCGTCTACGCGGAGCTGGCCTCGCTGCGGCCGGCCGTCGGGGGCCAGTACGCGTACCTGCGCGAGGCCTTTCACCCGCGAGTCGCCTTCCTCTACGGCTGGGTGCTGCTGCTGGTGAGCCAGAGCGGCGGGATGGCGGCGGTGGCGGTGACCTTCGCCCGCTACCTGCGCGAGCTGGTGTCGGTGCCGATGGGCGACGGAGCCGTGGCGCTCCTCGCGCTGGCCGTGCTGACGCTGGTCAACGCGCTGGGGGTGCGCTCGGGCAACGGCGTGCAGAGCGCCCTCATGGTCCTGAAGTGCCTGGCGATCCTGGCGCTGGTCGTGGTCGGCCTGTCCTTCGTGGAGGCCCCGCACGCGGCGATCCTGCCGCTCCTCGACCGTCCGCCCTCGCTCGACCTGCTCACCGCCTTCGGCGCGGCCATGGTGCCGGTGCTCTTCGCGTACGGCGGCTGGCAGACCTCCGGCTTCGTCATGGGGGAGCTGAAGCGCCCGCAGCGCGACATGCCCCGCGCGCTGCTGCTGGGGGTGGCCGGGGTGGTGGTGCTCTACCTGGCGGTCAACGCCGCCTGCCTGCGCGCGCTCTCGGTGGGCGGTCTGGCTGCCAGCCGGGCGCCGGCCTCGCAGGTGATGCGGGCCGCGCTGGGGGATCGCGGGGCCCGGCTGATCGCGCTCGGCATCGTGATCTCGACCTTCGGCTTCCTCAGCCAGGGGATGCTGACCGCTCCCCGCGTCTACTACGCCATGGCGAGAGACGGTGTCTTCTTCCAGGCGGTGGGCCGGCTGCACCCGGGGAGTCGGGTCCCGGTGCTGGCGATCGCCCTGCAGGGCGCGGCGGCGGCGGTGATTGCGCTGTCGGGACGCTACGAGCAGATCCTCAACTACGTGGTCTCCGTCGACTTCATCGCCTTCGGGCTGACGGGGGCGGCTCTGTTCGTCTACCGCCGCCGCGGCGAGCGCGGCCGCTTCCACGCGCCCGGGCACCCCTGGACCACGGCCTTCTTCGTGCTGTCCTGCTGGCTGGTGGTGGCGGCCACCGTCTACCGCTACCCCGGCGACAGCGCGATCGGCCTGGCCATCCTGGCCGTGGGACTGCCGGTGTCCTGGCTGTGGCGCGGGGGCTTCGCCGGCCGGGCAGGAGACACCACCGCCGCCCGGGGAGGGACTGCATGATCTCGCCGTTCTCGGAGTACATGGAGTGGGCGAAGACCCGCTCGGGCGCGCGCTTCAACCTCGCCTCGAGCGGCATCGAAGGCTTCCCGCTCGCCGAGCTGGGAGAGCTGCCGGCGCTGGAGACGAACGGCCCCGGCGGCTACGGCTACGCGCCGCTCCTCGAGCGGCTGGCGCGCAAGGCGGGGGTCGAGCCGGACCGGGTGGTTCACGCCACCGGCACCTCCATGGCCAACCTGCTGGCCATGGCCGCGGTCGCCTCCCCCGGCGACGAGGTCCTGGTGGAGGAGCCGACCTACTCGCTGCTCACCGACGCCGCCCGTTGGCTGGGCCTGGCGCTGCGGCGCTTCCCCCGGCGGCGGGAAGACGGGTTCGCCGTCACCCCGCGGCTGGTGGAAGAGCGGCTCACCCGCCGCACGCGCCTGGTGGTGCTGACGAACCTGCACAACCCTTCGAGCGCCTTCGCCGGCGAGGAGGTGCTGCGCAGCGTCGGCGAGGCGGCCCGCTCGGTGGGCGCGCGCGTGCTGGTGGACGAGGTCTACCTCGAGTCCCTGGCGGTCCTCGGTCGCAGCTTCACCTCGGCCGCGCAGCTCGGTCCCACCTTCGTGGTGACCTCCAGCCTCACCAAGGCCTACGGGCTCTCCGGGCTGCGCTGCGGGTGGGCGGTGGCCGCCCCGGAGCTGGCCTGGCGCATGTGGCGGCTCAACGACCTCTTCGGGGTGATCCCTGCCCACCCCGCCGAGCTGCTGAGCGTCCTGGCCCTGGACCGGCTCGAGCGTCCGGCCGCGCGCGCTCGGCGCATCCTGGAGACGAACACCGCGACCGTCAACGGCTTCCTGGCCTCGCGGGCCGACCTCGAGTGCCGCCCGCTCGACGGCGGGATGATCGCGTTCCCCCGGCTGCGTGGCGGCCAGGTCGAGGCGCTGTGCGAACGGGTGCGGCGCGAGGAGACGACCGTGGTGCCCGGGCGCTTCTTCGGAGCGCCCGACCACTTCCGCCTGGCCCTCGGCTGCGCCCCCGAGACGCTGCAAGGCGGCCTCTCCCGGCTGGCGTGGGCGCTCGACGGTCGCGAGGTATAGACTGACAGCTCTGGACGTGCAGTGAGGCCCGGATGAAGACGATGAGAACGACCCCCCTCGCCCTCGCGCTGCTGCTGGCGCTGCGCGCGGGCGCCCTCTCGGCGACGCAGACGGCCGCTCCCCAGGCCACCCCGCCGGACAAGCCGGCCGCGCAGGGCGCGGCCACACCCGCGGTGTCGCAGGCGCCCACCTTCCCGGCCCAGGTCGAGCAGGTGGTGGTGGACCTGGTGGTCACCGACAAGAAGGGCAATGCCGTGCGCGGGCTGCGGCAGGAGGACATGACGGTGCTGGAGGACGGTGTCCCCCAGCAGGTCACCAGCTTCGAGGCAGTCACCCTGCCCGAGGCGCCGCCTGCGGCGTCGAACGCGCCGCTGCCGCGCGTGTCGATCAACACGGACCCGGCCGAGCAGCGCGGCCGCACCTTCGTCATCGTCTTCGACGACACCCACCTCACCCCGGCCCGCGCCAACCAGGCGAAGGCCGCGGTGGCGAGCTTCCTGGAGAAGGGCACCCGCGAGGGCGACCGCATCACCCTGGTCTCGACGGCCGGCGGCACCTGGTGGACCACCCGGATGGAGTCCGGCCGGCCGAAGCTCCTCGACCTGCTGAAGCGCTTCGACGGCCGCTACATCCCTGACACCTCGATGGACCGCATGTCCGAGTACGAGGCCATGCGGATCTACGAGTTCCACGATCCCGACGTGACCCTGCGCGTGTTGCGCCGCTGGGACGCCTACGGTGTCAACCTCTCCGGCCAGAGCGGCACCCAGGCCACCAAGACCGTCAGCACGCAGGGGAGCTCGGCGAGCCCCGACGACCCGATGGTGAGCGGCAAGGCCTCGGAGGTCTACTACCAGGCCGTCACCCGCATCCGCACCACCATGGAGCTGCTGCAGCGGGTGATCAACGGCCTGGCCCCCGCCAAGGGGCGCAAGTCGGTGATCCTGGTCTCCGAGGGCTTCATCTACGACGTGAACCTCGATGAGTACCGCCGGGTGAACGAAGCCTCGCGGCGGGCGAACGCCGCCATCTACTTCCTGAACGCCCGCGGCCTGGAGGCGATGCCGATGGAGATGACGGCCCAGTTCGGCCCGGCCATCCCCGACCAGGACGTGGGCGCCCTCTTCTCGGAGACGATCGACGCGACGGCGGGCTCGGACGAGATCGCGAGCGACAGCGGCGGCTTCGTGGTGCGCAACACCAACGACCTGGGGCAGGGCATCGAGCGCATCGCGCGCGAGACCCAGGCCTACTACCTGCTCGGCTACGTCTCCCGCAACACCGCCCGCGACGGCAAGTTCCGCAAGATCCAGGTGAAGCTCGCCGACGCCAAGGGCCTGACGGTGCACGCGCGCAAGGGCTACTACGCGCCCAGCGACACCGCCAAGCCCCCGGACGTGAAGAAGGGCGTCGACCCGGTGATCCAGGCGGCCGTCGACTCGCCCTGGGCGCAGGATGGCATCCCGCTGCGCATGACCGACTTCGTCGGCGACGAGAGGGGGCTGGGCAAGGCGGAGGTGCTGGTGGCGACCGAGGTCGACATCCGCTCCCTGCAGTTCGAGGAAAAGGAAGGCCGCAACCTGGGCGAGCTGCAGTTCATGCTGGTGGTGGCCCATCGGGAGAGCGGGGAGTTCTTCCGCTACGACCAGTCGGTGAACATGAAGCTGCTGCCCGCCACCCGCGAGCGGCTGCTGCAGACCTGGTATCCGATCGTCCGCGACTTCGAGCTGAAGCCGGGCGACTACCAGGCCAAGATCGTCGTCCGCGACACGCACTCCGGCCGGGTGGGCAGCGTCATGCACGAGTTCGAGGTGCCGGCGCTGGACTCCTTCCGAGTCTCCACGCCGCTCGTCGGCGACGGTCGGGTCAAGGGGCCGGGCGGCGAGCTGGGGGGGCCACCGGTGATCGTCCGCCGCGAGTTCGCGGCCGGCGCGGACGTGTTCTGCAGCTTCGAGGTCTACGGGGCGAAGACCGACGCCAAGGACGGCATGCCACGGGTCCAGCACGGCTACGAGGTCCGCAGGCCCGACGGCAGCGTGTTCACGGCGGTGGCGCCCAGCCTCATCAAGCCGACGTCGCTCGGGCACCTCTCGCGGATGTTCGGGTTCCGCCTGGCGGACGCGCCGCCCGGCGACTACCAGATCCGCATGACGTTGCGGGACGAGATCGCCGGCCGCGCCCTGGAGTGGACCGAGCCCTTCACCGTGGTGCCGGCGACCGCCGCCCCGGCGGTGGCGGCACCGGCGGCCTCCGCGCCGGCGGCGGCTCCGGCTCCGGCGACCGGCGGACGGTAGGGGGCGGCCGGGCGAAACCGCTCCGGCTCTACTTGCCGGAGGGCGCGGCGGCGCCACCCCCGGGAGCGGTGGTGGCAGGCGGCGGCGTCAGCGGGCGCGGAGTCGCGGTCGCGGCCGGCCGGGGAGCGGCGGTGTTGGCGGGCACCTGGTCGAGGATGCCGCTCTTCGACCGCGGCATCAGCGACAGCCCCAGGCTCGTCACCATGAAGACGCCGGCAAGGATGGTGGTGGCCCGGGAGAGCACGGTCGCCGACCCGCGAGGGCCGAACGCGGTCTGGGTGCCGCCGCCGCCGAAGGCGCTCGCCAGGTCCTGTCCCTTGCCCTGCTGCAGCAGCACGACGGCGATCAGGAAGAGGCAGGCGGCGATGTGCACGAGCACGAGGAGGTAGTAGAGAAGGGACATGGTGGCGGCGGATCCTCGATTCTTCTGGCCCGTCCGTGGACGTTTCGGCCCGGACGAACCTCGAAGTCTAGCAGAGGAGGTCCCGGCCTGCCAGCCGAGGCGGTCGAGCGCCCCGAGGTTCCCGTCGCACAGCCGCGACTGTCATCACCCTCCAGGTCCCTGGACCCACAGCCTCACTAAAGCATTCAGATCCAATAGCTTGTAGAAACAAGGTCCGCCTCTGCCCCGTACATCCTCTGGAAGACCAAGCCCAAAGGGGGTGCGTGATGAGATCGAGGCCGGGAACCGTGTGGACGCTCGCGCTGGCTGTCGCCGTGACCGCCGGCGGTGCCGCTGCCGTGGCTGCCGGCGCCGCCGCCGCCACCGCCGGCACGAAGCAGTCGAAGAGAGTCGAGCTCTTCCAGGCCACGAGCTGGAACGGGAAGCCGCTGCCCGCCGGAGAGTACAAGATCGTGTGGCAGGAGAACGGCTCGGACCTGAAGGTCACCGTCATGAACGGGCACCAGGTGGCGGCCGAGGGACGCGGGCGGCTGGAGGAGCGCCCAGCGAAGGCACGAAGCGACGCCGTCATCTCACGGGCCGACGGCTCCGGCGGGTTGAGCCTCGCCGAGCTGCAGCTCGCCGGGAAGAAGGAGGTGCTGATCTTCGTCGGTTCGTGACGGCGCCCGTCCAGTGAGTCGCCTCGCGCGGGGGGGGGCCGTGGCGCGAGCCAGGGTGCGCGAGGCGACTCGTCCGAGACGCGTCAGGACTGGGTGAGAACGAGCTCCGTCGTCTTGCCTCCCAGCTCGATCCCGGCGAGGGACGGCATGCCGGAGGCGGCCGCGTGCGTCACCAGGGCATCGTCGTCGTACTTTCTACCAGAGGTCTCCAGGCGCCCTTTGCCCTCCGCCAGCACCTTGTTCCCATCCAGGATCTTCACGTCGAGGTTCCCCGGGTCGCCCTGCCAGCTGATCGTGTGCTTGCCGCCGGGCAGGATCTTGCCCGCCCAGCTGACGGTCTCGGGGAAGTCGACCTTCTTGGATTGCGGGCTGGCGGCCACTGCGAGACCCGCCGAAGCCGCGAACACGACCACCGAGGCCCACGCCACTCTGTGCGCCATCCTTTCCCCCTTCGGTTTGGAGACGGTCGGAACGCCGCATCGGCGCGACGCTCCAAAGGTGATTACGGAGGAGGCGTCCCACCGCTGCCCGGCGGTGACCAGGATTTGCGACCGTTCACGCGCGGCGACCAGATGCTGCCTCGTTGGACGCCGGCTGACCGCGACGGCCGCGCGCGGACGCCACGGGGGGCACGATGCGCACCCGTGGCCGACGAGAGGCTCGCCGCGGCTCGGCTCGTCGCCGCGACTACTGCTTGTCGAAGTGGACCAGCTTGAGGAACGAGTCGGCCTTGAGCGAGGCGCCGCCGACCAGGGCGCCGTCCACGTCGGGCAGGGCCATCAGCCCCTTGACGTTGTCGGGCTTGACGCTGCCGCCGTAGAGCACGCGCAGCACGTCGGCGACGCCGCGTCCGTGCTTGGCCGTGATCCGGGAGCGGACGAAGGCATGGACCTCCTGCGCCTGCTCGGGCGTCGCCACCTTGCCGGTGCCGATGGCCCAGACCGGCTCGTAGGCGATCACCACCCGCCGCGCGTCGTTGGCCGAGACCGCGCCCAGGATGGCGTCCAGCTGCCGGCCCACCACCTCCATGGTTCGGCCCGCCTCCCGCTCCGCCAGCGTCTCGCCGACGCAGGAGATGGGCACCAGGTCGTGGTCGAGGGCCACCCGGGTCTTCTTCGCCACGCCCTCGTCGGTCTCGGCGAAGTGCTGCCGCCTCTCCGAGTGGCCGAGGATCACGTGGTTGATGCCGAGGTCGACCAGCATCGGCGCCGAAACCTCGCCGGTGAAGGCACCCTCCTTCTCGAAGTGCATGTTCTGGGCGGCCACGGCCACGGCGCTGCCCTTCGCCGCGGCCACCACCGCCACGAGCGCGGTGTAGGGAGGCGCCACCAGGACGTCGCTGGGGGCGCCAGCGGTGCCCTTCTCGATCTCCTCGACCAGCGCCACCGCCTCGGCGGTCGTCTTGTACATCTTCCAGTTGCCGGCGATCAGCTTGCGTCGCATGAATCCATTCTGGGCGGTGCTGCGTCGCCCCCCCCAGCCCCCCCCGCTCGCTTCACGGGAGTGAATCCCGTTCCGCTCGCGCTTGTGGCCTTTGACCCTGCGGGCCTTGCCGTACCCGCCCTTCTACTTGTCGCTGAGATAGGTGACGCCCGGCAGCTCCTTGCCCTCCAGGAACTCGAGCGAGGCGCCGCCGCCGGTGGAGACGTGGGTGACCTTGTCGGCCAGGCCGTTCTTCTCGATCGCGGCCACCGAGTCGCCGCCGCCCACCACTGTGATGGCGCCGTGCGCGGTCGCGTCCGCCAGCGCCTGCGCGATCGCCAGCGTGCCCTTGGCCGTCTGCGGGATCTCGAAGACGCCCATCGGCCCGTTCCAGACCACCGTCTTCGCCTTCTTGACGATCTCGGCGAACTTCGCCCGCGTCGCTTCGCCGATGTCGACCCCGATGTCCTTGGGGCCGATCTTGTCCCAGGCCACCGTCATCAAGGTGCCGACCTTGCGCGCGTCGAAGTCGAAGCTGTCGGTGATCACGGTGTCGACCGGCAGCACCAGCTTGCCGCCCGCCTTGGCCAGGAGGGCCCTGGCCATCTCCACCCGGTCGTCCTCCACCAGCGAGCCGCCGATCTGCTTGCCCTGCGCCTTGTAGAAGGTGAAGGCCATGCCGCCGCCGATGATGAGGGTGTCCACCTTGGGCAGCAGCGACTCGATCACGTCGATCTTCCCGGAGACCTTGGCCCCGCCGATGATGGCCACGAACGGCCGCTTCGGGTCGTTGACGGCGTCACCCAGGAAGTCCAGCTCCTTCTTCATCAGGTAGCCGGCCGCGCGCTGAGGAAGAGCGATGCCGGTCATCGAGCTGTGGGCCCGGTGGGCGGTGCCGAAGGCGTCGTTGACGTAGACGTCGCCCAGCTTCGTCAGCGAGGCGCGGAAGGCCTCGACCGCCTTGGGGTCGGCCTTGACGGAGGTGCCGTCCTCCTTCTTGACCTTGCCCTCCTCCTCGATGTGGAAGCGGAGGTTCTCGAGCAGCACCAGCTCGCCCGGCGCGAGCGCCGCGCAGGCCTTCTCCACCTCAGGGCCGACGCAGTCGGACAGGAACTTCACCGGCCGGCCGAGAAGCTGCGAGAGCTTCTCCGCCACCGGTTTCAGCGAGTGCTTGGGGTTGGCCTGGCCGTCCGGCCGTCCCAGGTGGCTCATCAGCACCAGGCTGGCACCCTTGCCGAGCACGTACTGGATGGACGGCAGCGAGGCGCGCAGGCGCTTGTCGTTCTCCACCTTGCCGTCCTTGACGGGGACGTTGAAGTCGACGCGCATCAGCACGCGCCTGCCCCGCAGGTCGAGGTCCTCGATGAAGAGCTTGGCCATGGTTCCCTCTCACAGTGCGGCGGCCAGGACGGCCGCAAGAAACGGGGGCGGTCGCCGACCGCCCCCGGACAGCCCCGGGCTCCCGGGGGCCTGCGAGCGAGCTACTTCGCGCCGTCCTTCTGCGCCATGAAGCGCAGGAGGTCGACGCAGCGGTTCGAGTAGCCCCACTCGTTGTCGTACCAGGACACCACCTTGAAGAAGCGCTTCTCGCCCTTCAGGTTGTTCTGCAGGGTGGCCAGCGAATCGTAGATGGAGGAGCGCGCGTCGTGGATGAAGTCGGTGGAGACCACCTCCTCCTTGCAGTAGCCCAGGATGTTCTTGAGGTAGGTCTCGCTCGCCGCCTTCATGCAGCCGTCGATCTCCTCGATGGAGGCGTCGCGGCCGGAGCGGAAGGTGAGGTCCACCACCGAGACGTCCGGCGTGGGCACGCGGAACGACATGCCCGTGAGCTTGCCCTTGGTCTGCGGCAGCACCTCGCCCACCGCCTTGGCGGCACCGGTGCTCGAAGGGATGATGTTGATGGCCGCCGCCCGGCCGCCGCGCCAGTCCTTCTTGGAAGGACCGTCCACCGTCTTCTGGGTCGCGGTGTAGGAGTGGATGGTGGTCATCAGGCCGGTTTCGATGCCGATCCCCGACTTGAGCAGTACGTGCACCACCGGAGCCAGGCAGTTGGTGGTGCAGGAGGCATTCGAAACCACGTGGTGCTTGGCCGGGTCGTACTCGTTCTCGTTGACGCCCATCAGCAGCGTCTTCACCTCGCCCTTGCCCGGGGCGGAGATGATGACCTTCTTCGCGCCCGCCGCCAGGTGGCCCTTCGCCTTCTCGGAGTCCGTGAAGAGGCCCGTCGACTCGATGACGTAGTCGACGCCGAGCTGCTTCCAGGGGAGCTGGCTCGGGTCCTTGGTCGCCATGATGCACTTCACCTCGTCGCCGCCGACCACCAGCACGTCGTTGCCCTCGGCGGACGCGCCGGACTTCTTGGTGGAGAGCGAGTGCTTGAAGCGACCGTGCACGGAGTCGTACTTCATCTGGTAGGCGAAGTAGTCCGCGTCGGTGGAGATGTCGACGACACCGACCACGTCGATCTCCTTCCCGAGGAGGCCCTGATCACAGAGGGCCTGGAACACCAGGCGGCCGATGCGGCCGAAGCCATTGATTCCCACACGAATTGCCATTTCCCTCGACCTCCCCGATTAGACCGAAACCGAAATGGCAGTCTAGCCCGCCGGTCACGCCCGGGACAAGAAACGGCGGCACCATCGGCGGTGGACCGTGCGACCTACTCTGCCACGGAGTCATTTGGCGTCTGCCTGCCCCCGAGCGAAGCGCTTCATGTCGCGCCGGCCGGCGGGGGTTGCGCGTGCAGCTTGATCGGGTCCCGAGGGCGGCGTAGCCTCCGGCCGTGCGGCGCAGAACGTTCGTCCAGCAGGCCGCGCTCCTGGGCGCCGTCGCAGGCCGTCCCACGGCCGTCCGGGCGGCCGCCGATGGCGACGTCACCGCCGAACGCATCCCGCGTTGGCGCGGGTTCAACCTGCAGGGCCGCTTCGGCTGGCCCGGCCACCCGTACGAGGGGACCGCCTACGAGGAGGCCGACTTCGAGGCGATGGCCGAGTGGGGCTTCGACTTCGCGCGGCTGCCGCTGTCCTACTGGACCTGGGGCAGCCGCGACGACTGGTCGCTCTTCCGCGAGGAGCCGCTGCGCCACGTCGACAACGCTCTGGAGCTGGGCAGGCAGTACGGCGTCCACGTCAACCTCTGCTTCCACCGCCTCCCCGGCTACTGCATCAGCGGCCGCGAGCTGGAGCCGGCGGACCTCTTCTCCGGCCGGCGTGCCGAGCGCCAGCGGGCGCTCGCCGCCGCCGTCTTCCACTGGCAGGCGTTCGCCCGGCGCTACAGGGGCATCCCGAACCGCCGCCTCAGCTTCGATCTCCTCAACGAGCCGCCGAGGATGCGCTCGTACGAGGGCTACCTCGAGGAGCGCTACGAGGAGATCGTGCGCGCGCTGGTCGCCGGCATCCGCGAGGTCGACCCGGGGCGGCTGATCTTCGCCGACGGGCTCGACATCGGCCAGGCGCCGGTGCCCGGCATCGTGGACCTCGGCCTGGTGCAGAGCAGCCGCGGCTACCAGCCCAAGGCCGTCAGCCACTACACGGCCGACTGGGTGCCGCGCGACGAGTTCGAGACGATGCGGGCGCCGTGCTGGCCGCTCGTGGACGACCAGGGCCGGACCTGGGATCGAGCGCGGCTGAAGGCCGAGATGATCGACCGCTGGCAGCCGGTAGTCGGACGCGGCGTCCAGGTCCACGTGGGGGAGTTCGGCTGCTTCAACCGCACGCCGCACCCGGTCGCGCTCGCCTGGCTCGGCGACTGCCTCGACCTGTGGCAGCAGGCGGGTCGGGGCTTCGCGCTGTGGAACCTGCGCGGCCCGTTCGGGGTCCTCGACAGCGAGCGCGCGGACGTGGCCTACGAGGACTACAAGGGCCGCCAGCTGGACCGCAGGATGCTGGAGCTGCTGCTCCGCCATTGAAGTGGAGGTGCCGGCCATGAGCGATCTCGTCAGCCGCCGCGGCTTCGTGGGGGCGCTCGGCCTGGCGGCCGCCGCCGGCACGGTGGGCGCCGGCCAGGACAACGCCTTCCCCGGCCGCAAGCGCGAGGCCATGCTGTCGTTCAAGAACGGCGGCCCCGGCCCCGGCTACGTGCCGGCCGCCTTCTTCCTCCACTTCGACGAGGGCTCGCGTCTCGGCCGAGCGGCCGTCCAGAAGCACCTCGAGTACTACCGCTTCACCGGGATGGACTTCGTGAAGGTCCAGTACGAGCGGAACTTCCCGAAGCTGCCGCAGATCAAGGCTCCCGCCGACTGGAAGGCGATGCCGCGGTACGGGATCGACTTCTACCGCCCTCAGCTCGAGGTGGTGGATGGGCTGGTCAAGGCCGCCGGTCACGAGGCGCTGGTGATCGTCACGCTCTACTCGGCCTTCATGTGCGCGGGCCACTCGACCAGCCGCGCGCAACTGGTGAGAGACCTCGAGCAGGACGGCGAGGCGGTCCGCCCGGGGCTGGAGGCGATCACCGACAGCCTGCTCGTCTTCGTCCGCGAGTGCCGCGACCTCGGGGTCGACGGCTTCTACGCCTCCACGCAGGGCGGGGAGGCCGGCACCTTCCGCGACCCGGCCCTGTTCGCGCGGTACGTGACGCCCTGCGACCTGCGCCTGATGCGGGAGCTCGAGGCCAGCTTCGCCTTCAACGTCCTCCACGTCTGCGACTACGAGGCGCCGTACGCCGACCTCGCGCCGTTCACCGCCTACCCCGGCCACCTGGTGAGCTGCAGCGGGCGGCTCACCACCGCACAGCGCAGCCTGAGCGAGCTGGCCACGCTGTTCGGCCGGCCCATCCTGGGCGGCATGGACAGGAAGGGCGTGATCGCCGGCGGCAGCAACGAGGAGATCCGGCGCGCCGCGGAAGAGGTGCTGAAGACCGCCCCGCCGCGGTTCATCCTGGGCGCAGACTGCACCGTGCCCGGCGAGAAGCGCTGGGAGGGCATCCGCACCGCGATCGCCACGGCGCACGCGTTCCGCCGCAGCTGAGGGACCGGCTCAGGCGGGCAGCTCCCAGCCCTTCCGGTACTCCTCGCGCAGGTAGCGGTCCGCCTCCTTTGCGTTCGTCGCCCGCATGCCGGCGGCGTCCCAGCGCAGGAGCCGGCCCGTGCGCAGCGCCACGTTGCCGAGCATGACGAACTCGGAGAGCCGCGCCCCGTAGCCGAAGTGGCTGCACGCCGGCCGGCCGCCCTTGCAGGCCTGCAGCCAGTCGGCATGGTGGCCGCCTTCGACCCGCGGCAGCGTCTTGGGCGGGCGGACGTACTCCCGGTGGCGCTCGAGCGGCAGCAGCCGCGGCATGCCGGACCAGCCCGCGCAGGTGATGAAGCCGCGCTCGCCCACGAACAGGATGCCGTTCTCGCCCTCGCCCAGCCGCTGCCGGGGATCGTCCGGGTCGATGCCCGGCGGCGTCGGCGGGCGCAGGCCGCCGTCGTACCAGTAGACCGAGACCGGCCCGCGCTTCTCGGTGGCGGCGAAGCGCCAGGTGACGAGGAGGCCGCGCGAGCAGACCTCGGCGTCCGTGCCGCCGGCGGCGCTCGCCTCGACGGTCTCCGGCGCCTCGAGCGAGAGCGCGTCGAAGGCGGGGTCGAGGTGGTGGATGGCCATGTCGGGCAGGGTGCCGCCGCCGAACGCCCAGAAGCCGCGCCAGGTGACGGGCGCGTAGGCCGGGTGCCAGGGGCGCTTCGCCCGCGGGCCCAGCCACAGGTCCCAGTCGAGGCCCTTCGGCACCGGCGGGCTGCCCTCGGGTCGCGCGAACGGCCTCCAGATGTCGGTGTCCAGTGAGGTGTTCCAGGCGTGCACCTCGCGCACCGCGCCGATGGCGCCGTCCCAGATCCACTCGGCCGTCTGGCGGTGCCCCTCGCCGGAGCGGCCCTGGTTGCCGAGTTGCGTCGCAACTCCCGTCTCGGCGGCGACGCGCGCCACCTGCCGCGCCTCCCACACGCTGTGGGTCAGCGGTTTCTCGCAGTAGACGTGCTTGCCGGCCTTCATGGCCAGGATCGACGCGTAGGCGTGCAGGTGGTCGGGGGTGGCCACCAGCACGGCATCGAGCGCCCTCTCCTTGTCGAGCATCTCCCGGAAGTCCACGTACGCCGCGCAGCGGTAGCCGGGCGTGGCGGAGGCGTACGCCCTCTCGATCTCGGCCTTCACCGGCCCGCGGCCGGCCTTGCCGCCGTAGTAGAAGGCGTGGAGGTCCCACTCCTCGGCGGGGTCGGCGATGGCGACGACGCGGCAGTCCTTCTCCTGGAGGAGCGCGCGGACGTTGGTGAGGCCTTGTCCGCCGACGCCGATCACCCCGACGTTCACGGTGTCGCTGGGCGCCACGAAGCGCGGCCCGCCGATGATGCGCCGAGGAAGGATGGTCACGGCGGCCGTCGCCGCGGAGGCCGCGGCGATGAACCGGCGGCGTGAGGGCGACGGCTGGTGGTGGTTGGGCTCGTCCATCGGGGTCCTCCTGGATTGCGCCGTCACCCGCATTGTCGTCCAAAAAGACAGGCGGGCTCGCGCCGGCGCAGGTGAAGGTAAGATCCGCGGCGTACGCGAGGGAGGAGAGCAGCGTGGGTGCCCACAACGACCGCGCCGGCAAGCGCGCCAGCCACGTCACCATCAGGAGCATCGCCGCCATGGCGCAGGTCTCGACCGGCACCGTGTCGAAGGTGCTCAACGACGCCCCGGGAGTCGGCCCCGAGACGCGCAGGCGGATCCGCAAGCTCATCCGCGACCTGAACTTCCACCCGGACGCCTCGGCGCAGAGCCTGGCCGGCCGGCCGACCTACAACATCGGCATGGTCATCCCGCACACCGGCAGCTACTCGATGGCGAGCGCCTACTGGCCCATCCTGCTGACCTCCATCACCGACCAGGCCGCCGCGCGCAACCGCAACGTGCTGCTCTCCACCGCCCGCTCCGAGGAGGACGTCGACTCCGCGTACCGGTCGATCCTGCGGGGCCGGCGGGTGGACGGGCTGATCGTGGGCGCCGAGCAGCTCGGCGCCAGGCAGCTCGGCGAGCTGCTGCTCAAGGAGTTCCCTTTCGTGGCGGTGGGCAAGGGGGCGATGCTCACCCCTTACTGGGTCGACGTCGACAACGCGGGCGGCGCCGCGGCCATGACCCGGCACCTGGTCGACCTCGGCCACCGCCGGATCGCGATGCTGGCCGGGCCGCACGACTTCCCTGCGGTCAAGGAGCGGGTGGACGGGTTCACGGCGGTGATGACGGAGGCGGGGCTGGAACCCTGCGTCCAGCACTGCGCGTACCACACGGAAGCGGCTGGGGACCAGGCCGCGGAGCAGCTGCGGAAGCTGCTGTGCAGCTCGAGCCAGCCGCTGGCGCTCTTCGTGGCGGCGGGCGATCTGGTGATGCCCGCGCTGCGGGTCGCCGCGGAGCTCGGCCGTGAGATCCCCTCCGACCTGGCCCTGGTCAGCTTCGACGACCACCCCTTCTTCGACCACTTCTCGCCCGCGATCACCGCGGTCAGCCAGCCCATCCACGAGCTGGGCAGCGCCGCCACCGAGCTGCTGTTCGCAGTGATGGACGGCCTCGAGCCGGAACCACCGAGCCGCGTGCTGCCCACCCGGCTGGTGGTCCGCGCCTCCTGCGGGGCCGTGCAGCCGACGAACGCGACCTCGGCGACTCACGCGTAGCAGGCAGGAACGCGCCGAGCGAGCCGGCGCCGGTTCCGCCGAGGCATCGGCTGGCCTGAAGCCACGCCCCAGCGGAGGGCAGGAGATATACTTGCGGCTCCTTGGCAAATGCCGCCGCCCCGAGGAGCGCGCCTTCACCCGCGGCGCGACGCGCGTGGCAGTGGCTGGGGCTGCCCGCTCTGTGCCTGCTGTCGACGCTGCTTCTGTTGAACAACGAAGTCCTGCCGCTGGGCGCCGTGCGTGCCGAGGACCTGGCCTCCGACTACGGTCTGCTCACCTGGAACCTGTGGGCCACCACGGAGTCGGCGCTCCGCGGGGAGAGCCCGTACCACACGCGCCTCCTCTACCATCCGCTCGGTGCCAATCTCGCGGTGCACACGCTGGGACCGGGCTTCGCGCCGCTCGGCATCCTGATGCGGGCCGTGCTCGGCGGCCGATCCGACTATCCGCTCTACGCGCACCGGCTGGCGATCGTGGTCTGTTTCGCGCTCGGCATGCTGCTCGCGTACCGGGCGCTGTGCGCCATGGGCGCCAGCGCGCCGGCGGCCGTCGCCGGCGGCGTGGGTTGGGCCTTCGCCGCCTGCTGGCGGCTGATCGTCGCCAATCAGACACTCTCTGCCGCCTGCTTCCTGCTGCCGGCCGTGACGCTGGGCGTGGTCGCCTTCGTGCGCAGGCCGTCGACCGTCCGTCTGGCGGTTCTCGCCCTGCTGGTGGGGGCCGGGGTCTACTTCTCCGAGTACTTCGCCGTGTTCATCGCCGCCGCCGTGCTGGTCGTGGCTCTCGCCGCCACCACCTCGTCCGGCACCCGCGCCGTCCTCTCTCGTTGCGCCGCTCTCGTTGCGCCGCCGCGGTCGGCATCAAGGGCGCCGCCCTCGCCATCGCCGTGGGTGCCCTGGCCGTGGGCCCGTTCCTGTGGGCGTGGTCTTCGGCGGACGCTCGTCCGCCGAAGACGCGGCAGATCTTCGCCGGGGGCGCCAACCTGGCGGGCTTCGTCGTTCCCGACCCGTCGCTCACCCCGCTCTATCGCGGCGGGTTCGCTGCGGCGCTGCACGCCCGCGTGAGCCGCGGGCGCGCGCCCTTTCTCGGCGGGCCGACCATCCTGTTGGGCGCCGTCGCTCTGGTGGCGGCCCGTGGGCGCCGGACGATCCTGCTGGCGGTCGCCAGCGTCTTCCTGATCCTCAGCCTGGGACCGTCGCTGAAGGTGTTCGGCACCCAGACCGGCTTTCCTCTTCCGTATGCGACGCTCATGCGCGTCCCGCCCTTCCAGATGGCCCGGGACCCGCAACGCCTGGCGATCGTCGGCATCTGGCCGCTGGTCTGTCTGGCGGCGCTCGGGCTCACCACGCTGGCCGGCTCACTCGCCAGGCGGTGGGGAAGGGCCTGGGGTCAGGTGGCCGTTCTCATCGTCACAGGCTGGTGGGCCGCCGAAGGCTGGTCGTCCGGCCACGAGCCTGCGACGTTCGTGCCGCCGGCAGCGCTCGCGCGGATCGCGCCCGGCGCCGTCGTCGACGTTCCCCTCAGCCTCGGCGACGGTCTTTCCATGTTCCTGCAGGTGTTCCACCGGCGGCCGATCGTGAGCGGCTACGTGTCGCGTGTCTCCCTGCGCCAGTTCGAATACATCAGCGAGCTTCAGCGACTGCTCGACGACGACGTGCCCGCCTTCGTGCGCCGCATGCGGGCCGTCGGCGTCAACACGGTCGTGCTGGAGCCGGGAACGCCTGAAGTGATCGCCGCGCCGCTCATGAGCTCGGGACTCGCCGTCGTCGACCTGCGCGCGGGAGTGGTGGGCGCGGCCTCGGTGGCTACGGCTGGGTGGAGGCGTGCGCCGGGCGTTTCCCGCGCTCGTCCTGGGGGCCCTTCTTCCTGAAGATGCACGCGATGGAGTGGCCGTTCTCCTGCCGGAGCAGGTTGGCGTAGACGATGTTGCCCTTGAAGCTGTCCTTCTCCTCGGGCGTCATGTGGCTGCTCTCGATGGTCCCGGTTCGTACGAAGTGATCGATCATGGCGAGCGTCGTGCCCTCGCCGCCCGGCGTCGCGCCGAACTCGTCGTGGTAGAGGGCATAGAGCGACGTGTGCACGTCCTCGATGACGTAGTAGCCGCCCGGCTTCACGTGCCGGAAGAGGTATCCGAAGCTCACCTGCTGCTGCTCCATCGTGTGGCCGCCGTCGTCGAGTATCAGGTCGAAGTCGCTTCCCGCGGCGTCGAGGAACGCCTGCAGCTGCTTCCTGTTGGCCTGGTCGGCGACGTACGTCCTGATCCTGTCGGAGTTGACGGACGAGGTGTCCTCGATGTCGATCCCGTAGACCATCGCATGCGGGAAGTAGTCTCGCCACATGCGCAGTGAAGCACCCTTGAGGACTCCGATCTCGAGGACCTTCCTGGCGTCCTGCCGGATGGGAGAGAAGAAGCGGTCGTACACCTCGGTGTAGTGGTGTCCGCGCGTGCCCTTGTCGGTCCCCCACTCGTCGGCAAGGGCCGTCAGGTCGCCCACCCTGGCGCTCCTGTCCCTGCAGCCCGCGGCCGCGGCGACCAGGATGACCGCGCCACAGCTCAGTGCCACGAGGGTTCCGCATCTCGTCTCGCGCATCTCTTTCGGCTCCATCCGGAGGAAGACCGCGAATGCTATGGTCTGTCGCCAAGCGACGTCAAGGCAGCTCCCAGCCCGCGCGGTACGGCTCGCGCAGGAACTGGTTGGCCTGGGGCGAGTTCGTCACCCTCATGCCGGTGCGGTCCCACTTGATCTGCTTCCGAGCGCGGAGCGCGACGTCGCCGAGCAGCACGAGCTCGGTGAGGCGGGAGGCGTAGTCGAAGTTGCTGCAGGCGGGCTTCCCGCCCCGGCAGGCCCGCAGCCAGTCCGCGTGGTGGCCGCCCTCGACCCGCGGCAGGGTCTTGGGCGGGCGCCGGTACGAGCGGTGGAGCGCGAGCGGTAGCAGCCGGGGCATCCCCGACCAGCCGGCGCAGGTGATCATGCCCTTCTCGCCGATGAAGAGGATCCCGTTGCCCTCTTCGCCCAGCCGCTGCTTCGGATCGTCGGGGTCGAGCCCCGCCGGCGTCGGCGGCTGGAGGCCGCCGTCGTACCAGTAGGCGACGAGCGGGCCGAACCGGCCGCGGGCGGGGAAGTGCCAGGTGGCGAGGACACCGGTGGAGCACACCTCGTCGTCGAGGCCGGGCCCGGTGGCCTCGATCGTCTCCGGCGCGTCCAGCTCGAGCGCGTTGAAAGCGGGGTCCAGGTGGTGCGGGGCCGTGTCGGGGAGGCCGCCGCCGCCGAACGCCCACCACCCGCGCCAGTTGAACGGCGCGTAGGCCGGGTGGTACGGGCGGTACTCCCGCGGGCCCAGCCACAGGTCCCAGTTGAGGCCAGGCGGCTCCGGTGGCGTTCCCTGCGGGCGGCCGTGGCCGCTGGCGAAGTCCCCGGCGTCCGCCCAGGCGTGGACCTCGCGCACCTGGCCGATGGCGCCGTCCCAGATCCACTCCGCGGTCAGGCGGTGGCCCTCGCTGGAGCGGCCGAAGTTGCCCATCTGCGTGGCGACGCCGGTCTCCTTCGCCACTCTCGCCACCAGCCGTGCCTCCGCGACATTGTGGGTGAGCGGCTTCTCGCAGTAGACGTGCTTGCCCGCCTTCATCGCCAGGATGGAGACGTACGCGTGCAGGTGGTCGGGGGTGGCGATCAGGACGGCGTCGATCGCCTTCTCCTTCTCCAGCATCACCCGGAAGTCCTCGTAGGCGGCGCAGCGATAGCCGGGTGTCGTCGCGCGGTAGTGCTGCTCGATCTCGGCCCGCGCCGGGCCGCGGCCGGCCAGGCCCCCGTAGTAGTAGGGGCTCATGTCCCACTCCTCGCAGACGTCGGCGAGGGCGATCACCTGGCAGTCGTCCTGGTGCAGCAGGGCGCGGGTGTTGACCAGGCCCTGCCCGCCGACGCCGATGACCGCGACGTTCACCTTGTCGCTGGGTGCCACCAAGCGCGAGCCCCCGAGGACGTGGCGGGGAACGATCGTGGTGGCGGCGGCGGCCGCGGCGGTCGAGGCGATGAAGCGACGGCGGGCGGGCTCGCTGGCCTGGGATCGGCTCATGGCGTCCAGAGATTAGCGCATCGGGTGGCCCGGCGCTCTCCGCCGACCGACGCCGATTGCGCTGCGACCGCGCGGAGGCGATGATCCCGCCCGCATGTCGACGACCGGACCGGGACCCACCGAGATGACCGCGAAGGCGATCGCCACCGGTGTCGTCCTCGGCGTCGTCTTCGGCGCGGCCAACGCCTACCTGGGCCTGCGGGTGGGGATGACGGTCTCGGCCTCGATCCCGGCCGCGGTGATGACGGTGGCGGCGTTCCGGCTGCTGCGGAGGAACGGCTCCATCCTCGAGGCGAACCTGTCGCAGACCATCGCCTCGGCCTCCACCGCCCTCGCCACCGGCACCATCTTCACCGTCCCTGCGCTCTTCCTGTGGGGCGCGGTGCCGCCGTACCTGCAGGTGGTGGCGCTCGCCTTCCTGGGCGGGCTGCTCGGCCTGTCGGCGATGATCCCGCTGCGGCGGCTGTTGATCGTGGAGGCGGACCGGGAGCTGCCCTACCCCGAGGGCACCGCCTGCGCCGAGGTGCTGCGGGCGACCAGCGGCGGTGCGAGCGGCAGCGCCTGGATCTTCCGCGGCATGGCCGTGGGCGCCGCGGTGAAGCTGGTGCTCGCCCTCGCCTTCCTGTTCCCGGCGATACTCACCGCCCCGCTGCCGCTGCTGCCGCGGGCCGAGCTGGCGCTGGAGATCGCGCCCGCGCTGCTGGGCGTCGGCTACATCCTCGGCTACCGCCAGTCGGCCGTCTGCGTGGCCGGCGCGCTCATCTCGGCCGTCACCCTGACCCCGCTCATCGCCTGGCTGGGCGGCAACCTGCCGACGCCGTTGCCGCCGGAGACGGAGAGGCTCGTCTCCCAGATGAGCGCCGACGACATCTGGGAGCGCTACGTGCGCTATGTCGGCGCGGGCGCGGTGGCCGCGGCCGGCGTGCTCACCGTGCTGCGCGGTCTGCCCACCATGGTGGAGGCCTTCCTGGCGGTGGCGCGGGGGCTGAGGCGGTCGGGCAGCGATGGCGGCGGCCTGGCCGAGCGCACCGATCGCGACCTGCCGGCCGGCTTCGTCTTCGGAGGCGTCGCGGCGGTGGTGCTCGCCGCCGGCCTGCTGCCGGGCGTCTTCGGCGGCGGCATGGGACCGGGCCAGAGAGCGGTGCTGGCCGCCGGTGTCGGCCTGTTCGGCGTTCTCTTCGTGACGGTGGCCGCGCGCATCGTCGGCATCGTCGGCGTCTCCTCCCAGCCGACCTCGGGCATCGCTCTCGTCACCCTCCTCGGCACGGCGTCGGTCTTCGCCGCCGCGGGCTGGGTGGACCCGGGGGCCCGCGCCGCCGTGCTCACCGTCGGCACCATCGTCGCCATCGCCGCCAGCAAGGCCGGCGACATCTCGCAGGACCTCAAGACCGGCTGGCTGGTGGGCGCGACGCCGGCGCGCCAGCAGCTAGGGCAGCTGATCGGCGCCGCTGTCGCCTGCTGGGCGGTGGCGGCCACCGTGATGCTCCTGGGCGCCACCTACCAGTTCGGCTCGAGGGAGATCCCCGCGCCCCAGGCCACGCTGATGAAGACGATCATCGAGGGGGTGCTCGCGGGCGCCCTGCCCTGGGGCCTGGTGCTCACGGGCGCTGGGCTCTCGATCGGGGCCATGCTGTGCGGCGTCTCCGGCCTCGCCTTCGCCATCGGCGTGTACCTGCCGCTGTCGACGATGGCGCCGCTCTACGTGGGCGGCTGCGTGCGCGCGCTGGCCGGGCGCGGGAGCGGTCGCCGGGGCGAGGGCGAGCGCGACCCCGGCGTTCTCGCCGCCTCGGGCCTGGTGGCCGGCGAAGGGCTCGCGGGCGTGCTCGTCGCCTTCCTGGTGTGGGCCGGCCTCGCCCCGAAGGCGATCGAGCCGCGCCTCGGCGGTCTCGCCGGGGACGCCGCAGCGCTTCTCGTCGCCCTCGGAGTCTGCCTCTTCCTCTACCGTGGCGGGCGCGCTCGCGCCTGAGCCGGTTGCGCTCTCCGTCTGGAGATCGGCCACGCAATGACATTGCGTGACTTCCGAGCGGTCGCGAGCGTCGCAGAATGCGCTCATTCCGTCTGGCGATGCGGGCACCGAGATTGCTCCGACTCCCCGCTCAGAGGAGGGGGGGCGGCCATGGCCGAGCGCCGGCTGGCGCTGTTTCTCGTGGACGCGGCGAACGCGTTCCAGCAGCTCCTGCGGACGGACGCCGAGCAGGCGGCCCAGGCGGCGGGGCTCGGGCTCGTCACCCGCTTCTCGGGGTTCGACGTCGCCTCCCAGCTCACGATGCTGCAGGCATGCCTCGACGGCGTGCACCGGCCCGACGGCATCCTGGTGATGTGCGTCCACGACCGCGGGCTGGACCGCTTCATCCGCCGCGCGGCGCATGCCGGCGCGCACGTGCTGCTGCTCAACACGCTGGAGGACGACCTCGAGGCCATCCGTGCCGAGGAGCCCGGGCGCGTGGTGGCGACGGTCTGCCCGGACGAGGTCGAGACCGGCCGCATCCAGGGCCGGCAGTTCCGCCGCCTGCTTCCCTCCGGCGGGCGGGTCCTCTACGTGCAGGGCCGCGCCCGCTCGACGACGGCGCGGCGCCGCACCGAGGGCGTCCTCGAGGCGCTGGCGGGGACCGACATCCGCCTCCTCGAACTGGAGGCGGGATGGACCCTCGCGGAGGCGCGCGAGGCGGTGGCGGGCTGGCTGCGGGTCGCCCTGCGCGCGAGCCGCCGCGTCGACCTGGTCGGGTGTCAGAACGACGAGCTGGCGAGGGGGGCGCTGCAGGCGCTGGTGGCGGTCGCGGCCGAGCTGGGCCGCCCCGAAGCGGCACGGATCCCGGTGACGGGATGCGACGGAGCGCCGGGCCAGGGGCAGGAGATGGTGAACCGCGGCGAGCTGGCGGCCACGGTGGTGCTGCCGCGGACGACGGGCCCCGCGGTCGAGCTGCTGGCCCGGGCGTTCCGGACCGGCCAGCTCCCGCCGCCGCTGGTGCTGCTGCAGCCGAGGTCGTTCCCCGCGGAGCCGCAGCTGCGGCCATCCCCGCTGGCGGTCACCGCCTCGGCCTAGCCCGTGCGTCAGCCGCGCCGGGCGGCGGCCATGAACGGCGTGTTGCGCGTCTGCGCGACCCGCCCGGAGGCGTCGAGCGCGACGAGGCCGGCGCCGGGGCCGACCTCGCGCAGCACCCGCTCGGCGGCCTCCGCGAGAGCCACCCCGTCGCCGACCAGGTCGGCCAGGCGCTTCGCGGCGAGCGCCACCAGGATGCGCTCGCCCACGCCGGTCATCGAGACACCGACCCGGCGCGTGCAGTAGGTCCCGGCGCCGATGATCGGCGTGTCCCCGACGCGCCCGGGATAGCACTGGCCGGTGCCGCCGGTCGACGTGGCCGCCGCCAGCCGTCCCCGCGCGTCGAGGGCCACCGCACCGACGGTGCCCAGCCGCGGGTTCTCCGCCCTCCAGGCCGCCGCCATCGCCGCGTAGTCGAGCCGCCGGCAGGCCTCGTCCAGGTGGTCCTGCCAGTACGCGATCTTCGCCGGGGTGGCGACCACCCCCACCTCGTGGCCGAGGCGGGCGGCGAGCGCGAGCGCTTCGGGGCCCGCTAGCATCACGTGCGCGTCCTGCTGGAGGAGGTACCGGGCGAGACTCACGGGATGGCGCAGCAGCGGGACCTGCGCCACCGCGCCCGCGCGACCGTCGTCGGCCATGATGCTGGCGTCGAGGCGGGCGACGCCGTCCGCCTGCAGGTACGCGCCGGTGCCCGCGTTCAGGAGCGGCTCGTCCTCCAGAGCCCGCACCGCCGCCTCCGCCGCGTCGAGCGCGGCGCCGCCCGCGTCCAGCACCCCCCAGCCCGCCTCCGCGGCACGCTCGCAGGCCGCGACGCGCGCCTCCTCCTCTCCGGGCGGCGGAGTGCCGCATCCGCCGTGCACCACCAGGGCAGGTCTCATCCGGGCTCCTCGCGCAGGACGCCCGATGCTAGCGCGGCCGAGCCCCCGGCGGGCGGGTTGCGAAGACCGGCGCTTCGCCGGAAGCTTGGCCCCGTCGACAGCCGCCTGGAGGTGCCATGACCCGCTCGCCCCTGCTGGCGTCCGCCGCCGTCGCGGCGGCGATCACGACGACGGTCGCCGGCCGCGCCTGGGCGGCGCCCGCGCAGAGCCGCAGGCCGACGCACCTCGTGGTGGTCGGCGGCGGGGACCCGCCCGCCGCGGCGATGGCGCGCTTCGTCGAGTGGGCCGGCGGCAGGCAGGCGCGGCTCCTGGTCGTGCCGTGGGCGAGCGGCGAGCCGAAGGAGAGCTGCGAGACCCTCGTCGCCGAGCTGCGGGCGCTCGGGCCCGGGTCGGTCGAGTGCGCGCCTGGGACCGTGCTCGATGCGAAGGGTCGCGCCGCCCCTCTCGAGCCGGAGCGGCGGCGGGAGTGTCTCTCCCTCCTCGCGCGGGCCACCGGCGTCTTCTTCACGGGAGGGGACCAGGCGCGGGTGATGGACGTGCTCGCCGATGCCGCGCTGCTCCAGGCGATGCGGGCGCGCTATGCGGAGGGCGCCGTCTTCGGCGGCACCAGCGCCGGCGCCGCCATCATGTCGCCGCTGATGATCACCGGGGAGGGCGACTTCACCGTCATCGACGGCGCGCAGGTGGACACGCGGCCCGGCCTGGGGCTGCTCGAGGGGGTGGTGGTCGACCAGCACTTCGTCAAGCGCCAGCGTGAGAACCGGCTGTTCGGCCTGGTGCTGATGCATCCGGAGCTGCGCGGCATCGGCGTCGACGAGGGCACGGCGCTGCTGGTGACCGGCGGGCGCCGGGCCGAGGTGGTGGGACCGGGACCGGTGATGCTGGTCGACGCCACCGGCCCCGATTGCCTCGCAATCGGGCTCCTGCGTTCGGGGCAGACGATAGACCTCTCAGACAGCCCGGGCGCAAAAACGACGCGTTAGCAGACTGAACAGCGCAAAATCGACCGTAACGGATGAAATGTTCAGAAGGCGACTGCGCAGGACAGCATTTTCGACAGCGAGGACGCCTGGGGGGACGGAGTCCCCCCCAGGGGCCTCAGTGCAGGCGGGCGTACTTCGCCTGCAGTTGCTCCTTCGACTCGGCGTGGTCGGGGTCCTGCACGATGCAGCCGTCGACCGGGCACACCTCGACGCAGCGGGGGTTGTCGTAAGCGCCCACGCACTCGGTGCACTTCTCCGCGTCGACCAGGTAGATCGAGTCACCCGCCGAGATGGCCGTGTTGGGGCACTCCGGCTCACACGCACCGCAGCTGATGCACTCGGCCAGGATCTTCATCGCCATGAACACATCCTCCTGAGAAGAGGCGGACGTCTCGCAAATCCTGCGCTACGTCCGCCGTCTGCACCCGATCACTGCACAGATCCTGCCAATTTGGGCGGATTGGGCGTTCGGGGCGGCGCACGGGCGGTTCGCGCCGCCGACGTTATACTGCCGGCTGATGGCGGGCCCCGGGCCCGCGGAGCAGTGCGTGTACACGGTCTATAGCCTCCTCCTGACAGTCGGCTTCTTCCTCGCGCTTCCCTGGTTCCTCTGGAAGGGACGCTCCACCGGCAAGTACCTGCGGACCTTCAGCGAGCGCATGGGCCGTCTGCCCGTGTACCTCAACGTCGACGGTGACCGCGCGGTGTGGATCCACGCGGTGTCCGTCGGCGAGGTGCTGGCCGCGCGCCCGCTGGTGCCCCTGCTGCGGGAACGGCTGCCGTCCCACCGCATCTTCCTCTCGACCACCACCATGACCGGCAGCGCGGTGGCGAGGAAGGCCGTGCGCGGCGTCGACGGCCTCTTCTACGCGCCCTTCGACTTCGCGCACCCCGTGCGCCACGCGCTCGCCGTTCTCAACCCCTCGCTGCTGGTCCTGATCGAGACCGAGCTGTGGCCGAACCTCATCCACGAAGCCTGCCGCCGGGGGACGCGGGTGGCGGTGGTGAACGGGCGCATCTCGCCGCGCTCCTTCCGGCGCTACCTCAGGGCCCGGCGCCTGGTCGGCCGCGTCCTGTCCGAGGTCGACCTGTTCCTGATGCAGGGCGAGGCGCATGCGGAGCGCATCCGGGCGCTGGGTGCGCCCGCCGCGCGGGTGCAGGTGACCGGCAACCTGAAGTTCGACGCGGTCGAGCCCGGCCGTGTGCCAGAGCGGCTGGCGCGTCTGCTGCAGGGTGCGCCGGGGGCGGCGCGTCCGCTGTGGATCGCGGGCAGCACGGTGACGGGCGAGGAGGAGCTGGTGCTCTCCGCCTTCCACCGCGTGCGTCGGCGCGTCCCCGAGGCACGCCTGCTGGTGGCGCCGCGGCACCCGGAGCGCTTCGACGCGGTCCTGCCGCTGGTCGAGGAGGCGGGCTTCCGCTGCCTGCGCCGAAGCGCGCTCGACCCCCTGGCCTGGCAGGACGGCGAGGTGATGCTGCTCGACACCCTGGGCGAGCTGTCGCAGCTCTACGCGCTGGCGAACGTGGTGTTCGTCGGCGGCAGCCTGCTGCCCTCGGGCGGCCACAACATCCTGGAGCCCGCGGTGGCGGGCAAGCCGGTGATCGTGGGCCCGCACATGGAGAACTTCCAGGAGATCGCCGACCAGTTCCGCGAGGCCCAGGCCATGCTGCAGGTCGGCTCGGCCGACGAGCTCGGCGACGAGGTGGCCAGCCTGCTGCTCGACGACGGTCGCCGCCTCGGCCTCGGCGAACGCGCCCGCGCGCTGGTCGGCCGCAACCGCGGCGCGGTGGGCCGCAGCGCCGACGCGCTGGTGTCCCTCCTTTCGTGAGCGCGCTCGACGCGATCCTGGCCCGCGCGCTCGCCCTGCGTCCGGCGGCCTACCGGCGCGGCTGGCTGAAGCCGTCGCGGCTGGCCGGGCCCGTGGTCAGCGTCGGCAACCTCAGCCTGGGCGGCAACGGCAAGACGCCGGTGGTCCGCCGGGTGGCCGAGATGCTGATGGCGGCGGGCCAGCCGGTCTCGGTGCTGAGCCGAGGCTACGGTGGTCGCTTTCGCGGCGAGGCGCTGGTGGTGAGCGACGGCCGGGACGTCCTGGCCTCGGCGGACCAGGCCGGCGACGAGCCGGTGATGCTGGCCCGGGCCCTGGCCGGGGCGGTGGTGGCCATCGGCCCGCGGCGCGACCGGGTCGGTCGCGCGGTGGAGGCGCGCTTCGGCCCCCGCGTGCACGTGCTCGATGACGGCTTCCAGCACCTGCGGCTCGCGCGCGACCTCGACCTGGTATGCCTGGACGTGGCCGACCTCTCGGACCGGCCGCTGCCGCTGGGGCGCCTGCGCGAGGGCCCGCAGGGCCTGCGCCGTGCCGACCTCGTCCTGCTCACGCGGCTGGAGGCCGCAGACGAAGATCGCCTGCGCGACCTCGAGCAGCAGCTGGGGCCCGCCCGGGTCCACCGCGTCAGCAGGCGTGTGCAGGGCTTCCGCGCGCTCGACGGAAGCCCCGCCGAACGCCCTCGCCGCGCCTTCCTGCTGGCGGCGATCGCGCGGCCGTCGCGGCTGGAGTGGGACGTCTCCGGCGGCGGCACGCTGGTGGTGGGCCGCTGGTTCTTCCGCGACCATCACCGCTTCCGCGCCGAGGAAGTGGCGGCCGCGGCGGCCCGCGCTCGCGCGGCGGGCGCCGACGCCGTCGTCACCACCGCCAAGGACGCGGTGCGCCTGACGGGGATGCCCGAGCCGGCCCTGCCCGTGCTGGTGCAGGAGATCGCCGCGGAGATCGCCGGCGAGGACCGCTTCCGGGAGCGGCTGCTGGCGGCGGTGCGGGGGCGCCGGTGAGGCGCGCGGGACGCCACGCCCTCGAGGCGGCGGCCGCCGTCGTGGTCTCGGCCGTGGTGCGCCGGCTGCCCCGACGGGTCGTGCTGTGGCTCGGCGGGCGGCTCGGTGCCCTCTGGGCGCGGCTCGACCGCCGCCACCTGGCGATCGCCGCCGACAACCTGCGCCGCGCCTTCCCCGACTGGGAGGAGGCGCGCCTCGCGCGCACCGCCCGCGGCGTCTACCGTCACTTCGGCACCGTGATCCTGGACCTGCTGTGGATGCAGGGGCGGTCGGCCGACGCGCTGGTCGAGCTCACGGAGACGGACGGTGTCGAGCACCTCACGCGCGCCCGCGCCGCCGGGCGCGGCGTGCTCTGTCCCGGGGCCCACCTCGGCAACTGGGAGCTGCAGGCGATCGCCTCGGCCCCGCTGGTGGGCGACGTCGCCTCGATCGCGCGCCCCCTCGACAACCCGCGGCTCGACAGCCGGCTGGTGGCGCTGCGCACCTCCACCGGGAACCGCGTCATCTACAAGCAGAAGGCGTTGTCGCAGGCGATCCGGACCCTGCGCCAGGGCGGCATCCTGGCGGTGCTCATCGACCAGAACGTGCAGGAGCAGGACGGCGTCTTCGTCCGCTTCTTCGGCCGTCCCGCCTGCACCACCACCGTGGCCGCCGCGCTCGCGCTCAAGACCGGCTGCGCGATCGTCCCCGTCCGCTGCACCCTGCAGCCGGACGGGCGCTATCTGATGGCGTACGGCCCGCCGGTCGAGTGGACCGGCAGCGGCCGCCGCGAGGAAGACCTGGTCGCGCTGACGCAGCACCTCACCTCGCTCATCGAATCCTGGGTACGCGAGACCCCCGAGCAGTGGCTGTGGCTGCACCGGCGCTGGAAGACGCAGCCCTCGGCGGGGGTCGGCGCGTGAGCGGCACGACCGCCGGCGAGCGCCTGCTGGTGCGCGCGCCCAACTGGGTGGGCGACGTGGTGCTGTCCCTGCCGGCGCTGCGCGACCTGCGTCGGGCCTTCCCGCAGGCCCGGCTGACGGTGCTGGCCCGGCCGTGGGTGGCCGAGCTGTACGGAGCGGTGCGCGAGGTCGACGCCGTCGAGGAGAGTCGTGGCCACCGGCACGACGTCGCCGCGCTGCGGGGGCGGTTCGACCTGGCGGTGCTGCTGCCGAACTCGTTCTCCTCCGCGCTGGTCACCTGGCGCGCGGCCATCCCCGGCCGCTGGGGCTACGCCACGGACGGACGCGGCCCGCTGCTGACGCGGCGCTGCGGGGTGCCGTCCTCGGTCCGGGGCCGCAGCCAGGTGTATTACTATCGCGCGATGCTCGAGGGCCTGGGGCTGGTGACCGAGGGACCGCCCGACGCCTCGCTTCGCTGCCCCGAGCCGTGGGGCGCC
This sequence comes from Vicinamibacteria bacterium, assembly GCA_035542035.1. Taxonomy (GTDB): domain Bacteria; phylum Acidobacteriota; class Vicinamibacteria; order Fen-336; family Fen-336; genus DATBSL01. The sequence goes on along the minus strand of DATKME010000002.1, from coordinate 55,339 downwards.
CAGGCGGCGGCGCTGCTCCCGGACGAGGGACCCTGGATCGGCGTCAACCCCGGCGCCTTCTTCGGCACCGCCAAGCGCTGGCTGCCGGAGCGCTTCGCCGCCGTCGCCGACCTGGTGGCGCGCCGGCTGGGGGCGAAGGTGGCGATCGTGGGCGGCGCCGCCGAGCGGCCGCTCGGCCAGGCGATCGCCGCCCAGATGAAGGCGGAGGCGCGGTTGCTGTGCGGCGAGACGACGCTCGGCGCGCTGGTCGGGGTGCTGGCGCGGCTGCGCTTGCTGCTCACCAACGACTCCGGCCCCATGCACCTGGCGGCCGCGCTCGGCACGCCTCTCGTGGCCGTGTTCGGATCGACCGACTGGACGGAGACGGCCCCCCTCGGCGGCGCCGCGACGATCGTGCGCGAGGACGTCGACTGCGCGCCCTGCCTCCTGCGCGAGTGCCCCATCGACCACCGCTGCATGACCCGCGTCGGGGTGGACCGCGTCGCCTCCGCGGCGCTGGCGCTCGTCCGGCCGTGAGCCCGACGCGCCATCCGGCGATCTTCATGGACCGCGACGGCACCCTGTCTCACGAGGTCGGGTACGTCAACCACCCGGACCGCTTCCGGCTGTACCCCTGGGCGGTCGAGGCCGTGCGCGCCATCAACCAAGCCGGCTGGCTGGCGGTGGTGGTCACCAACCAGGCCGGCGTCGCCCGCGGCTACTTCCCGCAGGCCGTGTTCGACGAGGTGCAGCGCTCGCTGGTCGCACAGATCGAGGCGGGCGGCGCACGCTTCGACGCGGTCTACGCCTGCCTCCACCACCCGACCGTCGGCCAGCCGCCGTACCGCCGGGACTGCGAGTGCCGCAAGCCCCGGCCCGGGATGCTGCGCCGGGCCGAGGCGGAGCTGGGAGCCGACCTCGCCCGCTCCTGGGTGATCGGCGACCGCCACGGCGACCTGCAGCTCGCCTGGAGCGTGGGCGCCCGCGGGGCGATGGTGAGGACCGGCTACGGCCGGGGCGAGCTCGCCTACCAGGAGCCCTCCTGGTCGCGCCGCCCGGACCTGGTGGCGGAGCACCTGCTGGAGGCGGTGGAGCGGATCCTGGGGGGCGCGTCGTGAGCGGGGAGCGGGCGCGTCTTGCGTCGCTGGTTCGGGCGTTCCGCGGTCGCCGGGTGCTGGTGCTGGCCGACCTGGTGGCGGACGAGTTCGTCTACGGCCGGGTCGAGCGCATCAGCCGCGAGGCGCCGGTGCTGATCCTCCGGCACGACACCAGCGACCTGCGCCTGGGAGGCGGCGCCAACGCCGTCCACAACATCCGCACGCTGGGCGGGCGCCCGCTGCCGCTCGGCGTGCTGGGGAAGGACGCGCACGGGGCCGCGCTGCGCCGGCTGCTGCGGGAGAAGGGGATCGACGGCGGCTGTGTGTTCGAGGAGCCGTCCTACCCGACGCCGGTGAAGACGCGCATCCTCGCCGGCCGGCCGCACTCGACCAAGCAGCAGGTGGTCCGGCTCGACCGCTACCAGCGGCTGCCCTCTCGCAGCCGGGCGCGCCAGGCGGTGCTGCGGGCCCTGCGCGGCTTCAGCGGGGAGCTCGACGGCATCCTGGTCAGCGACTACGGCTTCGGCCTGCTCGACCCGGCGCTGGTGCGCTCGGCGGTGGCCCTGGCCCGCCGGCGGAAGGTGCCGGTGGCGGTCGACTCGCGCTTCGCGCTGCTCCGCTTCCGCGGCATGACCGCCGTGACGCCGAACGAGCCGGAGGTGGAGGAGGCGCTCGGCATCACCATCGGCCACGACCGGGAAAGGCTGGAGGCGGCGGGCCGGGAGCTGCTGGCGCGGCTCGGCTGCCGGGCCGTGCTCATCACCCGCGGCAGCGACGGCATGGCGCTCTTCGAGAAGGGCTGCCCGCCCGAGCACATCCCGATCCACGGCACCGACGAGGTGGCGGACGTCACCGGGGCCGGCGACACCGTGATCGCCACGTTCACGCTCGCCCTCGCCGCCGGCGCCCGGCCGGCGGAGGCCGCCCGGCTCGCCAACTACGCGGGCGGCATCGTGGTGATGAAGCATGCGACCGCCACCGTCTCGGGGGAGGAGCTGCTGGCGGCGGTCGCCGGGGACGCCTCCCGGTGAGGGTCGCCGCCGCCAAGATCGGCAGCCTGGACGAGGTGGGCGCCCGGGTGGAGGAGGCGCGCCGGGCCGGCCGCTCCGTCGCCCTCGCCAACGGCTGCTTCGACGTCCTGCACGTCGGGCACGTGCGCTACCTGGAGGGTGCGGCGGCCGAGGCCGACGTCCTGGTCGTCGGCGTGAACGGCGACCGCTCGGTCCGCCGGCTGAAGGGCGAGGGCCGTCCCATCCTCCCCGCAGGGGACCGGGCGCTGCTGGTGGCGGCGCTGCGGGCGGTCGACCACGTGGTCGTGTTCGAGGAGGACGATGTGACCCGCCTGCTGCTCTCGCTGCGGCCGGACGTCCACTGCAAGGGCACCGACTACACTGCCGACACCGTCCCCGAGCGCGAGGTGGTCCGCTCCTACGGCGGCCGGGTCGCGATCGTCGGGGATGCTAAGCGCCACGACACCCGCGCGCTCATCGCCCGGGTGCGGGGATGAAGGCGCTCGTCGTCCGGCTCTCCTCGATCGGCGACGTGGTGCACACGCTGCCCGCGCTGGCGGCGCTGCACCGGCACGGGTGGGAGGCCGGCTGGGTGGTGGAGCCCCCCGCCCGGGTGCTGCTCGACGACAACCCGCTGGTGGCGGAGGTGCTGGCGGCGCCGCCCGCCAGGGCGTTCTCCTGGCGCGCGGCGCTCGCCACCGTGCGGCGGGCGCGTGCGTCGCGCTTCGACGCCGCCCTCGATTTCCAGGGGCTGTGGAAGTCCGCCACCTGGGCGCGCCTCTCGGGGGCGCGGCAGGTCGTCGGCTGGGAGCGGCGCGCCCGCCGGGAACCGGGCTCCGCGCTGCTGCTGACGCGGGCGGTGCCCCGCGCGCGCGGCGGCCACGTGATCGACAAGAACCTGGCGCTCCTGCGCGGGCTGGGCATCGAGGCGGTGGGCACCCGCGAGTTCCCGCTGCCCTTCGCCGCCGAGTCGGTGGCGCGGGTCGATGGCGGCCTGCAGGCGCTCGGCGAGAGCGGGCTCGTGCTGCTCAACCCCGGCGGCGGCTGGGCGAGCAAGCTGTGGCCGCCCGACCGCTTCGGGGCGCTGGCCCAGGCGCTGCGGCGGCAGGCCCTCCGCTGCCTGGTCACCTACGGGCCCGGCGAGGAGTCCCTCGCCGAGCAGGTGGTGGCCGCCTCCGCCGGCGCCGCGCAGCGGTCGTTCCCCACCACGCTGCTCGACTACGTCGAGCTGGCCCGCCGCGCTCGGCTGGTCATCGCCGCCGACACCGGCCCGCTGCACCTCGCCTGCGCCGTGGGCACACCGGTGGTCGCCCTGTTCGGTCCCACCGACCCGGCGCGCAATGGTCCCTTCGCCGCCTCCGACCTGGTGGTGCGCCGCGCGCCCGCGTGCTTCCCCTGCTACAGCCGCGGCTGCCTGCGGCACGCCGGGGTGATGGCCGAGATCACAGTGGCCGAGGTCGCGGAGGCGGCGACCCGACGCCTGGGGCTGGCCGCGCGGACGGGGACCCGTGCCCTCTAGGTACCGCGTCACTGCCGGCTGGGTGGTGGGGGTGCTGGTGGTCCTGCTCGCCCGGCCGACCGCGCTGTCGCTGGCGCTCGGCCTGCCGCTGGCGGTGGCCGGCGAGGCGGCGCGGCTGTGGGCTTCCGGGCACATCGAGAAGACGCGCTGCCTCGCCACCGGCGGCCCCTACGCCCACTCGCGCAACCCGCTGTACGTCGGCAGCCTGCTGATCGCGCTGGGCGTGGCGGTCGCCTGCTGGAGCCCGTGGGTGGTGCTGGCGGTGGCGCTGTACTTCCTCGCCTTCTACCCGACGGTGATGCGCGAGGAGGCGGCCTTCCTGGAGCGCAAGTTCCCCGTGGAGTACGCCGCCTGGGAGCAGGCGGTGCCGCTGTTCTGGCCGCGGCTGCAGCCCGGCGGCCCGCGCACGTCGCGCTTCGAGTGGGCGCGTGTGCGCCTGAACCGCGAGTGGCGCACGGCGGCGGCGCTGCCGTTGCTGGCGATGCTGCTGCTGGCCCTGCCGCACCTGCGCCGCTGGCTCGGCGCCTGAAAGGAGGAGGAGCATGAGGCGGATCAGCCGTCGTCGCTTCGTCACCGCCGGGGCTGCGGCCGCAGTCGCCGGAGCGCTGCCGGCCGGCAGCCGGTCGCAGACGCAGCCGGCGGGGGCCGCGGGGCCGGCTGTCCTCGTCCGCCGGGCCACGCCGCCTCTCGTCATCTCCTCGGCGAACGGGAACGAGTTCAGGAACGGCGGCCCGCGCACCTGCGTGGAGGAGGCCTGGCGCCGGATGGCCGCTGGCGAGGACGTGCTCGACGCGCTGATCGCCGGAGTCAACATCGTCGAGCTCGACCCGGCGGAGATGTACGTCGGCTACGGCGGCCTGCCCAACGCCGACGGCGTGGTGCAGCTCGACTCCAGCTGCATGCACGGCCCGCGCAAGCAGGCCGGCGGGGTGGCGGCGCTCGAGGGCGTGCGCACGCCGTCGCGGGTGGCCAGGGCGGTCATGGAGAACACCGACCACCACCTCCTCGTCGGTGCGGGGGCCCAGGCCTTCGCCCGCGAAATGGGCTTCACCGTCGAGCCCGACCTCAACACCCCTGCCTCCCGGGCGAAGTGGCTGGAGTGGAAGCGGCGCGTCGACCCCGCCCACTGGCTCGACCCGAAGAAGCGCGTGGAGGCCGCAGAGGCGGCGGCGCGGCAGATGGCGCGGGAGGGGCTCCTGGACCCGGTGCGCCGGTACGGCACCATCAACTGCGACGGCGTCGGCCCCAAGGGTGACGTCTGCGGCGTCACTACCACCAGCGGGCTCGCGTTCAAGATCCCGGGGCGGGTGGGCGACTCGCCGATCCTGGGCGCCGGGCTGTGGGTCGACGACGCCGTGGGCGCCGCCGGCTCGACGGGCCGCGGCGAGGCCAACCTCTACAACCTGTCGTCCTTCTTCATCGTCGAGGAGATGCGCCGGGGCCGCGGCCCGAAGGACGCCGCCATGGAGGCGCTCAAGCGCGTCCGCGCCAGCACCCGCGAGAAGCGGCTGCTCGACGCCAACGGCAATCCCCGATTCCAGCTGGTCTTCTACGCCGTCGACAAGAAGGGCGCTTTCGCCGGGGTCGCCATGTGGGCGCGCAGCGAGGGCAAGGAGCAGAGGTTCGCGGTCTGCACGGAGCAGGGGCCGCAGACCCTCGCCTGCGACGCCCTCCTCGACGGCGAGTCGGCGGATTGACGTGCCCGGCTAATCATCTCCGGGTCCCCACAGCCAGGCCGCGCCGCGGACGCCGCTGGCGTCGCCGTGCACCGGCGGCCTGAGCTGGGTGAAGACCCGGTCCGAGAACGCCCACTGCTGCCACAGGCGCGGCACCGAGGCGTACAGCCGCTCGATCCGTGAGATGCCGCCGCCGAGCACCACCACGTCCGGGTCGAGGATGTCGAGCACCACCGCCAGGGCGCGGGCCATGCGGTCCTCGTAGCGTTCGAGAGCGGCCACCGCCGCCGCCTCGCCGCGGGCCGCCCGGGCGGCGATCTCGACGGCGTCCGCCGCCTGGCCGGTGCGCCCCTGGTAGTCCCTCGCCAGCCCGGGGCCGGAGAGGAAGGTCTCGACGCAGCCGGTCTTGCCGCAGTAGCAGGGCGGCCCCGGCCACTCCTCGTGGTCCGGCCAGGGCAGCGGGTTGTGTCCCCACTCGCCGGCGATGGCGTTGGGCCCGGTGAGCACCCTGCGGTCGACGACCACCCCGCCGCCGGTGCCGGTGCCGACGATGACCCCGAAGACCACTCGGGCGCCGGCGCCGGCGCCGTCGACCGCCTCGGAGAGCGCGAAGCAGTTCGCGTCGTTGGCCACCCGCACCGGCCGCTCCAGCCGCGCCGCCAGGTGGCGGTCCAGCGGCTGGCCGATCAGCCAGGTCGAGTTCGCGTTCTTGACCAGGCCGCTCGCCGGGGAGATGGCGCCCGGCATGCCGAGGCCGACCGTCCCCCGCAGCCCTGTCTCCTGCTCGAGGTCGCGGACCAGCGAGACGATCGCCCCCAGCGTGCCGTCGTAGTCGTCGCGGGGCGTCGCCATCCTCCGCCGGGCCAGCGCCCGGCCCGAGTCGTCGAGGGCGAGGGCCTCGATCTTGGTGCCGCCGAGGTCGATGCCGATGCGCATCGCGGCGGATTCTGCGCCGGGCCCCTCCGCCGTGCAAGGCTTAGAATCGAGCGGGGACGGGCATGAAACGGGTGTGGATCGTGGGGGGCGCTCTGGTGGTCACGTTGGGCGCGCTGGCCCTGGCCATGCTGCTGGGCAGCGCCAGCTTCGACTACCGCCGCTTCTCGCAGCACGAGGGCCGCCTGCGGAAGGTGATGCGCGAGGCTCCGACCGCCGACCGCCTCACCCGCGCCCTGCAGGACGAGGGCGCGCCGCTGCTCGCCGCGCCCCGGACCCCGGAGGAGGCCGAGCAGGTGATCGCCGCCCGCGGCGGCAGGAAGCTCGCCGAGCTGCGGCAGAAGGCGGCACGCTACCCGCAGCTGCGGGTGTTCCGCGCGGCCGACATGCTGTACTTCGTCTGGTTCGACGCCGACGGCGTGATGCGCGACTTCACCTGCGTGAGCGCCTAGCGCTCGCCGTCGCGGCGGCGAGGACGGAACTCGAGCACCCGCGGCGGCCTCGCCGGCCAACGCTCCTCCAGGATGCGCTCCAGTCGGGGCGCGATCACCAGATCGAAGACCTCGCCCTTGTCGGGGAACAGCTCGAGGGCGTCGCGCCGCGCCGCCGCCACCAGGTGCTCGGCCTCCCGCCGGGTGAGCGCCGCCTGGCGCAGCAGCGCGCAGGTCACGTCCACGGTGCGGCGCAGCCTGTCCAGCCGCCGCTGCTCCTCGGCGATCGCCGCCGGATCGGGAAGGTCGCTGCTGCCCACCTCAGCCACGCGCCTCCTCGAGCAGCCCTCGCCCACTCCCGTTGCCCGGGTTCTCGAAGGCCGCTGCCGCCTCAGTTCCCACTGATAGCACGAAAGCGCGGGAACGACACCATCGCCACGCCGGGACTCGCCGTTGCCTAGACGAACGTGACCTTGTTGATCTCGCGCAGGGTGGTGACCCCGGCCAGCACCTTCTCCAGCGCCGAGTCGCGCAAGGAGGTCATGCCCTCCTCGCGCGCCGCCTGCTTCATCTCGGCCGCCGGCCGGCGGTCCAGGATCATCTGGCGGATGCGGTCGGACATGTCGAGCAGCTCCGCCACCGCGGTTCGGCCCAGGAACCCGGTGCCGCCGCACTCGTCGCAGCCGACGGGCTCGGAGAATGAGTGCTCGCGGTAGAGCTCCGGGTCGAGGCCGGACTCGGCGAGCACGGACTCGGCCACGCACCCCTGCCGCTTGCAGGCCGTGCACAGCACCCGCACCAGCCGCTGCGCCATCACGCAGTTGAGGGCGGAGACGAAGTTGTAGGGCTCCACCCCCATGTGGATGAAGCGGCCGATCACGTCGAAGACGTTGTTGGCGTGGACGGTGGTGAAGACCAGGTGCCCGGTGAGCGCCGACTGCACGGCGATCTGCGCGGTCTCGGGGTCGCGCACCTCGCCCACCATGATCTTGTCGGGGTCGTGGCGCAGGATCGAGCGCAAGCCTCGCGCGAAGCTGAGGCCCTTCTTCTCGTTCACCGGCACCTGCACGATGCCCGGGATCTGGTACTCGACCGGGTCCTCGATGGTGATGATCTTGTCCTCGGGGCTCGCGATCTCGCTGAGCGCCGCGTAGAGCGTGGTGGTCTTGCCGCTGCCGGTGGGCCCGGTGACCACCACCATCCCGTACGGCTCGGTGATGTACTTGCGCAGCTTGCGCAGGTCCGCCTCGGAGAAGCCCAGCACGTCCAGCCGCAGGCTGCGGAAGGCGGCGTTGAGCTGCTCCTTGTCGAGGATGCGGATGACCGCGTCTTCGCCGTGGATGGACGGCATGATGGAGACGCGGAAGTCGATGGTGCGGCCCTTCACCCGCAGGCGGAAGCGGCCGTCCTGGGGCACCCGCTTCTCCGCGATGTCCAGCTCCGACATCACCTTCAGCCGGCTGACGATGGTGTCGTGGTGACGCTTGTCGAGCGGCTCCAGGGCCGGGTAGAGCACGCCGTCGATGCGGTACTTGGCCAGCACCTCGCGGTCCTTCGTCTCCAGGTGGATGTCGGAGGCGCGGCGCTCGATCGCCCCCAGGATCAGCGAGTCGACCAGTCGCACGATCGGGCTCTCGGCCGGCAGCGCCTTCGCGTCCGCGCTGTCCGACTCGTCCTCGGCCAGCAGCTGCAGGCGCAGGCCCTCGCTGGCCTGCTCCAGCAGGATCTCCCCGCCGCGGTGGCGGCGCAGCAGCCAGTCGACCCGGTCCGCCGGCGCGACCGCGGCCCCGATCGGCCGCTCCAGCAGGAACTCCAGCTCGTCCACCCGGAGCGGATCCTCGAGGCCGCCGAAGGCGAGCACGATGCGACCGCCCTCACGCCGCAGCGGCACGCAGGAATACCGGACCATCAGCTCCAGCGGGACCTCGCCCCACAGCGACGGGTCCGCCGGCGTCTCCTCCAGCGGCTCGAAGGGCAGGGCCAGGCGCTCAGCGAGTTGGCGGGCCTCCTCGACGGTGTCTCGCGCCTGGGCCACGGGCCATGCTAGCACGCGGCCCCCGAGCGCCGCGGTCTCTGGTCAGCGGAAGTCGTAGATGAAGATCGAGTGTCCGATGCGGGTGGCTGGCCGGTACCGGACGAGCCAGTCGAGCTGGGGCTGGCCGCGCTGGCGCGCGGCGAGCTTCAGCCCGATCAGCCGGTTGACGGAGATCGCGTAGACGGCTCGCCGGGGACGCAGGAGCTCGTCGTCCGCGACCGGCCGCCAATCGATGCCGTAGGCGGCCGGGGCGTCGGTGCCGAAGTACCACAGCGCGAGCGGTCGCACGCCGTGCTCTGCCTGCCAGGCGGCCAGGCCGGGCAGGTCCTGGCCCCAGTCGAGGTTGCTGTCGTCGAGGTAGAGGTATCCGCGCGCCGGGCCGCCGACGAAGCGGTTGAAGTAGGCGAGCTGATGCGGGTGAGCCAGGACCGCCGAGAGGATGCCCGCGGCGACCAGCAGCCCCACGCCGACCTCGATGAGCCTGACGCCGAGTCGCCTCTCGCGGGGACGCGACCCGCGTTCGCGGAGGGCCGCGAAGCGCTCCCCGATCCAGAGGAACAGGAAGGGGTAGACCAGCAGCACCCGCCGCAGTCCGAGGTTCGCGGGATCCCGCGAGCAGACGAGCAGGACGAGGGCGACGGGAACGAGCAGCCAGAACCCGCGTGCGGGTCGGGTGCCGGGGATGCACGCCGCGAGCGCAGCCAGCGCCAGCAACACGAGCGTGTGCTCCGGCGTCTTCAACAACATCGCGACGGGGTAGTAGTACCAGAACGAGTGCGGCGCGAAGTGCCCCAGCAGGTAGAACTGGTAGCCGGGGGCGGCGTTGGCGTAGACGGTTCGCAGGCCGGCGGCGTACTCCGCAAGACCCGTCCAGGATCGGTAGAGGAGGCTGACGAGCAACAGGGTGGCTGCTGCGCTCGCCAGGGCCGCCTGCAGGCCGATCCGCCGCACCCGGCGCCGCCTCTGCGAAGCGTCTCCCGCCCACGGGTAGAGGGGCAGCAGCCCGGGGAAAGCGAAGGCGAGCCCCGCCACCAGCGCGAGCGAGGGGAACACGAGCAGCCCCGTGAACTTCGCCAACGTGGCGAGGGCCGCCGCCAGGCTCAGCCCCAGGAGGTTCCCGGGCCCGGGCTCGGTCAGCAGCCGGTAGAGGTAGTGGTGCGCGACGAAGAAGAACGCCGCCAGCGCGACGTCGCAGGACACGACGCGCGCGTGCGCGACCAGGTTCGGGTCGAAGCAGAGAAGGGCGAGTGGCAGCAGCGCGAGGACGTCGCCCAGCAGCAGCCGTCCGGCGAGGAAGACGTACCAGGCCAGCGCGGCCCCGATCAGGACCACCGGGATGCGGGCCAGCAGCAGCGTGCGCTGGCGATCCTTCACCCCGGCGAGGAACTGCTCGGCGAACGCGTACTCGGTCGAGCCGTTCCACAGCGTGCTGGTGGCGTCGAAGGGGACCGGGTTGCCGAAATGCGTGCCCAGCTCCAGGACGAGGCCGCTGAGGGTGGCGACCAGCGGCGGGGCGTCTCGCTTCAGCCGGAAGTCGCCGGTCTCGACATACGAGTAGCCGGCGGCGACGTAGACGGGCTCGTCGTAGGTCGCCGATTGCCACGCCATGCCGGTCACGCATTGCAGGACGAAACAGGACACCAGCGCGCCGGCCAGCGCCCAGGCCACCCCCTGTTCCCGGGGTCGGCCCGCGTCGTCGGAGCTCGGCTGGCCTCTGCCCATCCGTCTGATCAACCCCCTCGTGCCGGCGAGCCGGGAGCGCTCCGGCTTCGAGCGCTGATTCTAGGCCGGGGATCGCTCAGGTCCGGCGGGCGATCCGTCGCTGCGGCCGCGCACGGCGTTCGAAGCGGCCGTCGCGCTCGGCGTAGCCCATCGCCGAGACGACCGCAGCCAGCTCCGCGGGAGAGCAGCCCACGATCCTCGGCAGCTCGCGTGGCGCCGGGAAAGGGCCGGAGCGGGAGAGGCGCGCCAGCAGCGCCGCCGCCTGCTCCAGGCGGTCGAGACGCACGGCCCGCGGACCCAGGGGCAGGTAGCCGCTGGCCAGGTAGGAGGCCAGCGGCCGGGCGAGGTCGTTGGAGACCGAGGGGGCGCCGTCGGGACCGGTCCAGCCGCGAAGGCCGTGACGGACCGCGAACAGCCGCGCCCGCAGCCGCATCGACTCCGGCCGCTGCAGGGTCGGCAGGAACACGGCGAAGCGGCCGACGCTCACGCCCAGGCGCGAGAGGTCGCGGCGGTCCTCGCCGCTCAGCCCCGCCACTTGCGCGGCCACGCTGCGGCGCGCCGCCGCCCCCAGGCCCTCGGCCAGCACGAAGGCGAGACCGCGGGCGGCGCCGGCCGGCGCCCGCTCGCGCAGCCTGAAGAGCGGACCGAGCGACGCCTGCAGCATTCCCTCGAGCCAGGCGGCCAGTCGGCGGCGGACGCGCTCGCGCAGCGGCGGCTCCAGCAGGTCGCTGGGCAGCACGTCGACCTGGGGGGTGAGCGCGCTCTCGCCGGCGAGGAGGCGCGCCACCGCGCTGCCGTGCCAGAGCAGCTCGGCGCCCGGCCCCAGCGCGAACGCCTGGTCCGGATCCGCCTCGAGCGCCTGCACGCGCTCGCGCACCAGCGAGCGCAGGGCGCGGTTGGCGGCGGCCAGCAGGCCGCGCGAGCCGTCGCCCTTGCCGTGGTCGGGCCGGAAGCGGAAGCCCTCCATGACGCCGGCGCGCAGCCCCTGGACGAGCACCTCGCCGTCGCCGGCGATGGTGGTCACCAGCTCGGAGGCGTCGTAGCGCGCGATCACCGTCCCCGGCCGGTCCACGAACTCCTGGGTCAGCCGCTCGTGCAGCGCGTCCGACAGGCGGTCCTCGACGGCCCGCGTGCGCTCCTGCCAGTAGCGCGGGTCGGGCACCCAGGTGCTGCGGTTCGAGAGATAGGTCCAGGTGCGGATGGCGGCAATGCGGCCGAGCAGCGCGTCCACCTCGCCCTCGGTGCGGTCCAGGTCGCGCACGTGCGCCTGCAGGAAGTCCTCCGGGATGCGGCCGCCGGGGCCGCGCAGGAAGCGGAAGACATGCGCCAGCAGGCGGGTGTGGGCGTCGGTCAGCACGCTCTGGAAGTCCGGCACCTGGCAGACCTCCCACAGCAGCCGCACCGACTCGGGGTCGCGGGCGAGCGCCATCGTCTCCGGGTCGCGGACCAGCGCCGCCAGCGCCCGGGCGTCCTCCGCGTGCCGCATGCGCACCAGGAACGGGTGCGGGGGCTGCCGCTCCAGGCTGCCCAGGAGAGCCAGCGGCGAGAAGAAGTCGAGCTGGTCCGTCCGCCAGAACAGGCGGGTGAGCGGAGCGAAGCGGTGGCTCTCGACCGCCTCCACCAGCCTGCGGTCGAGAGGCCCCAGCTCCTCGCTGGCGGCGAAGTGGCCGTCCTGAACGTGGCGGCCGGCCCGGCCGGCGATCTGGCCCACCTCCGCCGGGGTCAGCGGCCGCGGCCCCACGCCGTCGAACTTGGTAAGCCCGGTGAAGACGACCGTGTCGATGTCGAGGTTCAGGCCCATGCCGATGGCGTCGGTCGCCACCAGGTGGTCGACCTCGCCCGCCTGGTAGAGCGCCACCTGCGCGTTGCGCGTGCGCGGCGAGAGCGCGCCGAAGACGAGAGCGGCCCCGCCCCGCTCGCGCCGCAGACGCGAGGCCACCTCGTACAGCTCGTGCAGCGAGAACACCACCACCGCCGAGCGGGGCTGCAGCTTGGAGAGGCGCTTGGGCTCGGCGTAGGAGAGCGTCGACAGCCGCTCCCGGGTCTGGAAGGCGGCCCCGGGGAGGAGCTCGTGCAGCAGCGGCCGGATGGTCTCGGCCCCGATCAGCCAGGTCTCCAGCGCGCCCCGCGCGCCCAGGATGCGGTCGGTGAAGACGTGGCCGCGCTCGCGGTCGGCGGCCAGCTGCACCTCGTCCACTGCCAGGAAGTCGACCTTGAGGTCGAGCGGCATCGCCTCCACCGTGGCGATCCAGTAGCAGGGGCGGCGGGGCACGACGCGCTCCTCGCCGGTGACCAGAGCCACCGCTTCCGGTCCCTTCAGGGCCGAGACCCGGTCGTAGTTCTCGCGCGCCAGCAGCCGCAGCGGGAAGCCGATCATCCCGCTGGCGTGGGTCAGCATGCGCTCGATCGCCAGGTGCGTCTTGCCGGTGTTGGTGGGGCCCAGCAGGGCCGTGACCGCGCGGGGCATGGCTCAACCGCCCAGCATGGGGCGCGGCCGCGGCTTTCGCAAGCCCGCCGGAGGCGCGCCCGCGCCTACCCGCCTGGGGAGCCCCGGACGCGCGCCGCCGGCGCCCGCTGCCCCAGGGCGAGCGGGTCGTCGGGGCGAAGCGCGAGCGCCCGGTCGAAGCACGCGAGCGCTTCCGCCTCCCGGCGCAGCCCGCGATAGGCGATTCCCAGGTTCACCCAGGCGTCCGGGTTCGCGGCATCGAGCGCCAGGGCCTGGCGATAGGCGTGCACCGCCGGAAGCAGCTGCCCGCCGCGCAGCTCTGCCACCCCGGCGTTGTACCAGCCGTCGGCGTAGTCGGGCTTCGCCTGGACCGCGACCGCGAAGGCGTGCTCCGCCCCGGCCAGGTCCCCGTCGTCGAGGCGGGCCAGGCCGAGGTTGTTCCAGGCCAGCCAGTTCTGGCCGGTGCTGGCGATGGCGTGCGCGTACAGCGTGGCCCGGTCGCGCCAGTGCCCGGTCTGCAGCCAGGCGGTGCCGGCGAGCACGAGCGCCAAGGGGATCGACACCGCCGCGAACGGCGGCCAGCGTCGGCCGACCGCGTCCCACAGCCCCCAGGCGAGCGCGACGAAGAGACCCACCAGCGGCAGGTACGTGTAGCGGTCCGCGTGGGCCTGCGCGCCCACCTGCACCAGCCCGATCACCGGGACCAGGGTGCCTGCGAACCACAGCCAGCCGACCAGCGGGTACCCGCGCCGGCGCTGCCAGACGGCGGCGGCGGTGAGAGCCGCGAGCAGCACCAGAGCGCCGAGCGCGGCGCGCCCGTCGACGGAAGCGCCGACGCTGCAGGGATGCGGGTAGAAGACCGACAGGTGCGCCGGCCACACCGTCTGCCGCAGGTAGACGGCGTAGGCGAGGCAGGCGTTCAGGAGCCGGTCGCGGAACGGGTACGCCTCCGCGCCGGCGGTGGCGCCGGAAGCGGACTGGGCGCGCCAGGTGAGGGCCGCGGCCACGGCGGCCAGGAGCAACAGGGGCACCTTCTCGAGCACGAGGGTCCGGGCACCCCGATGCAGCCGCCGCAGCGGCCAGGCGTCCAGCAGGAGCAGGACGAAGGGAAGAGTGACCGCCATCGGCTTCGCCAGCAGCGCCAAAAACAGCGCGCCCGCCACCGCCAGCCAGCGCCGCGCCGAGGGCCGACGCGCGTACCGGGCGTAGACGGCGACCGTCAGCACCCAGAGCAGGCCGCACAGCACGTCCTTGCGCTCGGCCACCCAGGCGACCGACTCCACGTGCAGCGGGTGGACCGCGAACAGCATCGCGGCCAGTGCGCTCGGCGGCGGCTCGCCGGTGGAGCGATCGAGCACGAGGAACAGCAGCACGGCGGTGGCGGCGTGGAGGAGGACGTTGACGAGGTGGTGAGCGCCCGCAGCGGTCCCGAACAGGGTCACGTCCGCCATGTGCGACAGCCAGGTCAACGGGTGCCAGTTGGCGGCGTGGTTCGTGACGAGGGCCCACCGCGCGCCCTCCCAGCTGAGGCCGGAGAGAACGACGGGGTTGGCGTAGACGTACTCGCCGTCGTCGTAGTCGAGAAACGGGTGCCCGGCGACCTGGCCGAACACCGCCAGCACCAGCCCGACCAGCGCCAGGCAGCAGAGCCCGCGCCCGAGGCGCCTCGGGCCGCCGCTCATCCGGTCAATGGCCGACCGGCGCGGGCGCGCCGCTCGCACCGTGGCCCGCCGGCATCGGCCTCGTCTCGCCGTCGCGCTGGCTCTGCCGGACGAAGGCGCGTATGTTCCGGTCGTTGTACCGGATCTGCGCGGCGGCGCGCAGCTGCTTGACCCAGACCAGCCGCGCTTCCCGCTGCCTCTGCTCGAGGAGCTTCTGCTGCAGGTCCTTTCGCGCCTCCTCGAGCGTCAGCTCGCGGGCGGGCTGGATCTTGACCACCCGGACCAGGTGGAAGCCGAACTTGGAGGGGAGCGGGGCGGACACCTCGCCCTCGTTCAGCTTCAACACCGGCGCGAAGTCCGGCGGCACCTCCTTCGCCGTGATCCAGCCCAGGTCGCCTCCCGACTGCGCCGTCTGGAGGTCGGTCGAGTCGCGTGCCAGCTCCTCGAAGGCCTCTCCGGCCTCGAGCCTCCGGCGCAGCTCCTGTGCCTGCTCGGCCGTGGGGGCGACGATGTGGGCGACGTGGCGCTTCTCGGGCACCACCAGCTCGGTCCGGTGGGCGTCGTAGTAGGCCTTGACGTCGGCGTCGGACACCTTCACGTCCTTCAGGACGTAGTCCTGGTAGAGCGCGCTCTCCATCAGGTCCTGCTGGTGGCGGTGGGCGGCCTCCTTCACCTGGGGGACGGCTTCGAGCCCGCGGGCCTTCGCCTCGAGCAGCGCCAGCGGTGCGTTGACGGCAGCACGCAGGCGATCGTCGATCTCCTCCTGCACCCGGAACGGCGGCAGCGAGCCGAGCGCCCCCATGTCGATCTGAGGCCAGAACTCGCGGACGGCGAGCGAGCCTCCATCCCAGGTGGCGAGCTTCAGGTCGGGCGCCTCCTTCGCCGCCCTGGCCAGCGCGTGAAGGTCGCGCGGCGCGTCGGTGAGCGAAGCGTGGTACTTCCCCCACAGGCTCCCGCCCAGCTGCTTCTTCCGCTCGGCCAGCAGGCGCCGGGTCAGGATGCCCTCGATGCGCGCCTTCGCCTCCTCGAGCTTCGGCTTCTCGACGTCCTTGACCTGCTCCAGCCGCACGACCTCCCAGCCGGCGGCGGTCCGCATCACCGGCGAGATCTCCCCGGGCTTGAGCGAGTAGACCGTCTCCTCCCAGGCGGGCTCCATGGCGCCGCGGCCGAGCAGCATCTGGCCGCCGTACAGGCGCGACTCGACGATCGACTTCTCCCGGGCCAGCTTCTCGAAGTCCCCGCCGGCCACCGCCTGCGCGCGCACTTCCTCCGCCTGCTCACGGCTCTCCACCACGATCTGGCGCACCTGGAAGAGCTGCGAGGTGTTCTTCTCCCAGAACTCGCGGATCGCCTCCGGCGTGGGCTTCGCCTTGTCCTCGATCTCGGTCTTGAGCAGCCAGTCGACCATCTCGCGGTCGCGCTGCTCCTCGACCGCCCTGCGGATGTCCGGCTGCTGGTCGAGGCCGAGGCGATAGGCCTCCTGCATCAGCAGCTCGTAGTCGATGAGGATCTCCAGGAACTTGCGGGTCTCCGCCTCGCCGGCCAGGAACTTCTTGTGGCCGCCGTGGCGCCGCACGAAGCCCTCCTGCAGGTCGAAGACGGTGATCGGCTGGTCGTTGACCCGGGCCAGCCAGGACGAGGCGGTCACGGCCGGCGCGGGCGCCGGGGGGGCGGCCAGCAGCAGCGAGGGGACGAGGGCCAGGAGCGACGGGGTCATGGGACGGCACCTTTCGGGGGTCGTGCGGCGGCAGCGGCCTTCGGCGCCGTCGGCCGGGTGTCGCGCAGGGCCCGGACCATCTCCGACACCGTGCGGTCGGCGAGGGCGACCACGTCGGTGATCGCCCCGCGCTCGAAGAGCGACGCGTAGTCGTCGCCGCGGCGGGCGTGCTGCGAGGTCCACAGCAGCCGGTCCGAGTCGATGTCCACCAGCTGCAGCTCGAGCGCGACCTGCGGCGGCCGGTTCGCCCCGTGCAGGCCGCCGGGGCGGAAGGCGGTGAGGGTCGAGCGCACGAAGAGCGGCGTCCCCAGGCGGTGGCCCAGCCGGTGGAGCGTGTCGGGATTCATGTCGGTGAAGCCGCGGACCTTCTCGGCCAGGATGGCCGCTCGCAGCTCGGCCGGCTCGACCACGTCGAAGAGTCCGCTCTGCGCAAGGCGGCGGTCGAGCACGTCGCTGACGTCTCGGGACGCCTCGCGGACGCTCGTCTGGTTGTCGACCGGGAGCAGGACGGCACGGTAGACGTGCCCCTTCTGCAGCTGCTCGGAGCGGTAGGTGAGGGGCGCGGCCAGCCGCCAGGGCCTTCCCTCCAGAGAGGCGGAACTCGGCGCGGCGCCGGGCGCCGGCAGCCCGCGCAGGAGACGGGCGATCGCCTCTCGCGCCAGCGGCTCCATGTCAGAGAGCCGGCCGAGGCCGAGCATACCTTCCGTCTCGTCCGCGGAGAGGCCGACCAGGTTCCAGAAGAGCGTCGTCCCCTCGGCGCTCACCATCCGCACCGACAGCGACAGGCTCGGATGGTCCTCGGGCACCCAGCTGTAGAGGGTGCCAGTGACGAGGGCGGAGGCGCCGAGGTCGGAGAGCAGCCGCCGGCGCGACTCGGCGGTCAGCGACTCCAGGTAACGGATGCGCCCGGCCTCGAGCGCCTGCTCGACCGGCTCGCCTTGGATCACCTCGTAGCCCTTCTTCCACAGCCCGGCGGTGATCAGCCCGGCGACCGCGGCGCGCGCCTCGGTGGCGCCGGAGAAGTTGTCGAAGGGCAGCAGCACGACGCGCGAGGAGGCGGGGCCTGGCACGGCGGTGGTCTGGGGGGCGGCCGCCGCGATCGCGCCCGCCAGCACCAACGCAGCCGTCACGCCAGGGTCCTCACTTCACCAGGGTGTGCAGCTCTTCGCGGACGACCTCGCGCGCGGCCTGGGTCAGCGAGTCCCCGCCCACCCCGAACATCCGCGCGCTGAGGCTCGCGCCGCTGCGGGTCTTGCTGGTGTTCCAGACGGTCACGCCCGACTGGGCCTCGACCAGTCGCAGCTGGACCGTCACCTCGGGTGCGGGCGTGCTGCCCGAATGGCTCTCGTTGAAGTCGATCACCGTGCCCATGAAGAAGCCGTCGACCTTCAGCGCCTCGCCCAGGCGCTTGAGGTCGGCCGGCGCCAGCCCCGAGACCGCCAGGTCGGAGCGCTCCGCTCGCAGCGCCTTGTTGACGGCGCCAGGCTCGACCACCTGGAAGACGCCGGTGGCCAGCAGCTCGGTGATGAAGATGCGCTGCACCTTCTCGCCGGCGGTCTGCTCCTGGGTCACGTTCTCGAACGGCAGCACCGCCACCGTCTTCATCGCCCCGAGGTCGACGTTGGGGTGGAGGTACTGGGTGGTGGTGTGGCTCGCGCACCCCGCGAGCGCCGGGGCGAGCGCCACCAGGAGGATCGTCAGGGGGGATCGCATCATCGCGCCTGCGGCAGCCTTTCTGGTCGTCACATCGTGACCGTCATGGCCACGAAGAAGGAGCGGGTGTTCCCGGCCTGGGGGCCGGTCACCCCCAGGAATGTGTAGTTTACGTTGATGAGGACGTGGCGGTTCACCGTCCAGGCGGGTGTGAACGTCACCCGTCGTGCCAATCGCTGGCCCAGGGTGTCGAGGTCCTGGTCGTACTGGCCGCCGATGCGCACGCTGCCGCCGGGGAAGGGGTACCAGTCCAGGTGGTAGTTCTGGATGGTGGCCGGAGCCAGGCTGGTGTGGGCGCGGCCCCAGCGTCCGGAGACGCCGAGCTGGGGGCCGGCACGGTAGAACAGCTCCACCGTCCAGCGGTCGTCGCGCTCCGGCGGGATCGGGGTGTCCTCCGGGCGGACGTCGATCGGCTGCCCGAAGAGGTTGGTGTGCTGGAGGGCCGCCGTGAGCGTCAGCTTCAGGGCGCGGGTGAGCTGCGCCTGGCTGACGCCGCTCAGGAAGTTCCGCCTCGTCCGGAACGCCAGATCGGTGAAGTCCTGGTCCTGCGTGCCCAGGTCCAGCGTCAGGTCCCAGGTGCTGTAGAAGCGGGTGTAGGTGCGCAGCGTGTAGGTCGTGGTCAGGCTGCGGCGGCCGGCCGTGACCTCGTCGAGACGGGAGGCCTCGACCGTCTGCTGCATGCTGGGCAGGAAGCGGAACTGCAGGTCGCCGGTCCAGCCGTCGAAGCTCTGGTCGAAGCCGCTGGTGTCGTTGAGCCAGCGGTCCTCGTAGCGCAGCAACAGGTCGAGCCAGCGGAAGGGGTCGACCTGGGCGCCTATGAGCTGGTCGAGGCCGTGGTTCGCCTGCTTCGGCCGCAACTCCGAGGTCTGGCGCAGGCCGTTGTAGAGCCCGTAGTAGGTCAGCGTGGTCTTGTCCGTCGGCCGCAGCGAGACGGCCGCGCTCCCGCTTCCCACCAGCAGGTCGGTGCGCAGCGTGTCGTCGGGCCCCAGCTGGGTGGTGACGAAGGCCTGCAGCTCGCTCACCCGGGTGTCGACGGCGTTGGTCGAGAAGCTCACCACCTTGAGCCAGCGCACGTGCGTCGAGGGAAAGCGGACCTCGTAGAGGCTCAAGGAAGTGCTGAAGCTGGTGGTGCTGCCGGCGAGCGGCGACCAGCGATCGCCGTCCGGGCTGGTGTAGACGTCCCAGGTCACGGAGCCTCCGAAGCGCAGCAGCTGGCCGGCGACGTCGCGCACCACCACCCGGACGGTGTCGACGTCCGCGGCGTGCCCGAAGTCGAGGATCAGGTTCTGGAAGGAGCTGCCGTCCGGGCCGAGCTGGATCTGGGTCGGCGTGTCGAGGTTGCCGTCGAGGAGCCCGGGGACGCCGACCGGCGTACGGTCGCGGCTGTCGAGCGGGGTGTCGTCCACCACCCATTCGGCGCGCGCGATGGGGACAGGGTTCGGCACGGCCGCGGCATTGGCGCCGGCCCGGTCGTCGATCGTGCTGTCGAGCAGGTTGCCGGTGAACGAGGTGGTGAGCCGTCCGCCCAGGTAGCTGCCGTCCTGCGTGAGCAGGCCCTGCTTGTCCACCGTCTGCCGCGCGAAGGAGGCTTGGCCGTCGTCCAGGGTGGTCCGGCGCAGGATGCCCGACGCCACCAGGCCGCGGAAGCCGTAGGAGACGATGCCCTCGTCGCGGGTCTCGGTCTGGTCGACCAGGGCCGAGGGGTCCTCGGTGCCGCGCTTCTCGGAGGTCAGGCTGAAGTGCGGCAACGCGTCGGGCGTCCACAGGAGCCGGGCGAGCTGGCGAGTCAGGGTACGGTCGCTCGCCGGAACCCCCGGGCCGCTGTTGTAGCCGATGCGGTCGTAGAGGAGCTGCCCCTCGAACTTGGGGACGGAGTACAGCAGCTCGGCCCCCGGCTGCAGCTGGGTGGACCGCAGCTGGACCGGGCCGCGGCCGAAATCGGTGTCGCCGCGTGCGTCCTCCGCCCGCACCGAGAGGCGCAGCCGGAACGGCTGGGTGATCTGCCGCTCCAGCCGCAGCTCGTAGAGCTGGTTGAAGCCGTCGCTGTCGTACTCCGGCGCGTCGTAGGTCTGGTAGGAGAGGATGGCTCGCCCGCTGAGGTCGCCCGCAGCCGCCGCGGCGGCCGGCAGCAGCAGCGCGAGGACGAGGGCCGGGGAGCGCATCTCAGCGGGCGTAGTTGAGGGAGTAGCTGCGAGGCCCCGGCCGGCTGGTGTGGCAGGTGGCCGTGCACTGCCCGCCGGTCGCCGTCTGCTGGTAGCTCGCCATCCCGGGCAGCCGTCCGCTGGTGGCGACGAGGGCCGGGTTCAGCGTGCTGCCGTGGCTCTCGTGGCAGGCCCAGCAGGAGTAGCCCTTCGTCCCCACGTGGAAGGCGTGTCCCGAAGGCTCCTTCCCCGGGTTCCAGCGGCTGGCGGCCAGCGACGCGGCTGTCGCCCTGGGGTTGGCGTACGTGTCCCAGGAGTGGCAGGCGAAGCAGAGGTCCGTCGGGCTCACGCGGCTCGGCGTCGAGGTGGTCGCGTACGATCCCTTCAGGATGTAGCGGTAGCTCGAGCCGTGCGGGCCGCTGACGGCGGGATCGTCGCTGCCGTGGCAGTCCGAGCAGTACATCAGCCGGCCGGCGCTCCAGCCGTTCACGAACGCGTTCGCGTCGATGTGGCTGTTCCGGCCGGCGGCCTCGACCGGATGGAACGACGGGTTGCTGGTGCTGAACAGCAGCGCGAGGTCCGGCTGGCCGGCGGGCCGGGTGGTCCACGAGGAGTGGCACTTGAAGCAGACCTCGTACTCCGCCGCGAAGGAGGTGTCCTCGGGGCCGGCGTACCGGTAGACGGGCGCCGTCCCCGGCGCGCCGTTGGTGACGCGGACGCGCGAGATGCCGGTCATGTTTTCCGGGGCGTCCGGCGCCTGAGTGCGCACCTGATCCTGCGTCCGCCCGCGGTGCGGGTTGTGGCAGTCGACGCAGGCGGCGTGCCGGTTGCCGCGGCCGAAGCGCGCAGGGTTGCCCGCCTCGTCGGCCTGGTGGCGGCCGGCCCGGGTGTCGAGGAGCGGGTGGGCGTAGGCCTTCTTCACCTGCCGCTCCACGTCCTTGAGCGCCGGCGAGCCGTCGTGGCAGGCGAGGCAGAGCTGGGCGTCGCGCGCCCGCGCCATGGTCGGGACCAGGCCGTCCTTGTCGGCACGGCCGTGCGGATCGTGGCAGTTGACGCACTTGCCGGCGTCCCGGGACGGCCGTGAGGGCGGCCCCGGCCAGACCGTGTGCGGGGAGCGCGCGTGCGCCGAGACGTCCCAGGGGCCCATCCCCGGGAAGCTGCCGAGGG
The DNA here is from genome assembly GCA_035542035.1 of Vicinamibacteria bacterium. Classification (GTDB taxonomy): domain Bacteria; phylum Acidobacteriota; class Vicinamibacteria; order Fen-336; family Fen-336; genus DATBSL01. The sequence continues at coordinate 34,092 of DATKME010000002.1, read as the reverse complement.
CGCCCGCCCCGTTGTGACAGGTGCCGCAGAGCGCGTTGTCGTCCGCCGCGAACAGCGAGAACGGGTGCCGCTCGCCGGACGGGTCGCCGTGTGGCAGGTGGCACTGGCCGCAGCTGCCGACCGGCGCCTCCGCGGTTCGCGAGACGCCGGTCTGCGGGTCGCCGTGCTTCGTGCTGCGCAGCGTCCCGGCGGAGACGGCGACGGCCGGGGCCAGCAGGGCCAACGTGACCAGTCGCCACGCCTGCCGCGTCGGCTCTATTCGACGTGGCATTGGCTGCAGGCCGAGTCGAGCGTGGCGCCGTCCGGATAGATGAGCCCGAACGGGTTCGCCGAGCCGTGGGCCTTGTGACAGGAGAGGCAGAAGACCTGGTCGTCCGGCGAGGGGATGACGTCGTCGTTCGGCGTCTGCACGGGGACGCGTGGCAGGGTCACGCCCACCCAGGTGGGGTAGCTGGCGAGCCCGCTCGGCGAGTTGTCGATGGTGATGTCGACGGAGTGGTGGTCGGGCTGGTTCGTGCCCACGTGGCAGTTCACGCACCAGCTCGTCATCCCGCGCTTGTAGCGGACGTTCGCGGAGTCGTAGAACTGCGCGATGTTGCCCCCGCGCGGGACGATCTGGTGCGAGACCACCGGCTGCGGAGCGCCGATCCCGCGCGGGTCGAGCTTGAGGTTGCGGTAGCTCGCGGTGCCGTGCGGGTCGTGGCAGGAGACGCAGGTCAGCGTCGTCTGCCCGCCCCAGGGTGCGTCCACCTGGGTGCCCATCAGGTGCGCCGTCGGGTTCGTCCCCGACGGCGGGGGCTGCCACCAGTTGCGGGGGAAGAAGCCGGCCGCTCGGTCGGGCGTCTGGTTCGCGTCCTCGTCGACCACGTCGGGCGCCGTGGACTGCCCGTCGTGGCATTGCAGGCATAGCTGCAGGCTGTCCGCCGCCCGCAGCAGCTTGGGCGCGCCGTTCTTGTCGTTGTCGTAGCGCATCGGCTGCCCGTTCTCGCTGTTGTGCATGGTGTGGCAGTCGCTGCAGTTGTTCGTGGTCCCGGTGTGGTACTCGCCGGCCCCCGCTGCGGACGCGACGAGGCTCAGCCCGAGGACGAACCGGACACCGCGAGCCTGGCGGGAGGGGCGCATCGGGGAGTGGTCGGGAGCGGGAAGGGAGGAGGGGGAAGTGGGGAGAGGCCGGGCGGCCCCTCCCCGGTTCGCACGATTGGCTAGTTACCCTGGCTGTGGCACTGGCCGCAGAGATTGCGATAGCCCACTCCATAGCCGTTGGTCATCTCGACCTGGCCGGTCGCGTAGCCGCCCTGCTCGGTGACGGCGGTGGCGGTCCGGTTCAAGAAGATCAGGCCGAACGGGTTCTGGTTGCCGTGCGCCTTGTGGCAGCTGATGCAGCCCGGAGTGGCGTCGGTGTAGCCGGTGCGGTCGCTGGCGTAGACCTTCACCTTGGTGGTCGCCCCGGTGTAGCGCGAGAGCGTCGAGTGGCCGCCGTAGCCCTGGGTGCCCGAGGCGCCGATCGTCACCTGGCTGGTGGGGTGGCGGATGAACCCGTCGAGCACTGCCGTGCTGGCGCCGATGTTGGCGTCGCCCGCGCCGCCGTGGAAGTTGCCGTGGCAGGTGGCGCAGAACGTGTCCATCCGGTTGCTGGTGTGGGTGGTGCCCACCACCGCGTCGTTGCGGTTGTAGCCGACGTTCAAGGTGTCGTAGTACGGGTTGAAGGTGGCGGCGTTGCCGCTGTTCGCGGTGTAGGAGGCGAGGTTGATCCAGACGTCCTTGGTGGCGTCGTTGGTGGTGCTGATGACGTACGTCGGACGCGCCGCCGTCGCGGCGCCGCCCAGCGAGTACGAGCCGAGGTTGCGGTACGCGGTCGCCGAGCCGTGCTGCGAGTGGCAGCTGATGCACTCGAGCCCCTGCGTGTTGTCGTACCAGGTCGCCGGCGCGCCGACGAGCGCCGGGTTGAAGCCGGGCGGCGCCGTCGTCGAGTCGAGGGTGTGGCCCTTCCACGTCTCGTAGGGGGAGCCCAGCGCTGGGTCGTTCAGCGCGCCGGCCGAGCGGCCCTGCGTCGGGCTGGCGTTGGTGTTCACACCCAGGACGTCGGGCGCGAAGGTCTGGCCGTCATGGCACGACAGGCAGAGCTGGTTGGCGGGTGCCTTGAGCAGGTACTGGTTCGGTCCGGAGGCGCTGAGCCAGTTCCCGTTCGCACCGCCCGAGGTGGGCACCGGCGTGGTGCCATCCCAGTTGTGCTGCATGCTGAAGTGCATGGTGTGGCAGTCGGTGCAGACGTTGTTGTTCCCCGCGTGCCACTCGCCGGCGAGCGCCGGGAGCGCCGTCAGGGAAGCAACCCCGACGAGCAAGACGAGTTTTCTGAGCAAGTAGGTCCTCGAGAGGAAAAGAGGGGAGCACCGGCCGGAGGAGCGCGGTGAGAGAAGACTCTCGGGCGAGGGGGACGAGTCTCTTCCGTGACTCCGGCCAGGGCAACCCGAAGGCGACTTTCTGCGCTGCATCACGGCCGTGGACAGCCCGCGCCCGGGTCTCACGGTTCGCCCAAACGTACAAGCCCCGTGCCGCACGTTCCGTATCACAACGAGCGAACGGCTCAAGAGCGCCGAAAACCGCGCGCCCGATCGCGCCGCGCAAGTTCTTGGCAATCTGATGCTTGGATGGGTTGGAGCTGGCACCCGCCGTGGCTGCGTCCTCGAGGTGCCCACCGATTGCATGCGGTGTGCGAGCGCCCTGTATGGCGCGCCCCAGATCCTCCGCACACCTTGTGCGGGGCGCCGCACAGGCCGGCCGGAATCGGTCTGGAGCGGGCCGCTCATCGGGACGGGGGCGGCGCCCGCCGGAGCTCGGCCTTCAGGGCCTCGCCCTCGAGCTCCTCGAACACCGACACGCGGCTGTTGCCGCGCTCGACGACGTACAGGTGGTCCTGGGCGTCGATCGCGATGTCCGAGGGGAAGGCGACCTGGCCGGCGCGCGCGCCCAGGCCGCCGAAGCGGTCGAGGAACTGGCCGTCCTGGTCGAAGAACTTGATCTCGTGCCGCAGCGCGTCGACCACGATGACCCGGTGCTTCGAGTCCACGGCCACGGCCTCCGGCAGCGAGAAGTTCTCGCGGCCCATGTCGTGCCTGCCCCAGCTGCGGACCAGGTCGCCGCGGCGGTCGAACACCTGCACCGGGGTCACGCGGTGGTCGACGACGTAGATGAAGTCCTTGTCCGAGGCGATGCCGGCGATCGACTGGAACTGGCCCGGCTCGTCGCCGCGGCTGCCGAAGCGCAGCTTCATCCTCAGGTCGGGCGAGTACTCGATCACCTGTCCCGACTCGTTCTCGCCCACGTAGAGGTTCCCGTCCTCGTCCACCGCGATGGCCCCGAACTCGTGCGGCTCGCCGATGCCCGGCAGCTCGAGCGCACCCAGGGGCTCGCCGCGGTAGCTCAGGACCTTGATCCGCGTCCGGTCGATGTCGAGCACGAGGAGGTGCCCGCTCTTGTCGACCACCAGCCGCGTCGGCTCGCGCAGCCCGTTGCTGCGGCCGGTGGCGAACACAGGGACGCCCTCGGCCGTGAAGATGCCCACGATGTGGTTGCCGGTGTCCGCCACCAGCACCTCGCCCGAGTGGCGGTCGAAGGCGATCCCGCGCGGCGCCAGCAGGGTGCCGGCATACAGGTGGCTGTCGAAGATGGCGAGCGGCTTCAACAGCATCTGGAACGGCTCCTGGGCGCGGGTGTCGCCGGCGAGCAGCGCCAGCCCCGCGACCAGCAGCGCGGACCCGCGACGGCCGCTCAATTCGGCCTCTCGGCCGGCTTCGCCTCGCCGTGGCCGGCCTTCAGGGTCGGCCCCTCCGAGGCGTGGCACTGCACGCACAGCTCGCGCTGGGCGTTCGCCACCAGCACGTGCGGCTGCGCGGAGGCGTGCGGCCGGTGGCAGGAGAGACAGGTCATGTCCTGGCCGGTGCGCGGGTCGATCACCCCCGCGCCGAAGGGGTGGCTGAAGCTCGAGTGCTGCTCGTGGCAGCTCTTGCAGAGCTCGAGCGGTGCGGCCTTCAGCAGCGGCTTCACCTCCGAGGCGTGACCGGTGTGGCAGCCGGCGCAGCCGCCCTTGTCCGCCCGCAGCGGGTGGGTGGAGAAGGCTCCCGCCAGCGTCCTGCGGACGTCGTCGTGGCAGGCGAGGCAGGCCGACTGGCCGTCCCCCTTCAGCAGGCCCTTCACCTCGGCGGCGTGCGGGGTGTGGCAGGTGAGGCAGCCCTTCTGCATGGCCGGGTGGGCGTCGGGGCGAGCGGCCGCCTGCTTGACCGGCGCGTGGCAGCGGACGCACAGCTCCTCCACGCCGGCCAGGAGCGCCGTCGGCTTGCGGCCGTTCACGTCGTGGCACTTGCCGCAGCTGGTGAGGACGGCATGGGGCCGGGGGCGGATGAGCTTCGCCTCGGAGGAAGCGTGCGGGTTGTGGCACTGCGTGCAGTCGACGCCGGCCAGGGGGAAGCGGTGGTGGCGCTGCACCAGCCGCGGCTCGTTCACGTCGTGGCAGGTCAGGCAGAGCTTCCTGGGGTCGGCCACCAGTTGGCCCTTGAAGCTCGAGGTGTGTGGCGTGTGGCAGGAGTCGCAGTCCCCCGAGGCGAAGGGCGCGTGGACGCTGGCCAGCGAGGCGAGGGCCTTCTTCTCCTTGTGGCAGCCGAAGCACAGCTCGGCGCCGGTCTTGCGCAGGCCCGCCTTGTTGTCGGCCGAGTGCGGCGCGTGGCAGGCGGCGCACTGCCCCTTGGCGACCGGCTCGTGGACCTGCGGCTTGGCCAGCTCCGTCTTCACCGCCGGGTGGCACTGCAGGCACAGCTCCGCGCCCGACCGCGCCACCAGGTGCTTCTCCCGCGAGGCGTGGGGCGAGTGGCAGGCCACGCACTGGCCGGCCTTGGCCGGCGCGTGCACCCACGAGCCCTTCAGGGAGGTGCTGGCGAAGTCGGAGTGGCAGCCGCTGCACAGCTCGTTCGCGCTCGTGCTGAGGGCAGCCGGGGTGGGCGGCCCGCTCTTGGCCGGCGCCACGTGGCAGGCCGCGCAGTCCCCGTCGGCGAACGGCTGGTGGGCGACGTTGTTGAACAGGCCCTTCTTGGTGCCGACGTGGGGGTCGTGGCAGGTGAGGCAGTCCCCCTTGCCCAGGGCGTAGCCCTGGTGCCCGCTGACGAACTCCGGCTTGCCCGGGTCGTGGCAGGAGGCGCAGAGCGCCGCCAGCGGCTTGACGATGAGTCCTTCCTCGGAGGACGAGTGGCCGGTGTGGCAGACGCTGCACCTGCCTTCCTTCACCGGGGCGTGCACCACCGCCTTGGCCTTGCGCATGCGCGCGTCGAGCGGCTGGTGGCAGGAGAGGCAGAGCTGGCGCTCGCCGCTGGTGAGCAGGTTCGGCTGACGCGAGCCGTGCGGGTCGTGGCAGGCCTCGCAGGAGCCCGCCCTGGCCGGGGCGTGCACCGAGCGGGCCTTCTCCATCCCCGCCTGCACGTCCTCGTGGCAGGTCCGGCAGAGGTTGCCGCTCAGGTCCTTCAGCAGGCGCGACTGGCTGCTGGCGTGGGGGAGGTGGCACAGCGAGCAGCTGCCCTCGGCGAACGGGCTGTGGCTGTTCCCGCCCTTTCTCTGCTCGACCATCGATGCGTGGCAGGTGAGGCACAGCTTCTCCGGCGCCGCGGTCAGGTACTTCTCATTGGGGCTGGCGTGCGGGTCGTGGCAGCGTGCGCAGGCGCCGTCGCGCACGGGGGCGTGCACGAAGGGCTTCGCCGCCTCCGTCTTCTGGGCGTCGTGGCAGGTGAAGCAGACGGTCCCCCCGGGCGCCGCCAGCAGCTTGGGCTGGTCGCCGCCGTGCGCGGCGTGGCAGCTCGTGCAGTCGCCGCTCTCGAAGGGCGGGTGGACGTTCTTGCGCTTCGCCCACTCCGCCGTCTGCGTGCCGTGGCAGGTGGCGCACAGGGCCGTGCCGGTGGCCTTCAGCAGCTTCTTCTCGGCCGCCGCGTGCGGGGCGTGGCAGGCGGTGCAGTCGCCCTGGCCCGCAGGGGCGTGCACCACCTTGGCGGCGACCTCCTTGCTGACGCCGTCGTGGCAGCCCAGGCACAGCTCCTTCTGCGAGGAGGCGAGCAGCCCCTTGCGGTCGCTGGCGTGGGGGTTGTGGCAGGTGCTGCAGTCGCCGCCCTTGAAGGCCTCGTGCACCACCGGCTTCTTCAGGTCCTCCGACTGCTCCGAGTGGCAGTTGAAGCACAACGCCGGCTGGCCGGTGGTCAGCTCCGGCTTCCCCTCGCTGGCTGGCTTGTGGCAGGTGCTGCAGTCGGTGGCCGGCTCGTGGACCACGGTCCGCAGCAGGTTGGCGTCCTTGCCAGCGTGCGGGCTGTGGCAGGAGGTGCAGGCCGCGGTGTCGACGGAGAAGCCCCCGTGGCGTCCGGGCTTCGCGCTGCCGCCCGGCTTGTGGCAGGAGGCGCACAGCGGCCGCTCCGGTTGACGCAGCAGGGCCGCCTCGGCGCTCGCGTGCGGCGTGTGGCAGGTGAGACAGCTGCGGCCGGCGGGCGCGTGGGTCTCCTTGCCGGTGAAGCGCGACCGGTCGTGGCAGGCGAAGCAGGCGTCGTTGCCGTCCGCCTTGAGGAGTCGCGGGAAGTCCGAGGCGTGCGGCTGGTGGCAGGTCGTGCACCTGCCGGGCTTGCCGTCCTTGCCCGCGAGGAGCGGCTGGTGGCGGTGGGCCTGCTCGAACTCCGGCGCCTGCTTCGCGTGACAGCCGAGGCAGAGGACCGGCTCCTCGGTCTTGAGCACCAGCACGCCCACGACGCCGTGCCGGCGGTGGCAGGCCTCGCAGTTCTTCGGGTCTTTGAACGGCGCGTGCACGTCCCTGCGCGTCGCCTGCTTGGCCACGGGCGCGTGACAGGAGACGCAGTCGCGTGCCGGCAGCCGTGGCGCCGCCACCGCCGGCGAGGCGAGGCAGGCGACCGCCGCCAGGGACGCCGCCCACCGCGCCCACCGGGAGCCGTCGCTCTTCCCCCGGAGTGGTTGCCCGCTCATGGCTGCTCCCTTCGCACGATCCCGTGCCGCGCCAGCTTGTCGTACAGCGTGCGCCGGCCGATCCCCAGCCGGCGCGCCGCCAGGCTGCGGTTGCCGTTGCACTCGCGCAGCGCGCGCAGCAGGATGTCCTTCTCCGCCTCGCGCAGCTCCTGCATGGGCTCGGCGGCCGCGGACGCCTCGGGAGGCGCGTCCTCCAGCAGGTCGTCGGGCAGGTCGTCGAGGCCGATGGGCCGGCCTTCCTCGGCCATGATGATGGCCCGCTCGATCACGTTCTCCAGCTCGCGGATGTTGCCGGGCCACGAGTAGCGCTCGAGGGCGCGCAGGGCCTCGGGGGAGATGCCGGCCACCTTCTTCTTGATGTGCGCCGAGTAGAGCTCGACGAAGTGCGCGGCCAGCAGCGGGATGTCGCCCGAGCGCTCGCGCAGCGCCGGCAGCTGGATCTGCACCACCGCCAGCCGGTAGTAGAGGTCGTCGCGCAGCCTGCCCTCCGCGAGCGCCTTCTTGGGATCGCGGTTGGTGGAGGAGAGTATGCGCACGTCGGTGCGCAGCGGCCGGGTCCCGCCCACCCGCATGTACTCGCCCTGCTGCACCACCCGCAGCAGGTTGGCCTGGAAGCCCGGGCTGGTCTCCGAGACCTCGTCCAGGAACAGCGTGCCGCCGTCCGCCACCTCGAAGAAGCCCTTCTTGGTGGCAATGGCGCCGGTGAAGGCGCCGCGTTCGTGGCCGAACAGCTCGGACTCCAGCAGCCCCTCCGCCAGCGCCCCGCAGTTGACGGCGAAGAACGGCTTGTCGCGCCGGCCGCTGCGGCGGTGGAGGGTTCGGGCCACCAGCTCCTTGCCGGTGCCGCTCTCGCCCACGATCAGCACCCGGGTGTCGGTGGGGGCGACCTTGGCCAGCAGCCGCTGCACCTCGGCCAGGGCCGCGCTCTCGCCCACCATCGCCCCCTGCGGCGCGCCCGCCTCGATGCGCTCGCGCAGGAAGCGGTTCTCCTCGGCCATCCGTCCCCAGGCCAGCCCGCGCTCGATGCGCAGCACCAGCTCCTCGCTGACGAAGGGCTTGGGCAGGTAGTCGGTGGCGCCCTTGCGCATGGCCTCGACCGCGGACTCCACCGACGCGTAGCCGGTGAGCACCACGATGGGCGGTGCGTAGCCGCGCGACTTCAGGGCCTCGATCAGCGCCAGCCCGCTCATCTCCGGCATGCGCAGGTCGGTGACCACCAGGTCGGGACGCTCGGAGAGCGCGAGGTCGAGGGCGCGCCGGGCCGAGGTCTCCATCAGCGGCTCATGGCCGGCCCGGCGCAGGATCTGGCACACCGTGTCCGCCATCTCCGGCTCGTCGTCGACCACCAGGATGCGCGCCACCCGGCGGGTCACGGCCGCACGCTCGCTTCCGGCAGGGAGATGCGGAACACGGCGCCGCCGGCGGCGGCGTTCTCCGCGTCGATCTGGCCGCCGTGGGCGGCCACGATGCCGTGGCTCACGCTCAGCCCCAGCCCGGTGCCCTCGCCCACGTCCTTGGTGGTGAAGAAGGGCTCGAAGAGGTGCTCCCGCACCTCGCTGGAGAGACCGCGGCCGGTGTCGCGCACCTCCACCACCACCCGTCCCTCCCGGTGCGCGGTCAGCAGGGTGAGGGTGCCGCCGTCGGGCATCGCGTCGCGCGCGTTGCGGACCAGGTTGACCAGCACCTGGTGGAGGTGCTCGGGGCTGCCCTGCACCGGCGGCAGCGAGGGCGTGAGCTCCGTCTGCACCCGCACCCCCTGCTTGGAGAAGGGCCTCTCCACCAGCGAGACGACCTCGCTCACCACGGCGTTGAGGTCGACCGGCCGCCGCTCGAACTCCGCCTTGCGGGAGAAGGCGAGCAGGCTGCGGATGATCTCGGCGATGCGTCCGCCCTGGCGCTCGATGATCTCCAGGTCGTGGATGGTCTCCGCGTCCAGCCCCTTCTCGCGTGCCGCCGAGAGGGCCAGGTTGGCGCGCGCGGTGAGGATGCCGAGCGGGTTGTTGATCTCGTGGGTGAGCGCCGCGTACATGGCGCCGAGGGCCGACAGGCGGTTGGAGTGGACCATCTGGGCCTGCGCCGACTTCAGCTCCACCATGGTGCGGTCGAAGGCGCGGACCGGCACCAGGTAGACGCCGACCCCCAGCACCAGCGCCACCAGGATGTGGACGCCGAGGATGCGCCGCAGGTCGGGGAGAAGCGCCTCGTCGTGGAGCGACACCCGGACGGAGGTGAAGGGCGCGGCCGAGGGCGGCAGCTTCAGCTCCGCCGAGGTCGGCAGCCCCAGCCCCGGCGGGTCCCCGATCAGCATGGAGGCGCCGCCGGCCGTGTTCACCTGGATGCTGGCGACGTCGTCGTGCTGCCGCTCGGTGCGCAGGTGCCGCTGCAGCCCCTCGGCGCTCGCCTGCGGCATCTTGCTGTACAGCTCCAGGATGGTGGCGGCGTGCGCGGCGTGGACCGCGGCCCGGGACCGGTACTGGCGGATCTCGATGATGGAGTAGAAGAGCGGCGGCGCCACCGCCACCAGGGCGATCAGCAGGACGATCGAGCGCGTCAGCCGGCGCGCGTGGGTCTCCAGCAGCTGGAAGGCGGACAGCCCCTTCCCGGGACGGCGCCGCTCACGGGGGTTGGCGTCAGGCACCGGTCCGCTCCGTCACCTCGAGATGGTGGCGTCCTCGACGATCGCGAGGTAGCGGTAGCCTGCCCCGAAATCGCGGTCGCTGTGGGCCGTGCCCCGCACCAGCACCACCTCGCCGACGGCGGCGGTGGCGGCGGTGGTGACGGTGAGGTCGTCGTCCTTGGCCGCGGCCGAGCCGGAGCCGTCGCGCAGGTGCAGCCAGTTGCGGCCCATGATGCCGGGCAGGAACTTCACCACCTTGCCGCGCACGGCCACCGTCTTGTCGTTCAGCTCTGCGCGCTGGACGAAGACCTCCGCTACCGTCCGCGCCTCCGGACCCGGCGCCTTGTCCACCCGCACCTCGCCGAGCGGGGCCGCGGCCGGCGCGGCCCGGTGCGCGGCCTGGATGGCTGCGAGCACCGCGGGGTCGGAGAGGTTGTCGGCGGACTGCGGCGCGGCGCCGGCCAGGGAGCCGAAGACGATGCGCGCGAACGTGCGGTGCAGCGTCTTGCTCTCGAAGTTCTCCATCGCCATCGAGGGCTCGATCGCGATGGCGGCGCCCTTCTTCACGGCTGTCTGCCGCACCGCCGCCCAGGTGTCGCCCGAAGCGGAACGGACGAGGACGTACGTGTACCCGCCCGAGTCCATGGTCTCGGCGACGGTGCCGGCGAGCAGCTGCGGTGCCGGGGCCGGTGCCTGTGCCGCGCGAACGCTCGCCGGCGGCGAGGCCGCGACGTGGGAACCGCTCCCGTTGACGGGAGCAGGCGGGGACGCGGAACAGCCGGTCGTCAGGATGACGGGCGCGACGAGCAGTGCAAGGCGCATCGGGGGGGGACACCTCTCGGGCCGGCTACGCGATACAGGTTTCGTGCCTGCGCAGATGTGCGACAGCCCGCCCATCCGAAAGCTCACAAATGCTGCTCTTGGAGAGCTTAGGCGGACGCATTGGAGCGATCAGTCTGATTGGAGGCGCAACGCTCGACGGCGCGGGCCCGCCTTGGCCGCAGATCCTGCGCTCCGACTGTGCAATGATGTGCGGCAGTCCGCACATGTCAGCGAGCGGGCCGTGCGGCCACAGCCCCCCTGACGTACAGTACGGGGCCGGTGATCGTCTTCTACGCGGCGGCCACGCTGCTGGGCTCGGCGCTCCTGTTCGTGCTCGAGCCGATGACCGCCAAGCGCCTGTTGCCGCTGCTCGGCGGGACGCCGGCCGTGTGGACGACGTGTCTCCTGTTCTTCCAGGCCCTGCTCCTGGCGGGCTATGCCTACGCACACGTGGCGACGGCACGCCTGCGGCCGCCGTGGCCGGTGGCGCTCCACGCCGCCCTGGCGCTGGTGCCGCTCGCGTCGCTGCCGCTGCCGGCCACGGCGCCGCCTCCGCCCCAGGCTCAGCCGTCTGCGTGGCTGCTCGGGACGCTCCTCACCGGCGTCGGCCTGCCCTTCTTCGTGCTGTCCGCCAGCGCCCCCGTGCTGCAGAGCTGGTTCGCCCGGGCAGCGCCCGCGCGCGACCCGTACGCTCTCTACGCGGCCAGCAACCTCGGCAGCCTCCTCGGACTCCTCGCCTATCCGGCGCTCCTGGAGCCGGTGCTGACGCAGGACGAGCTGGGACGGCTGTGGCGCCTCGGCTACGCCGCATACGCCGCGCTGGTGCTCGTCTGCGCCCGCCACGTCGCCCGCGCGCCGGCGGGCGGCGGGCCGCTGCGAAACGACGCCGCGTCTGCCTCCGCAGCGGACGCCGCCGTGGGGCCGCGCACGCTCGCGCGGTGGATCGTCCTCGCGGCCGTGCCCTCGAGCCTGGTGCTCGGGGTCACCAGCTACCTGGCGACGGATGTCGCCTCCGTCCCCCTGCTGTGGGTGGTTCCGCTCGCCCTCTACCTGCTGACGCTGGTCGCCGCGTTCAGCCGGTCCTCGGCGGCGGCGACCGCGGCCGCGGACCTGGCGCTGCCCATGCAGGCGCTGCTGGTGGTCATGCTGATGGTGGGCTCGCTGGCGGTGCCTCTGGGGTTGACGGCGCTCCTGCACCTGGTGCTCTTCACGGCGGCCGCCCTCGTCTGCCACGGCCAGTTGGCGCGCGTGCGTCCGGTACCGGCGCACCTCACCACCTACTACCTGGCGATCGCCGTGGGCGGCGTGCTGGGCGGGGCGTTCAACGCGCTGTTGGCGCCCCGGCTGTTCAGCGGCGTGGTCGAGTACCCCCTCGCCATCGTGGCGGCGCTGGCCCTGCGGCCTCGTGGCGCCACCCGGCAGGCCTCCCTGCCGGACCGAATCAGCCTGCTGGCGCTGCTGGCGGCCGCTCTGGCGGCGGCAGCGGTGTGGTGGACCCACCGCTCCGGCACGGAGCCGCGGCTGGTAGCCCTGCTGCTCGCCGTGCCGGTGCTGCTCGCCTACGCCCTCCGCCGCCACCCGCGGCACTTCGCCGCCGCGGTCGGGCTGATGCTGCTCGCCGGCGGGCTTGGCGCGAGCCGGTACGGTCCGACGGTGCACGCCTTCCGCACCTTCTTCGGCGTCTACCGCGTCCGCGAGGACCCGGCCACCGGCCTGCGCGTGCTGCTGCACGGGACCACGCTGCACGGCATGCAGAGCCTGGACCCCGCCTGGCGCCGCGAGCCCCTGGGCTACTACGACCGGCGCGGGCCGGTCGGCCAGGCGTTCGCGGCACTGCCCGCGGCCTCGCGCGCCCGGGTGGCGGTGATCGGCCTGGGGGTCGGGGGACTCGCCGCCTACGCACGGCCGGGGCAGCGCTGGACGTTCTTCGAGATCGACCCCGCCGTCGAGCGCCTGGCCCGTGACGCGCGGTGGTTCAGCTACCTCGCAGACTGCGGCGAGCGCTGTGCGGTCGTGGTCGGCGACGGCCGGGTGTCGCTGGGGCGCGAGCCGGCGGGGGCGTACGACCTGCTGGTGCTGGACGCCTTCAGCTCGGACGCCATCCCCGTCCACCTGCTGACGCGCGAGGCGTTCCTGCTCTATCGCTCGCGGCTGGCGGGAGGCGGGGCCCTCCTCGTCCACCTCTCCAACCGCCACCTCGACCTCGGCCCCGTGCTCGGCCGGCTGGCGGACGAGCAGGGCCTGGTGGCGCTGAGACAGGCCGACCGCGGCGACCCGGCGACCAGACCGCCCCGGCTGTCGTCGGACTGGATGGTGCTCGCGCGAGACGCCCGCGACGTCGGCCCGCTGATCGTCGACTCGCGGTGGGTGCCGGTCGCCGCCGCGCCGGCGGCGCCGCTGTGGACGGACGACCACTCCAGCCTGCTCGGCGTCGTGCGCCTCCGAGCGCCCGGACGCTGAGGCAGGCGTTCACGCCATCGCCACCCCGCTCAGGCGGCGGCCGGGCCGATCCAGGTGCCGGGGCCGGGTCGCAGCGTGTTGCCGACGAACACCGGGATGCCGGCGGGCTGCAGCGGCTCCAGGGTGCGCGGGTGGAGCACCTTGGCCCCGGCGCGGGCCAGGGCGGCGGCCTGCGCGTACGTGAGGTACGGAAGCGTGCGCGCGTCCGGCTCCGTCCGCGGGTCCGCGCTCATCACCCCGTCCACGTCGGACCATATCTCGACGCGCTCGGCGCCGATCGCCCAGCCGACCACCGCCGCGGTGAGGTCGGAGGCGCCGCGGCCGAGCACGGTGGTGGCGCCGGTCCCGGTCGCGCCGATGAACCCGGTGATCACCGGCACTGCGCCCTGCGGCAGCGCCCGCAGCGCCGCCCGCGTCAGCTGCCGGGTGGCGGCGAGGTCGACCTCGGCCTCCGCGTAGCGGTCGTCGGTGCGGACGAGCCCCGCGGCGTCGAGAGCGCGGGCGTCCAGCCCGCGCGCGCCAAGGGCCGCCGCGAACACCGGTGCGGAGAGCCGCTCGCCCAGCGCCAGCACCGCGGCTCGTCCGGGGGCGGCGACCGAGCCGGCGCTCGCCGTCTCGCCCAGGCGCCGCCGCAGCTCGCGCGCGCCCGCCTCCACGGCGGCGGCCGCGCGGCTGCCCGCCGCTGCCCCGGCGGCCTGCCGAAGCAGCGACAGGTGCCGCTCGCGGATGGTGGCCACGAAGCCGCCGACGTCCAGCCGCCGCGCCGAGGCGCCCGCGAGCGCCGCCTCGAGAGCGTTGGTCACGCCGGAGAGGGCGGAGACGACCACCACCACCGGTCGCTCCCGCGCGGCGCTCTCCACGATGTCGACAGCGCGGGCGAGCGACCCCCCGCTGCCGACCGAGGTGCCGCCGAACTTGAGGACCCGCGGCCTCACGCCGCGGCCTTGGCGGCCTTGTCGAAGGCCTGCTGGAAGTCCTCCTTGATGTCGTCGACGTGCTCGATGCCCACCGAAACCCGGATGAGGTCGGGCGTCACCCCGGCGGCCTTCTGCTCCTCGTCGCTCAGCTGCTGGTGGGTGGTGGTGTTGGGGTGGATGACCAGCGTCTTGGCGTCGCCGAGATTGGCGAGGTGGCTGGCCAGGCGCACGTTGTCGATGAAGCGGCGGCCGGCCTCGCGCCCGCCCTTGATGCCGAACGTCAGCACCGAGCCGAACGTGCCGGGGCGCAGGTACTTCCTCGCCGCCTGGTGCCAGGGGTGAGACTCCAGGCTGGGGTGGCTCACCCAGCTCACCGCCTGGTGCTGCTCCAGCCAGCGGGCGAGCTCGACCGCGTTGTCGTTGTGGCGCTGGGCGCGCAGCGACAGCGTCTCCAGCCCCTGCAGGAACAGGAAGGCGTTGAAGGGCGACAGACAGGGCCCGAGGTCGCGCAGGCCCTCGACCCGGGCGCGGATGACGAACGCGATGTTGCCGAAGGGACCCTGGGGCCCGAAGTTGTCCCAGAACCTCAGGCCGTGGTACCCGGGCGAGGGCTCGGTGAAGATCGGGAACTTGCCGTTGCCCCAGTCGAAGCGCCCCGAGTCCACGATCACCCCGCCGATCGAGGTGCCGTGGCCGCCGATCCACTTGGTGGCCGACTGCACCACGATGTCGGCCCCGTGGTCGATGGGCCGGGCCACGTAGCCGGCGCAGCCGAGCGTGTTGTCCACCACGAAGGGGATGCCGTGGTCGTGCGCCAGCCTGGCGAGCGCGTCGTAGTCGGGCACGTTGAAGCGGGGGTTGCCGAGCGTCTCCACGTAGAGGGCGCGCGTCTTGCCGTCGATCGCCTTGGCGAAGGCCCTGGGGTCGTCGCCATCCACGAACTTGACGTCGATGCCCAGGCGCGGGAAGGCGACCTTGAACTGGTTGTAGGTGCCGCCGTAGAGGTAGCTGGTGGAGACGATGTTCTCGCCCGGCTGCAGGATGGTCGAGAGCGCGAGGAACTGGGCGGCCTGGCCGCTGGCGGTGGCGAGCGCGGCCACGCCCCCCTCGAGCGCCGCCACGCGCTTCTCGAACACGTCCGTGGTCGGGTTCATGATCCGCGTGTAGATGTTCCCGAACTGCTGGAGCGCGAACAGGCGCGCCCCGTGCTCGGAGTCGTCGAAGGTGTAGGAGGTGGTCTGGTAGATGGGGACGGCGCGGGCATTGGTGCCCGGGGCCGGCTCCTGCCCGGCGTGGACCTGAAGTGTCTCGAACCGGTAGCCCGTCTTCTCGCTGCTCATCGGCCTCTCCCTTGCTCTGCCCCAGAGGGCGTTTGGCGTCTGCGGCGGCCGGTGGGCAACAAAAAACCCGCTCCGGCTCTGCCGTTGCGGGTCTTGCTGGCTACGTTCGGGCTGTCTGTCGGCTAGCCCCCGTGGCCCGCGACCCGCGCGCGCATGCACATGCACAGGACCTGGCAGGTGCCACGACGGGCCGTTCGAAGCGACGGGCGCGACATATTCAGAAAAGCTACGTCGGGAGCGGGAGAGCTGTCAAGGGCCACCGCCTAGGAGCCGGAGCCGGCCGACAGCAGCGGCAACAGGTCGGCGGCCGCGTCCTGCTGCGGGTAGTCGAGGCCGAGCAGCCGGCCGAGCGTCCAGGCGATGTCCTCGGGGCCACAGGGCGCGCTGCGCCGGCCGGGAGCGATGCCGGCGCCGATGAACACGATCGGCACGTGGCGGTCGTACTCGTGCGGCGTGCCGTGGCCGGTGCCGCCGACCCGCCCGCCCAGGTAGACGTACGGCTTCGTCCGCACGATCAGATCCCCGCTGCGCGGCGCGAAGAACGCCCGCTGGTGCAGCTCGAAGAACGGGTCGCCCGCCGGCGCCTGTCCCATCAGCTCGGCGGCGGTGTAGACGTGATCGACGAGGCCCGTCCCCAGCAGCGCCTCACGGATGGCCTGCTCGACCTCCGCGCGCTTCAGCCCCTCGCGCGCGAGGGCGGCCTGGTCGAGGACGTACTCCGTCGGGTCCGGCTCCTCCTCGGCGAAGAAGCGGGCCGCGCCCGGGAAGCGGGCGTGCAGCGCGTCCATCACCGGCCCGTGCAGGTCGGCGCTGGTGGCGCGCCGCCCGGGAAGGCCCTGGGCCTGCAGCCTCTCGACCAGCGGCATCACCCCGTGGTCGGCCGTGAGCACGACCAGCGAGCGGCCGGGCCCGGTGCGCCGGTCGACCTCGTCCAGCAGCCGGCCCAGGGTGCGGTCGAGCCGGAGCATCTGGTCCATCATCTCCTGGCTGTCGGGGCCGTAGGTGTGGCCGATCACGTCGCAGGCGGAGAAGCCGACGGCCAGCAGGTCGGTGGCCTCGTCGGTGCCCAGCTCGTGGGCCTTCATGGCCGTCAGGGCGAAGTCGAACAGGATCTCGTCGGCGAAGGGCGTGCGCCGCAGGTCGTCGTAGTAGTCGACCGAGGGCGGCGCGCCGGCGACGGTGTGGGGGAAGGTGGTCCGCACGTTGTCGAACTCGCCGCGGACGTCGTCGGGGCCGGCCAGGCGCTCGTAGACGGCGGGGTCGGCGAGGAGCCGGTTCCAGGGGCGGCTGGCGTAGGCATCCGGCAGGCGCCGGGCGTTCCACTCCGCCAGCCAACGTGGCGCCTCGCGCATGTACCAGCTGCTGGTGACGAACCGGCCCTCGGAGGCGTCGTACCAGTAGGCCGCGTCCGCGCGCTTGCCGGCCATGAGGATGGCGGCCCGATCCTTGAAGGAGACGCCCACCACCTTCGAGCCCGGCGAGTGCGCCTTCAGCACGTCCCCCACCGTGAAGCCGACGAAGTTCGAAGGCGAGGCGGTGCGGCCGGCGCCGCCCAGCACGCGGACCGTGACGTCGTCCACCACGTTGACGCGCCTGCGCAGCGCCCGGTCGTACCAGCTGTTGCCCACGATGCCGGAGTTGCGCGGCGAGCGCCCGCTGAGCATGACCGAGTGGCCGGGACCGGTCTCGGTGCAGGCGTGGCGATAGCGGGCCTCGGTGAAGACCGCGCCGCTGTCGAGGACGCGCCGCAGCCCCCCGGTGAACAGCGAGGCGAAGCGGGTGAGGTAGTCGAAGCGCATCTGGTCCACGGAGACGAACAGCACCAGGCGCGGCCGCTGGGCGGGGGAGGAGGCGCGCGCGGCGGGTGCCTGGGCGGCCAGCCGCCAGCCGAGGACGGCGAACACCAGGGCGGCGACGAGCGAGAGGGGTCGGCGGGCAGGCATGCGGTGGCTCCTTGGCGGGCGGGCGATTCTACGTCGCCCCCGGGCGCAGCTCGAAGCGCAGGCCGTGCAGGGCCCGCTCCACCTGCTCGTCGAAGGCCGGGCCGTCGACCTGCGCGCGCAGCCGGACGGAGACGGGGAGCACGGTGGGGATGGGGTCCCAGGCCACGCGTTCGCCGGTGGCGGCGTCCACGACGCGGCCCGAGTCGACCGCGCCGGTCGCCTCGGCCAGCGGCACGCCGTCCAGCGCCTGCGCCAGCGCCCGCAGGCGGGCCTCGTGCGCCGGCCGCAGCGGGCGAACCAGCCGGCGGCTCTGCATGGCGATGTGGTAGTGCGCGGCCACGAAGAAGACGCCGTCGAGGCCGTGGGTCTCGCAGACCGCCACCAGCCAGCCCATGAAGTCGCGCAGCAGCCCCAGGCCCGGGTGCTGCTGGCCCGGCAGCCGCGGCCGCCTGTCGGAGAACGCCTCCCGCGGGTTCTGCAGCAGCAGCCACTCGACGGCGATCACGTCCATCTCCGGCACCGCGGCGCGGCTGCGCGCCGCCCGCAGCTCGACCAGCAGCTCGGGGGAGGCGTCGTCGCACAGGACGCGCAGCGTGCGGCCCTGCCGTGGCTCCAGCTCCAGGCGCAGGCTGCGGAAGCCCCTGGCCCGCAGCTGGGTCAGCACCCCGGCGCGCTCCAACAGCAGCTCCACGCCGTGACGGGAGAAATAGCCGAGGAAGCGGGGGGGCGGCGCGGTACCGGGCACCAGGCCCGCCAGGTCCTCCTCGCCGAGGGAGAACGGCAGCCCGTCGTCGACCGCCTCACCGAGGCGCAGGTCGGCCCCCAGCCGGCGAAAGCGCCGCAGCGCCAGCGCCTCCTCCGCGACGGGCTGCAGCTCGCGGCCGCTGCTCAGCCACAGCAGGTGGCGCGCCGTGTACCGCCAGGCGTGCCGGCCGTAGCCGCCGGCGAGCACCACCACCAGGGGGCGGGCCAGCCCGTCTTGCCGCACCAGCGAGGTGACCAGCTGGTCGCGCTCGAGCAGCCCGGTGGCCGTCAGCCGCCAGTTGCCGATGACGTCGTCCGCCGCCCCGTCCGTCCCCGCCAGGTAGAAAACCAGGCCGGGCCGGAACGACTCGACGACCGGTGGCAGCGCCTCGCGCAGCGCCGCCAGGAAGCGCGCGTCGCCGACGTCCTGGCCGAGGGCGATCGAGGTGGAGGCCCTGGCTTCGGTGGCGCTCCAGTGGTCGTTGTGGATCGAGAAGGTGTGCACGGTCTCGTCCTCGGCGAACAGGAGGCGGGTGCCGTTCCCGTCGTGGAGGTCGAGGTCGACAACCAGCACCGGCTCGGAGTAGCCGCGCGCGCGCAGCCGCCGGATGGCGACCGCCACGTCGTTGAAGATGCAGAAGCCGAGGCCCGAGTCCGCCCCGGCGTGGTGGAACCCGCCGCCCAGGTGCACGGCGACTCCGCCGGTGCGCAGGGCCAGCCGCGTCGCCTGGATGGTGCCGCCGGCCATCAACCGCTGCAGGTCGAGGGTCGTCTCCACCTCGCCCGGCGGGACCTCCACGCCCAGGACCCGCGTCAGCACCTCGGGTTCCTGCACCGCCTGCAGGTACTCGGGGGTGTGCACGCGCAGCAGGTTCTGCAGCGAAGCCGGGCGCGGCGTCGAGACCTGGTCGCGGGCGAGAAGCCCCGCCTCCTCGAGGGCCGAGAGCACCTTGTCGCCGCGCAGCGGGTCCATCGGCACGCCGTAGATGGCCCGCTGGTAGCGCGGGTCGTACACGATCGGGACGCCGCCGCCGCTGAGCCGGTGCCGCAGCCGTCGGGAGCCGCGGACGATCGCGCGCAGAAACGAGGAGGGCAAGGCGGTCGATTCTCTCACGCGACGGTCAGGACGAGGCTGAAACGCGGAACGACGCGTTGCACCCGGGCGTTGCGCCGCAACGCGGACAGCCGCCCCACCAACGGTCCCGCCGTAGCAGGGTCAACGAGTTGGCGGACTGGCATCCCGGATGCTGATCTCTCGCCGGATCGTCTTCGCTCGACGTCCGCGTCAACGAAAGGAGCCCCCCCCGATGCGCAGAACGATGCTCGGCGCGGTCGCCGCGGCAGCCCTGGTCGCCCTCGCGGCGCCTCCCGCCTCCGCCACCAACGGCTACTTCAGCCATGGCTACGGCACCGCGTACAAGGGCATGGCCGGCGCCGGCGCGGCGCTGTCGCTCGACAGCCTCGCCCCGGCGACGAACCCTGCAGCGCTGGCCTTCCTGGGGCCGCGCTGGGACGCGGACCTGGCGGTCTTCAACCCGAACCGGTCGTACACCGTCACCGGGAACCCGTCCGGCTACCCGGGCACGTTCGGCCTGGTCCCGGGCACCGTGGACAGCGACAGCCGCTACTTCCCGATGCCGGCCATGGGCGCCAGCTGGAGCGTGGGCCGCAACGGCGCGTTCGGCCTCGCCCTCTACGGCAACGGCGGGATGAACACCGACTGGCCGACCGCCACCTTCTACGCCGGACCGGCGGGAGTGAACCTCGCGCAGATGTTCGTGGCCCCCACCTACGCGGTGAAGCTCTCGGACAAGCACGCCCTCGGCGTGAGCGCCATCGGCGCGATGCAGTGGTTCAAGGCGACGGGCGTCGGCAGCTTCGCCCCCTTCTCCAGCGCCCCCACCAAGCTGAGCGACAACGGCAACGCGTACGCCTACGGCGGCGGCGTGCGCGTCGGCTACCTCGGCCAGTGGTCCGAGTTCTTCTCGGTCGGGGCCTCCTACCAGTCGAAGATCTGGATGGGCAAGTTCGACAAGTACGCGGGCCTCTTCGCCGAGCAGGGCGGTTTCGACGTCCCCGCCAACTGGGTGGCGGGCATCGCGATCAAGCCGAACCGGAAGGTCGACGTGGCGGTCGACCTCCAGCAGGTGCTCTACAGCGGCGTCGCCGCCGTGCACAACCCGCTGCTGCCCAACCTGATGCAGGCCCCGCTGGGCGCCGACGCGGGCGCCGGCTTCGGCTGGAAGGACATGACCACGGTGAAGGGCGGCGTGCAGGTCCGCGCCGGCGAAGGCTGGACCTGGCGCGCCGGCTACTCCTACGGCAAGCAGCCGGTCCCCGAGAGCGAGGTCCTGTTCAACATCCTCGCCCCGGGTGTCATGGAGCAGCACCTGACGCTGGGCTTCACCCGCGCCGTCAAGGCCACCCAGGAGTTCAGCCTGGCGCTGATGCGCGCCTTCGCGCACTCGGTGAAGGGCCCGAACCCGCTGGAGGTGCCGGGCCTGCAGTCGATCGAGCTGCGCATGGACCAGTGGGAGCTCGAGCTGTCCTGGTCGTTCGGAATCCACAGGCGCTAGCGCTCTCCGCCAGGCCAGGAGGACTGCGATGAGCCACCGCTTCCGCCCGGCTGTCGTCCTGGCTGCCGCGCTCGCCCTGCCGCTGGGGGCGGGCGCGGCGGCGGAGGCGCCACGGGCCGGCGTCTACCAGTACGTCGTCACCCGGGCCCAGGGGACGCGCGACGCGGTCGCCGCGGCGATCGCGGAGGCTGCGCCTGCGGCCGGCTTCAGGGTGCTGGCGAGGGTGCCGGCCGGCGCGCCCGCCGGCTGCGGCTACGCGGCCGAGGTACTGGCGCTCTACCACCCGGAGTACGGTCGCGAGGTCCTCGCCGCCAACCGCCGCACCGGACCCTTCGCCGTCGTCGACCGCGTCAACGTGTTCGAGGACGAGAGGGGCGTGCACGTCTCCGTGCTCAACCCCCGCTCCATCCTGCGCACGGTGCTGATGGACGACGCCAGGCAGGCGTCGCTGGCCGAGGCGCACCTCGCCGCGCTGCGCGGGCTCGTCTCGGGGGCGGTGACGGGCACCTCCGCCAGCCGCGACTACGGCGAGGTGCGGGAGAAGGGCTACATCGGGAAGACGATGGGCGTGATGGCCGGCGGGCCGTTCGCCGAGAAGGTCGAGGACGTCGCCGTTCTGGGCGGCGCGGACTGGCAGGCGGCCGTGGACGGCCTGCGGGCCGCGATGGAGAAGAAGGGCCCGCGCTGGGGGCTGCACCTCGCCTACGCGCTCGAGATCCCGGAAGCCGAGACCGCCGTCCTCGGCGCCACCGGCACGCCGATGGACACCCGCTCCTTCGAGATCGTCCGCGCGGGCGCCGACTCCAGTCGCGACGGGCTGAGATGCCCCGGGCTGGCCCACGCGGGCGCCTATCCGATCGAGGTGGTGGTGGTGAAGGAGACGGGCGTCGTCCGCGTGCGCAGGGTCGACAGCATGTACCGCATGAAGATGTACTTCGAGGACGCCGGCAAGTGGGCGTTCATGAAGAACATGGGCATGCCGGGCTCGATCGGGGACGAGCTGAGCGCCCAGATCCGGAGCCTGACTCCCCAGGCGAACTGAGCCGTCCCCCGGGTCGCCCTGGCCGGCTCAATAGGTCGGCAGCGACGGGTCCACCTCGCGGGCCCAGGCCAGCAAGCCACCCCGCAGGTTCAGCAGGCGGCGAAAGCCCGCCTGGCGGAGCAGCTGGATGGCACGAGCCGACCTCGCGCCGGACCTGCAGTGCAGCACGTAGCTGCGCGACGGGTCGAGCTCGTGCAGGCGCTCGGGCAGCGTCCCCAGCGGGACCAGCCGCGCACCCTGGATGCGACAGACCGCCCACTCCTGCGGCTCGCGCACGTCGACCAGCGTGAGGTCCTCGCCGGCGTCGAGCCGGCGCCGGAGCTCCCGGGGCGTGATCTCCTCGACCGGAGCCGCGTCCCCGCCCCGGCCCGTGCCGCAGAAGGCCGGATAGTCCTGCAGCTCGCGGATGGTCGGCGCCTCGCCGCACAGCGGGCAGCGGCGGTCGCGCCGCAGCTTCAGCTCCTCGAAGCTCATGGCGAGCGCGTCGTAGAGCAGGAGGCGACCGACCAGCGGCTCGCCGATGCCGAGCAGGATCTTGATGGCCTCGGTCGCCTGCAGGGCGCCCACCACCCCGGGCAGGATGCCGAGCACGCCGCCCTCGGCGCAGCTGGGGACCAGCCCCGGCGGCGGCGGCTCGGGATAGAGGCAGCGGTAGCAGGGACCGCGGTCGGCCCAGAACACGCTCACCTGGCCGTCGAAGCGGTAGATGGAGCCGTAGACGTTGGGCTTCTTGAGCAGGAAGCAGGCGTCGTTGGTGAGATAGCGGGTCTCGAAGTTGTCGGTGCCGTCGACCACCACCTCGTAGTCCTCGAGGATCTCGAGGGCGTTGTCGCGGGTCAGCGCCGTGGCGTGGGGCTCCACACGCACGTGCGGGTTCAGCGCCGACAGCCGCGCCCTCGCGCTCTCGAGCTTCGGCCGGCCGACCCAGCCGGTGTCGTGGAGCACCTGCCGCTGCAGGTTGCTCTCGTCGACCACGTCGAAGTCCACCATCCCCAGGCGGCCCACGCCGGCCGCGGTCAGGTAGAGCGCCGCCGGCGAGCCCAGCCCGCCCGCGCCGATCAGCAGCACGCTCGACTGCTTCAGCCGTCGCTGCCCCTCGATGGCGACCTCCGGCATGACGAGGTGGCGCGCGTAGCGGGCGATCTCCTCCCGTGAGAGGGCCGCGGTGTCGTCCGGGGCCGGCATGCGTACAGATTACCCGCTCCGGCCGCCCTCGAGCACCCAGGCGGCGGTGATGTCGCCTTCCGATGCTGGAAGGCGAGACCTGAACCCTGCTACTGGAACCGGACCGAGACCAGCTTGCTGACGCCGGGCTCCTCCATGGTGACGCCGTAGAGCTGGTCGGCGATCGACATGGTCTTGCGCGAGTGGGTGATGAGGACGAACTGCGTCTGGTCCTTGAGGCTCTCCAGCATCTTGACGAAGCGGCCGATGTTCGCGTCGTCGAGCGGCGCGTCCACCTCGTCGAGGATGCAGAAGGGCGAGGGCTTGTACTGGAAGATGGCGAAGAGGAGCGCGATGGCGGTGAGCGCCTTCTCGCCGCCCGAGAGCAGCATCACGTTCTGCAGCCGCTTGCCCGGAGGCTGCGACATGATGTCGATGCCGCTCTCCAGCACGTCCTCCTCGTCGATCAGCGACAGCCCGGCGGTGCCGCCGCCGAAGAGCTGGCGGAAGGTCTCGCCGAAGTGCTGATTGATGACCTGGAAGGCCTCCTGGAAGCGTTCCCGCGAGGCCTTGTCGATCTTGCGGATGGCCTGGTCCAGCTCCCCGATCGAGTCGAGCAGGTCCTGGCGCTGGACGGTCAGGAAGGTGTGGCGCTCGTCGAGCTCCTGCGCCTGTTCCACCGCCAGCACGTTCACCGGGCCCATGCGGTCGAGCCTGTCGCGCAGCTCCTGGGCCTGGGCGGCCAGCGCCTCGAGGTCGCGGGCGCGGTCCTCGTCGCCCAGCGCCGCGGCGGCGTCGGCCGGCGACTGGGCGACGGCCTGCTGGCACTCGCGGGCCAGGTGGTCGAGGTCGGAGCCGGTGCGGGCGCGCTCCACGTCCACCTCCGCCAGCGCCTCCCGCAGCACGTCGCGCTCGCGGCGCCTCTCCTTCAGCGCCTGCTCCCGGCCTTCGATCTCCCCGCGGACCTCGCGGACCTGCTCCTCCGCCACGGCGGCCTCGCCCTGGGCGCGGTCGCGGTCGAGGAGGGCGGCGGCCAGCAGGCGCTCCACCTCGAGCAGCTCCTGCTGCAGCTCGCTGCCGCGGGCCGCGGTCTCGGCGGCCCGCGTGCGCGCCGCCTCGATCCGCACCTCCAGCTCGGACAGCTCGGCCGCCAGGCGTCGGCAGTCGTTCTCCGCAGCGGCCAGCCGCTCGCGCAGGGCGGCCAGCGAGCTGCGCGCCTCGGCGTGGCGCGCCTGCGCCTGCTCCGCCGCGCCGCGCGCCTCGCTCACCATCGCCGCCAGCTCGGCGCCGCGTTGCTGGCCCTGCGCGTGTTCTGCCTCCGCGGCCGCCAGCGCCCCTGCCACCTCGGCCAGCCTGGTCTCGGCCGCGGAGCGCTCCTGGGCGGCCTGGGCCCGCTCGGTCTCCACGATGCTGGCCTTGCGCTCGAGCCGCACGCGCTCCTCGTCCGCCTTCGAGAGCTCGTGGCGCACCGACACCAGGTCCTTCTCGGCGGCGTGGATCCGCTCCTCGAGCGAGCGGACCTCGGCCGCAGCGGCGGCGGCGAGCGCGCCTTTCTCGGCGGCTCCCGCCCGCAGCGCCTGTAGCCGCTCCTCGGCCTCCGCCTGGCGCGCGCCCACCTCCTTCACCTCGCGCCGCGGCGCCAGCAGGCCCTTGACGCCGCGGCCGCCCTCGACCAGCGCGCCGCGGAGCGTCTCGCCCTCCAGCGTGACCACGGCGACCGGTCCCTGGCGGCCGACCACCTCGATGGCCTCCTCCAGCGTAGCAACCACCACCGCGTCCGGCAGCGAGGCGCGGATGCGGTCGGCGTTCGGGCCGGAGACCCGGTAGAAGTCCGAGAGCAGGCCGAGCGCCAGCGGCTCCTGGCGCGCGATCTCGCGCAGCGGGCCGCAGTCGCTGCGGGTGCGGGCAGAGGCGAGCGGCAGGAACGCGCCGCGGCCCGCGCCCGAGGACTGCAGCCAGCGGATGCCGCGCAGCGCCTGCTCGGCGTCGGGCACCAGCACCGCCTGCAGCCGCTCGCCGAGGAAGGCCTCCACCGCCCGCTCGTGCTGCGACTCGGTCTCCACGGCGTCGGCCACCACGCCGATCACCTCCAGCCCGGCCGGCCGCTCCAGCAGGGCGCGCACGCCCTCGTCGAAAGCGGAGTGGGTGGCGATCATCTCCTCCAGCGAGGCGCGGCGGCCGGCCAACGAGTCGCGCTCGCTCTGGACGCCGTCCGCCTCGCGCGACAGCGCCTGTCCGTGCGCCGTCGCCTCCCCGGCGCGAGCATTCGCTTGGTCGCGGGCGCGGACCAGATCCGCCACCAGCGACTCGGCCTGCGTCCCTCGCTGCAGCGCCGCCTCGCGCTCCGAGCGCACGCGGCTCCGCTCGCGGTCCAGCTCCTCGCGCTCGAGGTCGAGGCGCAGCAGGTCGGCGGCGGCGCGCTCGGCGGCGGCCTCCACGGACGCGCGAGTGTTGGAGAGGGCCGCCATGCGGCCCAGCAGCGCCACCTGCGCCTCGCGGGAGGCGTCCTGCTCGCGCTCCGCCGCCGCCTGCCGCTCCGCCACGGCGACCACGGCCGCCTCGGCGAGGCGCAGCTCTCCCTCGGCCACGTCCAGCTGGTCCCGTTGCGCGCTCTCCTCCTGGCGGCGCAGGGTCACCGACTCCGTCAGCGGTGCCACCCGGGCGACCAGCTCCGCCTCCTCGCGCGCCGCTTGCTGCGAGCGGGCCTGGGTCTCGGCGATCTGCTGCCGGCAGTACCCGCTGCGCCCCTGGTGGCGGTCGACCGCGAGCGTCAGCTCGTTGAGCCGGCCGCGGGCCCGTTCCAGCGTGGCCTCCCGCTCGTAGAGCGCCTGCCGGCGCGCCTCGAGCTGGGCCTCCTCCGTGCCGAGCGCCAGGCTGGCGGCGCGTTCGCGCCCGGCCTCCGCACCGTGCCGCTCCTCCAGCACGCGCGCGCGCTCGACCAGCTCCAGGAAGCGCCGCCCGAAGACAACCCGCTCGACCGCCTGCAGCTCCAGCCTCACGGCGCGGTAGCGGCGGGCCTTGGCGGCCTGGCGCTTGAGGCTGTCGAGCTGCTTCTCGACCTCGTTGACGATGTCGTTGACGCGGAGGAGATTCTGCTGCGCCGCCTCCAGCTTGAGCTGAGTCTGGCGCCGTCGCGCGCGGTATTTGGTGATGCCGGCCGCCTCCTCGATGATCGCGCGGCGATCCGCGGGCTTGCTGGAGAGGATCAGCCCGATCTTGCCCTGCTCGATGATCGAGTAGGCCTTCGAGCCGAGCCCGGTGTCCATGAACAGCTCCTGGATGTCCCGTAGGCGGCACACCCGGCCGTTCATCAGGTACTCGCTCTCGCCGTTGCGGTACAGCCGCCGCGAGACGGTGCAGTCGGGCGCGCCGTCGGGGCTGTTGCCGTTGAGGCCGGAGACCTTGAGGTTCACCTCCGCCATCTGCAGCGGCTGGCGGCTGGAGCTGCCGTTGAAGATCACGTCCTCCATGGAGGTGCCGCGGAGGCTCTTCACCGACTGCTCGCCGAGGACCCAGTTGATGGCGTCGGAGATGTTGCTCTTGCCGCAGCCGTTCGGGCCCACGATGCCCGTCACGCCGCCCTTGAACGAGAGCTCCTGTCGGTCGCAGAAGCTCTTGAAGCCGACGATCTCGACCGAGTCCAGACGCATCGAGCCCAGGGCTGCCCCCTACAGGTTGTGCCGCTCCGGCAATCTAGCACAACGAAAAGCGCACTGAAAAGCTTTCACTGCGGGGCGGGGGCAGGCTCTGCCTTCGAGCATCGCCTCGGCGCACGGTTGGGAGGCCGGCCATCGCCCGGCCGAATGCTCGAAGTGCACGACCTGACCCGATTGACGCCCGATCGCCAAGGGGCCTAGCATCCCGGCGAAGAACACGTCCCGCGTGAGGCCCGTCGGAGCAGGAACAACTACCCCCCGGGAAGCGGGCCGTCGGGTGCGACCCGTGCCGCGCCCTCCGGAAGAAAGGCGGATCCTATGATGCGCTGGTCCTGGTTGCTCGTCGCGGCGCTGGTCGCGACGCCTGCGCTCGCCGCGGACAAGAAGAAGGACGAGAAGAAGGCGCCCCCGGCGCCAGCGGTGCAGGACGCCGTCGCCGCGGCCGAGACGAAGATCAAGGCCGGCGACGTCGACGGCGCCATCGACGTGCTGCAGAAGGCCGTGGCAACCGACGGCCGCGCGGCGCTGCGCCTCGGCGTCCTGCGCGAGAGCCGGGGCGAGCTGGACCTCGCCGTCGACGCCTACAAGGCGGCGGGCGAGAAGCTCAGCGGCCCCCCCAAGGGCGAGGCCCTCGGCCGGCTGGCGGTGGTGCAGG
Organism: Vicinamibacteria bacterium; assembly: GCA_035542035.1. Taxonomy (GTDB): domain Bacteria; phylum Acidobacteriota; class Vicinamibacteria; order Fen-336; family Fen-336; genus DATBSL01. The sequence continues at coordinate 7,157 of DATKME010000002.1, read as the reverse complement.
ACGCGCGCGGGATGAGCGAGGCCTCCGCCACCGCGGACGCGGCGCAGGCCGCGGACGCCGAGGGGGCCTGGCCCGCGATCGCGGCGTCCTACCGCCGCGCGCACGAGGGCAAGGCGGACGAGGCGGTCACGCTGGCGCAGAAGGCCATTGCCGCCGGCGGCGGCGCTGCGGCGAAGGCGGCTCTCGCCCACGCGCTCGACGCCAAGGGCGACCGTGCGGCGGCCGAGGCGGCCTACCGCGAGGCGATCGCCGCCGACCCGCAGGCGATCACCCCCGTAGTGGGCCTGGCCGCGGTGCTGCGGGAAACGGGCCGCGCCGGCGAGGCCGAGCCGATGCTGAAGAAGGTGATCGACGGCGCGCCCGGCGCCGTCGAGGCCTACAAGGAGCTGACGCGGGTGAAGATCGCGCTGGGCCGCGCCCAGGACGCGCTCGGCGACGCCAACATCGCCGCCGCCATGGCCGAGAACGACGCCGAGGCCAGGGACCTGGTGGTCCAGGTGAAGGTCGCCCGCGCGCTGCAGGCCGTGAGCGAGGGCCAGGCGGACCTCGCCGTGCAGGACCTCACCAAGCTGCGCGACGACAATCCCGGCGCGGCCTCTGTGCGCCTCGGCCTGGGCCGGGCGCAGATCGCTCGACGTGACGCCAACGCGGCGCTGGCGGAGTTGCAGAAGGCCGTCGAGCTCGACCCGAAGAACGCCGAGGCGCAGTTCCAGCTCGGCTGGGTCCAGCTGATGATGAAGGGCAACGCCGCCGGCGCCGTGGCTCCCCTCGAGCAGGCGGTGGCGCTCGAACCCGCGAACGTGGGCTACCAGACGACGCTGGGCGTGGCCCTCGCCGGGTCCCAGCAGCTCGACCGCTCGATCGCGCTGCTCACCAGGCTGACGGCAGCTCCGGACTACAAGAAGCCGGAGGGCTACGCGGCGCTGGGCCAGGCGTACGTGCAGCTCAAGCGCTACAAGGAGGCCGTGCCACCCCTGGAGAAGGCGACCGTTCTCGCCCCCGGCGACGCCCAGACCTGGGCGACCCTGGGCTGGGCCTACTTCGGGCTGAAGGACGCCACGAAATTCAAGGAGACGGCGGGCAAGGCCCGTTCCCTCGGCTACAAGGAGCCGACGCTGCTCTCCTACCTGAAGCGGGTCGAGGGCGGCGAGGCGATCAAGTAGCCGTGCCGACGCGGGGCGAGGCTCTTCGCGGGTGGGTGACCCGCCCCGCGCTCCTTCTCCTCTGGTCCTTCGTGCTGTGGGGCTCGCTGCTGCTGCTGACCGCGGCAGTCAACGCCTTCGGGGAGGGAGTGCGGCCGGTGGTGTTGCGCCTGCTGCCCGCTCCGGGCTGCTCGCTCTGGGCCTGGGTGAACGCCGGCTGCGCCGCGCTGGCGCTGGTGGTGTGGGCGCTGGTGGCCGCCGCGTTCGCGCTGAGGCGGCGGTCGGGTCAGGCCAGGGCCGAGCACTAGGGCCGCGACCGGGTGTCGCCGGTGTCCTTCAGCCGGCCCACCACTTGACAGAATATCAAAATGATATCATATTGATGTCGGATGGAGGGCGCATGGACACACCTTCGCCGTGCCCCAACTGTGGCAGCCGGACGCTCTACGAGGGGCCGTCCGTCAGCTCGGGAGGAGGGCACTCGCCGGTGTACCTGCCGGGGCTGGGCAGCTTCTTCCGGGCGGCGAAGTTCGTGATCGTGGTCTGCCGCGACTGCGGGTTGACCCGCTTCTTCGCGGTCAAGGAGGCGCGGGCGAAGCTCGGCGAGTCGCGCCGGTGGAGACCCGTCACGCCTTCCGACCGAGGAGGCTACCGATGATCCGGGAACGCGAGCACTACACCGCTCCGGGGCTGCTGATGATCGTGCTGTTCCTGGCCGTCTTGGCCGGGGCCGTCGCGGGCGTCGTCCACGCCGCGCAGGTCGACCGCCCGCTGGCGCTGGTCGGCTTCGCGCTGCTGGCCCTGGCGGACGTCGTCGCCGTGGGCGGGCTGTTCACGGTGGCCCCCAACGAGGGCCAGGTGCTGCAGCTCTTCGGCGCCTACCGCGGCACCGTCAAGCAGGAGGGGCTGCGCTGGGCCAACCCCTTCTACACCAAGCGGCGGGTCAGCCTGCGTGTGCGCAACTTCGAGAGCACGCGGCTCAAGGTCAACGACACCGACGGCAACCCCATCGAGATCGCCGCCATCGTGGTCTGGCGGGTGATCGACACCGCCGAGGCCAAGTTCGAGGTCGACGACTACGAGAACTACGTCAAGGTGCAGACGGAGTCGGCGGTGCGCAACCTGGCCACCCACTACCCCTACGACGCCCACGTCGACGGGCAGCTGTCGCTGCGCGGCAGCACCGACGAGGTGGCGAAGGGCCTCAAGCGCGAGATCCAGGACCGCCTCTCCAAGGCCGGCGTGGAGGTGATCGAGGCCCGCATCAGCCACCTCGCCTACGCCCCCGAGATCGCCGCCGCCATGCTGCGCCGGCAGCAGGCGGGCGCCATCATCGCCGCCCGTCAGCGCATCGTGGAGGGCGCGGTGGGCATGGTGGAGATGGCCCTCGACCTGCTGGCGCAGAGCGGCAAGGTGCAGCTCGACGAGGAGCGCAAGGCGGCCATGGTCTCGAACCTGCTGGTGGTGCTCTGCGCCGACCGCGAGGCGCAGCCGGTCGTGAACGCCGGGACCCTGTACCACTGAGCCCAGTGGCGCCGTGGCCGAGCGCAAGCCGTTCCTGCTGCGGATCGACAAGGACGTGCTCGACGCCGTCCAGCGCTGGGCCGACGACGACCTGCGCAGCCTGAACGCCCAGATCGAGTTCCTGCTGCGCCGCGCGCTGCAGGCGGAGGGCCGGGTTCCCCGGCCCCCCGCCGCGGCGCGGCCGCGGAAGCCGGTTTGAGGCGGCGCCGGCGCTGGCGGAGAATGGCGCGTGTCGAAGCCGATCCTCCGCGCACCCTCGCGCCCGGCCTGGCGGCTCCTGCCGCTGCTGCTCTGGGTGGCCGCCCTCGTCCCCCGACCCGCCCGCGCCGAGGTCGAGCCCGCGCTGAACGCCGAGGTGGGCGGCCCCCAGATCGTGTCGGCGAACCTCGGCATCCGCGTCGCTGCCGGCCCCGAGAGCTGGCGGGGCTACGGCCGCGGGCTCGTGTTCCAGCTGCAGCCGGGCGTCGCCGGGGGCGCGCTGAACGTGGGCTGGATGCCGTTCAGCTTCTCGGCGCAGGGGGCGCAGGCGATCGGCGTCGGCATCAAGGCCCGCCTGCTGCGCACCTGGGGATCGCCCTGGGGCGCCGACCCCGACCGCACCTACGCCGGCTTCGAGGCCGCAGCAGTGCTCGGCGTCAAGGCCTCGGTCGGCGTCCTGTGGAAGATCGGCTCCGGGTCCGGGCGCAGTGCCGTGGTCACCTGGGGCCTGGGCATCGGCTTCTGAGCCCGCGACGGTCTTCGACGTCCGGTCCGACCCGAGAGAGGAGGCGGAGAATGCGCACGTCGCGGACGGGGAGTGTGCTGAAGCCGGCGGGGTTTCTGCTGGTGCCGTTGCTCGCGGCCGGCTGCTTCCAGGGCCAGCGGGTGATCAGGGTCAACGCCAACGGCAGCGGGACGATCACCGACACCGTCACCCTCGGCGACGAGGCCCGCTCCATGATGGAGGGGCTGAAGCAGAACCTCGGGCCCGAGGCGGGCAAGCAGTCCGACCCCCTCGCCGAGAGGACGGCGACCGAGGCCAAGCTCCGCGAGCGCGCGGCCGCCATGGGGCCGGGGGTGACGCTCGTCTCCTTCCAGCCGGCGGTGGGCCAGGGGCCCGAGAAGGTCACCTACGCCTTCGCCGACATCAACAAGATCCGCATCGCTCCCACCCCCGACTTCCCCGAGAACGACTCCAAGGACGCCGCCAAGGAGCCGCTGACCTTCCGCCTGGAGAAGAGGGGCGCCGTCTGGGTGCTCACGGTGACGGGCGCCGGGCCGAAGCCGAAAGAGAAGAAGGACACCGCAGCGCCGTCGGCGGAGGCCGCACCGGCGGCAGCCGGCATGCAGGCCGGCGCGCTCGCCATGATGAAGGCCGTGATGAAGGGCCTCAAGATGACCACCCAGGTCCAGGTGGACGGCACCCTGGTGTCCACCACCAGCCCTTGGGTGCAGGGGTCCAAGGTCACGCTGCTCGACGTCGACTTCGACCAGCTGATGGCGGACGAGGCCTCGTTCAAGAAGCTCAGCGAAGTCGGCGACCCGAGCCAACTCGACCCGGCGTTGCTGAAGGACGTGAAGGGCATCAAGGTGCAGACGACGCCGGTGACGACGATCGAGTTCAGGTAGGCGTCCGGGCCTCGCCCGCCACGAGTGAGACGACCTCGCGCGCGCTGCGACCTGGCGCGCGAGGAGGCGCTCACTCCTCCGGTTGCTCCGGACAGGCCGGGCAGGTCGCCGGTATCCGCCGATACGTCTCGGTGATCATTCCCGACGGCGGGAGCCGCGAGCCATCCGGCGTGTCGACGAACGGGGTCGCCCCCCAGGAGTACACCCCGAAGAAGTCGATCTCGCTCTGCAGCGTGTCACAGTCGACGAGGCGCACATGGGCCCTGATGGCCCAGACCTGGGGGTTGATGCCGCCCGCCGCCGGCGGAGCAGCGCTCATGTTGGCCAGGGCGATGGCGTGGTTGACGTAGCTGCCCCTTCCCACCTTGATCAAGTTGCCGGACCACGCCGACAGCTTGGGGATCGGGGGAGTGAATCCCTGGTCGTAGCGAACTCCGTAGTGTCCCGGGCGGATCGGCACGATCGTCAGCAGGTACTTGGCGGGGCTCTCCTGGCCGCCGTACCACGTGCCCACCGGGCTGCACGATTGTCCGAGCCCCTGTGCGCCGCAATCGACGGCCGCGGCAAGGAGCAGCGAGAGCAGCAGGAAAGTCTGTCGCACGGTCGAGCCCTCCTCTTCAGCTCGCTGCGGATGTACGAGTGGAAGGAGACCGACGCCATGACCGGAGGCTGACAAGGAAGTGACCGTTCGCTCGCCGCTGCCCTTCCCTGGAAAGAGCCATACTCACCCTCGGTCGCAGGCACGAAATGGATGCGAGCGAGTCGCCCAAATGCGTCTATCGGTTCGGGGATTTCGAACTCGACGCGGCGACCGGCGATCTCTCCAGGGACGGTCAGGCGGTCCGACTGCGGCCCCAGCAACTCCAGTTGCTCGCCGTCCTCCTGCGCCAGCCCGGGCACGTCGTCTCGCGAGACGAGCTCAAGCAGGCGCTCTGGTCTGAACAAACCTTCGTCGAGTTCGAGGACAGCCTCAATCACGCGATCATCCGCCTGCGGAAGGCGCTCGACGATTCCGCCGAGGCGCCGCGCTTCATCGAGACGGTCCCCAAGCGTGGGTACCGGTTCATCGCCGCCGTGGAGAGCCGAGAATCGCCGTCTCACTCCGCGTCCGTGCCTGCCCGGCCGCGGAGGAGCACTCGCGTGGCGCTGGTGGCACTCGGTTCGCTCGCCCTGGTCGCTGCGGCCTTGCTGGCCTGGCGTCTCGACTCACGGAGGCGCGAGAGGATCGAGTCGCTGGCCGTCCTCCAGCTCTTGAACCTCACGGGTGACCCGGGCCAGGACTTCTTCTCCGACGGCGTCACCGAGGACCTCACGACCCAGCTTGCCAGGACCGGTCGCCTCCGCGTCATCTCGCGGACCTCCGCCATGCGGTACCAGGGCACCCGGAAGCCGCTGGCCGAGATCGGCCGCGAGTTGTCCGTCGATGCCTTCGTCGAGGGAGCCGTGCAGCGAGCCGGCGGGCAGGTGCGGATCACCCTGCAGCTGATCCGGGCCCGCACCGACCGTCACCTGTGGGCGAGCACGTACGAGGGGGCCATCGCGGACGTGCTCGTCCTCGAGAGCCGGGCGACGCGCGACATCGCCCGCCAGGTCGAGCAGGAGCTCACCGCCCAGGACGAGGAGCGACTGGGGCGGACACGCCGTGTCGACCCGGACGCCTACGAGGCCTGCTTGAAGGGACGCCGTGCCGCCAGGATCTGGGACCGGCCGCACCTGCTCGAGGCGGTGGAGCACCTCGAGGAGGCCGTCCGGAAAGACCCGGACTACGCCCTGGCGTACGCGCAGTTGGCCCACGCCTACGGCATGCTCCAGTTCGTGCGCGGCCTCGCCCCGAACGAGAACAACGCGAAGTTCATCGTCCTCACGCGCAAGGCCCTCGAGCTCGACGCCGGACTGGCGGAAGCACACGTCAACCTGGGCGACCTCCGCTTCTACGGCGACTGGGAATGGTCCGCGGGAGAGGCCGAGTTCCGTCGTGCCGTCGATCTCGATCGAGGCTCGGTGGACGCCCAGGAGCACTACGTCCTGTGCCTCCACGTCCTCAGGCGTTACGGCGCCGCCGCCGAGCAGGCGCGGCTCGCGCTGCGGCTCGACCCTCTGTCGCCACAGCTGAGCGTCCACCTGGGCGACGTGCTCCGCGACGCGGGGGACCCGCTGGGGGCCATCAGGCAATACCAGAAGGCGCTGGACCTCGAGCCGGGCTACGCGCGGGCCTTCGCCTCCCTCGGGCTGGCGTACCAGGACCTGGGTCGTGACCAGGAGGCGATTGCGGCCTATCAGAGGGCCGCGAGCCTGGACGGCGAGCACCCGGAGACGATCGCCCTGCTGGGCGAAGCGTTCCAGGCGGGCGGGATGCACGGCTACTGGGCGGCGCGTCTGGAGCGGTTGCGGGAGCAGGCAAGGCGAGACACCGTCTCGCCGCTCGCGTTTGCCTCGATCTGCGTTCGACTGGGGCAGTTCGACGACGCGCTCGGCTGGCTGGAGCTCGCCCATCGCCAGCACGTCCCCATGCTCGCCTGGATCTACACGGGCCGGGACTGGGCGCCGCTCCGCGCCCATCCACGGTTCCAGGCGCTGCTGAAGCTGATGAGGTTCCCGCCGGCGGAACCTGACGCAGCGCGGCCGCCCCGCGGCTGAGTGGGTCAGCCGCCTCGAGTCGCCCGGGCTACGGCTTCTCCTGCTCTCCCAGCTTGCGGGTGGCGAGCGGCGTCGGCTGGGCGCCGCTCTCCGGCACCGGCTGTAGCTCGGGCATCCCGGGCACGATGCCGTGTTCGGTCCGCAGCCGCTCCAGGGCGGCGATGCGCACCGGGCGGCGGATGTCGTGGTCGTGCGGGCGGTACCCGGCGCCGTGCTCGACGATGCGGCCGCGGGCCATCAGCTGGT
>DATKME010000001.1:0-162164 GCA_035542035.1 Vicinamibacteria bacterium | reverse complement strand
GTCAGGCGCAGGAAGTCGTTCTTGTCGGAGTAGCCGTCGCGCCCCTGCTCCGTCCAGAAGTAGTCGTAGGCGTCGCCCGCGAAGTCGTAGGCCGCGGTCGCGTCGGCGTCGCCGGCCGGCGGAACCCACTCCGTCCCGATGATCAGGCCCGGAACGTCGTTGCTGCTGCCGGCCGTGTAGACCTGGCGCGGCATCGCCCGGCCGAGCTGGCTGAAGTGCAGCGCGATGGTGCCATGCTGCGCTTCGACCCAGACGGATTCCCGCAGCGCCGGACCCGTCGCTTCGACGAACCAGACGAGCAGCGTCGGGTACTTCCTGCCGTCGAAGATCCCCTTGTTCAGGATCTCGAGCCGCGGTTCCGAGAGCTGCACCTCGGTCGCCTGCAGCTCCGTCTCGCAGAAGCGGCGCGCGATGTCCGCCGCCGTCACGGCCGGGATCTGCGCCCGCGTGTCGAAGCCGTCGAGGTCCGGCAGCGTCTTGGCCTGCGCCGACACCACCCGCGAGCCGCGCAGGTGGACGAGCAGCTCCCCGCCCACCACCGGCACCTCGTTCACCACCTGCTGCAGCCGCACGTGGTCGATCCCCAGGCGGTCGCGCTCGGGCGCGCGCAGCGGCCGGACCTGCGTCGCGTCGCGCAGACCGAAGGCCGCTCCGTGGGCGTCGAGGAACGCGTGCGCCCGCCCCAGCGGCGTCCCCCGATCCTCCACCGCGATGCCCGCCTTGGACCTGACGAACCTGGCCGTCCCCGTCAGGGCCGAGCGCCTCGACTCCACGCGCCCCCCCGCCGCCGCCGCCATCTCGGAGAGCGCGGCTGCCGCCCGCTCGGGCGCGCCCTGCGCGCGAGCGGCCCTCGGAGCCGCTGGAACGAGGAGGAACGCCAGGCCCAGCACAAACACCGCACGCCCGAACGCACCACCGCCCTGCTGGTTTCCGCGCATCGTGACGCTCCTGGATCCCACCGACTGCCCGGTTGACCAAGACCGAGGCCGGTGCTTGCGACGGCGGCGCCGCCGCCCGACCGACCTCACCGCGCGCTGACGGATGGCGTCGTCGTGACGGGCCTGCGCAACGTCACAGGCGGGTGCGAAACCGTAGCGCCGTTGTTCGCGACGCGTCAAGACATTCTCGACGCACGACGAGGAGTGGCATTGACGACAATGCAGCGTTCATTCAGTGCACGGGTTGAGGGAATGCGGATCGAGGTTTCGGTTGGTTTGGCGGGTGACGGGAATCGGCGCGGCGCAAGCTCATTGCACCTCCGCTCCGGTCGCGCCCGCGCGACGTCAACCCGGGCGCGGGTTGAGATCCGCGAGCCTCGGAGGCCCCGATGGAGTCGGTGCTGTCCGTGCGGGCTTTCTGGGCGGTGATCCTGGGCGCGGTGGTCGTGCTGCTCCTGGTGATCGCGCATCTCCTCCGCCGGGCGACGCCACCCGGAGGGAACGGCGGGTCGTCGGCGCGGGTCAGTGTCCGTGCTTGACAGCCACCCGGATCGGGCGCCTCATCCGGGGGGGAGGCCGGCATGTCCGAGCTGATGGCCGCCTGCGGCGTGCTGTGCTCAGGCTGTCCCGCCTACCGCGCCCAGCAGAGGGGCGCCGCCCACCAGAGGCGCACGGCGGCCGCCTGGCGCCGCATCTACCGCCTGCGGGAGATGCCGAGCGCCATCTCCTGCGCGGGCTGTCAGGCCCCCGACAACGAGGTGTTCCATACCTGCCGCCGGTGCAGGGCGCGGCGCTGCTGCCTGCGCCACGGCTTCGCCAGCTGCGCCGAATGCGGCACCCGGCCCTGCGCGAGGCTCGAGAAGGCGCAGTCCGCGTGGGACGCCGTGCCGGCGCTGGCCGACAGGCTGACGGCGCCGGATTTCGAGCTCTACGTGCGCCCGTACTGCGGCCACCGAGAACGGCTGGAGGCGGCCGGGCGACCTCGGTGAGCGCCGTTTCGGACCGGTGGCCGGGTTTCCGATACTCCGCCGCCACCTCCGCCGTCGGACGCTGTATAGTCCGACCGCTCGCCGGCAGCCCGGCGGGACCGCGTCGCGACCCACCCAGAAAGGGGCTGGCCCATGGCCACCACCCGTAGGTACCTCACCCCCGTCCTGCTGCCGCTGCTCGCCGCCGGCTGCGCCATCCTGGCCGGTGCCGACGAGCCGAAGGCGCCGCCCAAGACCCCTGACCGGGCCGCCGTGATCGCCGCCGCCCGCGAGATCATGGCCGCCCAGACCTACTGCGCGCTCATCACCCTCGACACGGACGGCCGTCCCGCGGTCCGCACCATGAATCCCTTCCCGCCGGAAGAGGACATGACCGTGTACGTCGCCACCAACACCCGCAGCCGGAAGGTGGAGCAGATCCGGAGGGACCCGCGGGTGGCGCTCTACTACGCCGACCACAAGAACGCGATCGGCTTCGTCCAGATCAGCGGCCACGCCGAGCTGATCACGGACATGGCCGAGATCCAGAAGCGCAAGCGCGCCTACTGGGACCAGGCCTTCGAGCCGGGGCTCAAGAACCTGGTGCTGATCAAGGTGGTGCCGGAGCGGATCGACGTGCTGAACTACAAGGCCGGCATGAACAACGATCCGGTCACCTGGCGAACGCCGTCGCTGGAGCTGGGCGCCGCGAAGAGGTAGACGGCGAGGCGCTCCCTCCGCGAGGCATCGGTCGTCACTGGTCCGCCGTCCACACCTTGACGGTCGGCACGCCGATCCGACCGCCGGCCACGTGCAGCAGGAAGGTGACCAGCCAGACCGCCGCCGGCACCCACGGACGGTCCAGCCGGAGGGCGAGACGGCCGAGCCAGGCCGAGGCGCACAGGGCGACAACGGCCCCGGCGGCCGCGGCCGCGTAGTAGGCCGGGAACAGATACCGGTCGGCCCGGCGGTCGAACCCGCTGAAGACGAGGAGGTAGAGGACGACGGTGGCGAGGGCGAAGACGGCGCCGGACCGCGCCCGCGAGGCGGCCGGGCACCCTCCCGGCGACGACCATCGGATGGCGGCGGCCAGCAGCACGAGGCTCCAGGGGAACGCGAACCACAGCACCCGGCCGAGGTACCAGACCAGGTTGTAGGCTTTGCGGGCCAGGGTCGAGGCGGTGGCGAGCGCCGCGGCCGGGGCCGTCGCGGCCGCCACGCCGAGCTGCCGGCGCAGGTACGGCGACCAGAACGCCTCGCCGGTGACATGCCGGTGCCAGGCCTCGTAGCCGCCCGCGACGGCGAGACCGGCGGCGGTGCCCAGTCCCAGCGCCAGCCAGGCGTGGCCGTCCGCTCGCTCGTCCGGCGGTGCGCCGCTCCGCCGCGCGAGGAGCCACAGGATGCACACCGGCGGGCCGAGCAGCGCGAACAGGCCCTTGACCAGCACCAGGCCGGAGAGACCGGCGACGGTCAGCGCGGCCCACGCCGGCCGCCGGCGAGCACGCTCCAGGCCGAGCAGCGCCGCCACCAGGCACAGCAGGACCGCCTGCTCCTGGTTGGCGCGGATGCGGAAGGTGAAGGCGATCGGGATGAGCTGCAGCAGCCAGCCGAGCGCGCGCGCCTCCACGCCGTCGGCCACCACCGCGGCCAGCCGCTGCAGGAGGACGAGGGTCAGCGCCTGGTAGAGGGCATTCGCGGCGTAGGCCGCCTCCTCCGCCGGGAAGCCGAGGCGCGCCAGCGCGGCGGCCGGGAAGAGCAGGCCCGCGGGGTGCTCGCGGAAGGGGCCGCTCATGTACCAGCCCGGCGGGAAGTCCGGCGCCACCCAGCGCCCGACGGGCACCGGGGCCATGCGGGCCGCGATCTCCGAGTAGAGGCGGGAGTCGGGATCGCGGGCCCTGTAGTCGAGCGCGGCGAGCAGCGCCCAGCCTGTCGCCAGGGCCAGCAGCCACGCCAGCGCTTCACGCCGCCCCCAGGCGCCTCGAGCGCCGACGGTGAGCCCTCCCGCTGCCACGGGCGGAGGGTACCGCCCGCGGGGCCGGCGTCATAATCGGCGGACGCCATGTTCGCCAGCATCGCGCTCGCCGCGCGCATCGAGGCCGCGGAGTCCCGGCTGATGACGGAGATCGCCGGCGCCGCCGCGCGCCGCCGTCCCCGGGACGGTGTCTTCGTGCTCGAGGTCGGCGGGGGGTCGGCGACCTGGGTCGGCGAGGGCTCGCCGGCCAACAAGGTGGCGGGGCTCGGCTTCGCCGCGGCGCCGGCAGAGGCGCTGATCGACGTCGTCGAGCAGGCGTTCGCCGCACGCCGCTCCCCCGTACAGGTCGAGCTGTCCTGCCTGGCGGAGTCTTCCCTCGCCGCCTCGTTCACACGCCGCGGCTACCTGCTGGTCAACTTCGAGAACGTGCTCGGCCAGGCGCTGCCGGCCGGCGTGCCGCCGCCGCCGCCCGGCATCGAGATCCGGGACTGCCGCGCCGCGGACCGGGCCTGGCTCGACGCGATCACCACCGGCTTCGCGCACCCGGACGTCGAGGGCGTGCCGTCGCACGAGTCGTTCCCGAGGGAGCTGGTCGAGCGCACGCTCCTCGACATGGCCAGCGTCCCTGGCCTGCGGCACCAGCTGGCCTGGCGAAACGGAGAGCTGGCGGGAGCCGGCAGCATGCGCCTCTGGGACGGCGTCGCCCAGCTGTGCGGCGCGGCGACGCTGCCGCAGCACCGCCGCCAGGGCGTGCAGACGGCGCTGACGCTGGCGCGGCTGCGCGCTGCCGCGGAGGCAGGGTGCGAGCTGGCGGTGGTGACCACGCAGCCCGCGTCGAGGTCGCAGCAGAACGCGCAGCGGCAGGGCTTCTCGCTCCTCTACACGCGGGCGATCCTGGTCCGCGAGGCACCCGGCACAGAGCCCCGCTGAGCTGGCGCTCCGCGGCGGAGGCGCTACGATGGGACCCATGCCTCCCCTGCGCCCCCGCAGCGTCCTCCCGCTCGCCCTCTGGCTGGCGCTCGCGCCGGCCACCTTTGCCCAGGCGCCGCCGCCGGCCGGCGAGGTGCCGACCTTCGGCGCCAGCACCGAGATGGTCTATCTCCGCTTCCACATCGAGAGGAAGAAGGGCGAGTACGTCCGGGGGGTCGCGAAGGACCAGCTGCGGGTGCTCGAGGACGGCCGGCCGCAGGCGATCGCGGTGCTGGAGACGCCGTCCATGCAGGAGCGGACGGTGCCGCCCGAGCTGACCCTGGCCCTCGACGTCAGCAGCAGCGTCATGGACGCGCGTCTGCTCGACGAGAAGCTGGTCCGCGACGTCCTGTTCGCGAGCCTGCACGCGCAGGCGCGAGTGGGGTTGTGCGCCTTCGGCGGCGAGCTGCAGTGCTTCACGCCGCCGACCCGCGATCCCGAGGCCGTGCTGGACGGGTTCCACCAGGCCGTCGACTTCGGCTTGCGCACCCGCAACACCGGCACCCGCCTCTTCGCCTCGATCGCGGACATCGCCCGGGGCGACCGCCCCGGCCAGGACGGGGGCCCGCCGCCACCCGCAGGCACCGCCAGGGAGAAGGCGCAGCGCGCGATCGTGGTCTTCTCCGACGGCCTCGAGAACCAGGGCGGCAAGTGGGGCCTGGCGGCCCGGACCGCCAGGGACGCGAACGTCCGCGTCTACACCGTGCTGCTCAGCCAGGCCTTCCAGGACACCGCCCGCGGCGCCTTCATGCGCGGCGGGCCGCCGAACCGCGCCATGTACGACTACAAGAAATACGACCTCGGCAACGTCGCCGAGGAGACGGGCGGCCTCAGCTTCGAGCCCGGCACCCTCGACACGAAGACGCTGTCCGACATCCTGCGCAAGATCGCCACCGAGATCTCGATGGAGAACGTGGTCGGCTACCAGCCGGAGGGCGGACCGACCGGCCGGAAGGTGACGGTGAAGGTCGAGCTGGTCGACAAGTCGCTGGGCAGGATCCCCGACGGGCAGCGCACGCTGGTGCGCTGAGCCCGGGCCTCGGCCGTCAGCGCCCCAGCCGGGCGGCGATCCGGCCCTCGGCGGAGGTCCAGCCGGCGTCCACCGGCGTGCCGAGGACGTCGAGGTCGATGAACAGCGGCGCGTGGTCGGAGGGGGTGGGCTTGCCCTTGCGCGCCTCGCGGTCGATCTCCGCCAGCACCACGCGGGCGCCCACGGGGGCCGTCACCAGCAGGTGGTCGATGCGCATCCCGAAGTTCTTGTGGAAGGCGCCGGCGCGGTAGTCCCACCAGGTGTAGCGGCCGGTCTCCGGGTGCCGCAGCCGGTACGCGTCGTGCAGTCCCCAGCGACAGAGCCGGGCGAACGCCTCGCGCTCGGCGGGCGACACGTGGGTGCCGCCGTGGCAGGCGCGGGGGTCCCAGACGTCGGCGTCGGAGGGGGCGCAGTTCATGTCGCCGCCCAGCACCAGCGGCTCCTTCGGGTCGGCAGCGGCCTCCAGCCAGCGGACGAGCCGCGCGTACCAGGCGAGCTTGGCGACGTAGAACGGCGAGTCGACGGCGCGGCCGTTGGGCGCGTAGACGGAGACGATGCGGACGCCTCCGCAGCGCGCCGCGATCATGCGCGCCTCGGCCAGCGGCTCGTCGTCGTGCGCGTCCTCGGCCTGCGGCCGGCGCAGAGGCTCGCCGAAGTTGGTGACCACGCCCTCGACGCCGACCCGGCTGGCGATGGCCACCCCGTTCCACCGGCCTTCGCCATGGTGGGCGACCGCGTAGCCCGCCTGCTGGAGGGCCAGCGCGGGGACGTCGGCGTCGGCGAGCTTCGTCTCCTGCACCATCAGCACGTCGGGCCGGGCGCGCTCCAGCCACCAGAGAACCTTGTCCAGCCTCGCCTTCAGCGAGTTGACGTTCCAGGTCGCGATGCGCATGGCCTGAGCTTAGCCGAGGTCATCGGCGAGCGAGCGGATAGAATGGCGCCGCCCGCAAGGAGCGGCACGATGTCCCAGCGAATCGCCGTCGCGGCCCTGACCTGCCTCGCCTGGGGAGGAGCGTCCGTCTCGGCACAGGAGCAGAACGCGGAGCAGACGCGTGGGGTCGGCGTCTATCCGGGCAACCCGGCGCAGGACCTCGCACCCGTCATGGTCCGCGACGACACGACGTACCGCAACCTCGCCCTGCGCCGGCCGGCGTACCAGTCGAGCGCCTACGACTACAACCTGACGGCGCAGCTGGTCACCGACGGCATCGTCGACACCGCGCCGCCGCGATGGCTGGCGACCGCCACCAGCGCGAAGGGGATCGCGCCGAAGCACGAGCGTGAGCTGCTGGTCGACCACAACAGCGTCAGCGCGGTGGACTTCGAGAAGGCGGGGGCGTGGGTCCAGTTCGAGCTGGGCGGCGGGGAGCGGCCGCCGCGCGTCGACCGGCTGGCCCTGGAGGTGAGGCCGCGGCGCCGGCCCCCGATGTCGGGCGCGACCGCCGGCGCGAGGACCAGCGAGCCTGCCGGACCCTGGAGCTGGGTGGTGAGCGTCTCCCAGGACGGCCAGGCCTGGCGCGAGGCGGGCCGGGTGTCGGGGACGATCCCGCCCCCGCCACCGCCCCCGAAGCCGGGCGACTGGGGCCGGTTCTGGGAGTGGCTGCACGAGGCGAACCCCACGCTACGGCCGTCGATCCCGCTGGGCGCGCCGACGGCCAGCCGCCTCTACCGCGTGTCGCTCGCGGCCACCGGCGGCGAGACGTGGAGCCTGGCCGAGGTGTCGTTCTTCGACGGCGCTCAGCGCGTCGAGGTGGGCGGGCCGTACCACTTCACCAGCGCCTGGGTCCCCGCGGGCACCGGCGAGGAGTGGGTGTCGGTCGACCTGGGCGAGGGCTGCATCTTCGACCGCGTGGCGCTGCACTGGATCCGGCGGGCGGCCGAGGGCTCGCTGCAGGCCTCGGACGACGGCCGGGCCTGGCGCGACCTGCAGCCGCTCCCGGCGGGCGCGGGTCCCGCCGACGACGTCCGCCTGGCCGCGCCGGTCCGGGCGCGCTTTCTCCGCCTGCTGCTGAGGCGGCCGTCCACGCCCGAAGGCTACGCGCTCAGCGAGCTGGAAGTGTACGGCCGCGGCGGGCCGGTGCCGCGGCCGAGGCCCTCGCCGCCCGCGCGTGACGGCCGCAGGGATCTCACCGGTGGTGGCTGGCGACTGCAGCGCGACTCGCTCGTCCACCTGGACGGCGCCACGCTCTCGCAGCCCGGCGTCGACGTCTCGAGCTGGCTGGTGGCGACGGTGCCGGCCACGGTGCTCTCCAGCTACTGGAACGCCGGCGCGCTGCCGGACCCCAACTTCGGTGACAACCAGCTCGCGATCTCCGACTCCTTCTTCTACGCCGACTTCTGGTACCGCACGGCGTTCGAGGCCCCGCCGTCCTCCCCCGGCCGGCACCTCTTCCTGAACTTCGACGGCGTCAACTGGAAGGCCGAGGTGTTCCTGAACGGCGAGCGGCTGGGCCGCGTGGAAGGCGCTTTCGCCCGGGGCCGCTTCGACGTCACCGCGCTGCTCAGGCCGGGGGCGACCAACGTGCTGGCGGTCCGCGTCCTGAAGAATGCCACCCCCGGCAGCGTGAAGCAGAAGACGCTCGACTCGCCCGGCCTCAACGGCGGCGCCCTCGGCGCCGACAACCCCACCTACCACGCCTCCGTCGGCTGGGACTGGATCCCCACGGTGCGCGGCCGCAACCTCGGCCTGTGGAACGACGTCTACCTCACCACCACCGGGCCGGTCACCCTCGAGGACCCGTTCGTGCGCACCACGCTGCCGTTGCCGGACACCTCGCGCGCGGACCTGCGGGTCGAGGCCACGCTGCAGAACCACGACTTCATGGCGGTCGAGGGCACGCTGCGCGGCCGCTTCGGCGAGGTCTCCTTCGAGCAGCCGGTCCGGCTCGAGCCGCTGGGGCGGACCACCGTGGTCCTCGACCCCTCCACCCACCCGGTGCTGCGCCTCCAGCAGCCCCGGCTGTGGTGGCCGAACGGCTACGGCGAGCCCTTCCTCCATGACGTCCATCTCGAGGTCGTGGCCGCAGGCGCCGTCTCGGACGCGAAGAGCTTCCACACGGGCGTGCGCCAGTTCACCTACGACGAGAAGGCCGGCGCGCTGCGCATCTTCGTCAACGGGCGACGCTTCGTGGCACGCGGCGGCAACTGGGGGTTCCCGGAGACGAACCTGCGCTACCGCGCCCGCGAGTACGACATCGCCGTCCGCTACCACCGCGACCTCAACTTCACCATGATCCGCAACTGGGTCGGCCAGACCGGCGACGACGAGTTCTACGAGGCCTGCGACCGCCACGGCATCGTGGTGTGGCAGGACTTCTGGCTGGCGAACCCCGCGGACGGCCCCGACCCGGAGGACGACGCCCTCTTCCTCGACAACGTCCGCGACACCGTACGCCGCATCCGCAACCACCCCTCGCTGGGCCTCTATTGCGGCCGCAACGAGGGCAACCCGCCTGACGCGCTGGAGGCCGGCATGCGGGCGGTGCTGGCGGAGGCGCACCCGGACCTGCGCTACCTCCCGAACTCCGCCTTCGGCCTGGTGAGCGGCGGCGGTCCGTACTCGGCAAGGCCGCGGAGGTTCTACTTCCAGGACCGCGCCACGGCGAAGCTGCACAGCGAGCTGGGCATGCCGAACGTCGTCACCCTCGACAGCCTGCGCCAGATGATGCCGAGCGAGGCGCAGTGGCCGCCGGGCCCCGACTGGGGGCTGCACGACTTCACGCTCACCGGCGCCCAGGGCCTCGCCGGGTTCCGGGAGATCGTGGACAGGAGCTACGGCGGCTCGAGCGACCTCGCCGAGTGGCTGGAGCTCGCCCAGCTCGTGAGCTACGACGGCTACCGGGCGATGTTCGAGGCGCAGAGCCGCAACCGCATGGGCGTGCTGCTGTGGATGAGCCACCCGGCCTGGCCCTCGTTCGTGTGGCAGACCTACGACTACTACTTCGAGCCGAACGGCGGGTACTTCGGCAGCCGCCAGGGCTCGGAGCCCCTGCACGTGCAGTGGAACCCGCTCGACGACACGGCCGAGGTGGTCAACTACAGCGCGGGACAGGCGAGCGGGCTGGTGGCCAGCGCCGAGGTCCGCAACCTCGACGGCTCGCTGCAGTGGCACAAGAGCGCGAGCCTCGACAGCGCGGAGGACAGCGTCGCCAAGCCGCTGAAGATCGAGTACCCGGCGGGCCTCACGCCCGTCCACTTCATCCGCCTGCGCCTTCTCCGCGGGACGGAGACGGTGTCGGACAACTTCTACTGGCGGGGCACCAGCGAGGGCGACTACCGGGCCCTGCGCACGCTGCCGAAGGTGGCCGTGCGCGCCGCCACCCGGCTGGAGAGAGCGGGCTCGCGCTACCTGTTGACGACCGAGCTGGCCAACGACTCGGCGGCGCCCCTGCTCATGGTCCGCCTCAAGCCGGTCCGCTCCCGCAGCGGCGACCGCATCCTGCCGGCCCTCTTCAGCGACAACTACGTCGCGCTCATGCCGGGCGAGCGTCGGACGCTCCGCACCGAGGTGGAGGTCGTCGACGCGCGCGGTGAGGAGCCGCGGATCGTGGTCGAGGGGTTCAACGTGGCATCGGAGGAGCCCCAGCCGGGCCGTTGACGCCGTCAGCCGCCCAGGACGCCGCGGCAGATGTCGGCGCGCGAGACCGTTCCCACGAGCTTGCCGTCGGAGACCACGGGGAGCCGGCGTATCTGCTTGCTGATCATGGTGCCGGCCGCCTTCAGCAGCATCTCCCTCGGTGACACGGTGATCGGCTCCTTGATGACGAACGGCTCGATGGGGTTGTTCGCCATCAGCCGTCCATTATCAAGAAACGACTCGAGCGCATCGTGGATGGAGCCGCCGTCGCGGATGATCTCGTCGTAGCGCGGCAGGGCGGCGCGGATGAGGTCCCCCTCGGAGAGCACGCCGCGGAAGTTGCCTTCCTCGTCCACGACCATGAGGTCGCTGGCCTGGCTGCTGCTCAACAGCTCCGCCGCCTGGCGGACGGTGCCGTCTTGCAGAATGCGTGCAGCATTGACGTTCATGACGTCGTTGATCTTCATCGGTGGCCCTCCGCGAGCGAGACGCCATTATCGCCGCAGCAGAATCGTGGAACAATGGTGCGGGCGTTGCGTGCCCCCTGGAGGGAGTGAGGATGCGGAAGTCGAGTGTTCCGGTCGTCGTCGCCGTCGCCGTTCTCGCGGGTCTCGCCGGTTGCGGCGGCGGAGCCACTCCTCCCACCACCCCACCGACACCCGCGGTCACCCCCACGCCGACGCCCACGCCGACGCCCGTCGCTCCCCAGCAGCCCGCGGCCTGCCTGCTCAAGGCGCCCACCGCGGACTGCACCAACCGTCCCCAGGTCGCCCAGGAGCTGGCCGCGCCGCTGCAGGCGGCCTACGACGCCGCCTCCGCCACGCCGGGGGTGATGTATCCGGGCATGAACCGGATCTACGACATCATGAAGTTCCGGACCAAGGTGGTCGACACCCTCTCCCAGCAGAACATCTGCGGGGCCTTCGACTACGGCGACCCGGCGGCGACCGAGATCTTCGTCCGCTCGGCGGACGGCTGCCACGTCGAGCAGTACGCGGCCATCGCCAGCGACGGCGGCATCCGCCCGGCCGGCAAGCGCACGATGATGTGGTCGGGGGACTTCAGCACGCCGGTCCCCGACCCCAAGCCGAACTACCCGAAGCAGGGCGACCTCACCTGCTCGCTGCCGGGCGACCGGGCGACCTACTGCTTCTCCATCAAGAACAGCCCCGGCGAGTACGGCCAGGACATCTATCGGCTGGTCGCCCAGGTGATGGCGGAGAACCCGGACCTGTTCGACCCCAACTACTACCTGCCCGGCAACGCCCAGGGCAATCCCGACCAGCTGAAGCTGCCAGGCTGGTACATCAAGGACGTGCCCAAGTACGTGGCCGCGGTCGAGGCGAAGATCCGGGCGAACGGGTACTGCGGGTACGTAGAGGAGATCCTGCGGGTGAAGTCGGTCGCCAAGGGCAACGTCTTCCACGAGGAGTTCGACCTCATCCAGAACCCGCCCAACGGCGGCGACTTCACGCTGTTCTCGGTCAAGGACCGCTGCCACGACGCCGGGTTCTAGCCGACGGCGGCGAGAGCCGCGGCGGCGCGCCGCTCAGAAGCCCTCGTTCTGCAGGTAGACCGCCTGGTCGAGCCGGGCCAGCAGGCCCTGGTAGACGAGGGGGTCCTCGACCGGCGTCACGCTGCATATCCGGCCCTGGCCGTCCGTCACCTTCGAGACCAGGCTGATGCGCACGCGGGTCTGCTCGGCCTCGGCCATCACGTTGACGTTCGCCTCGACCGAGGTGAACTCCGTCTTCTCCGTCGGCACCAGCAGCGAGGCGCCGTAGGTGGGGAGGGCCGCCAGCCACTTGACTGTGCGCGACAGGCCGGGCTGCTTGCGCGAGCGCCACTCCTTCACCGCGCTGACCAAGCCCAGCTCCGAGTTCACCTGCCGGATGACGAAGCCCTCGTCCTGCAGGGCATTGAGCGCCGCCTTCAGCACCACCTCCGACCCGACCCCCTCGAGCGTCCGGGTCTGCGCCTGCCGCGCCTGCAACGCGGTCGCCGGCAGCGGCAGCGCGGAGTGCTCCACCGTGGCACAGCCGCCGAGCAGCACCGCAGGCAGCACCAGCACCAGCCCCTCGCGGGCCATGGAAGCCTCCCTCAGAACCGGCTGTCGCGCCAGCTGAACTTCTCCACCAGCCCCGCCTCGTTGAAGCGGACCACCACCGTCAGCGTGCGCTGCGTGACGCGCGCCTTCTCGGAGTGCCGCTCGGCGGCGACCCCGAGGATGCCACCCACCGAGGCGCCGGCGCCGGTGCCCATGCCGGCGACGCCGAGGTGGCGCCCCGAGGACTCGAACTCGCTCGCGACCTTGTCGTACACCCAGGCTTCGCGGCCGTGGGCGTCGCGGGTCAGCAGGTTCGGCGAGCCGAGCCTCTCCACCACCTCGGCCTGCGACAGCCCCGCCTGCAGCTCCCGCTGGACGAGCCCCAGGGTGAATGCCGAGGGAGCGGACCGCGCCTTCCCGGCCTCGCCCGCCCCCGCCAGGGAGGCGGTCACGAGCACGATGGCGACCGTCTGCACTCGGAACATCGCGACCTCCATCGCCGGCAGTCTGCGGCCGGAGGCTGCCGCTGCTACGGCCACCTGTGACGGTTTCGCGAGTGTCCCGGCGGTGCCGTCAGGCCCGTTTCGCGGCCCGGCAGGCCGCGCACTCGCCGAGCAGCTCGTGGACGTGGCTGGTCAGCCGGAAGCCGTGGCGGGAGGCGACGCCGAGCTGCAGCTTTTCGATGGCCTCCGAGCGGAACTCCACGATCCGGCCGCAGCGGGAGCACAGCAGGTGGTCGTGGTGCCGCCGCCCCAGCGCCAGCTCGTAGCGACGGGCCTCGCCGCTGACCAGCGCCGGCTGCAGGATGCCGGCGTCCACCAGCAGCGGCAGGGAGCGGAACACGGTGGGGCGCGAAGCCCCGGCGTGCAGCCGCATCGCCTCCCGGGCCAGCTCGTCCAGGGTGAAGTGGCCGCCCTGCAGGAGGACCGCCGCCCGCAGCAGGGCCTCCCGCTCGCCGGTCATGCGCAGCCCGCGCCGGCGGAGGTAGGCGACCAGCAGCTCGTGCGCGCGGGCGGTTCCGTCGCCGCCGTCGGGGTCGTTATTGAGATTGAGTCTCATTAAGGCGGCAGGCTAGCCGGCGCGCGGGCGCCGGGTCAAGCCGGCTGTGAATTCCCGCCTTGCGGATGCGATAGTTGATCAGCTCTTCCCCCACCACGCTTCGCGCGCGCACACACCTTTTGATGCAATTCGAGGCGCTTCTCTGCTTTGATGCGACAGTGCCGCGCGCGGGAGTGCGCGGCACTTTTTTCAGACCAAAGAGGAGGCACAGGTGGCGGACACGCAAACGCGTCGGGGCTTCTGCACCCAGACCTGCTGGGCACTGTCGATGACGGCGTTCAGCGGCGCGCTGGCGACGCTGCTGGAGAGCTGCGGTGGCGGCAGCGGCCTCACCGGGTCCAGCGGCAACATACAGGGCCTGCCCTCGATCACCGCCAGCGCGAACAACGGCACGATCGCGCTGGCCGTCAACTCGTCCTCGCCGCTGGCCTCCGTCGGCAGCGCGGCGGTCCTGCAGTACCAGTCCGGCTATCTGCTGGTGGCGCGGACCGCCCAGGGCAGCTTCACCGCCCTCAGCGCCATCTGCACCCACGCCGGCTGCCTGATCAGCGCCATGGCCGGCAGCGACTACGTCTGCACCTGCCACGGGTCGACCTTCGACATGAGCGGAAAGGTGCTGAGCGGCCCCGCCCCCATTTCGCTGCGGCAGTACCCCACCTCGTTCGACGCCGCCAGCAACACGCTCACCATCTCCGTCTGAGCGACCTGGCATGACCCCCCACAAGGCCTCCACCCGGCCCGTTCTGGCCGCGGCCGTGCTGGCGGCGGCCGCGCTGGCGCCGGCCCTCGCCGGGACCGTGGCCAGCGCCGAGGACGCCGGCTCGGCCTGGCAGGTCGCGCGCGGCGATGTCCGCGTGGTCTGTCCGATGACGATCGGCGGCAGCTTCGAGGCGAAGACCGGCTCGCTCTCGGGCACCCTCACCCTGACGGCCTCCCGCCCGGCCGCCTTCTCGGGGACGCTGTCGGTCGACCTGCGGTCGCTGGACAGCGGCATCGGCCTGCGCAACGAGCACATGCGCGACAACTACCTCGAGGTGGGCAAGGGCAGCGGCTACCAGCAGGCGGTGCTCTCGGACATCCGCCTCGACGGCGACGCCGGCAGCGTGCAGGGCCGCACCGGCTTCAGCGGCCGGCTGCAGCTGCACGGCACCACCCGCGACGTGAAGGGCCAGGCCGAGGTGCACAGTGACGGCGCCTCCGTGCGCGTCGTCGCCTCGTTCCCGGTGTCGATCTCGGACTACGGCATCCCCAAGCCGCAGTACCTGGGCGTCGGCGTGCGCAACGAGGTCGAGGTGAAGGTCTCGCTGGTGGCGACGCCGGCGGCCGTCCCGGCGGGCGTCCGATGAGCGCCGGAAGACGGCTGCCGATCCTGCTCCTGCTGGGTGCGGGCGCCGCCGCCACGCCGCTGGCCGCGGAGCCGATGTTCCTGTCCCGCCAGTACAACCGCTGCACCAGCTGCCACTACTCCGCGACCGGCGGGGGCCTGCTGACGCCGTACGGCCGCTCGCTGTCGCGGCAGGAGCTGTCGACCACCGGCCGCTCGCCGGCGGGCGCCGCCCCCACCACGCCGGGCCACGGCGAGGAGTCGTTCCTCTACGGGGCCCTCGGTGACTCGCTCGGCCCGCTCGAGCTCGGGCTCGACACCCGCCCCTCGCACGTGCGCATCGACAGCAGCGGCGTCACCTCCGACATGGACATCCTCATGACCGCCGATCTGCAGGCGGCCTTCCGCTCGCACGGGTTCACGGTGTACGGGGAGTTCGGCCGGCAGCCGCTCTTCACCGGCACCCGCTGGGACTCCTACGAGTGGTGGGCGTCCTACGAGAGCGACAAGGGGCTCGGCATCCGGGCCGGCCGCTTCCTGCCGGCCTACGGCATCAACTTCGCCGACCACACCTCCTTCAACCGCGCCGGCATGGGTTTCGACTTCCTCGACCAGTTGCTGGGGGTGGAGCTGAGCCAGAGCGGCGGGCACCACCTGCTGCAGGTCGCCCTCGCACCCGGCCGGGCGGAGTCGATCCTGCACGGCAACGCGGACGGCCGTCAGGCCTTCACCACCACCGGCCGCTTCCAGTTCGACACCAGCTCCAGCAGCGCGCTCGTCGTCTCCGGCCTCTACCACGCGAAGTCGGACCTGGAGCCGGAGACCGCCGGCGGCGGGCTGGCCTTCGGCTTCTCCCCCCTGCGCCGTCTCACCATCTGGACCGAGGGCGACGTCAAGCAGCGGTCGGGCAACGGCGGGGCGCCGGTGTACGTGCTGGTGAACGAGACCGCCGTCGAGGTGTACCGCGGCGTCTGGCTGAAGATCTCGCCGCAGCTGCAGACGGCGTACGGCGACACCTCGGGAGGCACCTGGCGGCTCGCCTTCGCCAGCGAGTTCCTGCCGCGCACCCACTGGCACCTCGAGCTCGACTACTACCGCGACGAGGGCCGCACCACCAGCATCGTCACCAAGACGCTGCTGCTGCAGCTGCACCTGTACCTGTAGCCTCCGCCGTTCCTGCCGCGCGGGGGCCTGCCCTCAGCCCTCGCGCGGCACCACCACCGGCCTGCCGTCGCCGGTCGCCCCTCGGGCTCCGTCCATCTCAGAAGTCGACCCTGGCCCCGAAGCGGAAGACGCGCGGCGGCTGCAGCGCGGTCGGCTCGCGGAAGCTCGGCCCCCACACCGGGTCCTCCTCCACCTCGTTGCGCATCCCGAGGAGGTTGAAGCCCTCGGCCAGCAGCGCCACCCGCGTGGCGCCCAGGCGCAGCCCCTTCTCCAGCCGCGCGTCGAGCGTCAGCGCGTAGCTGAAGCGGTGGCCGCTGGCGGTGAGCGGCCGGCCCTGCGGGTCGGTGGCCCCGGTCGGCGAGGTCTGCTGGCCGCGGGCCGTCGCCTGCACCGGCTCGGGCCCCTGGGCGAGGCCCTCGACCACCACGATGCGGGCGAAGGGCTGGCCGTCCTGGTAGCGCGCGACCACACCCAGCCGCAGGTCGCCGGGCGCCCGCCAGGCGCCGGCGATCTTGACGGTGAAGGCGCGGTCGAAGAAGCCGCGCCCTCGCGCGTAGACGTCGGCGTTGGGGTCGTCGTACAGCTCGCCGACGGGCCCCGGGTCGTTCTCGTTCACCCGGAAGCCGCGGCTGGCGCCGTCGGTCTCGACCTTGAACGCGGCGGCCCCGGCCAGGAAGAAGAACCGCTTCGCGACCGGCTTCTCGGCGCGCAGCTCGGCGCCCTGGTACAGCGTGCGGTGCGCGGGGACGTCGGTCAGCAGGTAGCGGTCGCGGCCGAAGCTCTCCGGCATGCGGTCGAACACCGGCAGCAGCTGGTCGTCGAGCGGGCTGGCGATGTCGCCGCCGGGGTCCGGCAGGTAGCGTACCGAGTACGACGAGGCGGGCACGCCGACGTCGACGGACTCGATGAGGTCGCTCTCCCGGCGGTCGAAGCCCGTCAGCGACAGCGTCCAGCCGCGGCCGGGCGCGGCCGAGAGCCCCGCCACCCACTCGCGCGTGCGCGGCTGCGACAACGCGGGGTCGAGGGCGGTGAGCCCGTCCGCTCCCGCGCCCGGTCCCACCCGCGCCACCAGCGGGCCACGCTCCCCGGGGTCGAAGCGGCCGTCGCCGTTGGCGTCCACCCAGCGGTACACCGAGGCGAGGGGTGCCGCGGGGTCGCCGAAGGCGAGGTGCTGCAGCAGCAGGCGATCGCCGTACTCGGCGTAGCCCCCGCGCAGCTCCAGCCGTCCCGCGTCGGCCAGGCGCAGCCGTGCCGAGACGCGAGGGAGGAGCGTCGTCCAGGAGACGCCCTGCGTCGCACCGTCCGCCGCTCCTGTCGTGTGCTCGAGGCGCAGCCCCGCCTCGAGCTGCAGCCGGTCTCGCAGCTGCAGGTTCTCGCTCGCCCAGGCGGCGAGGGCCAGCGTGTGGCGACGCGAGTCGGCGCCGGGCCACGCGTAGTCCCACACCCGGGCCGGAATCCCGTCCACCGACTCGGCGATCTCCAGGGGAGATCCCGCGCGTTCCACGGACCAGGCGCGCTCGAGCGAGACGCCGAGCCGCGGCGCGTGCCGGAACGGACCCAGCGCCGCCGCCTCTCGCTGCAGGCGCCCCGCCGCGGTCCAGACGCTCCGCTGGCTGCGCGGCGCGGCCACGAGCTCGGGCACGGGGCCGTCGAGCAGGCGGTCGACGGTGGCGTCGGCGAGCCGTCCCGCCGTACGCGGCGAGAACGTGCCCGTCCACAGGCCGGTCGAAGCCGCGAGCGCCCCGCCGCTGCGCGTCCAGCTCAGAGTGGCGCCGCCGCTCGTCGCCTGCTCGCCGAGCGGGGGCGCCGCGTACGCCGCGGCGCCGGCAAAAGGGCGGTCGAGGGACTGGGCGGCAGCCGACAGGTGAACGGCGTCGCGCGCGCCCGGCTTCCAGGCGAGCCGCAGCGCCCCCGACGCCAGCCGGTCCTCGAGCGACGCGGCCGAGGCGCGCTCGAAGCGCCGCACCCGCGCGTACCGCGCCGAGACCCGCACCCCCAGCGTTTCCCCGGCCAGGGGACCGCCCGCCGTCGCGCCGAGGTCGATCAACGAGCCCAGCCGGGCGATGGTCGGAACGGGACCGCTCTCGGCCTGCTGCAGTCCCGACGAGCTGCCGCAGCCCTGCAGGGTGCCGTGCCAGGAGCTCCCGGGCTCGCGGGGCACGAGGGTGAGGGTGACGCCGGGGCTGCCCTGGTCGACGGGCGCCAGCGCCGAGGTGGCCGGGATCGCCTGCAGCGAGTCGAGATCCGGGAGCAGCAGCGGCACGCCGCCGGCCAGCGGGTCCGTGACCTCCGCGCCGTCGACGACGAAGCGGTTCTGCGTCCACGAGGCGCCCCGCATCGAGAAGCGCCCCGGCTCGCTCGGGAACAGGCCGACGCCGCCGACGCGGTCCACGATCGCCGCGGGCTCCGCGGTCTCGAGGAAGGACCAGGCCGTGCGGCTCGACGGCAGGTCGCGGGCGAGCTGGTCGAGGTCCACGCTGGAGACGACCGCCAGCGGCTCCTGCGCTGCGGCGGTCCCGCCGACGAAGGCGGCCGCCGCCGCGATCCCCAGGGCGAGGCGCACCGTTCCATCGTAGGCGAGCCGCGGCACGGACTGTCCTCTACTCGCCCCCGGAACCGGTGCGCGCCCCGCTGCGGCTCACGCCGGCGCTCGGGGCCCTGGGCGAGGTGGCAGGACCCCCGCCCGCCGGCGGGGGGAGCCCGGCCGGCAGGCGCGCGACGCTGAGCCGGCCGGGAAGGATGGGGAGCAGATCGGCGGCGGCGTCCAGGACGGCGTGCCCGCCGGCCGCGACCGTCGCGCGACCCGCGACGCGGTCGAAAGTGACCTGCAGCGGGCCCACGTCGATGGCGGGAGTCGTGGCCCGAATCGACCACGAGCCGCTCCACCGCGCCAGCAGGAGCACCACGCGGCGCTCTCCCAGGTACCTGGCGAAGACGGCGTCGGCCCCCCCCGCGTCACCCGAGACCAGCACCGGCGCCACGACGCCCCGACGAACGGGCTCGAGCGTGTGGTCGAGTCGTATCGCCTCGGGAGAGCCGATCGGGATCCAGCGCCACCCGCGCTGGGTCCAGATGTCGGCGCCGCGCCGCCCCGCGACCAGGCGCAGCTGTCCCGGCCCGACCGCCGGCCGCCCCTGGCGGTCCTGGACGAGGATCGCCGGCTGCGCCGCGACGGCGGGCAGGGCATCGAGCCCCGCGTCGCCGGCCAGCAGCATGGACTCGGGGATGGCCGTTCCCGAGAAAGCGCCGATCTCCGGGGCGTCGCGGCCCCGAGGGCCACGGCCGATCCACAGCCGGTTCGGGTTCAGGCCGACGAGCCGGCCGGTGAGCTCGAGCGGCGGCTGGCGGTCGATGCAGACGGCGACTCGACGCCGGACGCGGTCCAGGTCGACCGTCACCTCGTGGAAGGCGTGCGGTTCCACGCGAATCGTCCCGCTGTCCGCCGGCGGCGACCCCTCGCTTCGGCCGGTGGCGGTGTCGAGCTGCAGGACGAGCTCGCCGTTGCCCGTCTGCCGCAACCACAGGACGTCGTAGCGGTCGGCCTCACCCCAGCTGAGCAGAGGCTCCCGGGCGCTCACCGGCCGCGCGGAGAACGCGACTCGCAGCCTCACGACGGCGCGCGCGTCGCGGTCGAAGACGCGCTCGAGGGCCACCCGCACCGGCTCCCATCCCCGCTCGAGCGCCCGGAAGAGCGGTGGATCGAGCTGCCGCAGGTCGCGATCGCCCCCGGCGATGCTCAGCGAGACCGCCGCGAGCACCGCCCAGGGGAAGAGCACGGCGGCGGCGGCGATGCTCAGCCAGCGTCCGCGCCGCGGCCGCGCCAAGAGCGCCGACCACAGCACCAGCGCCGGGACGAGCAGGAAGCCGAGGAAGTCCGCCTCGAAGCGCATGGTGGCGGAGGCGAAGGCGAAGCTGGTGAGCAACGGCAACAGCAGGCCCGCGGCGACCAGGACCAGCAGCCGCCGCTTCAACAGGAGGCCGTCCCGCAGCGGCAGCCGGCGCAGGATCCAGGGGCCGCCGCAGAGGACCAGCAGGAAGGGCGCGTGCAGGAGAGCGCCGGTCGTGCGCTCGTCGATGAAGTAGCCGTCGGGGATCCGCGGCCCGAACGGCCAGGGGTGGTAGGCGCGCAGCGGGGGAAACTCGGAGCTGAGGCTGGCAGGCGCGAGGAACTCGTAGTAGAGGACAGGTGCGATCGTGCGGGGGTCGAACCGGGAGATGCGACGCGCGCCGACCAGCTGGTAGCGGGTCCCGAACTCGGTCCAGGCGCCGAACCGGGCCTGGTTGTACCAGCCGAGCAGCAGCAGGCACCCCGCCAGCGGCAGCAACGCGGCGGCCGCCCGCTTCAGCCGCGGCGCCGCCTGCGAGGATGCGGGTGCGCGCGGCAGCAGGGCGAGCAGCGGCGCGATGACGACCAGGTTGGGCCGGCAGCCTGCCGCCAGCCCCAGACACGCGCCGGCCAGGGCCGCGCGAGCGAGCCGGGGCGAGTCCCCGGCGCCCGCGGACAGCCAGGCGGCCGCGCTGCTGAAGCAGAGCCCGGCCGCCACCGCGACCTCGTAGACGTTGCCGCTGCGCAGCAGGAAGGGAGCGACGTTCGTCGTCCCGAGCACGAGGAATGCCACCAGCCGGGCCGCCTGCGGCACCGGCTCCAGGTGCTCACGCAGCAGCTTCCGCAGCAGCAGCGCGGAGAAGAGGAAGCCGGCGCAGGCGAAGAGGAAGGCCGCCGCCGGCTGGGGCAGATCGGTGGCGGTGAGGAGGCGCCAGGGCAGGAACAGCGCGAGGCCGGGGACGATCCCGAAGTAGAGGTAATAGCGTCCGTGGTAGAGCGACGCATCCTCCAGGTTGGCCCCGACGTGCTGGGCCGGCTCGTACGGGTCGGTGCGCTCGAACAGCTCCGGGTTCGGCTCGACCGGCAGGTGCAGCTGGCCGCGCGCCAGCCCCCGCGCCAGCAGGTCGTAGAGCCCGGCCTGCCGCCCGCCCGGGTCCGTCCAGCCGGCCGACGCCGTCCACCAGTAGAAGGCGACCACGGCCGTCGCCGCCACCAGCAGCGCGAGCTCGGCGCCGACCGCCTGCCGGATCCTCACCGATGCCGCTCAGTGGCGGACGAAGGTCCCCGTCGCCTTCCCCGTCAGCTCGTTGACCAGGGTCTCCAGCCACTTGTCGGTCGAGACGAACCCGCCCGAGCCGGCCTTCCAGGGATCCAGCACGCCCGCGGCCTTCATCTGCTCCGGCGTCTGGCCGGCGGCGAGCGCCCTTTCGACGGCGGCCCGGCTGTCGCGCACCATCGCCAGGTAGCGCCGGACGTCGTCCAGGGTCGACACCTGGCCGTGCCCCGGGATCACCTTGACGTCCGGCGGCAGCTGCGCGATCACCGACTCGAGCCCCGCGATCAGGCCCTTGACGCTGCCGCCGGCGGCGAGGTCCACGAAGGGGAAGCCGTAGGTCACGAAGTCGTCGCCCATGTGGACCACGTTCGACTTCGGGAAGAACACGACCGCGTCGCCGTCGGTGTGGCCCGAGGGGACGTGCAGGGCGCGCACCTCCTCGCCGTTGAGGTGGACCGTGAGGTCGTGGCCGAAGGTGATGATGGGCAGCGCCGCCGGCTCGGCCGGCTTGTTCTCCATCTGGATGCTGCCGAGGTTGCCGGCCATCCCGCCCGCCGCCAGGCGGGCGCGCACGTTGTCGTGGGCGATCACCGGCGCGTCCTTCTGCAGCAGGGCGTTCCCGCCGGTATGGTCGCCGTGGTAGTGGGTGTTGAGGATGAAGCGCAGCGGCCTGTCGGTGACGCCCTTGAGGGCGGCGCGGATCTTCTCCACCAGCGGAGCGTACTGGTCGTCGACCAGCACCACCCCGTCCTCGCCGACGGAGGCGGCGATGTTCCCGCCCGCCCCCTCCAGCAGGTAGACCGTGCCGGCCACCTTGCTGACCTTGATCTGCACCTTGTCGAAGCGGTCCGCGTCCTGGACGGCGGACGCCAGCGCCGGCAACGCCAGCGACAGGCAGGCGACGGCGAGGCATGGGCGGCGCATCGATCCTCCTCGTGCGATCGGTGAGCGTCGACGCTAACGCCGGCGGTACGCGGCCGTCAAATCGGTCCGACCTTTCGTGCAACCGCCGGGCCCCTGGGTCGGTAGTAGCCTGTGAGCGCGTCTTCATGGATGCCACCGCCAGCTACGCCCTGCCGCTCCCCCTGCCCGTCGCGGGGCGGGCCTCCTCCACGGCGGCGGCCGAAGGCCCGCCGGCGGCCACCGATCTCGAGCTGATCGAGGGCGCTGCGGGCGGCGACACCGACGCCTTCGCCGTCCTCTACGCGCGCTACTCGCGGCCGGTCTTCGCCGTGCTGCTGCGCCTCGCCGGCCGCCGGGCCCTGGCGGAGGACTGGCTGCAGGAGACCTTCGTCCGCGTCTGGCTCGCCGCCTCCACCCACGACCCGGCTCGGGGCGCCCTGCGCTCCTGGATCTTCAAGATCGCCCTCAACGTCGCCCGCAGCGAGCTGGCGCGCAAGCGCCACAGCGCCCCCCACCTGCCGCTGGACGAGCTCGACCTGGCGGACGGCGAGGCCCTCGAGAGCCGGCTGGCCGAGGACCTCGACGGCGACCGGCGCGCACGCGCGCTGGCGCAGGCGCTCGCCCGCCTGCCCGACTTCATGCGCGAGGTGGTGGTGCTGCGCTGCAGCCGCGAGCTGTCCTTCGCCCAGATCGCCGAGGTGACGGGCGCCCCGGAGGGGACGCTGAAGTCGCGCTTCCACCGCGCCGTGGCCGCGCTGAGGGCGGCGCTGGCGCCGGCGAGGAGGAGCCGATGACGCATCCCACGGCCGGCGAGCTGCTCGAGCTGCACTTCGACGAGGCCCCCGGCGCCCGTGCCGCGCAGCTTCGCGCGCACGCGCGCGCCTGCCCCGACTGCTCGCGGCTGCTGGCCGACCTCGCCTGGGCCGAGCGGCTGCTGGCGGTGGCTCCCGAGGCGCGCCCGCCGGCGGACGGGCTGCAGCGGGTGCTGGCGGCGGTCGTGGACCTCCGTCCGCCCGCGCCGCGGCGCCGGTCGACGGTGGCGGCGGTGCTGCCCAGCGCCGGGGCGGTGCTGGCGGGAGCCCTGGCGCTGGCCCTGGGCGGCGTGACGGCCGGCGCGGTTTTCCTGGCGGCGGGGTGCCTGCTGACCCTGTCGCTCGCCCCCATGCTGATCCTCGACACGCGCGACGAGCAGGGCGCGAGTCACACGGCCGCACGCTGAGCGCGGCCGGGGAGAACGCCGATGGAACCGAAGAAGAAGCTGATCGGGCGGCTGGCGCTCGCGGCCGGAGGCCTGCTGGCCCTCGCGCTGCTGGTCCTCGCCGCCACCGCGCTCGTCGCCCGCGCCCAGCGCGAGGGGCAGGCGCAGCGCGAGGTCCAGGAGCGCGAGCAGCTGGCGGAGCGCTCGCGCAAGTACGTCGGCGAGCTGGCGCAGCGCATCGACCGGCTGCCGGTCGATCCCGGCCTGGTGGGCGAGGTGGAGTCGCGCTACTTCGAGGAGTACTCGGCGGCCCCCATGCAGGTGTGGGCGATGGGGACCGACGGCCGCTTCCTCTTCGGCGTGCCTCGCGAGGGCTTCGACAAGCTCAACGCCGTCTACGACCGGGAGGTCGCGCCCAACCTGCGGGAGGGCGTCTTCATCGACCGCCAGACCTTCCTGCGCACGCTCGCCGACTCCAGCGAGGAGATCGGCCCGGCCAGCTTCGCGCCGCCGCGAGGCGAGCACCGCAGCGAGCCCGACCAGGAGACGGGCGTGTGGGACCGCTGGCGCCAGTACGGGCACGACCCCTCCCGCAGCTTCGTGGTCTCGGCGCCGCTCAAGAGCGCGACCGGCACGGCCCTGGGCAGCGTCTACCTCAAGCGCGAGATCCCCTGGCACGAAGCGGGCGGCAGCCCCGTGCGCGAGGGCTTCGAGGCGGTGGGCGGGGGGGTGGCGGGCTTCACCGCCGCCTTCCTCTGGCTGCTGCTGCCCACCTGGGTGTACGTCGACGCCCGCGGGCGTGGCGTGCGCCGGGCCTGGCTGTTCGCGTTCCTGGCGGCGATGTCGGGACCGCTCGGGCTGATCGTCTACCTGATCGCCCGGCCCGAGGGCCTGCTGTCGCTGCGCTGCCCGGGCTGCGACCGCGAGGTCGACGGCGGCGCCTTCTGCCCCCACTGCGGGCGCGACCTCTCGACGGCCTTCTGCGGCACCTGCCGCTACCCGCTGAAGCCGGACTGGTCGTACTGCCCCGCCTGCCGCAGCGAGATCCGCCCGCAGCCGTCGCGGCCCGAGGCGCCGGCGCCCAGCGCGCAGCCGGCCGGGTGATCGCGGGCGGGGCCTTCGCGAACCCCCGGGGGCCTCTGCGCGTAGTTCGGTGGAGGAGGTCCCATGGCCGCTTTCATCCACTCCTCGGCTGGACAGGCGGCGGTCCGTCGGCCGCTGGTGCTCAGCCTCTTCATCTCGAGCTGCCTGCTCTCGGTCGTGTCCTGGTACACGACGCAGCAGGGCATGGCGCTGTACCTGTCGCCCTGGTTCGCTCTCCTGGCCTCGCTGGGCGTGCAGTCGGCGCTGGTGATGGTGGCCTGGCTGATCGGCGTCACCCGCAGCGGCCGCGGCCTGCTGGCGGCGGTCTACGCGATCACCGCCGTGGTCTCGATCGCCTTCTCCTACGTCAGCCTGCACGCCTGGTTCGCCGCGCGCGAGCGGCCGGCTGCCATCGAGCGCCGGCTGTACGACGAGCTGAACGCCGCCGCCGGCCGCACCCAGGAACTGCTGGCCTCGGCGGTGGCCGAAGGTCAGAAGCACGTCACCGCGCTCGAGGAGATGACCACGGCCGAGAAGGCGCACGGCTACATCTCACGGGCGGGCGATGCCGACCCCTACCTGGCCCGGGTCCGCGAGGCGGTGGCCCGCGAGGCCGCAGGCTACGGCGCGGCCTACCCCGAGGGCACCGGGGCCGGCCTGCGCTACACGGCGTTCGACCGCCACGCGCTGCTGGCGCGGCAGACCGTCGACCGGCTGGAGAAGGCGCAGAAGGCGATCGCCGCCTACCGCGCCGGTCTCAAGCCGCTCGACCCGACGGAGGTGCAGCTGCGCGGCTTCCGCGAGGCGTACGACTCCATCCCCTGGAACGAGGTCAAGGAGACGCTGCACGCCGGCGACCTCCCGCTGCCCACGGTCCCCGCCTACTCCGATTTCGTCGACCGCACCGTGAGCGGCCAGGAGGACCTGGTGGTGGCGTTCGGCGAGCTGTTCTCCGCGCCCACCAGCCGCCACGTGCTCGCCTTCGCGCTGGCCGCCTTCATCGACGTCATCGTCTTCCTGCTGGCCTACGCCTCGGGGCCGTTCTTCTTCGGCGCCCCTGAGCAGCGCTGGTTCGCGGCGGGCGCCGCGCTCGACTCCGCCGACGAGCAGGTCTTCGTGCGCGACCTGCTGCGGAAGCTGCGACCCGGTCCGCAGGGCCTGGGCCGCCTGGAGGTGGCGGACCTCAGCCCCGGCGAGCTGCAGCTGTGCCTGCTGCTGGCCGCTCGCGGGCTGGCGGCGCCGGTCGAGGAGGAGGGCCGGCGGGCGTACCTGCTGGACGCCTCGGTGCACCAGACCATGGTCGAGTCCCTGGCCGACCGCGGCCTGTCGCTGCGGGCGGCGCAGCCGGCGGGGTGACACCGGGGTCGCGGGCGTACGATTCTCCCCGGCCGTTTTCCTTCCCCCGAAAGCGGAGGCCCGCCTTGGACGACCCCTTCCGTCCCGACCTGCTGAGCGGCAAGACCACGGTGATCACGGGCGGCGGCACCGGCCTCGGGCGGTCGGTGGCGCAGCGGCTGGCGGGGCTGGGGGCGAAGGTCGCGGTCCTCGGCCGCCGGCGCGAGCCGCTCGAGCAGACGGTCGCGGCGATCGAGGAGAAGGGCGGCGCCGCCCTGGCGGTGCCCTGCGACGTGCGCGACCCGGCCATGGTCGGCCGCGCCTTCGACGTGGTCGAGGCGGAGCTGGGACCCGCGAACCAGCTGGTCAACAACGCCGCCGGCAACTTCCTCTCGGCGACCGAGGACCTGTCGCCGAAGGCGTTCGACGCCGTCGTCCAGATCGTCCTCTACGGGACCTTCCACTGCACCACGGAGCTGGGCCGGCGCCTCATCGCCCGCAGACAGCCGGGCGAGATCCTCGCCATCACCACCACCTACGCCACCACCGGCTCGGCCTTCGTCGTGCCCTCGGCCGCGGCCAAGGCCGGGGTGCGGGCGCTGGTGAAGAGCCTGGCCGTGGAGTGGGCCGTCTACGGCATCCGCTTGAACGCCGTCGCTCCCGGCCCCTTCCCGACGCAGGGGGCGTTCAGCCGGCTGCTGCCGGGCAGGGAGCTGGAGCAGCAGGCGCTGGCGCGGGTGCCCTCCCGCCGCTTCGGCGAGCACCAGGAGCTGGCGAACCTGGTCGCCTACCTGATGAGCGACGCCAGCCCCTACCAGACCGGCGACGAGGTGACGATCGACGGCGCGGAGGCGCTCTTCTCCGGCCAGCAGTTCGCCGGCCTCGCCCGCATGGACCGGGCGAAGGCGAAGGAGCTGATGGCCGGGCTGCGTCCAAAGAAGTAGACTCCGCGGACGGAGCGGGCCCGTGCCGGCTGTCGCCGGGGGGCATCACCGAGCCGGAGGGGACATGCATCTTCAGGCGCTCGACTGGGTCGTCATCGCCATCACGCTGGCCGTCTGCTTTGCGCCGGCGCTGTTCTTCGGGAAGCGCTCCGGCAAGAACACCGCCGAGTTCTTCGCCTCCGGCCGCTCGGTGCCCTGGTGGCTGGCCGGCCTCTCCATGGTCGCCACCACCTTCTCCAGCGACACCCCCAACCTGGTGACCGACATCGTGCGGCGGCAGGGCGTGGCCGGGAACTGGCAGTGGTGGGCCTTCACCCTCACCGGCGTCGCCACCGTCTTCTTCTTCGCCCGCCTCTGGCGCCGTTCGGGGGTGCTCACCGACCTCGAGTTCTACGAGCTGCGCTACTCCGGCGCCGCCGCCCGCGTGGTGCGCGGCTTTCGCGCCGTCTACCTGGGCTTCTTCTTCAACTGCGTGATCATGGCCACCGTCAACATGGCGGCGGTCAAGATCGCCAACGTCCTCTTCGGCCTGCACGACTGGCAGACCCTCATCTTCGTGGGCCTGCTGAACGTGATCTTCGCGGCGCACTCGGGCCTGTGGGGCGTGCTGGTCATCGACATGATCCAGTTCTTCGTCAAGATGACGGCGGTCATCGCCGCCGCCTACTTCGCGGTGAAGTCGGTGGGCGGGCTCTCGGTGATGGTGGCCAAGGTGGGCTCCATGAGCGGGCCGGTGAGCGGCGCGGTGCAGGGCTTCAACTACCTGAACGTGCTGCCCACCTTCGCGCCGCACAACAGCAGCCTGTGGGACCTGGCGGTGGCGGTCTTCATCATGCCGATCGCGGTCCAGTGGTGGGCGGTCTGGTACCCGGGGGCCGAGCCGGGCGGCGGCAGCTACATCGCCCAGCGCATGCTGGCCTCCAAGTCCGAGCGCGACTCGCTGGGCGGCGTCCTCTTCTTCAACGTGGCCCACTACGTGCTGCGGCCCTGGCCCTGGATCCTGGTGGGCCTGTGCTCGCTGATCGTGTTCCCCAGCCTCGGCGACATCAAGAACGCCTTCCCCAACCTCGACCCGAAGTGGCTCGGCCACGACATCGCCTATCCGGCCATGATCAGCAAGGTGCTGCCCGTCGGCTTCATGGGGCTGATGGTGGGCGGGCTGATCGCGGCGAACTCCTCGACCATCCTCACCCACCTCAACTGGGGCGCCTCCTACCTGGTCCACGACTTCTACAAGCGCTTCCTGCGCCCGGGCAGGAGCGAGCGGCACTACGTGACGGTGGGGCGCCTGGCGACCATCGGCCTGTTCGTCTGTGCGGCCGGGATGATGTACCTGATGACCTCGGCCAAGGACAGCTTCGACCTCATCCTGCAGATCGGCGCCGGCACCGGCCTCCTCTACATCCTTCGCTGGTTCTGGTGGCGCATCAACGCCTGGTGCGAGGTGGTGGCGATGGCCAGCTCCTTCCTGATCTCGCTGGTCTTCCTGGTCACCGAGAAGCAGGGGTTGCATCTCCCCACGCACTCCCGCCTGATCTACACCATCCTCTTCACCACCATCTGCTGGGTGATCGCGGCCTACGTCGCTCCGCAGACGGACGAGAAGGCGCTGGTCGACTTCTACCGCAAGGTGAAGCCCTTCGGTCCCGGCTGGCGACGTTTCCAGCAGGCGGAGGGCCTGCCGCTGGCCGAGGCCACCACCGGCGAGAACATCCCGCTGGCCCTGGTCGGCTGGGTGTCCGGCTGCGCGACCATCTGGTCCTCGCTGTTCGCGGTCGGCAACTTCCTCTACGGCCGGATGGGCTACGCGGCGCTGTGCCTGGCGGTGTTCGTGGTCGCCGGCGGCGTGCTGCTCTACGTGGTGAACCGGCTGTGGACGTCGCCGTCGGCGGCGGAGCAGACCACGCCGCAGGTGGCCTGAGGATCGCCGGGGCGAGTTCGCATAGAATCCGGCCGAGGCCCTCCCCAGAGTCGAGGCGCGTCCTGTCGCCGCCCAGGCGGCGCAGCACGCGTCCTCTTTCGGCGGGCCCCGAAGGAGACCCGGTGAAGACGAAGAACTCGGTCCTGCTCGCCGCCGTCGCCGTCACCGCCCTGGGCTCGCTCGCCCTCGCCCAGGCACCGCCGGCGGACAAGCCCGCCCACCACCACGAGAACCTGACGGGCCCGGCCAGGGAGCGCCACCAGGCCATGGAGCAGATCGGCGACGCCATGAAGGTGCTCGGCGGCATGGCCAAGGGCCAGCGGAAGTTCGACGCGGCCGTGGTCAAGACCGAGGCCGGGACCATCCAGGAGCGGCTGGAGAAGGCAG
This sequence comes from Vicinamibacteria bacterium, assembly GCA_035542035.1. Classification (GTDB taxonomy): domain Bacteria; phylum Acidobacteriota; class Vicinamibacteria; order Fen-336; family Fen-336; genus DATBSL01. Next base: position 133,244 of record DATKME010000001.1, on the reverse strand, counting down.
CGACCCTCTTCCCGCCGGGCAGCGACGAGGGCGAGACGAAGGCCCGACCGGAGGTCTGGTCCGACCGTGCGGGCTTCGACAAGGGGATGAAGGACGCGCAGGCCGCGGCGCGCGCGCTGCAGGCCGTGACGGACGAGGCCGCGTTCCGGCCCGCGCTGGGGGCGCTGGGCAAGAGCTGCAAGGAGTGCCACGACAGGTACCGGATGGCCGACGAGCACTGATGCCGCGCGGGGCGCGGCTCGGGGCGGCGTCGCTCGGCGTCGCCGCCCTCGGGGCCGGCGTCTTCTGGCTAGCCAGCGCGCCCGACCGGCTCCCGCCGGCTGACCTGCCGCCTCACCACGCCGACCTCGCCAACGGCCGCGTCCTCTTCTTCGCGGGCAGCTGTCTCTACTGCCACCGGCCGGCCGACCCGCGCGCCGACCGCGAGCTGCCCTCGGGTGGCGCCGCCTTCGCGACCCCGCTCGGCACCTTCTACCCGCAGAACCTCACGCCCGATCCCCAGACCGGCCTCGGCCGCTGGAGTGCCGCCGACTTCCTGAACGCCATGACGCGCGGCGTCTCACCGCGGGGCCGCCACTACTTCCCCGCCTTCCCCTACGCCTCCTTCCGGTTCATGAGGACGGAGGACCTGCTCGACCTCTACGCCTACCTGATGAGCCTGAGACCGGTGCGCTCGCCCGAGCGCCCGGCGACCGTCCCTCTCCTGCCGCTCGCTCGCCGGGGCGTCGGGCTCTGGAAGCGGCTCGCCTTCCGCCAGGTCCCGCCGGCCGCACAGCCGACCCGCAGTGCGGCCTGGCAGCGCGGCGCCTACCTGGTGACGGCGCCCGGTCACTGCGGCGAGTGCCACACGCCGCGGAACCTGCTGATGATCCCGATCGCGTCCCGCGCGCTCGCGGGCGGCGCTCACCCCGCGGGCGAGGGCCGGGTGCCCGGCCTGCGGGGCCTCCTCGCCCGCCACCGCTACAGGGACGCGGCGGACCTCGCCAGCGCGCTCGAGTTCGGCGAGACCTACGGCTACGACAAGATCTCCAGCGGCGGCATGGGCCAGATCCAGTCGAACCTGGCGCGGCTGCCGGAGTCGGACCTGCAGGCGATCGCGGAGTATCTCGTCAGCCTGCAGTGACCTCGCCGCGCCGGGCGCCTCGTCAGCGGGCGGTGAAGTGGACGACGCTGAAGCTCTCGGGGATGTGCGAGTCGTAGACGCCGTGCGGGTTGAGGCTCCAGCCCGGGTTCTCGGGCAGCGGCCGCCCGTGGACGCGCAGCGCCTCGAAGCGCGAGAAGTCGCAGCGCAGCGTCTCGCCCTCCGCGGGCGGCAGCGTGCGGCCGTCGAACAGGACGCAGAGCGCCTTCCAGGGCAGCGCCAGCTCCGCCGTCCAGCCGCGGTCGATGGTGGCAGGGTCGTTGATGCGACCGTCGACGCGCACCGCCACCTCCAGCCCCGGCAGGTCGAAGTCGAGGAAGGCGAAGCGGCGGCCCCGGGGATGGCGACCCCAGCGGCTGGCGTCCTGGAAGCCGCCCAGCACGTCGACGTGCGGCGAAAAGAGGTCGAAGGGCGGCCGGTCGAAGCGGCCGCCCCGCGTCATCGCGTCCTGCCACACCCAGAAGCACTCGTAGACGGTGCCGAACGCGTTCCACTCGAGCTCGTAGTAGCAGTCCTCGCCCGCCACGAACAGCTCGAGGTCGTTGTCGTTCCAGATGAAGCTGTCGCGCTGCCTCAACGTCGCCCGCACCTGCGGCTCCTCCGCCCAGTACGCGACGTAGAAGCGCGCTTCGTCCCACAGGCAGGCGACGCGGGTGTCGTAGAGCGCGGGTTCCCCGCTCACCATGTCGACGAAGCGAGGCGAGCGCTCCGCCTGCCGCCAGGCGGGCTTGTCGAGGTCGCCGTCGACGGTGATCGGAGCGGTGGAGCGGCGGCAGACGAGGTGGGCGAGACGGTCCTCCTCGACGCCGTAGCGCGAACGCATGGCCGGCCCATCATAAGCCCGCCCGCGACGGCTCGCCCGCCACCCCCGCCTGCCGTCCCTTCCTGCCGTTGCGTTTGTCAACGACGTCAAATGCGCTGACCACGACATCACTGCCAACGCGTTGGCACACAAGGAAAAGAAAGCACGGATGAACCAAACGACCCATTGCCCGTCCGGACCGGGGCGGGGACGATTGCGGGTCCACGCGGAGGCGAACATGTTCGACATGCTGGCCGACCCGGTCAGCCGTTTCGTACTCGCCCACCGGATCACCGGTCTCCTGAACGGCAGCTACGAGGACCTCCGCAAGCTGCTCCAAGCCACCAAGGACCACCCGCCCGGCGGCAGCCTGGGGCTGGCGAGCCTGCTCGAATCGATCGAGAAGGACCTCGAGACGCGCAAGGGCCTCGCCGCACTCTTCGCCCGCATCGGCCGCCAGCTCAATCCCCAGGCGAAGCGCAAGCTGGCGACCAACCTCATCTACAACTGGGCCGTCCGCGGCAGTCGACAGCGCGAAGCGATCCAGAAGAACGCGCAGTGGGTCCCCAGCTTCGTGGTGATCAGCCCCACCATGCGCTGCAACCTCAAGTGCACCGGCTGCTACTCGGGGCTGTACTCCAAGCAGGGTGAGCTGAGCGAGCAGGAGATCTGCAGGGTCCTCGACGAGTGCCGCAGCTTCGGCGCGTACTTCGTGGTGATCTCGGGGGGCGAGCCTTACCTGCTGAAGGACATGTGGATGCGGATCTTCCGCCGCTACGACGACATGTTCTTCCTCACCTACACGAACGGCACGCTGCTCGACGAGCGCACGGTCGAGTCGCTGGCCCGGCTGGGCAACGTGACCCCCGGCATCAGCGTGGAAGGCTACCGTGAGCTGACCGACCGGCGGCGCGGCAACGGCGTGTACGACAAGGTGGTGGCCGCCACCAGGCGCCTGAAGGACGCCGGCGTGCTGTTCGGGGTGAGCGTGACCTACACCCGCGAGAACGTGGAGGAGGTCACGGCCGACTCCTTCGTCGAGCACTGGCTGGACGCCGGCGCCATCTTCGCCTGGTATTTCATGTTCATGCCGGTGGGCAAGGACCCGGTGCTGGAGCTGGTGCCCACGCCCGAGCAGCGCCTGCGGTGCGGACAGCGGATCTCGGAGCTGCGTCAGCAGTTCCCGATCTTCCTGGCCGACTTCTGGAACGACGGGCCGGCGGCGGCCGGCTGCCTGGCCGCCCGCTCCTACCTGCACGTCCTGAACTCGGGCCAGATCGAGCCCTGCGTCTTCGCCCACTTCGGCGTCGACAACATCCGCCAGAAGACGCTCGTGGAGGCGGTCAACTCCCCGTTCTTCAAGGCGATTCGCCGGGAGTTCCCCTACAACGACAGCGGCAACCTGCGCCGGCCCTGCATGATCGTGGACAACCCGAGGGTGCTGCGCAAGGTCGTCGCCGAGCACCTGGTGCCGGCGGGCCACCCTCACTCGGAGGACGTGGTCCGGGACCCGAACGTGGTCGCCTGGGTCGACCGCTACGCCGAGCGCTTCCAGGAGCTCACCGATCCGCTCTGGGAGGAGCAGATCCGCGATCCGCAGGATCGGTGGTACCGTGAGAAGCACGAGTACAAGGACCTGTTCCGCTTCCGGCCGAAGCCGGAGGAGCCGCCGCAGCAGGACTGAGTGATCGTTTCCGCGTTCCTGGTCGCGCTCGCCGCCGCAGCGCCGCCTGCCCCAGCCGCGGCGGCAAGCGCGGCGGATGCCATCCCTGCCCCGCCCTCGACCCCCGTGGTCCGCGAGGTCCGCTACCGACTGTCGGCCGCGGTGCGGCCGCTGCTCATCTTCTGGATCCGCGCAGAGAACATCGGCGGCGCCCGCGTCCTCTGGCGTGCCGGAGGCGACGGCCGGCGCGGCTACGAGATGCTCCTCGGCTCGGACCCCCGCCGGGCGCCGCGCAAGATCAACCGCTGGGGCTGGGAGCGCGAGGACCTCGGCCCCGAGGGCGCGTTGCTGGCGGGGGTGATGCGCAAGACCGACGAGGACTCGCTGGCCGAAGCCCGCACGAACGTCGCCCAGGAGGGCCAGGGAGGCTACATCTTCAAGTCGATCCGCTCCCGGCTGGCGAGCGGCGAGGTGCACGCGACCAACACGCTCTTCCGGGTGACCAGGGACTACGGCTACCACGACCTGGCTGAGGTTCTGTCGCTCGTGGACAGCAACGCCATCGCCCCGCCCCGCGTGCGCGAGGGCCGGGTGCCGACCGACACCCAGCCGGGGTTCCTGTTCGCCGTCTCGACGCTGATCGACCAGGCGGTGGAGGCGGCCACCGCCTCGCCACGGCAGTTGCTGTCCGCCCGCTCGCTGGCCTTCACCTTCAACGCCTACCTCTACGACGTGCGCCTGCGCTCGACCGAGTGGCTGGACAGCGCCCGCTTCGGCAACCGCAGCTACCGCAACCTGGTGCGCATCGAGTTCGAACACTACAACCGCGAGAAGAAGACCCGCGAGCGCTTCACCCTCGACTGCGGCACCGAGGGCGACATCAGGGGCGTGCCGGTCCACGTCCAGTACCAGCCGAAGTGGTGGATCAGGATCGAGGGCGTGGTCGACGACTCCGAGGTCTTCCCCTGATGCGTCAGCGGGCGAGCAGCCCGCGCACGCCGTCGGCCACGTACTGCACGGCCAGCGCCGCCAGCAGGACCCCCAGCACCCGGGTCACCACGTTGACGCCGGTGCGGTGCAGCAGCCGACCCAGCAGTGCCGACAGGCGCAGCGCCAGCCAGGTCAGCAGCAGCACCAGCGCCGCCATGGCCACCACCACCAGCTGGCGCCGCAGGTCTGCCCCGGCCTGGGCCACCAGGATCATCACGCTGGCGAGCGCGCCCGGGCCCGCGATGAGGGGGATGGCCAGCGGGAAGACGCTCACGTCGTGGCGGGCGCGGGCCTCCTCCTCCTCCTCGCGGGTCTCGCGCTCGTGCGCGGCCAGCACCATGCCGACCGCGATGCGGAACAGCAGCACGCCGCCGGCGATGCGAAAGGCGTCCATGCTGATGCCCAGCCGCTCGAACAGCCACGAGCCGAACAGCGCGAACCCCAGCAGCAGGATCCCCGCCACGCTCACGGCGTTGCGCGCGATGCGGCGGCGCTCCTCGGACGGCCGGCCTCCGGCCAGGCCGATGAACACCGGCGCGATGCCGACGGGGTCGACCACCACGAACAGGGTGAGGAACGCCCGCAGCGCCAGCTCGCTCACGCCGCGATGATAGAACGGCGGCGCGGGAGCCGCAGGGACGACCGGCGCGCGCGGGGCGCCGGCCCGGTCAGGCGCCCCCTTCGAGCAACCGGTCCGCCCGGGTCTGGTCCGAGGGGAACAGGTCCTTGGGGACCGCGGCTGGCCCCAGCTTCGTCGACACGCGGTGGCGGGCGCAGTCGGTGTAGGACCCACGGCAGAACTGCTTCTTCAGCACCTCGGTGACTGCCGGCATGTCTTCCATCAGGTCGTTGAAGAAGATGCACGCTGGCAGCTTCGGACACTCCATAGGCACCTCCGCGGGCTGCGACCTCGCACAAACCTAGGACGGCGCCGATCCCGGCGTCAATGAAGTCGGTGCACTACGGGTGAGTCGCTGGGCGAGACCGCAAGGTGGTTGGCGAGTCCTGAGAGTAGGCGATCGTAATCCAATGTCGTCACATCGGCGTCACGGCCGCGTCCGGGAGCCCTGCCCCAGGGCCCGCTGCATGAGCACCGTGTCCACCCACCGGCCGAGCTTGTGGCCTACGCCCCGCAGCGTGCCGACCCGCCGGAAGCCGAGGCGTCGGTGCAGGGCGATCGACGCGGCGTTGCCGCTGTCGCCGATGACGGCCACCATCTGCCGCCACGGGCCCGCGCTGCAGCGCTCGATCAGCTCCGTCAGCAGGGCGCGCCCGACGCCTCGTCCCTGGAAACCGTCGCGCACGTAGACGGAGTCCTCCACCGTGTGGCGGTACGCCGAGCGCGGGCGGTACGCGGTCGCGTAGCTGTAGCCGACGACCTCGCCGCCGACCTCGGCGACCAGGTACGGCAGCCCGTGCCGCAGGATCTCGGCTCGACGCGCCTCGAGCTCCACGACGGTCGGCGGCACCTCCTCGAAGGTGGCCAGGCCATGCAGGACCGGGTGGGCGTAGATGGAGGTGATCGCCGGAAGGTCGGCGTCCACGGCGTCGCGCACGCGGACCATGGCGCATGCTATCGCGCCGGCTAGTCCCAGTTCTTGGCCCTCGGCCAGATCTGGGCCAGCGGGATCCGCGGCTGGCGGCAGACGAGGACCGGGCGGTTCTCCCACACCGCCGTGAACGGGTGGCTGAGCTCGGCGGCCACCTGCACGTCGGCGCACCAGCGGCGCAGGCCCTCGGGGCGGTCGCCGAGGACGATGAACACGTCCTTGGAGGTGTCGCCAGGACCCCACAACCAGTAGCTCTGGTGGGTACCGATCGCCTTTATCGGAAGCCCGTAGCGCGGTCCCAGCAGGTCGACGGCGCCGGCCTCGCCGTAGTCGTTGCCGATGATGGCCGTCCGCCTGCGCTCCTCCGGCGACAGGCTCCAGTAGGTCTGCGAGACCGCCGCCACCATCTCGTCCCAGCCGAACTGCCAGGCGAAGACGTGCGGCAGCTCCGCGCGGGCGTGCGCCTTCTCGCTGGCGGGCGGGGTGAAGCCCAGCCTCCGCTGGTAGTCGAGGAACACGTCGACCGGCAGGATGGGGAGAAGCAGCGGCAGCACGGCGAGCGAGGCGACCTGCAGCGCGACCAGCGCCGGCCGCAGGAACCAGCGCGCGCCCTGCCGGGTGAGCTCCTCGAGCGCGACCGCGCCCGCGGCGAACAGCGTGGCGAAGGCGGGGGCCAGGTAGTAGTCCTTCCCGTGGGTGAGGACGAAGGCGGCGAGCGTCACCAGGAAGGCCCAGCCGAGCGGGCGGAAGGTGCTTCCGCGCCGCGAGAAGAAGAGCCAGCCGAGGCCCGTCGCCCAGACCGGCAGGCTGGCCGGGTTCATGTTGAGGACCTGGTGGCCGACGTACGCCGGCGGCCCCAGCACCACGTCGCGCCCGCTCGCGCGGATGTTGCGCATCAGCTCGAGGAACGGCCAGTGATGCTGGAGGTTCCAGACCAGGTTCGGCAGGAAGAGCAGCAGCGCCAGCGCCCCGCCCAGCCAGATCCAGGGCTTCGCGAAGGCCCGCCGCTGCGGGCCCAGCGCCACGCCGACCACCAGCGCGCCCGCGAAGATCGCCATCGAGTACTTGTTCTCCAGGCCGAGGCCGGCGAGCCCGCCGAAGGCGAGCCAGAGTCGCTGGTCGCCCGTCCGGACGATCCGGACGACCACGTACGCGCAGCCGGTCCAGAAGAGCGGCTCGAAGGCGTTCATGGTGAAGAGGTAGTGCATCACCACGTACACGCCGGCCAGCGAGGAGGCGATGGCCGCCAGCGCCATGGCGAAGCGCCCGCCGCCCAGCTCGCGCGCCAGCAGCGCGGTCAGCAGCACCAGCGCGACCCCCGCGAGCGCCGAGGGCAGCCGCATGGCGAGCAGCGAGGTCCCGAGCGTGTGCCGCACCAGCCAGGCCACGCCGGCGATGAGCGGCGGCTGGTCGACGTAGCCCCAGTCCAGGTGCTCGCCGCAGGCCAGGAAGTAGAGCTCGTCCCCGAAGTAGCCGTAGGCCGACGCGGTCGACAAGTGCAGCAGCAGCTTGGCTGCGGCGATCGCCAGCACCACCCCGAACCCGGCGCCCGCGAGCGCCCTGAAGCGACTCATGCCGTCCTCCCGCCCGCGACCCCCGGGCGCGAGACCAGGTCGCATCCCTATACGCTGTCGGAGGGAAGGGTGTTCACTCCTCGATCCGGCGACCTTCGCGAGGGTGGCCGGGATGCTCCTCGTCGGGTCGCTCCTCGCCTCCGGGTCGATCCCGTCGTCGCCCTGTGCGACGAGTGACCTACAGCTCCCGCAGCGCCGCCATCGGCCCCACCCGGACGGCGCGGATCGCGGGCAGGGCCGCCGCCAGCGCCACCAGCGGCAGCGCCGCCAGCAGCACGGCCGCGTAGGTCGGCAGGTCGACGGCCGGCAGGCCGTAGAGCAGGCTGCGCAGGGCGGCGGCACTGAGGAGCGCCAGCAGCAGCCCCAGACCCGCGCCCGCGGCCAGCATCGGCAGCGCGCCCCGCAGGACCAGCGCCACCACGTCCACGCCGCGCGCGCCGATGGCGAGCCGCAGGCCGAACTCCGCCGTCCGCTGGGCGGTGAGGTAGCTCATCACCGCGAAGGTGCCGGCGAAGGCCAGCAGCAGCGCGAGGCCGGCGAAGGTGGACGCCAGGGTCGTGCGGAAGCGCGGGGCGGCGATCGAGTCGGCCACGGAGGCCTCCAGGCTGGTGAACTTCGTCGCCACCTCCGGGTTCATGGAGCGGACGGCCTCGCGGACGGCGCCGATCAGGGACTCGGGCCGGGGTCCGGTACGCAGCACCACCTGTACCTCATTGGCCGCGTACGGGTGCTGGCGCAGGGGCATGTAGAGCTGCGGCACGGGGGAAGAGGCCGGCGAGTCCTGCCGCACGTCGCCGACCACGCCGACCACGGTCATCCACTTGTCGGGCTGGTCGAAGCCGCACATGATCCGCCGCCCGACGGGGTCGACGTCGGGGAAGCTCTGCCGCGCCAGCGACTCGCTGATCACCGCCACGAACGGCCGCTCGTACACGTCCTGATCGTCGAAGTCCCGCCCGCGCAGCAGCGGGATGCCCAGGGTGGCGAAGTAGCCGGGTGCCGCCAGGCGGAAGCCGGCCTGCGGCAGCTTGAGGAAGTCGCCGCCGAAGACTTGCCTGCCCTCGACCGCGTAGGCGCCGTTCGAGTCGTACTGGCCGGTGGGCAGGCCCATCGCTCCCGAGACCGACACCACACCCGGCAGCGTCCGCAGGCGCGCGAACAGCTCGTCGAAGAACCGCCCCGCCCGCAGGTAGCTGTCGATGCCGGCGCCGCCGTAGGGCGAGCCCCGGGCGGGGGCGTGGGCGTAGGCGACCAGCACGCCCTCGCTGCGGAAGCCGAGCGGCTGGCGGGTGAGCGCGAGGAAGGAGCGCAGCAGCAGGCCCGCGTCGATGGCCAGCGTGAAGGAGAGCGCCACCTGCAGGACGACCAGGGCGCCGCGCAGGCGGGAGGAGGAGGCGCCGAGCGCCCCCCGGCCGCTCTGCTTGAGGACACCGCTGACGTCCACCCGCGCGGCCGACAGCGCCGGCGCCAGGCCGAAGGCGACGGCGGTGAAGAGCGCGGCCACGGCCGTGAAGACGAGCACGCGCCCGTCGAGCTGGACGTCCTCCAGCCGGGGCAGGAACAGGTAGCGGGCCCCGACCCGCAGCAGGACGGAGGTGAGCGCGTGCGCGAGCAGCAGGCCGACCGTACCGGCCGCCGCCGAGAGCACCAGACTCTCCGCCAGCAGTTGCCCGACCAGGTGGCGGCGTGCCGCGCCCAGCGCCGAGCGCACGGCCACCTCGCGCACCCGGGCCGCCGTGCGGGCGAGCATCAGGTTGGCCACGTTGGCGCAGGCGATCAGCAGCACCAGCGCCACCGCCGCCATCAGCACCAGCAGGGTCGCGCGCGAGCGGCTCACCAGCTCGTCGCGCAGCGGAACCGCCACCAGCCCCTTGTGCGCGTTGCTGTCGGGGAAGGCCTGCGCCAGCCGGCCGGAGAGGGTGGTGAGCGCCGCGTTCGCCGTGTCCACCGGCACGCCCGGCAGCAGCCGGGCCACCGCCTTGTAGTTGTGGCCGGAGTGGTTGCGGTTCTCCGGCGCCAGCGGAGCAGCAGCCCACACCTCGGTCCTGGGCGGGAAACGCATGGCCACCGGCGCTACGCCGACGATCTCGTAAGACCGGCTCTCGATGAACACCGGCCGGCCCAGGGCGGCCTGGGCGCTGCCGTAGTTGCGCCGGGCGAAGCCGAGGCCGACGACGGCCGACCGCTGAGCGTCCTCCCGGGTGAACAGCCGGCCGGCGACTGGCGCGAGCCCGAAGACCCGGAAGAAGTCGGGGTGGACGAGCTGCGTCCCCACGAACTCCGCACGGCCGCCGAGCTGCACGCCGATCTCGCCGCCGTAGTAGTAGGCGAGCGCCTGGAAGGTGCTGGGCAGGGACGCCACCTCGACCTCGTCGCCACCGGCGAGGTTGGCCTGGGTGCGCCCGGTCTCGTTCCAGCGGGTGAGGACGGCGACGATGCGGTCGGGGTCGGGGTAGCGCAGCGGCTTGAGCACCACGCCGTCCATCACGCTGAACATCGCGGTGTTGGCGCCGATGGCGAGCGCCAGGGTGAGGACGACCGCCAGGCTGAACCCCGGCGCCCGCAGCAGCGTCCGCGCCGCGTAGCGCAGGCTCCGACGCGCCTCGTCGAGGGAGACGAACGCCGGCATCCCCCGACGCCGGTGGTCGTCCTCCAGCAGTGCCAGGTGCGAGGCCTGCTCCCGCGCCAGCTCCGCCTCGGCGCGGGAGGGGCGGACGGGCAGCGAGCCCACGGTCAGCGCTCGCCGACCAGCAGCCGGTCCACCAGGCCGGCCAGCAGCCGCCAGCGCTCGGCCTCGCGGTGCAGCGCCCGCACCCCGGGCCGCGTGATCGCATAGAACTTGGCCTCCCGGTTGTTCTCGGTGCGCTGCCAGGAGCCGCGAATCCAGCCCTTCCGCTCGAGCCGCACCAGCGCCGGGTACAGGGTGCCCTGGTTCAGCCGCAGCGGCGCCTTCGCCACCTGCTCCAGCCGCGCGGCCAGGGCGTAGGCGTGCTGCTCTCCCATGGTCTCCAGCGCGCGCAGGACGATGAGGTCCAGCGTCCCCTGCAGCAGCTCGACCTTCCGCCGCGCTTCACCTGTCATCCTAGTGGAGGGTCCTTCCTCTTCACTTGTCTGTCAAGTGGAGAGGAAGGAGGTGGCGGGCGTCAGTGCGCGGCCGCCACCGGCAGCTTTCGCTTGAGCGCGTTCGGCAGGGCGATCGGCCGGTTGCCGGCGTAGATCTGGTGGCGGCCCCTCGACTGGTACCACTCCTTGGTGGTCGCCACCTGCCGCATCTGCTCGATGATGTTCCGCCAGCCGACGCCGGTGTTGTAGGCGCAGAACGAGATCTCTCCCTCCTGGGTGCCGTACGGGATGACGCACATCTCGGTCCGGCGGAAGTCGTAGTTCCACAGGTCCTGGAACCACATGCTGAGGATGGTGGTGGTGCGCCAGTCGCTCCTGGGCGTGTTGCCGGCGCCGCGCACCGTCCCTCCGATCTTGGCGTTCAGCATGCCGAGGATGCCCAGCGGGGTGAGTCCCGCCGGGGCCTTCCTCTGGTCGAAGTTGCGGAGGAAGGAGAGCCCGAGCTGGGTGAGCGTCAGGGCGCGGCCACGCGCCGAATCCACGATGGTGTCGAGGTCGCGCAGCCAGCGGTCGAGGTCGAAGAAGGAGGACAGGGTCGCCCACTGGCCTGTGCGCGAGTTGGCGACCATCAGGGTGGCGGCGCCGCAGTTGGGGTGGCAGCCGCAGCTGAGCTGGCCGAACTCCGGCTCGGGCCCTTGCACGTGGTCGGCCACCGCGCTGAAGGCGGTGGAGACCCCCAGCGGGAACCAGTCGCGGTAGGGATCGATCTTCCCGTCGTAGTAGCGCGCCAGCTCGTGGGCCAGGTGCGAGGTGGTGTAGCGCTGGCGCAGGCGCGCCTCGTCGCTCACCTCCTCGTCCCGCCCGGTGAACGACACCGGCTGGAAGGCGGGGCCGCCGACCTTGTCGTGGTGGGCCAGGCAGAAGTCGAAGATCGGCCCCACCTGGCGGTCGTTGACGCCGTTGACGATGGTCACCACCGGGGTTATGCGGACGCCGGCCGCGGCCAGGTTGTCGATGGCGACGCTGCGGACGTCGAAGAGGTTGCTGATGTGCCGGTGCGCGTTCGATTCGTTGCTGGTGCCGTCGAACTGGAGGTAGACCATGTCCAGGCCGGCCTCCTTCGCCTGGAAGGCGAACTCCGGCTCCAGGGCGAAGCGCAGCCCGTTGGTCGCGGCCTGGACGAGCTTGTAGCCGACCCGCCTGGCGTAGGCGCAGGCCTCCAGGAAGTGCGGCGACATGGTGGGCTCGCCCCCGGAGAACTGCACCACCATCTGCCGGCGGGGCTTGAAGGAGATCGAGTCGTCGAGGATCTTCTTCACCTCGTCGAGGGTCAGCTCGTGGACGTAGCCGACCTGGTTGGCATCCATGAAGCAGGGGTTGCACATCATGTTGCAGCGGTTGGTGAGGTCGACGGTGAGCACGGCGCCGCGGCCGTAGCGGACGCTCGAGCTGCCGTGGCGGTGGACCAGCGCGTCGCCCAGCGTGCGGAAGTCCCGCCCCGGGAAGCGCCGCTCGATCACGCGGTCGAACTCGATGTCGATCGAGCGCAGGTCCTCGCAGGTCCCGTGCTGGGGGCAGGTCTTGGTGACCCACAGCTCACGGCCCTTCTGGTAGAAGGTGGCCTTCACCTCGCCGGTGCGGCCGCTCACCAGGTCGGAGAGCTCGCGCTCGCCGCTCAGGATCTTGCGGCGGGTCTCGATGACGCAGCGCGGGCAGAGCGAGTCGGTCTCGCGCGGATAGCCCAGCGGAGGCCTGGTCCTCTCGTACGACTTCGGCAGCGGCCCGGGCGCCCATTTCGGGTGCACGGCCGGGCCGTCGGCCACCCGGCCGTTCACCGACTGGAAGAGGTCCCAGGCCAGCTCCCCGACCTGTCTCAGCATCTCCATGGCTCCTCCTCGCCCCGCCCGGCAACTTCCTCGACCGCCACGCCGGCGCCGGCCAGCGCGCGAGCGCCCGCGGGCGACACCCCCACCTGCGCCTCGACCCACCTCAGCCTGCCCCCGAGCGCCTGCTGCAGCCGTCGTCGTGCTCGCCACCGGTCGAGCCAGGCGGGCCGCCGCGGCCCGCCGTCGCCGCTGCACACCGCCTCCAGCCAGGCCTCCGACACCAGCGCCTTGTGCGGTCGCAGCTCGGCGAGCTCCTCGGCCGGGTGCCCCTCTCCTCCCAGGGCGCTCGTCGTGTGGCCGTCGCCCACGAAGGCCGCCAGGGCCAGCCTCTTGCCGAGGGTCACCCGCGGCGCATCGAGGTAGGCCACGTCTCCCCGGGCTGCGGGGCGCGAGCGGAGCATCGGCGCGACCCGTGCCATCGCCGCCGCGTGGGTGAGGCGAACGACACCGTGCGCCCCGACGTGCCAGAGGGCCTCGCCCTCGGGCGTCACCTGGCGCGAGAAGGCTCGGAAGGCCTGGGCGCGCTCCGCCGTGTCCAGGACGGCGGCCCGCTCCACCACCTCCCGGAGGGCCAGGACGCCGTCGCCCTCGACGAAGCCCTCGCCCACGACCGTCGCCCTTCCCAGCCGGCCGGCCCGCCGCAGCCCCAGCAGCCGTTCCGCGCTCCCGGGGTCGGTCGCGAACGCCGCGCGCGCCGCGGTTTCGCCGGCGATCCCGGCCACGGCGTCGTCGCCGAGGTCGTGCTCGACTCCGATCGGCAGCACGCCGAACCCCATGGCCGCGAAGTCGAGGGTGGGCCACAGCCAGCCCAGGCGGCCCAGGACGAGGATGCGCTCGCCCGGCGTGAGCCCCAGCCGCTCGCGGCCGAACACGGCGAAGCGGATCGCCAGCCGGTCGAACCTCCAGTCGGGCACGCGCTCGAGCCCCTGCGGCGTCCACCACGCCATCGCCGCGGAGCGCAGGTGATGGCGCAGGCCGAGATCGTAGAGGCCCGCGAGCGTCGCCGGGATGGTGTGGAGCGGACGCGGGCCCCGCCCCCTGGGGGTGTCGCTGCCGAACACGTCCTCGGCGGTGAGGTAGAGGAGCACCCGACCCTCAGCCCCGCAGCCGCGTCCACAGCGCGTCGACCAGCGGGTCGTGGAGACCGTGCGGCTGCATCGCGTGCACGAGCGACCTCACGTATTCCACGCCGTTGCCCACGGTGCCGTGCGCGGCGCGCAGGCGCGTTTCCACCGCCGCCAGGTCGTCTGCGGCCGTCCGCCGGGGCTCGCGCGACACCCACACCCAGGCCGGCACCGTCCCCTGCGGGGTCTCGGCCGCATGCGTCTCCAGCCGGCGCTCCGCCACGGCCTCGCGCTTCTCGATGGTGCTGCGGGCGGTTCGGGCCTCGGCCTCCGGGATCTCGAACGCGAGCCCCCAGCAGTCGTCGCCGGGGGCGAGCCCGAGGATGGGGCAGGGATGCTCCGGCGTACCCCAGCGCCGGCGCGACTCGTGCAGGAACGCGCGGTGATAGCCGGGCAGCCGCGCCGGCCGCGGAGGGTAGCGCCGCAGCGTCGCGTCTCCCATCAGGCTTCCGTAGGCGAATACCCAGGCCAACGGTTTCCTCCGCGGGCACACGAGCCCTTCCGCGCGTCACGCCCCGAGAGCGGCGGAGATTTGAGCGGCAGTCTAACCGGGGCGGCGAGGGCAGGCAAGGAGAAACGCAGGCGAACGCGGGTGCGGGCGGGTCCAGTCGAAAGTGAAAACGATTTCCACTTGACCGGGACCCGCCGCCGTTGCTAGCGTTTTCCCAAGCATCGCTGCGCACAGGCGTCTCCGGCCGGGAGGAGTCCATGCACAAGCCCGTGAAGTACCTGGAGAAGGGCCTGGCCTGCGCCGCCGGCGCCGCCTGGGGCGTCTTCTCCCGGCTCAACCGCATCCGGCCCAGGCCGTCGTTCACTCCCCGCTGGTCCGACCTGCCGCTGCAGAAATCCGCGCAGAAGACGAAGCCACCGCTGGGCTGGCCGCGGGAGACGGACTCGCTCTGCCCCCGCTGCGTCCCCGAGGTGCGCCAGCGGATCCTGGGCGGCCAGCTCCCCGTCGAGGTGCTGCGGCGGGAGAAGGTCGGCGAGATCAAGGCGCGGATCGTCGAGCGGGACGGCCGCATCCTGATGGTGAAGGACTGCCCGCGGCACGGGCACTTCGAGGACGTGATGGCGATCGACACCGCCTTCTTCCGCCACCTCGAGGAGACCTACCCCGGGCGCGACATCCCCGCGCACGCGGACCAGCGGCTGCACGACCACGGCTCGAGCACCATCCGCTACGGGCGGGGCGCGGTCCTCACCATCGACCTGACCAACCGCTGCAACATGATGTGCGACCCCTGCTTCATGGACGCCAACCAGGTGGGCTTCGTGCACGAGCTCGGCTGGGAGGAGATCAAGAAGCTGCTGGACGACGCCATCACCATCAAGCCGCGCCGGCAGCTCTCGGTGCAGTTCTCGGGCGGCGAGCCCACGCTGTCGCCGCACTTCGTGGACGCCGTCCGCTACGCTTCCGAGGTGGGCTACAGGAGCATCCAGGCCGCCACCAACGGCATCGAGTTCGCCAAGAGCAGGCAGCTGTGCCGGCGGGCGGCCGAGGCGGGCCTGCGCTACGCGTACCTGCAGTTCGACGGCATCGGCAACGCGGCGAACAGCCACCGCCGGGTGGGCAACCTGTTCGACGTGAAGCTGCAGGCGATCGAGAACCTGCACGAGGCCGGCGTCGACTGCGTGCCCGTCATCACGGTGGTCAACGGCATCAACAACGAGCAGGTGGGCCGCGTCATCCAGTTCGCCCTCGACAACCCCAGGAAGGTCTCGGTCTGCGCCTTCCAGCCCGTCTCCTTCACCGGGCGCGACGAGGCGATCACGGACGAGCGGCGCCAGGCCCAGCGCTACACCCTCTCCCACCTGGCCCACGACATCAAGGACCAGCTCGGCATCGGCGAGCCCGCCCGCGACTGGTTCCCCATCTCCTTCCTCTCCACCTTCTCCGACTGGTCCGACCTGGTGCACGGCCCCGGCGCCGACTGGGGGCAGGTTTCCTGCGGCTGCCATCCCAACTGCGGCGTGGGGCTCCCCGTGATCGTGGACAAGGAGACGAAGGAGGCCGTGGCCCTGGGCGCGTTCTTCAACATCGACCGCCTGGCCCGGGACGTGGCGCAGGTCAACGACGCGGCGCGCGGCCGCTTCCTCTCCATCGTCGGCATGGCCCTGGCCATGGCCCGCAACTACGACCCGTTCAGGACGCCGCGCCACTTCACGCTGCTGGACCTGCTGAAGAAGTTCGACAAGAAGCTCGGCGCCACCGGGCGTGACTACGGCAGGGTGGGCGAGGGCCACACCCGCGAGGACACCGAGAAGCGCCGCGCCGAGCGCTGGAGCCTGCTCTTCATCGCCGGCATGTGGTTCCAGGACCTCTTCAACTACGACTTCCGGCGCACCGAGATGTGCATCATCCCCTACGCCACCCAGGAGGGGGAGATCTCCTTCTGCGCCTACAACACCGGTGTCGGCTGGCGGAACATCGTGGAGAAGATGCACATGACCGCCACGCTGACGAAATGGTACGAGGAGCACGGCCGCCACGAGATCTTCGCCGGGGGCAGGAGCGTGGGCCTGCCCACGACCGACCACTCGCTGCAGATCCGGCCCGAGGCGGTGGCGGCCGAGGCCCAGCAGGACCTGGTGCGGCTCGGGGTGGCCCGCAACGCCCGCGAGGAGAAGGCCCGTGCCCGCGACGCCCGGCGGGCGCAGGAGCTGGAGAACCAGCGGATGGCGGCGCTCTATCGCGAGCACGTCCTGGGGGAGAAGCCGGCTGAGCCTCTCATCCAGCTGCAGGTGCGCCGGAAGAGCGAGCCCGCCGAGCCGCCCACGCCGCCCTCGGCCGCCTGACGGCTCTCTAGGGCGCCTTCAGGAAATCCAGGATCGCGCGCATCAACCGCTCGCCCTGCGCGGTCTGGAAGATGAACTGCGCGTGGGCGGAGCCCTCGAGCACCAGCAGCTCCTTCGGCTGCGGCGCCCGCCCGTAGGCGGCGCGGATCCTCGGCAGCCGCGGAACGTCTTGCCCGGCGACGTCGTCGCGGGCCACCACGAACAGCTTGCGACCGGTCAACCTCTCCGCCGGGCCGTTCGGCGTGCCTGCCAGCAGCACCAGCCGATCGATCTCGCCCGGCGCCTCGATGGCGGCGTCGCCCGCGGCGCCAGCCCCCATGCTGCCGCCCACCACCGAGACCGTTCTGGCGCCAGCCTTCTTCAGGAAGCGCACGGCCGCCAGCACGTCGAGGTGCAGGGGTGCGCTCATGAGGTCGCCATCGCCGGGGCCACGCGAGCGGCCGCGGCCCCTGAAGTCGAAGGCGAGCACCCGGAAACCGGCCTCGGCGAGCACCTTTGCCTGCGCTGCCCAGCTCTCCTTGTCGAAGCGGCCGCCGTGCGCCAGCACCACCCCGCGATCGCCCCTTCCCCAGACGTCGGCGAAGACCACGCCGCCGTCGGAGGTCGCGAAGGACACGTGCTGCGGCGGCGCGACGTCGGCGAGCAGGAGCACGGCCAGGGCCAGCGCAGGCATGTCGCTCTACGCTAGCTCAGCGCCGGTCGGAAGCGAAGCCGCCGCTCCCGGGCCGAGCCGCTACCCGCGCGCGACGGCGTCGAGCACGGTGCCGTCGGCCGCCCGCAGCTCGACCGAGAGCGGCATCTCGCCGTATGCGTGCGTCGAGCAGGACAGGCAGGGATCGAAGGCACGGATCCCGGCCTCGACGCGGTTGAGCATGCCCTCCTGCAGCTTCTGGCCCTTGACGTAGTGCCGGGCGATCTGCAGCACCGTCTGGTTCATGGCCAGGTTGTTCTGGCCGGTGGCGATGATCAGGTTCGCCCAGCTGATGAGCCCGCCCTGCTTCACCTGGTAGTGGTGGAAGAGGGTGCCGCGCGGGGCCTCCAGGCAACCCACGCCCTCGTAGCGGTTGCGGCGGGCGTGCGCCATCACCTGCGGGGTGAGGAGGTCCTCGTGCTCCATCAGCTCCTCGATCCTCTCGATGCAGAAGAGGATCTCGATGAGCCGCGCGTAGTGGTAGTGGAACGAGGACAGCACGGCGCCGCGGCCGAGCTGGCGGAACTCGGCGAGCTCGCGGTCGGCGAGCGGCGTCCCGCAGCGCGACGCCACGTTGAGCCGCGCCAGCGGACCCACCCGGTACATCCCGCCGGGGTAGCCGAGCGGCTTGTAGTAGGGGAACTTCAGATACGTCCAGGGCTCGACCGCCTCGCCGATGTACTCGCGGTACTTCTGTGTCGCGAGCTGGTCGGCGACCACCCGCCCGGTCGAGTCCACGAAGCGGATCTTCCCGTCGTAGTGCTCGAGCCCGCCGTCGGGGGTGACCAGGCCCATGAACAGCGAGGGGAAGTTGCCGAAGACGCGCGCCTCCTCCTGGTGGCGCTCCATCTCGCGCTTGAACCAGGCGAGCGTCTTCTCGATCGTCTCCTTCGCCTCGGGCAGCCACTTCTGGATGCGGCGCCGGCCGGCCTCGGTGAGCGGCTCGTCGACGCCGCCCGGCACCACCCAGGCCGCGTGGATCCTGCGGCCGGCGAGCGTCTCGATCACCTCCTGCCCGAACTGGCGCAGCCGGATGCCGCGCCGCGCGACCTCCGGGTTGGCGGCGAGCAGGCCCAGGAGGTTGCGCTTCTCGGGCGGCGCGTCGTGGCCCAGCAGCAGGTCCGGCGAGGAGAGGTGGAAGAAGGAGAGCGCGTGGCTCTGCACCAGCTGCCCGTAGTGGATCAGCCGGCGGAGGCGCACCGCGCCCTCGGGGATCTCGACGGCGAGGATCTCGTCGCCGGCCTTGGCGGAGGTCAGCATGTGGCTGACCGGGCAGATGCCGCAGATGCGCGAGGTGATGCCGGGCATCTCGCGGAAGGAGCGCCCCTCGCAGAACTTCTCGAACCCGCGGAACTCCACCACGTGGAAGCGCGCGTCCGAGACCTCGCCCTGGTCGTCGAGCACGAGGCTGATCTTGGCGTGGCCCTCGATGCGGGTCACCGGGTCGATGATGATGCGCTGGCTCATGCTGCGTCCCTCTAGCCGTACCGCAGGCGGTCGTGCAGATCCGGGGTGCGCCCCGCCGCCAGCTCGGTGAGCAGGTAGTGGATGAGGTCGGCGGAGGGCGGGCAGCCCGGGAGGTAGATGTCGACCGGCACCACCTCGTGGATCGGCCGCACCTGGTCGAGGAGGGCCGGCACGATGCCCGGCTCCGAGGGCCGCCGCGGCGTCACGTCCGCGTTCTCGATGTAGGCGCGCTTGAGCACCGCCTCGGCGCGGCGCAGCGGGTTGCGCATGGCGGTGACGTTGCCGGTGACGGCGCAGTCGCCGAAGGAAACGAGCACCTTCGTCCGGGCGCGGATCTTCTCGATCTCGTGCAGGTTCTGCTCGTTGGCGATCGCCCCCTCGACCAGGGTGGCGTCGACGTCCTCCGGGAACTCCTTGACGTCCATGATCGGGCTGTAGACGATATCGACCAGCGGCGCGATCTCGATCAGCCGCTCGTCGAGGTCCACGAAGGACATGTGGCAGCCGGCGCAGCCGCCCAGCCAGGCGGTGGCAATGCGGGGCTTGCGCGGGGCCTGCGCCTTGGCGCGCCCCTTCACCGGATCCATAGCTTCTTCTCCCGCGCGGTCTTGAGGTAGACGAGGAAGTCGCGGTTCTTCACCATCTCCGCCTTCGGCCGCACCTTCTCGAAGAGGGCGCCCGTCGGGCAGACCTGCACGCACTTGCCGCAGCTGGTGCAGCTCTGCGAGGCGCCCCAGGGCGCGTTGAGGTCGGTGATCACCTGGGCGGAGGCCCCGCGGCCGCGCACGTCCCAGGTATGGGCGCCCTCCACCTCGTCGCAGACCCGCAGGCAGCGCTGGCAGAGCACGCAGCGGTTGTTGTCGAGGGCGAAGCGGCGATGGGAGGCGTCGATCTCCAGCGCCGGCGTCTGGTAGGCGAAGCGGACGTGGTCCATGCCCACCGCGTAGCCGAGCGCCTGCAGGTCGCAGTAGCCGTTGACCACGCAGATGGAGCAGACGTGGTTCCTCTCGGCGAAGAGCAGCTCCACGATCATCCGACGGTAGCCGTGGAGGCGCTCGGAGTCGGTGGTGACGACCATCCCTTCCTCGACCCGGGTCATGCAGGCGGGGAGCAGCTTGCTCATGCCCTGCACCTCGACCATGCACAGGCGGCAGGCGCCGATCTCGGAGAGGCCCTCCAGGTGGCACAGGCGCGGGATGAAGACGCCCTGCTCGTCGCAGACGTCGAGGATGGTCTGGTCCTCGCCGGCGCTCACCAGGTTGCCGTTCAGGGTGAAGGTCTTGACGCTCACGGCCGCGCCTCCACGGGGGCGGCGCCGCGGGAGGGCCGCGGTGCGATGGCGCAGACCCCGGCCGGGCAGCGCCTCTCGTCGATGTGGGCGAGGTACTCGTCACGGAAGTGGCGCAGCGTGCTGACCACCGGGTTGGGGGCCGTCTGCCCCAGCCCGCACAGGCTCGTGCTCCTGAGCAGGTCGCAGAGCTGCTCCAGGAGGGCCAGGTCCTGGCGGGTGGCCTCGCCGCGGGTGATCGTGTCGAGCAGCCCCCACATCTGGGTGGTGCCCGCGCGGCAGGGGATGCACTTGCCGCAGGACTCGTCGCGGCAGAACTCCATGAAGTACTTGGCCACGTCGACCATGCAGGAGCTCTCGTCCATCACGATGAGCCCGCCCGAGCCCATGATCGAGCCGACACCGGCGAGCGACTCGTAGTCGACCGGCAGGTCCAGGTGCTGCGCCGGGATGCAGCCGCCGGAGGGGCCGCCCGTCTGCGCCGCCTTGAACTTCCGTCCGCCGGGGATGCCGCCGCCGATGTCGAAGATGATCTCGCGCAAGCTCATCCCCATCGGCACCTCGACCAGGCCGGTGCGCGCGATCTTGCCGGCGAGGGCGAACACCTTCGTGCCCTTGCTCTTCTCGGTGCCGATCGAGGCGTACCACTGCCCGCCCTGGCGGACGATGGTGGGGACGTTGGCGTAGGTCTCGACGTTGTTGATGAGGGTCGGGTGGCCCCACAGGCCGGCGGTGGCGGGGTACGGGGGCCGCGGCCGCGGCGTGCCGCGGCTGCCCTCGATCGAGGCGATGAGCGCCGTCTCCTCGCCGCAGACGAAGGCGCCGGCGCCGATGCGGATGTCGACGCGGAAGGAGAAGCCGGTGTCGAAGACGCGACCGCCCAGGAACTGGTGCTGCTCGGCCTGCTTGATCGCGGTCTTGAGGCGCTGGATGGCCAGCGGGTACTCGCCGCGGACGTAGACGTAGCCCTGGTCGGCGCCGATCGCGTAGGCGGCGATGGCCATGCCCTCGAGGACCTTGTGCGGGTCGCCCTCGAGGACGCTCCTGTCCATGAAGGCCCCGGGGTCGCCTTCGTCCGCGTTGCAGATGACGAGCTTGCGCGCGCCCTTGGCCTTGTAGACGGTGCTCCACTTGAGCCCCGTCGGGTAGCCGCCGCCGCCGCGGCCGCGCAGGCCGGAGGCCGTGATCTGCTGGATCACGTCGAGCGGCGTCAACTCGGTGACGGCCTTCTGCAGCGCCTCGTAGGCGCCCTCGGCCACGCAGGACTCGATCCGCTCGGGGTCGATGCGGCCCGAGTTCTCGAGCACGATCCTGCGCTGCTTCGTGAAGAAGGCCGCGTCCTCCTGGTTGAGCAGATCGCGGGCGGGCGTTCCCCTGACCGCGTCCTCGGCCGCGATGCGGACGGCCTTCGCCGCGTCGACCTTCTCGTACAGGCGCGTCGCCCCGTCCTCGCCCGTGACCTGGACGAGCGGCCCCGCGTCGCACAGGCCGAGGCAGCCGGTGCCGATCACCTCGACGGCGTCGGCGGCGCCCTCGTCCTTCACGGTCCCCGCCAGCGCCTCGCGCACGGCCTGGCCGCCGTTCGACAGACAGCCGGCCGCGCTGCAGGCCGCCACCCGGCAGCGCTTGCCGGCGCGGGCCAACAGCTCCTTCTCCTGCAGCTCCCGGCGCGCCTCGGTGCTCATGGCTGGGCCACCATCCCGGCCGGCTCCTTCTCCCCGTTCGCGTCCCGGGTCCAGGGCGCGACCCGCTCCAGCGTCGCCTCCACGCCGATCTTGCCGGCCACCTCGCCGTCGAAGACGACGGCCGGCGCCAGCCCGCAGGCCCCCAGACAGCGGGCGGTCACCAGCGAGACGCTGCCGTCGGGCGTCGTCTCGCCGGCCTTGATGCCGTGCTCCTTCTGCAGCGCGTCGAGGATCGGACCGGCGCCCTTCACGTAGCAGGCGGTGCCCATGCACACGACGCAGGTGTGCTTCCCCGGCGGCTTCATGGAGAAGAAGTTGTAGAAGGTCGCCACGCCGTAGACGCGCGACGGCGGCACGCGCAGCGCGCGGCCGACGTAGAGCAGCACGTCGGTGTCGAGGTACCCGAACAGCTCCTGCGCCGTGTGCAGGACCTCGATGAGCGTGTCCTGCCGGAACTGGTGGCGCTTGATGGCGACGTCCAGCAGCTTGAAGCGCTTGTCGCCGCTCGGGTGCGGAGGGGTCTGCGGGTTCAGGTTCATGTCTCGCTTCGGTCCCGGGGGCTCGAGGCTTCGGCCCGTCGGACGAGGTGCACGCGGGATGCCATGAGCAGAACGTATGGGCTGTCGGTTGTCGATTACGCAGGCGCCACTGCGCGATGCCCGTGCCTGGAGCGAGCGGGAACGCATGCCAGCTCGACGCGGCTGGACCCCATGACTCATGCTGGCGCAGCGCTGTCGGGCGCAAGCGTTTCCGGCGGCCCGCAGTCGAGGCGAGGACCTTGCCGGCGCCGTCCTGTCAACCTTCATGTCTCCAATGAAATCCCGTGATCCCGCCCGCGCAAGAACGGCCCTCCGCGGGCCTGGGCCGCGATGGATCACGCCGACGAGCACGGATGATGCGGATGACAGCCGCTCGCTGCAGGTGCGGTGGGGCGGGAAGTCAGATGATGGGTCCACCCCCTCCCATCTGCTCTGTAGGGAATCCCCTCACGCATCACCTAACTCCGCGCCAGGAGCACCCCGAGGAGACCTCATGCCTCAGGCGGGGCTGAATCATCAGCCGCATCGCTGAGCCGTCCGATCCGAGGCATCCGGTGCAAACGTGTCTGTCGCCGAGGCCAAGCGGTTGCCTACGATGCTACGGACAGCCGCGCGTCATGCGGCCCCTCGCGTACCACCGGGCAAGCGTGACGCCGGCCCTTCGTCCCCGGAGGGCTCGAATGACCACCAGCCTGGTGACGGCGCCGCCCCGCGTGGAGGATCAGGACCTGCTCGACAAGCTGATCGCCGAGCAGGGCCGCCGCCCCGGCGCGCTGCTCAGCATCCTCGAGCGTGCCCAGGAGCAGAACCGCAACAAGTACCTGCCCATGGAGACGCTCGAGTACGTCGCCGCCAAGACCGGCGTGCCGCAGGCGCAGGTCTACGGCGTCGCCACCTTCTACGCGCTCTTCAACCTCGAGCCCCAGGGCGCGAACACCGTGAGCATCTGCCGCGGCACCGCCTGCCACACCCGCGGCTCGCGGGCGCTGCTGGAGCGGCTGAAGCTGCAGCTCAACCTCGGGCACGCCACCGACGAGGGGGGCGCCGACAAGCTGACGCTGACCACTCCGGACCGCAGGTTCACCATCCGCACGGTGGCCTGCTTCGGCCAGTGCGCCCTGGCGCCGGTGGTGGAGGTGAACCACGCGATCCGCGGCCACGTGAAGGAGCAGGCCCTGATGCGCGAGGTCGACAAGCTGCGCAAGGAGGGCGGGCGATGAAGATCCAGGACATCTCCGCCTTCAACGAGGTCCGCGAGAAGGGCCTCGCCAAGCTGCTGCCCAGCCGGGCGCGGGTCACCGTCGGCATGGGCACCTGCGGCTCGGGCAACGGGGCCGAGGCCGTCTTCCACGCCTTCGCCTCCGAGATCGACGCCCGCGGGCTGCCGGTGGCGCTGGCGCCTGTCGGCTGCTTCGGCTTCTGCGCCGAGGAGCCGATCGTCAACGTGTGGGTGCCCGGCCACCCCCTGCTGATGCTGCATCGCGTGCAGCCGAACCACGTGGACGGGATCCTCAACGGCCTGATCGGCCACGGCAAGCTGCCGCCGCCCGAGATCGTGCTCTGCAAGATCGAGGAGTGGGACCACCTCACCGGCCACGTGAAGTACGGCTACGGCTACCCCGAGCTGCCGAACTGGAACGAGATCCCCTACTTCAAGGGCCAGGTCAAGATCGTCCTCCGCAACTGCGGCCTCATCAACCCCGACGACATCGAGGAGTACATCGCCATCGGCGGCTACCAGGCCCTGTACAAGGTCCTGATCGACCAGAACCCCGCGGGCGTCATCGAGCAGATCAAGGCCGCGAAGCTGCGCGGCCGCGGCGGCGCCGGCTACCTGACCGGCAACAAGTGGGAGTTCCTGCGCAACAACCCGGGCGACGAGAAGTACATCGTCTGCAACGCGGACGAGGGCGACCCCGGCGCCTACATGAACCGCAACGAGATCGAGTCCGACCCCCACGCCCTGCTGGAGGGGATGCTGATCGCCGGCTACTGCACCGGCGCCACCAAGGGCATCGTCTACGTCCGCGCCGAGTACCCGCTGGCGGTGCTGCGGCTCGAGCGCGCGATCGACCAGGCCCGCAACTACGGCATGGTCGGCCAGAACGTGCTCGGCCGCGGCTTCGACTTCGACATCGAGATGGTCGAGGGCGCCGGCGCCTTCGTGTGCGGCGAGGAGACGGCGCTGATCGCCTCGCTCGAGGGCCGCTCCGGGCGGCCGCGCCCGCGCCCGCCGTTCCCGGCGAACAAGGGGCTGTGGGGCAAGCCGACCAACATCAACAACGTCGAGACCTGGTACAACGTCGCCCCCATCGTCTCCAAGGGCCCGGTCTGGTTCAGCGAGACCGGCTCCGCCAAGAGCGCCGGGACCAAGGTCTTCTCGCTGGTCGGCAAGGTGCGCAGCACCGGCCTGGTGGAGATGCCGCTCGGCACCCCGCTCGCCAAGTTCATCTACGACATCGGCGAGGGCGGCACCAACGGCCGCGACATCAAGGCCGTGCAGACGGGCGGCCCCTCCGGCGGCTGCATCCCGGTGGAGATGTTCGACACGCCCGTCGACTACGAGACCCTCCTGCAGCTCGGCTCCATCATGGGCTCGGGCGGCATGGTGGTGATGGACGAAGACAACTGCATGGTGGACGTCGCCCGCTACTTCATCGAGTTCACCCACTCGGAGAGCTGCGGCAAGTGCGTCCCCTGCCGGGTGGGCCTGGACAAGGCCCTGCGCATGCTGAACCGCTTCACCGACGGCACCGCCACCGAGCAGGACCTGGAGTCCCTCGACGAGCTGTGCCGCATGGTGCGCGACACCTCGCTGTGCGGCCTGGGCCAGAGCGCACCCAACCCGGTGCTCACCACCCTGCGCCACTTCCGGCACGAGTTCGAGGACCACATCCGCGCCCGCCGCTGCCGCGCCGGGGTCTGCGAGAACCTGGCCCTCTCCCCCTGCGAGAACTCCTGCCCGCTGCACATGAACATCCCGCGCTTCCTGCAGCTCTACAAGGAAGGGCGGCTGGAGGACGCCTTCCTCTCGGTGATCCTCGACAACCCGCTGCCGGCCTCCACCGGCCGCGTCTGCCAGCACCCCTGCGACGACCGCTGCCGGCGCGCCGCCGTCGACGAGTCGGTCAACATGCGCGACGTCCACCGCCTGATCGCGGACGAGGTGCTGCTCAACCCCGAGCGCTTCGAGAAGATGGTCGGCCGGGTGATCGAGCGCCGGCGCGAGCCCACCGGCCGCGAGGTGGCGGTGGTGGGTGCCGGCCCCACCGGCCTCGCCTGCGCCTACTACCTGGCGCTGCTGGGCCACTCGGTGACGGTCTACGACTCGCGCCCCATGGCCGGCGGCATGTTGCGCTACGCGCTGCCCGAGTACCGCCTGCCGAAGACGGTCCTCGACAAGGAGATCGAGCTGATCGAGCGGCTGGGCGTGAAGTTCCAGTTCAACGTCAACGTGGGCACGGAACTCGGCCTCAACGACCTCGCCCACCAGTACGACGCGGTGTTCCTCTCCATCGGCACCTGGAAGGAGGCCTGGGTCTACCTGCCGGGCACCGAGCTCACCGGCGTGCTGCCGGCGCTGCCGTTCCTGGAGGGCGTCTCGCGCAAGCAGGAGCTGCCGGTCGGCAAGAAGGTGGTGGTGATCGGCGGCGGCAACGCGGCCATCGACTCCGCCCGCACCGCCCGGCGGCTGGGCGCCGAGGTGACGGTCGTCTACCGCCGCGAGCGCAAGGACATGCCGGCCATCCCCGAGGAGGTGGAGGCCGCCGAGCACGAGGGCGTGAAGATCGCCTACCTGGCGGCCCCGCACCGCATCGTCGGCGACAAGGCCGGCCTGGTGAGGGCGCTCGAGGCGGTGAAGACGCGTCTGGGCGAGTTCGACACCTCGGGCCGCCGCCGGCCGATCCTCAGCGACGAGGTCATCCGCTTCGAGTGCGACACCGTGATCCTGGCGGTCGGCGAGAAGGTGGACCCCGACTTCTGCAAGGCCTCCGGCCTGCGGCTGAAGGAGTCCGGGACCATCGAGGTGGAGCGCTACTCGCTCGCCACCAGCCGCGACCGCTTCTACGCGGGCGGCGACCTGGTGACCGGCGCCTCCAACGTCTCGAACGCGATGGGCTACGGCAAGAAGGCGGCCCGCAACATCGACAAGAAGCTGATGGGCGCGGCCACCAAGCGCTTCACCACCCTGTGGCCGGAGTTCACCTACTCGCAGAGCCCGCCGGAGAGGCAGAGCGAGGCGCCACGGCAGGTGCCGGCCGAGCTGAAGCCGGCCGAGCGGGTCAAGGGCGAGGCCGAGGTCTCGCTGGGCCTGACGCCGGTGGCCGCCCTCGAGGAGACGGGGCGCTGCCTGCGCTGCGACATCCGCAGCGCGGAGAGGTAAGGAGGAGACCTTGACCCAGAAGGTGAAGGTCCGCATCGACGGCGAGCACATCGCGGCCAACCAGGGCCAGACGCTCCTGGAGGTCGCGCGTGCCAACAACAAGTACGTCCCCGCCCTGTGCTACATGGAGGGCCTCTCCCCGGTCGGCGCCTGCCGCCTGTGCATGGTCGAGGTGGAGGGCATCCAGCGACTGCTGCCTTCCTGCACCACCCCGGTGCAGGAAGGCCTGGCGGTGGTGACCGACTCGCCCAAGCTGAAGGCGTACCGCAAGATCGCCCTGGAGCTGCTGCTCAGCGAGCGCAACCACGTCTGCGCGGTGTGCGTCTCCTCCGGCCACTGCGAGCTGCAGACGCTGGCGCAGGAGCACGGCGTCACCCACGTCCGCTACAACTACAACTACCCGCGGCTGTCGGTGGACACCACCCACCCCCGCTACGTGCTCGACCACAACCGCTGCGTGCTGTGCTCGCGCTGCATCCGCGCCTGCGCCGAGATCGAGGGCGCCCACGTCTGGGACCTCGCCGGCAGAGGCATCCAGTCGCGGCTGGTCAGCGAGCTGAAGCGGCCCTGGGGCGAGGCCAAGACCTGCACCAGCTGCGGCAAGTGCGTGCAGGCCTGCCCCACCGGCGCCATGGCCGAGAAGGGCTGGGGCGTCGAGGAGATGACCAAGCACAAGACGGTCGTCAGCCGGCTGACGACCATGCGGGGAGACCGCTGATGGCCAAGGTCAAGATCGGCACCTGCTGGCTCGACGGCTGCTCCGGCTGCCACATGTCCCTGCTGGACATCGACGAGGGCATCGTGGCCGTGCTCAACAAGGCGGACATCGTGTTCGGGCCACTGGTGGACGCGCAGGAGTTCCCCGAGGGCACCGACGTGGCGCTGGTCGAGGGCGCCGTCAGCAGCCAGGACGACCTCAAGCTGGCGCAGACGGTGCGCGCCCGCAGCAAGGTGGTGGTGGCGCTCGGCGACTGTGCCGTCACCAGCAACGTCCCCTCCATGCGCAACGGCATCCCCGCCAAGAAGCTGCTGGAGCGCGTCTACGTGGAGGGCGCCACCGAGAAGCCGGGCGTGCCCGCCGAGGGCGTGCCGCCGCTCTTGAAGCAGGCGGTGCCGCTGCACGAGGTGGTGAAGGTGGACCTGCACGTGCCCGGCTGTCCGCCCAAGCCGAACGCGATCCTGTTCGCGCTCTCGGAGCTGCTGGAGGGACGCAAGCCGGACCTCGGCTCCAAGCTGCGGTTCGGATAGGGAGAAGCGGATGCCGGAGAAGTCGAAGGCGGAGTCGAAGCGCGCCAAGCGCGGCTTCGTGGCGACCGAGTCGGGCGACACGGCGAAGCTGCAGCCGGTCGAGTCCGGGAGACCTGCGATGAACAAGATCACGATCCACCCCGTGTCGCGCATCGAGGGCCACGCCAAGATCACCATCCACCTCGACGACGCGGGCCAGGTGGCGGGGACGCAGTTCCACGTCACCCAGATCCGGGGCTTCGAGAAGTTCACCGAGGGCCGGCCCTACTACGAGATGCCCTCGATCACCGCCCGCATCTGCGGCATCTGCCCGGTCAGCCACCTGCTGGCCTCGGTGAAGGCCTGCGACGAGATCATGGCGGTGCGCATCCCGGAGACCGCGGCGAAGCTCCGCGAGCTCCTCCACTGCGCGCAGTTCGTCCAGTCTCACGCCCTGTCCTTCTTCCACCTCTCGGCGCCGGATCTCCTGCTGGGCATGGACTACGACCCGGCCAGGCGCAACGTGGCGGGCCTCCTCGAGGAGAACCCGGAGGCGCTGCGCGACGGGATCGCGCTCCGCAAGTTCGGCCAGACCGTCATCGAGCGCCTGGCCAAGGAGCGCGTCCACCCCTCCTGGACCGTCCCCGGCGGCGTCAACAACCCGATGGACCCGCAGGCGCGCGAGAAGACGCTCGCCGAGCTGCCGGCGGCGGTGGCGATCGTGAAGCGGACCCTCGACCTGTGGAAGAAGACGGTCCACAGGTTCCCGGCAGAGATCGAGACCTTCTCCAACTTCCCGACCATGTACGCGGGCCTCGTCGGCCCCGACGGCTCACTGCGCCTGTACGACGGCAACCTCCGCTTCGTGGGCCCCGAGGGCCGGATGGTCGCCGACCAGGTCCACCCGAGCGACTATGCCACCCACATCGGGGAGGCGGCGCTCGCGGACTCGTACCTGAAGGCGCCCTACTACAAGCCCTCCGGCTACCCCGAGGGCATCTACCGCGTCGGCCCCCTCGCCCGCCTCAACGTGGCCGACCGCTGCGGCACCCCGGAGGCCGACAAGGAGCTCGAGGAGTACCGCCAGCGCCTGGGCCGCATCGTGCAAAGCGGCTTCCACTACCACTGGGCACGCCTGATCGAGGCCACCTACGCCCTGGAGCGCATGCAGCAGCTCCTCGACGACCCCACGATCCTGTCGCAGAAGGTGCGCGCCCACGCAGACGTCAACAGCCCCGAGGGCGTCGGCATCATCGAGGCGCCGCGCGGCGTCCTCATTCACCACTACAAGGTGGACGACAACGGCGCGATGGTCTGGGCCAACCTCATCGTCGCCACCGGCCACAACAACCTGGCCATCGGCAAGGGCATCGAGCAGGTGGCGCGGAAGTTCGTCAACGGGCGGAAGCTGCAGGAAGGCGCCCTCAACCGCGTCTCGGCGCTCGTCCGCGCCTACGACCCGTGCCTGAGCTGCTCGACGCACGCGCTGGGGATGGTGCCGCTGCAGCTGACGCTTCTCGGCCCGGGTGGCGAGCGCCTGGACGAGGTGGCGACGGAGTAGCGCCTCACTTCGTCCCGGGCCGTGGCGCCAGTTGGCCTTTCCGTACGCGCTTGAGCAACTGCGCAGCGCTCTCGTCCCCTGCCTTCGCCGCGCGAGACAGCCAATACTCGGCCCGCACCCGATCTCGCGGATCGGCCCCGCCCAGTAGCTTCGCACCGAGGTTGTACTGGGCGATCGGGTGGCCGTTCTCCGCGGCGATCGTCAGCCACAATGCGGCTTCCGGATTCACGCTGCTCTTGCCGGCTGCCGTGCTCTGCAGAAGTCGAAAGGCAGCCTTCGCATCACCGAGGAGCGCCTGGCGCTCCAGCTTCGCCACCTCGGCGGGAGCACTCTGCGACTGCTCCCCAGCGGCCGCTGGAAATGCGGCGAACGCTCCGACGCCGAGAATCGCGGCGACGCAGACGAGTTGGCGCGTCGTCATCCCCACCCCTTTCCCTCCGAAGCTCCGCAACGGAGCCGGGTCCGGACCCGCGTCAGTCTACGGCACCTGCCTCGTGGCTGTTGCCACGGGCTCCGACAAGAAAGAAGATTCGGCGCTGGCACCTGGAGTCGGACGACCGAGGGCAGACCGGAGGAGCGATGAAGCGGATCAGCCGTCGTGGGTTCCTGGCGAAGAGCGTCGCCGCGGGCGTGGCCGCCCGCGCGACCTTGAGAGGACGCGCCTCGGCCGCGCCGATGGGGGCCAACGATGCCATCAGGGTGGCGGTGGTCGGCGTGCGCTCGAAAGGCCAGGACCACGCCAACCAGCTCAAGACCATGAAGGGCGTGCGCCTCGTCGCCCTGTGTGACGTCGACGAGAGGATCCTCGACCAGCGGATTGCCGAGCTCGCCAAGGACGGCCTCCAGCTCGCCCGCTACGTCGACGTCCGCAGGCTCCTCGAGGCGAAGGACGTCGATGCCGTCGTCGTCGCCACGCCGAACCACTGGCACACCCTCATCGGCATCTGGGCCTGCCAGGCCGGCAAGGACGCCTACGTCGAGAAGCCCGTCGCCCACAACGTCTGGGAAGGCCGCCGCCTGGTCGAGGCCGCCACCAAGTACGGCCGCATCGTGGCCGCCGGGACCCAGTCCCGCTCCGACGAGGCGCTCAACGAGCTGGTGCAGGACGTGCGCGCCGGCAAGCTCGGCAGGCTGATCCGCGCCCGCGGCTTCTGTTACAAGCGCCGCGACTCCATCGGCCGCGTGCCCGGCCCGCAGCCGATCCCGGCCGGCGTCCACTACGACCTGTGGTGTGGCCCCTCGCCTCTCGACCCGCTGCGGCGCAAGGAGCTCCACTACGACTGGCACTGGTTCTGGAACGCCGGCAACGCCGACATCGGCAACCAGGGTATCCACGAGATGGACGTCTGCCGCTGGATGCTGGGCGAGGACGCGCTGCCCCCGCGGGTCCTGAGCTTCGGCGGCCGCTTCGGCTACGTCGACGACGCCCAGGTCCCCAACACCCAGGTCGCGCTCCTCGACTACCCCAAGGCGCCCATCCTCTTCGAGGTCCGCGGCCTGCCCGCCAAGTCCGGCGCCGACCACATGGACCACTACCAGGGCATCCGCGTCGGCTACGTGATCGAGGGCGAAGCCGGCTACTTCGCCGGCGCCCTCGGCGGCGGCTGGCTCTACGACCCCGCCGGCAAGAAGGTGAAGCAGTACTCCGGCACCGGCGGCGAGAAGCACATGCAGAACTTCCTCGACGCCGTCCGCAGCCGGCGCGCCCAGGACCTCGCCGCGCCCATCCTCCAGGGCCACGTCTCGACGGCCCTGTGCCTCGTTTCGAACATCTCCTACCGCCTCGGCACCGAGACGCCGCTCCCCGAGCTGAAGAAGCAGTTCGCCTCACGCCCCGAGCTGGCCGACTCGGTCGAGCGCATGCAGGCGCACCTCGTGGCCAACGGGCTGGACCCCTCGCAGACGAAGCCGGCGCTCGGCCCGGCGCTCGAGGTGCTGCCGGAGGAGGAACGGTTCGTCACCGGTGCGGACTACGACGCCGGCTATTTCGCCAACGGCCTGCTGCGCGACCGCCAACGCGAGCCGTTCGCCGTGCCGCAGATGATCTAGCTCGGCCCCGCAGTGAAACGGGCGCGCTTCAGTGCGGAGGCTGATCCGACCCGCCGGCGTTAACGGCGGTTGGCGTCGGCGTACGCAGCCTCTTCGGTACCCAGTAGGTCCGTGCCGCGGGTACCGACACGATCTCCCGCTCCGGGTAGCGAAGCGCGGTCAGCCGGCCGCCGAAGACGCAGCCGGTGTCGATGTTGAGGGTGTTGTTGAGCCACTGCGGCTCGGGGACGGGGGTGTGGCCGTAGACGACCGTCGCCTGGCCGCGGTAGTCCGCGGCCCAGTTGTAGCGGACCGCCAGGCCGTACTCGTCCGTCTCTCCGGTGGTCTCGCCGTAGAGGGCGAACGAGCGGACCGCGGCCGAGCTCCGGCCCTGCATCGACTCCGGCATCCCGGCATGGGCGACCACGAGCTTGCCGTCGTCGAAGACGTAATGGCTCACCCGGTGGTGGATGAAGCCCGCCACCTTCTGGCGGAACGCCTCCGGCTCCCTTTCGAGCTGGGCGAGGGACTCGGCCAGGCCGTGCGCCACCTCCACCCCTCGCCCGCGCAGCTTCTGCAGCAGCTTGACGTCGTGGTTGCCGGGCACGCACAGCGCCGAGCCGGTCTCCACCATCGCCATCACCGTCCGCAGCACCTCCGGGACGTAGGGACCTCGGTCCACCAGGTCTCCCAGGAAGACCGCCTTGCGCCCGTCCGGGTGACGACGGACGTGGCCGATGCCCGCCACGTTCGCCTCGGAATAGCCGAGCTGGTCCAGCAGCGTCGCCAGCTCCTGGTGGCAGCCGTGCACGTCGCCGACGACGTCGAAGGGGCCGTGCTCGTGCCTCAGGTCGTTCCACAGCTTCCGGCGCTCGATCTCCACCGACTCGATCTCCTCCGGCGAGGACAGCACGAGCACGTGCCGGAAGCCTTCATCTCTCAGGTGGCGGAGGGAGCGGCGGAGCTGCTGGGCGTGCAGCCGCACCACCTGCCGGCCCAAGGCGCGGTCCGGCCGGCTGCGGTTGCGCTCGAGGCAGAGCTTGGCCGGGAGGTCGAGGACGATCGCTACCGGCACGCAGTGGTACTCACGAGCCAGCTCGACGATGGGCTTGCGGGCGTCCGCCTCGAGGTTGGTCGCGTCGATGACGGTGAGGAGGCCCCGGGCCAGGCGCTTGCGGGCAACGTAGTGGAGGACGTCGAAGGCGTCGTCGGTGGCGCCCTGGTCGTTCTCGTCGTCGGACACCAGCCCGCGGCAGTGGTCCGAGGACAGGACCTCCGTCGGCGCGAAGTGCTTGCTGGCGAAGGTGGACTTGCCCGCGCCCGTGGGTCCGACGAGAGCGACGAGCGACAGCTCCGGGATGGTGAGCTTCGTCATCACCTACAGCGCTTCGGCCCTTCTCTTGATCCCGTCGAGCCATTGACGCCGGAGCAGACCGCTGCCGGGCACGATGAACCTCCAGTAGCGGGCCATGCCCCGGCGGTTGGACTCGTCCAGGGCCATCACGCGCGTCTCCGTGACGAGCGTGCACCACCCGTCCCCCGCTTCCTCCACGGCGAAGTTGAAGGCCATCTTGATCGCACCCTGCTGCCTATAGGCGGCGAACTCCTCCAGGGTGCGCACCTGGGCGAGGCCCTTCGCCCGCAGATCGGCGATCCAGCCCATCACGATCTCCTGCTCGCCGCCGCCGAGCAGGACACCCGGCGCCGAGAAGGCGTCGAGAATCCGCTTGTCCTGCGGCAACTGGCCGCTCTCGTGGATGCGCAGGGCCGCCGCACGGATCTTCAGGAGCGTGTTCAACGACTTCATGTCGGCGAACGTGGACTGGCGAACCGCCTGCAGCACCTGCTGGGGCCGGGCGTGGATGCGTACCGTGTGCTTCTCCCAGAAGTGGTACTCAGGCAGGATCGCGTCGAGGCGGGTCCTCGCTTGCGCGACGCGGACTGTCGAGGCGGGCCACAGCAGGGCCGCCAGTGCCAGGACTACCCCGCCCGCCAGCAGGAGCGCTCCCACGAGGCGCTTGCGGATGCCCAGGAACCTGAGAGGGATCGCCAGGTTGGCCAGGCCGAAGAGTGCCATGACGATGCCCGCGTAGACGAGCGTGCTCAACAGCTGAAACGACGCCCAGTAGTTGAAGAGCAGGACGGCACCCAGGGCCGCCACGGCAATCAGGACCCACGACACGGTCTTCAATGACATTCGCTCACTCCGTCCGGTGGAACGTCGGCGAGCGCGTGCGACACTACGTCGTTCCGGGCGACTGCGTCAAGACCGCCCCGCGAACCAGCGCCCCGCGAACCAGCAGTCCGGAGAGTCCGCGATGAAACATGCGGCGCCTGCGGCCACGCGACGAGGTCCTGCTCGATCCCCACCCCTGAGCTCCGACCACCCGACGGACGTGAGCCTCCGGGACGTCTCCGCGGACGGGCGAGTGCTCGTGTACGGCGTGCGGCGCGGGGGCGAAGACGAAACCGAGCTGCGAGTGCGCGAGGTGAAGACGTACCAGGACCTGCCCGACGTCCTGCCCCGTGCGCTGCACCGAGGCGTCTCTCTCGACCATCTGCATCCGCCACCACGCTCTCGGCACCTCCACCAGGCAGGATCCCGATGTCTTCGGTGGCGGCTATGCAAAGGGCGCGTGGGTGGGCGCCCGGGTGTCGGTGAGCCGGCAGTAGCGGTGCTGACACCCTTTCTGCGTGGTGAAGGCCGGCACCCTCTACTACAACGACTCGGTCTCGGTGCCCCAGGCCGGCAGGCTCGATTTCAACATCGACTGGACCTTCCCCACGAGCATCATCGGCGTGTACCTCGTCCCGGCGAACACCTGCAGCATCAGTGAGTTCAATGCGCGGACCTGCAACTTCCTGCTGAGGTCGGAGGGCGCGACCACACCGAAGCCACGCAAGGTGTCGGCCAACGTCTCGGCCGGGAGCTTCCGCTGGATGATCGCCAACTTCAACGGCGTTACAGGTACCAATACTGACCCCGTGGACGAGTCGGCCGCGTTCCAGATCGTCCTGTCGGTGGGCGACTGCGCGCCGATCTCCATGGTGCCCGCAGCAACGCGGGCCAGATGCTGCACGTGGGCGCAATCGAGCCGCTGCTCTGATCCGTCCGGCCGATCGTTCGCGTCTCGACTACGGTTGCACGAACTCCGCGGTGGCGCCGCACGTGCGGATGCTGTTGGCGATGCCGGCGGCCCACTCCTTCGTGTACCAGAAGACGACCCGCGAGGAGCGGCCGCGCATGAGCGCGGCCTCGTCGCCGATCGTGCGGTGGGAGGCCAGCTCGCGGTTGAACAGCTCGGTCAGGCAGCTGACGGTTGCCTGCTGCTTCGGGTCCCAGGTGGCCCGGACGTAGTAGCGGTCGCCCTGCGGGGAGCCGGTCGGCACGGGGACGGCGGTCGGCTGCGCGGCGAGGGTGAGCGTCTTCGCCGCGCCCGGGTTGCGCGCCCTCGTGCGGGCCAGGATGGCCTCGGCGTCCGCGCGGGGCAGCCCCGCCAGCGTAGTCCTGGCCTCGGCGCGACGCAGCGGGCTGCCTGTCGCCAGGTCCTCGGCCAGCATGTCGGCGGCCCCGCCGGTCTCCAGCACGCGCCGGGCCTTGTAGGCCAGCTCGGGGTCCGAGTGGTGGGACAGCGTATAGAAGGTCAGGATGGTCGGGGTGCCGTTGCCGGGGGCACCCAGCACCTCGCGCGCGGAACCACTGGCGAGCACGCGGTCGATGGCCTCGATCCTGGAGCCCACGTCGCTGCGGTCGCCCTGCAGCACCTCCACGACCGCCTTCACCTCGGCCGTCGTCAGGGGGGCCGCGTGCCGGGGCACGGCCGCCGGCGACGACTGCGCCATCACCACGCCGTTCAGCAGCCACCACGCGTGCGTCGGCGCGGGCGGGTAGGTCTTCCTCCGAAGTGTGTTCGTCTGGCTCTTCTCGTCCCAGACGATCTCGAAGACGGGATCGGCGTCAGTCGGGTCGAACACCAGGTCGAGGGTCGACCGGGGCGAGGTGGTCCCCTTGGCGTACTCCAGCGCGAAGTGCTGGCCGGTGGTGAAGGGCTTGGTCTGGATGACCATGAAGTCCACGTCCCGACGCAGGTCGCTCACGGTGCCGAAGAGCGTCTTCCACTCGTTCCTGAAGTACACGTCGCGCCCGCTGAGCTGCTCGTAGGAGGCCAGGTCGTTGATCCGGCCCTGGAAGACGTACGTCGCCTGCTGGTGCCCCCACCACCAGACGATGCAGACGCCGGCCAGGACGATGCCGGTGCCGAACGTGGAGTAGGTCAGGAGTCGCCACATCCGCGCGTCATCCGGCGCGTTCCTCTGCTCCGCCTTGTCCAGCCGGTCGGCCATGGACCACGTCAGAACCATCAGGAAGAGGATGGCGAAGGCGAAGGGGCCGAACTGGTAGACCCACTGCACCCAGTCCTGCCAGTCCGCGGTCGCGGAAGCGCCCAACGGCAGC
Organism: Vicinamibacteria bacterium; assembly: GCA_035542035.1. Taxonomy (GTDB): domain Bacteria; phylum Acidobacteriota; class Vicinamibacteria; order Fen-336; family Fen-336; genus DATBSL01. The sequence continues at coordinate 97,329 of DATKME010000001.1, read as the reverse complement.
CACATCTGTGCCTCCTGCCTCAGCGGCGACGTGCGCGGGCCGGCCGTGCGCTACCGCGCGAGCGAGCCCGTGCCTTCGCCGTGCGCTTCGCCGTACCCTTCGCCGTACGCTTCGCCGGCGCCTTCGCTGTCGGCTGCGCCAGCGCCGGCGGTCTGACCGCGGCGGCGATGGCGGTGAGGTCGAGATCACCCGCCTTCATGAGGCTCTCGGAGTGGAGCAGGTCGCCCGGGGTGACGAAGTCGGCTGCGGTCCGGAAGAGCAGGTCCAGCGGCGACGCGGCAGCGGCCAGGCCGGCGCCGGCGAGACGGGGTTGGACCGGACGGCTCGCGGCCAGCGCCTCGGCGAAGCGGAGGACGGCCTCCTGCATCTCCTCGTCGGACAGGGACGGCATCGGCGCCGCTCCTGCAGCGGCCCTCGGGGGCGCGGTGGCCTCGGCGAGGTACCGCTCGATCAGCGCGTCGATGCCGGCGCGATCGGGCGCCGCCGGCACGCCACGGGCCGCCGCCGTGGGCCGGATCGGCACCGCCGGGCGCCAGGCGCGCGGGGCCCGCGAGCCGATGAGCGCCAGCAGGCTCTCCGGGTGGACGCCGCGGCCCCTCGGCGCGGGCGGCGCTGCCCCGACACGCGACGTCGGTGGCTGCGCCGACATGCGCAGCGGGTTCACCTCGATCGTGTACTCGTCGACGAGCGGGGGCAGGGCCTCGTCGTAGCAGCGGTACACGAACTCGGAGCAGATCATGGGCTCCTGGCCCATGGCCGTCATCTTCACGATCAGGCTCGCCGCGCCGTCGAGGACCTTGCGGATCAGGGCCCGCAGGACCGGCGTCACCTTGGGCTTGCGGGTCAACGCCAGCAAGGCCAGGAGCAGCAGCTGCTCGTAGGCGTAGCGCTGGCCTTGGTTCAGGTACTCGTTGGCGCGGGTGAGCACGGGGGCCATGGTCGCCGGCGTGTGACGGAGCCGGAAGGCGCTGACGCGCAGCTCGCCGGCGACGCTGGTGGCGAGCGGCCGCCGCTGCAGGCCGTCCGCCAACGCCTCGCCGACGCAGTCGTCGCCCAGGTACAGGCCCGCGTGGTTCACGTCCGGGTCGTCGAAGAAGCGGATGGCCCGGCCGATCCAGCTGTCGCTGCGGTAGAGCAGGACGTCGGCGGGGGCCAGGTTGCCGGCCGTCAGCATGGTGTCCATCGTCGAACCTCGAGTCTCCCGGAGAGCCGCCCGCACGTGGCGCCGCGGGTCCATGCAGGCGGGACCTCGAGCGGACCGCCTTCGAACATGCGGCCACGACTGCCGAGTCGGCGGCCTGTCGACCGAACGGTCGTGGTGAGACTGTCCAGGGAGTGTGACTTGGGCGGAGCATACCCGACTCGGCTTGGCCGGGGTCGCTTGCTTTTCTCTTGCCCCCACCGGGATTCTGGCTGACAAGGTGCGACTCACCAAGGAGTTGACGCATGCGCGGGCAGCGGCTGGACGGTGGTGATGCGGCGGAGATCCGCGAGCCGCCCAGGGCCGTTGAGGGTACGATCAGCCCACACCTGCGTTGCCGTGCAGGGCACTCGTCCACCCGGAGGCGGACCATGGCGAGGTACGACCAGGCGCGGTTCCGCGCCACGCACAACAGTTATTCCCCGGGCCGCGGCGCGATCGACGCGCAGCTGGACTGCGGCGTCCGGCTGATCGAGTTCGACATCCACGCCGGCGGCTACGCGGATCTGCACGACTTCCGTCTCGGCCACCTCAAGCCGGGGATGGAGGTCGCGCTCGGCGACGGCAACCCGGACACGCCGATGCTGAAGGAATGGCTGCGCACCGTGGCCGACTGGTCGGACCGGCACGTGCACGCGCCGGTGACGATCGTGCTCGACTCGAAGAACGACCTCGCCGGCGCGGGGTGCGGCAGCCCGGAGGACCTGAACCGCGAGCTGAGCGAGGCCTTCGGAGACCGGCTGTTCACGCGGGAGGACTACGAGGCGCTCGGCGGCTGGCCGGAGGTCACGGACCCGCAGCTTCTGAACGCGGTCCTGTGCGTCCTCTCCGGCGACGGGAACACGCGCGCGTCCTACCGCTGGGCGTTCGGGTCGCAGCCGGCGCTGGCCATCAACGCGGTCGGCGACGTCGTCCTCGTCTACCGGGCGCGCTCGGGCGACCTCCACGCCTTCCTCGGCACGATCGACGCGGCCGGAGCGGTGACCTGGCAGCACAAGTCGACCTGCTGCTTCAGCCCGCTGCCGCTCTCGCAGCCCGCAGTCGTCGTCAACGACGGCGGCTGGGTCGTCGCCGCCCACCAGTTCGAGCCGCCTCCGGAGTTCGTCGGCTCCCGCCTGCAGAGCATCGTGGGCCGCATCGGCCCCGACCGCCACCTGGCCTGGTTTCACGGCGACATCTTCGCGATCGGCGGCGGGCCCCGCCTCACGCTCGACGGCAGCGAGATCCGCGAGCTGCACACCGACAGCGGCGGCCGCGAGACGATGCGCGGCGTCCTCGACACGACCAGCGGCCAGGTCGACTGGGGTCGGCTGCAGCGCGCCACGGCCGCCCCCCCGCCCACGAGCTCCGTCGTCTTCCGCGGGACCACCTACCGGTGCGGCGTCGACGCCCAGGGCGCCATCGTCTTCGGCGCTGCCGGCGGAACGCTGCTCCCCGTCCGCTTCCGCCAGGTCATGTTCGTCGAGGAGCAGAAGGGCGACGACCGCGACACCATCCCCGATGCCCTGTTCTTCGCCGCCGACGCCAAGGACACGTCCGCCCTGGCGGCTGCAGCCGCGCGGGGTCAGGTCACGCGCGCCTGGGGCTTCGAACCGTCGGACATCCCCGGCCCGGCGCTCATCGACGCCACTGACGATCCGCGCGCGGCCTGGTACCAGGACTTCACGACGCACGAGGGCGCCACGGCCTGACGGGCGGCAACGGCCGTCAGAAGGCCGCGAGTGACGCACCTCACACTGGGAGCTGTCGCGCGCACAACTCGATTGACGCCATTGCCCAGCTAGCGTCGTTCGTACAGACGCCCCGGTTCATCTCAATCCACTGACGCTGGCGCGAAGGCCTGCGAGCGACCGGCCGGCCGCCAGTGAGTCGCGACAGGGAGGCGAGCGAGCGATTCTGTGAGGCTGCGATGACGACGCGAACGCGTCAACGCCTTCAGCCTCGACTCCAGCTCGTCCTCCAACGGGTCGGGCCAGGCCTCGGGCCTCGCCCTCTCCACCGCCAACCTGTACTCGGCGGTCCAGCCGGCAGCCTGTACGGCCTGCAGGCCAGCAACCCCGTCGACCCCGAGGTCGGCTACAGGGGACCGTCGCTGCTCCATGGCACGGCGAACGACCCCATGGTCGGCCGGAAGATCGGTGGCGTGAACGTCTTCGGCGGCGGCCTTGCGCTCTTCGCCTCCGACCGGAAGCTGGTCGGCGGGCTGGGGGCGAGCGGCGACCTCCTGCGCGGACCACAACATCGCCTGGCGCGTCGCGCCGGCGGCTTCGGCCACCCGACCTGCCTCAACGCCTCGGGCTCCGAGTCGCTTCCGGCTGTGCAGTAGCAGAGGCTCGACCCGCACCGCCCAGCGGCAGACGCCGGCGGCTGGGCGGATGCGCTGGCCAGGGAGTCCTGGCCCGCGGCAGCGCCGGCGCGGCGTCGTAGTCCCGCTTGAAGCGCGCGTGCAGCGCCTCCCTCTTCTCCTGCCACTGCCGCTGCAGCTCGCGGGCCCGCTGCTCCATCTCCTCCTCGATGGCTCGGGTCTCCGCACACTTGAGAAGGCCGTCGTGGAGCTTCGTGGCCGCCGCGTCGAGGGTGGTCCGGTAGTGGAGCTCGGCCACGCGGACGGCCTCCTGGTGCGCGTCGTTCGCCAGCTCGGAGGCGCGCCGCTCGACCTGAGACACCGACTCGTTCGCCGCCTGGAAGTCCTCCCGGGCCCGGTCCCAGGCGACCTCGAAGTCCGCCTGGATGCGCGCGAGCTCCTTCTCGTGGCGCGCCACCTCTTCGGCGCGCGGGAGCGCCTGCTGGCTGAGGGGCAGGCTTCTCGCGATCTTCTCCAGCGCATCCTCGTGCTTGCGGTTCTCCTCCGTGCGGCGGTCGTCCCTCGCGCGCTCGGCCGAGCGCTCCGCCTTCTGACGGGCCTGGTCGTTGGCGGCAAACTGCTCGCGGCGCTTGTCGGCGACGACGGCCATGGCGGCGTCGCGGACGGCGGCGGCGCGCTCGCGGTCCGTGGAGAGCTCCGCCGCGGCGGCGCCGCGCGCGGCCTCCGCCGCCTGGACGAGCGCGCGACCTGCGGGGACGTCGGCGACCCGCTTCAGCCGCTCCGCCTCCAGCCCGGCGACCTCGCCGTCGTGGGCGGCGTCGAGCGCCTGCAGGTCTTTGCAGTACTGGAGCAGTATCTCGTTCTTGCGGAGCGCGCTACTGGTCGGCATGTCCCACCCCCGCAGTGTGTACCCCGGCCCCTCCGCGGACTGCAAATTGGATTTGTGCGACGCGCCGATCCGCCCGAAACGGCTGGAACGCGGGCGGCGGGGATCGAGGCCGACGGGAGCGGCGCTCAGTCCACCGCGTCCGGCGGATTCCACCAGCAGGCGCCCTTGCCCGCGATCGCCTCGCCGGCGCGGCGGCGGACGTCCTCCATCTGGTCGGCCGTGAGCGGCCGGAAGGACTCGGCGGCGGCGAACGCCGCGTCCTGCTCGTTCGGGTAGCTGAGGCCGAGAAGGGCCACGTCGGGGTCTACCGTCAGCGTGTAGTGGAGGCAGTCGGCGACGCTGAGGCGCGGCAGCAGCGAGCCGGTGTCGTCGGTGCCGCCCGAGCTGCGCTTGCCGCGGGGGCGGACGGTGAGAGGGCGCTGGTAGCCTTCGGTGTCGCCGAGGAGCTTGCCGGCGCCGAAGGTCTTGAAGCAGACGGTGCCGACGCCCCGGCGGCGGGCCTCGGGCAGGATCTCGGTCTCGTAGCGGCGATCGACGAAGGGACCGATCGGGAACATCAGCACGTCGCAGCGGCCGGACGCGATGGCGCGCTGCAGCACGTCGGGGTGATGCGACGAGATGCCGACGAAGCGGGCGCGGCCGGCCTTCCTCTCCGCGTCCAGCTGGTCGAAGCCGCCGCCGGGCCTCAGCAACCTCTCCCAGCTCTCCACCGTCGAGCAGCTGTGAAACACGAGCAGGTCGAGGCTCGGCAGCGCCAGCCGCTGCAGGCTGTCCGCGACCTGCGGCCCGACGGGCTGGTCGAGGTGGTCGATCTTGTCGATGACGAAGACGCCGTGGCGGCGGCCGGCGAGCGCCCGCCCCACGATCGCCTCGCTGTAGCCGTCCTCGTACATCGGCGCGGTGTCGACGAGGTCGAGGCCGGCGTCGAGGGCGCGGCACAGCGTCGCCGCGCACGTTTCCAGCGGCAGGCTGCGGTCGGCGAGGTCGCCGATGCCGAGGCGGGTGACCTGGACGCCGGTGCGGCCGAGAGGACGGCGCTCGCGAGGCAAGCCCATGCCGCGATTGTGGGCCAGGCGCGGCTTCCCGTGGGCGGCTTCGTCTACCGCTGGGCGAGTGCCCTGGGCAGCGCGTCCAGGAACTCGCGCACGCACGCCAGCTGGCGGTTCTCCGAGACGAAGTCGAGCTCCGTCGAGACCCGCAGGCGCGGCTCGCCGCCGGGGACGCGGTCGAAGTCCCGGGGCACGGTCGGACACTGGTCGAGCAGGCTCGTGAGGACCACCCACGACGGCTGGTCCAGCACCGCCACCACCTCGATCGCGTCACGGGCGCGCCAGGGCTCGCCGGCGCCGGCGTCGCGCAGCAGCCGTCTTGCGGTGTCTCTGGCCTGGCGCTCGACCGCATCCGCGCCTCTCACCCCGGACAGCACGTCGGCCAGCCGCCTCGCCGTGAGCAGGCTGACGTCCTCGTACAGCCGGCGCCAGCCGGCGCGGAACCCGCTCACCAGGCTGTGGCCGTCGGCGCCGTTCTCCAGGCCGAGGTTGCAGACGGCCAGCGCCGCGTCGGTGGCCTCGACCGGCCGGAAGCGGCGCGACCGGAACGAGCAGCCGCTGATGAGGACGTTCGCGAGGAAGGCGAGCTCCTCGGTGCACCGGCCGTAGACGGCCGGGTCCTGCTCCTGCAGGGCGAGCAGGTGGGCGCGCACGCGCGACAGCCGCTCGTCTCCTCTTGCGGGCAGAAGCGGAGGCGTGCCGCGCGGGGCTCCCGGCTCCTCGACGCTGGCCAGGAACTGCTCGATCTCCCGCTCCAGCGCGTCGGCGGGTGCCGCCCGCTCACGCTCGACCGCCGGCTCCAGATTGCTCTTGGCGCGCGCCTGCAGCTCGCGGAAATAGACGGCCGTCACCGGGTCCTCGGCCAGCTCGCCGGCGGGGACCGGCGTCCGCGCGAGCTTCAGGAACGCGGCCGCCTGCGCCGGAGTCAGGTAGCCGCTCGCCTCGCGGCGGTCCTCGCGGGCCGCCGCCATGTCCGCCACCAGTTGCTCGTCGGAGCTCAGCACCTCGTACAGGCCGCCGTTGTCGACGATGTACTCGGTCGAGAGGCGGGCGCAGCGCCGCACGAGCTGCGCGAAGACGGGGTGGTGGTCGTGCTCGAGGCTCGAGAGCACCGACAGCACGGCGTCCCAGGATGCCGCGCGGCGGGCGACGATCGTGTAGCCGCCCATCTCGTGGCTGGGATTCCGGCCGAGCGCGCCCTCGAGCAGCGTGTCTGCGTCGAAGCCCTCCCATTCCGAGCCCAGCTCGGCGGCGGCGGCCTGCACGATCGCCAGCTCCTGGTCGAGCACGAACACCAGCCTGCTGACGGCGGCGGTGACGAAGTCGGGGTCCATGCCGGCGATCTTGCGCGCGGCGACCTCGGGGCCCAGCTCCGCCAGAACCTCCAGCCAGAGCGCGAAGCGGTCGGCGTCGAACTCCTCCTCGGCCCCGGCCTGCGCGCTCGCCCACAGGTCCTCGTCGAAGACCCGCGTCAGCTGCTCGGTGGTGGCGAGCGCGAGGATCTCGCCGCACTCCTCGAGCCCGCAGTGGCGCACCAGCCGGTGCAGCCGCTGCGGGTCGAGCCTCTGCACGAGCTCGGGAAGGTGCGGCGCGTCGAGGAGACGCGCGACGACACGACGAGGCGAGGCCTGCTGAACGGCGTGTGGATCCATGGAACGATCCCCGCCGGGCAGGGTAGCACCGAGCGCGTCCGGTAACTACTGTAATAGGAAGTGGTTAGGCGGATTTTGTGATTGACTTTCACCCTCGATCCGCGCTATCGTGGGGGTGGCTGGAACGATCCCCAAGACGTTCAGCCGCCACGTCCTTCCAGGAAGCCACCGGTTCCAGGAGCGGATCCCAGGATGGGCCGTCGCCGCCCCAGCCCGCCCCGTCAGCCCCGGCCGGCGACCAAGGGCTGGGACTGGCGCAAGCCTCCGAAACCGACGAAGCTGCGTTGAGAGGCATCGCGCCGCGGCGAGCGGTGAGCGCCAGCCGCGACGCCGTCCTGAGCCGTGCAAGACGTTCCCGTTGACCTGGGCGCCTCTGCGATCCCGGCAGCCGGTCAGGCGTCGCCGGCTCCTCGAGCACCGACGCGTCGATCTGGAAGACGCCTCCCCTCCATTGGTACCCGGAGCGGGCGAGAAGGTTCCGTTCCGGGTACGATCCGAACAGGACGACGGCTGACCGGAGAGGAGCTTCGCGCTCATGTACTCGCTCGTGCTGCTGGCGCATTCCTGGCTGCGCTGGGCTGTGCTGTTGCTGGCGATCGCGCTGCTGGCGCGGACGGCGGTCGGCTGGCTGCGCTCCCGCCCCTGGGCGCGCGCCGACGATCGGCTGCAGGTCGCGCTGGTGGGAGTGCTGGACCTCGAGCTGCTGCTCGGCCTGCTTCTCTACGTCGGCCTAAGCCCGCTCACGCGCAGCTTCCTCGCCGACCCGGCCGTGGCCATGAGGGCTCCCGTGCTGCGCTTCTTCGGTGTCGAGCACGTGGTGGGGATGGTCCTGGCCGTCGCGGTCGCCCACGCGGGGCGCGTCGTCTCACGGCGCGCGGCCACCCCGGCGCACCGTCAGCGCGGCGCCTGCCTCGCCGCCCTGGTGGTGCTGCTGCTGGCGGTGGCGGCGATCCCCTGGCCGGCCCTCAGCTACGGCCGGCCGCTGTTCCGGACGGCGGACCTTTCCCGCGGCACGCGGCTGGCCGACGCCTCCGGCTATATCATTCGCTGATATAGCTGGAGGCCCGCGGCCAGGGTAAGCTCCGCGCCATGCCGACGGCCCCGCCCCTCCCGCAGACCCCACCGGCAGCGACCGGCCCCGCGTCGTCCGCGCTCGCCCGGCCCCGCGCGGCTCGCCGGGTGTTCCTCGGCTGCCTGCTCTACATGAGCGGTCTCACGCTCGTCTGGCTCTTCTTCGCCGTGACCGGCCGTGACGGCGGCCTCTTCTTCCGCGTCTACCGGATCGACGCCGCGACGGTCGCGCGCATCCTGAGCGGCTTTCTCTTCTTCTGGATCGGCTGGGGCTGGCTCTGGTATTGGCTGAAGCGCCTCCTGCTGCGACGGGTGGCCCGCTTCTCGCCCGAGGAGCTGGCCGAGAGCTTCGCCTCGCGGATCGGGACGCCCTTCGAGCTGCGGGAGCTGCTGGCCCGTCACTCGGAGCGTCGCATCCGCATCGTCGACATGATCACCCGCCGCGGGCGCACCTCGCCGCTGTTGCTGGCGGGGTTCGTCTATCTCTACTTCCACATCTCCAGAACACCCGGCGCCCAGTCGCTGGCCATGGGCATCCAGGACAACTGGCTGGACTCGGTCGTCCTCGCCGCCGCCATGCTCGGCGCGTACCACTCCAGCGGCTTCTTCGGCCGCGCGCTGTACGGCGCCCACGCGCGGGTGATGGACGGGCGGCTGGCGCGCGCCAACTGCCTGGTGGCGGCGACCATGTGGATGCAGTTCAAGTTCGTGATGATCCCCGTCGGCCTGCGCCTGGCCGGCGTGTTCCCGGCCGACACCTACGCGGCGCTCTTCGTCTTCATCTGGATGAGCTACATCGTCGCCGACACCCTGTCCGAGGTGGTCGGCTCGCTGCTGGGCAAGCAGAAGCTGCGGGTGTGGGGCGTGGGCGAAGTCAACCGCAAGTCGGTGGCCGGCACCTGGGCCTGCTTCCTGGGCTCGCTGGCCGTGTGCCTGGCCGTCGTCGTGGCGCGCCAGCTGCCGCCGTCCTGGCTGGCGCTGGCGGTGGTGGTCTCGGTCGCCAACACCGCGCTCGAGCTCTTCTCGCCGCGGAGCACCGACGACTTCACCATGGCGACGGCGAACGCGCTGCTCTGCTGGGGATTCGGCGCGCTGGTGTACTGAGGCAGCGCTCGATGGGGGGCGAAACCAAGAGGCCCGGTCGAGGTGGTAACCCGCGTGGACCGTGTGGGCGACCTGCGCACCCGCCGAGCGCGCTCACCCTGCGCACGCCCGCGACGGCGTCGCCAACCACGGCTGCCACTGCCAGATGGTCGGCTACCTCGAACGCCCCCTCGTGATCGTGGTCATGACCAACTCGGAGGTGGCCTACTCGTCGTAGCTCCGCCGGGGTCAGGTCTCGAGGGTGAGCGCGACGGTTACCTTCCCCCAGGATCGTGCGCTATCCTCGCGCCCCGTATGGCACACCATCACTCGGTCCGCTCCCTTCTCGTCGCCACCGCGGTTGTGCTCGCGGCCCTCCTCGCCGGATCCGCGCCGACGAGCGCCGCCGCAGACGCCGTCCCGCCCTACCGCAACCCGAAGCTGTCGGTCGAGGAGCGGGTGAACGACCTCGTCTCGCGCATGACGCTCGAGGAGAAGGTCGGCCAGCTTCTGATGCTGGATGCGCGGCCGGACGACCTCTCGTTCGTCAACTCCCGCCAGCCCGGGTCGCTGCTGCACATCCTGGGCGGCAAGATCGACCGCGCGATGGACCTGGCGGCGAGGAACCGGCTCGCCGTCCCGCTGCTGATCGGGGAGGACGGCATCCACGGCCACTCGTTCTGGAAGGACGCGAACATCTTCCCGACCCAGCTGGCGATGGCGGCGAGCTGGAACCCCGGGTTGCTCGAGCGGATGGGCCGCGTCACCGCCGAGGAGATGGCGCCGACCGGCATCCACGAGACCTTCTCGCCCGTGCTCTGCCTCACCCGCGACCTGCGCTGGGGCCGCGTCGGCGAGACCTTCGGCGAGGACCCCTACCTGATCGGCGAGCTGGGTGCCGCGCTCATCCACGGCTACCAAGGCAAGGGGCTCGACGATCCGACCGCGGTGCTGGCCACCGCCAAGCACTACGCCGGCTACTCCGAGACCCAGGGCGGCCGCGACGCCTCCGAGGCGGACATCTCGCGGCGCAAGCTGCGCAGCTACTTCCTGCCGCCGTTCGAGCGCGCGGTGCGGGCGGGCGCGATGATGTTCATGACCGGCTACCAGTCGACGGAAGGCGTTCCTTCCACCGCCAACCGGTGGCTGCTCACCGAGGTGCTCAAGGACGAGTGGGGCTTCAAGGGCGTGGTGGTGACTGACTGGGACAACGTCGGCCGCATGGTGCACGAGCAGAGGGTCGCCGCCACCTACGCCGACGCCGCCATCATCGCGCTGCGGGCCGGCAACGACATCATGATGACGACGCCTCAGTTCTACGAGGGGGCGATCGAGGCGGTGAGGAGCGGCCGGCTGAAGGAGTCGGAGATCGACGCGCCGGTGCGGCGGCTGCTGGCGCTGAAGTTCCGCATGGGCCTGTTCGAGAACCCGCGGCGGCCGGACCTGGCGAAGGCTGCCGTCGAGGTGGCGCGGCCGGACCACCGCGCCGCCGTCCTCGACGCCGCGCGGCAGAGCCTGGTGCTGCTGCAGAACGACGGCCTGCTGCCGCTCGACCCGGCGAAGGTCCGCTCGATCGCCGTGGTCGGCCCCAACGCCGACGACGACCTCCAGCAGCTCGGCGACTGGTCGCTCGGCTCGCCCCAGCATCCGCCCGAGGCCGGCAAGCACCCGCGCGAGAGGACGGTCACCGTGCTCGACGGCATCAAGGCGGTGGCGCCCAGGGGCACGACGGTCCGTTACGAGAAGGGCTGCGCCATCAACGGCTCGGAACTGTCGGGCCTCCCCGCCGCGGTGGCCGCGGCCCAGGCCTCGGACGTGGTGGTCGCGGTCGTCGGCGACCACCTCGACTTCATCGGAGAGGAGAAGAGCACGGCCACCCTCGAGATGCAGGGCGGGCAGCCGGCGCTCCTCGACGCGCTGGAGAAGACCGGCAAGCCGATGATCGTGGTGCTCGTCAACAGCAAGCCGCTGGTGCTGCCGCCGGCGGTGAGGCGCGCCGGCGCCATCCTCGAGGGCTTCAACCCCGGGATGGAGGGCGGCCGCGCGATCGCCGAGGCCGTCTTCGGCCAGCTCAACCCCTCGGGCAAGCTGACCGTCTCCTTCCCCGTCCACGTCGGCCAGCAGCCGGTCTTCTACAACCAGGTGCGCGGCCAGCACGGCAGCCGCTACGCCGACCTCACGCAGGAGCCGCTGTTCCCCTTCGGCCACGGCCTGAGCTACACGAGCTACCGCTACTCGAACCTGCGCCTCGCCTCGCCGACGCTCGGCCACGGGCAGTCGGCCGCGGTCTGGGTGGACGTCGAGAACGCCGGCCCGCGCGCCGGTGACGAGATCGTGCAGGTCTACGTCCGCGACGTGGTCACCTCGGTCACCTGGGTGGACAAGGCGCTGAAGGGCTTCGCACGCGTCCACCTCGAGCCCGGCGAGAAGAAGACCGTGCAGATCAAGCTGCCGTGGGAGGCCCTCCAGCTGGTGGACGCCGACGGCCGCTCCGTGGTGGAGCCTGGCGAGTTCCAGATCCTGGTCGGCCCCTCGTCGCGCGACCGCGACCTGCTGAGGGCGAAGCTGACCGCGGAGTGACGCTCAGCCGACCAGCTCCCAGCCCTTGCGGTAGTCTCGGCCGAGGAGCCTGTTCGCGCCCTCGTCGTTGGTGACCTTCGCGCTGGCGGCGTCCCACACCAGCCGCCTGCCGCCCAGGCGCAGCGAGATCGCGGCCAGGTTGAAGGCGTCGGAGATGGGCCCGGCCAGGGTGAAGCTGCCGAAGGTCGGCGGCCCGCCGCGGAAGTGGTCGAGCCAGACCGGCTTCTCGTCCTGCTCCGCGGGCGGCAGCACCGTGGGACCGGCAGCCGTCCGGAACTCCCGGGCCTTGCGGTAGGGGATGATCATCGGGTCCTCGGACTCGAAGCCCCCCAGGATCTTCCCCTTGTCGCCGACGTAGAGGATCCCCTCCGCGGGCAGCTGGCGGTTGTCCTCGTCCAGCTCCTCCGGCGGACGCGGCTTGATGCCGCCGTCGTACCAGAAGAGGTCCAGCGCCGGGCGGCTGCCTTTCGCGGCGAAGCGGAAGCGGATGGTGCAGGCGGTGGGAAACGAGTAGTCGTTGGCGATCGCCACGCTGACGTGGTCAGCCAGGGTGCAGACGTGGGTGGGGCTGGTCTCCACCACCGTTGGGGCGTCGAGGTCGAACTGCTGGAACACGCGCCACAGGCTGTAGTGGCCCATGTCGGCGACGGCGCCGCCGCCGAACTCGTACCAGCCGCGGAAGACCGCGTGCGTGTAGTGCGGGTGGTACCGCCGCGGGAGCGAGGGGCCCAGCCACAGGTCCCAGTCGAAGTCCTTGGGAACGGGCGGCGTGTCCGTGGGGATGACGTCGTACTGGGGCCAGACCGGGCGGTTCGACCAGTTGTGGATCTCGCGCAGCGTGCCGATGGCGCCGCGGTCGATCCAGTCCTTGACGATGCCGACCGAGGCGCCGGCGATCGAGGGCAGGAAGTGGGTCGCCAGCTTCGTCTTCTTCGCGGTGTCGACCACCAGCCGCGCCTCGAGCAGCCGGTTGGCGAGCGGCTTGTGCATCAGGACCCTCCGGCCCTTGCGCATGGCCGCCACCGCCACCGTGGCGTGCAGGTGGTCCGGCGTCATCACCTTGACCGCGTCCACGTCCTCCTTGTCGAGCAGCTCGCGGAAGTCCGCGTACATGCGGACGCCCTTGAACTTGTCCGTCGCCCGCTGCCTCGCGTAGAAGAGCTCCGCCAGCTCGCGGCCGACCTCGCGGCCGCCGGGCACGCCTCCCTTGTCCTTGCGCCAGTCCGGCATCTCCAGCGCCGTCGCCAGCTCGCTCCGTACCGAGTCCTTGCCCCACTCGACGTAATCGGTGCTCTCGCGGTTGGGATCGCAGACGGCGACCACCTGGATCTCCGGCACGCGCAGGAGCGCCGGCATCTCGGTCAGGCCCTCGGTCCCGCAGCCGATGTAGCCGAAGGTGAGCTTGTCGCTGGGGGCCACGTGGCCCTGGCCGCCCAGGACGTGCCGGGGGACGATGGTGATGGCGGCGGCCGAGGCCGCCGTGGTGCCGAGGAACTGCCGCCTCTTCATCTGGGAGCTCATGCCCTTTCTCCTTGCCCGACGTGCGGAACGGCGCATGGTAGCGCAGCGGCGCGCGCAGTGGTGGCAGGCGTATCCTCGGCCGGAGTCGCGGGAACCATGCTGCGGGCAGGTGCGGGTGCGGGTGCCCTTGAGATCACGGGAATGAGCCTGAAGCGTCGCCTGCTGCACTGCTTCGGTGCGGTGGCGGCCTGCACCCCGCTGTGGGCGCAGGAGGCGCCGCCTGGGGGGGAGATGCCGGCGGCGCTGCGCGCGGGGCAGGTGCTGCCGGCGGTGCGCAGCACGACGAAGACCGACCAGAGCTACGCCCTCTACCTGCCGTCCGGCTACTCCGCGGCGGCACGCTGGCCCATCGTGCTCGTCTTCGATCCGGGGGCGGTCGGGACCCGGCCGCTGCAATTGATGAAGGCCGGCGCCGAGCGCTACGGGTACGTGCTCGCCGCCTCCAACAACTCCCGCAACGGCTCCGGGAAGGGAAGCTTCGACGCTGCCAACGAGATGTGGGCCGACCTCCACCGCCGGCTGGCCCTCGACGACCGGCGCGCGTACCTCGCCGGCTTCTCCGGCGGCGCCCGGGTGGCCGCCGCGATGGCGAGGATCTGCCACTGCGCGCGTGGCGTCTTCCTGGACGGGGCCGGCTACTACGGCGGCACCTCCCCGGCGCCCGGCGAGACCTTCGCGGTGTTCGCCATCGCCGGCACCTCCGACTTCAACTACGGCGAGCTGCTGAAGCTCGACGCCGACCTCGAACGCCTCGGCCGCCGCCACTTCCTCCGCCGCTTCGACGGCGAGCACGCCTGGGCGCCGGCGCCGGTGTGGGACGACGCCTTCGGCTGGGCGACGATGCAGGAGATGAAGGACGGCCTGCGCGCCCGGGACGAGGCGCTGGTCGCCAGCCTGCTGGCGGGGACGCTCGAGCGCGGCCGCGCCCGCGAGGGCGCCGGCCAGACCCTCTATGCGCTCGAGGACTACCAGGCGAGCCTCGCCGCGCTCGACGGCCTGGTGGACACGAACCCGCTGAAGGAGCGCGTGGCCGCACTCGCCGGCGATTCCAGGGTCGCCTCCGCCCGGAAGCAGGAGAAGGCCGACCTGGAGAAGGAGGCCGGCCTGGGGGGCCGCATCTTCGGGATCATGGAGGCGATGCGCGAGCCCGAGGCGGACCTGGTCGCGCTGAAGGGAGACGCGGGCTCCCGGGTCCGGTCACTCCGCGGCGAGCTGGAGCGGGCGTCGCGACCCGAGCGGCGGGCCTCGCTGCAGCGCGTGCTCGGCGGGGTCTTCGTCGGCGCCCTGGAGCAGGGGGCCTCGCGGGTCGACGGCGGGCAGCTCCAGGTCGCCGCCGCCTACTTCGAGCTGGCGGCGCTGGCGCGCCCCGACGCGGCCTGGCCGCACCTGTCGCTCGCGCGCTGCCACGGCATCGCGGGCGATCGCAAGGCGGCGCTGCGAGACCTGACGCGCGCCGTGGAGAAGGGGCTGACCGCGCCGCGCCTCTCGGAGTTCGTCAACACGACCCCCAAGCTGGCGGCTCTCGCCGAGACGGACGGGTACCGGAGGCTGCTGGCGAGCGCGCCCGCCGGCGAGCCCTAGGGGCACGCCCTCGTCCCCGTGCTGTTGACACTGCCAGCCGTGCTCTGACACTCCAAGGACACTTCTTCCACGCGGGTTCCCGATGTTCGAGGTCGCCCTGGCGGTGACGGGTGCGGTTCTGTGGGCGCTCGTTGCGCTCCAGGTGGCGGTCTGGTTCCTCAACCGCGGGCGCGTGCTTAGGGTCCTGGAGAAGCCGGGAGGTGGACCGCCTGCCCACGGTCCGCCGCGGGCTCGAGGCGCTTGGCATCCACTCGATCTTCGAGGTGCCCACCCGCCCCGTGGCGACGACCCGCTCGCCCCACACCGCTCCCCTGCAGCGGCCCGCGTACTACATCCCCGTCGTGCCCGCGCGGAGCTTCTACGACCCCGCCGAGTTCCCCTGAGTGAAGCCCCTCGAGGAGGCCTTCCCCGTCATCCGGCGCGAGCTGATGGGCGTGCTCGACCGGGAGGGCCGGGGCTTCGACAACCAGGCGGCCCGGCGCGCGCACGACTCGCCCTGGAGGCCCTCGCGCACCGCGGCGACCGCTACGCCCGCGGTGGCCGCGCCTTCGCCTCCACCTTCCGCAGGGTTTCCCAGGTCCGGGTGGTGATGTCGCGGCCGAACGTCCTCTCCAGCAGGACCATGAACACCGGTCCCTTCGGGCCGGGCAGGTAGGCGCTGAACGCCGTCCGGCCATCGAGGCGCAGGATGCGCGCGCCGTCCTGCTCGAGGGGAAGGACGAGCTTCGTCCGGGGCTCCTCCCGCAGGAACGTGACCACCCGCTTGGCTGCCGGCGGGAGCGCGAAGGCGGCGTACGGATCGGCTTCGAGCAGCGCCTGCAGGTCCGCCAGTGACCGGACGATGGCGGGAAACACGCGACCGAGCCGCCTCTCCATGGCGGCCTCGGCGGCGCGCTCCAGGGACGACTCGACGGCAGGTCGTGCCGTGAACACGACGTTGCCGCTGGAGAGGACCGTCGACACCTCCGAGAAGCCGGCCACTTCGAAGCACGCCTTCAGCTCGGCCATCTTGACGTTCGTCGGCATCACGCCTCGCAGGAACGCCACGTACCGGCCGGCCGGACCGGCCTTCGACGACGCGACGGGCGGCTTCATGCTCTCCCCCGGCTCGGGCCTGTCCAATTCCCTCACGCCCTCCTGAACTGCGCCGCCGCGAGCTGCGAGCCCATGCCGCTGGCCACGAAGACCAGCCTGGCGTTGGAGGTCAGCTTGGTGAGCCAGTCGAACGTCCCGCCGTCGATCAGCGGGAAGCCGCCCGAAGGCGTGCGCTCGCTGAAGATGCTGAAGCGCAGGCCGCCGTAGTAGCGGTGCTCGAGGGCGCCTCGGGAGACCGGGAGACCCTGGAGCTGGGCGCACACGCGCTCGGCGATGCGCTCGCGGCCCGGCGCGGCGAGGACGCTCAGGCTGCGCCCGGGGAACGCGTAGCCCTGTGTCTCCAGCTGCGAGAGCGCCCGCAGCCAGGTCGCGACCTGCTCGACCACCGCCGCCACCAGCAGGCCGTGGTCCTTCCGCTCGCGCCCCGCCGTCGCCAGGCAGAACAGGCGGAAGTGCTGGGCGAAGCCCGGCCCCCTGGGTGCCGCCTGCGCGCGCACGCAGCGGTGGCTGGTCGCCAGCCGTACCACCTCCCCCGGCCGCTCGCGCAGGCGCCGGGCGCATTCGAGGGCGAGCGCGCTCGTGGGATCGGCCACCACCTCGGTGCCGCGCAGGGCCGAGACGATGCGGTTCTGGCTGCCCAGGCCGATCACCGAGCAGGCGCCGAGCGGCGCCAGAGGCGAGAGCTCCACCGCCTCGAACGCCTCCGCCGCGGCGTGCAGCGTGGCGTCGAGCGCCAGCAGCGTGCGCTGGTCGACGCTCGCCGGGCGGGTGAAGGGATCGTCCCGCCACTGCCGGAGCACCTCCGCCGGCGCCCGGGCCGAGGCGCGGCGCTCGAGCACGCCGAGCAGCAGCGACCACAGCGCGGACGGCGCCAGCCCGCGGAGCAGCGCTTCGTGCGCCGCGCCGCCGATGCCGGCGGCGGTCCAGTGACGGTCGGGCGGCGGAGTGTGCTCCGGGCCGATGCCGGCCGGACGTCGCTTGCTGGCGGTCATGCAGGCGGTGAGGCTATGACCTCATCCGCGTCCACTTGCGGTCGGATCTCGAGCTCTCCAGCACCGTGGCGATGAAGGCGAGCCCGGCGACCCCGTCCTCGACGGTCGGGTGATCGGCCCGGGGGTCGGGGTCGCCGGCCACCTGCGCGCGGATCGTCTTGAAGCCTTCGCGGTACACGTTGGCGAAGGCCTCGATGAAGCCCTCGGGGTGGCCGAACGGGGTGCGGGTGTACGCCTTGGCGAGCTCGGCCTCGACGACGGGGTTGCCCCGCGAGAGCCGCGTCTGGAAGCCCGAGGGCTCCTTGAGGACCAGGTAGTTCGGCTCCTCCTGCGACCACTGCAGCCCCTTCCGGGTGCCGTAGGCGCGGAGGGTGAGGCCGTTCTCCTCGCCCGAGGAGATCTGCGAGGCGTAGAGGATCCCCTTGGCCCCTCCCTTGAAGCGCAGCAGGGCCATCGAGTCGTCGTCGAGCCTGTGGCCGGGGATGAAGGAGGTCGTCTCGGCGCACAGCTCCTCGATCTCGAGGCCGGTCACGTAACGGCAGAGGTTCTCCGCATGGATGCCGATGTCGCCGGTGCAGTTGGAGGGACCCGCCTGCGCCGGGTCCATGCGCCACATGTTGATGCCGCTGGCGCCGCCCTCCACCAGCTGCGAGAGCCAGCCCTGCGGGTACTCGACCACCACCTTGTTGATGCGGCCGAGCTCGCCCTTGGCCACCCGGTGCCGGGCCTCCTTCACCATCGGGTACCCGGTGTAGTTGTGCGTCAGCACGAAGGCGGTCTTCGCCTTCCTCACCAGGTCGCGCAAGGTGCGGGCGTCCTCGAGCGAGGTGGTCATGGGCTTGTCGCAGACCACGTTG
Source organism: Vicinamibacteria bacterium (assembly GCA_035542035.1). Lineage (GTDB taxonomy): Bacteria > Acidobacteriota > Vicinamibacteria > Fen-336 > Fen-336 > DATBSL01. Next base: position 79,453 of record DATKME010000001.1, on the reverse strand, counting down.
AATCCGCGCTCGACGAAGCAGCGGGCGATGTCGTAGTGGGCGGAGGTGGTGGCCACGATCGACACGAAGTCGAGCCTCTGCTCGGCCGGCCGCGACGCCTCCTTGTCGGCCATCTCCCGGTAGCTGGCGTAGACGCGCTCGGGAGCGAGGTGCAGGCTCTCGCCGGCCCGGCGCGACTTCTCCGGGTCGCGCGAGAAGCAGCCGGCCACGAACTCGGCCTCTCCGTCCATGGTCGCCGCCATCCGGTGCACGGGACCGATGAAGGCCCCCGCTCCGCCGCCGACCATGCCGCCCCTGAGCCTGCGACCGTGGACGTCCTTGGCCATGACCCGCGCCTCCTGGATGAGGGCGAATCTCTCACTCGCCGCCGGGGTCCGCAACCGGCCGACGGGGGGTCCGTGACGGCGCTCGGGGCGCGAGTGACCGCGCGCACGCCGCTCGGCCGGCACCGTGGCGTAGAAAGGGCGATCCGGGAAGTGCCGCCGGGTCTCGCTCGACAGCGCACGTGTCGGAGCGGAGGTCGCGAACGCCCGTACCTGAACCTGCCGGCAGGAGCATCGTCCACGACGTGCGGATGGTCTGCCAGGACCAGGTCTGCGAGTGCCAGGCATGACCTACGAAATGCTGAAGCGGCTGAAGGAGTCCGGCTTCCCCCTGCAGCAGGTGGCCGTCGAGACCGGCAGGGAAGTCGCGCTCGAGCGGCCGGCCGTCGTGTTCTCCGGGGCGACGAGCGTGGCCGAAGCCGGCATCTACTACGTCCCCTCCCTTTCCGACCTGGTCGAGGCCTGCGGGCCGCGTCTGCAGAGCATGTCCCGCGTCGCGGAGGGGTGGGAATGCAGCGAGGCGCCCCACGGCCGGGACGAGGGGAAGGCGGCGAGGACCCGCGGGGCGACGCTCTTCGACGCCCTCGCCGAGCTGTGGCTGGCCGACGGCGCGTCTCGGCCCTAGACGGGGCCGAACCCTCACCGTCGCCACTCTTCCGCCCGGATTCGCCTCCATAATTCCCCGGCTCGCGCCGGGCGCGGCCCGAGTCAGTCCTATTCATGGGACCGGGACGGACGCGGGATGCAGTCTCTGGCTGGCTCACGGGAGCGGTGGCACCGAGGAGGTCTGTCATGCGGCGAACCCTGGTGACGGCGGCGAGCGTGGTGGCGGTGCTGGCGGTGCTGGCGGCCCTGGCGCTCCACATCGCGCGCCCGCCGCGAGCGAAGGCGCGCGGCCCCCTGAGCGAGGCTGAGCGCGCGGTGATCGCCGCCTACACCGCCGGCTCCATCTCGCGCGAGAGCCCCATCCGGGTGGTCTTCACCGAGCCGCGGGCGGAGGCGTCCCAGCTCGGCGCGCCCATCGAGCCGTCGCCCTTCCGCTTCGAGCCGCGGATCGCCGGCACCGCCGTGTGGACGAGCCGCAACCAGGTCGAGTTCCACCCCAGCGACCGCCTGCCCGACGGCACCGCCTATGCGGCCACGCTCGACGTCGCCCAGCTGCTGAAGGACAAGGCCCCCTTCAAGACCTTCGAGTTCACCTTCGCGAGCATGAAGCAGTCGCTGGAGCTGGCGGTCGACGGACTGGAGTCCGAGGATGCCTCGGAGGTCAAGCGGCTGAAGCTCACCGGCAAGGTGATGACCGCCGACGTCGACGACGCCGCGCGGGTGGAGAAGGTGCTCACGGCCGCCCACGGCGGCGAGACCCTCACCATCGGCTGGACCCACGACGCCAACCGCCGGACGCACGGCTTCGCGGTCTCGGGCATCGTCCGGACGGAGAGCACCTCCAGCCTCCGGCTGAGCTGGGACGGCGGTGCCCTCGGCGTCGACGGCCACGAGACGCGCGAGATCCCGGTGCCAGGGCTCGACACGTTCACGGTCGACCAGGCGCGAGCGGTGCAGGAGCCGGAGGCGTACGTCGAGCTGCGCTTCACCGACCCGCTGAAGACGCCCCAGAACCTGGCCGGCCTCGTGCAGATCCCCGGGCGCGACGACCTGCGCTTCGTCATCGCCGGCAGCATCGTCCAGGTCTTCGGCAGCAAGGGTTTCCGCGGCGAGCAGAGGGTGCGCGTGGCGGCCGGGATCCGCAACGTGCTCGGCTTCCGCATGAAGGAGGCACACGAGCTGTCGGTCGAGTTCGTGCAGTTGAAGCCCCAGGTCCGCTTCGTGGGCAAGGGCGTGATCGTGCCGACCTCGACCGGGCTCAAGATCCCGGTCGAGGCGGTCAACCTGCGGGCCGTCACCGTCTCCGCCCTGCGCATCCCGGACGGCACGCTGCCCCAGTTCCTGCAGGTGAACAGCCTCGACGGCGAGAGCGAGCTGAACCGGGTCGGCCGCGTGGTCTGGGAGAAGACCCTGGCGCTCGAGGTGACGCCCGAGCGGGCCAACCGCTGGATGTCCGTCGGCCTCGACCTCTCGCCGCTCGTCGACCAGAACCCCGGTGGCATGTACCGGCTGACCCTCTCCTTCCGGCGGCCGAACGTCGTCTGGTCCTGCCCGGACGCGCCGGCGCTTCCCGAGGAGCCGGTGGCCCGGCCGGCGGGCGAGGAGCAGGAGCAGAGCAACTGGGACTACGCGGAGGAGTACGAGGGCGAGGGCAACTGGCGCGACCGCTACGAGAACCGGGAGAACCCCTGCAACGCCGGCTACTACCAGCGCTTCTACGACCACGACATCCGGGCCTCGCGCAACGTGCTGGTCTCCAACCTGGGGCTCATGGCCAAGATGGGCGAGGACGACCGCCTGCTCGTCGTCGCCACCGACCTGCGCACCGCCGCTCCGCTGCCGGGGGCGGCCGTCACCGTCCTCGACTACCAGCAGCAGCCGGTCGGCAAGGGGCGCAGCGACGGCGACGGTTTCGCCAGCATCCCCGTCGAGGGCAAGCCCTTCCTCGCCGTGGTGGAGGCCGGCGGCCAGCGCGGCTACCTGCGCCTGGACGACGGCTCGGCGCTGTCGACCTCCCACTTCGACGTCGCCGGCGGCCGCTCGCCCAAGGGCCTCAAGGGCTTCCTCTACGGCGAGCGGGGCGTCTGGAGGCCTGGCGACACCCTGCACCTCACGTTCATCCTGCTGGACCCGGCGAAGCGCCTGCAGGGAGACCACCCCGCCCGCTTCGAGCTGGTCAACAGCCGCGGCCAGGTGGTGAAGACGGTCACCAGGGCGACCTCGACGGACGGCTTCTACGTGTTCGAGGTCGCCACCTCGCCCGACGCCCCCACCGGCAACTACCTCGGCCGCGTCACGATCGGTGGCGCCACCTTCGAGAAGACGCTGAAGGTGGAGACGGTGATGCCGAACCGCCTGAAGATCGCGCTCGACTTCGGCAAGGACCAGCTGGAGGCGGGCGCGGCGATCGCAGGCACGCTGCGCTCCTCCTGGCTGCACGGCGCGCCGGCGAACGGCCTCAAGGCCGACGTCGAGCTGGCGCTGGAGGCGACGCGCACCAGCTTCCCGCGCTATGCGGAGTACGTCTTCGACGACCCGACCGTCCGCTACCAGACCGAGAAGCAGACGATCTTCGAGGGGCGCCTCGACGAGACGGGCTCGGCGAAGGTCTCCACCACTCTCTCCACCGAGAAGACGGCCCCCGGGAAGCTGACCGCCAACCTGACGACGCGTGTCTTCGAGCCAGGCGGCGCCTTCAGCGTCGACCGCTTCACCATCCCCTACTCGCCGTACGAGCGCTACGTGGGCATCCGCACGCCCAAGGGCGATCGCATGCGCGGCATGCTGCTGACGGACGTCAAGCACACGCTGGACCTCGTGACCGTCGACCCGGAGGGCCAGCCGGTGGGCGGCGGCGAGGTGGAGCTGCGGCTCTACAAGGTCAACTGGCGCTGGTGGTGGGAGCACGGCGAGGAGGACCTGTCGGCCTACGCCGAGTCCAAGGTGAGCACCCCGCTGCAGTCCGGAACCGTCGCCGTCGTCAATGGCGTCGCCAGCTGGCAGTTCGAGGTCAAGTACCCGGAGTGGGGCCGGTATCTCATCACCGCCACCGACCGCAAGAGCGGCCACCGCAGCGGCAAGCTGCTCTACATCGACTGGCCCAACTGGGCCGGCCGCGGCCAGAAGGAGCTGGAGGGCGGGGCGAGCGTCCTCTCCTTCGCCTCCGACAAGCCGGAGTACAAGGTCGGCGAGACCGTCACCCTGGTGGTGCCGACGCCGAAGAAGGGCCGGGCGCTGGTGAGCATCGAGTCCGGCTCGCGCGTCCTCTCCACCCGCTGGCTCCTTGCCCAGGGGACCGAGACGCGCACCAGCTTCGTCGCCACGCGCGACATGGCGCCGAACGTCTACGCGCACGTCGCCCTGCTGCAGCCGCACGCCCAGACGGCCAACGACCTGCCGATCCGGATGTACGGCGTGGTACCGATCAAGGTGGTGGACGCGGAGACCCGCCTCAAGCCCGTGCTGCAGTGCCCCGACGTGCTGCAGCCCGAGAGCCGAGGGACGCTCAGCGTGCGCGAGGCCTCCGGCCGGCCCATGACCTACACGGTCGCGGTGGTGGACCAGGGTCTCCTCGACCTGACGCGCTTCGCCACCCCGAACCCGTGGGACTCCTTCTACGCGCGCGAGGCGCTGGCGGTGCGGACCTGGGACGTCTTCGACCTGGTGGTCGGCGCCTACGGCGCGGCCATGGAGCGCATGCTGGCGATCGGCGGCGACACCGAGGGCCAGGAGGGGCCCAAGAAGCGGGCCAACCGCTTCCCGCCGATGGTGCGGTTCCTGGGGCCCTTCCGCCTCGCCGCCGGGGCCGTGAACACGCACACGGTCGACATCCCGCAGTACGTCGGCGCGGTGCGGGTGATGGTGGTGGCCGGGCGTGACGGGGCCTACGGCGCGACCGAGAAGTCCGTGTTCGTGCGCCGGCCGCTCATGCTGCTGGGGACGCTGCCACGGGTGCTGGGACCGCAGGAGCAGGTGGCGCTGCCCGTCTCGGTCTTCGCCCTCGAGCCGCAGGTGAGGGACGTGACCGTGAGCGTCACCACCTCCGGCCCGCTGAGCGTGGTCGGCCCCTCCTCGAGGAAGCTGAGCTTCAAGACCACCGGCGACGAGCTGGTCAGCTTCCGCCTGGGGACGAAGGCGGCGACCGGCGTCGCCCAGGCGGTGATCCGGGCAGTCTCCGGCACCGAGAAGGCGGAGCAGAGGATGGAGCTGGACGTGCGCCTGTCGACGCAGCGCGCCGTCGACGTGATCGGGGCCGCGCTGAAGCCGGGTGAGAGCTGGGAGCCGCCCATCACGCTGCCCGGCCAGGCGGGGACCAACGCCGCCACCCTCGAGGTGTCGCGCATCCCGCCCCTCGACCTCGGCCGCCGGCTCGAGTACCTGATCCAGTACCCGCACGGCTGCGTCGAGCAGACGACCTCCAGCGCGTTCCCGCAGCTCTTCCTCGACAAGCTGCTGGAGCTGTCGCCGGAGCGTCGCGGCCAGGTCCAGACCAACGTCAAGGCCGCGCTCGAGCGGCTGCGCTCGTTCCAGACCTCCGAGGGCGGCTTCGCCTACTGGCCGGGCGGCACCGACCCGGACGACTGGGCCACCAACTACGCCGGCCACTTCGTGGTCGAGGCGCAGAACGCCGGCTACGCAGTCCCACCGGGGCTCGTCGAGCAGTGGAAGAACTTCCAGCGGCGGCGAGCCCGGGGCTGGGGCGGGGCGACCGAGATGGAGGCGGCCACCCAGGCCTATCGGCTCTACACCCTCGCGCTGAGCCAGGCGCCGGAGCTCGCGGCCATGAACCAGCTGCGCGAGCGCGGCGGCTTGCCTGTCGCGGCGCGGTGGCGGCTGGCGGTGACCTACCAGCTGGCCGGGCAGGCCGAGGCGGCGCGGTCCCTGATCGCCAGCGGCCCCGTCGACATCAAGCCCTACCGTGAGCTGGGCGGGACCTACGGCTCCGACCTGCGTGACCGGGCCATGGTGCTCGAGGCCGTCGTCGGCCTCAACCTGCCGGAGCGGGTGGGCCCGCTGGCGAGGAGCCTCTCGGAATCGCTGAGCAAGGACCAGTGGCTGAGCACGCAGGAGACCGCCTATGCGCTGCTGGCGCTCGCGCGTTGCGCGACCATGGGCGGCGGCAACGGTCCGACGTCGTTCACCTGGGCCTGGAACGGCGCGGCCCCGATCGCGGTGACCTCGCCCCTGCCGCTGGTCGAGCGCAGGCTGGAGGTGGGAGAGCGCAGCGCGGTCCGGCTGGCCGTGCGCAACACCAGCGGCGGCGTGCTGTACCCGCGGCTGGTGATGTCCGGCCTGCCCGCGGTCGGCCAGGAGTCGGCGGCCAGCAACGGGCTCACGCTGGAGGTCAGCTACTCGACGCCGGAGGGCAAGCCGCTCGACCCCGCGCGCCTGCCTCAGGGCACCGACCTCAAGGTGGTGGCCAGGGTCACGAACGCCGGGATGCGGGGCCGGCTGGAGGAGGTGGCGCTGTCGCATCTCTTCCCCTCCGGCTGGGAGATCCGCAACGAGCGGATGGAGCTCGTCCACCACCGCCCGCCGGCGGGCATCGAGTACCAGGACGTGCGCGACGACCGGGTCTACACCTACTTCGGCCTGGCCGCGGGCGCCACGCAGACGGTGGAGGTGCTGGCGCACGCCGCCTACCTCGGCCGCTTCTACCTGCCGCAGGTCTCGGTCGAGCCGATGTACGACGCCAGCCTCAACGCCCGCACCAGGGGCCAGTGGGTCGAGGTGGTGGAGCCGGGCAAGTAGGAAGGGGTCAGGTCTTGAGTGGTAGCGCAGCTGTCACCGAGAGAGGTCGAGACGCCACAAGGCAAGACCTGACCCCATGGTGGGCGCTCGGGGCGGCGCTGGTCGGGACGGGGCTCTTCTGGCTGTGCGTCCCGGTCGCGCGCTTCTCGTCGCCGCTCTCGACGGTCGTCGTCGACAAAGACGGCGAGCTGCTCGGGGCGTCGATCGCCGCCGACGGCCAGTGGCGTTTCGGACCGGGGCCCTGCGTCCCCGACAGGTTCGTCACCGCCCTCACCCACTTCGAGGACCGGCGCTTCTTCCTCCACCCTGGGGTCGACCCGCTGGCTGTCGTGCGGGCGGCGGTGCAGAACCTCCGCGGCCGGCGCGTGGTGAGCGGCGGCAGCACGCTCACCATGCAGGTGGTGCGCCTCTCGCGCCGCGAGCGGCCGCGCACGCTCGCCGAGAAGGCGATCGAGGCGGTCCTGGCCTTCCGGCTCGAGATGACGCACTCGAAGGCCGAGGTGCTCCGCCTCTACGCCGCCTACGCGCCGATGGGCGGCAACACCGTGGGCCTCGACGCCGCGGCCTGGCGCTACTTCGGCCACGACGCCAGCCGTCTTTCCTGGGCGGAGACGGCGACGCTGGCGGTGCTGCCGAACGCGCCCGCTCTCATCCACCCCGGCCGCCACCGCGACCTGCTGCTGGCCAAGCGCGACCGCCTGCTCGACGCGCTGCGCGAGGCCGGGGTCCTCGACGAGATGGCCTGCCGCCTGGCGAAGCTGGAGCCCCTGCCCCCCGAGCCCCAGCGCCTGCCGGCCCTGGCGCCGCACCTGCTCGCCCGCGTGCAGGCCGACCCGCGGTCGCACCGGCCCGGCGGCGGCAGCGCCTGGGTGAGGACGACGCTCGACCGCTCGGTCCAGCAGCGCACCACCGAGATCCTCGCCCGCCACCAGCGGGTGCTGGAGGAGAACGGCGTCCACAACGCTGCCGCCCTGGTGCTGGACGTCGAGACCGGCGCGGTGGTGGCCTACGTGGGGAACAGCCCCGCCGCCGACACCGCCGACGAGCACGGCCAGCAGGTCGACGTCATCCCGGCCGCCCGCAGCACCGGCAGCGTGCTGAAGCCACTGCTCTTCGCGGCGATGCTGGAGGCGGGGGAGGTGCTGCCGGGCCAGCTCATCCCCGACGTGCCGACCCACCTCGGCCTCTTCCACCCCGAGAACTTCGACCGCGGCCACTCCGGCGCCGTCCCGGCCGAGCGCGCGCTCGCCCGCTCGCTGAATGTGCCAGCGGTGCGCATGCTGCAGAGCTACGGGGTCGACCGCTTCTGCTCGCTGCTCCGCCGGGTCGGTCTCACCACGCTGCACCGGCCGGCGGAGGAGTACGGCCTGGCGCTCATCCTCGGCGGCGCCGAGGGCTCGCTGTGGGACGTGACGGGCGCCTACGCCGGCCTGGCCCGGAGCGCCCGCGGGACGCCGCCGCCGGTGTTCCGTCCCGCCTTCTACGTCGCCGGCCGGGTCCCCCCCGGCACCTCCCGCGGCCGCGAGGTCGCCCCACTGCACGCCGGCGCCGCCTGGCTGACGCTCAAGGCGATGCTCGAGGTGGAGCGGCCGGGCGCGGAGGTGGCCTGGCGCGGCTTTGCCTCCTCCCGGAAGATCGCCTGGAAGACGGGGACCAGCTACGGGTTCCGCGACGCCTGGGCCGTGGGCGTCACCCCCCGCTACGCCGTCGGCGTGTGGGCGGGCAACGCCGACGGCGAGGGCCGGCCGGGCCTGACCGGCTACTCGGCGGCGGCGCCGATCCTGTTCGAGATCTTCGACCTGCTCCCCGGCCGCGAGTGGTTCCCGGACCCCGGCCGAGGCGAGCTGGTCGACATCGACGTCTGCGCGCAGAGCGGGATGCGGCTGGGACCGCACTGCGCGCGCTCGCGGCCGCAGCTGGTCACCCGCGCCGGGCTGGGCTCGCCGCCCTGCTCGTTCTGCCGGCTGGTGCACTCCGACGCGGACGGCCGCTGGCAGGTGAACGCCGACTGCGAGCCGGTGAGCGCGATCCGCACCCGGCCCTGGTTCGTGCTGCCGCCGGTGATGGAGGTCTACTACCGCCGCCAGCACGCCGACTACGAGCCGCCCCCGCCGCTGCGCCCGGACTGCCGGGCGGCGCTCGAGGCCGGCGGCAGCGGCTCGCTCTCGATCGTCTACCCGAAACCGAACGCCGCCGTCTACGTCCCGGTCGAGATGGACGGCCGGCTCGGCCGGGTGGTCTTCGAGGCGGCGCACCGCGACGCCTCGGCGCGGGTCTTCTGGCACGTGGACGACCAGTACGTGGGCGAGACCCGCGACATCCACCAGCTGGAGATCGCCCCGCCGCCGGGCCGCCACGTCCTCACCCTGGTCGACGAGACGGGCGAGTCCGTGCGGCGCGCGTTCACCGTGCTGGGCCGGTCCACGAGCGGTCCCGGTCGCCCGGTCGCGCCGACCGAGGAGGGCCCGGGGGCCGAGGACCGATAGCCGTCGCGGGCTAGCGGCTGGGTGTCAGGCGCACCAGGGCGACCCCGTGCCGCGGCACGGCCGCCTCGAAGCGGCGGTGGTAGACGCCGACGTCGCTCTGCCGCCACAGGTCGCGCACCTGCTGCGGACCGGTGACGCCCAGCTCCTCCCAGGAGACGGTGATCGTCTGCGGGCCGTCGGAGAGCGCAAACAGCCCCACCGCCAGCGAGCCGTCCTCGAGCGGCTTGGCCATCACCAGCTCGGGCCCGTCCGGCCCGCGCACCACCTTGGCCTGCTTGCCCAGGGGATCCTGGTCGACGTCGATGACCTCGGCGTTGCACAAGACGTTGAGCGTGAAGGGGTCGAGGTGGGTGATGTCCCCCGAGTAGAAGAGCGGCGCCGCCATCAGGCTCCACAGCGACATGTAGCTGTACTGCTCGCTGGGCGTGAGGCTCGTGGGCTTGGGCGGGGCGTTCGTGTCGCTCGCGTCTCCGACCTGGCCGATCAGGATGTAGTCCGGGTCGTTCCAGCCGCCGGGGCCGGCGCTCGCGGCGTGGCGGGCGTTCGCGAACGCGACCTGGTAGAAGCCCGGCAGGTTGCGGGCCGCCTTCTCCAGGCCCAGGTCCCCCGTCGTCCTCCAGGAATGACCGCCGACGGCCTTGCCCCAGTCCCACACGTCGCCCATGCCGTACTGGCAGAGGTTGAAGACGACGTCGCGCGGCTTCTGCGCCAGGCTGCCGCCCATCTGGCGGTACGGCGCCTGGAAACGCTGCAGGCCCTCGCCGGTCGCGACCTTCTCGTACGAGCACCAGTCGTACTTGAGGAAGTCGAACCCCCACTCCACGAAGCGCGAGGCATCGGCCTCCTCGTGCTGGTAGCTGCCGGCGAAACCGGCGCAGGTGAGCGGGCCGGGCGAGGTGTAGAGCCCGGCCTTGAGCCCCTTCGCGTGGATGTAGTCGGTGAGCGCCTTCATGTCGGGAAAGCGGCGGTTGGGCTGGATGGCCCCGCTCGCGTCGCGCGGCTCCCCGCCGAGCGCCGGGTCGCTGGCTCCAGGCTTCACCATCCAGCCGTCGTCGACGTTGACGTACTGGTAGCCGAAGTCCGCCATCCCCGACTCCACCAGGATGTCGGCCGCCTTGCGCAGCAGATCGTCGGTGACCCGGTCGTAGAACGAGTACCAGTCGTTCCAGCCCATGGGCGGGGTGAGCGCCAGCGTGTCGCCGACCACCAGCCGCAGCTTGCGCTCGGACTTGCCGAGCTTGCTCTTGGCCGTGAGGTGGAGCTGGTGGACGCCGGGGCTCGGCGGCGTGGTGCCGCTGAGGATCCCGGTCGCCGGGTCGAAGCGGATCGACGGCGGCAGGCCGCCGACGGAGAACGCGATCGGGCGCTCGCCGGTGCAGGGGATCCGGTACAGGAACGGCCGGCCGGGCCGCGCGCCATAGACGCGCGGCCCGTCGAGGTGCGGAGCGGCCGAGGGCTTCGGCGTCAGGATGCCGGGCTCGCCGGCAGGAGCGGCCGCCGAGGCGGCGGCGAGGGCGAAGGAGGCGATCGACAGGAGCGTGGTTCGGGTCACGGCGGGACTCTGACGGCCGCCGGGCGATGGTGTCAAGCGCCGGCCCGCCGGGCGTGGTCGCGCCTACTCGTACCGCAGCGCCTCGATCGGGTCCAGCAGCGACGCCTTGCGTGCCGGGTAGAGGCCGAAGACCACGCCGACCGCCGCGGAGAACACGACCGCGATCACGGCGATCTGCGGGCTGAACTGCATCGGCCAGCCGAACTGCGAGGCCAGGCGCTGCGCGGCCCCTACGCCGAGCAGGAGGCCGAGCACGCCACCGGCGACCGACAGGGTCAGCGCCTCGACCAGGAACTGGGCGAGGATGGCCTGCGGCTTGCCGCCCACCGCCATGCGCACGCCGATCTCACGGGTGCGCTCGGTGACCGAGACCAGCATGATGTTCATGATTCCGATCCCGCCGACCAGCAGCGAGACCGCTGCGATGCTCGCCAGCAGGGTGGTCAGGGTCTTGGTGCCCTCCTCCATGGCCCCGGCCAGCTCCGTCAGGTTGCGGATCGAGAAGTCGTCGTCCCTGGCGGACTGGATGTGGTGGCGGTCGCGGAGAAGGGCCGAGATCTGCTGCTCCGCCCGGCTGGTCTGGTCGGGCGAGGTGGCGCCGACGAAGATGACGCCGGAGACGTAGTTCTGCAGGCCGCCCTGGATCTTGGTCTGGAAGGTCTTGAGCGGGATGAACACGGCGTCGTCGTAGTCCTGGCCGACCGGCGACTGGCCCTTCTTCTGCAGCACCCCGTTCACCTGGAAGGGGATGTTCTTGATGCGCACCAGCTGGCCGACCGGGTCGGCGTTCTCGCCGAAGAGCTTGTCGACCACCGTCTGGCCCAGGAAGCAGACCTTGGCGTCGCTCTCGGCGTCGGAGCCGGTCATGGCCTGGCCGCGGGCGGTCGGCCAGTTGCGGATGGCGAAGTAGTCGGGGCTGGTCCCGTAGATGCTGGTGGTCCAGTTCTGGTCCTCGAACATCACCTGGGCGCTCGCGCGCAGCTGCGCCGCCGCGTACTTGACGGTGGGGACCTCGTTGCGGATCGCCCGCAGGTCCTCCCAGGTGAGGGTGGGCATGCTGCCGAAGCCGCCCCGCGACCCGCCGGCCGTGGTGGAGCCCGGCAGGATGATGAGGAGGTTCGAGCCCATCGAGGCGAACGAGTCCTGCACCCGCGCCTTGGCGCCCTCCCCGATCGCCACCATCGCGATCACCGCCGAGACGCCGATGATGATGCCGAGCATGGTGAGGAACGAGCGCAGCTTGTTGCGGAGCAGCGCGCGGGTCGCCACCCGGAGCGTCTGCAGCGGGCTCATGCCGCACCTCCCAGCTCGACGGCGCCGCCGGGCACCGCCAGCTTGCGCTCCTGCCTGCGGTCGGAGACCAGCAGGCCGTCCTTCATCTGCAGCACCCGCGAGGCGTAGGCCGCGATGTCCGGCTCGTGGGTGACCACCACGATGGTGATGCCGGTCTCCCGCAGCTGCTGGAAGATGGCCATCACGTCGACGCTGGTGCCGGAGTCGAGGTTGCCGGTCGGCTCGTCGGCCAGGATCAGCTTGGGCCGGTTCACCAGCGCCCGCGCGATCGCCACCCGCTGCTGCTGGCCGCCGGACATCTGGTTGGGGTGGTGCTCCGCCCGGTCGGCGAGGCCCACCCGGGCCAGCGCCTCGCGGGCCCGGGGGTGGCGCTCGCGGGTGGGGACGCCGGCGTAGAGCAGCGGCAGCTCGACGTTCTCGAGGGCGCTCGTCCGCGAGAGGAGGTTGAAGTTCTGGAAGACGAAGCCGAGCGTGGTGTTGCGGATCTCCGCCAGCGCGGCCCGGTCGAGGCCCGAGACGTCATTGCCGGCGAGGAGATAGCGGCCGCCGGTCGGCCGGTCCAGGCAGCCGATGATGTTCATGAGCGTCGATTTGCCCGAGCCCGAGGCGCCCATGATGGCCACGAACTCCCCCGGCTCGACCTCGAGGGACACGCCACGCAGGGCATGGACCTCGACGTCGCCCATTCGGTAGACCTTGGTGACGGCCTGCAACGAGAGAAGCGCGGGAGCCATGGCGGACCTCAACACCTCAGAAGAGCCGACGCGCGACGTTGGGTTGCGGCGGCGCCGCCGAGGCGCCCTGACCGCCGGAGACGTCGGTGATCACCTGCGCGCCCTCGGCCAGCTTGCCGCCGGCGACCTCGGTGAGCGAGCCGTCCGAAACGCCGGTCTGGACGGCCACCGGGTGCGGCTTGCCGTTGTCCAGCACCCAGATCCGGCGACGGCTGCCGTTGCCGTCGTCGCGCTGCCAGCCGCCGGACCCACCCTGGACGGCGCCCGCCTGCGTCGCGCTCGCGCCCGACGGGCCGCGGTGCGTCCCGTTGCCGGCGACGCCTGCCGCCGCCAGCACCTCGGGCGTGGGGTGGAAGCGCAGGGCCGCGTTCGGCACGCGCAGCACGTCGTCCCGCTGGGCCGCCACGAAGGTCACGTTCGCGGTCATCCCCGGCTTGAGCTTCAGGTCGGGGTTGTCGATGTCGACCACCGCGTCGTAGGTCACCACGTTCTGCACCGTCTGCGGCGCGTTGCGGATCTGGCGGACCTTGCCGGTGAAGGTCTGGCCCGGGTAGGCGTCCACGGTGAAGGTGGCGGGCATGGCGTCGTGGAGGCCGCCGATGTCGGCCTCGGCCACGGAGGTGTCCACCTGCATCTTGCGCAGGTCCTGGGCGATCACGAAGAGGGTCGGAGCCTGCAGGGAGGCCGCCACCGTCTGGCCGACGTCCACGTTGCGCGAGATCACCGTCCCGTCCGTCGGCGAGTAGATGTCGGTGTAGGCGAGGTTGATCCTCGCCTGATGGAGAGCCGCTTCCGCCTGCGCCAGGGCGCCCTTCGAAGCCTCGACCTGGGCGCGGGCGGCGTCGGCGTTGGCCATCGAGGTGTCGAGGTCGGCCTGGTCCACCAGCTTCTCGGCCCAGAGCTGCTGGTTCCTCTGGTGCTGCCGCTCGGCGTCCGCGGCCTGGGCCTCGGCCTTCAGCAGGTTGCCCTTCGCCGCGACCTCGTTGGCCTTCGCCTGCGCGTAGGCCGCCTCGAACAGCGATGGGTCGATCTTGGCGATCAGCTGCCCCTTCTTCACCGGCGAGTTGTAGTCGACAGAGATGGCCTTGAGGGTGCCCGACACCTGGCTGCCCACCTGCACGGTGACGATCGCCGAGAGCGTCCCGGTGGCGGTCACCTTCGAGGTGATCCGTCCACGGTCCACCTTGACGGTCTCGTAGCGCAGGGCGTTCTTCGTGCCCGCCTCCCGGTAGCGGTAGCCGGCCGTCAGACCGCCGACCGCGACCAGCCCGGCGGCGATCCAGAGACTGCCCTTCTTCGGCTTCATGACGCGACTCTCCCTTCCTCGCTGCCCGCTTCCATGCCTTCCAGGCGGGCGATCACCTTCTGCAGACCGGAGGCCACGGCATCGCGCTCGGCGGGCGTCAAGGCCTCCTCGACGGCGACGCGGATCCTCTCGGAGACCGGCAGCAGACGCCGGGTCAGCCTCCGGCCCTCGGGCGTCATCAGCAGGCGCGCCCGGCGACGGTCCCCCGGGTCGACCTCGCTGCGGACGAGGCCGCGACGCACCAGCGCGAATACCACACGGGACGCGGTGGGCTCGTCCAGCCTGGCCTGCTCCGCCAGCTCGCCCAGGGACCCGCCTTCGTGCTCCAGGATCCGGACCAACATCCAGAACTGCGGGGGCGAGAGATCCACGTCGCTCAGCCTCGCGGCGACCGTGTGGCGGATCCGGCGGTGGGCCAGGGCGATCAGGAAGCCGAGGGATCGTTGCCGCTGCATTAGTTGCCTCTACAACTAATGTCGTGCTAACGGTCCTCCGCGTCAAGGCCGCTCACGGGGTTTTGCAGAAGCGTTACAGCAGCTTGGCAGACGGTTCGGACGCCCGTCACCTCGGTCGTCGCGCTGCGCACGTGCCGGCCCACACCTGGTTTGGACCGGAGTGGGCCGGCGGCGGTTGGATGCGGGTCCCCGGGGCCGGTTCCCGGGGCCGGTCCCCGAGGCAGCCCGTTCGTTGTATGGTGGGCGGCGATGAGCACCCTCAGCTCCCTCCACCGCCTCGCCCTCCTCGCATTCCTGGGAACGCTGGCCTTCAGCATCCGGTCCGAGGCCGCGAGCAACACGTTGATGCGCTACCCGACGATGCACGGCGACACCGTCGTGTTCGTCGCCCACGACAACCTCTGGTCCGTGCCACGCAGCGGCGGGACGGCCGCCCGCCTGACGGCGGACGAGGGCCGGGACCTGATGCCCCGCTTCTCGCCCGACGGCAAGTGGATCGCCTTCACCGGCGAGTACCAGGGCAACCGCGACGTGTACGTGATCCCGGCGAGAGGCGGCGAGGCGCAGCGGCTGACCTTCACCTCCGACGTCGAGGACGAGGCCCCGCTGCGCTGGGGGCCGAACAACATGGTCGTCACCTGGACGCCGGACTCGAAGAGCGTCGTCTTCCTCTCACGCCGCGAGGCGTGGAACTCCTGGTTCGGGCGGCTCTTCAGCGTCCCGCTCTCCGGTGGGCTGCCGGTGGCGCTGCCCCTCGACCGCGGCGGCTTCATCAGCTACAGCCCGGACGGCGGGAAGATCGCCTACAACCGCATCTTCCGGAACTTCCGCACCTGGAAGCGCTACCAGGGCGGCCTGGCCCAGGACATCGACGTCTACGACTTCGCCACCCGGCAGCTGACGCACCTCACCGACTGGCCGGGCACCGAGACCTCCCCCATGTGGTACGGGCGCACCATCTACTTCCTCTCCGACCACGACGAGAGGCGCCGCGCGAACATCTGGGCCTGCGACACGGAGTCGCACCAGTTCCGGGAGGTCACCCAGTTCACCGACTACGACGTCGACTTCCCCAGCCTGGGGCAGGGCGGCGACACGAAGGCCGGGATCGTGTTCCAGCAGGGAGGCCACCTCTTCGTCCTCGACCTCCCGTCCGAGACGCTCCACCGGCTCGAGGTCAGCGTGCCCGACGACGGGACCCGCACGGGGCCGCGCTGGGTGGACGCCAGCCAGCTGATCCGTGACGCGGACGCGGCGCAGCAGACGGACTTCGACCTCGCACCGAACGGCAAGCGCGCGGTCTTCTCCGCCCGCGGCGACCTCTTCACCGTCCCCGCCGAGCACGGCAACACCCGCAACCTGACCGAGAGCTCGAACGCGGACGAGGACCACCCGGCCTGGTCGCCCGACGGCAAGACGATCGCCTACACCACCGACGCCTCGGGCGAGCAGCAGCTGGCGGTGCGGCCAGCCGAGGGCGGCGCCGAGAAGGTCCTGACCCGCTTCGACAGGGGGTTCGTCTACTCGCCGGTGTGGGCGCCGGGCGGCGACCGGCTGGCCTTTTCCGACCACGAGCACCGCCTCTGGCTGGTGCCGGCCACGGGTGGCGAGCCGGTGCAGGTGGCGCAGGACCCCTACAGCGAGGTCCACGACTACTCCTGGTCGCCCGACGGGCGCTGGGTCGCCTACAGCCTCACCGGCGCCAACCAGCAGCGCGGCATCTGGCTCTACGAGGTGGCGACCCGGAAGGCCACCCGCGTCAGCGAGGCGTTCGCCAACGACTTCGACCCGGTGTTCGATCCCCGGGGCCGCTACCTCTACTTCGTCTCCACCCGTCACGAGAACCCGACCCTCAGCGAGTCGGAGTTCGACGTGGCGGCGCTCAAGTCGACCGGCATCTACGTGACCACGTTGACGCACGACACTCCCTCGCCCTTCGCGCCCCGCTCGGACGAGGGCGCCATCGCCACCGGCAAGGCGCAGGCCGGGGCCAGGCCGGAGAGGGAGGACACCGGGGAGGCGGAGCGCGACAAGGCCGCGAAGAAGGAGCAGGAGGAGTGGAAGCCGGGGGCCTCGCAGCCGATCAAGGTGGAGCTCGAGGGGCTGATGGCACGGGCCGTGCCGTTGCCCATCCCCGCCGCCGACATCTCCGGGCTGCAGGTACGCGACGACCGGGTGTTCTACAGCACGAGCCCCAGCCAGACCATCGAGGGGCCGCTCCCGGGCGAGAAGCCGGCGCTGCACGTCTACGACATGAAGGAGCGCAAGGACGCGCTGGTGGTCGAGGGACCCAGCGCCTTCGTGGTCTCCGCGGACGGCAAGAAGGTGCTCTACAAGAAGGAGAAGAGCTACCTCATCGCCGACGCCAGGGCGGCGGACGACCCCGAGGCCAAGGACGAGAAGGGCGCGAAGACCCTCGACCTCTCGCACCTGCGGGTGCGGGTCCTGCCCACGCAGGAATGGGCCGAGATCTTCGCCAACGCCTGGCGGCTGGAGCGCGACTTCTTCTTCAACCCGAAGATGAACGACGTCGACTGGCCGGCGGTGCGCGGCGCCTACGCGAAGCTGCTGCCGCTCGCCGGCTCGCGCGGGGACGTTAACTACCTGATCGGCGAGATGCTCGGCGAGCTCTCCAACTCCCACACCTACGTCGGCGGCGGCGACGCCCTGCCCGACGACAAGAAGGTGCCGACCGCCTTCCTGGGCGCGGACCTCGCCCTGGACCCGGCCTCCGGCCGCTATCGCCTGGCCACCGTCTACCCGGGCGACAACACGCGCAGCGCCTACCGCGCCCCGCTCACCGCGCCGGGGCTGGGCGTGAAGTCGGGACAGTACCTGCTCGCGATCGACGGGGTCGAGCTGCAGGCGCCGACCGATCCCGGGAGCCTGCTGGTGGGCAAGCAGGATCGCACCGTGAAGCTCACTCTCGCCGACAGCCCCGGCGGTGCCCGGCGCGACGTGGTGGTGCAGCCCGTCAAGAACGAGCTGTCGCTGCGCGAGCAGGCCTGGATCGACCACAACCGCCAGCAGGTCGAGGCCGCCTCGGGCGGCCGCATCGGCTACATCTACCTCTCCGACATGAGCGGCCTGGGGATGGAGCAGTTCATCCGGCAGTTCTATCCCCAGCTCGACAAGCAGGCGCTGATCGTGGACGACCGCTGGAACGGCGGCGGCTTCATCGACCAGGTCGTGCTGGAGAGGCTGCGGCGGATCCTGGTGGGCATGACCACCAACCGCGAGCGAATGCCCTTCACGGTGCCCTCCCAGCTCATCCGCGGACCGAAGGTCTGCCTGATCAACCACTACTCCGCCTCCGACGGGGACATCTTCCCCTTCTATTTCCGCAAGGACGGCCTGGGCCCGCTGATCGGGACCCGCACCTGGGGCGGCGTGCGCGGCATCCGCGGCGAGTGGCTGCTGCTGGACGGCGGCTACGTCACCGTCCCCGAGGACAGCCTCTACGGCCTCGACTCACAGTGGGTGATGGAGAACCATGGGGTAGATCCCGACCTGCTGGTCGACGACTCCCCCGCGGACTGGGCGGCCGGCCACGACGTGCAACTGGAGGCGGCGATCAAGTACCTGCTCGAGCAGCTCGAGAAGCAGCCCCAGGCCCTGCCGCCGCCACCCCCGCTCTCACCGGCGTATCCTCCGGCGGGACGCTGAGGCAACCTGCCGCTGCGGCGCAGATGAACGCGGCGTCCTTGCGCCGCTCTACCGGCGGTGGCAGGCTCTGGAGCGCATGGAGATCGTCCCGGTCAACCCCGCGGAAACGCTCTTCGTGTCGGGTGACATCGAGGAGTGGGAGTCGATCCGGCGGCTGCGCATCAACGTCATCGTCGACATGGACGGGGACGTCGACCGCGGGCTGCCGCAGGGGCCGGACTCGATCTTCTACGTGTACCACCCGATCCGCGACGAGGAGGGCCTGCCCAACCTCGCCCAGCTCGAGGCGCTGGGACGCCTGGTGGCCGACCTGGTCTCCGCCGGCCACCGCGTGCTCGTCCACTGCCGGCTGGGCCTGAACCGCTCCGCGCTCGTCATCGCCACCGCCCTCACCTACATGGGTCTCTCCGGGCGCGAGGCCCTCGCCGACCTGCGCCGGCGGCGACCTGGCAGCCTGTTCAACGAGGTCTTCGCCGCCCACGTGGCGGCGCTCCCACCGCGCCGGCTCAGCATCGAGACGCTCTGAGGGTCACCCGGAGGGCTGGCGCCGTGCGGTCGCCGCGAGGGCGATGCCGCCCAGGACGAGGAGGCTCGCCAGCAGCAGCCGCGGAGAGACGCTCTCGCCCAGCCACAGCACCGCCGCTGCGGCCGCCAGCGGCGGGACCGAGAGCTGGACGAGCGCGGCGCGCATGGAGGTCAGGCCGGGGAGCGCGGCGTACCACACCGCGTAGCCGAGGCCGGAGCTGATCGTGCCGGAGACGAGCGCGAGCCACAGGCCGGTTGCGCTGACGTGCACGGCCCGGAGCGGCGCCGCGGCTGCCGCGAGGACCAGGGCGGGCGCCGCGGCCCGGGCGAAGCTCGCCGCGTTGGTGGCGATGGCGTCGGCCTGGCGGTGGCCGCTCAGCGAATAGAAGCCCCAGGCTGCCCCGGCCACCAGCATCAGGACGGCGCCGCCGGGATCGGGGCGGGCGATTCCGGGCCGGGCGAGCACGATCAGGCCGGCCAGCGCCAGGAGCAGACCCGCCCACTCCACGGCTCCCGGCCGCTCGCCGCGCCACAGGGCGGCACTGTTCATGGTGAGCTGCACGGCCGCGAAGAGCAGCAGCGCCCCGGTGCCGGCCCCGATCCGCGAGTACGCGAGCGAGAACCCGGCCGCATAGGCGAAGAGCGCCGCCGCCGAGCCCCAGGCGGAGCGCCCCGCGGACGGTCGCCGAGGTCGAGTCCGCGCGAGCAGCCCGAGGGCGACGGCCCCGCCGAGGAGGCGCAGGGCGGTGAAGCTGGCCGGGTCGGCGTGACCGCCGCCCAGGGCTGCGCGGCAGAGCAGCGAGTTGGCCGCGAAGGCGATCATCGCGGCAACGGTCAGGCCGGCGGTGGTCCAGGGTGCGGGCGCGGCTGGCGAGGCTCCGCTCGGCACGGAGCGAGTCTACGCGGGCCTGATGTTCTGGTTCACCCGGAACAGGTTGCCCGGGTCGTAGGCACGCTTCGCCTGGGCCAGCCGGGCGTAGCCGTCGCGATACGCCGCCTTCACGTTGTCCTCGCCCTCGTCCATCATCATGTTGACGTAGCCGCCGCCGGCCGAGAGCGGATGCAGGGCCAGCCAGTAGTCCTTCGCCCACTGCATGAGCCGCGGGTTGTTGGCCGGGTCGGGGTCGACGCCGACGATCACCTCCGCGAACTTCGCGTCGCGGAAGTTGAAGGCGGTGTCCCCCCTGCCCACCCGGCCCGCGGCGCCGTTGATCGGGTAGAGGTGCATGGTCGAGTGGGGGCTGGGCAGCCGCTCGCCGTACTTCACGTGGAGCGCGATCGCCTTCTGGGAGAGCTCCTGGAAGAAGTCGGCCTTCCAGTACCACTGCAGCCCCGGGGGATAGAGGCCGTCGAACAGGCTCTGCAGTGCGGGGAAAGGGATGGGGCCGGCGAAGTCCATGAGCGGCGGCGAGAACTGCCGGATGGGTCTGAAGGCCTCCGCGGCCTTACCGAGGTCGCCTGTGTAGCACCAGGTGACCATGCAGACCTTCTTCAGGTGGTGCTCGGCCGGGAACATGGGAACGGGCGGCACGGTGGCGAAGCCGAACCAGCCGTTGATCTCGTCCGGTGCCTGGAGGATGAATTCCCTCCAGAAGGAGAGCACCTCCGGGGCCTTCTCCATCGGCCACATGATCGGACCGCCGTAGACGGTGGAGACCTCCCGCCCGCGGAACAGGAAGGAAGTCACCACGCCGAAGTTGCCCCCGCCGCCACGCAGGGCCCAGAAGAGGTCGCCGTTCTCCTCCGCGCTGGCGGTGACCAGCCTCCCGTCCGCGAGCACGACGTCGGCGGCGAGGAGGTTGTCGACGGTCAGGCCGTACTGGCGGCTGAGATAGCCGATGCCGCCGCCAAGGGTGAGGCCGCCCACCCCGGTGGTGGAGATGAACCCACAAGGCACGGCCAGACCGAACGGGTGGGTGGCATGGTCGACGTCGCCCCAGAGGCACCCGCCCTCCACCCTCACCGTGCGCTGCTTCGGGTCGACCCGGATGCCCCGCAGCCGCGACAGGTCGATCACCAGCCCTCCATCGCAGACGCCGAGACCCGGACCGTTGTGGCCGCCACCGCGCACCGCCAGCAGCAGTCCCCTGTCCCGGGCGAAGTTCACGCCGGCGATCACGTCCGCCACGTCCGCGCACCTCGCGATCAGCGCCGGGCGGCGGTCGATCATGCCGTTGTAGACCTTCCGGGCGGCGTCGTAGGCGGGGTCGGCGGGGGTGATCAGCTCGCCGCGGAACCCTGCCCGCAGCTCCTGGATCTCCGTGTCCTTCATGGCTCCTCCTCCTGGCCCTCGAGAGCTCCGAGCTCGAGGGGACGCTTGCAAGCTAGGCCCCGGGCGTTAGGCCGGCGTTAGCCGGCCGCTCGATCTCCACGCGGGTGCCGACTCCCCCAGCAGCGACTCCCTCGAGACCCCGAACGCCCCTTCGCCGACGCCCCGAAGCCGGGCCGTGCGCGTTAGCGGCGCGTTATCCGCTCACGCGCCATCCGCTGAGCTGAGGCGGGCAAGCAGGCCGAACGCGGCTTTCACGTCGGGGGTGTCGAGGCCTTCCGAGAAGGCGGCGCACACGGGCGCCAACAGGTCGCGAGCTTCCTTGGCGTGACCCGATCGTGCCCGCAGTGCGGCCAGGGATCGGGCGGCCCGCAGCTCCAGCGACCTCGCCTGCTGCTCTCGGGCGATCTCGAGCGCCCGGACGAGGTCCGGCTCCGCGTCGGCCGGACGCGCACCGTCGGCCAGCAGCAGCTCGGCCCGCAGTCGGTGCAGCTCAGAGTCCCACCAGCGCTCGCCGGTCTCGCGGCTGTGCGCCTGCGCCGCCTCGACCACCTCGAGCCCTGCCCGGGCGGAGCCGGCGCGCAGCTCCAGGTCGGCGAGCAGGGCGAGGTAGTAGGGCAGCCGCAGACGGGCTCCCGTCTGCCGGAAGCCGTCGATCGCGCCGCGCAGGCGGCCGAGGCCGTCCGCTTCCGGGTGGGCGAGCGCACCCGCGTACGCCACCAGGATGCCCGCCCAGGCCCGGTAGTAGGTGGCCTTGAAGCGCGTGGCCAGCTCGAGCGCCTGTTCCGCCTGCACGGCGAACGTCTCCGTGTCGGCGCGCAGCTGCTGCAGCAGCGCCAGGTAGGTGGCGGCGATCGCCTGGCTGAACGGCTGTCCGAGCCGCCGCGCCAGCTGCAGGGCGTGGGAGGCACGGGCGAAGGCGGTGTCGGGACGGCCAAGGCACCAAAGCGCGTGCGACTGCCAGGACCGGGTGTGAATCTCGTAGTTGACGCCCTGCGACTGGAGAAAACGCTGGAGCTGGCTGGGGTCGACGTCGCCGAGCAGCCGGTCGATGTGGTCGCAGGCCTCCTGGAACCGGCCCATCTGGACTCGGACCCCCGCCATCATCGCGAAAGACGGCTGCAGCGCCGCGTGTGCGCCGCCACCGGGGAAGCCGTGCTCCAGCTCCTCGGCAAGACGCGCCGACTCCTCCAGCCGGCCCGCGACGACACAGGACGACTGCATCCCGTACAGGGCCTCGACCCGCTGGGCGCTCGTCCCCACCCGATCGCACAGAGCGAGCGCACGCTCGAGCAGCGCACCGAGCTCAGCAGCCGCCCACCCCATCGTCACCCGGCAGCTCGGGGCGAGCAGGAGATGGAGCTCCAGCTCCTGGCCGTCGCGGCCCACGCCCGGCGGCAGCGTGCCGACCAGCGCCAGCGCCCGCTGCCCGAGGGCCACCGCCTCCTCGTGCGCGTACACGGCCTGAGCCACCACCGCCGCCCTGGCATAGTGCGGGATGGCCGCCGCCGGCAGGCCGCCGTTG
Organism: Vicinamibacteria bacterium; assembly: GCA_035542035.1. Taxonomy (GTDB): domain Bacteria; phylum Acidobacteriota; class Vicinamibacteria; order Fen-336; family Fen-336; genus DATBSL01. Next base: position 56,962 of record DATKME010000001.1, on the reverse strand, counting down.
TCGTAGTGCGCGGCGATGGCGGCGCTGACCGGATCGAGGTCCTCCGCGTGCAGCTCGACGAGGGCCTCCGCCACCTGACGGTGCAGCCGGCGCCGCTGGGGGGTGCTGGTGTCGCCGTACGCCACCTCGCGCAGCCGGTCGTGGGTGAAGTCGTAGACGTCCGGGCCCTGCTCGCGAACGATGCGCCTGCGCCACAGCTCGTCGAGAGCGGTTACCGCCGCGTCCTCACCGCCCACCAGCCGCGCCAGGACGGCCAGCGAGAACGCGCGTCCGATCACGGCCGCCGCCGCGGCGACCTGTCTCGTCGGCTCGGAGAGCTGGGCCAGTCGACCCGCGAGGACCGCCTGCGTCCGAGAAGAGAGGCCGGTGCTGCCCGCCGGCGCCGCCAGGTCCCGGCGCGAGTGGCCGGCGCCCTCCGCCCGCACCGTCTCGACCACGAACAGCGGGTTGCCTTCGGTCTCCCGATACAGCCGGGTGGCCGCGGCGACGTCGATGGCGGTCTGCGCGACCTCGCCGGCCAGGGCCGCGGTTTCCGCGGCGTCGAGCGGCTCGAGAGCGATCTCCACCAGCTGGGAGCGGCCGCGCAGGTCCCGCAGGAGCTCCGGCAGGGGGTGGCCGGGATCGGGCTCCTCCGACCGCATCGTCCCCAGCACCAGCAGGGCGGCCGCGGGCTCGAAGCGCGAGAGGAAGTGGAGCCACTCGATCGTCTCGCGGTCGCACCACTGCAGGTCGTCGATCAGCAGCAGGAGCGGGGGGGGCGCCAGCAGCACCGCCCGGGCCAGGCCCTCGAAGAAGCGCAGGCGGTCGCCGAAGTCGGTCATGGGCGCTGGCGGCGGGAGGGCGGGCCGCGCGGCCAGCAGCTCGGGGACGATCCGCGCGACCTCGAGATGCCACACGTCCTCGAGCCGCGCGAGCTGCGGAGAGAGAGCGTCGCTGCGCAGCCATTCGCTCACGGGCGCGAGCGAGAGACTCCCCTCGGCGGCGTAGGAGCGGGTCCTCGCCGCGGCCACTCCCTGCCGCCGAGCCCACGTCAGCAGCTCCTCGGCCAGCCGTGACTTGCCGATACCCGCGTCTCCGCTGACCAGCGCGAAGGTGACGCGTCCCTGTGCGGCCCGCTCCCAGGCCGAGCGCAGCCGGGACCACTCCGCTTGCCTGCCGACCAGCGGAAGCGTGGCCGCCTCCTCGCCTGCCGTGGCGGGCTCCGGTACTGTCGCTTCGACGCTGCGGATCTGCTCGTGGAGGCGGCGGGTCGCGGCGCTCGGCTGCGCCCCCAGCTCCCGGCCGAGCGCCGCGGTGCACTGGCGATAGGCCTGCAGCGCGGCCGGCCGGTCCCCGGCCAGCGCCAGCAGACGCATGAGCCAGCGGTACGCCTCCTCGTCCAGCGGATCGTGCTGCAGCCAGTGTCGGACCCGGTCGACGGCAGCGGCGTACTCGCGCTGCTGCTCCAGCAGCGCGACCAGCGCCGCCGCCGCGTCTTCGCAGCGCCGCGCCAGCCGGTCTCTTTCCGCCCCGATCCAGTCGTCGTAGCAGCTCGGGACCAGCGGCCCCTGGCACAGGTCCAGGGCCCGTTCCAGGCACACCCGCTTGCGGTCGGTGTCGCCCGCGCGGGCGGCGGCCTCGGAATCGGCCAGCGCCGCCTCGAAGAGCGCGACGTCGAGGTCGAGCGGAGCCTCGCGGGCCCACTGCACCGTCTGCGCGTCGGCGTGCAAGAAGCGGCCGGCCGCGGGCAGGAGGTGACGAAGCTGGTGCAACAGCTGCCGCAGGTTGTTGCGGGCGTTCGCCTCCGGCGCGTCCGGCCAGAAGACGAAGGAGAGCTGCGCCCGCGACTGCGGCTCGCCGGCGTGCAGCAGCAGGAAGGCGAGCAGCGACTGCAGCCGGCCGCTGGGCGACTCCGCGACCGGACAGCCGTCGACCGCCATCGCGAACTGACCGAGGAGCCGGACCTGCAGCCGCAACTCCCCGGGCGCAGCCTGGTGCAAGTGGGACCTTGCCACGAATCTTTGCACGCCGACGGGCGTTCGTCAGCAGCCGCACGCGCCTCCGCCGGAGAGGCCTTGCTGGCCACGGCCGTCGGCTCGAGCCGCGCCAAGGCGCCGTCGGAAACGCCTCGCCGCCTCTCGTCGCCGTCGAGGCTAGAAGAGCACCCGCGTGCGGATGGTGCCCTCGATCGCGGCCAGCGCCTCCAGCCCGGTCCGGCTCGACTCCTGGTCCACGTCGATCACGACGTAGCCGATCTTCGCGCTCGTCATCAGGTACTGGCCGTTGATGTTGATGCCGTGCCCGGAGAAGACGGCGTTGATCTGGCTCAGCATGCCGGGGACGTTGTGATGGATGTGCAGCAGCCGGTGGTTGCCGGGGTGGGCGGGCAGCGAGACCTCGGGGAAGTTCACGGCCGAAAGCGTGGAGCCGTTGTCGCTGTAGCGGACCAGCTTCTCCGCCACCTCGCTCCCGATGTTGGCCTGCGCCTCCACGGTGGAGCCGGCGATGTGCGGCGTCAGGATGACGTTGTCGAACCGCCGCAGCGGCGAGACGAACTCCTCCGCGTTGCCCTTCGGTTCCGCCGGGAACACGTCGAAGGCGGCGCCGCGCAGCCGACCGCTCTCCAGGGCCTCGCAGGCAGCCCCGATGTCGACCACGGTTCCCCTCGACGCGTTGATGAAGGTCGTTCCCGGGCGCACGAGCCCGAACTGCGCGCGGCCGATCATCCCCCGCGTCTGCGGCGTGTCCGGGACGTGCACGGTGACCACGTCCGAGACGGCGAGCAGCTCGTCGAGCGAGCCGACCGGCTGGGCGTTCCCCAGCGGCAGCTTGGCCACCACGTCGTGGAAGCGAACCTCCATGCCCAAAGCCTCGGCCATCACCGAGAGCTGCGAGCCGATGTTGCCGTAGCCGACGATGCCGAGGGTGCGGCCGCGGACCTCGCGCGCCTGGTCGGTCGACTTGCACCACACGCCGCGGTGGAGCTGCGCGTTCTTGACCGCGATCCCGCGCAGCAGGAGGACGATCTCGGCCATGATCAGCTCGGCCACCGAGCGGGTGTTGGAGAAGGGCGCGTTGAAGACGGGGATGCCCCGCATCATCGCCGCCTCCAGGTCGACCTGGTTGGTGCCGATGCAGAACGCGCCCACGGTGATCAGCCGCCGGGCACAGTCGATCGCCTGCGCGTCGAGCCGGGTGGCCGAGCGGATCCCCAGGAAGTGGACGTCGGCGATCGCGTCCTTCAGCTCCTCCCCCGCCAGGGCCCCGTCCCGGCGCTCCACGGTGGTATAGCCGTGGCGGACGAAGCTCTCCACCGCGCGCTCGTGGATGTTCTCGAGCAGCAGCACCTTCATCCGCGTCTTGGCGAGGGACGTCTTCAACGCCATCTTCCGCGGGCGCCAGCCTATCAAACGCGAAGCGCGCAGTCGTGCGCCGATAATGGGCTCATGTCGAGCGAGCAGGACCCATGAGCCGACCCGATCGCACGCATGTGGCCGCCGCGTTGTCGCAGCGGCTGGGACAAGGCGCCGTCCTCACCGAGCCGCACGAGCTCGCCCGCTACGAGCAGGGCTGGCGCTACGGCCGGGGCGCGGCTCTGGCCGCGGTACGGCCGCGGGACACAGAGGAGGTCGCCTCGGTCCTCCGCTACGCGTTCGAGCAGGGCATCCGCGTGGTCGCCCAGGGCGCCAACACCGGCCTGGTCGGCGCCTCCACCCCTGACGCCTCGGGCGAGATGCTCGTCCTCAGCCTGGAGCGCGTCACCCGGCCGCTCGAGGTCGACCCCGCCGACCGCACCGTGATCGCCGGCGCGGGCGTGCGGCTGAGCGGGCTCGACGCCGCGCTCGAGCCCCACGGACTGATGTTCCCGGTCGACGTCGGCGCCGACCCCACCGTGGGCGGCATGGTGGTCACCAACACCGGCGGCACCCGGCTGCTGCGCTACGGCGACGTGCGCCAGAACCTGCTGGGCATCGAGGTGGCGCTCGCCGATGGCAGCGTGCTCGACCTGATGACGGCGTTGCGCAAGAACAACGTCGGTCTCGACCCGAAGCAGCTCTTCGTCGGCACCTCGGGCGTGTTCGGGGTCGTCACCCGTGTGCTGCTGCGGGTGGTGCAGAGGCCGTTGCAGCAGGCGACCGCCTTCGTCGGCGCGACCGACGGTGCGACCGTCCTCGCCGTGCTCCGCCACCTGGAGGCGAGCGTCGGCGAGCTGCTCACGGCCTTCGAGGTCATGAGCCAGGACGCCCTGGCGCCGGTGTTCCAGCACCAGGCGCGGCTGCGCAACCCCTTCGGGGCGGCGCTGCCAGCCTTCACGATCCTGGTCGAGCTGTCGACGACGCTGCCGGGCCAGCACGTTGCGCTGGAGGCCCTGCTGGAGTCGACCCTGGGCGGGGCGTGCGAGGGCAGCGCCGGGGAGGGCATCACCGACGTCTTCCCGGGGAAGCCGGCGGAGCTGTGGGAGGTCCGCCACCACGTCTCGGAGAGCCACCGCCACCTCGGCGAGGTCCTGGGCCTCGACATCAGCGTCCCCCGCTCCGCGTTGCCCGAGCTCCTGGACGAGGCTCGCCGGATGCTGGCGGCGGAGTATCCGTTCGTCTGCGTCTGCGACTTCGGCCACTGGGGCGACGGCGGCGTGCACCTGAACCTCGTCTGGAGCTCGACCCCGGCGGCACGTCCGGCGGCGGAGCTGAAGGCGGCGCTGCAGACGCGGATCTACGAGCTGGCGATCGGGCGCTTCCGCGGGAGCTTCAGCGCCGAGCACGGCATCGGGCCGCACAACCAGCCCTTCTACGACCGCTACACGCCGGAGCTGGTGCGGGCGGTCTGCCGCGTTCTCAAGACGACGCTCGACCCCCAGGCGCTGCTGGGGACCACCCGGCTCGGCTGAGGCGTGGCATGATCCGTGGCGCACGCGAGGAGGCGCCATGGACTGGTCTCGAGGCTCACTGGTCGCCGCGCTGCTTCTGGCCAGCAGCGCGGTCGCGGACCCGGTGCACGTCTGGCGGGCGAACCCGCACTACTTCGAGCGGCAGGGGCGGCCGATCGTCTTCGTCACCTCCGACCACCACTACGGGGCCGTGATCGACGCCGACTTCGACTACGTACGCTTCCTCGACGCGCTGGCCGCGAGCGGGATGAACCTCACCCGGATCTACCCGGGCGGGATGTTCGAGGCGACGGACAAGTACGTGGCCGGCAACCCGCTGGGGCCGAGGCCGGGCAGGCAGATCCTGCCCTGGGCGCGATCGAACGAGCCCGGTGCGCACCCCGCCCTGGCGGAGGCGGGCCAGCCTTCGTACAAGTACGACCTCGAGCGCTGGAACCCCGCCTACTTCGCCCGCCTGCGCGACTTCGTGGCGCGGGCGTCTCGCCGCGGGATCGTGGTCGAGGTGGCCTTCTTCAACGGGATGTACGCCGACAGCTGGCCGCTGATGGCCTTCCACCACCGCAACAACCGCCAGGGCGTCGGGCGCTACGAGGCGGAGGAGTGCGGTCTCTTCACCACCCGCGACGCGCGCAACCAGGACGTCGTCCGCTATCAGCAGGCCTACGTGGCCAAGATCGCCGCCGAGCTGAACGGCTACGAGGACGTGATCTACGACCTGTGCGACGAGCCGTCGCTCTACGGCAAGCCCGACGGCAGCATCGGCATGCACCCGGACGAGACCGTGGTGCCGTGGCTGCTGGCGATGAGGGACGCGTTCCTGGCGGCGGAGAGACCGTTGCCGAAGAAGCACGTGCTGGGACAGACGGTCCAGAGCCTCTCGCCGGACCTCTCGGCCGAGCCCTGGTGCGACTGGCTCCCGACCGAGTACGTCCGGCCGGCCGGCCACGCGCTGGAGAAGGACTACGCCGTGCGCAAGCCGCTCGTGGACGTCGAGTCCGACTACTTCGGCCACGGGCTGGTCAAGCCCTACGGCGTCGAGGACGTGCGGCTGGAAGGCTGGTGGTTCCTGCTCGGCGGCGGCGCCGGCACCATCAACCTCAACGGCGAGTTCCACCGCGGCCAGGAGAAGGGCGGCACCTCGACCCGCCAGGTCCTCCTCCCGCAGCGCCGGGTCCTGAAGGACTTCGTCTCCAGCCTCGACCTTGCCCGGCTGGAGCGCTTCGCGGGCGTGAGCGGCCTGCCCGACGGCGCGCTCGCGAGCGCGCTCGCCGAGCCGGGGCGGCAGTACGCGGTCTACCTGTTCCACGCCCGGGACGACGGCCAGTGGGGCGCCCATTTCGTCGCCACCCCGGGTCGCTACCGCGATGCGATCACCCTGCGGAGCGTCCCGGCCGGTCGCTACCAGGTGGTGTGGACGGACCCGGCGAGCGGCCGCGAGCTGGGCACGGAGGAGAGAGCCTGGGGCGGCGGCGACCTCACGCTGCACACGCCCCAGTACGGGCTCGACGTCGCGCTGCGGCTGAGGGCCCGCTGAGGGGCTGTTCCCTCTCCACGTCCCGAATCAGCAGCGGCGGCCATGTGGCTGCTCTATCGCGGGAAGATCTTCCTCGAGATCTGACGCGCCCCGCCCGCTAGGATTCGATCCAGCCCTGTGCGGCCGCGTCCTCGATCAGCGCCCTCACGTGCTCCCACAGCGGCGGCGCGCCGGCGGCGATGCGTTCGTTGACGGCCAGCACCTGCCGCTTCGAGACCCCGTGCTCGCGCCAGGTCCTGCCCTGGGAGGCGTGGTTGAGGATCACCGCCGCCAGGCGGTCGATCGCCTTCGCGTAGCGCGCCTCCTTCGTCTCGGCCCGCTCGAACTCGCGCCAGAGCGCCAGCAGCTCGGCCGCCTGGTCGTCCGGGAGGAGGCCGTAAAGCCGCGCCGCCGCGCGCTCCTCCCGCTCCGCTTGCGCGGCGGTGGCGGCGGCGTCGTAGATGAAGGCGTCGCCGGCGTCGATCTCCACCAGGTCGTGGATGATCGCGATGCGCAGCACCTTCGCCAGGTCGACCGGCTCCTTCGCGTGCTCGGCGAGCACCAGCGCCGCCAGCGCGAAGTACCAGGAGTGCTCGGCGTCGTTCTCGCGCCGTGAGCCGTCGGAGAGGTGGTTGCGGCGCACGATCGTCTTCAGCTTGTCGGCCTCGAGCAGGAACCCCATCTGGCGTCGCAGGCGATCCATGGGCGAACGATAACCCGGGTCGCGGGCGCCGCGCAGCCGCAGGCGTGGGAAGATCGCCGGTGAATGGCCGGGGAGCTCCCTCACCAGGACCAGCCCGCCTCCGAAAGGCTGGACCTCTGGCTCGACGTCGCCTGCCTGTTCAAGACGCGCTCTCTCGCCCAGCGCGCCTGCCGCGGCGGCAAGGTCGAGGTGAACGGGCAGGTCGCCCGCCCCCACCGCATGCTGCACCTTGGGGACGAGCTGCGCATCAGCCGCGGCGGCGGGTGGCGACAGGTGGTGGTGGTGCGAGGCCTGGCGCTGCACCACCTGGTCAAGGCGGAGGCGCGCACGCTCTACGAGGACCGCACACCGCCGGCGACCGCCGAGGAGATCGAGGCCCGCCGGCTGCGCCGCGCCTTCGGCCTGCGCCCGCCCGCCTCGAGACCGCCCAGCAGCCGCGAGCGGCGCGCCATCCGTCGCCTCAAGGAAGGCGGCTGAGCGAACGTCAGCCGGGCGTCACCTCGCGACCTTCGCCGGCGGAGCGCCGGACGGCGTCGAGCACCCGCTGGGTCCTCAGGGCAACCTCGCCCCAGTGCGGATCGCACCGGCCGCTGACGACGAGGGCCGAGAAGTCGCGGAAGAGGGCGACCTCCTGGGAGCTCGGGTGGCTGTTGCCGTGCTCGGCGACGCGAACCTGACGGGTGCGGCGGCGCATGTCGAAGTCGCAGCCGTGGGTCTCCAGGACGGAGTTGGTGACCTCGAAGCAGGTCTCGTCGCCGAAGAACGGGAGGACGAAGTCGGGGATGTGGACCGAGCCCCTGGTCCCGCTCACGTTCGCCCACTGCTGGTTCTCGGTCCGGAAGGAGCAGTAGAGGCTGGCCGAGGCACCGCCGGCGAAGAGCAGCTCGGCGGACATCTCGGTGGGGACCTTCCCCGGGCTGTCCGGCCGTCCGGCTTCGGCGAGCAGCCGCCCGCTGACGCGCGCCGGCAGCTCGTGGTTCATGACCCACAGCGCGAAGCCGAGCGTGTACCAACCAAGGTCGCCCAGGCAGCCGTGCGGCTCGAGGGCGCTGTGCATGCGTATGTCGCTGCGGAAGAAGCCGTCGTCGCCCGCGAAGCTGAACTGCGCCGCGATTCGGCGCACCTGGCCCACGCTCTCGCCGTCGTCCAGCGTCTGCCGCAGGGCCTCGAGCCGCCGGCCGTGCAGGTACATGACCCCGTCCATGAACTGCAGGCCGTGGCGCTCGCAGGCCGCCAGCATCTCGCGAACGTCGTCCGCCGTCACCCCGACCGGCTTCTCGACCAGCACGTGCTTGCCGGCCGCCGCGGCTCTCAGCCCCCATTCCTTGCGCACCCCCGTCGGCAGCGGGATGTAGACAGCGTCGACGTCGCGACGGGCGAGCAGCTCGTCGTAGCCGGCGAGGGCCGCCGGCGCCGCCGGCAGGGGACAGGAGACCAGGCAGTCGGCCACGAACTGCCGGCTGCGCTCGAGCGAGCGGCTGGCCACCGCCACCAGCGAGGCGTTGCCGGCGAGGGCGATCGCCTGCCAGTTCTTGCGCGCGATGTGAGCGGTGCCCAGGATGCCCCAGCGGCAGAGTCCGGTGTCCATCGCCTGATAGCCTACCGCGGGCAGCAGGCGGTCACGGTCACGTTGGCCGTCGGCGGCACCAGCGCCCGCAGCCGGGCGGCGTCCAGCGCCGCGGCGGCGAGCAGGCGCTCGGGCACGCGCAGCTGCAGGACGACGTCCGCCGGCGACTCGGCCAGCGCCCCGCGGATCCGTCGCTCCAGCTCGTCGGCCGAGGCCGTCGAGGGGACGTCGAGCACGCGCATGGGGCGCGCCGGCAGCGGGCGGAAGTCCCAGGCGAGCAGCCGGCCGCCGGGACCGCCGGCGGCCACCTCGGCCACGATGTGGCCCTTGCTCTCCTCACGTTCCGCAAAGGACGTCCGCTCGACCGCGCCCGCGTAGACGACCGGCGAGGGCAGCGGCCGGCCGCCCAGGTCGCGGCGCAGGACCTGGTGGCGGTGGACGTGACCGCAGAGCACGACGGCCACGTCGCGCGGCAGGTCGCAGCCGGCCACGACGTCGTCGCCGTCGCGGAACGTGTACCCGGGCGGAGGCCCGCAGGTGGCGCCCTCCACGCACTGGTGGAGGCAGAGGACCCTCGCGTCCGCCGGCACCTGCCGGTAGCCGGTGGCGAGGAGCAGGGAGGGGAAGCGGCGGCGGACGTCAGGGGCGTACGGGAAGCCGGCGAAGGCCACCCGCAGCCCGCGCCGCTCGATCACCACCGTCCCCGGCCGCCGGAAGACGTGTAACTCCTCGTGCGCGGCGAGCAGAGGGTACGGCAGCGCGGAGCGCTCGTGGTTGCCGGGCACCAGCAGCACCGGCACGCCGGACTGGGCGACGCGCAGCAGTGGCTGCAGCGCGCGCGCGACCAGAGCGGCCTTCACGCGGCTGCGGAACAGCAGGTCGCCGCCGTGCACCACCACGTCGGCCTCGCCGCGCAGCGCGGGTGCCAGCGCAAGCTCGAAACAGGCGAAGAAGTCGGGACCGCGGCGGCGACGGTCGACCCGCGGGGCCGTGGGCAGGTCGAAGCCGAGGTGGGTGTCGGAGACGAAGAGCACGCGCAGGCCCGCCGCCGGCGACGTCAGACCCACCGCAGCACCGCCTGCAGCCGCCGCCGGGAGAGCCGCGCGTGCTCCCCCAGGCGCAGCTCCACGCTGTCGGCCGCAGCCGCGACCACCCGCAGCTCCGTGCCGAGCACGCGCAGCCGGTCGAAGCAGGCGAGGTCGAACGCCGCGCGGCGGGCAGCGGGCGGCCGCCGGTGGCCGGGCGGGACCGGCAGTGGAGCGCCCGGCGGCAGGTCGCCTCGCTCGGCCACCTCGCCTCCGTGGATCACCAGCAGCCGCCGGGTCGCCGCCTCGGGCTCCGCCCAGGCCAGCGCGCACTCGCAGAGCCGCACCAGCCATCGGGCGCGTCGGACCGCGTGGGCGGCGCGGACGACGGTCTCCTCGAGTGCCTGGCACACCCGCCCCTCGTCCCACGCCGGCCGGGACGGCGCGGCTGCCGCGTCGTCGTCGACGACCGTGGCAACGCGGCGGAGGGCCCAGAGCCGCGACCCGAGCCGGAGCAGGCCTGGGGTCGTGGCCGCGGGCCCGTGCTGGCGGGCGAACCGCGCGAGGCCCGCCTCGAAGCACTCGGGGGAGGGCGCGAACGCCGGAGCCACGCCGAGCGCGCGGGCGCGAACGGGCAGCGAGACCGCCTCGGCGGCGGCGAGAGCCAGGCGGGCCGAGGTGAACGCCTCGAGCGTGGCGCGCGAGACGAGGGGACCCACCGGGTGGGCGGCGTCGGCGTCCTCCTGCACCTCGGCGAGGTCCGGCGAGGCGAACCACACCCGGCGGCCGCCCGTAGCCAGGGCCCGGTTGAACGGCGGCGCCAGCCTCTTGATCTCGTCCGCCTCCAGCAGCGCCGCCTCGAGCGCGGTCACCGTCTCGGCGCAGGAGACGTCGCGGACCTGGGTGAGCAGCTCCAGCGCGCGCTCGCCGGCCGGGCGGGCGTGGAAGTGGCCGCTGACGCGGTGACGCAGCGAGGCGGCCTTGCCAACGTAGAGCACGGCACCGCCCGCGCGCAGAAGCCGGTACACGCCCGGCCGATCGGGCAGCGAGAGGCGCCGCTCGCGGGCGAGGGGGAACCGACGGGCGGCCCTGGGAGCGGGACCGGCCAGCCAGTCCCGCAACGCCTCGAGGTCGCAGATGCCCTCACTGTCCGCGAGCAGCGTCACCAACTCGCGCCAGACGAGCGCGGTCGCCCGTACGTGGTCGGCGCTCCGGCGGAGCGACGGCACCCCGGCCCCGAAATAGCCGGCCAGCGCGCGCAGCGTCCGCCGCGGCAGCTCCGGGAGGAGCCGGCGGGCGATCGCATGGGTGCAGACGAGCTCGAGGGGAAAGGGCCCGCTGCCGTGCAGCGCGTGGAGACGGCGCAGGAAGGGCTGCTCGAAGCGCGCGTAGTGGACGACGCTGGGCACGGGCACACGCGCCACCCGGCGGGCCGCGGCCAGGAGACGCTCCCACACCGTCGCCGGCGGCACGCCCCGCACCCACTCCGCGGTCCCGAGGCCCGTCACCCGCGACACGGGCCGCGGTACCGCGCCGCCCGGCGGCGCCGCCACCACCTGCGCGGTGACCGACGCGCCGGCCAGCTCGCCTGCCGTGCCCGCCGACCAGCGGGCCCAGCCGATCTCCAGGAGCGCCCCGCCCGCGGGGTCGGCCGCCGTCGCCTGCGCGTCGAGGACGAGCACCGGCAGCTCGGCGAGCCGCGTCACCCGACCTCTCCTGCCCGGCGCACCCGGCCAGTATCAGGCGCGCCGCTGCCGGCGGTGGTCCGGAGAACAGCTTCCGACCGGTCCGCCCCTATGCGCTGGCAGGACGCCGCGTCGCCAGCAGCGGCGTCCAGCACGGGACCCGCGTCGCCCAGGCGGGCATCGGGACGGCTTCGCTGAGGAGCTCCGTCTCGTCGCGCCACAGCGCGCGCCTGGCGCCACTGGGAGCGCCGAGCGGCACCAGCACCCCGCCCGCGAAGCGGACGGGACGTCCGTCATCGTGTGCGGCACCGAGCAGGAACCACCGCTGCGCCACGGCGTCGATCAGCCGCCGCTCGATGTCGGGATGGCCGTCGTGCCACGCTGTGAACGCCCATTCCAGCTCGTACAGTGTCATGCCGCGCCTCGCCCCAGGATCGAGCAAGCCTCGTGCCGCGGGTGCCGCGGACGGCACTCCCGCGACGTCAACGACTTGCAGCCTCGGGCACAGCCCGGGGAGCCGACACGAGGCCGTGGAGGAGACTGTCCGCCGTCTGCTTTTCGGACTCGACCGCGGGCGCTCACGCTGTCGGTGCTCGGGCTCGTCGCCGACGCGGCGGCGAGCCGCGGCAGCTAATGGCGGGCGTACCAGTCCAGCACGCGCCGCATGTGGTCGAGCTGGTGGTCGTGCTCCGCGATCGAGTGGCCCTCGCGCGGGTACACGACCAGCTCGGTGGCGACACCCCGCTCGCGCAGGCCGGCGTGGAAGAGATGGGACTGGCCGAGAGGCACCCGCGCGTCCCGCTCGCCGTGCGTGATCAGCAACGGCGTGCGCACGTCGTTCACTGACGCGAGCGGCGCCAGGCGCTGGTAGATGTCGGGGTCCTGGAAGGCCGTCTTGCCCATGTAGCCGACGAAGAACGACGGCTCGTCCGTGAGCGCGTAAGCGGAGAGAGGGTCGCAGATGCCGGCGCGCAGGTAGGCGGCGCGGAAGCGGGCGGTGTGGCCGACCATCCAGTAGGCGAGGTAGCCGCCGTAGCTGCCGCCCCCGAGGAAGAGCCGCTCCGGGTCGGCAAGGCCGCGGGAGACGAGCGCGTCGACGCCGCTCATCACGTCCGACATCGGCCCCTCTCCCCAGTCGCGCACGTCGGCGGTGAGCCAGGCCTGGCCGTAGCCGGTGCTGCCGCGGAAGTTCGGCAGCAGCGCGCGGTAGCCGCGCGCGGCGAAGAGCTGCGCCCAGCTCTGCACCTGCGCGCCCACCCCCCACTCGTAGGCGGGGCCTCCGTGCAGCCACACCACGAGCGGCAGCGGGCCGTTGCCGGCGCCGACGGGCGAGACCAGGACGCCCTCGACCACGGCCGTGCCGTTCGCCCACCGCACCGCCTCCACCGGTCCCAGCGCGCGCTCCTCCAGCGGGGCCGAGAGCCGGGTCAGCCGGCGGGGCGGACCGCCGGCGAGCCGCGCCGTCCAGACCTCGCGGCCGCCGTCGGCCTCGCTGAGGTACGCGACGCGGTCGAAGGCAGCGTCCACCGACCACACCGACTCCCACAGCGGGATGATCGAGTGCCGCATCTCGAGGAGGCGCGTGACGCGGCCCTCGAGATCGACCGACGCCAGCGCGTGGGTCGCGCCCTGGCCGAGCGCGGCCAGCAGGCCCTTGCCGTCGCGGCGCCAGGAGGCCTGCCAGAAGGTCCCGGCGAAGTCGCCCGCCACCGGCTTCGGCGTCCCGCCGGAGACGGGGACGACCTGCAGCACGCCGCGCTCCTTGAAGTCGCCGAGCGGCGCGAGGTACGCGACCGTTCGGCCGTCCGGAGAGAACGCGGGGGCCGACTGCGGGCTGGTGCGCTCGGCGAGCACCTGAAACCTGCCCCCGGCCACGCCGATCGAGAGGAGCCGGCTTCCGTACTCCTGGCCCTCGGGCAGCGGAGAGGACGAGGCGAGCACGGCGAGCCGCGTCGAGTCGGCGGACCAGCCGAAGCTCCAGACCGTCAGGTCCTCCTCGAGCAGCCGACGCGGCGTGCCGCCGCCGGCAGCCACGATCCACAGGCGCGTCTGCCGCGGGACCTCCCGGTCGACCACCAGCGGGTCGGGGGCCTTCGCTTCGGGGTCGGCCCGCAGGAAGGCGAGGATGCGGCCGTCGGGCGAGAACGCCGCGTCCTGCGCGCCGGCCGTCTCGGGCAGCGCGCGGCAGGCTGGCTGCGCCGGATCACAGAGGTGCAGGGCGGCGACGCCGTCCGGCAACGGCGCGAGGACCGCCAGGGTGCGGCCGTCCGGCGCCCAGCGCGGCGCCCGCGCCTGCTCGAGCGGGACGCGCTCCTGGCCGTCGCCGACGGTCTCGGCGAGCCACACCTCGCTCTGCCGCCGCCCCGGGGGCAGCAGACGCGTGACCACGAAGGCGACGCGGTCGCCCGCCGGCGAGATCCGCGGGTCGGACGGGTTGGGCACGGCCACCACGTCCTCCGGCGTGAGGGGCTGGCGGGTGGCAGGCGCGTTCCGGGCGCGGGCGACCGGCTGCGCGGTCGACGCCAGCAGCGTCGCCGCCGCCAGGGCGCGGACGATGCCGTGTTCGTGGATGCGGGTCATCGCTCTCACCTGAAGAGCAGGCAGACGCAGCATTTCAGCGCGAACGGGCGAGAGGACCGCTCCCTGAGCGCGGCAGCCGTCGGGATCGTGGTCAGGGCGTCTCGCGCCGGCGTTCCTTGAAGAAGGTGGCCCCGCCCTCGGGGTCGTTGCCCTCCATGTGCAGCTCGCCGTCGAAGCGCGCGCCCTCGGCGATCGCCACCACCCGCGCCTCGATGCGGGCCACGACCTGGGCGGAGGCACCGATCTCGACCTTGTCGGCGACGATCTTCGGCGACTGCACGCTGCCCTCCAGCGCCACGCTGCGCGCCTCGATCGCTCCGCTCACCCGGGCTCCCGCGCGGACCCGGTAGTGCGCCGCGAGGTTGGAGGGACCCTCGAGCGTACCGCCGAGGTCGACCGCGTCCTCGCCGCTCAGCTCGCCCCGGATCGAGAGGCCCGGGCCGATCACCGTGGCGAAGGGCGTGTCGGTGAAACGTCGCGTGGTCTGCGGCTCGTCCTTTTGGACCATGGCGCGCAGATCCTAGCACCCCGGACCGGCCCGGCACTACGGGCCGAGGCACCACCCCCTCGACCACGAAGGCCAGGCGGGTGATGTCCAGGGGCGTCCCGCAGACGCGGTCCTCGTCGCCTGGTTGGAGGCGTGCAGGAACGCCACGGGTGTATCCTCGTCACGTTTTCGTGTCTCGGCTGGAGGGAGGCGCAGCCATGGACCGCTTCGCGGCTGCCCGGACGGTGGCAATCCTGCTGACGGCGTTCGCCTTCACGGCTGCGGGGAAGGCTGCCCGCGCCGACGAGATCCTGCTGAAGAACGGCGGGCGCCTGAGCGGCGTGGTCGTCGACAAGACCGACACCACCGTGAGCATCGAGTGCTCGCCGGGGCGCGTCACCCTCCCGCTGTCGCGGGTCGAGAAGATCTCGCAGGCCCCCTCCTCCCTCGAGGCCTGGCGCCAGCGCGCGGCCGGTCTCGGGCCCGGAGACGTGCAGGGCTGGGTCGCCCTCGCACGCTGGGCCGACGATCGTGGGCTCGCCACTCAGGCGCGCGAGAGCTGGCAGCGCGTGCTGGCCCTCGACCCCGGCCATTCCGAGGCCAACGCGGCGCTGGGCAGGGTGTCGCTGAACGGCACCTGGATGAGCCGCGAGGACGCCTGGCGCGCCCAGGGCTACGTGGAGTTCGACGGCCGCTGGGTCACGCCGGCCGAGCGCGCGGCGCTGCTGGAGGACCAGCGGGCGGAGGAGGCGATGGCCCTGCAGCGCCGCGAGGCCGAGTTGCGGGCCCGCGAGGCGGAGGCCCGCGCGCGCGAGGCTGAGGCGCGGGCTCGCCAGGCCGAGAGCAGCGGCACCGGCGGCGACGAGGGCGGCATCCCGCTGTGGTGGGGCGGCGGCTACGGCGCCGGCGATGGCCACCGCGGCCATCCGTCCGACGGCGACCACCACGGCGACGGTCGCGGCGGCGGGCACGCCGGACGTCCTCCCGGTGCCGCACCGGCCCCGCCGTCGACGCCGCCTTCTTCGATCGGCCCCTCCTCGACGAGGCCCTCCTCCGGAGGCTCCTCGGGAAGCGGAGCACGCCGGCCGCACCCCTCACCCCCCACGCGGTAGCCGTCCACCAGGGCGCCGAAGGACGGACCGCGGTCGCTTTGGTGGCTTCGTAGGGGGGTGTCCGCCAGTGGGACGGCGGTGTCCCAGCGACGACAACGTCCAGCATCTCGAGCCTCGGCCCTGCCCGCCAACACCGCCCAGAAGCGCGTACCAGGCTCACCCGACCCGCGGCACGCGGCGTGCTACTCAGGGGCGCCAAGGGGAGACATGGACGACCTGATCCGGACGCTGCGCTTCGCCCGCCGCTCGCTCTGGCGCGAGAAGGCGATCAGCTCTCTCTCGATCGTGTGCATGGCCCTGGGCATCGGCACCTGCGTCACCCTCTTCACCGCGATCAACCCCTGGCTGTACCGTCCGCTTCCCTACCCGGCCGCCGGCCGGCTGGTGAACCTGCGCGAGACGCTGCCGGAGGGCGGCGGGCAGTGGAGCGGACGCACACTGCTCTCGCCGGCGAGCTACCTCGACTGGCAGGCGCGTGCCCGCTCGTTCGAGAACATGGGGGCCTTCGAGCGCAGCGACTACAACCTCGCCACCGAGGGCGAACCCGAGCGCGTCCCCGCGGCCCGGGTCACCGCCTCGCTGCTGCCGACGCTGGGCATGGCGCCGGTCGTCGGCCGCCTGTTCGGCGCGGAGGAGGATCGGCCCGGTAGCACGGTCGCGCTCATCAGCCACTCGCTGTGGCAGCGCCGCCTGGGACAGGACCCGGCAGTGGTCGGCCGGACGCTGCGGCTCGACGGCAATCTCTACTCGATCGTGGGCGTGATGCCGGAGCGCTTCAACTTCCCGGAGTACGCCGAGGTCTGGACTCCGCTGGGCCTGCAGACCGGCGGCAAGCGCGACGAGCGCCGCCTGGAGGTGCTGGCCTGTCTGCGCCGCGACACGCCGCTGGCGCAGGCTCAGACCGAGGCGACCACGATCGCCGCGCAGATCGCGCGGGAGCACCCCGACACGAACGAGGGCCGCTCCGCGACGGTGCGGCCGTACATCGAGGCGTTCACGCCCCCGGGCGTGGTGGTCGGGATGTACCTGGTGCTGGCGGCGGGCCTCTTCGTCCAGCTCATCGCCAGCGCGAACGTGGCCAACCTCCTGCTGGCAAAGGCCGCCGGCCAGCGCCACGACACCGCCCTGCGCCTCGCGCTCGGCGCGCGCCGCGGCGACCTGCTGCGGCAGTCGCTGGCCGAGGCGCTGCTCCTGGCGGGGGCCGGCGCCGCCCTGGGTCTCGGGCTGGGCTACCTCGGCTCGCTGGGGCTGGAGGCCACCTCGCCGGTCCGCCCTCCCTCCTGGGTGCGCTACGAGCTCGACGCCAACGTGGTGCTCTTCACCATCGCCGTCGCCGCCGGCAGCGCGCTGCTGGTGAGCCTGGTCCCGGCGCTGCACGCCGGGCGCGACGACCTCGTCGACGAGCTGAAGGACGGCGGGCGGACGACGGCGGGTGGCGCGCGCGGACGCCTCGGACGCCTGCTGACGGTCGCCGAGCTGGCGGCCTCGCTGGTGCTGGTGATCGGCGCCTCGCTGATGGTCCAGAGCTTCCACCACCGCTACTCCAGCGACGTGGGCGTCGACACCCACGGGGTGCTCACCGCGCGCGTCGACCTCGCCGGCGAGGCGTATCGCCAGCCGGCCCAGCGGGCGCTCTTCGCCGACGAGCTGCTGCGGCGGCTCTCCACGCAGCCCGAGGTGATCGAGGCGGGCGTGGCCAACGCGCTGCCCTTCCAGGACCCGCAGGGGGACTACGGCTGGTCGGGCGCGCTCGAGATCGACGGCCAGCCGCTCGACCCGAAGCAGACGAGGCCGCGGGCGGTGCACTCGGCGGTCAGCCGGGGCTTCCCGGCGGCGACCGGGATCCGCCTGCGCGCCGGCCGCTGGCTCAGCGCCGAGGAGGACGAGCAGGGCCGCGAGGTGGCCCTCGTCAGCGCCAGCCTGGCGCAGCGGTACTGGGGGGCGGCGAATCCGCTGGGCCGGCGGGTGCGCATCGAGAGCGGTCCCTGGCTGCGCGTCGTGGGAGTGACCGAGGACGTCCGCGACGCCGGCGACATGCTGCTGATCGGCGACCGGCCGCAGGACCAGGTCTACGCGCCGTACCGGCTGGCGTCGCCCTCGAGGCTGGCACTGGCGGTTCGCACCCGGTCGGACCCACGGCGCTTCGCCGAGACCCTGCGGGCCACCTTGCGCACGGTCGACCCCTCGCTGCCACTGCAGTCGGTGTACACGCTCGACGAGATGCGCGTGCGCTCGGCCTGGGTGGCGCAGATGTGGGGACGGATGATGTCCGAGCTGGCGACGCTCGCCCTGGTGCTGGCGGTGCTGGGCGTCTACGGCGTCGTCTCCTACTCGGTCTCGCAGCGTACGCACGAGATCGGCATCCGGATGGCGATCGGCGCCGACCGTGGCCGCGTCGTGCGCCTGGTGCTCGGCGACGGGCTGCGGCTGGCGCTGCAGGCCGTCGCCCTCGGGCTGCTGGGTGCGATGGCGCTGATGCGGTCGATGTCGACGCTGCTCTACGGCATCGGCGCCCTCGATCCCTTCACCTTCCTCGCCAGCTCCGCGGTGCTGGTGGGCGTGGCCCTGTTGGCGAGCGGCGCCCCGGCCTGGCGCGGCACCCGCGTCGACCCCGTGGTGGCTCTGCGCTCCGAGTGACGCGCCGCCGCCAGGCGGTGCGCCACTCCACGCCGGCGAAGCGGTAGCCTTCCCTCATGCCCCACCTGATCGACGCGGCGTCCACCGGTCGCTCCAAGTGCCGCGGCTGCGGCGGCAGGATCGCCGCCTCCGAGCTGCGCTTCGGCGAGAGCCTGCCCAACCCCTTCGCCGACGGCGAGACCACCCACTGGTTCCACGTCGAGTGCGGCGCCCTCAAGCGGCCGGGGCCGTTCCTCGAGGCGCTGCCGGGCGCGGCGCAGCCGGTGCCTGAGCGCGAGCGCCTGGAGGCGGAGGCGCGGCGCGGGCTCAAGCACGAGCGGCTGCAGCGGATCGACGGCGCCGAGCGCGCGCCCACCGGCCGCGCCCAGTGCCGCCACTGCCGGGAGGCGATCGGCAAGGACTCCTGGCGGATCCGGCTGGTCTTCTACGAAGACGGCCGCTTCCAGCCCGCCGGCTACGTCCACGTGCGCTGCGCGGCCCCGTACTTCGGCACCGCCGACGTGCTCGCCCGGGTGCGTCGCTTCGCGCCCGGCCTGGGGGACGAGGACGTCGCGCAGTTGCAGGGCGAGCTCTCGGCTGCGCCGGGCGGCGGCTAGGGCACCCGCTCGAACTCGAACCAGGCGAAGTTGTTGCCGCGGCCGTAGTGGAAGGTGAGCAGCTGCACGCCGGTTGCCTCGAACGCGATGGTTCCCACCTCGGCGAGGTTCCAGTGGTGCCAGTCCTCCGTGGCGACCGGGAGCCGGCACTCGGCGGCCTTCCTGCCGTTGACGTCGAAGGAGACCGTGTTCGCCTGGTACGAGTACATCGCCTTGATGCGGTAGCGCCCGGGCGTCTTCACGTCGACGGTGTAGTTGGTCCACTCGCCGTCGTCCGTCCAGCCCAGGTACAGCTGGTTGATGTGCGGGCTGACCAGGTTCGGGTGGTTGAGGTCGGCGATGTCCTTCACGTACGAGATGTCGACGGCCTCGTCGCGGCGGAAGCCCCAGAGGTAGGCGGAGGCGTGGGGCCGCTGGTGCTCGGGCTTCGTGTTGAGGCCGGCGCTGCCCTCGTTGGTGGGCGTGGTGTCGTGGTAGGCGACGCCCTCGCCGCCCAAGTCGTAGAGGGCCGCCTGGACGATGCCCGGGATGGCGGGGACGCCGGTCTTGTGGAACTCGTCGGCGAACGGCTTGCCGCGGTAGCCCTCGGGCAGGCCGGCGCGGGCGAAAGGCGTCGCGAGCAGTAACAGGGCAGCGGCCAGGGCGGCTCTCCTCATCGCTGAAGCTCCTTTGTGGCGCCGCACGGGCGCCGAGGAGCCGCATCATACGCGGGGCCGCCGTGCCTAGACGTCCCGGCGGCCGCCCTCGCCGGCCAGGATCCGGTGGAGCGCCCGACGCGTCTCCTCGAGGAGCCTGCGCGCCTCCGCGCGCTGGGCGGCGCTGCCGCTGGTCGAGATCTGCCACAGCGCGACGGCGGTGTCGCGCAGGGAGCCGAACAGCTCGCGGCCGCGCGCGTCGTCCTCCTCGTCCGCGTCCTCCCAGGGGGCACGTACCTCGTCCGGGTGCTCCCGCACGTAGGCCCGCCCGGCCTCGGTGAGGCTGAAGGTCCGGCCGGTGCCTTCCGCCTTCTCCTCGATCAGCCCCTCGTCCTGCAGCTGCTGCAGGGCCGGGTAGACGGAGCCGGGGCTCGGCCGCCACAGGCTGCGGCTGCGCTTCTCCAGCTCCTGCATGATCTGGTAGCCGTTGCGCGGCTGCTCCGCCAGCAGCGCCAGGATGGCGCCGCGGACGTCGCCGCGCCGGGCCCGCGGGCCGCCGCCGAAGGGGAACCGGCCGAACGGGAAGCGGCCGAAGGGCGCCTCGAAGCCACCCGGCCCGAAGCCGCCGTGGTGCCGGCGGCCGTGCCGCGCCGCCTCCCGGGCCGCGTGGCACGCCTCCCGGTACCATCCATCCTCGAAACCCGAATGCCTGCCGAACATCGCCGTCCTCCTCTCGCCGTCCGACCGATCAGCGATATTCCAACGATATATCGCCTACGGTGAGGGCGTCAAGTCAGAGGACGGCCGGATCGACCCCCCGGGTCAGGGCTCGTCGACGCCGAAGTCCCAGAGCATCCCGCCGAAGCCGTGCTGCCCCCAGTAGAAGGCGTACTCGCCCGGCGCCAGGGGGTCCTTCGGCTCGACCTTGAAGGTCGAGCCGCCGAGGCTGACGGACGAGCAGGGCACCATGTCCTTGGTGTGGGAGCCCTTCTCCTGTCCGACCTCGGCCTCCCGGTTTCCCTCCTTCACGTGCAAGCGGACCAGGACGAACTCGGCCCCGTTCCGCGCCTGCGACGGCGGGGCGTCGCCGGTCATCATGCGCATGGCGTCCTCCATGCCACCGCCGCCGGGGGGAAGGTAGAAGGAGAACGCCGGCGAGGCGCCCCTCGTCCGCACCTCCGCCTTCTCTCCGGCGAGCTCGGCCAGCAGCGTGGGCTTGGCGTGGCCCATGAGCAGCATGGTCTTGACGATGCCCTTCTGCTTCATGCTCGCCATCGCCCCGTGCAGCTTCACCAGCGCCAGCTCGCCCTCCTTCCCCGGGCTGGAGAGGTAAAGGCCGGGGTCCTTGGCCGCCGTCGCGTCGGCGGCGAAGCCTCCGGCCCCGAGCAGGCACAGCGCCGCGGCCGTGCCCACTCCCGCTGCCGTTCTCAGGGCGGGGCTCATTGCGTCTGCCCCGTCTGCTTCTTCGTCTCCTTGACGACGAAGTAGGCCGTGGCCGCGCTGGCGGCGAGGCCGAGCACGACGAGCACCGCGTGGCCGCCGCCCCCTCCTCCGCCGCCGCCGTCGGCGGTGGTGGTCATGCGGACGCCGCCTGCCTTCTTCGCCTGCGGCAGCGGCGCGGCTCCCACCGCCCGGTCGACGGAGGCGCGGAGCGGGCTCAGGCCCCGGGCGGGGGCCGCCGGCTCCGCCCACGCGGCCAGGGGCAGCCCGGAGCAGCCGAGACAGGACACGAGGGCTGTCGCCAGAAGACGCCGTGCGCTCATCTTGGGATTCCTCCTGGCCAATACGCGCCATCCCGGGGAAAACCGGCTCAGCGCGGGTTGGCGGGCCGGCCGGCGGGCGCTATGCTGCTGCATCGACCCATGGACAACGAGCCGGCCCGGCCGCAGATCACGGGCTTGCTGCGCGACTGGCAGGGCGGGGACGCGCGCGCGCTCGAGCGGCTGATCCCCCTCGTCTACGACGAGCTGCATGCGCTCGCCTCGCGCCACCTCTCGCGGGAGCGTCCCGGCCACACCCTGCAGACGACCGCGCTCGTGCACGAGGCCTACCTGCGGCTGGCCGGCCAGCGCCGGGTGGACTGGCAGGGCCGAGCCCACTTCTTCGGCATCGCGGCGCGTCTGATGAGGCGGATCCTCGTCGACCACGCCCGCCGCGAGCGCCGGAAGAAGCGCGGCGCGCGGGCGGCGCACCTGCCCATCGGCGCGGCCGTGGGGGTGGCTGCGCCCGCGGCGGTCGACGCGGTCGACGCCTGCGCGCTCGACCGCGCGCTCTCGAGGCTGGAGGGCGCCGACCCGCAGCAGGCGCGGATCGTGGAGCTGCGCTTCTTCGGCGGCATGACGGTCCCGGAGACGGCGGAGGTCCTGGGCATCTCCGCGGCCACCGTGAAGCGCGAGTGGGCGGTGGCCCGCGCCTGGCTCTACCGGGAGCTCTCGGCCGGCGAGACGCCCGCGGCCGGGGACGACTGATTGCCGACGTCCTCCGCCGACGGCCGCTGGGCGCAGGTCAAGCGGGTGGTGGCCGACGCCGTGGAGGGAGGCCACCGCGCCGGCTCCGCCTGGGTGGCCGCCGCCTGCGAGGGCGACGCGGCGTTGCAGCGCGAAGTGGAGTCGCTGCTCGCCGCGCACCAGGCGGCCGGCGGCGGGTTCCTGGAGACGCCGGAGCCGGCGCGGCCCGGCGCCGCCGCGGCGCTCGCCGAGGTGATGGGGACCGGGCCGCCGACGCTGCCGGCGGACCGGCGGATCGGGCCGTACCGCGTGCTGGCCGAGCTGGGGCAGGGCGGGATGGGCACCGTGTACCTGGCCGAGCGCGCCGACGCGGCCTTCGAGAAGAAGGTGGCGATCAAGATCGCCCACGGAGGCGTCGCCAGCAGCTCGCTCGGCGAGCGCTTCCGCGACGAGCGGCACATCCTGGCCCGGCTCGACCACCCGAACATCGCGCGGCTGCTCGACGGCGGCACCACCGACGACGGCCAGCCTTACGTGGTGATGGAGTACGTGGACGGCGTGCCGCTCGACGTCCACTGCGACCGCCGCGGCCTCGACGTGCCCCGCCGGCTGGAGCTGTTCCGCCTCGTCTGCGCCGCCGTGCAGTACGCGCACCAGCGGCTGGTCGTGCACCGCGACCTGAAGGCCCGCAACATCCTGGTGACCTCCGACGGCACGCCGAAGCTCCTCGACTTCGGCATCGCGAAGCTGCTCGAGCCCGGCGGGGCCGCCGCCTTCCGCACCCGCACCGGCTTCCGGCCGCTCACCCCGGAAGCGGCGAGCCCCGAGCAGCTGCGCGGCGAGCCGCTCACGGTCACCAGCGACGTCTACTCGCTCGGCGTCCTGCTCTACCGGCTGCTGACCGGGCGCTCGCCGCACCCGGCCGCGAAGGGCGACCTCGAGCTGATGCGCGCGATCTGCGAGGACGTCCCGCCGGCCCCGACATCCGTGGCCCCTCCAGAGAGACGCCCGAAGCTCGGCCGCGAGCTCGACTGGATCGTCGGGAAGGCGCTTCGGAAGGAGCCGGAGCGGCGCTACCCCTCGGTCGAGCAGCTGGCGGACGACCTCGCCCGCCACGCCGGCGGCCGTCCGGTGCGGGCGGCGCCCGACTCCTGGGCGTACCGGGCCCGCAAGTTCATCGGCCGCCACCGGGTGCCGGTGCTGGCGGCGGGCCTGTCGGTCGTCTCGCTGCTGGGCGGGCTGGCCGCGGCCGCGTGGCAGGCCCACCTCGCCGAGGAGCAGCGCCAGAGGGCCGAGCGGCGCTTCGCCGACGTGCGCCGCCTCGCCACCTCGTTCCTGTTCGAGTTCCACGACGCGATCGAGAACCTGCCGGGCTCCACGCCGGCGCGGGCGCTGGTGGTGCGGCGGGCGCTCGAGTACCTCGACGGCCTCGCCGCCGAGGCGCGAGCAGACCGATCGCTCCAGCGCGAGCTCGCCTCCGCCTACGAGCGGGTCGGGGGGGTGCAGGGCAACCCTCTCTTTCCGAACCTGGGCGACTCGCAGGGCGCGCTCGCCAGCTACCGCAAGTCCCTGGCCATCCGCGAGCGGCTGGCGGCCTCCGCTCCCCAGGACCCCCAGCTGCGGCTCGAGCTGGCGGAGGCCTGCGCCCAGGCGAGCGAAGTGGTGCGGGTGCTGGGCGACCCGGCCGAGGCGCTGCGCCTGTCGTCGCGCGCGCTCTCTGCGTACGAGGCCCTGGCCCCCGCGAGGGCGCAGGACCCGAGGTTCCTGGGCGAGCTGGTGGAGCGCACGTACGCGCGCGCGACGCTGCTGCGGGAGACCGGCGAGGTCGCAGGCGCGCTCGGGGGGTTCCGCCGGGCCGCCGAGCTGAGCCGTCGGCTGATCGAGCTGGACTCCGGCCAGGCCGCCGGCGAGGTCCACCTGGCCACCAGCCTCGACGGCATCGGGGGCATCCTGCACGAGCAGGGCGACCTGGCGGGTGCGATCGAGAACCGCCAGCGCACGCTCGAGATCCGGGAGCGCCTGCTGGCCAGGAGCCCACAGGACTCCCACTACCAGCGCCAGCTCGGCTTCGCCCACCACAACCTCGGGCTCTCGCTGATGGAGGCGGGCCGGCTCGAGCCGGCACTCGAGCAGTTCCGCACCGCGCTCGAGGTCTTCGAGGCCCTGCGGGCCAAGGACCCCGCCGACGCACAGGGCCGGCGCAACGTCTCGGTGGCGCTGAAGCAGATCGGCGATTTGCTGCTCCGCCTGGACAGGCGGGCGGAGGCCCGCGCACGCTACCAGGAGGCGCTGCGGATCGACCGCGCGCTCGCCGCCGCCGACCCGGCCAGCGTGCAGGCCCGGCTGGACCTCTCGTTCAGCGAGGGCAAGTACGGGGCGGCGCTGGCGGCCGCGGGCAGCCAGCGTGCGGGCCGCCGTCTCATGCAGGAGGGCCTGCAGGCCCAGGAGGCGCTGGCGGCGGCGGAGCCCGCGAACGACCTGCTGCTCGTGTACCTCGCCAACAGCCACCTTCGGCTGGCGGAGTCGTGGTCGCCCGGCGAGCGTGCGGCCGCGGTCGCCGAGTACGAGAAGGCCATCGAGCTCCGGCAGGTCTTCGAGAGCCGTCACCCGGACAGCGCCGCCAATGCCGGGAGCCTGGCCGAGGCGCGGGCGAACGCCGCCCGGCTCTACGCGCGGCTGGGGGACCGCCGCCGTGCGCTCGAGCTCTACGCCTCCAGCCTGGAGGCCTGGTCCGCGCTGGAGCGCGCGGGGCGGCTCACTCCCCGCGACCAGGCGCTCCGGGCGACGGCCAGCCGGGAGCAGGCGGCGCTGTCGGCACCGTGAAGCTCTCGTCTTGCCTTGCCGGTGCCTACTTAATTAAACTCCCTGCCGAAGATGACGGTAGGCAGGCACGCTGGCTCGCTCGTGCGCGCCGTCGAGATGAGGGGCGGCCACGCCGGACACCTCCGGCGCCTGAACCTCGAGCGGGTGCAGAGCTTCGTGATGGACCGCTCGGCGCCGTTCACCCGGGCCGAGCTGATCGAGGCGACCGGCCTTTCCGCCCCTACCGTCGGCAGCCTGGTCTCCCACCTGATCCGCAAGGGGCTGGTGTGCGATCTGGGACCGGGGCCATCGCGAGGCGGACGCCGTCCGTTCTTCATGGAGTTCAACGCCCGCTACGGCTTCGTGGTGGGGGTCGCCGTGGGACCGATCCGCACACGGCTCGCGGTCGCCGACCTCAGGGGCCAGCGCCTCGCCCACGAGGTGATGCCGACGCCCGCCGACCTCGACCCCCAGTCCCTCCTCACCCACGTCGCCGCCGCGGTCCGGGCCCTGCTGCGCAAGGAAGGCGTCCCGCACGAGCGGCTGCTGGCCGTGGGTGCCGGGGCGCCCGGAGTGGTGGACCGCGACCGCGGGACCGTGGTCACCCTCGCCCCGAACCTCGGGGACTGGTCCAACGTTCCCATGGCCGCCATCCTCAGAAGAGCGCTCGGCGCCCCCGTGGTGGTCGAGAACGACGTCAACCTGGCCGTGCTCGGCGAGCGTTGGCGGGGCGCGGCGCGAGGCCACGACACCTGTGCCTTCATCCACGTGGGGACCGGCATCGGCGCCGGCATCGTCTCCGAGGGAGCGCTGCTCCGCGGCCACCGCTTCCTGGCCGGCGAGATCGGCCTGATGTGCATGGGGCCCCAGTACCTGGACCGGGACTTCGGGACGCGCGGCTGCCTGGAAACGCTGGCCGGCCTCGATGCGCTGCGGGCACGTGCCGCCCACGGGGGCGATGCCGAGCGGGGCGTGGCCGAGCTGTTCGCGGCCGCCCGCGCGGGCGACCGGCCGGCGCGGCAGGCGATCGAGGAGGTGGCGCGCCTCGTCGGCATCGCGGCCGCCAACCTCAGCCTGGTGCTCGACCCCTCGCTGATCGTGGTGGGCGGTCCCCTGCCCGCCGCCGGTCCGCTCTTCGTCGAGCAGGTGCGGCGGGCGGTGGACCGCATCGTCCCCGGGCCGACCGAGATCGTGGTCTCGACGCTCGGCGACGAGGCCACCCTCTGGGGCAGCCTGCTGGTGGCGACCTCCGAGGTGCGCGAGCGGCTTCGACCGCACGTCACCTCGGCTCGGTCGACCGCCCCGAGCCGGCCGGCGCCGTCACCGCAGACCGTGTGATCTGACGGCCCGGACGGCGGCCGCCACCGGTATCATGCGGGCGGAGTCACCATGCCCGTCCCCCGCGCCCTGCCCCTCGCCTTCCTGGTCTGCGCCGCTCACCTGGCGACCGCCGCCCCCCCCGCCCCAGGGCGTGCGGCGGCGGTCCCGCCGCTGGCCGCGCCCACGTCCGCCGGCATGTCCGCCGAGGTCCTCGCCCGCATCGACGGCGTGGTGGCGGAGTCGATCGCCGCCAGGGACACTCCCGGCGCCGTGGTGCTGGTCGGTCGGAAGGGGAAGGTGGTCTTCCGCAAGGCCTACGGCATGCGGGCGCTGGTGCCGGGCCCGGAGCGGATGACGGCCGACACCGTCTTCGACCTCGCCTCGCTGACCAAGATCGTCGCCACCGCGACCTCGGTGATGACGCTGGTGGAGGCGGGCAGGCTGCGGCTCGAGGACCCCGTGGCCCGCTACCTCCCCGACTTCGCCACGGGCGGAGGTGGACGCGCCTCCGTGACCGTGATGCAGCTGCTGACGCACCGGGCGGGGCTCGCCCCCGACGACCCCATGGAACTCTACGCGGGCACCCCGGCCGAGATCTTCGCGCGCAAGTACCGCCAGCCGCTGGAGCAGGAGCCGGGCACACGCTTCGTCTACTCCGACGTCGGCTTCGAGGTGCTGGGCGAGCTGGTGCGGGCGGTCTCCGGCGAGCCGCTGGACCGCTACGCGGCGCGCGTGGTGTTCGCGCCGCTCGGCATGGTCGACACGGAGTTCCGGCCGCAGCAGGACGGCATCGGCCACGGCCGCATCCCCGTCGAGCGGATCGCGCCGACCGAGACCAGGAACGGCGCCATGATGCGCGGTACCGTGCACGACCCGCGGGCCTTCGCCCTGGGCGGGGTGGCGGGCCATGCCGGGCTCTTCAGCACCGCGGACGACCTCGCCCGCTACGCGGCGGCCATCCTCTCCGGCGGTGGCGGCGTGCTGTCGCCGGCGGGCGTCGCCGCCATGACCGTGCCGCGCCCGTTCGGCGATCACGACCTGCGTGCGATCGGCTGGGATCTCGACACCGGCTACTCGAGCAACCGCGGCGCGCTGTTCCCGGTGGGGTCCTTCGGGCACACGGGCTGGACCGGCACCTCGCTGTGGATCGACCCGCTCACCGGCGTCTACGTGGTGGTGCTGGCCAGCCGGGTCCACCCCGACGGCAGCGGCAACGTGGTCCCGCTGCGCTCGCGGCTCGCCTCGGTCGCCGCCGCCGCCGTCCGCGACCTGACCGCCGACGCCTTCCGTCGCGCGACCGAACCGTACCTGCCGCTGCTCGCCCTGCCCCCCGCCCCCGAGCACCGCCCCGGGCCCGCCGCGGCCGCCGCGCCGGCGCCGAAGTTCGACGTCAGGACCGGCATCGACGTCCTCGAGTCGAACGGCTTCGCCGAGGTCGCCGGCAGGAAGGTCGCCCTGCTCACCAACCGTACCGGCCTCACCCGCGACGGCCGGCCCACCATCGCCGTCCTCCGCTCCGAGAAGGCGCGGGCGGCGGGGGTGTCGCTGGTCCGTCTCTTCTCCCCCGAGCACGGCCTCTGCGCGGAGAAGGACGAGGCGGTCGGCGACACCACCGAGCGCGAGACCGCCCTGCCGGTGGTGTCGCTGTACGGCGACAAGCTACGGCCCGCGCCTGGCGACCTCGCCGGCCTCGACGCGGTGGTCGTCGACCTGCAGGACGCCGGCGCGCGGTTCTACACCTACCTGACGACCGTCGGCTGGCTCATGGAGGAGGCGGCGAAAGCGAAGGTGTCCGTGGTGGTGCTCGACCGGCCCGACCCCATCGGAGGCGTGCTGGTCGAGGGCCCGCCCGCCGACGCCGACAAGCTCTCCTTCACCGCCGTGCACACGCTGCCGGTGCGCACCGGGATGACGATCGGCGAGGTGGCGCGGATGGTGGCCGCGGAGCGGAAGCTCCCGGTGGAACTGAAGGTGGTCGCGCTCGAGGGCTGGCGGCGCGAGCTGTACTTCGACGAGACCGGCCTGCCCTGGATCGCCCCCTCCCCGAACCTGCGCACGCCGAACCAGGCCGTCCTCTACCCCGGGGTGGCGCTGCTGGAGACGACGAACGTCTCCGTCGGGCGCGGGACCGACACTCCGTTCGAGCTGGTCGGAGCGCCCTGGCTGGACGGCGCGAGGCTCGCCCGCACCCTGAGCCTGCGCTCGCTGCCCGGCGTGCGCTTCGCGCCGGTGACCTTCACCCCCGCCGCCTCGATGCACGTCGGCCAGGCCTGCCGCGGCGTCCGCATCTCGGTCGTCGACCGCGCCGCCGTGCGCCCGGTCGCGCTCGGCCTCGAGATCGCGGCCGCGCTGCGCGACCTGCACCCGCGCGAGTGGGACCGCCGTCAGTTCGGCCAGCTGCTGGCCAGCGGGGCGGCGCTCGCGCGCTTCGAGAAGGGCGACACCGCGGCGCAGGTCGAGTCGGTCTGGGCCGCGTCGCTCATGGAGTTCGAGCGGCGGCGGGCGGCCTTCCTGCTGTACCGCGACTGAGCGCGGTCCTTTCGGTCAGCCGCTCCGCCGAAGCGCGAACAGCCGCGGCAGCCGGGCCAGGGCGAGGCTGGCGACGACGGTGAGCGCGGCATAGCCGAGGTCCGGCATCGCCGTGGCGAGCGGGCCCAGCCCGGCGGCCCGGATCACCGACGCGCCCGCCTGCGCCAGGAGGGCGCTGACGGCAACGGCCAGCACCAGGCAGGCGGCCACCCCGACGGCGAACCGCGCCCACGGGAAACGCAGCGGCGGCGTCTCGTCCCGACGGGTGGCCGAGAGCACCGCCTCGGTGAAACCCGCGGACGGAGCGAGGTCGTCGGGCGAGGACAGGATGCGCTCGAGCTCGTCCACCTCACACCTCCTCGGCCAGGGCGACCGGCGCGTGTGGTGCCAGGCCGGCGCAGCGGCGTCGCAGGAGCTCGCGCCCGCGGTGCAGCCTCGCCTTCAACGTGCCTTGCGGGACGCCCAGGATCCGCGCCGCCTCGCGCAGGTCCCGCTCCTCGAAGTAGTACAGCACGATGGCGTCACGATAGCGCGGGGGGAGCGCGAGCACGGCGCGGCGCACCTGCTCGCGCCGTTCCCCGTCCTCGATCTGGCGGTGGGCGCCGGGCGACGTGGGGAGCAGCCGGCCGGGGTCGAGGCTCAGCAGCGGCGGTCCTTCTGCCCGAAGCCGGGAACGGTAGACGTTGAGGGCGATCGCCGTCAGCCAGGTGGAGAAGGCCGACTCGCCCCGGAACGTCCGCAGCGACCGGAAGGCTCTCACGAAGGCCTCCTGGGCCAGGTCCTCGGCCCGCTGGCGGTCCCGGCAGAAGCGCCAGGCGAGGCTGACCAGCCGTCCCTGCCAGCGCCGCACGACGCCCTCGAAGGCGCCGCCGTCGCCGGCCAGCACCCGCGCCACGTCCGCCTCGTCAGGGTCTACCTCGGACATCGCTTCCCGGCGCCTTCGACGCTCACGGCCGCCGGTCGGTTGCGTTTTGTGTGATCCGCTGCCGAGAAACGAACGCAACCGGCGCGGGCCCATGGTAGTCCCATCTCGCGAACACAGGAGGTCACGATGAGCCCCGCCATGGTCGTGATGATCGCCGCCGCCGTGGTTGCCTTCTTCGCCTTCCTCAGCATCTCGACCTGGACCGCCGCCCAGTCGAGGGAACGCCGGGACCGCGACCGCTACGCGCTGCTGAAGGCCGTCGCCGAGCAGCCCGGAGACAACGCCCAGCGGGTGCTCGAGGCCCTCAGGGACCAGGAGCGCCAGGAGGCGGTCCGCAAGCAGCAGGAGGAACGAAGGGGGTACCTGGTCGGCGGGCTGGTGCTGCTCGCCGTGGGGACCGGGCTGAGCGTGATGCTGGCGGCCGTCTCCGAGGAGCCCCACATGTGGACCGTCGGCCTGATCATGCTGCTGATCGGCCTGGTGCTGACGGCGGTGGGGATGGCGATGCGCCCGCCCCGGGACGGGCAGTGAGACGCCCGCGCTTGACGCCCGCGCCCGCGCTCGTATGATGGTCGGCGCTTCCACCTGGAGGGCCCGACATGGGATTCCTCTCCGACACCCTCGCGGAGGGATTGACCGACGGGACGGGCTGGGTCCTGCTGCTGCTGGTGGTGGTCAGCCTGGCCGTGCGGCTGACGCCGGGGAGCGATCGCAGCCTGCTGCGGGCGCCGTGGCTGCTGATGGCCCTGCACCTGCTGCTGGTGCCGGCGGCGGGGCTGCTGGCGCTGCTGCAGGCGGCGACCCGCGACGAGGTGCACCTGGCGGCGCTGGCGCTGGCGCTGCTCAGCGCCATCAACGCCAGCACGGTGCTGGTCTTCGGGGTGGCGCTGCCCTGGGTGGGCCTGCGGCTGTCCCGCATCTTCCAGGACGTGGCCACCGCCGTGGCCTCGGTGATCGCCATCTTCTCCCTGTTGTCGCGGGCCGGCTTCAACGTCTCCGGCATCGTCGCCACCTCCGCCGTGCTCACGGCGGTGATCGGCTTCTCCCTCAAGGACACGCTCGGCAACGTCATCGGCGGCCTGGCCCTGCACACCGACAAGTCCATCTCCATCGGGGATTGGATCAAGGTGGGCGACGTGGCCGGCAGGGTGGTGGAGATCCGCTGGCGCTACACGGCCGTCGAGACCCGCAACTGGGAGACGCTGATCGTGCCCAACGGCGTGATCACCGGCGAGAAGGTGCTGGTGCTGGGCCGGCGGCGCGGCAAGCCCCAGCAGTGGCGGCGCTGGGTGTGGTTCAACGTCGACTACCGCTTCAGCCCCGAGCTGGTGATCGCGGCCGTCGACCAGGCCCTCAACGACGCGCCGATCGAGAACGTGGCCGCGGACCCCGTGCCGCACTGCGTCCTCATGGACCTGCACGAGAGCTTCGGCCGCTACGCAGCACGCTACTGGCTGACCGACCTGTTCCGCGACGATCCCACCGACAGCGTGGTCCGGCGTCGGATCTACTTCGCCCTGGAGCGCGCGGGCATCCCCCTGTCCATGGCACGCCAGGAGCTGTTCCTGCACGACGAGGAGAAACGGCGCCGGCAGCTCGAGGCCGACGAGCAGGCGCGGCGCTACCGCGCCGTCAGCCGGATCGACCTGTTCAGGCCGCTGGAGGAGGAGGACCGCCGCTTCCTGGCCGAGCGGCTGCACTACGCACCCTTCGCGCCGAACGAAGTGCTCACCCACCAGGGCGCCGCGGGACACTGGCTCTACCTGGTGGTCGACGGCGAGGCCTCCGCCCGCGTGGCCGCGGACGGCAGCCTGGAGAAGGAGGTCGCCCGCCTGCACCCCGGCGACTTCTTCGGCGAGATGGCGCTGCTGACCGGGGCGCCACGGACGGCCACCGTGGTGGCGGTGACGCCCGTCGAGGCCTACCGGCTCGACGCGGAGGCCTTCCGGGAGATCATCCACCGCCGGCCCAGCATCGCCGAGCCGGTGGCGGAGATCCTGGCCCGGCGCCGGCTGGAGCTGGATGCGGTCCGCGGCGACCTCGACCAGGAGGCGCACCGCCGGCGGCTGGCCGCGGCCAAGGTCGACCTGCTGGGGAAGATCCGCGACTTCTTCAAGCTGTCGGCCTCGCCCGAGGACGGCCTGCGCCGCGCGGCCCACTGAGCGCACGCCCGCCGGCCCCGCGACGGGCCGGCGACCGGGGCCTCAGGAGGACGCTCGCTCCTCGTGGTACTCCTCTTCGGTGTTGACGGACCACACCCGGGTCTTGTCGCCGGAGCCGGCCAGGATCGCGTCGACGGTCACCATGGCCGTGAGCATGGAGTGGTCCTGGTTGTTGTACTTGTGCATGCCGTTGCGGCCGATGGGGAACAGGTTGGGGATCCCGTCGAGGAAGCGGGCCACCTCGGAGAAGCGCGGGTAGCTGCCGAAGTAGGCGGGGTAGGCCTTCGGCTGGCGGATGACGACGCCGTCGAGGACCGCCGCCGTCTCGATCATCCCCAGCTTCGCCAGCTCGGAGGTGGCGAGGGCCAGCATCTCCGCGTCCGGCAGCCGCCACAGCTCGTCGCCCTCGTTGCAGAAGTACTCGAGCCCGACCCACACCTTCGCGCGGTCGGCCACCAGGTAGGGCGACCAGTTGTTGAAGATCTGCAGCCGGCCGACCCGCACGTCCTCCTCCTGGATGTAGATCCAGTTGTCACGGATCAGCCGCCGGCCCTCCGGCGTGTCCTCCTTCAGCCGGAGGTCGGAGAGCAGCACCCCCACGGTGATGAAGTCGCGGTACACCAGGCCGGCCGCGACCTCGCGCACGTTGGCGGGCACCTCGCCGTCGAGGGCGGCCACCAGCTCCTGCACCGGCATGGAGGAGAGCACGTAGTCGGCCGCGTAGCGCTCGACGGTGCCGTCGGCCGCCCGTGCGTGCACGGCGGCGACCCGTCCTTCCCGAAGCTCCAGCCGGACGACCGACCGCTCCTGCAGCACCTGCCCGCCTCGGGCGCAGACCCGCCGAGTCACCTCCTGCCACATCTGGCCGGGGCCGAGCTTCGGGTAGAGGAACTGCTCGATCAGCGAGGTCTCGGTGCCCTTCTGGCCGAGGTCGCGCTTTCGGAACGGCCGGGTGAGCGCCTGGGTGACGGCCCGGAGGATGGAGAGCCCCTTCACCCGCTGGCCTCCCCACTCCGGGCTGATCCGGCGGCAGGGGACGCCCCAAACCTTCTCCGTGTAGGACTTGAAGAAGGTGCGGTAGAGCTCGCGGCCGAAACGGTTGATGAAGAAGTCCTCCAGGTTTCGCTCGGGGCGGATGGGGAGTAGCGCGCTGCGCAGGTAGCTGAGGCCGATGCGGAGCGACCGCAGCAGGCCGAGCTTCTGCAGGGTCTCCAGGCTGAGGGTGATCGGATACCGGAAGAGCTGCCGGAGGTAGTAGATCCGCGACCGGCGCTGGCGCAGCAGGAACACGCGGTCCTCGCGCTCGGGGTCCCCGGCCTGGGGCAGCACGTCGAGCCACCACCGCATCACCCGGTCCGACTTGGAGAAGAAGCGGTGGCCGCCGATGTCGATGCGGTTGCCCTCGTGGACGACGGTGCGGGAGAGGCCGCCGATCTCGGCGGTCTTCTCCAGCACCGTCACCTCGGAGTCGCCGCGCGACACCAGCTCCCAGGCGGCCGTCAGCCCGGCCGGACCGGCTCCGATGACGATGACTCTTCGGCCCATGAGGGCCGCTATCTTGCGCTCCCGGCCGTGAGCCGGGCCGTGTGCCCCTTGCGGCCGTTGCCGTCGAACGCGGCCACGCGCAGCCCGGGGCCCGGCGCGACGCCGCCGCGCAGCTCAGGGCTCCTGGCCGTCGGCTCGCTGCCGTCGGTCGCGTAGCGGAGGACGAAGCCGGGGATCTCCAGGCTGGCCCGCGCCTGTCCGTCGACCACCGCCAGCCCCGGCTTGGGGATGCGGTACTGCCAGGGCGGAGACTCGCGGTCGAGCCGGGGCAGCTCGCGCTTGCCGAGCAGGTTGACGAACACCGACCACGAGTCCGCGAACAGGGCGTCGGACTTCGCCGGGTCCTTCTCGCGAGCCCAGTCCGGGTCCTGCGCCCAGGCGCGCTCGGCCAGGCCGAGCAGCTTCGGCAGCAGCTTGTAGTCGAGCTTGCCGGGAGCGTTCAGCGTCTCCGACCAGAGGTTGCCCTGGAGGCCGACCACGTTGGAGCGGCCGTAGTCCGTCAGGCGGTCCTTGCCCACGAACATCGCCGGGTCGACGGGGTTGCCCCGCAGGTCGAACCGCGTGTTCTTGTAGTAGTCGAAGGGGATGAACTCGAACGGCTTCTTGAGGTCGAC
Source organism: Vicinamibacteria bacterium (assembly GCA_035542035.1). GTDB lineage: Bacteria > Acidobacteriota > Vicinamibacteria > Fen-336 > Fen-336 > DATBSL01. The sequence goes on along the minus strand of DATKME010000001.1, from coordinate 23,211 downwards.
GTAGCCGCCCCAGTCGAGGCCCGTCTCCTCGGGGTTCTGGTTCCAGGCCAGGTCGAAGTACAGGTTCGACACCGGGCAGAGAACGACCGGGTAGCCGCCGTTGGCGAGACGGTACGGCAGGTCCTCCGAGCCGCTGCCAACCGCGTTGTTCCAGACGTAGGCGATCCACCCGCGTTCGGCAAAGCCGGGGTTCGGGATCGTCTTCGGCCGCCCGTCGAGCCGCGTCTTGCGCAGGGCGATCTCCTCCCAGCCCGAGAGCGGGATCCCCTGCGCCTTCAGGATCTCCGCCACCCGCCCGTAGAAGACGTACCAGAGGTCGTCGACCGAGCCGAGGGCCTTCGCCTTCAGGAAGGCCTGCACCGCCGGCGAGCCCTGCCACACACCGCCCGGCACCTCGTCGCCGCCCATGTGCAGGTGGCGCAGCGGCACGCCGGCGTCGCGGTGGATGGCGGCCAGGTCCTGCACCACCCGCGCGATGAACGCGTAGGTGGAGTCGAGCGCCGGGTTCATCACGTTGTCGTGGTAGCCCTGGGCCGAGGTGTAGACGGACTTGTCGTCGGGGTCGCTGAGGCGGTACTGGCCGGCGCCCGCCTGGTCGCCCTTCGCCGCCAGCGCGCGCGAGCGCGCCTCCATCGACTTGATCGCCGCCCGGGCGTGGCCGGGCATCTCCAGCTCGGGGATCACCTCGATGTGCCGGGCCGCCGCGTACTTCAGGATCTCGACGTAGTCCGCGCGGGAATAGAAGCCGCTGCCCCAGGGCCGGTCCACCTCGGGACCGGAGCCCCAGGCCGGCGGCAGGAAGCTCGTCGAGTCGAGCGTGTGCCCCCGCCGCGCGCCGACCGCGGTCAGCTCGGGCAGGCTGGGGATCTCGATCCGCCAGCCCTCGTCCTCGGTGAGGTGGAGGTGGAAGACGTTCAGCTTGTAGCGCGCCATCAGGTCGAGGACGCGCAGCACGGCGGCCTTGGGCTGGAAGTTGCGGGCGACGTCCAGGAAGAAGCCGCGGTAGCCGAAGCGCGGGGCGTCCACCATGCGGAGAGCAGGAAGCGACACGGTCTTCTGCGCGAGCGCAGCCCGGATCGTCGGCTGCGGCAGCGGCAGCAGGTCGCGCAGCGACTGCAGGCCGTAGAAGACGCCGGCCGGCGAGTTGCCGGTGATGCGGATGCCGGACGCCGGGTCGATCACGAGCTGGTAGGCCTCGGGCGAGGCCTGTCCCGGGACGGCGCCGACCTCGAGCCGCAGCGCGGCCGTCGACGCCTTCGCGGGCAGGCGTCCTGTCCCCTTCCCGGCGGAGAAGAACGGGCGCAGGTCCTCCGCGGCGAACGCCGCCTCCGCCGCCAGCTCGGGCGCCGCCGTGATCGTCGGCGGCCCTGCCAGCGTCAGACGGCCGTCCCGTTTCTCGACCGCGATCGGCGTCGGGAAGACGGGGGGCAGCGCCTCGACCGGGAGGTCGCGAATGGCGGCGTCGCGGCGGAACTGCTCCTCGGCCGTGATCAGCCGCGGGTCGTGGGTGCCCTGTGACGGCCGCTCGAACGGCACCGCGGTGTACGCCAGCGGCAGCCCCTGCGCGGGCGAATCGTCCATCACCAGGTACGGCCCGAGCGGGGCGAAGCTGTTGTTCGTCAGCAGGTGCGTGGCGTACCCGATCTCCAGGCTCTGCCCGGGCGAGAGGCCCTTGAAGTCGGGGCCGGGCACGATCCGCCACAGGTCCCCGTTGACGTTCTCGATCGCCATCCCCCCGCCGACGGGTCCGGTGCGCGGCTCGTGCAGCGCGCTGAAGTAGATGGCCCAGCCGTGCGGCGGCAGCGGCTTCGTGTCGCGGTTGGTCAGGGTGAATGCAGCGCGCGCCGAGCCGGGATCGCTCGCGTCGCGGAACACGTCTTCCTTGAACTCCCACTTGAGCTGCAGGCCGGCGGTGGTGGCGGTCGCCGCCGCCAGGACGGCAGGCATCGCCAAGGCGAGGAGGAGGGCGGTCAGGGGATGGCGCATGTCCCGCATTAGACACCGGCCGACGCCGAGTCTCCAAGGTGGCGGAGGTGTCGTGGCCTACGAAGCGACCGCCGCGGACTCCACGAAGTATCTATAATTCGGAGGCCCGCAGGAGGCGGCCATGAAGGGGCCTCTCGTCGAAGGCGTCATCGCCCCGCTGCTGCGGGACCTCTACGTCCACCGCCGATCGGGGACGCTGACCTTCCGCCGCGGCGACGAGTGGCGCGCCGTGCGGCTGCGCAAGGGGCACGTCGTCCACGCCTCCACCAACGTCCGCGAGGACCAGATGGGCGAGGTGCTCGTGCGCAGCGGCGCCCTCACCGATTCCCAGCTGGAGCGCTCCGCCGGCTTCGCCCTGCGCGACCGCAAGCGGCTGGGCCAGGTGCTGGTCGAGCAGGGCCTGCTGCCCGCCGAGTACCTGGGCGACGCGGTGGCCCTGCACGTCCACGAGGTGCTGGCGAAGGTCTTCTCGTGGCGGAGCGGCCAGTACGAGTTCGCCGACGGCGGCGAGACCGAGGCCCTCCCGGACGAGATCACGCTCAAGGTCTCGACCGGCCAGATCATCCTGGAGGCGGCCCGCGGCGTCGCCGACCTCGAGGTGGTCCGCGACTACCTGGGCGACGTCGACCGCCTGGTCGTGCTCTCGATGGATCCCCTGCTGCGCTTCCAGCGCCTGACGCTCACGCCCGGCGACGGGTACGTGCTGTCGCGGGTGGACGGGACCTGCAGCGCCCGGGAGATCATCGCCATGAGCCCGCTCGCTCCCGAGGAGACGCAGCGCTGCCTGTTCGCCCTGCTCTCGACCGGCATGGTCGAGTACGCGATCGGCAAGCCGGGGCTCAAGCCGAAGCTGGCTCTGCCCGAGCTCGGGGTGGGCCGGCCTGCCCCGCCAGCGGCGCCGCCTCCGGCCCCGCCTCCGCCTCCGCCACCGCCGCCGCCGGCGGCTCCAGCCGCTGCGCCCGCTCCTCCTCTCCCCCTCGAGACGGTGCCAGAGACGGGCCCGATGCCGGCGATCCCGCCGCCGTCGCCGGCGCCCCCGGTTCCGCCAGCACCCCCGCAGGAGGAGCCGGCGGAGCCACCGCCCTCGGAGGACCCGCGACGCCTCGAGATCCTGGAGATGCACAGCGGGCTCGAGAGGCGGACGCACTTCGAGATCCTCGGCGTCGCCCGCGACGCGACCGAGGCCCAGGTGAGGGAGGCCTACTTCCGCCTGGCCCGCCGCTTCCACCCCGACGTCCACCACGACCCGGCGCTGGCCGATCTGCGCGACGCGATCGAGGCCGTGTTCGTCCGCCTGGGCGAGGCCTACGAGGCGCTGAGCAACCCGCGCAGCCGGGCGAGCTACGAGGCGCAACTGCGGCGGCAGGAGTCCGACAAGGCCGCCCCCGCCGCCGTCGACGCCAAGGAGGAGGCGCGGCTCGCCGAGGAGGCGATCCGGCGCGGGGCCCGCAGCGTCGCCGAAGAGCGGTACTGGGAGGCGATCCGCACGCTCGAGCCCGCGATCCTGCGGGCGAGCGGGCCGGTGCGGCAGGAAGGGCGGGTGCTGCTGGCCCGGGCCTACTCCAAGAACGTCAACTGGGTCAAGCAGGGCGAGGAGCTGCTGCAGGCGGTGCTGCGGGAGGACCCGCGCAACCTCGAGGCGATGCTGCTCCTCGCCGACATCTACCGCGCAGGAGGCCTGAAGATCCGCGCGGCCGCCATGCTGCGCCGGGCGCTGGAGGTGCAGCCGGGACACGAGCCGGCCACGGCCGCCCTGGAGGCGCTCGCCACCGAGGAGCCGGCCGGCGCCAGGGCGGGGCGCCTGAAGAAGATGTTCCATCGGGGTTGACGGGGACGGAGTAGAGTCGGCCCGATGCCTGTCCCCGCGCTCCTCTGCCTCATCCTGATCGGCCAGCCGGCGCCTCCGCCCGCGAATGGCCCGGTGCCGATGCCCGAGTACGCCCGCGCCTTCCAGGCCGGCGACTTCGCCAGGGCCGAGGCGCTCGCGCGCGCGCGGCTGGCGGCGCAGCCCGCCGACGTCCAGGCCCGCATCGTCGCGGCCCGGTCGGAGGCGGCGCGGGGCCGCTTCGACGCCGCCTACGCCGGCTTCCGCAAGGCCCTCGAGATCGACCCGCACAGCGCCGACGCGCTCTACTACCTCGGGATCACGGCGGGGGTCCTGGCGCAGGCCGAGTACGAGCGGCTCCTCGCCCTCGCCCCCGGCTCGGCGCGGGCCCACCAGCTGCTCGGGCTTTCCTACAAGGCGCAGGAGAAGACGGCCGAGGCGGAGGCCGAGCTGACGGCGGCGCTCGACGCCGGGCCGCCGACCGCCGACGTGCTGGTCGCCCTCGGCGACCTCAGCCGCTCGAAGCTGGCCATGGCGGAGGCGCGCGCGTACTACACCCGGGCGCTCGCCCTCGCCCCAGCCAGCTATGACGCCCTCTACGGCATCGGCGTCTGCGACTCGTACGCGGGCGATCACGCAAAGGCCGTCTCGTCTTTCCGCCAGGCCCTCCGCGCCAGCCCGGACTCCGCTCCGGCGCTGCTGGCGCTCGGCATCTCCCTGCTGCAGACGGCGCAGCCCGAGGCAGCGGTCACCGAGCTCGAGCACGCGGTCAGGCTGGAGCCGCGCATGCGCCAGGCCTACTACCATCTGGGCCGCGTCTACCGGACGCTGGGACGGGCGCACGACGCGGAGCTGGCGTTCGCGAAGGTCCAGCAGCTCATCGACGAGGAGCGGAGGGGCGCCGAGCAGCGGCTCGACCCGGGGCCCGAGCCGCAGTAGGCGGAGCATCCCCCATGAGAAGCTGCCTCGCACTCGGACTGCCGTTCGTGCTCCTGCTGGCACAGACGCGGCCGCAGCCGCCCACCGTGGTGGTGCCGCCGGCCTCTCCTCTCGCCGCACCCGGTGTCGGCTTCGTGGACGCGACGCGCGCGTCCGGCCTCGCCGCCTTCCATCGCGTCTCCGGCAGCCCGAACAAGGACTACATCCTCGAGGCCAAGGGCGGCGGGGTGGCGGTCATCGACTTCGACGGCGACGGCTGGCCGGACGTCTACCTCACCAACGGGGCGAGCTTCGCGGCGCTGCGCGGCGAGGAGCCGGCGCCGGCCTCGGCTCTCTTCCGCAACAACCACGACGGCACCTTCAGCGACGTCACCGAGACGGCGGGTGTCGCCAACCGCGGCTGGGGACAGGGCGCCTGCACCGGCGACTACGACAACGACGGCCACGAGGACCTCTACGTCACCAACTTCGGGCCGAACCGCCTGTACCACAACGACGGCCACGGCCACCTGACGGACGTGGCCCCCGCGGCCGGGGTGGCGCTGGGCGGCTGGTCGACGGGCTGCGCCTTCGGCGACTACGACGGGGACGGCCTGCTCGACCTCTTCGTCGCCGGCAACATCATCCTCGACCTCGACCGCCTGCCGCCGGCGCCGTCGGCCGCGCGCTTCGGCTTCCAGCGGCCGGCCGCGGAGGTGAAGCCGGAGCCCGGCGGGAGCATGCAGGCACCCTACCGGCCCGGCATGGCCTACTGCGAGTACCGCGGCCAGCCCGCCATGTGCGGGCCCAAGGGGCTGAAGGGCGCGCCCGACCACCTGTTCCACAACAACGGGGACGGGACCTTCACCGAGGTGAGCCTCGCGGCGGGCGTCGGTGACCGCGCCGGCTACTACGGCCTGGGCGTCGCCTGGTTCGACTTCGACGACGACGGCCGGCTCGACCTCTTCGTGGCCAACGACTCCTGCCCCAACTACCTCTACCGCAACCGGGGCGACGGCACCTTCCAGGACGTGAGCTTCGCCTCCGGGGCCGCCTTCAACGAGGCCGGCCAGGAGCAGGCGCACATGGGGGTGGACGTCGGCGACTACGACCGCGACGGCCGCGACGACCTGCACGTCACCAACTTCGAGAACGACGCCAACATCCTCTACCACAACGAGGGCAACGGCCTGTTCGCGGAGGCCACCTACCCGGCCGGCGTCGGCAACGCCAGCGTGCCCTTCGTGGGCTGGGGCACCAACTGGATCGACTACGACAACGACGGCTGGCTCGACCTGTTCGTGGCGAACGGCCACGTGTACCCGTTCGTCGATCGCTTCGACTGGAACACCTCCTACCAGGAGCGGGCGCTCCTGTTCCGCAACCTGAAGGGGCATTTCGCCGAGGTGGGGCGGGCCGGGGGCGACGGCCTGGGCGCGCTGCGCTCCATGCGGGGGTCGGCGACGCTGGACCTCGACAACGACGGCGACCTCGACCTGGTGGTGAACGCCATCGACGGCCAGCCGCTGCTCCTGCGCAACGACGGCGGCAACCGCGCCGGCCACTGGCTGACCCTGCGTCTCGTGGGCGACCCGAGGCAGCGCTGCCCCCGCGACGCCACCGGCTCGGTCGTCTTCCTCACCGCCGGAGGCGGCCGCCAGCGCGGCGAGGTGGCGAGCGGCCGCAGCCTGATGTCGCAGTCGGACCGGCGGGTGCACTTCGGCCTCGGAGCCACGACGAAGGTCGATCGCCTGGAGGTGCGCTGGGCGAACGGCCCGACGGTCGCCTACGACGTTCCCGCGATCGACCGCGAGCTGACGATCGACCAGGCGCGGGGCGTCATCTCCGAGAAATGAAACCGGGGTGACGAGCCTTCGCTCGCCACCCCGGAAGGCGACGTCAGAACTGGAAGCGCGCCGACACCTGGAGGACCCGCGGGGCGGTCACGTTCCCGGACCACTGGCCGAAGTTCGGGCTGGCGATGTCGGTGTTGAAGGCCTGGCCGTTGCCGGTGTTCCCGGAGTTCGTGAAGTTGTGCCAGTTCCAGATGTTGAAGGCCTCCAACCGGAGCTGGAGGTTGACGTCCTTGTAGAGCTTCGTGGTCTTGAACAGGCTGAGGTCCTGGTTGCGGTACCCGAAGCCGCGGTAGGTGGTGATGCGCGGGCCGTCGCCCCAGTTGAAGTTGAAGTCGGTGGAGGGCTGGAAGGCGTTGATGTTGAAGAGCGGCCCCTTGTTGGGGTCGTAGCTCCCCTTGTCCTGCGCGAAGATGTTGCCGCTGCTCGAGGGGATGCAGGCGGCCCCGAACTGCCCGGGCACGTTGCAGTAGCTCGAGCGGAAGTAGAGGGGGATCGCCGACGAGTAGCGGAAGATCGTGGAGAGGGTCCAGCCGCCGAGGATCGCGTTGGCCGCGCCGCTCTCCAGGCGCTGGTGGCCCTTGCCGACGGGGATGTCCCAGACCAGGGCGGCGGAGAGGACGTGGGTGACGTCGTTCGCCGCGAGCGCCCAGTTCCGGGAGTACTCGTAGGGTGAGATCACGCCGCCCGCTCCATTCCACGTGTCGCTGCTCTTCTGGACGGAGTCGGCGGCATCGGTGTAAATCCGCGAGAGCGTGTACGAGACGAGGAGGAACGAGCCCGCGGAGAGACGCTTCTCGACCTTGGCCTGTAGCGAGTGGTACGTGGTCTTGCCGTTGTTCTCGTTCATCGCCACCAGCGTGCCGCAGTACTGCGGGTACGGCAGCAGCGCCTGGGCGAGGGACGGTGGGCAGGAGCCGTTCTGCATCTGCTCGACCCACCCGGCGTACGGCGCGGGCACGCCGTGCAGCGAGGTCTGGCCCGACTGGAACTCGTCGTTGAGGGCCGTGCCGAGCGAGAGGTACTTGGGATCGAGGACGTTCACCGGGTTGTTGTTCGAGAACTGCCGCTCGCCGTGGGTGCCGACGTAGGCCAGGCTCACCGTCGTTCCGCGCCCGAACTGCCGCTCCACCGTCAGGCTCCACTGCTGCGAGCGGGCCCGCTGGTTCGCGTCGAGGGCGCGGTAGTAGATGCCCTTGCCGTTGTCGTAGTCGGACTGGATGAACGGCGGGGGCGCGAAGTCCTGGGGGAAGCCGTCCTGCAGGTAGAAGGCCGGGTCGAGGCCGCCCAGGCTGCTGCTGAACGCCGGGTTGGCGTTGAACCCCTCGGTGTTCATCCCGCCGCCCCAGTCGGGGTAGTAGGCGCGGTCGTAGAAGATGCCCCAGCCCGCGCGCAGCACCGTCTTGCTGTTGAGCGCGTAGCTCGCCCCCAGCCGGGGAGCGAACGCCCCGTAGAACTTCGTCTCGGGGTAGGGCGCGCCGTAGCTGGCGCTTCCGTAGCCGTTGCCGGCAAAGGCCAGGCGGCCCTTGAGTCCCTCGGCCGAGGGGTTCGCGCCGTTCGGGTCGAGGAACGACAGCTTGTCGTACTTCTCGCTGGCCGGTGAGAAGTAGTCCCAGCGCAGGCCGTAGTTCACCGTCAGCTTCGAGTTGACGTTCCAGGTGTCGCCGGCGTGGAAGATCCACGCTGTCTGCCTGGGGTACCAAGAGGACACGGTGTAGAAGTTCGTGTTGGCATTGTCCACGGCACCGAGCAGGAAGCTGGCGACCGGGTTGCCGCTGTTCTCGCCCAGGATGCCGGTCGCCCCCCGGCCGAAGCCGAAGGTTCCCGCGGTGTTGACGTGCGTGTGCACGTTGCCGCCGATGTTGCGGTACTCGGCGCCGGCCTTGAGGGTGTGGCTCCCCTTGATCCAGGTGAGCAGGTCGCTCACCTGGTAGGTCGGCCGCGTGGTGATGTTCCCGAGGTTGCCGCCGTTCGGGTCGCCCCACTGGGCGAACCCGTCGCTGAAGGTGATCGTCGGCGGGGAGTCGTGAGCGGCGACGCCGGCGATCTGGGGCAGCTTGTCCACGGCGTCGGCGTTGATGCTGCCGTACCCTTCGTTCCGGTTCAGGTAGCCGAACGTGACGTGGTTCAGCAGGTTCGTGTTGAAGGTGTGGTCCCAGTTGAGGCGGTGGACGGACGAGTTCTGGGGGTCGGAGTAGGTGTTGTTGGAGATCTCGTGGGGCAGGTCCGAGTAGAACTTCGCCGGCGCACGCTGGAACCAGAGGGAGGCGAAGATGTGGTCCTTCTGGCCGAGGTACGTGTCGAAGCGGCCGAAGAAGTAGTTGGTGTCGCCGAGGATGGTGTCCGGGACCGCGGTCGGCTCCAGGTAGTTGTTGAGCGGCCCGTCGCTGGTCGGCGTCGGCAGGTACTGCAGCCACTGCTTGGCCATCGGGGTGATCCGGTCGGCCGGGATGATGTTGCCCGGGAACGGCTGGCGGCTGACGGTGCCGTCGGGCAGCACTTTCGTCGTCGCCGGGTCGTAGATCGGGATCAGGTTGCCGTTCGCGTCCCGCCAGTCGCTGAAGTCACCGTTGCGCTCCTTCATCGACGGGATGGAGAAGGTCGACCGGGTGGCGCCGCCTTTCTGCCGGTAGCCCTCGACGTCCACGTAGAAGTAGGTCTTGACGGAGTCGGACCACAGGCCGGGGATCTTCAAGGGGCCGCCGACGTTGCCGCCGAAGTTGTGCTTCCGGAGGTACGACTTGTCCGTGGCGCCCCACTGGCGGGCGTTCATCGCGTCGTCCTGGAAGTACTCGAAGGCCGAGCCGTGGAACTTGTCCGTCCCCGACTTGGTGATCGCCGTGACCTGGCCGGAGGTGGTGGCCCCGTACTGGGGCTCGTAGGTCGAGGTGATCACCTTCACCTCGCTCACCATGTCCGGGGAGTAGGGGAAGTCCTGGTAGATCGCGACCATGCCGCCCTGGCTCATGAAGCCTTCCTGCATGCTCGCGCCGTCGAGGACCGCCTCTTCCGAGGTCGACGTCCCGCCGTTGATGCGGGCGTCGTACGGGCTGGAATCTCCGCCGGTGGTGACGCCGGGCATGAGGATGACGAAGGCGGCCGAGGACCGCGGACCGCTCGAGTTCATCTGCAGCGGGAGCTGGGACAGCGTGTCGGGGGCGATGCCGTCCTCCCGCTGCCCGCTGTAGCTGAGGTCGGAGGCCGCGCCGACCACCTCGACCTTCTCGGTCTGGGCGCCGACGATGAGCTTGACGTCCAGCCGGACGTTGGCGTTCAGCCGGACGTCGACCGAGGTCTGGTACTGCTGGAACCCGGGGAAGGTGACGGAGAGCTGGTAGGTGCCGGGAACCAGGTTGCGGAAGGCGTACGCGCCGTCCGCCTCGGACGTGCGCTTGAGCTCGACGCCGGCGGCCGTGTTCTTGAGGGTCATCTGGGCCGCGGCGATCGCCGAGCCCGAGGGGTCCACCACCGTGCCGGACACGGAGCCGTTGAAGCTCTGCGCCTGGCTGGCGACGGGCAGCAGCAGCAGCGCCGCCGCCAGGAGGAGGGACAGGAATATCAATCGTCGGTCGTGCATTCGGCCTCCTTCAAAAGCACGGAACCGGTCGCCAGCCTCGGGGCGCCGGGTGCCGACACCCGGCCCGGATGCGTCGCCTCGGAACTGGGTGACGTCTCGTCGGCGATTCGGCTCGTTTGGTGCTCGTGCCGTCAACAATCGTAAGTTTTCGACAGCAAACATTAATAAACGCGCATTTCGTATGTCAAGGCTTTTTACATGGCGCGCTATCCTCCATGGCGAGCAGGGGAAACTCGTGACCAAGCACGCCTTGCCGTCGATCGCCGTGGTTCTCGTCGTGATCGCCGGTCCCGCCCGGGCGGCGGAACCGGTGAGCCTCAGCCAGGACGGGTGGACGATCCGGGCCCACCCCGACCAGGGCCTGCTGAGCGTCGCGCACGACAGGCTCGGGACCCTGGTGCGGAACGCCCGCCTGAACCTCTCCGCCGGTGACGGCCTGCGGACGTGGGCGGCGTTCGCCGCCGAGCCGGCCGGCCGCGCGCTGCGGCTGCGCACGGTCAGCCCTCGCACCACCTGGGTCTTCGCGACCGCCGGCGACCGCCTGACGGTGTCCAGCACCTCACCAGGGGCGGTGTTGACCGGCGAGGTCCTGGCGCCCGCCGACCGCCCCGTCGCCCGCCTGCTCGATCCGGCGGGGACGCCGGTCGACTGGGTGGGGACGGACGAGGTCGCCCACGGCTACGGGGGCTCCGAGACCCGCAACCCGTCCTTCCTCCCGGCGAGGAACCCGGACGTCATGTACTTCGCCCTGGGACCGGTGTCGGCGACCACGCTGCACGCCCTCTTCGACCGCAGGACCGACACCGCGGTCGGCTTCCCGGAGGCGGCGCGCCTGCAGCGAAGCCACCGGGACCGCGAGGCGCTGGACCTCACGCTGCCGGTGCCCGGAAGCGCGGTGATCCACGTCTTCCCCGACTACTTCCAGAAGACGCTGGGCGTCCCCTTCTACGTCCCCTTCGACGACGCGACGTTCCCCCGGCCGCCCATCATCTGGTGCAGCTGGACCAGCTACTACGCCGAGGTGCGGGAAGAGGACGTCGTCCGCAACGCCGACTGGATCGCGGCCAACCTCGAGCCTTACGGCTTCGACTACGTCCAGCTCGACGACGGCTACGACCGCGGCACGAGCGGCGCGCACTACTGGATCGAGAGGTGGGACCAGGCGAAGTTCCCGCACGGGCCGAGGTGGCTGGCCGGCTACGTCAAGTCGAAGGGCCTGCGCCCGGGCCTGTGGCTCGTGCCCAACGCCTACGCGGGCGCCGTGGAGCAGCATCCCGACTGGTACCTGCGCGACACGCAGGGCCGCATCATCAAGGACTACGACACGCCGGCGCTGGACTCGACCCACCCGGAGGTCCTCGGCTTCCTGCGCACGCTCTTCACCACCCTGCGGAACTGGGGGTTCGAGTACTACAAGTTCGACGGGGAGCACGCGCTGCCCCGATACGTGCCCGCGGTCGACCGCAGCCGGCTGCACGACCCGTCGCTCGACCCGCTGGTCGCGTACCGCCGGCGGCTCGAGGTCATCCGCGAGACGATCGGGCCGGGGACGTTCGTCGAGGGCTGCCCAGCCGGCACGCCGCTCAACGGCATCGGCTTCTTCAACTCGTACTTCGACGGCCACGACGTCTACAACAGCTGGCAAGGCATGTACGCGCTGTTCAGCTCGATCAACGCCAACGCCTTCTGGAACCACGTCGTGGCCTACGTGATGCCGGGCGAGGGGATCGAGATCGGCCCGCCGATGAGCCGGGAGGAGGCGCAGAAGCGGCGGCCGCGGAGCTTCCTGGAGACGGCGCTCACCCGCGAGGAGCCGTTCCGCGGCTTCGGGACGACGCTGGCCGAGGCCCGCACGCTGGTCAGCCTTCTCTCCCTGACCGGCGTCGCCTACCCCGTCTCCAGCGTGATGCCGGAGCTGCCGGCGGAGAGGGTGACGCTGCTCAGGAAGACGCTGCCGACGCTCCCCATCCTGCCGGTCGACCTCTTCAGCCGCGGCACCGACATGCAGTGGGACCGCTTCAAGCACACCACCCCCGACGACTACGTGCACCACTACCCGGAGATCCTCGACCTCAAGGTGAGCGGCCCGTCAGGGACCTACGACGCGGTCGGCGTCACCAACTGGCGCAGCGAGAGCGCGACGCGGACGGTCTCGCTCACCGACAAGCTGGGCCTGGCGCCCGGCCGCTACCTCGCCTTCGACTCCTGGGCAGAGACGCTGCTCGGCGTCTTCAGCGAGTCGCTCGCGCTCGAGGTCGCCCCGCACGACACCCGCGTCGTCCTCGTCCACCCGCTGCTGCCGAGGCCGCAGCTGGTGGGGAACTCACGGCACCTCACCGGCGCCCACTCGATCACCGCCCTGGAGTGGGACGACGCGCGCCGGGTGCTGCGCGGGACCTCGAGCCCGGTGGCCGGCGAGCGTTACACGCTGTTCGTCCACGTGCCGGAGGGCTTCACGGCGACCGGCGCTCGGGCACACGACGCGGCCGGCCACGAGGTGCCGGTGACGCAGGCGCGGAAGAGTCCGCTGCTGGAGGTCAGCTTCCCGGGCGGACCGGAGCCGCTCGCCTGGGAGGTCGCCTTCAGTACGGCCGCACCTCGATCGGCCGCAGGAAGTCCGCCGCCATCTCGGCGCGCTTCTTCTTGACCTCGTCGAACCGCTGGCGCTGCGCCGGCTCGCGAGGGTCCCGGGTCTGCGCGTAGAGCATGGCCAGGTGCAGGTTGCCGAAGTAGCTCTCCGGGTCCAGCTCCAGGCAGCGCCGCAGCGCCTCCTCCGCCCTTTCCGGCTGCCCGAGGCGCAGGTGGACGAGTCCCAGCTCGGCCCAGGCGTCGGCGTACTTCGGGTTCGCCTCGGTGGCCTGCCGTGCCAGGCGCAGGGCCTCAGTGAGGTCGTTCTCGGCGCGGGCCATCCGCGCCAGGAAGTAGCTGGCGGCGGCCGCCGTCTGCGGCCGCCTGGCCGCCGGCGCCAACAGCTCCTGCGCGGTGTCGTAGTCCTTCGCGTAGAAGGCGGCGATGCCGACGGCGAAGGGCCCGCGCGGCTCGCCCGGGCGCAGCGCGGCGTACTTGCGGAAGTACGGGACCGCCTCGCCGGGGTCCTTGCGGTGCAGCGCGACCGCGCCCATCGCGTAGTTGACCTCCGGGTTCTCCGGGTCGAGCCGGACCGCCTCCTTCAGCGAGTTGTAGGCCTCGGCACCGAGGTCGAGGTCCACGCAGACCATGCCGAAGAGGAAGTGGACGCGGGCGTTCTTCGGCTCGAGCGCGCGGGCGTGCGCGAGGTAGCCGAGGGCGCCGCGTCCGTCCCCGGCCTTGTGGGCCACCCGGGCGAGGTCGAGCAGGAGCGGCACGTCGTCCGGCCTGGACTGCGCCGCCTCCTCCAGCCGCACCCTCGCCTCCACCAGCTTCCCCTGCTTCTCCATCAGCAGCGCGAGCTGCTGCAGGTCGTCGGCCGAGGCGTGGCCGCGCCGGCGCAGGTCCTCGACGAGGCGCACCGCCAGGTCCTCGCGCCCGTGGGACAGGAGCGCCGGCAGGACCGGCCGCACGTCGAGCTCGTCGAAACCACCCGCGGCGAGCAGCTTCTCCGCGGTGGCGTCGGTCGCCGCGCGGTCGCCCTGGCCGGCGAGGTCGCCCAGACGGACGGCGAGCGCCGCCGGCCGTTCCTGGTCCGTCGCCGGGAGCCGGCCCAGCGCCTGCAGCGAGCGGTCGAAGCGACCCATGGCCTGCAGGAGCGCCGCCTCCTGGAAGCGCGCCTCGGCGTGGTCGGGCGCGTAGCGCAGGACGGCCTGGTACGCGGCCAGCGCCTTCGCAGCCGCCTGCGGGTCCCGGCTCGCGTTCTCCTGGTACAGCCGGCCCAGGTTGAGCCAGGCGTCGGTGTAGTCCGCCGCCCGGGAGAGCGCGTCGCGGAAGTGCCTCTCCGCCGCGGTCGCGTTTCCCTCGCCCGCCTCGAGGACACCGAGGAAGTTGTGGACCGCGGGGCTCCCGGGGAAGAGGCGCAGGGCCTCCTCCAGCTCACGGCGCGCGGCCGGGCGGTCGGGGAGCTCGAGCAGCCGGCGCGCGTGCTCCAGGATCGCCGGCAGCGACGGCGCCGACGCGGGCCCCGACTGCAGCGCGAGCGCGAGCAGGAGCGACGGGACCACGCGGGTACTATACTGCGCTCCGCCATGGGCCCCCGGCCGGTCCTCCTCCTGGCGCTCGCGTTGCTCGCCTCGGCTGCGGCCGCCCAGCCATCCCGCACGCCGCCGCAACCTGAGCTGCCACCGTCGTCGCAGGAGCGTTTCGAGCAGGGCGTGGGCGCGCTGAAGGCCGGCCGGCTCGACGAGGCGGAGGCGGCCTTCCAGGCCGTGCTCGCCAGCGGCGGTGCCGTGGCCTACGTCTACAACAACCTGGGCATCGTGGCGCAGGAGCGCGGGAACCACCAGCAGGCGCTCCTCCGCTTCCGTCAGGCCGTGCGCCTCGACCCCGGCTACGTCGCCCCCCGGATCCTGCTGGGGGCGAGCCTGCTCGCGCTCGGCCGCGTGGACGAGGCGCGCGCCGCGCTGGAGCGGGCGGTGAAGCTCGCGCCGAAGGAGCCCCTGGCGCGCCTGCAGCTCGCACGGGTCGAGGAGCGCGCCGGCCGTTGGCCGGCGGCCGTCGCCCAGTACCAGGCGCTGCGCGAGCTGAAGCCCGACGATCCGGAGACCGTCTACGCGCTGGGCAACGCCTACCTGCGTCTCTCCGAGTGGTCGCTCGGCGCGCTGCGTGACCTGCCGGACGGCAAGGCACGCCTGTATCAGGCCCGGGGCCACAGCCTCCGCGTGCAGGGCCGGCCCGACCTCGCGCTCGCCGCCTTCGAGCGTGCCGTACAGGCAGACCCCGGCCTGCCGGAGGTCCACCTCGCCATGGCCCAGATCCACCTCGAGCAGAAGCGCTTCCCCGAGGCGCGGCAGGAGATCGAGCGCGAGCTGCGCCTGGTTCCCGAGAGCGCGGGGGCGCGGGCCCTCGCCGCGCTGCTGCGCGCCGCCGAGGGAGGTGCACCGTGAGGGCGCACGCGTTCGCCCGCGCGCTGGTCGCCACCTCCCTGGTCGCCGGCTCGGTGGCCGTCGCGGCACAGGAGACGAACCCGCCCGCGGCCTTCGCCGCTCCGGAGCCGCCGCCCGACTCCCGCCAGCTCGGTGTCGTCGACGGGGACCTCTCCGCCGCCGGCGTCGGCGAGCGCAGCGCCAGCATCCAGCTGGCGATCCGCACGGGCGCGTACGACGAGGCCGAGCGGCTGCTGCTGCAGGAGGCGCAGGCACAGCCGAAGTCGGTCGAGGTGCTGCGGCTGCTGGCCGGGGTCTCCCTGCTGCAGAACCACCCGCTGAACGCTGCCATCGCCCTGAAGAAGGCCGAGGCGATCGCGCCGCTCGACGAGCGCAGCCGCTTCCGGCTGGTGATGGCCTACGTGGCGCTCGGCCACCGCGACTGGGCGCGGCCGGAGCTGGCCCGGCTGGTGACGAGCGCGCCCGGCAACGCGCTCTACGCGTACTGGACCGGGCGGCTGGACTTCGACGAGGGCAGGTTCGCGGCGGCGGCGAGAGGCTTCCTGCACGCGATCGAGCTGGATCCCGCCTTCATGAGGGCGCACGACAACCTGGGCCTCTGCTACGACGCGCTCGGCCGCTTCGAGGAGGCGACGCGCAGCTTCGAGGAGGCGATCCGCCTCGACCGCGAGCAGAAGACGGGGTCGCCCTGGCCCTCGCTCAACCTGGGGCTGATGCTGAGCCGCCTCGACCGCCTGGACGCGGCCGAGGCTCGCTTCCGCGAGGCCGTGGCCACCGCTCCGCGCTTCGCCCTCGGCCACTACCACCTGGGCGTCACGCTGGAGAAGAAGGAGAGGACCGCCGACGCGCTCGCCGAGCTCGAGGAGGCGGCCCGGCTGGACCCCGCCTCCGCGGAGGCGCAGTACGCGCTCGCGCGTGTGTATCGCCGTGCGGGAGCTCCGGAGAAGGCGGCCGCCGCGCTGCGTCGGTTCGAGGAGCTGAAGGCCCGGCAGGACGACGCCCGCAGGCAGCCGGCGACCGAGGGAGCCCCCTAGGCGGCGTCTGAACGCCGCCGAACGCCCCTCCGCACGAGTTTCCACTCTCGTATTGCGTCCCGCTTACAGTCCACCTCGCCGCACCGTGCGCTCTGAGGCCACAATGGGCAGACCCGATCCGTCGATCTGCCGGTGCTGGGAGGTTCCATGAGAGCCCTGCTGGTCGCCCTCTCGATCGTGCTGCTGGGTGCGGCCCGCTCGTGGGCCGTGCTGGGCGAGTCGCTCGACTCGCTGTCCGGGGATGAGCAGCGCCTCCACGGCGAGGTGCGCTCGTCCGCCCGGGACGGCTTCTCCGTCCACGAGATCGCCTCCGCGAGCGGCACCGTGGTGCGGCAGTACGCCTCGCCGTCGGGCGTGGTGTTCGGGGTTTCGTGGCAGGGGCCGTTCGTGCCCGAGCTGTCGCCCCTGCTGGGCTCGTACTTCCCCGAGTACCAGCGGGCGGTCCAGTCCCCGGTGCGCCGTCGGGGGCCGCTCGCCCTGCGGACCGACCGTCTCGTGATCGAGACGGGCGGCCACATGCGGGCTTTCCGCGGCCGCGTCTGCGTCCCGGCCCTGGTGCCGGAAGCCGTGTCGCAGGAGGTGGTCCGATGACCCCCGGACGGCTCTGCTCCTTCGCCCGCTGGGCAGCCGCCGGACTGGCCGCCGCGGGGCTGCTGCCGCTCGTGGGCTGCGGGGGCTCGAGTAGCAGCGGGTCGCCCTCGTCGACGCCCACTCCGGTGGACAACACGTTGCCGGTCGAGGTGACAGCCGGTCCCGCCAACAACACCGTGAACGGCCTCTATGCCAGCGTCACCATCTGCGTCCCCGGCAGCTCGAGCTGTCAGACGATCGACAACGTCCAGGTCGACACCGGCTCGATCGGCCTGCGGCTGCTCCGCCCCCTGGTGACGCTGGGCCTGCCTGCGGTGAAAGACGCCGCCGGCCATCCCCTCGGCAACTGCGCCACCTACGCGGACCAGTCCTACACCTGGGGAGCGGTGGTGACCGCCGACATCCAGCTGGCCGGCGAGAAGGCGTCTTCGGTGCCGATCCAGCTGATCGGCGCCTCCAACTTCGCCGCCGCACCCCAGGAGTGCAGCAACGGAGGGACGGCGGCCGACACCGCCGACGCGCTGGCCGCCAACGGCCTGCTCGGCATCGGCGTATTCCGTCAGGACTGCGGCGCGGCCTGCAGCAGCGCCGCCGGCGGCGTGCCGCCGATCTACTTCAGCTGTTCCGGCGGCTGCACGGCGACCTCCGTGTCCCTGCAGAGCCAGCTCCAGAACCCGGTGTGGATGTTCCCGCAGGACAACAACGGCGTCCTGGTGACCCTGCCTTCGGTGCCGGCGACGGGGGCGCCGACGGCCTCCGGGTCGGTCATCTTCGGCATCGGCACCCAGACCAACAACGCGCTCGGTTCGGCCAGGGTCTACACCACCGACGCCTACGGGAACTTCTCGACCACCTTCCAGGGGGCGGCCCACGACAGCAGCTACCTGGACACCGGCTCGAACGGCCTCTACTTCCTCGACGCCTCGTCGATCGGCCTGCCGGCCTGCGCCGATCCCAACTCGGGCTACGTCTGCCCCGCCTCGGCGGTCAGCGACACCGCCACCACCACGGGGGCGAACGGCGCCTCCGGGCAGGTGAGCTTCAGCGTGGCGAACGCCGAGGTGCTGTTCCGCACGAACAACAACGCCTTCAGCAACCTGGCGGGGCCGGACTCGGGCGACTTCGACTGGGGGCTGCCGTTCTTCTTCGGCCGCAACACCTTCGTTGCGATCGAGAGCCAGAGCACGAGCGCCGGCACGGGGCCGTACTGGGCGTACTGAGGCCGCGAGCCTCAGACCCCCGGTAGAAGCTGGCGGCGGGCGCGGATGATCCGGATGGGGCCGAAGAGGCCGGAGCGCTTCAGCGGCTTGTCCGCCGCCAGGAAGTCCTTGATCGGCGATGAGGTCTTCAGGTTCCGGATCTCCCCGTACTGGGCGAGGTCGCCGATCAGGCGGTTGCGGTAGACGTTCGCCACCGTCACCACCAGCTCGTTGTCGCGGCGGAGCCGGCCCGTGACGTCCAGCGGCGTGCCCGGCCTCCAGAGCTGCCCCAGCGGCTGGCCGTTGAGGCTCACCTCGGCCACCGACGCGAAGTCGCCGAGGTCGAGCCTCAGCTCGTCGCCGCTCGCCGCCTCCGCGTCCGGCACGCTGAAGCTCAGGCGGTAGGTCGCCTCGCCCGAGAAGTACCGGACCTGCGGGTCGCCGTACTCCGTCAGCGGCCGCAGGTCGGCGATGGCCATCGGCCCCTTCGCCGTCACGGCTGGTCCCCGCAGCTCCAGCGTCGCGCGCAGGCCGGCGATCGGCAGCGTCTCGGGCGCGCTGAACCGACCGGACAGGGTGCGGCCGTCGCTGGTCTCGAAGCCGAGGGGGCCGGCGGTGGCGGACACGACGGACACGCCGTCCGCCTCGAACCGCAGCTGCGGCACGTAGGCCTCGCTGCCGCCCCCCGACGGGAAGAGCGGCGTCTCGCCGCGGGCGACCCGGGTGACGAAGACGGCCGGACGGCCGGGACGGAACACGAACAGCAGCGCCTGGTGCGGGGCGAAGCGGAACGGCAGCCGCACCCGGCCGCCCTCGACGCGGAAAAGCGCGGGGCGGGTGACGGCACCCGTCTCCGGGTCCCAGATCTCGGGCGTCTTCTCGCCCACGCGGAAGGAGCACTCGCGGGCGAGCGCGCGGTCCCACTGGTTGGCGACGAAGAAGACGTCGCTGTCGCCGACGCGCCGGTGGGTGAACAGGAAGTCCTTCTCGCCGGCCGGGCTGGCCGCGAACTGCGGCCCTGCCTCGAGCCCAGCCAGCACCTCGCCGATCGGCTTGCCCCAGCTGACCCCGCCCTTCCCGTAGGCGTGGTGGAAAACGGTGCGGCCGTCGACCTCGCCCCACACCCGCTCGGCCAGCGCGCGGAACGCGGCCGCCTGCCGGCCGTCCGCGAGCGAGAGCGTGTGCAGCGGCCTGGGTCCGTAGACCTGCGCGCCCTCGCGCACCAGGGCCTCCAGTCGCTTCAGCGTCTCCAGGGACAGCCAGGGCTGCGGCGGCAGGCTCAGCAGCG
Source organism: Vicinamibacteria bacterium (assembly GCA_035542035.1). Taxonomy (GTDB): domain Bacteria; phylum Acidobacteriota; class Vicinamibacteria; order Fen-336; family Fen-336; genus DATBSL01. Next base: position 3,925 of record DATKME010000001.1, on the reverse strand, counting down.
CGGCGGCGCCCTGGCCGTTCAGCCGCAGGCGGCCGTCCGCCACGCTGACGCGCGAGGCCAGGATGTCCGCGTTCACCGCGTCGAGCGAGTAGCCGGGCGGCAGCGCCGTCGAGGCGTTGTGCACGAAGTACTGCGGGAGCTGGTCGCCCAGGTAGTAGAGGACGTCGAAGGCCGGCGTGCCCTGGCCCAGCACCGACTGGATCCGCGCCTGGTACTCGAGCCAGGAGCCAGCGTGGTTCCAGTACAGGTTGTTGCGGTTGAAGTGCGAGGCGAACTGGCCCAGCGTCATCCCGGGCCGCTCGTCCGTGGGCTGGTGCACCGAGCTGTGCAGGATCATGCGGTTGATGCCGGCGCAGAAGGCGCGGTCGCCGAAGGGCTTGAGGTCGGCCGGCGACTCGCTGTAGTGGGCGAAGCCGGTGTAGGCCTCGGAGCCGAGCAGCGGCTTGCCGTAGCCGGCCACGGCGCAGGCCGGCAGGTTCAGCTCCGGCGCCTCCGCCGGCTCGTAGCGCAGCAGCGAGTCCTTGTCCGCGCTGGTCCAGTACTCGTACATGGGCAGGTCGACCTGCTGCGTGGAGCGCAGGATGTCGAGCGGGGGATAGCCGCCACCCCCGTAGATGACCTCGGCGTGGAACTCGATCCCCCGCTGGTGCAGGAGCGCCGCCAGGCGCTCGTAGTAGCTCTCGCGGACGAGGTCGGCGATCGTGCGGCGGAAGTCGTAGAGCACCGCCTCCGACTCGCGCGAGGAGGCGACCACCTCGCCGGTCAGCGCCGGCAGCCAGGGCAGCAGGCTGTAGCCCCGCCGCTTCTGGAACTCGTCGGCGAAGCGGCCGGTCCAGTTCTGGAAGCCCGCCTCCCAGCTGTCGACGAAGACGAAGCGGAGCGTCCTGCCCGCGTGCTCCCCGGCCTCCGTGATCAGCCTCTCGGGGAAGGCGTGGAAGTGGTGCTCGACCGCGGCCGGGTCCATCTTGTCGCACTCCAGCCCGCGGCCCTCGCGCGTCGCCGGCGCGTTCATGGCGCCCGTGCTCGTGTAGCCGAAGCGCAGGATCGCCCAGCGGCCGGCGGGGGCGTCCCAGCGCAGCCGGCCGTCCGCCGCCATGCGCTCGGTGAGGAGGACCACGTCGCGCGGCGGCACGGCCCTGGTGTCGTCGGGCGCCGCCCGGTAGACGTCCTCCTCGCTCGCCGCCTTGACCCCGCCCGTCTTCTCCAGCACGAACGGGATGGAAGGGGCCCAGGCGGGCGACTCGCCCGTGCGCAGCAGCTCCAGCTCGCCCAGCTCCAGCGGGAAGTAGCTGTCCCCGTCGCTCAGGTCGCGCACCGTGAGGCGCACGAACGCCGTCGCCGCGTGCGGGACCTCCAGGATCTCGGTCCGGTTGAGCCCGTGGGTGGTCAGCTCCGCCAGCGGCTTGTAGTCGCGACCGTCGCTCGAGGTCTCGACGGCGAGGCGGGTGGTGAAGGCGGCGGGGTCGTTCCACTGGAAGGGCCGCCGGAGGTGGATCGCGATGCGGTCGAGCTCGAGCGGCGAGGCCGCCGCCAGCTCGAGGCGGTCGCCCTTCCTCACCGCGATCGAGGTGACGGGGCTGCCGTCGACCAGCGTCCCGACCGCGACCTCCGCGTCGTTGACCTTCAGCTTCACCGTGGCGGCGGCGCGGGCGAACGCGCTCGGCTGCTGGGTGGTGGGGAACGCCACCACGGCGACGTCGCGGTAGAAGCCGCCCACCCCGACGGGCTGCGGAAGCACCACGTCGACCGGCTGGCCGCCGGAGACGAGCGCCTTCGTCCAGGCGAGCTGCTTCATCGACAGCTCCGGCGTGATCCAGGGCCCGCCCGAGCTGCTCCAGCCGTCGCAGTTGTGGACGCCGATGGTGAGGCCCAGGCGGGCGGCCTCGGCCAGGGCCCAGCGGTACATGGCGAACCACTCCGGCGAGGCGAAAAGCACTCGCGGCACCCCGAAGTCGCGGCCCTCGAACAGGCCGACGTTGAGGATGGTCGCCTCGGTGACGCCCTGCGCCTTCATCACCTCGAGGTCCTTGCTGATGCCCTCGCGGGTGATGGCGCCGTCCAGCCAGTGCCACCACACGTGGACGCCCGCTTCCCGCGGGGGCGTCCTGAAGCGCTCGGCGGAGAGCGCCGCGGCAGGGGCCGGGGTGGGCTCGGCCGGCTGCGCGATGGCCGGTGCGAGCGAAGCCAGGAGAGCGAGCAGGAAGCGCGCGCCCCGGCGCAGCGAGTGGCTCATGGTGCCTCCGCTTCACGGGAGGGATCCCGCGCGCGGATTTTGACCGGCGGCCGGATGGAACACAATGGAGCATCGAACCCGCCCCTTACCCGGCAGGAGGCTCCCCGTGTCGAAGAAGGCGCTGCCCTTTCTCGCGCTGACCGCGGCGGCCGTCGCCGCGCTCGCGCAGGTCCCGAACCCGTTCGACGGCAAGACCTGGTGGACCCACGTCGAGGCCCTGGCCAGCGACGCCATGGAGGGCCGCGAGACGGGCAGCCCCGGCCTGGCCCGGGCCGAGGCGTACATCGTCGACCAGCTGATGCAGGCCGGGCTGCAGCCCGCCGGGGAGAAGGGTGGCTACTACCAGACCGTGCGCCTCGAGTCGCGGCAGCTGGTGGAGAGCGACTCGAGCGCCGCGCTCGTCCGCGACGGCCATACCGAACCGGTGCGGCTCGGCGAGGAGGCGATCTTCAGCACCCGCGTCGACCTGGCGCCGGAGGTCGAGGCGCCGCTGGTCTTCCTCGGCTACGGCCTGCGGGTCCCGGAGAAGCAGCACGACGACCTCGCCGGACTCGACCTCTCGGGCAAGGTGGCCGTCGTCTTCAGCGGCGCGCCCGACACGATTCCCGGGCCCCTGGCGGCGCACTACCAGACGACGGGAGAGCGGTGGAAGGCCCTCCACGCGGCCGGTGCCGTCGGCGTCGTGGGCATCCCCAACCCCGCGGCCATGGACGTCCCCTGGTCGCGGATCGCCCTCAACCGCCTGCACCCCAGCATGGAGCTGGCCGATCCCGTGTTCGACGAGACCGCGGGCGAACGTCTGGCGATGGTCTGGAACCCGGCCGCGGCCGAGAGGCTGTTCGCCGGGTCGGGACACACGTTCGCGGAGATCGCGGCGCTCGGGCGTGAGCGCAAGCCGCTGCCGCGCTTCCCGCTGGCGGTCTCCATCCGCGCGAAGACGCACCTCCGCACGCAGCCGGTCGAGTCGGCCAACGTGGTCGCCGCGCTGCCCGGATCCGATCCCGCGCTGAAGCAGGAGTACGTGGTCCTCTCCGCCCACGCCGACCACATCGGCATCGGCGAGCCGATCGCCGGAGACCGCATCTACAACGGAGCGATGGACAACGCCTCGGGCTGCGCCGTGCTGCTCGACGTCGCGGCCTCGCTGCGGCGCTCACCGCGGCCGCTGCGCCGCTCGCTGCTCTTCCTGTTCGCCACCGGGGAGGAGAAGGGCCTGCTGGGCTCGAGGTACTTCGCCCACTACCCGACCGTGCCGATCGCCTCGATGGTGGCGGACGTCAACGTGGACATGTTCCTGCCCCTGTTCCCGCTGAAGCTGCTGACCGTCTGGGGCATCGACGAGTCGGACCTGGGGGACCTCGCCCGCCAGACGGCTGCCACGCGCGGCGTGCGCGTCCAGGCCGACCCCGAGCCGCAGCGCAACGTCTTCATCCGCAGCGACCAGTACAACTTCATCCGCCGCGGCGTGCCGGCGCTGATGATGGGGGTGGCGCCCGACTCGGACGCGGAGAGGAAGACGTTCACGGACTGGCTGACCCACCGCTACCACGCGCCGTCGGACGACCTGGCCCAGCCGGTCGACCTCCAGGCGGCGACCGGCTACGAGGCGATCGTGCGCGACCTGATGGTGGCGGTGGCCGACGACCCGCGCCGGCCGGAGTGGAAGGCCGACAGCTTCTTCAGGCGCTTCGC